>NZ_JARVSZ010000005.1:0-1089805 GCF_030208955.1 Rhodococcus sp. MEB041
CGGCGGGATCGGGCTCGTCGGGAACGATGTCGTGGATCAGCTTCTGTACGTGCAGATACATGAGGCCTCCTCAGGCGTGGGGCGGAACTGCCGCCCACGCAGCACGGGTGCCCCGAGCCTGACCACCCTCAATCCTTCGGTGGTGTTCCAGTCTTCGAGGAAGGCTGTTGTGACTCACCACGTTTCACTGGTGTTACGCGCATTTATTGTTTTGTGATACACGCCTCACGGAGTCGTCCGAGCACATTTCGTCCGGAGAATGACAGGTATGACCTCTCCTATGGCGATCAGTCGTGACACCGCAGTGGGCCCGGAAGCCCGGTTGTCCTGGATTCTGTCCGGCCTCGCCGGGATGGTCGGCGCGGTCGCATTTCTGCATTCCGCGGGATACTTCGTCACCTTCATGACGGGAAATACCGAACGTGCGGTTGTGGGTCATTTCGGGGAACCCGCCGGCAAGGAGGTGGCGCCCGGCGCATCTCCCTGGGCTGCACTCGCTTTGATGGGATCGTTCCTGCTCGGTGTCGTCATCGCATCGATCTGCCGGCGGAAGTACTGGTCGAACCATCCGCACGGTGCCACCGTGGTGACGACGATCGCGCTCGCGGCAGCGGGATCGATCGATATCGCTCTGTCCGGGTGGTCGTCCGCCGACGTCAACTTCTATCCGATCCTTCTCATCGCTTTCGCGCTCGGTGCATTGAACACCGCCTTCACCAAGAAGGAAGAGACCTATATTCCGTTGAGTTACGTCACCGGAACGCTGGTCAAGCTCGGTCAGGGAATCGAACGCCATCTGTTCGGGGGCGGCACCCGCTACGACTGGGTCTGCTACGTGATGCTGTTGGGTTCGTTCTCGCTCGGTGGTGCGATCGGCGCATTCGTCGGTGTGGTCATCACGGGCCCCCAGGTGCTTCTGCTCGCCGCGGTGTTCAGCTTCGGCGCCACCATCTTCACGTTCACGCACACCGAGCGGCAGACGGTCTTCGGCTGACAGGTACCCCGCCGGCTCAGATCGCGCGGAAAGCTCTCCGCGCCGTCGCGGCCAGTGCTGCCCGTCGTCGGTCGTGATCGGACGCGCTCTCACCCGCGTGTGCGGTGTGGACGATCGCAGACTGCGCCCACGTGGCGGCGAGGGACACCAGCATCGACCAGAGATCCTCCGCCGAGAGGTCGTCGACGAGAACGCCCCGCTTCTGTGCGTCCCGGATGGCGTCCAGCTCGACACGACTCGCATCCTCGCGGTGTGCGAACAGCGGGCCGATCGGAGTCCGCTCCAACCGCGCCCACGTGAGCAGGCGCACCAGCTCGGGATCGTTCAGATACATGTCGTAGAGGGCCGCGACGTATCCGGGCAGGTCGTCCGCGTCGAGCGGGACGTCCGCCATGTCGACGTCCACCCGGTTGTCGAAGACCGCGTCGAACAGTGCCTGTTTGCTGCCGAAGTACGCATAGATCTGCGACTTGTTGATGGCGGCGTTCGCAGCGATGCGGTCGACGCGCGCCCCCGCGATGCCGTGCTCGGCGAACTCGGCCGTCCCTGCACGGAGTATTCGTCGTCTCGTCTCGGCGGCGTCACCCATGGGTCGAGCCTACGCAGTGACCAACTGGTTGGTCACTGCGATCGTTCTCGGTTACGCTTCCAACTAACCAGTTGGTTGCCACCGACCGGTCCACTTCGAAGGGACATCCAGTGAGAACCGTGGCCGCCTACAGCGCATCCGCACCCGGAGCCCCGTTGATCCGGGACTCGGTGGAGCGACGGGACCTGCGGGCCGACGACGTCGCCGTGCTCGTGAGCCACTGCGGTGTGTGCCATTCCGATCTGCACGCGCTCCGGGACGACGCGGGGTCCTTCCCGCTCACCCCGGGCCACGAGTTCGTCGGAACGGTGCTCGACGTGGGCAGCGGCGTCACGGACTTCGCCCCTGGGGACCCCGTGGCCGTCGGCAACATCGTCGACTCGTGCGACGTGTGCGACATGTGCGCTGCGGGGCAGGAGAACTACTGCCGTGAGTTCCCCACCCTCACCTACGGCGGGCGGGACCGCGTCGACGGATCGACGACGGCAGGAGCCTTCTCGGCGGAGTACGTCGTGCGGGATCGGTTCGTCTACCACCGGCCGAAAGGCCTCGATGCGGCCGCGGTCGCTCCCCTGATGTGCGCGGGCATCACGGTCTGGGAGCCGTTGCGCCGCTGGGGCGTCGGTCCAGGGTCGCGCGTCGGTGTGGCCGGAATCGGTGGCCTCGGTCATCTCGCCGTGCGATTCGCGGCGGCGCTGGGCGCCGAGGTCACCGTGTTCACCACCTCGTCGGCCAAGGCGGAGGAGGCGCGGGAACTGGGTGCTCACCACACCGTGCTGTCGACCGACGACGCCGCGATGGTGGCGGTGCAGGGCGGACTGGATCTCGTCGTCGACTGCATCCCGGTCGCTCACGATCCGCACCCGTACCTCGCGAGCCTGGCACTCGACGGAACCCTCTGTCTGGTGGGCCACCTCGGCTCGGTCTCGATCGAGACGGTGGACCTCCTGGTCGGTCGCAAGTCGGTCACCTCGTCCGGCAGCGGTGGTCGCCGGAGCACGCAGGAGATGCTCGACCTCTGCGGCGAACACGGCATCACCGCACAGGTGGAGGTACTGCCGTCGGCTCTCGTCGGCACCGCTCTGGACCGTCTCGAGGCCGGGGACGTTCGCTATCGCTTCGTGCTCGACATGAGTGATCTGACCGGCGACGCCACACCCGCACGAGGGTTGCCGAATCGGGACGCGGGGCATCCACGGTGTGACCCGACCACCGATCAGAGAGCAGGACCCCACGATGACGATGCCCAGTGATGCTGCGGACGCCGTTCCCGCCGCCGGAAGCAACGACGGGCCGCGCGAGCACGAGCAGGACACCGAGCACACGGCCTACGTCGACGAGGAGAACGTGCCGCACCCGGGGGACGCCAACACGGACTCCTGATCGACGATCGTGGGTATCTACATCAGCGGAAGGACGCTGACACTCACCATCGGGCACGACGAGTTGATCGTCCGTCAGCGATGGGAAGTCGTCAGTATCGTCAACGACATCGCGATCGCGGTGTGGTTCATCGTGGGCAGCGTGCTGTTCTTCAGTGAGTCGACGACCGAGATCGGCACTGTCCTCTTCCTCCTCGGAAGCATCGAGCTTCTGATCCGTCCTGTCATCCGCCTGTGTCGACGTGTGCACATTCGCCGAGTACGCGGCGCGACCGACGGAGTGGACAGCCTCGACTTCTGACAGCGGGACGATTCGACGAACGTGTCCACGACGTCGTTCAGTAGCTGTACGTGTTCGACGGCGCCTCCGTCGGTGTCACCGCTGTCACCCGGAGGTCCGGCGTCCACCGATCGTCCTCGGTGGCGCTGCCCGAGACCACGACACCTGTCACGATCCACCACTGATCGGCACCCGCGCTGCGCATCGACTCGGTGCCGGGACCCACGAGGTGCAGCCTCGTCGTCCGGGCGTCGGCGGCGCAGCAGATGATGAGGATGCGCGCCAGATCGACGCCGCCGTCCTCGCGGGGCATCGCGTATCCCCGGACCGCGATCTCGCGGTCGTCGAGTGTGCCCGCCGTGTCCGACCGGGCGCGCTGCAGGACGTCGATCATCGTCAATTCGGGCGTGCCGTCGGCCGGCAACGGGGGGAACGCTCGCCCGCCCGCGACGGTGATCGGCGGTTCCGTCTGGCGCTGTACGAACGATCCTGGTCCCAGCGCAGGGGGCGCGAGAAACAGGACGACCAGCGCCGGAGCGAGGAGCAACCACGGCATGCGGTGCGAGTGCGCGTGACCGTCGTCGTGCTCGTGCACACCGCCTGCCCTGATGTCGGAGACGATCGCCGCCGCCGCCAGCAGGAGGACGACCACCGCGCTGACGATCAGGTACGGGCCCAGCCCCGGTTTGACGTAGCGGACGTACGTGCCGTCGAGGGTGGTCTTCAGGACGGCGATGCCGAGAAACACCAGGATCAGGTTCTGCGTCTCCCGGCTCACGACGACAGTCCCGGGACGAGTACGCCGGCCAGGCACGCGCACAGAACCGCCGCGCAGAACACGACCGGTGCGAAGCGCACCGCGAACGTGCGTCCGAACGTTCCCGCGTGCATCGCGAAGAGCTTCACGTCGATCGCCGGGCCGACCACCATGAACACCAGCTTCGGGAGCGCCGGCAGGGTGGAGAAACTCGCGGCGACGAAGGCGTCGGCCTCCGAGCACACCGAGAGCACGACGGCGAGGACGGCCATGGCTGCGATGGCGAGCATCAGTTGTCCTGCCAGAGTATCGAACACGCTCTGCGGAACGACGACGTTCAGCATCGCCACGAACAGCGCTCCGAACGTGAGGTAGGCAGCGGACTGCAGGAGGTCCGCTCTGGCCGACTCGGCGAACACCGCCCAGCGGGGCGCGTCCTCGTCCGGGCTTCTCGCCTCGGCGAGCCGGCGCGTGATCCACGTCGGATCCGCGAAGCGCGTCCACAGACCTGCGACGACGACGGACGTCGCGAGCGATCCGAGCGCTCGCGCCACCACCATTCGTGGTTCGCCCGGAAAGGCGACGGCTGTCGAGACGAGCACGACGGGGTTGATCGCGGGTGCGGACAACAGGAAGGCCAGCGCGGGGCCGACGGGCACACCCCGGTCCAGCAGTCGACGGGCGATGGGGACCGATCCGCACTCGCACCCCGGCATCACCGCGCCGGACAGGCTCGCAGCGGTGATGGCCAGCGGCGTTCTGCGGGGCAGGATCCGCCGCACCATGGCAGGGGTGATCCACGCGGCGATTGCTCCGCTGACGAGCGTCCCGAGTACGAGGAACGGAATTGCCTGCACGACGACGCCGACGAAGATCGCTGCCGCGGTACTCGCCCGCGCGTTCGACATCACCACGTCGGACACGGGCACGGCGAGCAGTGCGGTGACCAGGACGATGCCGACGAACACCAGGGTGGAGGCGGACCTGGCCCGCGTCTCCGTCGCGGGGGTTCCGTCGCCCGGATCCGCCGCTGTGCTGTGGTCGTCGATGGAGCCACCCTAGGCCGACCGCAGACGCACTCGCGAGGTCGGCCGATTTCGCCGCGCGAGTACCGCAGGTTAGCCTGTGCTAACTCCACACCGTCGTGTGGTGGGCCGCCGGCGTATGTCGGCGGCTTCTCGCTGTCACACGAAGGAATCGTCTGTGGTGCACGCTGCTCGGCGCGTCGGCATTCTCGCCGCCGCCACCCTCGTTCTCGGTTCGCTCGTCGCCTGCGGCGCGTCCGAGGAGGTGACCGAGACCGCGGCCGCGACCACCGACGGCGGCACCACGTATCCCCTGACCGTCGACAACTGCGGTGAGACGGTCACGTTCGACTCGGCCCCGACCAGGGTGGTCTCGCTGGATCAGGACTCCACCGAGATCCTGCTGTCGCTGGGTCTCGCGGACCGCATCGTGGGCACGGCGTCGTGGACCGATCCGGTGCTGGACGAACTCGCCGACGCGAACGCCGGCGTGCCCCGGCTCGCCGACAACGCGCCCACCTACGAGGTCGTCGTCGATGCGGAACCCGATCTGGTGACCGCCTCCTTCGGTCGCCATTTCAGGCAGGGCGGCGTCGCAGAGCGGTCACGCTTCACCGAGACCTCGACCGCGACGTACCTCTCGCCGACCGATTGCGACAAGGGCCTGAGCGTCAACGGCGGCAACACGCGCACCACCCCGTTGACCATGGACTCGCTGTACCAGGAGATCACCGAGCTCGCGGCCGTCTTCGACGTCAACGAGCGCGGCGCGGAGTTCGTCGCCGAGCTGAAGGAGCGCATGGCCGCCGCGACGGCTCCGACGACGACCGACGGTGTGACGGTGGCATTCTGGTTCGCCGACACGAAGAGCCCGTACGTCGGTGGCGGTCTGGGCGCGGCGAACCTCCTGGCCACCTCTGTCGGAACGACCAACGTCTTCGCGGACCAGACCGACGACTTCCCCGCCGTCGGCTGGGAGACGGTCGTCGACCGTGATCCCACCGTGCTGGTGCTGGGAGATCTCACGCGAGCACGATTCCCCGGTGACCTCCTGGCCGACAAGATCGCATTCCTCGAGTCCGATCCGGTCACGAGCACGATGCAGGCCGTCCGTGACAAGCGCTACGTCTCGCTCCACGGCGCCGAGATGAACCCCTCCATCCGCACCGTCGACGGCGTCGAGAAGATGGTGGCCGGTCTCCGCGAGATGGGACTGTCGTCCTGACCTCCGCCGTCCTCGACACCGGGTCCCCGACGACCCCGCGTCGTGGTCGGGGACACACGGTCCGCGTCGCTGCGGTGTCGATCGGCGCGCTCGCTGCCGTGGTGTTCTCCGTACTGGTCGCCATCACTCTGGGGCCGGCGAACATCTCGATGGTCAACGTCCGCGACATCGTGCTGAATCACCTCGGTCTCGCGGACGTTCCCGTGAAGATGTCCAAGGACGCGATCGTCTGGCAGGAGCGGTTGCCCCGTGCTCTGGTCGCGGCGGCCAGCGGTGTCGGACTGGGTATCTGCGGTGTCGTCATGCAGTCGTTGCTGCGCAACCCCCTGGCCGACCCGTTCATCCTCGGGATCTCGTCGGGTGCCTCCACCGGCGCCGTGGTGGTCGGCGTGCTCGGCATCGGGGGAGCGGCGTTCGGGTTGTCGAGCGGCGCGTTCGTCGGTGCCCTGCTGGCCTTCGGGTTGGTGCTGTTCCTCGGCCGGCTCGCCGGGAACGGCACCGACCGCATCATTCTCGCGGGTGTGGCCGCGACGCAGTTGTTCTCGGCCCTCACGTCCTTTCTCATCTTCGCGTTCGCCGACTCCGACGAGACGCGTGGCGTGATGTTCTGGCTGCTCGGATCGTTCGAGGGTGTGCGCTGGAACGACGTGGCCCTGTGCGCCGGCGTCGCCCTGGTCGGCGTGGCGTTGTGCACTCACCATGCGTACGTGTTGGACGCCTTCACCTTCGGTGACTCCGTCGCCTCCTCGCTCGGATTCGACGTCCGACGAGTGCGACTCGTGCTGCTGGTAGGCACCGCCCTGGTCACCGCGACATTGGTCAGTGTGGCGGGAGCCATCGGCTTCGTCGGTCTGGTGCTGCCCCACGCAGCGCGATTGCTGGTGGGTCCGAACCACAGTCGCCTCGTTCCGGCGACCGCGATCATCGGCGCGATCTTCATGGTGTGGGTCGACGCGGTCTCGCGCGTCGCGTTCGCGCCCACCCCACTGCCGGTGGGAGTGGGAACCGCACTGGTGGGCGTTCCCGCCTTCATCGTCATCATGGCGAGGCGAGGTCGGGACCGATGACCCTCCACGCACGGGACGTCTCGTGGAAGAGAGGCGCCGCACTCGTGGTCGACGGTGTGACCCTGACGCCGGAACCGGGGGACGTCGTCGGGCTGCTCGGTCCGAACGGATCGGGCAAATCCTCGCTGCTGCAGCTGATGTCCGGAGCGACGAACCCCACGTCGGGGGTGGTGCATCTCGACGGCGACGACGTGTCGTCCCTGCGCCGCCGCGACGTGGCCAAGGCCGTCGCCGTCGTCGATCAGGACACGCACACCGACGTGGACGTCACGGTCCGAGACGTGGTGCGGCTCGGGCGGATCCCACACCGCGGCATGTTCGGCGGATCCGACGGCGACGAGCTCGCCGTCGACGAGGCTCTGGCGCACACCGGTCTCGAGGACAAAGCGGATCGGCTGTGGCGCAGACTGTCCGGTGGCGAGCGCCAGCGCGTGCACATCGCGAGGGCGCTGGCGCAACAGCCGCGCGAACTGCTGCTCGACGAGCCGACCAACCACCTCGACATCCACCACCAACTCGAGATCCTGGCACTGGTCGCCCGGCTGCCCGTCACCAGTGTGGTGGCCCTGCACGATCTCAATCTGGCCGCCATGTTCTGCGACCGGGTGATGGTGCTGAAGAACGGCCGCGTCGTCGCCGGCGGTACCCCCGAGGACGTGCTCACCGAGGAGCTGATCGCCGACGTCTACGACGTGCGGGCGCGCGTCTCGGTCGACGCGCCCGGCGGGCGTGTACACGTCCGATTCGAACCCGGAGCGGTGCAGCGCGTTCCCGCCGGGTGACCGCAGGGTCGCTGTCCCGGGCGGTTCCTCGGCGCCGGCGTCATCGAGGTCCGGGTCCGCGGCGATCTCGACGGGCTCGGCGCCGCAGCGCTCGGACTCGGGGGTACGGCTCGCCGGACGGGACCACCACGGGTCCCGACGGGCTCCGATCGATGCATCGCGATCCGTTCCTTCGGAGCCGCCGGGAACTGCGGACGAGGATCGGGCGCATACTTACCGGATGCCCCCCAACGCGAAGCGCACGATTCTGAGCAACGGCGCCGACCGCGTCACCGTCTTCCACGACGGGAGGGTGAAGGTCACCTCGAGTTCGCACGTCTGGGACATCGTCGACCGCGGCCGTCACAGCGCCCTCGGCCAGTACGTCACCCTCGCGCCCGCACCGGCCCGCCACGCGGACGTTCGGGCGGACGACCGCGAGGCCGCACCGGGCACCCCCGACTTCGTCGCGGAGCTGGATCCGGAGCTCGGATCGGCCGTCGCCGGAACCGCTGCGGCCACCAACGGAACCTTCGTCCAGTTCGTGCACGACGGGACCATCATCGTCGGCAACGACGGTCGCGACCTCGCCGAGACGTTCAACACCGGCCGTGAGGCCACGGAGGAGGCGGCGGCGGAACGCGGCGGCGCGGTGACCGTGACGTTCAAGGGGTCCTACCGGCCGAGAGACGTCCGAGACCACGACTGGCTCATCGAGATCCCGCCGAAGGAGAAGCCCTTCAGCAATCGTCTGTACCGCGGGGACTACGAGAACCCCGAGAACAAGGTGGGTCCCCACCGCAGGTAGTCCACCGGCCACCCGCAGCACCGCCCGTCAGTGCGTCGGATAGTGGCTGCGCCACCGTTCGAGAAACGTCGTCAGCTCGGCTACGCCCGACGACGCAGGTGAGGTGGTACGCCAGACCACGTGACCGTCGGGACGGACGAGCACGGCTCCCTCCTCACCGACCTCGAGGAGGTCTCTCACTCGACGCCGGTCCTCGGGATCCGGCACGTCGAAGGGAGCCACCACGACACCCGGGCTCGGGACACGGTGATCTTTCAGCTCGTTCTCCCACCGGTTGCCGTCCAGGCCGACGAGCGTCAACGAGGTCGGGTCGATCAGGTCGTGGATGCTCGCGGTGGCACCGCCGATCGACACCACCGCGTGGGGAAGCCGGGCGCCGGGGTAGGTGGTGGGGAGATAGTCGACCACGTCCTCGGGCGGCCGCACTGCAGAGTCGTCGTCGGCGACGAGGTCGCTCGTGTGCAGATAGCCGAACTGCAGACCGGTGGAGACGAAGTGTTCGATCTGACCGGGCAACGCCTCCGCGATCTGCCCGCGCAGTGCCGTCGAACCCGGAGCCCGAGGATGCAGTCGCCGCGCTCGACGCATCTGCCGACGCATCATCGCCGTGGCCATCGGCGCGACGAGCCGGTCGGGGAGCCACACGAGCGGTGCACGTGCCGCGACACGGGTCGCGACCGCGAGCATCCTGTTGGTGATGCCGATGCGTCCACCGATGTCGTCGAGCCGGAAATGGTTGGCCACACTCTGCTCCGCGAACTTCTCCACCACCGGTCGGCGTTCCGTCTCGTAGGTGTCGAGCAGAGTGGGAGAGGCAGTGCCGGACAGCACCGCGTCGAGCTTCCACGCGAGATTGTGCGCGTCCTGCACCCCGGAGTTCAGGCCGAAGCCGCCGGTGTGCGGGAACCGATGCGCAGCGTCACCGAGGAGCAGGAGCCGCCCGCGGCGGAACGAGTCCGCGGTCTGCGAGGTCATCACCCAGGTGCCGGTCGACTCCAGCTCGAAGTCTTTGTCACCGAGCACCTTCGGCAACATGTCGGCCCAGAACTGGCGGCTGTTCGCGGCGATCTCCTGGGCCGGGTGCAGGTAGGCCGTCATGAGGATGTACCGGTGATCGGCGTGCGAGATCAGGACGCCGCACAGATCCGGCGTGTAGATCCAGCTCAGAAGTGGACGAGCGTCGTCCGGGAACAGCGTGTGCGAGGTGAAGAACGCGCTGCCCATGTTCGCCAGGACCGGCCCGTCGAGGTCGATTCCACTGGCATCGCGAACAGGGCTGTTGGCCCCGTCGCACCCCAAGACGTACCGAGCGGTCAGCTCTCCGTCGTCATCTCCACTGCGCGTTCGCACTCGGGCGACCTCGGGTGTGGACTCGACATCCAGAACCGTGACGCCGCGGCGGAAGTCGATGAGCGGGTCCTCGTCCAGCGCGTTCCACAGCACGGGCATGAGCAGGTGCTGTCCGATGTGCGAGACCATGTACGGGCTCTGGCTCTCGACGACTGCTTTCCGCTCGGGATCGGACAGCAGGTCGATGGACCCGATGGGGCCGTCGCCGATGCCGCCGAACCAACTGATGAGGTTCACCTCGTCGTGCGGAGGCGACATCGACGCGATGACCGACGCGAGATCGGGGCTGTACTCGTGCCAGATCTCGAGCGTGCGGGCATTGATCACGTGTGCGGCCGGATGGAAGAGCGGCGTGGCTCGACGCTCCAGGACAACGGTGCGGATACCCCTGCGAGCCAACAGCAGTGCGGCTGTGGCGCCTGCCGGTCCCGCGCCGACGATCACCACCGGAGTCGTCATCGGACGACGGTCCGCTGAGTGCCGAGGTCGATGGTGCCGTCGGCCGTGCGGATGGTGGCGGTCACGACGTCGTCGACGGAGAGATAGTGGGGATTGCGCGCCTGTCGAGCGAAGAAGATCTTCCACTTGACCGCCGGCGGAAGGAGTTCGCCGAACTTCTGCACGATCTTCGGTGGGGCGGAGATGGCGGTTCCGACGGGCGTGCCCGTCAGGAGAACGTCTCCTGCGGAGAGGGATTGGAAACGAGACAGGCGGGTGAGTGCCTCGGCGGGTGGCGTGATCAGGTCATCGCCGATGGTCTGATCCTGACGGACGTCGCCGTTGACGGACAGGGTCATGTGCAACTCGGGAAGCCGCGCCCAGTCCGCTGCGTCGAACAGGACGAGTCGCGGGCCGAGTGGCGTGAAGGTGGGATAGGACTTGCTCTCGTAGACCTGGACGCGGGTCAGCTGGATCTCGCGCGCCGACACGTCGTCGGCCACGACCACCCCCGCGGCGTAGTGCGGCAGGGTGTCCTGCGTGACCGTGGTCCCGACAGGGACGTCCGCCCCGATGACGATGCCCAGCTCGATCTCGTGATCCAGCAGGGCGACCTCGGCGGGTTGGCGGATCGGGTCGTTGGGGCCGCTGATGGAGGCCGACGATTTCCGGAAGAACGTGGGGTACAGCGTTGCCGGGTCGGCTCCGATGTCCAGCGCGTGCGACCGGTAGTTGAGCAACTGAGCCACGACGCGGCACGGTGCGGTGATCGGCGAGAGGACGTCGAGATCCGCCGCGACGGCGTCCTCGCCGTGTGCGCTCTCGACGGCCGCACGATCGGCGAGCAGATCACGGGTGGTGTCGGCCGTGGTGTCGATGCGGGCCGCGGTCTCACCGTGCAGGCGCCACCATCCCTCGGCAGTGCGAACAATGTTCACGGGCATGGTGATTCGCTTTCTCGAGAAGGGATCACAAGGTACGGAACGAGATGGTCTTCTTGTTCGCCACGACCGGCCGGCCCGGCCTGGTCCCGGCCTCCCGCCGCCGCAGCTCCTTCGGCGACTCGCCGTTGCGCAGTCGGCTCAGCAGGTAGTCGGGATCGATGTTCACGCCGATCGGATTGCGGGCGAACTCGTCGCTGTAGAAGAACGCCGCGGTGTGATCCGGGTCGAAGTTCTCCACCTGGAACTCGAGTCGGATGCCGTCGGGATCCTCGTAGTAGAGGGAGATGGTCGGGCCGTGGTTGATGGACCAGACCGGGCGGATGCCCTGGCGCTTCAACCGCACGTAGTTCTCGAGCAGCCGTTCGAGGGACGTGAAGGTCAGCGCGATGTGGTCGATGCCGTAGACCTTGCGCTTGAGCCTCGCGAGCGGGAAGAGAAGCCGCAGAACCGGGGGCACGGCGATGATCGCCAGGCGGTGCGACTCGTCGTCCCAGGTCAGGAACGTGATCTCGTCGTCCTGATACGCGACCTGCGCCCCGAAGACGGTGCCGTACCACCGCACCATCTCGTCGGTGCGAGTCGATTTCACCACCCAGTGGGCGATGCGATCCGGTCCGTACCTGCCGAGACCGGCCGAGCCGGTGTGATCACCCGTCGCGTTCATCGTCGCCTCTCGTCGTGGGGAAGTGACCGCGACGCTACGAGCACTTTGACTATCAGTCAAGAAATTGACTCGTGCTCGAGGTGCAGGGCGGGGTGCACTACCCTCGGTGCCATGTCCGCGAACCCCCCCGACGGCGCGCGTCGTCCGCGACGGGATCGTCGACAGGCACTCATCGATGCGGCCATCGCCCTCATGAGCGAGGGCGGCGACGCGGACATCAGCGCGGCCGCCATCTCCCGGCGGGCCGACGTGGCCCACGGGTTGCTGTTCTACTACTTCACCGACAAGCAGGGCCTGGTGGCCGCGGCGCTCGCAGACGTGTTGTCGCGCTTGGTGCATCACCAGAGTCCGAGGGCGGACGAGCAGACTCCGGAGCAACGCCTCGACGGTTTCGTCCGACGGCACATCGAGTTCCTGGAGAACCATCGGACGCTGTACGTCCGCGTCGTCGTCGAGGGCGTGCTGGGCGATCCGGCCGTCGAACGGGCACTCCGCGAGGCACGTGCGGCAGGCGCGCGTCAGGTGGCGGACATCGTCGGACTGGAGCAGCCCCTGACTCCGGTGATGCAGACGGCGGTCGTCGCCTGGACGGGATTCCTCGACCGGGCGGCCGACGAGTACGTCGAGCGCGACGACCTGTCGCTCGACGACGTCGTGGACCTCGTGGTGAGAGCCTTCGGCGTGGTCACCGGGCACTGACGCCGCGCATCCCTCGTGGCGGTGGGCACGTGCACAACGCATCGTGCGGCGCCGTGTCGCGACAGCCATCGTGCGCGACGCTCCCGAAGGCCACACTCGAGTGATCGATACCGTCGGCCGGCGAGGAGTGGCCCGTGATCATGATGCTGCGCTGGGTCCTCCGCATGCACTCGTTCGGACGGACGGCGCGAGTGGGTGATCCTCTCGAGACACGGTTCCGCGTACTCCCGGCGGATCTCGACATCCTGATGCACATGACCAACGGCCGGTACCTGTCCGTTCTGGACGCGGCACGCATCGCGTACTACGCGAGAACCGGTCTGTGGCACCAATTCCGCGTGCGGGGCTGGAGTCCCGTCGTCACGGCGCAGAGCATCACCTACCGGCGCTCGCTGACCTTCCCGCGTGCGTATCGCGTGCGGACCCGTCTGATCGGTACCGATGCCAAGAACCTGTACTTCGAGCAGGTCTTCCACATTCGCGACGTCGACCATGCCACCGCGGTGGTGTCCGTCCGACTGACCGATCGGGGCGGCGGGTCGGTGCCGCCGGCGCGGATCCTCGCTCTCGACGGCACGTTCGTGCTGCCCGACCGCATCCCGACAGCAGTCGCGGAATGGTCGGAGTTCGCCCGTCACCACCACGCAGGGAAAGAGGGTCAGTGATGACATCGTCCGGGACCACCACGAGTTCCGACCACCACACGCTGGCGGTCGTCGGCTCGGGTTTCGCGGGAGTCGGAGCAGCGATCGGGCTGGCACCGTTGCACCAGGGGAGCGTCGTCATCTTCGAGCGCGCGGCGACGCTCGGCGGGGTGTGGCGCGACAACGACTATCCGGGTGCTGCGTGCGACGTCCAGAGCCTCCTCTATTCGTTCTCGTTCGCTCCCAGCCACCGGTGGCGTCACACCTACGCACGGCAGCCCGAGATCCGCGAGTACCTCGACCGGGTGGCGCGGGACCACGGGTTGCTCCCGCGACTCCGGACGCAGTGCCCGGTCACGTCCCTCACCTGGGACGCGAGCGCGGCGCGATGGACTCTCGAGACGCCGCGCGGGACGTCGACCGCGGATCACGTCGTTCTCGCCACGGGATCCCTCGCCGACCCCTCTCTCCCCGCCGTCGACGGCATCGAGTCCTTCGCGGGTCCGATGTTCCACTCGTCGCAGTGGGACCACGACACGGATCTGACGGGTATGCGCGTCGCCGTCGTCGGTACCGGTGCCTCCGCGATCCAGTTCGTCCCGAGAATCCAACCGCTGGTGGAGTCCCTGACCCTGTTCCAGCGCACGGCACCGTGGGTGATGCCGCGCGACGACAAGCCCATCTCCGCACGCACGCGGACCCTGCTGAAGTCGGTTCCCGGATACCAGCGTGCTGCGCGCGCGGCCATCTACCTCGAGCGGGAGGTGAAGCTCCTGGCCTTCCGGCACCCTGCGTTGATGGCGATCGGGGAGCGCGAGGGTCGTGCGCACCTCGCACATGCCGCGAGCGATCCTGTTCTGCGGCAGAAACTCACACCGGACTATCGGATGGGCTGCAAGCGGATCCTGTTGTCCGACGAGTACTACCCGGCCCTGGCGCAACCCAACGTGTCCGTCGAGACGGCGGGCGTGGCGACGGTGACTCCCACCGGAGTGATCGACACGAACGGCACCGCGCACGAGGTGGACGCCGTCATCTTCGGCACCGGGTTCGACACCAGTCGACTTCCGCTGACGGACAGTGTCTTCGACGGGTCGGGTCGATCGATGGCGGACACGTGGGGCGACAGTCCGCGGGCCTACCTGGGAACGACCGTCGCGGGATTCCCGAATCTCTATCTGATGCACGGACCGAACATCGCACTCGGCCACACGTCGGTGATCCTGATGTTCGAGTCTCAGATCGCATACATCGAGAAGGCGATGCGTCGTGCGATGACCGCACGCGGTTCCATCGAGCCGACCGCCCGGGCGCAGGCCGAGTACTCGACCGACATCGACGACCTCACCGACGGGACGGTGTGGACGAGCGGTGGGTGCTCGAGTTGGTACCTCGACCCCGCCGGCCGCAACAGCAACCTCTGGCCGGGCAGCATCCTCGGGTATCGACGCCGTGCCGAGCGATTCGACGAGAAGCACCACGCGGTCCACGCGGACACGGTGCCGCGATGAGCGAGCCCGTCGTCCTCCTGCACGGACTCGGCGGGTCGCCTGCGATCTGGGATCGCGTTCGACCGCTGCTCACCGGTACGGTGCTCGCGCCCGAGATCGCGGGTACCGCGTCGATCGAGCAGGACGCCCTCGACATCGCCCGGGCGGTCCGGGCCGCCGGCATCGGTCCCGCTGTCGTGGTGGGGCACTCGCGTGGCGGACTCGTCGCCACGTCCCTGGCGGAGCAGTTCCCGGGCCTCGTGACCCGTCTGGTGCTGGTCGCGACTCCGCCGACCACGGCGAGTCGGCTGACGGCCAGAGGTGTCTCCGAGATGGTTCTCGGTGTGCCGGTCCTCGGCGCCGCGGTGTGGACGATGCTGCCCGAGCGCAGGCTCCGGTCCGGTCTCGCGTCGGCGTTCGCCCCCGGTGGTCCGGTTCCGGAGTTCGCGGTGCGGGACCTCGTCGCGACGGGACTGCGTCGGTTCCGCGCGTCCTCGACGGCGATCGACCACTACGTGACCGAAGCGCCGCTGAGAGAACGACTGTCGAGACTGTCCGTCCCGGTCTCACTGGTGTACGGCCTGAACGACCGACGTGTGGATCCGGCCGCGATGGCCGACAGTGCAGGCGGCCCGCGCACCACCGCGTATCCGCTGCGGCGCGAGGGGCACGGTGCCCCGTGGAGTTCGGCCGGTGCCGTGGCCGCCGTGATCGCCGGCGACGCGCACCCGAGCGAGGCCGTCCGACCCACTTCCACGGTGGCTCCGCGACTACGCCCGGTCCGGTGGACTCCACCGAGCGCGCCGGCCCGAGCACGGCAGGTGACGAGCAGGGAGCCGGTGGCGTCGATCCGGCGTCTCGAACTACCGGGCCGCGGGCCGGAGGACGTCAGGCTGGACTCGCGGGGGCGAGTACTCACCGGCCTGGAGGACGGGCGCATCGTCCGGGTCACCATCGACGACACCGGTCACGGCGTCGAGACTCTCGCGCACACGGGAGGTCGACCGCTCGGCATCACCGTCGTCGACGACGCCACGTTGCTGGTGTGCGATGCCGAACGAGGTGTTCTCCGCGTGGATCTCGGCACCGGGGTGGTCGATGTCCTTCTCGACCGACTCGACGGCGAACCGATCACCTTCGCGTCGAACATCGTCCAGGGGCGGTCGGGAAACATCTACTTCACGGTGTCCACCCGGCGGTTCGGGTTCCACGACTTCCTGGCCGATCTCCTCGAGCACTCCGGCACGGGCCGGCTGGCGGTGGTGTCGCCCGACGGCGCCGCGCGCACGCTCGTCGACGGTGTCCAGTTCGCCAACGGGCTGGCGGTCTCGGACGACGAGGATTCCGTCACCGTGATCTCGACAGGCGACTTCGCCGTACTGCGGTACCCCCTCGTCGACGGTCACGCCGGACCGCCGCATGTCGTCGTCGACAATCTGCCTGCCTTCCCCGACAACGTCTCGGTCGACGGTGACCTTCTGTGGGTGGCCCTGGCGACGCCGCGCAGCACACTGCACGATCGGGTCGCGCAGCTCCCCGGCATCGTCCGGAGGTTCGCGTACCGCCTCCCCGAGAGTGTGCGACAGGGCGAGTCCACGACGTGGGTGATCGCTCTCGACTCCGGCGGTACGGTCGTGCACGACCTGCAGTCGGCATCTGCCGAGTACTCGATGGTGACCAGCGTGGTCCGACGCGGCACGCAGCTGATTCTCGGAAGCATCACCGAATCCGCGCTGGCGGTCGTCGACCTCCCGCCCACGTCACAGGGGAGAGTCGAATGGTGAGCCGCCTCGACGGCCAGGTCCTCGTCGTCACGGGCGCGGCCGGAGGCATCGGTTCCGCGACGGCGCGGCGGTGCTCGGACCTCGGTGCGATCGTCGTCCTGCTCGACGTGGACGAGGGCGGTCTGACCCGCACCGCGCGGTCGCTGACGGGCCCGTGCGACACCCACGTGCTCGACGTCCGGGACGCCGATGCCTGCCACCGAGTGATCGACACCGTCGTCGCCGAGCGGGGGCGGGTCGACATCGTGTGGGCCAATGCCGGTGTGTCGGAGTACGGTCCGCTCGACCTTCTGCCCGACGGAGCGTGGAAGCGCATGATCGACATCAACCTGGTCGGTGCCCACAACATCGTGCGGGCCGCGCTCCCGGCTGTCCTGGTCTCGCGCGGCCACATCGCCTTCACGTGTTCCTGGGCGTCCTTCGCTCATCAGCCCGGCCACTCGGGCTACGCCGCGGCGAAGGCCGGGCTGGAAGCGTTCGCGAACGCCCTGCGACTGGAACTCAGCGGCACCGGGGTGCGCGTCGGATCCCTGCACCCGGGATGGATCGACACGTCGATGGTCACGGGAAAGATGGCGCAGCCCGCGTTCGCGGCCCTGCTCGCCGCCCTTCCCGGCCCGTTCGGTGCGGTCAGCCCCGTCGACGACATCGTTCCGCACATCGTCCGCGCGCTGGAGCGGCGGTCGTCGCGCATGGTGTACCCGAGAGCCGGTCGCGTCCTCCTCGTCCTCCGTGCCGCGCTCCCGACGGCACCGTTCACTGCGCGGAGTCGAGCAGCAGCTCCGCGGATTCGTGCGCTCGCTGCTCGGGATGTGCGACGCTCGTGAACCGGACAGGCAGGGTGGTGGAAGAGGAGGCGCGATGAGCGACCGGACGGGTACTCCGCGGGAGCGGGAGATCGCCGCGCGCATCGCCTCCCTCGTCACCGACGCCGAGGAGCAACTCGATGCCGTCGCGTCGGACCTGACGTCGTTGTACCGCAGAAGCATTCCGGTGTACGACTCGGTGGCGCACGAGGAGGTACAGCGCAACACGCGCGCCGTCCTGGACATCGTGCTGTGGCGAGTGCGTAGCGATGCACCTGCCGTGAACGAGCGGGACGTCGCCGATCTGGTCCGGCGGTGGGCCGATCAGCGGATCCCCCTCGAACTCGTCGCACACAGCATTCAGCTCGGTGCCCGCGAGCTGTTCAAGATGATCCGGCGCAACGCCGTCGAGCAGCAGTTGTCGACCGATGTCATCGACGACATGCAGGACATGATGTGGGAGTGGGCCACGTCGTACTCGGCCGCCGTGAACACGGTGATGCAGGAACGAGCGGTCACGGGTGCCACCCGGCGTGCGGATCTCATCCGGCAGCTCGTCGACGGGTCGTACGTGCCCGCGTCCGTCGAGCGGGACGCCCGTGAGCACGGTATCGCGCTCGATCACCACTACAGCGTCGCCTGTGTGACCTGGAACGACTCGTCGATCGTGTCGGACATCCGGTCGATGCTGCGACTACGTTGCGGCACCGACGATCTCGGCGTGGTGGACGCTGTCATCGACGGCTGTCTCGTCGCCCTGCTGCCCGTGGTTCCGGACCGCCTCGCGGCCTCGGTGGCGGTCGGTCTGGGCGATGCTCGACCGGCCACGGACGCGCGCGCGTCGTACGGGCAGGCGCGGCACGCACTCGACCTCGCCACCCGCTTCGCGAGGACTGGGGTGGTCGACCTGGCCGCACTCGGACCGCTTCCTCTCCTCGCGCTGGGGGAGGAGGCCGCGGATCGACTCGCGTCCGCGCATCTGACCACGGTGGCCGAACGCGGCGAGGCGGGTCGCGAGATCCTGGACACCGTCGCGGCGTACCTCGACCATGATCGGCGCGTCGACGACACCGCCGCCGCCCTCTACGTGCATCGCAACACCGTGCGCAACAGGGTGGCGCGTTTCGGTGATCTGACGGGCCTCGACATCGACCGGACAGCCGATCTCGTCCTCGCGTGGTGGCTACTGACGCGTGAGCGCAGCGCGCGCTCGGCTCTCCAGGATCCCCCGCTCCAGTAGTGGAACCGTCTTCCGCATCTTCGGACGGAGAATCGCGTCCCACAGCGAGCCGGTGAACACACCGCGGATCTTGTCGACGCCGCGCAGAGCGCCCGGCACGTACACCTTCCGGCGGCGCCGGACGATGGCGTCGACGAACGCGTCGGCGCAGTCCTCGACGTCGGTGACGACATCGAACGGCCAGGGCAGTTCCTCGATGCTCGCCCGCACCGACTCGATGCTGTGCTGCGACTCGAACATCGGAGTCCGGACGAATGCGGGATGCGCGACCCCGACGCCGACGCCCTTGTGTGCCACCTCGAGGCGCAGTCCGCCGCCGAATGCCTCGACACCCGTCTTGGCGGCCGCGTAGGCGGACTGGCCCGGCACGGTCTTCAGGGCGGCCGCGGACGAGACCAACAGATAGAAGCCGCGCTGTGCGGTCACGGCGGGCAACGTGGCGTGCACGGTGCGGATGACGCCGTTCAGATTGATGTCGACGATGCGGGTCAGTGTCTCGACGTCGCTGATGGCGACGGTGCCGGCCTCGGCGATGCCCGCATTGGCCACCACCACGTCGAGGCACCCGTACTCCGAGAGGATCTGTGCAACAGTTGATTCGAGTGACGCGGTGTCCGTGACGTCGGCGGTCACGGCCAGGTGCCGGCCGTGAGCGCTGGTGTCCAGGCTCCCGATCACCGATGCGGGTATGTCGGATCGGTCCACGAGCACCACGTGCGCGCCCTGCGACGCGAGTCGGCGTCCGGTCTCGAGACCGATCCCGGACGCACCGCCGGTGATGAGTACGACCTTGCCTGCCATCGATGCCATCTGCTGTCCTTCACGGGTCGTCGTTCGCGGTCCCCTCAGCGTCGCCCGGCGAGCAGCCCCGCGACAGGTGCGTGACTCCACGTCGGGTCGGCCTGCGCTGTGCAGCCGCACAGCGAGCTATCGACCGGTCTGCGTAGGCCTGACGCCGATCGGGTACCCCGCGGAACGACGACAGGAGCAACTCACGTGAGTACGGACGATCTCGACCCCGGTGTCGCCGCGGCCGTACGGTCCCGCATCGCGTCCGCTGGTGAGATCCCGCTACCGGGGTCCGGTGCGACCAGGCGACGCTGGGATCTGCTGGCCGCGTGGTGCCGCGACGACGCGGTGGTCGGCCGGTTGCTCGAAGCCCACTTCGACGCCGTCGCCATCTGCGCGGAGCTGGGTGGTCCCGCGACCTCGTCCGAGCAGATGTGGGGAGTGTGGGCCGCAGAGACGCCGCCGCCCGTCAACGCGGTCTCCGACGAGCACGGTTCCTGGTCGCTGACCGGCCGGAAGATGTGGTGCTCGGGCGCCCACAGTTGCTCGCACGCGCTGGTGACGGCACGGGCGGGGGAGGACTCCGCCTTGTTCGCCGTGGCGCTGGACAGCGGCACCGTGACCCCTGAACCGAACACGTGGCACGCGACGGGTATGCGCATGAGCGATTCCGGCGCAGTGTCTCTCGCGGGAACGCCCGCGGTCGCGGTGGGGCAACCGGGTGACTACACCGCGCGTGCCGGATTCTGGCACGGTGCGATCGGGGTGGCCGCCTGCTGGTTCGGGGTGGCACTCGCCGTCGCCGACCCGCTCTACCGCCGGGCCGCTGCGGACCGGGCCGGACCGCATGCGCTCGCGCACCTCGGAGCAGTGGACGCGGCACTGACGGCCTGTGTCAACACCTTCGACGTCGCTGCCGACGAGGTGGACCGAGACCCACTGGCTCTGGACGAGGCGAGAGTCCGCGCCATGCGGGTTCGCGCCATCGTGGAGCGGGCCTGCACCGAAGTTCTCGACCGGGTCGGCCGCGCGCTGGGTGCGGCACCCCTCGGTCTGGACGCGGAGCACTCCCGCCGGGTGGCAGACCTGACGACGTATCTTCGCCAGAGCCACGCCGAGGTCGATCTGGAGAACCTGGGCCGGGCGGTCGCGGCGTCGGGTTCCGCATCGTGAGTGTGGACAGGTTCGCGGAACGCCCGGTGGCACAGCGTGGAACGCCGGAGTCCGTGTGGCGCGAGAACGGTCCGACGTACCCCGACCTTGTCCACGACGGGCTGGCGCATCTGGTCCTCGTCGCTCCGCACCCTGACGACGAGGTCCTCGGTCTGGGCGGCTGGGCATCGATGCTGGCCGCATCCGGTGTTCCGGTGACGGTGGTCGCCGTCACCGACGGGGGCGCGTCTCACACCCCCACGCCCGCGCGGTCGCGCGCCGACCTGGAAGCGGTGCGCAGAGCCGAGAGTGCCTCGGCGCTGGTGGATCTCGGTATCGTCGACATCCGTCGGCTGAGCATGCCCGACGGACAGGTGGCCGAGCACGAGCGCGCCCTCGTCGACGCTCTCGTCGACGTGCTCGACACCGTGGGGCGCGGTACGACGGTGTGGTGCGCGACGACGCTGCGCGGCGACGGCCACCCCGATCATGAAGCGGTCGGGCGCGCGTCGGCCGCGGCGGCGAGCCGGAACGGGTGCACGCTCGTCGAGTACCCGGTGTGGATGTGGCACTGGGCAGAACCGGGGGACGAGGCCGTGGACTGGGAGTCGGCCCGCACGATCACGCTCGACGCGGACGCGATCGCGCGCAAGGAGGTAGCGGTGAGCAGATTCGTCAGCCAGACGACTCGGGACGGGAACGAGGACGAGATCCTCCCGCCGTGGGTTCTGGAGCGGCTCCTGCGTTCTCACGAGACGGTGTTCGTGTGAGCGGGCAGGCCGGAGGCCGGTCGGAATCGGGCGGGCAGGCCGGAGGCCGGTCGGAAACGGGCGGGCAGGCCGGAGGTGTCCCGGCGAGTTATTTCGAGCGCATGTACGAGGCCGATCCGGACCCGTGGGGGTTCGAGAGCCGGTGGTACGAGCGACGCAAGTACGCCCTCACGATGGCGATGCTTCCGAACGAGCGGTACCGGTCGGCCTTCGAGCCGGGGTGTTCCGTCGGAGTTCTGTCCGAACTCATCGCGGGCCGAGCCGATCGCCTGCTGTCCACGGACATCGCGGAGGCACCGTTGCGTCGCGCGCGGGAGCGTGGGATTCCGAACGTGGAGTTCCGCCGAGAGTCGCTGCACGACGGGTGGCCGGACGAGCAGTTCGATCTTGTCGTGCTGAGCGAGATGTGTTACTACGTCCACCCGGCGGAGCTCGACGCTCTGGTGTCGAAGGCGGTCGATGCGGCAGAGCCCGGCGGAACCGTGTGCGTCGCGCACTGGCGCCACGACGTTCCGGAGTACCCGAGCACTGCGGCCGAGGTGCACACCGCGTTCCGCGCGTCACCGCACCTGCTCCTCCGGGCGGAGTACCGCGACGACGACGTTCTCGTCGACGTCTTCACGCGGGGTACCGGCGCACACTGATCAGGCGGTGACGGGAGTCGCCATCTCGTCGAGGAACGTGGCGAAACCACCTGTGGTGCGCGTACTGGTGCGGGCCGACGTGGTCACGCACGGAGCGCCGGTGCGGCGTATGCGGTACCCCCGGCGTCCGAGTCGCGCGACCAGATCGACGTCCTCGTGGACGGCGAGCGCACGGAATCCGCCGACCGCACGGTAGGCGTCGGCGCGCACCGCGAGGTTGGCTCCGTGGACCTGCAGGAGACCGCGTCGTTCACGGTCCGCGTAGTCGCGCCGGAATCGCCGGAGCACGACGGGATCACGCAGGCCCTCGTCGACGCGCACCGGTCCGGGGACGACGTGTGCCTGCGCAGCGCACGCCACGATCGATCGGAAGTGGCCGGGGTCGACCAGCGAATCGGCGTCGGTGTTGACGTACCAGGTGGACGATCCGGCGCTCGACGTCTCGGACCGGAACCCCAGGGCCCGTGCAGCTCCCACGTTCGCGACGTCCGTCGTGACGCACCGGACGCCCCCACCCACCACCTCCGCGGTGCGGTCACTGCAGGCGTCCAGCACCACCACCAGTCGGACGGGGACCGGCGACAGCGTGCGAGCGGTGCGCAGGGCATCGAGGCACGCAGACAGCGACGCGTCCTCGTTGTGGGCGGGCACCACTGCGACGATGCGCTCGACCCGGGCCGGCGTGAAATGCACACCTGTGAAATGCCCGATTCCCATCGTCGCCAATCATGCGCGGCGCGCGGTGCTGTGCGCGCTACGCCGTGCGGTGCGCGCGGCGCCGCATGGCGGGGCGTACCGCCTCCAGGACCGCGATACCCACTGCCGCGGAGACGAAGGCGAGCACGGTGTAAGACACGTTGCCCGCATCGAGCTCGAAGAAGCGGGCGAGCGGCGGCACGGTGAAGATGACCGCGTAGGCCGCCACGGACACGGTCAGCAGCGTCACCTTCCACCACTGCATGGGCCGGGCCACCGTCCCGAGGACCCACATCGCGACGACGATCAGCGTGATGAGCGCCGAGGTGCTCGACTGGATCCGGTCCGCCCGCGAGGCATCGGGTCCGTCGTAGGTGGCGAGGTAGGTCGCGAACGTGGCGACACCCACCACCAGTCCGGCGGGGACCGCCTTGCGCAGCACCCGAGGGACGAAGCCGGAGCGGGCCCGTTCGTTGTTCGGCGCCAGCGACAGCAGGAACGCGGGAATGCCGATGGTGAACCACGCCGCGATGGTGACGTGGCGGGGAAGAAACGGGTAGGGCAGCGGGTCGACGTTCACGACCAGGGACAGCAGACCGGACAGCCCGACGAGGACCGCGAGCACCACCGAGTAGACCGTCTTGGTGAGGAACAGCGTGGAGACCCGTTCGATGTTGCCGATGACTCGTCGACCCTCGGCCACCACGTGGGGCAGCGTCGAGAAGGCGTTGTCCAGCAACACGATCTGCGCCACGGACCGCGCCGCGGGACTTCCCGCGCCCATGGCGACACCGATGTCGGCCTTCTTCAGTGCGAGAACGTCGTTGACGCCGTCACCCGTCATGGCCACCGTGTGACCACGGCTCTGCAAGGCGGTGACCATGTCCCGCTTCTGTTCCGGGCGTACCCGTCCGAACACGGCATGACGCTCCATGGTGTCCGCGAGATCGTCCGTGTTCGACGGGAGATTGCGAGCGTCGACCGCATCGCCCGACGGCAGCGCGTCGAGCGACCCGGCCACCGCGCCCACGGACACCGCGTTGTCGCCGGAGATGATCTTGACCTGGACGGCCTGATCCGCGAAGTAGTTCAGTGTGTCGCCGGCGTCCGCCCGGATCTTCTGCTCGAGCACGACGAGGGCTCGGGGCGTCACGACACCCGGCGCGTCGGCGTGATCCATCGGGAGGTCGCTGGTGGCGAAGAGCAGCACCCTCTTTCCGGCCGCACCCAGCTCGGTGGCGCGTGCGGAGGCCTCCGATACCGGATCCAGCAGCACGTCCGGAGCACCGATCAGGAAGTTGCCCGCGTCGGGGAAGGAGACTCCGCTCCACTTCTTCTCCGACGAGAACGGAGCCCGCGCGGACGCCGTCCGGGCAGGCGCGGTCGGAAGCGCGTCGGCGACGGCGATCATGCTGGCGTTCGGTCGATCGTCGTCGGCGACGACGGCGGACAGGTCGCGCCGGACGTCCTCGTCGGACTCGGCCGACAGCACGAGGAGGTCCGACATGACCATCGCGTTCTCGGTCAGCGTTCCGGTCTTGTCGGCGCACACCACGTCGATACGGGCCAGCCCCTCGACCGCCGGAAGCTCCTGCACGAGGCACTGTCGACGTCCGAGGCGGACCACGCCGACGGCGAAGGCCAGTGAGGTGAGCAGGACCAGTCCTTCCGGCACCATCGGGACCAGCGCCGCCACCATGCCGTTGAGCGCGGGGCCGAGCGGCTGGCCCGTGACGACGAGCTGGTTGACGACGATGACGATGCCGGCCGGGACCATCACCCGGGTGATGTGGCGGAGGATGCGGTCGATACCGGACCGGAGTTCGGAGTCGATGAGCGTGAACTTGCCTGCCTCCTCGGCCAACTGGGCCGCGTACGCTTCCCTCCCCACCTTGGTGACGCGGTAGGCTCCGCGGCCGGCGACGACGAACGACCCGGAGAACACGGAGTCGCTCGGGGTCTTGGTCATCGAGTCGGACTCACCCGTCAGCAGTGATTCGTCGACGTCGAGCGAGTCCGCCTCGATCACGTCGCCGTCGACGATGATCTGATCGCCCGGACCGAGTTCCACGACGTCGCCGAGCACCACCTCGTGGGGAGCGAGGTCCCGTGCACGGCCGTCTCGTCGCACGAGGGGCCGACTCTGGCCCACGATGGCGAGCGCGTCGAGGGTGCGCTTCGCGCGCAGTTCCTGGATGATGCCGATCCCGCTGTTGGCGACGATGAGCAGACCGAACATCGCGTCGATGATCGATCCGGTCGACAGCACGATGACGAGAAGTACCGCCAGAATCGCGTTGATGCGCGTGAAGATGTTGCCGCGCAGGATGTCTGCGACCGACCTCGAGGAGCGGGCCGGCACGTCGTTGGACCGACCCTGCGATGCGAGGGTCTCCGCTTCCGCTGTGGTGAGTCCGACTGCGGTGGGGACGTCGCTCGACAGCATGAAGGGGAGCCTAGTGGGTGTCGGCGACGACGGTCGTCAGCCTCGTTGGTCGTCCAGCACCCGTCGAGCCTGCTCGGTGACCGTGGTCCCAGCGCTGTAGGCCTGTGCTCGCAGCAGTGCCGACGCTGCCTGGACGCCGAGGTGGTGCCGAGCGACCACCACGCCGATCGCCAGGTGCACGGTCGACAGGTCGAAGCCGTGGTCGGGCCCGCCGTCGACGGCCGTGAGGACAGTGTCTCCGTCCAGGTCGTCGCACAGGGGAACTCGCGGCGCAAGCAACTCCGGGCGGCGTTCCACGAGCGCTGCGATGGCGGCGTCGGAGTGCGTGCTGCTGCGGCGTCGACCACGCCAGTACATCTGGAGCGTTCCCAGGGGGGTGGCGGGTGCACCGATGGGGAACGTCGCGACCTCGACGACTCCGAGGGTCGCCAATTCGTCGACGAGAGTGGTCCAGCGGACGCCGTGGTCAGGGTCCTCGACATCGAGTCGGCTGTGTCCCGCTCCCGCCATCGACTCGGTGTGCGGTCCGCAGCCGAGCAGGTACTGGAGGTCGGCCAGCCGCTCCGCCAGGTCGTCCGTCGCGTACGTGACGAGCCGGACGTCGGCATCGGCCGCCGATTCCGCCACCACGGCGGCTCCGTCCGCCCGGCACCACTGCACGCACGCGGCCAGCCATGTCTCCGCAGTGCGTCCGGACCGCAGGGCGCCCATGACGCGTTCGTCTGGTGGATGGGGCTCGCGGGCCGAGTTCGATGCCATGGGGCGTCCTTCGCTGCGTTCGTGTAACCGGTTCGTGGACCGCAGCTGAGGGTGTGTCTCGCCGTTCATCGTGTACCCGTCCGTCGGCTCCGCACACCACATCCGGCCGGTGTCCTCGAACACGGGCGCCCACTCACCGGGTGTCGCCGGTCACCCGAGTGGTCGACACGCTCGGAACACCCACGACGACATGCGGTGCTGTGCGCAGAATGCTCGGTCGCGGAGCCGGATCTTGCGCAGTCGGCAAGACCGTGGTCACCTGGGGATCTCCGCGAAGCATCGAGCCGGAGATGACGTCCTGAGGGGGAAGCGCCATGACCAGCAACGAGCATGTCGATGATCGAGCGCCACAGACGGTGGAGACCCTGGAGGAGATCGCACAGCGTGTGTTGTGGCTGTCGACCTCGATGATCCACCACGCCAATCGAATTCGGCCCAACCCCAGCGGACTCAAAGTCGGAGGCCACCAAGCCTCGTGCGCGTCGATGGTGTCGATCATGACCTCCCTGTGGTTCGAACAGTTGCAGCCCGGGGACCGGGTGTCGGTCAAGCCGCACGCGTCTCCGGTGCTGCACGCGATCAACTACCTCCTCGGTGAGTTGGACGAGAAGTACCTGACGACGCTGCGGTCCTACGGCGGGCTGCAGTCCTACCCCTCGCGCGCCAAGGACCCCGACACCGTCGACTACTCCACCGGGTCCGTGGGAATCGGAGCGACCGCACCGATCTGGGGCGCGATGTCGCGCCGCTACGTCGACGCCGCCTTCGGTGACGCGCACGACGACGCCCGGACAGCGACCGGATTCCGGGGGCGGCAGTACTCGCTCGTCGGCGACGCCGAACTGGACGAGGGCGCGGTGTGGGAAGCGGTGATCGACCCGGGAATCGCCGACCTCGGCGAGATCGTGTGGATCGTCGACTTGAACCGCCAATCGCTGGATCGAGTGGTGCCGAACTTCGCTGCGCGGCGGCTGGAGAAGATGTTCGACGCCGCCGGCTGGCAGGTCGTCACGGTCTCGTTCGGCACCCTTCTCGACGCATTGTTCGCCCGTCCCGGCGGCGAGGCCCTGCGCGAACGCATCGTCGACATGCCCAACCCGGAGTACCAACGCCTCCTGCGCTGCACGGCGGACGAACTGCGCACCCGACTGCCCGGCGCCGGGCCCGGTGCCGAACGGATTCGTGCCCTCGTCGCCGATCTGGACGATGCCGCTCTGACGGAGGCCGTCCGCAACCTGGGCGGACACGACCTCGCCGCACTGCGCGCCGCGTTCGCCCGTATC
The DNA here is from genome assembly GCF_030208955.1 of Rhodococcus sp. MEB041. Classification (NCBI taxonomy): domain Bacteria; kingdom Bacillati; phylum Actinomycetota; class Actinomycetes; order Mycobacteriales; family Nocardiaceae; genus Rhodococcus; species Rhodococcus sp. MEB041. Next base: position 27,487 of record NZ_JARVSZ010000005.1, read on the forward strand.
GACGACACCCGTCCCACCGTGATCATCGCGTACACCGTCAAGGGCTTCGGGTTGCCGACGCAGGGTCATCCGCAGAATCACTCGTCGTTGCTGACGGTCGAGGAGTACGCCGAACTCGCGGGCGCGCTGGGCACCGACCCCGACGCGCCCTGGGCACGATTCTCGGACGACAGTCCGGCCGGGCGGGTGTGCGCGGACACCGCGGACCGGCTGCGCCGGGAACCGATACACACGGCCGAGCCTCCCTCGGTGCCCACCGACATCGGGCGCACGCCCAAGGGAACGGCGACGACACAGGCCGCGCTCGGTCGCGTCCTGCTCGACCTCACCAGAGCGGCTCCGGACGCCGCGCGGCGGGTCGTCACCGTCAGTCCCGACGTCAGCTCCACCACCAACCTCGGCGGCTGGGTGAACAAGGTCGGCGTCTGGTCCTCCTCGGAACGCCACGACTGGTTCGGTGACGACGCCGAGACGATCATGCACTGGCGCGAGAGCCCCACGGGGCAACACATGGAACTGGGCATCGCCGAGACCAACCTCGTCGGACTGATGGGCGAGCTCGGTGCGACGTGGAGCCGGTGGGGAGAGCCGCTGTTCCCGATCGGAGTCATGTACGACCCGTTCGTCGAGCGCGCGCTCGAGCCGTGGTCGTACGGCATCTACGCAGGCGGACAGTCCATCCTCGTCGGCACCCCCTCGGGAGTGACCCTGGCGGCGGAAGGTGGTGCGCACCAGTCGATCAAGACCCCGTCGATCGGTCTGGAGCAGCCCGGGTGCGTGAGCTGGGAACCGGCGTTCGCGATCGACGTCGAGTGGACGCTGCTGGCGGCGATCGGACGGTTGGGGCGCCCGGGCGGCACGTCGGCGTATCTGCGCCTGTCGACCAGGCCGGTCGATCAGTCGCTGGCGAACGTTCCGGCGGATCCGGCGGCGCGGGAGCGCCGACGGCGGCAGGTGGTCGCCGGGGGATACCCGCTGGTGCGGCGGGACGGTGCGGTGGTGACCATCGCGGCGATGGGCGCGATGGTCACCGAGGCCCTCGCCGCGGCGGAGCGGCTCGAACAGATCGGGCTCGCTGCCGACGTCCTGTGCGTCACGAGTCCGGGGGAGCTGTATCGGGCGGTGCAGGCACGGCAGGGGCATCTCGAGGCGGAGTCGTGGATTCTCGATCATCTGCTGCCGGCAGAGCGGGCGACGCCGATGGTGACGGTCCTCGACGGTCATCCCCACACGCTCGCGTTCCTGGCGACGGTGAACCGGGTGCCGTCCACGTCTCTCGGGGTGAGTGAGTTCGGTCAGGTCGGCGCACTCGACGAGGTGTACCGCCACCATCAGATCGACACCGACTCGATCGTCCGGGCCGCACTCGACGTCACCGGTCACTGACTGCTCGGCAGGTTCATCGAGCGGCCGCGGCACCGAGTTCGATGAGCAGGACGCCGACGACGATGCATGCGATCCCGCCGAGCATGCGGCGGGTCAGGGGTTCTCGAAAGAGGTACCGGGAGGCCACGGCGGTGAGGGCGACTCCGCACGCGGCCCAGATGCCGTAGGCCACTCCCAGGGCCAGACCCGAACGGAGCGCACCGAGCAGGGCGACGAACGCGAGAAGATAGCCGAGAGCGACGACCCCGTAGAACGCGGGGCGTCCGGTGGCCGCCACGCGGAGCGACAGCGTGGCCGACACCTCGAGGAGGATGGCGCCGAGGAGGAAGAGGTACTGCATCACGGTTCCCGCTCTGCGGGGTGGGACCCGGTCTCGACGAGGAGTACACCGACGATGACCAGTCCGATTCCGAGACCCATCACGATGGTCAGCGGTTCACCGAAGAGCGCTGACGCGAGAAGGGCGGTGAGAGCGACACCGCTTGCTCCCCAGATACCGTAGGCGACACCGAGGGCCATACCGCGGCGCAGTACGGACGCGAGTCCGACGAAGGCCAGCAGATAACCGATGATCACCACGACGTAGAGGACGGGACGGGTCTCGGAACCTTTGAGCGACAGGGTGGCGGACACTTCGGCCACCACGGCCGCCGCCAGAAGGAACCACACCATGCGGTAGTTCTACCGCGGGCGGGACTAGCGAGCGATCTGTCCGCGGCCCATGCGCAGGAGGAGCATGCCGAGGGTGCGGCCCTCGCGGCCGAGATCACCGAAGTGCTGGAGCACCGACATCTCGCGTGCGGACGATGCGGCCGAGCGGGGCTCCATCATGCCGACAGTGCGAGTGAGCTCGGTGCGTCGTGCCACTGCGGCCAGGATCTGGGCGTCGAGACGCTCGATCTCGTCGTGCATGGAGTCGATGTCGTGGGCGGTGTCGGCACCGTGGTTGCGCGTGACGTCTGCGGTGGCGAAGTCGGTTGCAATGCTCATGTCTACTGAATCGCGCCCATCCCGAATTTCATTACCGATCTGCCGAGATATTTTTCGGCGACCAGTCGAGAACGGGTCTCACCTGCGGTGATGCAGATTGTGAGCTGGATCGCAGTGCGCCCGTGGGCGTCAGGTGAGGTTAGGCTAACGCAATGTTTCTCACCGTGTGTGCGCCCGTGAGGCGACTGATCCCTGTACTCGTCGCGACGGTGGCCCTCACCGTGTCGTGCTCGTCGGCCGCCACCGAGGACGGCCGCGACGCGGCGCAGACGGCGGCCGGCGGCGTCTATCCAGCGACGGTCGACACCGCGTTCGGCGCCGTCGACCTCGAGTCGGCGCCGACGCGCGTCGTGGCGCTGGGGTGGGGGGACGCGGAGACGGCATTGGCCCTCGGGGTCCAGCCGGTCGGTGCCAGCGACTGGCTCGACTTCGGCGGAGAGGGCGTCGGTCCGTGGGCGGAGGGTCTCTACGACACACCACCCGAGATCATCGGAACCCTGGAACCGTCCTACGAAGCCGTGGCGGCACTCGAGCCGGATCTGATCCTCGACACCAAGAGCTCGGGCGACGTCGGCCGGCACGACCGGCTGGCGGCCATCGCGCCGACCGTCGGCATCCCGGAGGGTGCGGAGAACTACACGACGTCCTACGAGGATCAGGTCACCATGGTGGCCGCGGCGCTCGGTGTGCCCGAGAAGGGCGCCGAGCTGATCGCAGGGCTGGACGACGGCTTCCGCACGGCCGCTGCGGACCATCCGGAGTTCGCAGAGAAGACCGTGACGGTGGGCGCCCTCAGCGGAACCGGCTACGGCGCCTACATAGAGGACAGCGAGCGGGTGCAGTTCCTGATGCGGCTCGGGTTCCGGCAGAACCCGACCATCGCATCGATGACCCCGGTGCGGTTCTCCGTACCGATCGCGGACGAGCAGCTGGGTCTGCTCGACGCGGATCTCGTCGTCATGTTTCCGATCGGCAAGACTGCGCAGGACATCGAGCAGAACCCGCTGTTCCGCAGCATCCCGGCCGTGGCGCAGGGGCATGCGATCGTGTTCGACGACCCGGCGGTGGCGAAGTCCTACTCCACCAACTCGGCGCTCTCGCTGCAGTACGCACTCGACACCGTGGTGCCCATGCTGGCGGAGGCGCTCCGGTCGTGATGCTCGGAGGCGATCGCTCACGCGTGCCTTCACCAGCGGCGCGACCTCGGTGCCGAGCAACTCGATGCCCCGCAGCATGGTCCGTCCAAGAGATGCGCCACCCGCTCGCGAGCGGTGACGCGGTGGCCGGTGTCGTACTCGACGACGGCCGACACGAAGTTGCCGATCCCGATCTGCATTGGTGCCGTTCTGCCGATGTAGTGAAGGTTCAACACTCTGTGGTGTCGTCGAGTTGAACCTTCAAGTGAGGGTAGCGAAGGTTCACGACACCTAGGCTGGGTGCGTGAACGACGACGTCGAGTGGCTGCGACCCGACGAGGTACGCGCGTGGCTCGCGGTCGCAGGCCTCCTCGAGGCGCTCCCCGCTGTACTGAACTCGCAGTTGAAGAACGACGCGGGGGTCAACCACTTCGAATACATGCTCCTGGCCGGTCTGTCCGAGTCGCCTGGTCGGAGTTCGCCGACGAGTGAGATCGCTGCCTTCGCCGCAGGATCACTCTCTCGGGTCTCCCACGCACTCACGCGTATGGAGTCGCGGGGGTGGGTCGAACGGGGGCCACGCGGAGGCCCCGGTGGGCAGACCGCGGTGACGTTGACCGACGAGGGCATGGAGATCGTTCGTCGCGCGGCTCCCGGTCACGTCGCGCAGGTGCGAGAACTGGTCGTCGACCGCCTCGGTCGTGAGGACGCACTCGAGCTCGGGCGACTCGCGGGCCGGGTGCTCGAGGGTGCGAACCCGGCGGTCCACAGGATGCTGATGGACCGGTATCCCGAGCAGGACGTGCGCCCGGACGACCGGGACTGACGGAGAGGACCCCATGTCGCTACCGCTGACCGGCGTTCGAGTGCTGGAGCTCGGCAACTACATCGCCGCGCCGACCGCGGGACGCATGCTCGCGGACTTCGGCGCGGAGGTGATCAAGGTCGAGCGACCCGGCACCGGCGACGAGATCCGGAACTGGCGTCTCTATTCCGGTACCACGTCGATGTTGTACCGGACGATCAACCGCAACAAGAAGTCGATCGTGCTCGATCTGCGCACCGAGCAGGGGCGGCAGGACGTGCTGGATCTCGCCGCGCAGTGCGACATCGTGCTCGAGAACTTTCGGCCCGGCACTCTCGAGAAATGGGGACTCTCGCCGGAGCGGTTGAGCGAGAGGAACCCCGATCTCATCATCACCCGCATCTCCGCTTTCGGGCAGACCGGTCCGATGGCCGAGCGTCCCGGATTTGCCGCCGTCGCCGAGGCCTACGGGGGATTTCGCAACCTCGTCGGCGACCCCGACCGACCACCGGTTCGCGTCGGAGTGTCGATCGGTGACTCCATCGCCGGCCTCTACGCCGCCTTCGGGTGTGTCATGGCTCTGTTCCGACGCCAGACCGCGTCGAGCGAGCTCTCGCTCGAGCAACGCTCGATCGACGTCGCGCTCAACGAGTCGATTCTGTCGATGATGGAATCGCTGGTACCGGACTACCTCGCCTACGGAGTGGAACGCGAGCGCACCGGTGGGCGGATGGAAGGCATCGCGCCCTCGAATGCGTACCCGTGCAACGACGGTCACTCGATCATCATCGCCGGCAACGGCGACGCCATCTTCCAGCGCTACATGGAGACGATCGGCCGGCCGGATCTCGGCGCGGATCCCGAGCTGTCCGCCAACGCCGGCCGCTGGCGACGTCGGGACGAACTGGACGCGGCCATCTCCGCCTGGACCATGCTGCACTCCCGCGACGAGGCGTTGGCGGTGCTCGATCGGGCCGGTGTGCCGTCGGGGCCCATCTACACGGCCGCCGACATCGTGCGGGATCCACAGTATCGAGCGCGCAACATGATTCAGACGTTCCCCGTGGACGTCGGTGGTGAGACTCCGGTGGACGTGGGTTTCGTCGGTGTGGTGCCCGTCATCGGCGACGCGTCCGTTCCCATCCGATCGCTCGGACCGGACCTCGGCGAGCACACCGCCGAAGTACTGCAGGAACTGTTGGGACGCACCGAGAGCGAGCACGACGCATGACACGGATTCTGGTCACCCTGCCGATTCCCGAACCGGGTATGGAGATTCTGCGCCGCGCCGCCGACGTCGACGTTATCGCGCTCGATCACGTCGCGCTGGCGGAGCGATGCGCCTCCGGCGACTACGACGTGGTGGTGGCCCAGCTCCGGGACCGGTTCGACAGCGCACTGCTCGCCGGTGCGCGCCTGCGTGGGATCTCCAACTACGCGGTGGGTGTCGACAACATCGACGTCGGCGCCGCCACCGCCCGAGGCATCGTCGTCGGGAACACTCCGGGCGTCCTGACGGACTCCACGGCGGACATCGCTCTCCTGCTGATGCTGGCCACAGCGCGTCGGGCGCTCGAGGCGGACCGGACGGTGCGCGCCGGTGAGTTCACCGGATGGGCACCGGACCTGATGCTCGGCACGGACGTGTCCGGACGGGTGCTGGGACTGGCCGGATTCGGGCGCATCGCTCGCGCGACGGCGCGGCGCGCTCTCGGATTCGGTATGACGGTGCGGTTCTGCCCACGGCCCCCGTCCGACAGGCCCGTCGACGATGCGGAGCTCGACGAGTTCGGCGGTCGCGTCGAGCACGTCTCGTGGGACGAGTTGGTGGCGACGAGCGACTTCCTGTCCCTGCACGTTCCGCTGACCGAGGCGACGTACCACCTCGTCGATGCTCGGGTTCTCGGCGCGATGAAGACCTCCGCGATTCTGGTGAACACCGCGCGCGGGCCGGTGGTCGACGAGTCCGCTCTGGTGGAGGCGTTGCGGGACGGCGTGATCGCCGGTGCGGGGCTCGACGTCTACGAGGACGAACCGGCCACGGCACCCGGCCTGTCGGAGCTGGCCAACACCGTGCTGCTGCCGCACGTCGGGAGCGCGACGGTGTCGGTGCGGAGCGAGATGGCGCGTCTGTGCGCGGAGAACGCCGTCGCTATGGCCGCCGGCACGATGCCGCCCCACGCCGTCAATCCGGAGGCATGGGCGGACCTGTGAGAACTAGGTCGCGAGTGCGGCGTTGACCGCGTTCTCCGTTCGGGTCGGATCGTCCACCGTCAGGACGAGTCGATCGAACCGTCCGGTGCCGTCGAGCTCGATCACGATGTTGCGCACCGGGTCCCCGACGTTCCAGAACACTTTCTCGCCGTCACGATGGAAGGTGCCGGCGTACTTTCCCGGTATCGAGAGGCCCGGAGCCCTGATGCCCCTGGGCTCACGCCGTACACCGGTGTCGACGGTGGCGCCCTTCACCTCGGACAGCGGAATGTCGAGTCGGCGCGTGAAGCTCCAGAGCTTGTCGAGGCCGCGTGGTTCGACGACCAGTCGGCCGTCGACGATGGTCACGGTGTTCATGCTGTGCCCTTTCTCTCGATGCAGGCGCGCGTGAGTATCGCGTCGCCCAGTGCCCGTGCGTCGATGTTCTCGGCAACCAACTTCTCGCGGATCTCCTGCCTCACCGAGGGATCGGAGGGGGCCAGATCCATGAGAGCGACGAGAAGCAGAGGCATCGTGGAGTGCGTCGAGCGCAGTGCGGTGAGGAACAGTCCGCGCTTGCTTCCGAACGCGTTGTAGAGGCTCGCCCGTCGGATGCCGACGGCGTCGAGGATCTGATCGATGGACGCGCCGGTGTAACCGTGACGGACGAACGTGTCGACGGCGGCCGCGAGCACAGTGTCCGTGTCGAACTCGCGCGGTCTCGGCATGCACCCATTCTAGACTGATCAGTCAATAATGGCGAGCGCCCGCACGGCATCGACGAACGCGTCCACGTCGCGCGCAGTGTGCGCGAACGACGTCACGAGACGCACGACCCCCGGCTCCCACCGGTCGTCGTAGAACGTGAATCCGCGGTCGTGCAGTGCCCGTGTCAGAGCAGCGGGGAAGCGGAAGTAGGACATGTTCGCCGACGCGTCGCCCACGACCTCGATGCCCCCGATTTGTCGGAGCCCGTCTCGGAGCCGCGCGGCCATCGCGTTGGCGTTCCGCGCATGACGCATCCAGAGGTCGTTCTCCAGGTACGCGACCAGTTGCGCGCTCTGGAACCGCATCTTGGACGTCAGCTGGCCACCGCGCTTGTGTCGGAACGCCAGTTCGGTGGACAACGAGGGATCGAACGACACGATGGCCTCGGCGGTCATCGTGCCGTTCTTCGTCGCGCCGAAGGACAGGATGTCCACGCCTGCTCGCCAGGTCATCTCGGCCGGCGTGCACTCGAGGGCCACGAGCGCGTTGGCGAACCGGGCGCCGTCCATGTGCACGCGGAGTCCGGCATCGTGCGCGATGGTCGACACCTCACGCACCTCGTCGAGGGTGTGGACGCTGCCCGTCTCGGTGACCTGCGTGAGGCTCACCACCGACGGCTGGACACTGTGGACGTCGCCGCGTCGTCGCACGACCGCGGCGCGCAGTGCGGTGGGATCCATCGTCGAACGTGGGCCGTCCACGAGGACGATCTTGGCGCCGTCGGTGAAGAACTCCGGAGCGCCGGCCTCGTCGTTGGTGATGTGGCCGTCGGGATGAGTGAGGATGCTGCCCCACGGCGGTGTACACGCGGCCAGCGCCAGTCCGTTGGCCGCCGAACCGGTTCCGACGACGAACACGTCGACGGGACGCTCGAAGACGTCGGCCATCAGCGTCGTGAGACGAGCGGACGTCGGATCGTTGCCGTACGGGGCCGCGAGCCCGGTCGATGCTTCCGCCATGGCCGCGAGGATCTCCGGGGCGGTGCCCGCAGCGTTGTCGCTGAGATATCCGGTGAGTGGGGCAGTGGTGCTCGTGGCCATACCCCCATGGTGGCAGAACCTCGACCGGCTACCGCAGCTCCGCCGCCAGCCGAGGGAGCAGTGCGAGGGGATTGGCGCGTTCCACCCGTGCTCGGCCGTCGCCCTCGAACACGTCGGACAGTCCGGGGGCCGGGTCGTCCGTGTCCGAGGCGGAGTAGGTGAGTCCGCTGAAGGGCCAGTCGGTTCCGAAGACGATGTGGTCGACGTCGGTCACTTCGAGCACCGATCGCAGCGACGACGCCGAGGCGGACAGTGCGGTGTCGTAATGGAAGCGTCGCAGTGCACCCTCGAGGCCGAGCAGCGACACGGACGGGATCTGATCCGGTGCGACGGCGCGGGGCGCATTCAGCCGCGTGGCGAGGTACGGCAGGCAACCGCCCGCGTGAGCGAGGACGAAGCGGATGTTCGGATACCGGTCGAGGGTGCCGGCCGCGATCATCTCGACCGCGGTCCGTGTGGTCTCGAACGGGAACTCGAGGAGGAAGCTCGGAAGCGGCAGTGGGGGAGCCGAACCCGCGGGGAGCTCGCCGGGGTGCACGAAGACGAGGGCGGACCGCGCGTCGAGCAACGCCATGATCGGTTCGAAGCGTGGGTCGCCGAGGTAGATGCCGTCGTACGACGACAGCAGTGCCACCCCGTCCATTCCCAGCACGTCCAGGCCGTACGCGATCTCGGCGAGGGACGCCGACACGTCCGGAAGTGGCACGGTGACCAGGGAGCCGAAACGAGTGGGATGCAGTCGAACCTGGTCGGCCGCGTAGTCGTTGCAGGAGCGCGCGAGGCGCACCGCCTCGAGGCCGCGCACGAACCGCACTCCGGGGTCGGAGATCGAGAGCACCTGGGCCGCGATGCCGAATTCGTCCATGAACGCGAGAGCGGACTCCGGCGACCACGCGGGCAGCGGTAGGCCGCCCGGAGCGAGAAGCCCGGCGCGCAGCACGGCCTCCCGATACATCGGCGGGATCATGTGCGCGTGCAGGTCCACTCGATAGGCACCCACGGGCGCGGCCGAGGCCGTCGGTCCTGTGGCCGCGAGCAGGCCCGCGCCGAGCATGCCTCCGCCGATCAGTGTCTGCAGAGCTTGTCGTCGTGTCGCCATCGTGGTTCCCCCGTGTCTCGACGCCGTCCCCTCGGCTCCGCGGCAACATAACAGGGTTGGATGCCAGTTCTGATGATTCGATCGGAACTTCGGGACGGGTCACGAGTCGACGTGGTCCCGTGTGTCGTCCAGTCGGCCGGCCGCCGCGCGTCGACGCAAGACCTCGCGGTGTCCGAACGTCGCCCCGAGAATCTGCTCCTGGTCGGCCACGGTGCTGCCGACTGCACCCGCCACGGTGCCCAGCGATGCCGAGAGCCACGCCAGGCGCACGTAGTCGGAGACGTTCGCCGAACGCCCGATCTGTTCGGACAGGAACGACGGAGAGATCACCACTGCGGCCGCTGCGCCGACCACCAGGAACAGGACCGCGTACATGGTGACGACTCCGGCGGCGACCGTGCCGAGGGTGGCGAGGTTGTACATCGTGCGGTCGATCGCTCGCGCTCGCCGAGTGTGCTTCTCCCACAATCCGTTCGGAAAGATGAGCCAGGCCGTCACGGCCAACAGGGCGGTGGCGGACACCGCCGTCAGTCGCATGATCGACATCGACGCCGCCATCTGCCAGATGCTCGAGTAGAAGAGGCCGAACGCGGACGTCGCGGTCGCCGCGGCCAGTGCGCCCGACAGTGTCGGTATCAGCCGCCACGGTCGGTTGGTGCGGATCATGCCCGCTACCACCCGCGCACGCCCCAGCAGGGCGGGCGCCACCAGGGCGTCGTGGCCGGACACGGTGGACCAGTGCGCCAGACCGGTGGCGGGATCGGGTCGGTCGACACCGGTGGTGTCGCGCAGCGCTCCCAGAGCAGCCAGTGTGACGGCGCGCGCACGTCGCGCGACCCGGTGGGTGCCGAACGACGGGACGTAGACGACCACCATCGACGGCCGGACCATCTCGGCGAGGACGGGGCGCGACCGCACACGGCGCGGTATCTCGGACACGCACACGGTGAGGATGTCCTCGCTGCCCCCGGTATGGCCGAGCAGGGACGCCCAGGTGTCCAGGTCGGGGCTGCCGCTCTGTACCGGTGGCAACGGGATCGCGACCTGGTCGACGGTGAGCACGTCGCCGTCGCGCGTGGCCGATCCGTCGAGATCGGCCGCGACGGAGTCGGCGACGGCGGCGGCGAAGCCGGGATCGGACGCGACTCTGACGACGGGCATCCTGGTCGGCTACCCGTCGTGGTCGATCGGAAACGGGCACGGGGGCCGCCGCGTTCCCGCCGAGTCGTCGCCCGCCCGATCGCTCAGTCGTCGAGCTTGAAGCCGACCTTCAGCGTCACCTGAAAGTGCGCGACAGCACCGTTCTCGATGTGTCCGCGAGTCTCGGTGACTTCGAACCAGTCCAGCTCTCGCAGTGTGGCGCTCGCACGGGAGATGGCCTTGCGGATCGCGTCGTCGACACCCTCCGTCGAGGTTCCGACGATCTCGGTGACGCGGTAGACGTTGTCGCTCATGGTGTGCCCTTCACTCGGTGACAGTTCCCCGTCATCGTGCGTCCTCGGGTGTCGTCCGGTCCAGGGTTCCGATCATCGCGGTTCGACGCGGTCGAGCACCTGTCTCCGTTTCGGAAGTGGGTGGCTCGGGTAGAAGACGTGCGGCGGCAGCGGCGGCGCGTGCGTCGGCGTGGACGCCCGGTGAGGTTGAGACCACAGCCTGCCGATGGAACGGCCTTCCCGCACGGACCACGCGGGCGGGGAGGCCGTGTCCGTCTTCTATTCGGAGTCGGGCGGAGGTCGGATCTACTCAGTCCGAGACGGTGAGACCGTGCGCGTGCACGTAGGCGAGTGCCTGGACCGTGTCGATGCGGGCTCCGTCGAGCACGGCCGACGTCCAGAACGTGGCATCGGCGATGCTGCCCCGCAGATCCGCATCGTTCAACCGGAGCCCGGAGGTGCGGGCACCGCCGAAGTCGACACCGCGCAGAGTGGCCTTGCGGAGATCGGTCCCGACGAGGTTGGCGTCACGCAGGCGCGCCCCGGTGAGGTCGAGTCCGCGGAGGTCGAGACCGCCGAGCGAGGTGAGCATGAGGTCGACCTCGTCGAAGACCGCGGGCGTGATGCGCGAGTCCGCGATGGCGGAACCGAGGAACGATGTGCTGCGAAAAGTGCTGTGCCACAATCGGCTCCGCCGGAACTCGCAGTTGCGGAAGGCCGACCCGATGTGCGTCGAGTCCGTCAGATCCACGCCGGAGAAGTCGCAGTCGGTGAAGACGACACCGTGGGTGGTCAGACCGCCGAGGTCCGCGTCGATGAAGCTGCAGGACGTGTACGAACGCCTGTCCCACCGCTGGCCGTGTGCGTCGATCTCGTTGTAGTTCTCGTCCTCGAACGACCGGTCGGCGAATTCGTCCTCCACACGGGGGACTCTAGCGGGAAGGCCGGAGGCCGGTCGGGGTGTGGCGGGAGGGCCGGAGGCCGGTCGGGGTGTGGCGGGAAGGCCGGGGTCGGTCGGAATGCAGGCGGTCAGGCGGTCAGGCGGTCGGGCGGGCGGTGGGGCCCATCCGCGGCACGCTGGCGGGGAGCACGGCGTCGACGAGAGCCGCCGCTCGCGGGTCCACGTCGGCATCGGTCCGGGCGATGAACGTCGTGGTGCTGGTGCACACGTCCTCGCCGTGCGACGTCAGATGGTTCTGGACCACCAGGATGTCGTTGCCCGCGAACTGGCGGATCGACAGCACCTGGAGAGTGGACACCAGCTGATCTCCCTGCATGACCGGGCGATGCAGAACGAAGCTCTGATCGGTCTGCATGACTGCCGTGATCTCGTACTCCACGAGGATGTGCGCGAAGAGATAGTCGATGGCGATGGATCCGACGACGCTCACGAAGGTCGCGGGCGCGACGAGTCCCTCGTATCCCAACTCGGCCGCAGCGGCCTCCTTGTGGTGCGCCGGATGTTCGTTCTGGATGGCGCGGGAGAGTTCGCGGATCTTCTCGCGGCCGACCTCGTAGTAGTCGGGGATGACGTAGGCGTGTCCGACCAGGCGGGAGCTGCGTTCGAACCGGTGATCGGGCTCGTGCGGAACGAGCGGGCGAGTCTCGTGAGCACCTGTCACGGAGTCGTCGGTCACCGAATTGCTGGTCACGTGGAGCCTTCCCCTGGGACGCGCCCACCCCCATCGGCACACGCGTATGTGAACAAATCCTACTTCGCGTGTGAATATCCACAAATGCGGCAGTCGAACCCCGTCGGTCGGGTGCGCGGGTGCGTGGTCGCCGCCGGCGTGCACGGGTTTCGTGAGGGGCACACCCTGTGCCGCGTGTCGACAGGGGTGTGGCGCGCTGAGTGGGGTGTGGGCGCGAGATCGGTCAGGGAACCTGAGTCGGTCGCATTCCGGTCAGGTGTCGGACCGGCCGCGTCGACTGTCGAGGTAGGCCCTCGCCCTGAGGGACCGCAGCCATTCCGGACCGGGCCGGACACTGTCGGGAGTGCGCCGGATCGGGTCGAACGACAGGTCGCCACCGGACTGGTCGACCGAGCCGAGCGTCAGTTCGGCCAGCGGGACGTACGCCCCGGTGCCCTCGGCCTGCTCGAACTCGAAGACCAGCGGCCTCGCACGTACAGCGTCGACGATGGAGTCCAGGGTGGGCAGCGGCGGCGCGGCGACGGCCCGCGCGCGGACCCACCACTGACCACCCTCGAACTGCAGCGGCATCAGCGTCGAGAAGGAGGCCGTCTCGAACGCGAGCACCGGGTGCGGAACGCACCGCGTCACGACCTCCCGCCCGGCGCTGGCAAGGAGGATGTCCCAGGCACCGTCGGCCCGGTCGGTCGGCGGGAGACGCAACGCGAGACCCGCGACGTCGGGAACCCGTCGGGGCAGCCCGAGCGCGGTGGACAGGCGCACCGTCACCTCGCACGTGCCCACAGGCAGTCCGGCGTCGCCCTCGGCGGTACGGCGCAGTGTGCCCGTCAGAACCTTCCCGTGGGGATGGAACAGCTTGGCGTGGCGCAGCGCCGACCCCAGCCCGAACGGCAGGGCGAGCACGCGCACGGGCATCGACGTCTCGTTCACGCTCGGGGATTGCCCGGTGTGTGACGTGAGGAAACGTCGCCGCTCAGGCTCCGTCGTGCGCCTTCTGCAGGTCGGCGACCACGATCTTCGACATCGACAGCATGGCCTGCACGACGCGCTGGGACGCCGCCGGATCCGGGGTGCTCATCAACTGCATCAGCTGGACCGGGACGATCTGCCAGGAGACCCCGAACTTGTCCTTGCACCAGGCGCACCGGCCCTCGGATCCACCGTCGGACGTGAGCGCGTTCCAGTAGCGGTCGACCTCTTCCTGCCCGTCGCAGCTGACAGCCATGGAGATCGCTTCGGTGAACGGGAACTGTGGCCCCCCGTTCAGGGCGCTGAATCGCTGACCGAAGAGCTCGAAGTCGACCATCATCGCGCGGCCCGGGGCGCCGGGTCCACCGTCCCCGTAGCGGCTGACGTTCAGTATCGCTCCCGTGCCGAACGTCGAGAGGTAGAACTCCGCGGCCTCCTCGGCCCGGTCGTCGAACCACAGTGTGGGGGTGATCTTCTGCATCGTGAGGTCCTTCGTCTTCGGATGGCGGAGCGAACTCGACCCGTCAGCCGTGTCGACTCCGGCCGACGGCGAAAGTCATCGCGCGATGCCGGCAGTCAGCAGTGTGGCCAGCTCCCGGTAGGCGGCGGCGTCGTCCAGACCCGTGCGACGGGCGAGGGCACGGCTCTGGATCGAGACCATCACCGACGCGGCGACGTCGGCGACGAACGCGGCGTGGACGTCCCGCACGTCGCCGGCGCGGACCCCGTCGTCGATGATGCCGCGGACTCGCTCGGCCGCGATGGCGGTGTTGCGTTCGTAGACGAGCCTCGACGGCTCGAAGTCGGCGAGGTCGGTCATGAACCGTTCCGACGCCGGCGCGAGTGCTTCACCGACCGCGCCCAGATACGCCGCGAGGCGCTCGCGGGTGCCCGTCGCGGCGTCGGAGGCCGCGTCCACGCTGACCGCTGCCGAGGTGAAGAAGTGCACCGCGGCGGAGCGGACGAGGTCGTCCTTGCTCGCGGCGAGGGTGTACAGCGTGCTCTTCGAGCACCGAAGGCGGGCGGCGATGCCGTCGAGAGTGAGGTGCGCGAAGCCTTCGGCCAGGAACAGGGCCACTACGGAATCGAAGAGCTGCGCGCGCCGCGCCGTCGCGTGAGCTGCTGTCATGGTGAGCGACAGTACTGCAGAACGCCATGCAGTACTGTCGTAGTACTGAGGGGCCCGCTGCAGTACTGGTGCCGCCTCATCCGATCCGCGACCGAGACGAGGACCCATGGCTGTCGAACGACTGCTGCCGAACGACGACGCACGTGACCTTCTCCAGTTGACCCGCGACATCGCGGACAAGGTCCTCGACCCCATCGTCGACGAACACGAGAAGGCCGAGACCTATCCCGACGGCGTCTTCGCCACGCTCGGCGAGGCGGGGCTGCTCAGCCTGCCGTATCCGGAGGAGTGGGGCGGCGGCGGTCAGTCCTACGAGGTCTATCTGCAGGTGCTCGAGGAACTGGCGTCGCGCTGGGCCGCGGTGGCCGTCGCCGTGAGCGTGCACGGGCTCTCGTGCCACCCGCTGATGTCCTTCGGGTCGGAGGACCAGAAGTCGCGGTGGCTGCCGGACATGCTCGGTGGGCGCACGATCGGCGCCTACAGCCTCTCGGAGCCACAGGCCGGCAGCGACGCGGCCGCCCTCTCCTGCAAGGCCGTGGCCGGTCCGGACGGGTACACCGTCACCGGGTCGAAGGCCTGGATCACGCACGGCGGCAAGGCGGACTTCTACACGCTCTTCGCGCGCACCGGCGAGGGCTCGCGGGGCATCTCCTGCTTCCTCGTGCCTGCCGACCTCGAGGGGCTCTCCTTCGGAGCTCCGGAGGAGAAGATGGGGCTGCACGCGATACCCACGACGGCCGCCCACTACGACGGCGCGGTGCTGTCGGCCGATCGCCGCATCGGCGAGGAGGGGCAGGGGCTCGGCATCGCGTTCAGTGCCCTCGACGCCGGGAGGCTGGGCATCGCCGCCGTCGCCGTCGGCATCGCCCAGGCCGCGCTCGACGATGCCGTGGCCTATGCGCAGGAGCGAACGACGTTCGGCCGCAAGATCATCGATCATCAAGGGCTCGGGTTCGTGCTGGCCGACATGGCAGCGGCGGTGGACTCGGCCCGGGCGACGTACATCGACGCGGCACGCCGCAAGGATGCCGGACTGCCGTTCTCACGTCAGGCCTCCGTGGCCAAGCTCGTGGCGACGGACGCGGCGATGAAGGTGACGACCGACGGCGTGCAGGTGTTCGGAGGCTACGGGTACACCCGAGACTTCCGGGTCGAGCGGTACATGCGCGACGCCAAGATCACGCAGATCTTCGAGGGCACCAACCAGATCCAGCGTCTGGTGATCAGCCGGTCGCTGGCCTGACCCCCCCCGTGCGCACTATGCGCATCCAGCGGTACGCACAGGGCGCACGGGGCGATAGCCTCCCGCTATGAGCTCGTTCACCGGAATCCCGGAGGCCGCCCTCGATTTCTACGAGGATCTCGAGGTCGACAACAGCAAGACCTGGTGGGCCGAACACAAGCACGTCTACGACGAATCGGTCCGCGCGCCCATGACCGCGCTCACGGAGGTACTGGCCGAGGAGTTCGGGACGGCCAAGCTCTTCCGGCCGCACCGCGACGTCCGCTTCTCCAAGGACAAGGTGCCGTACAAGACGCACCAGGGTGCCTACGTGCAGGTGGCCCCGTCCACGGGGTGGTACGTGCAGGTCGACGCCTCCGGCCTCATGGTCGCCGGCGGGTTCTACGCGTCCACGTCCGACTCCATCGCCCAGTTCCGCGCCGTCGTCGACGACGAGGTCCGCGGGTCGGAGCTCGCGCGAATCGTGGCCGATCTCGAGAGCCGCGGCTACGACCGCGGCGGTGACCGGCTGAAGACCTCGCCGCGCGGCTACGACGCGGATCATCCCCGCATCGATCTGCTGCGCCACAAGTCCCTGACGGCAGGACGGTCCTTCGGCTGCCCGCCGTGGCTCGACACACCGGAGTGCGCCGATCACATCCGTGCCGCCTGGCGTGATCTCACACCACTTCTCGAATGGTGCCGTCAGGTACTGGCCTGACGTGCCAGCACGGCCAACTGGAGTTCCATCAGCAGTCGCGCAGCGGGATCCGACAGGTCCGTCCCGGTGATCTCCTCGGCCCGTCGGACCCGATAGCGCAACGTGTTCGGGTGCACGTGCAGGTCGGCCGCGGCCCGGCGCACATCGGACGGGTGCCGCAGATACGTCGCGATGCTCTCGCGTAGCGACGAGGACGTGCGTGCGTCGTACTCGACGAGCGCCGCCATGCGCGGATCGTGCAGCGAGGGGTGCGCGAGGAGCAGATCGACGATCTCACCGAGCAACACGGACGTCCGCGAATCGGCGAGTGTGGTCACCCTGTCGTCTGCTCCGGCGGTCCCGTCCAAGACGCGATCGACCTCGCGGCGAGCGGCGGCGACCTCGGACAGGGCGGCCACCGGCGATGCCACCGCGGCCCGCAAGCGGATCCCCGTGCGTCCCTCGATGCCCTCGAGCAACCGGCGAGTCCACGACGGCACCGAGGTCTCCGCGCGGGTCCGTGGGACGAGGACGTAGATGCGGTCGCCGAGAGTGGTGACCAGGGACAGTCGGTGAAAGGAACTGGCGTGCAGTCGGATCGCGCCGGACAGATCGGCCATCGTGGCCGACGAGGGGGCATCGGGCGCGGCGCCGTCCACCGCGGCGAGACCGATCACCGCCGCCGGCCCGTCCGTCGGGATGGACAGCGCCGCGGCGAGTGAGGGCACGTCGACCCCACCGCCACGAGCGCCGAGCAGTCGCTGGATCTGCACCGCCTCGTTCGTGGGTGCCTCGAGGATGCGCGTGATCAACCGTGCCGCCACCGCGGCCGCGCCCTGCAGCACGCTCGGAGCATCGTCGGTGAGCGGTCGACGACCTTCCTGGATCCACAGCGTGCCTACCAGTCGCGGTGTGCCCGAACCATCCTGCGTGGCAGTCGTTCTGATGCCGGCGACCAGTCGCCGTCGGATACCCAGATCGGAGTGCGCCGGCACCTCGACGACCTCGTCGGAACGGCGGACCGCGTCGTAGACACCCCACTGCTCGAGTCGCCGGAGATACTCCGCGGGGCCTTCTCGTCCGAGAATGGACAGGGTCCGCAGCTCGTCCGCCTGATCGTCCGACGCCGAGTACGCCAACACGTGCGACCGCTGGTCCTCGATGCTCACCATCCCGCGCGTGAGCACCGCGACGGTGTGCGCCAGCCCGAAGAGATCGGTGTCCGCGCCCACCAGTCCCGCCAGTTCGGACGGTTCCGCGGACGACGGTTGGGGTGTGGTGATCGACGGCGAGGAATGGTCGAGCACGCCGCGCACCATCGACAGGAGGCGGTCCCAGCGGGTCTGCGTGTGCACCGCGACGAGAGCGACGCCGGCCGTGCGAGCCGCGTGCTGCATCAGCGTGGACGAGGCGGCGATCTTCGACATCACCGCGGTGGGTCGAAGGTCGCTGCTCCGCGTCGCCAGGTCGTCGAACCACGCAACGGCGTCCGCTTCCCGCACACCCGCCAGCAGATAGAGGTCCGCCGCAGCGGCGGTCGTGTAGAGCTCGGCGGCCAGATCGTCGGCGTCGACGAGCGTCACCGACCCGATCGGCACGTCCGACCCTGCCGGTGCCACGAGCACCTCGACGAAGGCGGAGTGCAGCGCACGCACGATCGAGTCGAGGGTCGAGGAGGTGCGGGTCATGCCGTGCACTCTAGGTGTCCTTCATCCGATCGGACAGGGGTCGGTGTGTTTCTTTGGACGCTGGGCCGAATATCGAGGATGCCGCGTCCGCTTGGCTGAACCCACCGACCCGGCACGAAGACCCGACACCGAGGACCGACATGGACGCCGTCACCGCAGTACCCACCCCCCTGAACGAGCCGGTGCACACGTACGCACCCGGCAGCGCCGAGCGAGCGCGGCTCACGCACCATCTGGATCGACTCGCCGCCACGCCCACCGAGATCACCCAGGTCATCGGCGGAGACCACCGCGACGCGACGGGCCCACGCGAGAACGTCGTGCAACCGCACCGGCACGCGTCCGTCATCGGATCGTTCGCGAATGCCACCCACCAGGATGTGCGCGACGCCATCGACGCGGCGACCGCCGCCGCACCTGCGTGGCGATCGCTGCCCTTCGACGAGCGCGCCGCAGTCTTCCTCCGCGCCGCCGATCTCCTCGCCGGGCCGTGGCGCGAGACCATCGCGGCTGCCACCATGCTGGGGCAGTCGAAGAGCGCGTACCAGGCCGAGATCGACGCACCCTGCGAGCTGATCGACTTCTGGCGCTTCAACGTCTCGTTCGCCCGACAGATCATGGCCGAACAACCGATCTCCGCGCCCGGCGTCTGGAACCGCGTCGAATACCGCCCCCTCGAGGGCTTCGTCTACGCCATCACCCCGTTCAACTTCACCGCCATCGCGGGAAACCTCCCCACGGCGCCGGCGCTCATGGGCAACACCGTGCTGTGGAAGCCGTCGCCCACCCAGGCCGTCGCCGCGTACCTGACGATGCAGCTTCTCGAGGCCGCCGGACTGCCCCCCGGCGTCATCAACCTCGTGCTCGGTGACGGACCCCTCGTCTCCGAGGTCGCACTCGCCGATCGTCGTCTCGCCGGCATCCACTTCACCGGCTCCACACCGACGTTCCAGCGGCTGTGGCGCGAGGTGGGCGAGAACATCGCCGGCTACGACACCTACCCGCGACTGGTCGGTGAGACCGGTGGCAAGGACTTCGTCGTCGCCCACAGTTCCGCCGACCCGGACGTGCTCACCACGGCGCTGATCCGCGGTGCCTTCGACTTCCAGGGTCAGAAGTGCTCCGCGGCGTCGAGGGCCTTCGTGCCGTCGTCGGTGTGGAAGAGGATGGGGGACACGCTCGTCGACACCGCGTCGTCGCTGCGTTACGGCGACGTCACCGATCTGTCGAACTTCGGTGGGGCGGTCATCGACCGGAAGGCCTTCGACCGCAACGCGGCTGCACTCGAGCGCGCGAAGTCCACCCCGGGCATCACCATCGCCGCCGGCGGCACCTGCGACGATTCCGTCGGCTACTTCGTGGACCCGACGATCCTGCTCGGTGACGACGCGGGCGACGAGGCGTTCCACACCGAGTACTTCGGCCCGATCCTCGCCGTGCACGTCTACGACGACTCGAAGCCCGATGCGTTCGAGAACACGCTCGCCATGGTCGACAGCGGGTCGAAGTACGCCCTGACCGGATCGATCATCGCCGACGATCGCGCCGCCGTCACGCAGGCCACCGAGGCCCTGCGCTTCGCCGCCGGCAACTTCTACGTCAACGACAAACCGACCGGCGCCGTCGTCGGGCAGCAGCCGTTCGGCGGTGCTCGCGCGTCGGGCACCAACGACAAGGCCGGATCACCGCAGAACCTGCTCCGGTGGGCCTCCGCGCGCACCATCAAGGAGACTTTCGTGCCGGCCGTGGACCACACCTACCCTCACCAGGGAGTCTGACCGATGGCCACCAACCCGCTCCGCCCCGTCCTGCTCGCCGCCGGGCGATCGCGCCGCCTCGAACGCGTCGTCGCGCGGTCCGTCCTGACCAGGTCGCTCGTCGAACGCTTCATCGCCGGGAGCACCGAACCGGAGGTGGTCGGTGCCGTCGCCGACCTGCTCGGGTCCGGCCGCGTCGTCAGCGTCGATCACCTGGGTGAGGACACCACCGACCTGGCGCAGGCCACCGCGACCGTCGACGCGTATCTGTCCCTACTGCAGGCATACTCACGCCTCCACACCCCACAGCCTCCAGCTTCCCCGTCCACTTCCGGCCGGCCTCCGGCCTTCCCGCTGGAGATCTCGCTGAAGCTCTCGGCGCTCGGACAGTCGCTCCCCGACGACGGCCACGCCGTGGCCCTCGCCAACGCCCACAAGGTGTGCGCCGCCGCGGACGCCGCGGGAGTGTGGGTCACCGTCGACGCCGAGGACCACACCACCACCGACTCGACTCTCGCGATCGTGCGGGAGCTCCGCAAGGACTTCCCGACTCTCGGCACCGTCCTGCAGGCGTACCTGCACCGCACCGAACAGGACTGCCGCGAGCTCTCCGGTCCCGGATCACGAATCCGGTTGTGCAAAGGCGCATATCGCGAACCGGCCAGTGTGGCCTTCCAGAAGAAGGCGGACGTGGACGCCTCGTACGAGCGGTGCCTGCGGGTGCTCATGGAGGGGGAGGGTTACCCCATGGTGGCGTCTCACGATCCCCGCATGATCGAGGCGGCGCGACGAGACGCGGCCGAACTGGGACGTGGATCGGACGACATGGAGTACCAGATGCTCTACGGCATCCGCGACGGTGAGCAGACACGCCTGGTGTCGGAGGGGTACCGCGTCCGCGTGTACGTGCCCTTCGGTACGCAGTGGTACGGGTACTTCATGCGGCGGTTGGCGGAGCGTCCGGCGAACCTGACGTTCTTCCTCCGGTCACTGCTGACCCGCTCCTGACCCCTCGCCGCGCGCGCGATTCGCGCGTCCGTCGAAGCTCCCGTCCCGGCACCCCTCGCCGAGGGCGGGAGTGAAGACGGTGTCACCGCAGGTGCGGCAGTGGTGCGTGCGATGGTGACCGATGCCGCACGAGCACGACCTGGCTCCCACGAGAACCGAACGCGCTTGCAGCACATGACCGTTACCGCAGGTGGCCGGTGCCTCCTCGTGCCAGACCCCGTTCATCAGGTGCAGTCGGCGCCGACGGTTCATCACGGACGTCTCCTCGGGAATCACACGTCACGAGGGAAGGTCTGACGTCGGGTGGTGCAGTGACACCCACCCTACACGGGTGTCGAACACATGTTCGACTTCGAGTGGATCCGATCCGGGACGGAATCAGACGAGCGCGACGCGGGCCACGGCGCCCGAGGTGGGGAACGGTGATCCGCCCGCGGGTTCCACGGTCACCGAGAGTGCGGTGGCGCCGTCGACGGGCACGGATGCGGGCTGGGAGAGGTCGTCGGCATCCATCGTCCCGACGGACACGGGCGAGCCCTCGATGAGCCAGACCTGGTAGACCGATCCGGCGGGAGGCGCTGCGACATCCGTCATGCGGAGCACGGCGCGCTCGTCACCGGGGGTGTACTGCACGCTCATGGTGCCGCCTCCGGCCACCGGGGATTCGAGCGGTGCCGCGACGGTCGCGGTGGGAGCCGACGGAGTCGCGTTCTGCTGCACGGCCACCGCCCCGCCCACACCGACGACCACCGCAGCGGCGGCCGCCATCGCGGCGATGCGCCATCCGCGTCGGCGGCTGGGACGAAGGGGGAGGACTGTCGCGCCGTCGGGGTCGACCTGCGCCGTGTCCTCCACGGCCCCCAGGATGCGGACCCGGAGATCGGCGGGGGCGGGAGTGCGTGTCGCGTCCGACGTCACGGCCATCGTCTCGCGGACGTCACGCACGATCGCGTCGAACCTCCGCCTGGTGTGGGCGTCCGTGTCGTCGAGGCGAGTCATGGTCTCGTACTGCTCCGAGGCTGCCATGGCGTCGAGGGCACACAGGTACGCGAGCTCGAGAAGGTCCCGATCCGGCAGCTGCACGGGTCGTTCGGGCGAACCGTGATCGCTCATCTCGGGCTGCCTCCATGCGTGTGGTCGGTGGGTCAGTAAGAGTGGGCGAAAAGTACCCCCGTCACATCCACGGCCGTGCTCTCCTGGCTGATACACCGGGTATTCGGTGCGCTCGCCGCACCGGATGGGCGGAGGGCGTCAGCTCGGTCCGCCCTCGTCGACCAGTCGCGGCCGCAGGTGCTCGAAGATCAGTGTGGTCTCGGTCGCGGCCACCGACGGATGAGCACTGAGGTTCTGGACGACGAAGTCCCTCAGGTGCGCAGAGTCCGTCATCGCGACGTGGATCAGGTAGTCGTCGGCACCGGCGATGAAGTAGACGTCGAGCACCTCGGGGAACGTCGTGAAGGACTCCGCGAACTCGCCCAGGTGGCGCCGGGCACCCGCCAGCAGCCGCACCGCGATCATGGCCTGCAGGCCCTGCCCCAGTGCCGCCGGATCGATGTCGGCGTGGAAACCGCGGACGACCCCGCGCTCGACCAGTGAACGGACGCGTCCCAGACACGTCGACGGGGCGATCCCGGCGCGGGCGGCCAGGGTGTTGTTGGGGATGCGGGCGTCGTTCGCCAGTTCACGCAGGATGACGCGATCGATGCGGTCCAGAGATGCCGCCCGAAGATTGTTCGGTCGCACCGGGGCGGACAGACCCGTATTCGACGATTCGATGTCCATGAGGCCAGTCTACGAAATTATCGTCACTTCGATTGCGGCTCGGTCGAACGAAGTTCACGATTATCGGACATGACGAGTCATCCGGTAGAGGCGAAGGGCGCACCATGAGAATCGGCATACCTCGGGAACTGAAGAATCACGAGTACCGGGTGGCGGCGAGCCCGGCGGGAGTGCACGACATGGTCGTGCACGGTCATCGCGTCGTCGTCGAGACCGAGGCGGGCGCGGGATCGTCGTTCTCGGACAACGACTTCAAGGCTGCCGGCGCGGAGGTCTCGAACTCGGCCGACGAGGTGTGGGCGCGGGCCGAGTTGCTGCTCAAGGTGAAGGAGCCGATCGAGGCCGAATACCACCGGCTGCGGTCGGGCCAGGTCCTGTTCACCTATCTCCATCTCGCCGCGTCGGCCGCATGCACCGATGCCCTCGTCGCGTCCGGCACCACGGCGATCGCCTACGAGACGGTGACCGGCGCGGGCGGCAGTCTGCCGTTGCTCGCACCGATGAGCGAGGTCGCCGGCCGGCTCGCGACCCAGGCCGGGGCGTATCACCTGATGGCGCAGACGGGCGGCCGCGGCGTGCTGATGGGCGGCGTTCCGGGAGTGAGTCCGGCCAAGGTGGTGGTGATCGGCGGTGGGGTGTCGGGATCCAACGCCGTGGCGATGGCACACGGGCTCGGTGCGGACGTGACGGTGTTCGACCTCGACATCGCCAAGCTGCGAACCATCGACGCGCAGTACCGCGGCCAGGTCAAGACCGTGGTGTCGAACAGGTGGGAGCTCGAGCAGGCCGTCGTGGCCGCCGACCTCGTCATCGGGGCGGTCCTCGTCCCGGGTGCCAAGGCCCCGACGGTGGTGTCCAACGCACTGGTCGCACGGATGAAGGCGGGGTCCGTGCTCGTCGACATCGCCATCGATCAGGGCGGGTGTTTCGAGGACTCGCGTCCCACCACGCACGACGATCCCACCTTCCCGGTGCACGATTCGATCTTCTACTGCGTGGCCAACATGCCGGGCTCGGTTCCCCGCACGTCGACGCAGGCGCTGACCAACGCGACGCTCCCGTTCGTTCTCGCTCTCGCCGACCAGGGCTGGGAGCAGGCGTGCGCCACCGTTCCCGGGCTCGCAGACGGTCTCAGCGTGCACGCCGGCAACCTGCTGTCGGACACCGTGAGAACGGCGCTGGGTCGCTAGAGTCGGCCGGTATGGCTGTCATCGAGGTCGACACCGGAACAGATCGCATCGAGGCGACACTCGAGATCCCCTCAGGGGAGGGGCCCTGGCCCGCCGTCGTGATCGTGCACGACGTGTTCGGCATGACCGACGACATCAGGTCCATCGCCCGGCGCTTCGCCGACCAGGGCTACGTCGCGTTGGTGCCGGATCTCTACGCCCGCGGTGGTCGCGCCAAGTGTGTGACAGGAGTGTTCCGGTCGCTTCTCGCGCGCTCGGGCCGGGCGGTGGACGACCTGCTGGCGTGCCGCGACACCCTCACCGCGCGCGCCGACACCACCGGCGCGGTGGGCATCGTCGGGTTCTGCATGGGTGGAGGTTTCGCTCTGGCGCTGGCGCCCCGGGGGTTCGAGGCGAGCGCGCCGTTCTACGGCATCCTGCCCCGTCACATCGAGTCGGCCCTCGAGGGCACGTGCCCGATGGTCGCGAGTTTCGGCAAGCGCGATCCGATGCTGCCGGGCGCGGGCCCGAAGCTCGAGAAGGTGTTGCAGGACAAGGGCGTTGCCCACGACGTCGTGACCTATCCCGGTGCCGGCCACAGTTTCGCGAACGACTTCGGATCGGGTCCGGGTGCACTGGTCATGCGCGTCACCGGATTCGGCTATCAGCACGAGCAGGCCGAGGACGCCTTCGCTCGGGTCTTCACCTTCTTCGGCGAGCACGTCCGGTCGCGCTGACGCCCACGAGGCTCAGCGGCCGACGGCCGGACCCTGCAGCGCCCCGCGCACCTCGCCCGTCTTGGGCTCGACCGCGCCGCGACTCTTGACCCAGCGGCTCGGCAGCTTGCCCACCAGCTCGCCGAGCGGGTTCACCGCAGCGGCGAGGACGTCCACGGTGTCCTGCAGAATCTCCACGCTGACGCTCATGCGCTCGAGGTTGGGCGCCAGCGAACTCAGCGACTCGGCGACGGTCACGAGCTGATCCAGCGGACCGTTGCGTGCCGTCAGCCGCTGGATCGCGCCTTCCTCACCGAGCAGCGTCTCGACGAGCCCGCCCTTGGCGAGGGCGTTGTCGATGACCCCGTTCTCACGGGTCAGCGCCTCGATCACGCCGCCCTCCTTGGTCAGGAGTTCGACAGGGCCGTCCTTCGCGGTGAGGCGCTCGATGGGTCCGTCGACGGCCGTGAGTCGATCGAGCAGACCGCCCTCGGCGAGGAGGCGATCCAGCGCACCGTCCTCCGCGAGGACTCGGGTGAGGGGGCCGTCGTCCGCCAGGATGCGTTCGAGAGGACCGCCGGGCTCGAGCAGTCGATCGAGGGTGCCGCCCTTGCTCGTCAACCTGTCGACGGCGCCACCGGGCTCGAGCAGTCGGTCCAGCGGGCCACCGGGCCGCAGCGCGTGACCCAGTGCGCGGTCGTCGGAGGTGAGCTCGGCCAACTGTCCGAGAAGCTGCAGCGGGCCGCTCCGAGGATTGGCCAGGGTGATGGCGTCGAGTGACCCGGAAGCGCCTGCGGCCAGCGCCATCCGGGTGGTCGCGACGGCCGACTCGGCCACCCCGACCGCCGACTCGGCGACAGCCAATCCGACACGCACCGGCAGTGTGACCGCGGACACCCAGTTCATGGGGTCACTCTAACCCGCGGCGGGAAGGCCGGAGGCCGGTCGGGACGGGACGGCGGGAAGGCCGGAGGCCGGTCGGGATGGGACGGCGGGACGGACGGGGGCGCGGTCAGTGGGCGAGCTTGAGTCCGATGACGCACCCGACGAGCCCTGCGATGAGGGCGATGCGGATCGGCGTCGCGGACTCGGTGCCGGACACCATCGCGTAGACGACGGTGAGCGAGGCGCCGATGCCCACCCACACCGCGTAGGCGGTGCCGGTCGGGATGGTCCGCAGGGCGAAGGCGAGACCGCCCATGCTGACGACGAGCGCCGTACCGAAGACGATGGTGGCGACGGGCTTCGTGAAGCCCTCGGACTTGCCGAGTGCGGTGGCCCAGACGGCCTCGAACACGCCCGACAACACCAGAATGATCCATGCCATGAGTAGTCGACTCTCCTGGCACCGTCTTGTCGCTGGCCGGGTACGGTGCGCTCGTCCGGGTCTGTGTCGCAGTCTGTCCTCCACGGTAGCAAAGCGGACACGACGCCGGATCGGGGCTCACAGGAACCTCACAGCGACACCCCGGGCAGGAACCAGCAACGCCGGACACCATGGCACTCGTGAGCGAGAATTCCGTCATGACGACTCCCCGACCGCAGGCCACCGCCGAGGCGAAGGTACTGGTGGTCGACGACGAGCCGACCATCGTCGAACTGCTGTCGGTCAGTCTGAAGTTCCAGGGTTTCGAGGTCCGCACGGCGCTGGGTGGGCCCGCGGCTCTGGACGTCGCCCGGACCTTCCGGCCGGACGCGTTGATCCTGGACGTGATGATGCCCGACATGGACGGCTTCGGGCTGCTCCGCCGACTGCGCGCCGACGGCATCGACGCGCCCGCACTGTTCCTCACGGCACGGGACTCGGTGGAGGACAAGGTGACCGGTCTGACCATGGGTGCGGACGACTACGTCACCAAGCCGTTCAGCCTCGAGGAGGTGGTGGCGCGCCTGCGCGTGATCCTGCGCCGGTCGGTGCGCGGTCCGGAGGCGCAGCCGTCACGCCTGACGTTCGCCGACATCGAGCTCGACGACGACACCCACGAGGTGTGGAAGGCGGGCGAACCCGTCTCGTTGTCCCCGACGGAGTTCACGCTCCTGCGCTACCTCATGGTCAATTCCGGGACGGTGCTGTCCAAGCCCCGGATCCTGGACCACGTGTGGCACTACGACTTCGGGGGTGAGGTCGGTGTCGTGGAGTCCTACGTGTCGTACCTGCGCAGGAAGGTCGACACGACGGAACCCCGGCTGATCCACACACTGCGAGGCGTCGGCTACGTCCTGCGGGAACCGCGACGGTGAAGCGGCACCTACGCGCCGTCCCGCTCCGCGTCACCCTGGTGTCGGTGCTGCTGCTTCTCGTCGCCCTCGGTCTCGTCGGTTCGGGTGTGGCCGTGACCTCGGCATTGCAGAACACGCTGACCCAACGTGTCGACGAACAGCTCATGGAGGCGGCGTCCGGCTGGGCCAGGCCTCGTGGGGAGCGGTTCCTCGGACCTCCCCCGGAGGAGGCGAACCCACAGCGTCCGCCCACGGCGTTCTACGTCCGCTCGGTGGCGGCGGACGGCACCGTGCGTACTCCCGTGAACGATGTCGGGGACGATCAGCCGGATCTGACCGGCGTCCTGACCGCCACGCCGACCACTGTCGGATCGGTCGGCGATCCCGACGATTCGTGGCGCACGGTGACCGTCTCGAACGGGGACGGCCAGACGACGGTCGCGATTCCGCTGGCGGGCAACGAGGCCATCGTCTCCAGGCTCGTGACTCTGCAACTGTCCATCGGTCTCGGAGTGCTGGCGGTGCTGGGTGTCGCCGCGTACTTCCTGGTACGCCGGAGCCTGCGGCCGCTGCAGGAGGTGGAGGTGACTGCCGCGGCCATCGCGTCCGGGGATCTGCATCGACGCGTTCCCGAGCGGAACGAACGCACCGAGGTGGGGCGACTGTCCGCGGCACTCAACGGAATGCTCGCCCAGATCCAGCACGCCTTCGCTGCGACGGAGGCGTCCGAGAACGCGGCGCGCGAGTCCGAGAACGCGGCACGTGCGTCGGAGGACCGGATGCGCCGTTTCGTGGCCGACGCCTCCCACGAGCTCCGGACCCCGCTGACGACGATCCGCGGCTTCGCCGAGCTCTACCGGCAGGGGGCCATGACCGACACCGAGTTGCTGATGACCCGTATCGGGGGAGAGTCGGCGCGGATGGGTCTGCTCGTCGAAGATCTGCTGATGTTGGCGCGGCTGGACGCCCAGCGTCCGCTCGATCGGAGCCCCGTGGACCTACTCGTGATCGCAGCGGACGCGGTGCACGATGCGGCCGCCACGGCTCCGGAACGAGCCGTGAGTCTGCAGGTGCTCGAGGGCAGCGGCGTGCCGGAGGTGCTGGGGGACGATGCGCGTCTGCGCCAGGTGCTCGGCAACCTGGTGGGCAACGCGCTCCGGCACACCCAGCCGACGGCGTCGATCACCGTGGCGGTCGGAACCGTCGGTGAGACAGCAGTTCTGGAGGTTCGTGACACCGGGCCGGGACTCACCGAGGACGATGCCGAGCGCGTCTTCGAGCGGTTCTATCGGGCGGATCGTTCGCGCACGAGAGAGAGCGGCGGGAGTGGTCTGGGTCTGTCGATCGTGTCCGCGCTGGTCGCGGCCCACAGCGGTCGGGTCTCGGTGGCGAGCGCGCCCGGCCGGGGTGCGACGTTCCGCGTGGAGCTGCCCCTGGCGGGCCGGCGTCCGGGTGGACGGGTGGAGTCAGCCGGAGACGAGCCCCTCGACCAGGACGACGGCGATGAGGAGCATGACCACACCGATCAGGACGTCGAGCACACGCCACGCGACGGGTCTGGCGAAGATCGGCGTCATGAATCGCGCGCCGAATCCGAGGGCCGTGAACCAGACGATGCTGCCCAGTGTCGCGCCGAGGGCGAACCACCAGCGCGCTGACCCGGTCTCGCGATTGGCGACGGAGCCGAGGAAGACGACGGTGTCGAGGTAGACGTGCGGGTTGAGCCACGTCAGTGCCAGGCAGGTGAGGACCGCGGACCGCAGCGACACACTCGCTCCGTTCCCGCCGACGGTCAGACTCGTCGGGCGCAGTGCCCGTCGGAAGGCCATGAGTCCGTACACGGTGAGGAAGACGGCGCCGGCGACCGTGACGACGGTGACAGCCGTCGGGTAGGTCTCGACGACCACGCCGATGCCCGAGACTCCCGCGAGGATGAGGACCGCGTCGGACAGAGCGCACACCAGGACGACGGCCAGCACGTGCTGTCGTGCGATGCCCTGACGGAGAACGAAGGCGTTCTGTGCGCCGATCGCGACGATGAGGGAGAGGCCGACACCGAAGCCGACGAACAGGGAGGACATGACCGGAACGCTAGGTCGAACCCGACGATGTAGTCCAGCTCATGTTTTTCAGGACTGATGAGCGTAGCTTCACATCATGCAGTCGGACCAGCTCGAGGCTCTGCGTGCCGTCGTCGACGACGGCACGTTCGAAGCGGCTGCGCGGTCGCTGCACATCACACCGTCGGCGGTGAGTCAGCGCATCAAAGCGCTGGAACTGCGGGTCGGTGCCGTTCTCGTCTCGCGCACGAAGCCCGTGATGCCGACCGAGTCGGGCGTCGTGCTGCTCCGGCTCGCCCGGCAGATCCAGACTCTGACCGACGGCGCCGTGCGGGAGTTGCGCACCGCGGACGACGTCGCTCGGGTGTCGCTGGCCGTCAACTCGGATTCCATGGCCACGTGGGTGTTGCCGGCGCTCGCGCCACTGGCGGGCTCCGTGATCCTCGACATCCATCGAGAGGATCAGGACCACACCGCCGAACTCCTCCGCGGTGGAACGGTGACGGCGGCGATCACGTCCGTGGACACACCTGTGCGCGGCTGTACCTCGACCAGGCTCGGCTCGATGCGGTACCGCCCCTGCGCGTCTCCGTCGTTCGTGACTCGATTCCTGGACGACGGCGTCACTCCGGACGCCCTGGCCCGAGCCCACGTCGTGGTGTTCGACGAGAAGGACGCGCTGCAGGATCGCTACCTCTCGCGACACGGCGTGTCCGCGTCGGTGCCGCCGCGACACCTGGTGCCGTCGTCCACCGAGTACGCGCGTGCCGTGCATCTGGGCTTCGGCTGGGGCATGCTGCCGGACCAGCAGCGCGGCGGACTCGACGTCGTCGAACTCGACGACACCGTGATCGACGTGGCGCTTCACTGGCAGCAATGGACGCTGTCGTCGCCGGCGCTCGACACGGTGGCCGCGGCGATCGTCGGAGCCGCGCGGGCGGTTCTCGGACGACCGATCAGCGACGGGGGACGTGCTGCCCGTGGCCGAGTGCCGTGAGCGCTGCGGTGATCTTCTCCTGCGCCTCGTCCAACGACTCGGGCGACGGGGAGGTGTCGGCGCCGGAGATGTCGAAGTCCGCCATGTCGAAGGCCGGGAACACGTGCAGATGCAGGTGCGGCACCTCGAGACCGGCGATCAGCAGACCCGCCCGAGGGGCGTCGAACGCCGACCGGACGGCCTTGCCGACGGTCTGAGCGACAGACGTGAGCGAGCCGAAGGTCGTGGGATCGACGTCCTGCCACTGATCGATCTCGGCTCGCGGGACGATCAGGGTGTGACCCTGCGTGACCGGGGCGATGGTGAGGAACCCGACGACGTCGTCGTCCTCCCACACGAAGCGGCCCGGGATGTCGCCGGCGATGATTGCGCTGAACACGGATGCCATGGGCCGACTCTATTCGTCGGCTCCGCATCGGCTCCCGGGTACTTCCCGGGTTCGCCCCGGGTCGGTCCCGGGGCGGCGCACGAGTGTTCGGTGCATGACAACCAACTCAGTGGTGGAGCGGGAAGGCCGGAGGCCGGCCGGTGACGGGCGGGAAGGCCGGAGGCCGGCCGGTGACGGGCGGGAAGGCCGTGGGCCCGGGCGCGGGCGGGAGCCGGGGCCGGGTGGGGGTGCGGCGCGGACGGTGACCGTCGAGCTCGTGGTGCCCGTGTACAACGAGGAGGCCGCGCTCGAAGCCTGTGTCCGCAGGCTGCACGCCTTCCTGCGGGCCGACGTTCCCTGGTCGACGGTGATCACCGTCGCCGACAACGCGAGCACGGACGCGACACGGTCGATCGCCGAGCGCCTCGCCCGGGAGCTCGACGGTGTCTCGGTGCGACATCTGGACGACAAGGGTCGCGGCCGCGCGCTCAAGGCGGTGTGGACGGAGTCGGAGGCCGACATCGTCGCGTACATGGACGTCGACCTGTCGACGGATCTCGGTGCACTCGTGCCCCTCCTGGCTCCGCTGGCATCGGGCCATTCCGATCTCGCGATCGGGTCCCGGCTCGCCTCGTCCTCGCGGGTGGTGCGAGGGGCGAAGCGAGAGTTCATCTCCCGCACCTACAACGTCCTCCTTCGCACGGGTCTGCGGACCAGATTCTCCGACGCTCAGTGCGGGTTCAAGGCCGCGCGCACCGAGATCGTCCGGGAACTGCTTCCGCTGATCGAGGACACCGGGTGGTTCTTCGACACCGAACTGCTCGTCCTCGCGGAGCGGGTCGGTCTCCGCATTCACGAGGTGCCCGTCGACTGGGTCGACGATCCCGACTCGAGCGTGGACATCGTCGACACCGCACTGGCCGATCTGAAGGGCTGCTGGCGCGTCGGGCGTGCGCTCGCGACCGGCGCCCTCCCGATCGCGGACCTGCGTCTCAGCCTGGGTCGTGGACCCCTGTCGTCCACCGCCTCCACCACCGAGGTCTCCGAACTGAGGGGAGTGCCCGTCGGCATGATCGGTCAACTGGTGCGGTTCGCGCTCGTCGGCGTCGCCAGCACTGTCGCCTACGCGGTGCTGTACCTGATCCTGCACACGATCCTCGGCGCGCAGGGCGCCAACTTCGTCGCGCTCCTCGTCACCGCAGTGCTGAACACCGCCGCCAACAGAGCCTTCACATTCGGGGTCCGAGGCTCCGACGGGGCTGCGGCGCATCATCTTCAGGGTCTCGCGGTGTTCGCCTTCGGGTGGCTCGTCACCGCCGGTTCTCTCGTCGCCCTGCACGAGTGGGCTCCGGGTGCGTCCAAGCACGTCGAGCTCCTCGTTCTCGTTCTCGCCAACCTGGTCGCCACCGTGACGCGCTTCGTCGCGCTGCGCTGGGTCTTCCGGGCCGCATCCTCCGCCCGCACTCGTCAGATGGAGTCCACCTCGTGACCACCCTCCTCACCGCCCCGGAAGATCACGTGCACGACGGGGCTCCGCGCCCGGTCCGTACTCGTTGGGAACCATGGGCCGCTGCGGCCCTGATCCTGGGAACTGCTGTCGCCTACCTCGTGAACCTGAGCAGCAACGGATGGGCCAACTCTTTCTACTCCGCTGCGGTGCAGGCGGGTTCGCAATCCTGGGAGGCGTTCTTCTTCGGCTCCTCCGATGCCGCGAACTCCATCACCGTCGACAAGCCGCCGATGTCGCTGTGGCTCATGGAACTGTCCGTCCGGGTGTTCGGGCTGAACTCGTGGGCGATCCTCGTGCCTCAGGTCCTGCTGGGTGTCGCCTCCGTGACGCTGCTGTGGCGCACCGTACGGCGACAGTGGGGACCGGCCGCCGGACTGCTCGCAGGACTGGTTCTCGCGCTGACTCCCGTGGCGGCACTGATGTTCCGTTTCAACAACCCCGATGCGCTGCTGGTGCTGCTCATGATCGCGGCGGTGTGGGCGACGATGCGGGCTGTCGAGACCGGTCGCACCCGGTGGCTCGTGGTCGTCGGCACGATGGTCGGACTCGGCTTCCTGACCAAGCAGCTGCAGGTCATGCTGGTGGTTCCCCCTCTGGCGCTGACGTACCTCCTGGCCGGGC
This sequence comes from Rhodococcus sp. MEB041, assembly GCF_030208955.1. Classification (NCBI taxonomy): domain Bacteria; kingdom Bacillati; phylum Actinomycetota; class Actinomycetes; order Mycobacteriales; family Nocardiaceae; genus Rhodococcus; species Rhodococcus sp. MEB041. Next base: position 59,904 of record NZ_JARVSZ010000005.1, read on the forward strand.
GTGTGTCGCTGCGACGGCGCATCCTGCAGTTGTGTGCCGCGCTGGGCGCGATGATCGTGTCGGCCGGATGGTGGATCGCCGTCGTGGAACTCTTGCCGGCGTCGTCGCGGCCGTGGATCGGTGGGTCGCAGAACAACTCGATCCTCGAACTGACGCTGGGATACAACGGTCTCGGTCGGCTCAACGGTGAGGAGACCGGTTCGGTCACGCCCGGCGGCGGCGGTGGTGGCGGCGGAATGTGGGGGGAGACGGGCATCCTGCGGATGTTCGACGCCTCGCAGGGCGGTCAGATCGCCTGGCTCGTTCCCGCTGCGCTGATTCTGGGAATCGCGGCGATCGTGCTGCGCGGCAGGGCTCCTCGTACCGACCAGCGGCGCGCTGCGCTGATCGTCTGGGGACTGTGGCTCCTGGTCACCGGGCTGACGTTCAGCTTCATGGCCGGCATCTTCCACTCGTACTACACCGTGGCGCTGGCGCCGGCGGTCGCGGCGCTGGTGGGCATGGGCAGCGTGGCGCTCTGGCGGGCCCGCGAGCGCCTCGTCGCACGCATCGCTCTCGCCGCGACGGTGGTCGCGACCGTGGTGACGTCCTGGATCCTGTTGTCCCGCAGCGCATCCTTCGTTCCGTGGCTGAAGGTCGTCGTCGTGCTGGTCGGTGTGCTCGCGGTCGTGGGGCTGCTCGTTCCGCGGCTGACTCGCGGCAGGCTCGCCGCGGTCACGGTTCTGGCGGCGGTGATCGCGGGTCTCGCAGGACCGACCGCCTACGCCGCGAACACCATCGCGACACCGCATCAGGGCTCCATCGTCACGGCCGGGCCGAACACCGGTGGCGGCTTCGGGCGTGGCGGCATGGACGGCGGGCGCGGCATGCGCGACGGCGGTGCCGGCCGGATGCCCGCCGGGGGACAGGCGCCGACGGGTGCGCCCGGTCAGCTCCCGGGTGGCGCCGCGCAGATGCCGGGTGGCGCGGACGGTGGCGGCGGCATGGGCGGGTTGCTCGATGGCAGTACTCCGAGCGCCGAGATGGTCGCCCTGCTCGAGGAGAACTCGGACTCGTACACCTGGGTCGCCGCGGCGATCGGGTCCAATGCCGCGTCGGGCTACCAGTTGGCGACCGAGGACCCGGTGATGCCGATCGGTGGCTTCAACGGGAGCGATCCCTCCCCGACGCTGGCCGAGTTCCAGCAGTACGTCGCTGACGGTGAGATCCACTGGTTCATCGCGGGCGGCGGTATGGGAGGCGGTGCGTCCGGTACCTCGGCGGAGATCAGCGAGTGGGTCACCGCGACCTTCACCGCCCAGACCGTGGACGGCGTGACACTGTACGACCTCACCGCCTGACCCGGATCCGGTGCAGTGAACCGTGCTGACCACGGTCCACTGCACCGGATCTCACATCAGCGAAGTTCTCCGGCGATGTCGGCCGAGGCGAGCATCAGCACCAGCGCGGGCACGACGGTGCGTGCGGCGAGCCGGTAGTCGCCCCGGCCGTGCTGCTCGACGATCCGCGCCGAGGTGAGGGTCTTCAGATGGTGATAGAGCTGACCGACGGACGACAGTCCCACCGCCGCCTGGAGATCGGCGGCGACTGCTGGACCGCGCAACAGTGCGCGGACCACGGCGAGCCTCACGGGGTGGCCGAGCGCCGCCAGCACCTCGACCGCCCGGTCGGGAGGAAGATCGAGCACGGCGTCGGGCACGTACTCGATGGACCAGGTGACGTCGCCGGCCAGATGGACGTCACCCGAGTAGGACACGAGGCCCCCGGTGGACGCCGCCGTCTGTCGGGGGTCCCCCTCGAGCGCCGCGACCCGAGCCTCCAGGGCTGCGACGCGTGCCTCCAGCTCGCTCACGAGATGCAGGCTAGCCGCCCCACTGTCGCCGGATCCGCCGCGGCCTCGAGGAGCAGCGTCTGATGCTGGGTCAGGTTCGTCGTCGCGGACTCGTACTCGGCTGCGGTCAGACCATGGTTCAGCCACACCACCACGGCGGGGGCGCCGTCCGCGCGGCGGAACTCGAAGCCGTGCGTGAGAACTCCGGGCAGATTCCCGCCCTTGAACCCCATGGCCACGAACCCGGCGTCCGCAGGCGGGTCCTGCCATTCGAGGTGGCGCCTGACGGTGTCGACCCCCGAGCCGTAGGAACCGTCGGCGACGGCGGTGTGGAATCGCGCGAGCTCGGCGGCCGTCCCGGTCGGGCCGAACCGATCGAAGTAGGTGAGGAGTTCCGTCTCGCCGCGCGGTCGCGCAGTCGTTCCGTAGGTCGCGCGGAAGTCGGCGTCGAACGCGAACCGCTGTGCGAGCGACCACAGATCGTCCGTGTCGACGGTCGCGTCGAGGGCGCCGAGCGTGACGCCGACGAGGGTGGGTGGTGTGAAGTCGCTCCACCCGCCCGCTGCGGCGGCGTCCCGCAACGCGTCGTCGCCCAGGCGGTACCGGAGGTAGTCGGGCACTCCGTTGTCGCTCTCACGCACCATCGCGGTGACCATGTCGTCGAGCCGCACCGTTGCGGCCGGATCCGTCGGCGATGTTCCGTCGTTCGCGATGCCGAGGCGATTGAGAGCCGCGATGTGGACACCGCCGTCGGTGCCGGGTGCGTACCACCGCTGCCAGTCGGCGACAGGGATGCGTTCGTCCGGGTCCAGCGTGCCGTCGGCAACCGCGCGGGCGTAGGCACCGAGGTGTACGACCTTCACGGCGGAGGCGAGGGGGTGCGGCGTGTCCGCGTCGTGCTCGGCGGTGTGTCCGAGACCGTCGTCCACCGCGAAGGACACCGATTCGGGGTGCTGGGCGGCGAAGCCGATCCAGCCGTCGGGTGTGGTCATGTCCGCAGCGGGGGCCGGTGCGCACGTCGTGGTGGTCGTCGGCTGGGCCGTGCTCGGCGGTGCGGACGAGCACCCGGCCAGCAGAATCGACGCCGCGGTCACGGCGGTGAGAGTGCGCATCATCGGTTCTCCTCGAGTCGCATCGTTCGGCTATTCCGTAATTCCGGAAATTACCATAGCGCGAACGGGTGCGCTGGTCCAGAGGTCGTGGCCAGTACGCTGCTCTCGTGCGAGTACTCGTCATCGGTTCCGGAGCCCGTGAACATGCCCTGCTGATCGCCCTGGCGGCCGACCCCGAGGTGAGCGCGGTGATGTGCGCCCCCGGCAACGCCGGCATCGAGACCGTCGCCCAGACGTACCCCGTCGACGTGGCCTCCGGGGAGGCCGTCGTGTCGCTCGCTCGCGAGCGCGGCGCCGATCTGGTCGTCATCGGCCCCGAGGTACCGCTGGTGCTCGGCGTCGCCGACGCGGTGCGCGCGGCCGGGATCGCCTGCTTCGGTCCGTCCGCCGCCGCCGCCCGGATCGAGGGTTCCAAGGCGTTCGCGAAGGACGTCATGGCGTCGGCCGGGGTCCGCACCGCGACCAGCGAGGTGGTGGACACGCCGGCACTGCTCGATGCCGCCCTCAACCGCTTCGGGCCGACGTGGGTGGTGAAGGACGACGGACTGGCCGCGGGCAAGGGAGTCGTCGTCACGCAGGACCGCCTCACCGCGCGCGCTCACGCCGCCGAGCTCCTCGAACTCGGCCATCCCGTGTTGCTCGAATCGTTCCTGTCCGGCCCGGAGGTGTCGCTGTTCTGTCTCGTCGACGGCGAGACCGTGGTGCCGCTCCTGCCCGCTCAGGACCACAAGCGCGTCGGAGACGGCGACACCGGGCCCAACACCGGCGGGATGGGCGCCTACACACCGTTGCCGTGGTTGCCCGACTCGATGGTCCAGCGCATCGTCGACGAGGTGGTCGCGCCCGTGGCAGCGGAGATGGTGGCACGGGGTTGCCCGTTCACCGGCCTGCTCTACGCGGGCCTCGCGGTGGACGGTGAGGGCCCCGCGGTCATCGAATTCAACTGTCGCTTCGGTGATCCCGAGACCCAGGCCGTGCTCGCACTGCTCGACTCACCGCTCGGTGCGGCGCTGTACGCGGCATCCACCGGAACATTGGCGGACCTGCCGCCGCTGCAGTGGAAGCAGGGTTCGGCGGTCACCGTCGTGCTCGCCGCCGAGAACTATCCCGGCCGACCGCGCACCGGAGACGCCATCACCGGCGCCGAGAACCCCGGCGTGCTGCACGCGGGGACGGCGCACGGCAGGAACGGTGGCCTCGTGTCGGCCGGGGGCCGCGTGCTCAGCGTCGTCGGCACCGGGGCCGATCTCGCCGCCGCCCGCACCGAGGCGTACGACATCATGGCGCGAGTGTCGTTGACCGGCGGCCACTTCCGCACCGACATCGGACTCTCGGCCGTCGAGGGCCGGATCTCGATCCCCTCCTGACGATGGTCGAGGAATCCGCGCGCTCGCGTATCGAGCCGTTCCGCGTCATGGACGTGTTCGCCGCTGCGGCGCGCCGCCAGGAGACTCACGGCGACGTCGTGTCCCTCGCGGCCGGACAGCCGTCCACGCGTGCGCCCGGGCCGGTCCTCGCTGCCATGCGCACGGCGCTCGACGACGACGTGATCGGCTACTCCGAGACGTTGGGTACCGCGCGGCTGAGGGCGACGATCGCCGCCTACCTGTCGACGCGATCGCAGGTCGTCATCGAGGCCGAGGACGTCGTGGTGACCACCGGGTCGTCGGGTGCGTTCACATTGCTGTTCCTCGCGGCGTTCGACGCCGGCGACACCGTGGTGATGGCGCGACCCGGTTATCCCGCGTATCGCAACACGTTGTCCGCGTTGGGGTGTCGCGTGATCGAGCTGGACTGCGGCGAGGACGTGCGCTTCCAGCCGACGGTCGCGATGCTCGATGCGCTCCCCGAACCTCCGAAGGGACTGATCATCGCCAGTCCGGCCAATCCGACCGGCACGATCATCGATCCCGACGAGTTGGCCGCGCTCGCGCGATGGTGCGACGAGCACGGCACGCTGCTGATCTCCGACGAGATCTACCACGGCATCTCCTACGGCGACGTCGAGTGCCGGAGCGCTCGGGAGTTCTCGGACGGCGCCGTCTCGATCGGATCGGTCTCGAAGTACTTCTCCATGACCGGCTGGCGTCTCGGCTGGATGGTGCTCCCGCGTTCGCTCACCCGAGCGGTCCAGCGGCTGGCCTCGAACATGACGGTGTGTCCGCCGACCGTCTCGCAGCTCGCCGCGGTCGCCGCCTTCACGGACGAGTCCCTCGCCGAGTTGGACGGTCACGTGCGGCGGTACGCCCGCAACCGCGAGGAACTGCTCGGCGGTCTCCGTGATGCCGGTATCACCCGGCTCGCTCCCGCGGACGGCGCCTTCTACGCGTACGCCGACATCGGGCACCTGACGGACGATTCGTTCCGGTGGTGTGCCGACACCCTGGACGAGACCGGCGTGGCCGTCGTCCCGGGTGCGGACTTCGACACGGTGCACGGTCACCACACGGTGCGCTTCTCCTTCGCCGGTGCGACCGAGGACATCACCGAGGCGCTGCGTCGGCTCGCCCCGCGACTGCGGTAGTGGGCTGCGCCCCCGTGCGCCCTTTGCGCATCCAGGGATACGCAAAAGGCGCACGGGGGAGAAGCGCCGGTGGCAGCATGTGTACGCATGTCGACCGGCTCCGCTCCCCGCTCGACGCCCAAGGGTCGGCGTCGGCGCGAGGCCCTCATCTCGGCCGCAGCGGATCTTCTGCTGGCCGGAGGGTACGACGCCGTGCGGCACCGGAGCGTCGCGGCGAGGGCCAGGCTTCCGCTGGCGTCCACGACCTACTACTTCGACTCCCTGGACGACCTCGTCACGCACGCCGCGGAACTGAACGGGGTCCGTGAGATCGCGATGATCCGCGACCGGATGACCGCATTCGCGCCGGCTGCGTTGGACACCGCGGACACGGTGGACCTGGTGGTGGACCTGCTCGTGGGTCCGGACGACGGCGACGAGGTCCGGCGGGACCTGATGGTGGCGCGCTACGAGCGGGTGCTGGCTGCGGCGCGGCATCCGCAGCTGCAGGAACTGCACTGCCGGCTGCGTGGTGAGCTGGAGGACATGCTGTCCGACGTGCTGTCCGCCGCGGGTCGGCCCACCGACCGTGACCACGTCCGCCCGCTCCTGGCCCTCGTCGACGGTGTCGTGATGGGCGCGTTGGGTGAGAATGGGGCGGACCTGCGGTCACGCGTGCGGGACGTCCTGCTGGATGCGGTGGACCGTCACGCGCCGTTGTCGCGGGAAGTCCGGAGGACGGTCGCGCAGTAGAGGCGCAGTCCGGAGGACGGTCGCGCAGTAGAGGCGCAGTCCGGAGGACGGTCGCGCAGTGGAGGGACCGTAAACTGGCCGCTCGTGAGCCGTATCCCGAATGTCCTCGCCCACCGTTACGCCAGTCCCGACATGGCCCGTCTGTGGTCACCCGAGCACAAGATCGTGCTCGAGCGTCAGCTGTGGATCGCCGTGCTCCGAGCGCAGGCCGATCTCGGTGTCGACGTCCCGGCGGAGGCCATCGCGGACTACGAGCGCGTGGCCGACCGGGTCGATCTCGAGTCGATCGCGGATCGCGAGCGGGTCACTCGTCACGACGTGAAGGCGCGGATCGAGGAGTTCAACGCCCTTGCCGGCCACGAGCACGTGCACAAGGGTCTGACCAGCCGCGATCTGACGGAGAACGTCGAGCAGCTGCAGATCCTGCGGTCTATGGAACACGTGTACGGGCACGGCGTGGCTGTCGCGGCGCGTCTGGCCGAGCGCGCGGCCGAGTACACCGAGGTGGTCATGGCCGGCCGCAGCCACAACGTCGCGGCGCAGGCCACGACGCTGGGCAAGCGGTTCGCGTCGGCTGCCGACGAGCTGATGGTGGCGTTGACCCGGCTCCGGGAGCTGATCGACCGGTACCCGCTGCGCGGCATCAAGGGTCCGATGGGGACGGCCCAGGACATGCTCGATCTGCTCGGCGGCGACGCCGACAAGCTCGAGACCCTCGAACGCGCAGTGGCGCAGCATCTCGGTTTCGCCCACGTCTTCACGAGTGTCGGCCAGGTCTACCCTCGTTCCCTCGACCACGACGTGGTGTCGGCGCTGGTGCAGGTGGGTGCGGCGCAGTCCTCCTTCGCCCACACGGTGCGCCTGATGGCCGGACACGAGCTGGTGACCGAGGGTTTCCAGCCGGGTCAGGTGGGCTCGTCGGCCATGCCGCACAAGATGAACACCCGGTCCTGCGAACGCGTCAACGGCCTGCAGGTGATTCTGCGCGGCTACGGGTCCATGGCCGCGGAGCTGGCCGGCGCACAGTGGAACGAGGGCGACGTCTTCTGTTCCGTCGTGCGTCGTGTCGCGCTGCCGGACGCATTCTTCGCCATCGACGGGATGATGGAGACCTTCCTGACCGTGCTCGCAGAGTTCGGTGCCTATCCCGCGGTGATCGCCCGCGAGCTCGATCGCTATCTGCCCTTCCTGGCGACGACCAAGGTGCTCATGGCCGCCGTACGTGCGGGAGTCGGTCGGGAAACAGCCCACGAGGCCATCAAGGAGCATGCCGTGGCCGTCGCTCTCGCGATGCGGGAGCAGGGGAGGGAACCGGACCTCCTCGACCGACTCGCGGCCGACGAGCGGTTGCCGCTCGACCGCGCGGCACTCGACACGGCGCTGGGGGATCGGTCGGCGTTCATCGGCGCCGCGCACGCGCAGGTCGCTGCGGTCGTCGCCGCGGTGCAGACACTGGTCGACGCGAACCCGGAGGCGGCTCGGTACACACCGGCTCCCATTCTGTGATGTGAACCGTGACGACGGGGCGGTCTCCCGGTGGAAGTGACGGCCGTCAGACCCTACGGTTCGTCATGTGAGCAAAGTTGTCGTCATCGGAACGGGTTACCTGGGCGCCACGCACGCTGCGTGCATGGCCGAGATCGGACACGACGTCCTCGGGGTCGATGTCGACCCGAGCAAGCTGGCCAAGCTCGAGGCGGGGGAGGTGCCCTTCTGGGAGCCCGGCCTCGAGGAAGTGTTGCAGCGCAACATCGCAGCGGGCCGCCTGCGCTTCACCGCGTCGTACGCGGACGCTGCAGCGTTCGGTGACATCTTCTTCCTCGCGGTGGGCACGCCGCAGAAGAAGGGCGAGTACGCCGCTGACGTGACGTACGTGAACTCGGTGGTGGAGAACCTCGCACCGCTGATCACCGGACCCGCTGTCCTCTTCGGCAAGTCGACGGTCCCCGTGGGCACGGCGGAGCGACTCGGCACTATGGCCCACGCGCTCTCGCCGGCAGGCGAGGACCTCGAGGTGGCCTGGAACCCGGAGTTCCTGCGCGAGGGTCACGCCGTGGAGGACACGCTGCACCCGGACCGGCTGGTGCTCGGGGTCGACCGGAACCGTCCTCGGCGCGCGGAGGAGGTCGCCCGCGAGGTCTACGCGCCCCTGCTCGCCGAGGGGATCCCCTTCATCGTGACCGATCTGGCCACCGCCGAATTGGTCAAGACGTCGGCCAACGCATTTCTCGCTACGAAGATCTCGTTCATCAATGCTATTTCCGAGGTCTGTGACGCGGCAGGCGCCGATATCACCGTTCTGGCCGACGCAATCGGTCACGACGATCGAATCGGACGCAAGTTTCTGAACGCCGGGATCGGTTTCGGCGGAGGTTGCCTACCGAAGGACATTCGCGCATTCATGGCTCGTGCCGGTGAGCTGGGAGCCGATCAGGCGCTGACGTTCCTGCGCGAGGTCGACAACATCAACATGCGTCGCCGCACCGGCATGGTCGAGGTCGTGCGCGACACCGTGGGAACTCTGCTGGGAGCTCAGGTCGCGGTGCTGGGTGCAGCCTTCAAGCCCGACTCCGACGACGTCCGCGATTCGCCGGCTCTCAATGTCGCTGGGCAACTGCAACTTCAGGGTGCCGGTGTGACCGTGTACGACCCGAAGGCCAACGACAACTCGCGCGCGCTGTTCCCCACGCTGGGGTACGCGAGCTCTGCGCTGGAGGCGTGCGCGAAGGCCGACGTGGTACTCGTGCTCACCGAATGGCGTGAATTCCGCGAGCTGGTTCCCGCCGATCTGGAGGGCGTGGTGCGAGAACGCAGAATCATCGACGGACGCAATTGCCTCGACGTGAATATGTGGCGTTCTGCCGGGTGGCACTATCGCGGTCTCGGACGACCCTGAGTCCGACGAAACGACAGTCGACAACGCCATTGATACACTCCTGCCGAATATCGGTCCGAGAACGAGCAGAGGATTGTCGTGTCGAATGAGCTCGGTGGAACCACGACGGCACGGCGACGGCGGGTCCCGATCTGGGTGTGGATCGTGGCCGTCGTCCTCCTGGCTCTGGTCGCGTGGTTCGGGTGGACCGTCTACACGGCGTACAAGGGGCTGAGCTCCGCCCGTGACGATGCACTCGCGGCACGGTCGGCGATCCTGGCCGGCAACGCGGACGAGGGTCGTGAGCGCGTCGCGGACGCGACCGCCGCGTCGACAGATGCGCTGGATGCGACCGAGTCGCCCATCTGGAAGGCCGTCGCCGCCATTCCGGGTGTGGGCTCCCCTCTCGATGTCGTGGGTCCGCTCACCGGACTCGTCCACGACCTCACGACCGAGGTCCTGCAGCCCGCGGTCGACGTCGGTGCGGTGCTGAACCCGAGTGAACTGCGCGCCGACGACGGCACGATCGATCTGGGTGCGCTGCGCGAGGCGTCGCCGACCCTCGAGCAGGTGTCCGCCTCGGCGACCGCACTGAACCAGCGCGCGGAGTCCATCGACACCGACAGTTATCTACCGCAGGTCACCGAGGCCGGTGATTCGCTGAAGGCGCAGTTGAACGATCTGTCCGGGTTGCTCACCAACACCAGCCTGGCGTCGAAGATCCTCCCGGACATGCTCGGCGAGAACTCACCCAAGAGCTACTTCCTGGCGTTCCAGACCAATGCCGAGTCGCGCGGTACCGGCGGGCTCATGGGTGGATTCGCCATCATCGACGCGGACCGGGGCAAGATCTCGCTCGACGCACTGGCGAAGAACAGCGAGCTCGGTGCCCTCTACGACCCGATCGATCTGGGGCCCGACTTCGCCAAGGCGTACGGCAACCAGTACAACGCGACGGCCAACTGGCAGAACGCGAATGTGAGTCCTCACTTCCCGTACACGGGGGAGATCCTCCGGTCGATCTGGCAGCAGGAGTCCGGTCAGTCCGTCGACGGTGTGCTGGCGACCGACCCGGTCGCGCTGAGTTACATCCTCGGCGTGGTCGGCCCGGTGACTCTCGCCGACGGCGAGCAGGTCACGTCGGACAACGTGGTGAACCTGACGCAGTCGGAGGCGTACTTCCGCTTCGCCGACGACAACCTCGCGCGCAAGGACTACCTGCAGCAGATCGCGGCACGCGTCTTCTCCAAGGTGGAGGGCAAAATCAACGATCCTGCGGGACTTCTCGACGCCATCGGACGTGGCGTCAGCGAGGGCCACACCGCCGTCTGGAGCGCGGACCCCGCGATCCAGAGTGTGCTCTCCGGAACCAAGATCGCGCACGAGGTGCCGGACGATCCCGCGCCGTACGCCGCGCTGGTGGTCAACAACGGCGCCGGTGGCAAGCTCGACTACTACCTCGAGCGAGACATCACCTACACCGCGACGTCCTGCGAGGGGGACACCCGGACGACCCAGATCACCGCCTCCGTGACCAACACGGCTCCGCCGCAGGAGTACCCGACGTACATCGCCGGACGTCAGAACGAGACGACCGCGTACGAGGGTCCCCCCGGAACCAATCGATCGGTGGTGTCGGTCTTCACGACGACGGGATCGACGCTGACGAAGGCGTCGATCGATGGGCAGCAGGTGTTCGTGCTCACCGGGCAGGAACGGGGCCATCCGTTCTTCTACACGCCGTTCGTCGTCGAGCCGGGGCAGACCAAGACCCTCGTCCTCGACCTCGTGGAGCCGACGGCGCCGGGTGCTGCGCGGGTGCCGCTCCAGCCTGCGACGCTCCCCGGCACCGCCACCGTCGACGTGCCGGACTGCTCGGGATCCTGACGCGGCTCTCGTGAGATCGTGACGCGCTGGTCACAGCTGTCTGTGACCGGCCCCATTGCACTCCACCGCCAGGCATGGTTAGGCTCGCCTTACAGTCGCTCGATTTCCCCGAGCGTGCCGCAGGCGAGGAGGTCCGATGTCGACAGCGTTCGAACTCGACGCCGCGACGCTCGATGCGGAACCCGGCTTCTATCCGGCGTCGGTGCTGTCCACGACGGCGATCTCACCCAGCATGGTGCGCATCGTTCTCGGCGGCCCGTGGGTGGAACGGTACGTCGGCGTCGAGGCACCGGACGAGTGCGTGACCGTGTACTTCCCGCCCGCCGTCGACGACGTCCTGCCGCCGATGACCTGCTGTAAGGGCGTGTGGGGCTACCACGACGCGGCGACGCGGCCGGAGTGCCGCAACTACACCGTCCGCATGCGCGACGACGACACGCTGACCATCGACTTCGTCCTGCACGAGAGCGGCGTCGCGTCTGACTGGGCGCGGCTGGCGCGCCCGGGCCACAGCGTCGTCCTCTCGCGCCCCCGCTCCTGGTACCGGTGTCCCGAGGACGCCGCGTGGCAACTGCTCGTGGCGGACCAGACGGGTCTGCCGGCCATCGCCCGAGCACTCGAACAGGCACCGGCCGGGCTGCGGACCCACGTCGTGCTCGAGGTCCTCGACCCCGCCGACATCCAGTCGTTCGACACGGCGGCGGACGTCACCGTCGACTGGCGCGTGGGTACCGGCAACGGTGTGATGCCGAGTGTCCTCCCCGATGCGGTCGCGTCGTACGAGCGTTCCGCGGGCTCCGGATACGTGTGGTTCGCCGGTGAGGCGGGCGCGTCCCGCGCGGTGCGCTCCCACGTGCGCAAGCAGTGGGGCATGAGCACCCGTGAGTGCTCGGTCATCGGATACTGGCGCGAGCGCGCCGAGGAGTGGCTGGCCTCCTACAAGCGGTACGAGGCGATGGCACTCGCGGGCTACAAGCGCGCTCTGCGCGAGGGCAAGTCGGAAGCGCAGGCGCAGGAGGAGTTCGAGGCACTCCTCGAGCGCGTCGGCCTCTAGCTCTTCTCGGGATCGGCGATACGGCCACCGGGCATCGCGAGCGCGGCGATCAGCAGCAGGACCGCTCCGCCGATCACCGTGTAGAACACGATGTGCAGACCGTCGCCGAGTTCGGTCGGCGATGCGTCGTCTCCGACGGTGGCATTGACGATGGCCCCGCACACCGCGATGCCGACGGCGCTGCCGAGGTTGCGGGCGAACGTGTTGGTGGAGGTGACCACTCCGCGCTCGGACCAGTCGACACTCGACTGCGCCGCGATGAGCGCAGGGCCCGCGATCAGCCCCATCCCGGCTCCGATCACGAGGCACCCGACGCAGATCTCCCACACCGACGACGTCGTGGTCCATCCCAGTGTGAGCAGCGAACCGGCCGTGACGATCGACCCACCGATGACCGCGGTGCGCCGGAACCCGATGCGCAGATACACCCGACCCGACTGTGACGACATCAGCGGCCACGACAGCAGGAGCGGTGCGAGGGTGAAGCCGCCCGCCAGTGCGCTCAGCCCCAGTACGCCCTGGACGAACGTCGGGACGTACGTGGTGAGCGTGAGCACGACGGCGCCGATGACGGCGCCCACGGCGCTCGTGGCGACCAGGACGCGACGCGTCAGCACCCACAGTGGCAGCACGGGGGACGCGACGCGTCTCTCGACGAGCACGAAGGCGGCGAGCCCGGCCACTCCGACGGCGAATACCGCGACACTCGCTCCCGACGTCCACGCCCACGATTGACCACCCTCGAGCAGCCCGAGGATGAGGGCGCCCGCGCCGACGGTGAGCAGCGCGGCGCCGACGTAGTCGATGCTCTGCCGCGTCGACGGCCTCGCCGTCTCGTCGAACTTGCGGATCAGCATCACCGCCGCGACCAGGCACAGCGGGATGTTGACGAAGAAGATCCAGCGCCACGAGAGGAACTCGGAGAAGATGCCGCCGAGACTGGGACCCACGATGGACGACATCGCCCACACGCTGGCCAGATAGCCCTGCGCCTTCGCGCGCTCGCGCACGGTGTAGATGTCGCCGGCGATCGTCTGCACCATCGGTTGGATCGCGCCCGCGCCGATGCCCTGGATCGCCCGGGCGACGATGAGGGCGGGCATGCTCCAGGCGATCCCGCACAGCACCGAGCCGATCGCGAAGACGGCGATGCCGAACAGGACGAGACGCTTGCGGCCGAAGAGATCCGCCAGCTTGCCGTAGACCGGCACGGTGACGGCCTGTGCGAGCAGGTAGATCGAGAAGAGCCACGGGAACTGGGAGAAGCCGCCCAAATCGTCGACGATGGTGAGGACGGACGTGGCGATGATCGTCGAGTCGAGGGCGACGAGCGAGTTGCAGAGCATCAGCGCCGCCAGGATCGGGCCTCGTTCGGACCGGAATCCGACCTGCACCCTGTCCGTCGTCGTCACCCGCCACGCTCCTTCGTTCGCCTCGGTACCGAGGGTCCCTCCGAACACTGCCAGACACCGCCACCACCGCGATGCGCGGCACGACTACGCTCGAACGTCGTGCGCCCCTCTCTCTCGCAGTATCCCCATCTGGCGGCCGGCAAGGTCCGCGACCTGTATCGCATCGACGACGACCATCTGCTCTTGGTGGCGAGCGACCGCATCTCCGCGTACGACCACGTGCTGTCGACGCCCATTCCTGACAAGGGTCGCGTGCTCACCGCGATGAGCGTGTTCTTCTTCGACACTCTCGGCGTGCGCGATCACCTCGCCGGAGACGCGGAGGATCCGCGGATCCCGCAGGAGGTGCTCGGCCGCGCGCTGGTGGTGCGCGCGCTGCGCATGGCGCCGGTCGAGTGTGTCGCCCGTGGCTACCTCACCGGGTCCGGGCTGCTCGACTATCGGGAGACAGGCGCGGTGTGCGGCGTTCCGCTCCCGGACGGTCTCACCGAGGCGAGCACGCTCCCGGAGCCGATCTTCACCCCCGCCAGCAAGGCGGCGATCGGCGATCACGACGAGAACATCGACTTCGATTCCGTGGTCGCCCTGGTCGGAGCCGACACGGCGGACAAGCTGCGCTCGGCGACGCTCGACATCTACGCGCGCGCCGCGGAGTTCGCCGCCGGACGCGGAATCATCCTCGCCGACACCAAGTTCGAGTTCGGTGTCGACGACGACGGCGAGGTGGTCCTCGCCGACGAGGTGCTGACTCCCGATTCGTCCCGGTACTGGCCGCTCGACGGCTACACCGAGGGGCAGGCGCAGCCGAGTTTCGACAAGCAGTTCGTCCGGGACTGGCTGACCGGTGAGTCCGGATGGGACCGCCACGGCGACGCACCGCCCCCGCCGCTGCCCGACGACATCGCCGACCGCACCCGGTCGCGTTACGTCGAGGCGTACGAACGACTCTCGGGTCTCTCCTTCGACGATTGGGTACGACCGTGACCGACATGCAGACGCACGACGCACAGCAGACGACACCACCGATCGCCAAGACCGTTCCGCACACGCGCACCCACCACGGTGACGTCGTCGTCGACCCGTACGAGTGGTTGCGGGAGAAGTCGGATCCCGAGGTCGTCGCGTACCTCGAGGCGGAGAACGCCTACACCGAGGCGCAGACGGCCCACCTGGAGCCGCTGCGCACGGCGATCTTCGACGAGATCAAGTCGCGCACACAGGAGACCGACCTGTCGGTGCCCACGCGCCGCGGACTCTGGTGGTACTACGGGCGCACGCTCGAAGGCAAGAGTTACGGCATGCAGTGCCGCTGCCCGGTCGCCTCGGTGGACGACTGGACGCCGCCCGCGCTCGAACCGGGTGTCGAGGTCCCCGGCGAGGAGATCGTCCTCGACGCCAACGTGCTGGCAGAAGGACACGACTTCTTCTCGCTCGGCGCATTCTCCCTGAGCGACGACGGACATCTGCTCGCGTACTCCGTCGACACGGCCGGCGACGAGCGGTACACGTTGCGCATCAAAGATCTTCGTACCGGGGAGCTGTTCCCGGACGAGATCGAGCAGACCGCTCCCGGAGCGACCTGGTCCGCCGATCAGCAGTACCTCTTCTATCAGACCGTGGACGACTCGTGGCGGCCCGACAAGGTGTGGCGACACCGGATCGGGTCGCCCACGTCCGAGGACGTGGTGGTCTTCCACGAGCCGGACGAGTCCTACTGGGTCAGTTTCGGATCCACGCGCAGCGAGAAGTACCTCGTGATCTGGGTGGGGTCGAAGGTCACCACCGAGGGCTGGTACCTCGATGCGCAGGATCCGACGGGCGAGTTCCACGTGATCCTGCCGCGCAGGGACGGCGTCGAGTACAGCGCGGAGCACGCCGTGGTCGCGGGCCGCGACCGGTTCCTGATCCTGCACAACGACGTCGTCGACGGAGTGAAGGCGGAGAACTTCGTCCTGGCCGACGCGCCGGTGGAAGACCCGTCGGACATGACGATTCTCCTGGAGCACGCCGACGACGTGCGGCTCGAGGACGTCGACGCGTTCGCGCACCACCTGGTGCTGTCGTACCGCCGGGAAGCCGTGCCGCGCATGGCCTTGTGGCCACTGCTCGACAGCGGCTACGGCGAGCGTCACGAGCTCGAGTTCGACGAGGAACTGTTCTCGGTGGGTCTCGGCTCGAATCCGGAGTGGGACGCACCGCTGCTGCGTTTCGGCTACACCTCGTTCATCACGCCCTCGCGTGTCTACGACTACGACCTGTCGTCCGGCGAGCGCATCCTGCGCAAGTCGCAGCCGGTGCTCGGCGATTTCGACCCGACGCGGTACACCCAGACCAGGGAGTGGGCGACGGCGGAGGACGGCACGCGAGTGCCGCTCTCGGTGATCAAGCGCGTCGACGTCGAGGTGTCCGAGGGCGGCGCGCCGACGTTGCTGTACGGGTACGGCTCGTACGAGGCGAGCATGGACCCGGGCTTCTCGGTGTCGAGACTGTCCCTGCTCGATCGGGGCATCGTGTTCGTCATCGCGCACGTGCGCGGCGGCGGGGAGATGGGCCGCCTCTGGTACGAGGACGGCAAGATGCTGCACAAGAAGAACACGTTCACCGACTTCGTCTCGTGCGCACGGCATCTGATCGACACCGGGGTCACGTCTCCCGATCGTCTGGTGGCCGACGGTGGCAGTGCGGGCGGCCTCCTCATGGGAGCGGTGGCCAACCTCGCACCCGAACTGTTCGCGGGCATCCTCGCCAACGTGCCGTTCGTGGATCCGCTTACGTCCATTCTCGACCCGTCGCTGCCGCTCACGGTGATCGAGTGGGACGAGTGGGGAAACCCGCTGGAGGACAAGGACGTCTACGACTACATGAAGTCGTACAGCCCGTACGAGAACGTGGCGGAGAAGGACTACCCGGCCGTCCTGGCCATCACCTCGATCAACGACACGCGCGTGCTCTACGTCGAACCCGCGAAGTGGATCGCCGCTCTGCGGGTGAAGAACACCGGCAGCGAGCCGATTCTGCTGAAGACCGAGATGAGTGCCGGGCACGGCGGGGTCAGCGGGCGATACGAGAAGTGGAAGGAGATCGCCTTCGAGTACGCGTGGGTGATCGAACGCACGGGTGCGATTGCCACGGGTGGCCGCGATACGGCAAGCTGACGGCGTTCGCCGGGGGGTGGACTGCAGCGAATGACGGTCGGGGGCCGCAGTGAGTGAACGTCGTGATGTCGAGTTCGTGTCCGGGGACGCCACCTGTGCGGCGTGGCTGTACCGTCCGGCCACACCGAGCGAGCGGCAGCCGATCGTCGTCCTCGCTCACGGTCTCGGCGGTGTCCGCGAGATGCGGCTCGACGCGTACGCCGAGCGCTTCACTGCTGCCGGCTACGCGTGCCTGGTGTTCGACTACCGCCACTTCGGCGCCAGTGGCGGCGAGCCACGGCAGCTCCTCGACATCAGGCTCCAACTCGAGGACTGGGCGTCGGCCATCGCGCACGCCCGCACGATCGACGGGATCGATCCGACCCGAGTGGTGCTGTGGGGGTCCTCGTTCGGCGGTGGCCACGTCCTCGAGGCCGCCGCTCGGGACGGCCGGGTCGCCGCGGTGATCTCCCAGTGCCCGTTCACCGACGGGCTCGCGTCGGCCCTGGCCACGCCGCTGAGCACGACGCTCAGGATCACCCCGCTCGCCGTCCGGGACATCGTCGGATCGCTCCGAGGCAAGCCTCCCGTGATGGTGCCGCTCGCCGCGGAACACCGTGGTGTCGCACTGATGGCCAGCACCGATGCGCTCGACGGGTACCTCGGTCTGCAGCCCCCCGGTTCCGCCTTCTCCAACGAGGTGGCGGCTCGGTTCGTACTCGCCATCACCCGGTACTTGCCCGGCCGGGCGGCGAAGAAGATCACCGCGCCGGTGCTGTTCTGCGTGTGCGATCCGGACACCGTCGCACCGACGAAGGCGACCCTGCGCCATGCGGCGAAGGCGCCTCGCGGACAGATCGAGGTGTACCCGTACGGCCACTTCGAGATCTATGTCGGCGACCCGTTCGAGCGCGTGGTGGCCGATCAGATCGCGTTCCTGGAGCGCACGGTCCCGCTGGGCTGACTCACCGCCAGCGGTACCGCACCTGGGGCCGTCCGGCCCTGCCGTACTCGGTGTGCCGCTCGACGAGCCCGTCGTCGGCGAGCCGTTCGAGATAGCGCCACGCCGTCACCCGGGAGACGCCGACGGCCTTGGCTGCCTCGGAGGCCCCGAGTCCCTCGGGCTGTGCCCGCACGCTGTTCGAGATCTCGGTGAGTGTCGCCGGAGCGATGCCCTTGGGGGAGGCGGCGCGCTCGTCCGCGGTGCGCAGAGAGGCCATGGCGCGGTCGATGTCGCGTTGACTCACCGCCGACTCGCCGTCGCGCAGGGCGCTGCGAAACTCGCCGTACCGTTCCAGCTTGTCCCGGAACGCCGCGAAGGTGAAGGGCTTGAGCAGGTACAGCACCACCCCGTGCGCGACGGCGTTGCGCACGACGGCGAGGTCGCGCTCGGAGGTGATGGCGATGACGTCGGGTCCGGGGCGCAGTCCACCGAGTGCGGCGGCGACGTCGATGCCGTTGGCGTCCGGCAGCCCGATGTCGAGCAGGACCAGATCGAACGGCGACCCGTCGGCGATGGCCTTGGACGCCGCGCGCATGGCGCCCGACGCGGTGTGCACCATCGCACCCACGGTGAAGCCGGGGACACGACCGACGTAGCTCGAATGGGCTTCCGCGATCAGGGGTTCGTCCTCGACGATCAGCACGCGGATGGTGGTGTCGTCGGGACCGGGTGCCTCACTCATGCGGGATGCTCGCGGTGACGACCGATCCGTAGGTCGTCTCCGACGTCAGGGTCCCGTGATGGCGTTCGACCACCTGGGTGACCAGCGCGAGACCGAGGCCCCGCGAGCCGGACTTGGTGGAGTAACCGCGGGTCCGTGCTCTCGCCAGGGCGTCCGCGTCCATTCCCGGTCCACTGTCCGCCACCTGGATCACGAGGTCCGTCTCGCTCTCGCGCACGGTCACCTCCACCCACGGCTCGTCCGACTGCTTCGCTGCATCGATCGCATTGTCTATCAAATTTCCGGCGAGAGTGACCAATTCGCGTCGGTCGAAGGACTCGGTGTCGGTGAGGGCGGTGTCCTCGGTGACCGTGAGCTCGACGCCCTGCTCGGCGGCCTGGCTCACCTTGCCCAGCAACAGTGCTGCGACCGCGGGTTCCTGCACCGTGCTCATGAGCCGGTCGATGAGGTTCTGCGACAGCTCGAGTTCCTGGGTGGCGAACTCGACCGCCTGCTCGGTGCGGCCGAGTTCGACCATCGTGATGACGGTGTGGAGACGGTTCGCCGACTCGTGCGCTTGCGAGCGCAGCGACTCGGCGAAGGACGTCATCGAGTCGAGTTCGCCCATGACACGCTGCAATTCGGTGTGATCGCGCAGCACGGTCACCGTGCCGAGCCGGCGGGACCCGTGCAGGACGGGGTCCTGGGTCACCACGAGGACACGCGTCGTCGTCAGGTGCATCTCGTCGCGAACGGCGGTGTCGCCCAGTCCGCGCAGCGATTCCGGAAGGCGCTCGCGCGTCACGGGACCCTCGGGCAGGTCCAGCAGCCGCCGCGCCTCGTCGTTGACCAGCTCCGCCTCCGAGTCGTCGCCCCACACCACCAGCCCCTCGCCGATGGAGTGCAGGACGGCGTCGTGGTGCTCGTACATGCTGCGCAGCTCGTCGGGCGCGAGCCCGAGGGTCTGACGACTGAGCCGCCGATTGAGTAGATACGACGCCGCGAGGGCCACGCCGAGTGCCGCCGCGATGATGCCGAGGACTGCCGGGAGCCCGGCGACGAACTGACTGGAGATCTTCTGGCGGGTGACCCCGGCGGAGACGAGCCCCACGACGCGGCCGTCGTCGAGCACGGGCGTGACGGCGCGGATCGACGGTCCCAGAGATCCGCGGTACGTCTCGGTGAACGTCTCGCCGGCGAGCGCCCGGTCGATCGTGCCCGTGAACTGCCCGCCGATCAGCTCGGTGGTGGTGTGGGTGAAACGCGTGCGGTCGGGCGACATGACGACGATGAAGTCCATCCCCGTCGCGATGCGCACGCGCTCGGTCACCGGTTGCAGCGCGGCTGTGGGATCCGCACTCGCGAGTGCGGTCACCGTGGACGGGGCAGTCGCGATCGAGACGGCGATGTCGACGACCTCCCGGCGGATGCTCTCGTCGCTGTCCCGGCGGGCGTCGACGAGGGCGAGAGCGCCGCCGAGCGTCACGAGGAGCACCACGACCGCGAGCTGGCCGACGAGGAGCTGCCGCGCCACACTGCGGCGACGCCGGGTGTTCGTGCTGCTCACGGGGTTCCTCCGGGTTCGACTGTTCTGCTCACGACGTGCGCGTGACCGCTGTACACATGAACGAAATGAACTCATTGGTGACTCGGGTCACGCTCATGGACCACCATTCCATTCAGACAAGCGTGATCCACCTCACGCCACGATCGTAAGGACAACCATGACCGCCAGCATCGACGCCGAACCGTACGACGCGACCCCGCCGCCCAAGAAGAAGCGGGACAAGACCCACTGGCTCTACATCGCCGTGATCATCGCCGTGATCGGCGGTGTCATCGTCGGTCTCGTCGCACCCGAGGTCGGGTCGAGCCTCGGCGTGCTGGGCACCATGTTCGTCGATCTGATCAAGATGATGATCAGCCCGGTCATCTTCTGCACCATCGTGCTCGGCATCGGGTCGGTCAAGGCCGCGGCCAGCGTCGGCAAGGTCGGCGGCCTCGCCCTCGGTTACTTCATCACGATGTCCACCTTCGCCCTCGCCATCGGCATGGTGGTCGGCAACCTGATCCAGCCGGGAACCGGCCTGAACATCGAGCCGAACTCCGGCGCTGTCGGCAAGCTCGTCGAGACCGCGGAAGGTGCCGGCGGCACGCTCGACTTCATCCAGGGCATCATCCCGACGTCGCTGCTGTCGTCGCTCACCGAGGGCAGCGTGCTGCAGACCCTCTTCGTCGCGCTGCTCGTCGGCTTCGGCCTGCAGGCCATGGGCAAGCAGGGTGAGGGCATCCTCCGCGGCATCGGCTCGATCCAGAAGCTCGTCTTCCGCATCCTGGCCGGCATCCTGTGGCTCGCCCCGATCGGTGCCTTCGGCGCCATCGCCAAGGTCGTCGGTGACACCGGCTTCGAGGCCGTGGTCCAGCTGGCCACCCTCATGCTGGCCTTCTACCTGACCTGCACCATCTTCGTCTTCGGCATCCTCGGCACGATCCTGCGCTTCGTCTCTGGCGTCTCGATCTTCAAGCTGGTCAAGTACCTGGCCCGTGAGTACCTGCTCATCGTCGCCACCTCGTCCTCCGAGTCGGCCCTGCCGCGCCTCATCGCCAAGATGGAGCACGTCGGAGTGCAGCGCACCACGGTCGGCGTCGTCGTCCCCACCGGCTACTCCTTCAACCTCGACGGCACCGCGATCTACCTGACGATGGCCTCGATCTTCATCGCCGACGCCATGGGCAACCCGCTCGGACTCGGCGAGCAGATCTCGCTGCTCGTCTTCATGATCATCGCCAGCAAGGGTGCGGCCGGCGTCTCCGGCGCCGGCCTCGCCACGCTCGCCGGTGGGCTGCAGAGCCACCGCCCCGAGCTGCTCGACGGCATCGGCCTCATCGTCGGCATCGACCGGTTCATGTCCGAGGCTCGCGCCGTCACCAACTTCTCGGGTAACGCCGTCGCCACGATGCTGGTCGGCACCTGGACGAAGACGATCGACAACGAACGCGTCAAGGACGTCCTCGCCGGCAAGCTCCCGTTCGACGAGACCACGATGGTGGACGACGGGCACGGAGAGGCCCGCGATCCGGAAGCCAAGCCCGACCTCGTGAAGAACTAGCACCGCACGCACCGACCGAGAGCGGGCGCATCCTCCACACAGGGAGGGTGCGCCCGCTCTCGTGCTCACGGGTTACCGGCCGGTACTGTGAGCCCATGACAGAACTGCAGAACGTCGGCATCAGCACTCTCGGCGGCGCTCCCACCTCGCTCGAGGAGTACAGCGGCCGCGCGGTGCTCGTGGTCAACGTCGCCTCGAAGTGTGGCCTGACCCCGCAGTACACGACGCTGGAGAAGCTGGCCCGCGAGTACGCGGACCGCGGACTCTCGGTCGTGGGCGTTCCCTGCAACCAGTTCGGTGGCCAGGAGCCCGGCTCGGCCGAGGAGATCGAGACGTTCTGCTCCACGACGTACGACGTCACCTTCCCGCTGATGGAGAAGGTCGACGTCAACGGCGAGAACCGGCACCCGCTCTACGAGATCCTGACGCAGACCGCGGACTCCGAGGGGAACGCGGGAGACGTGCAGTGGAACTTCGAGAAGTTCCTCGTCTCGCCGGACGGCGAGGTCGTGGGCCGATTCCGCCCCCGCACCGAACCGGACGCCCCCGAGGTTCTCGCGGCGATCGACAAGGTGCTGCCCGTTCCGACTCTCTGACGTCGCCCGGCGTTCACACGGGACGAGACCGTCGTACACCTCGGTGTGCGACGGTTTCTTCATGAGTGCACGTCTGATCGTGTCCGTGTCCGGTATCCGCGACGAGACCCGCGACGCCGCCGCCGAGTTCGCCGCGGAGATGGATCGCCGCGACATCGAGTTGTCGCTTCTCGTGGCCCCACGGTTGAAGGACAAGTACCGCCTCACGCGCGACACCGAGACGCAGGACTGGCTGCGCATGCGCCGCGATCACGGAGACGCACTGGTCCTGCACGGATACGACCAGGCGGCCACCAAGCGGCGTCGTGCCGAGTTCGCGACCCTCCCCGCTCACGAGGCGCAGCTGCGGTTGCGCGCCGCGGACCGGGTCATGGAGGAGATCGGCATGCGCACCCGCGTGTTCGCACCGCCCCGCTGGGTAGCCTCACCGGGTGCGGTGTCCGCCCTTCCCACGGTCGGGTTCCGTGTCTTCGCCGGGCTCGCCGGCATCCAGGACCTCGAGCGGGGCACCACGGTGCGCGGTCGGGTCCACGGTATCGGTGAGGGCTTCGGCACCGGATCCGGTGGCTACGTCTGGGAGCCCGGGTCCACGGAACCGTGGTGGTGCCGCGCGCTCGTCATGGGTGCCGGCCGTACGGCTCGCCGCGGCGGCGTGGTGCGACTGTCGGTGAGCGCCAAGCAGCTCGGCCGTCCGGGCCCCCGTGCCGCCATGCTCGACGCGGTGGACCTGGCGCGCTTCCACGGTGCGACGTCGGCCCGCTACGAGTGGGTTCCGCGCTCACGCACCGCTGTCGCCTGACCCGGCCGCGACCTGCGCGTCGTACAGGTCGTAGGGATCCGCGATCGGCATCCCGAGGGCCTCGGACAGGGACTCCGCCGACCAGCTCGTTCCCTCGGCATCGGTGTCCACGGCGCCGTCCGAGGTGAGGTTCGACCGGAAGATCCCCGCGGCGGACGCGGGTAGGAAGTCCTCGTAGACAACGGGTTCGAGCCCGTCCGGCGTGCGAAGGTAGTAGGCCAGTCCGCGCTCCGCCATCTCCTGATCGGTGCCGGGGAAGTGCTGCGCCCACTCCCGGGCAGCGGCCTCGTCGGAGAGGCCGTCCACCCGCGCCATAGCGGTGTCGTACACCTCCCGGCCGCGGCGGGTGAGGGCGACGCCCCGTGCCTCCACCTCACCGAAGCGCACGCGGAGCCGATCGGAGAACGTGGCACCGGACGCGTCGCGAAAGAGTCGAGGTTCGGCGAGAGCTCGGAACGACGTCTGGCGCAACAGCACCGGCGGTCCGGCCCACCGAGGGGGTCCCTGGATCCTGTCGATCATCTCGATACCGCGCTCGGCCATGCGGCGGTACAGGTCGTCGATGTCGAGCACCCGCGGCGTCAGGTGGTTGATGTGCGTCGACGACACCCCGCCGATGTCCGCGGCCACCGACGACACGGCTTCGAGCTCGTCGTACCAGGCGCGATCGACGGGCTCCGTGCCGAGTTCGAAAACGGCGACGGCGCCGTCGACGAGCGTGGTGGCCTCCGGTTCCGGTAACCCGCCGTCCTCGGCGGCACGGACCGCGAGGCGCACCAGGTCGGGCGGGACGAGCGTGCGCGCCTCGAGTGCGGTCGAGAGTCGCTGCTCCAGATCGGCGGTGAAGAATCTGCGGTCGTCGACGACGAGCAAGGAGCAGAACACCCGGAACGGGTTGCGGGCCAGCTCGATCGAGTCCACGGGCCGGAACGCCGTGGACACCACCGGTATCGGGGTGGCGGCGTCACGCAGATCGTAGAAGCCGACGGGGTGCATGCCGAATCCCCCGAACAGTCGTGCCACGTCGCGCAACTCGGCGACGGTCCCCACCCGGACGGCTCCGTGCCGTTCCGCCGTGACGCGGTGGAGGGTGCCGAGGCGCTCGGCCTCGGCACCCTCGCGAGCCACCACGTCTGCGTTCACCGCGGTCGCCACCTCCACCAGCGTCGTGTACGCCGGGACCTCACGGCCGTACATCGCCGAGAGGGCGACTGCGAAACGAGCGCGGAGATCGGACGCCGGGATCATGCGACGACGCTATCGCTGTCCGACCCGTTCCGGCACCCGGACGGCCACCAGGATGTCGTCGGAGACGTGGGGGGTTCCGGGTGCTGCCTCCACCAGTCGTGGACGCGTCTCGTCGACCGTGACGGTCCACTCGGCGGGGTCGAGGGACTCGGCGACGGAGTGGGGGCTGTGGAAGTCCGACGGATCGAACCCTGCCCAGCGGTGTCCGGGCGACGGGGTGTGGCCGACCATGAGCAGCGTCCCGCCGGGAGCGACGGTGTCGACGAGGCGCGCGACCCCGTCCGCCGGCCCGGACCGCAGGATGCCGAAGTAGTGCAGCGTCAGCAGATCCGTGGAGTGCGGCGGCAGCGGGTCGATCAGCAGGTCCCTGGCCAGCCACGTCACACCCTCGTGCAGTCCGCGTGCCCGCTCCACGGCCACCTCGGAGATGTCGACGCCGGTGACGGTCCAGCCGCGTTCCGCCAGCCACACGGCGTCGGCGCCCTCACCCGACCCGACGTCGACGGCGCGCCCGGGGGAGAGGTGCTCCGCGTACTGGACCAGTGTCGGGTTGGGATTGCCGCTCCACCGCTTGTCCGACTCCCGGTACAACTCGTCCCAGAAGTGCCCGTCCAACGCCGGACGGGGGCGCCCTGCCTGGACCGCCTGGTCGAACTCCTCGGCGATGAGGTTCGCGTTGACGTGAGCGCCGGCGAGGGCTCCCTGCGCGGTGGAGGCGATGACCGTGGCCGACGGGTCGGTGACGTTGCCCGCCGCCCACACTCCCGCCACGGTGGTGGCACCGAAGGAATCGACCTCGACGACGTCGCCGAGTCCGGTCGCGTGCGGCACTGTGGTGAGGCCGAGCGACCCGAGAAGTTCACTGCGAGCGGTGAAGCGCAGTCCCACGGCGAGAGCGTCGACCGCGACCTCGGTCCCGTCGGCCAGCCCGACCGCACGGAGGCGATCCTCCCCGGTGAGCACCGCGGTGACCTTCTGCTCGACGATCTCGATGCCGCGCGCGGTGAATTTCTCGCGATCCTCGTCCGCCAGAGGTCCGCCGTCGGTGAAGAAGGTCAGGTCCTCTGTCCACTGCCGCCACATCGAGGCGTGATGGATGCTGAACGGCCCGGTGCTCAGGACGCCGATGCGGTGATCCTGGATCTCCCACCCGTCGCAGTAGGGGCACTGCACGACGTCCCGACCCCAGCGTTCGGCCAGACCGTCGACGGGCGGGAGCAGATCGGTGAGTCCGGTCGTCACCACGATGCGCCGCGCAGAGAAGGCGCGTCCGTCGTCCGTGGTCGCGGAGAAGTGCCCGACGTGACCGCCGAGTGCGGTGACCGTGGCGTCGACGATCGTGACGTCGTATCGCTCGAGGTCAGCTCGGCCGTTCTTCAGGTAGTCGAGCGGCGAGGTGTGGTCCCGACCCAGCACGCCGTGCATGTGCGAGGCAGGTGCGTTGCGAGGAGTTCCGTTGTCCAGAACCAGGACTCGCCTACGGGCACGGCCGAGCATGAGTGCGGCGGACAGTCCGGCGGACCCGCCGCCGAGGACGATGACGTCGGCGTCGACGTGGTGGTGTGAGGTCATGCGGACACTGTGCGCCCGAGTCTGCGGATTTGACAAACATATTTGCCGAAACTGCAATATGAGGTATGGACGACTTCGACGGTGTGATCAGTGCGATCGGTCCGCGCCTGCGCGCTCTCCGCGTCGCGGCGGACGTGACCCTGGCCGCGGTGTCCGAACGCACGGGCATCCCGGTGAGCACGCTCTCCCGGCTCGAATCGGGGCAACGAAAGCCCAGCCTCGAGCTGTTGCTGCCGTTGGCCAAGGTGTACGACGTTCCCCTGGACGACATCGTCGACGCCCCCGAGACCGGAGATCCGCGGGTGCAGTTCACGCCGGTCACGACGAACGGCGTCACCGTCGTCCCGCTGACGCGCCGGGCGGGCGGGTTGCAGGCGTTCAAGCAGATCGTCCCCGGAGATCGCTACGAGGAGAACCCGCGGTTGGGGTCTCACGAGGGTTATCACTGGATCTACGTGCTGAACGGGAAGCTACGACTCATTCTGGGCGACAAGGACCTGGTGCTGGGTCCGGGTGAGGTGGCCGAATTCGACACTCACCTTCCGCACTGGTTCGGCAGCGCCGACCGCCGGCCCGTCGAGTACCTGGGAATCTTTGGACCGCAGGGCGAACGGATGCATGTGAAGGCGACGTATTCGGGGCGCTGAGGACCTTCGTGGTCAGGGGATGTGCAGGAGGCGCCCGACGACCTCGCCCATCAGTTGCGGGGGCACGATGCCCGGCTGGGCGAGTTCCTCGACGGCCAGACCGTTGCTGAGCGCCAGGATGACGAACGTGACCCACTCCGCGGGAACGTGCAACGTCGCTCCGGAGCTCTCGGTGACGCTGACGACGGCGTCGGTGACCGCCGCCCGGAGCTGCGCCCTGTGCTCGGCGAAGCGGGCACCCACCTCGGGGTCGCGCAGGGCCCTCGACCAGTAGTCCATGAACAGCAGATGCCAGTCGCGATTGTTCGAGATCGCCTCCGTGAGACGGGTACTCAGCACCCGCTGGGCTTCCCGCAGGTCGGAGGGGAGCTCGGCGAGCAGGTCGACCGACATCCGCGCCCGACCGAGCACCTGCCGGTCCATCAGCTCGTAGAACAGCCCCTCCTTGGAACCGAAATTCGAGTAGACCGCGCCCTTGGTGAACCCGGCCTGCTCGGCGATGGCATCGAGGGTGGCGTCGGCGTACCCGCGTCGACCGAACTCTGTCATCGCGGACGCGATGATCCGCTCGCGAACCTCGCTGCGAGGGGGGCGCGTGGTCGGCTCGGTGATGTTCGGGTCGGGGGTGCTCACTCGGGAAGAGTACCGCTCGATACCGGCGGTATCGAAAACGTGGTTCGCCGTATACGGTGAGGTCATGGGGATACGAGAGTGCGATGTCGTCGTGGTCGGTGCGGGTCTCGCAGGACTGGTCGCGACAGCGGAACTGGTCGAGGCGGGCAAGCGCGTGATCCTGCTCGATCAGGAGAACGAGGCGAACCTCGGCGGCCAGGCGTTCTGGTCGTTCGGCGGGCTGTTCCTCGTGGACAGCCCGGAGCAGCGTCGTCTCGGCGTCAAGGACTCCTACGAACTCGCGCTGCAGGACTGGATGGGATCAGCCGGCTTCGACCGTCCCGAGGACGAGTGGCCTCGCCAGTGGGCCGAGGCCTACGTCGCGTTCGCGGCGGGGGAGAAGCGCTCCTGGTTGCGCGAGCGCGGCTGGAAGATCTTCCCGGTCGTCGGGTGGGCCGAACGCGGCGGCTACGGCCCCACCGGCCACGGCAACTCCGTGCCGCGGTTCCATCTCACCTGGGGTACCGGGCCGGGACTGGTGGAGATCTTCGAACGCATCGTGCGAGACGGTATCGACCGCGGCAGCGTGATCCCCGCCTTCCGGCACCGGGTCGACGAGGTGGTGGTGACCGACGGTGTCGCGACCGGTGTGCGCGGCGCCGTCCTGGAGCCGACCGACGTCGCCCGCGGCGTGACGTCGTCCCGCACCGTGGTGGGGGACTTCGAGATCCGGGCCGGCGCGGTGCTGGTGACCTCCGGCGGCATCGGCGGCAACTGGGATCTGGTGCAGAAGAACTGGCCGAAGCGCATGGGCCGCACCCCTTCTCACATGCTCTCGGGCGTACCGGCGCACGTCGACGGTCGGATGCTGGAGATCTCGCGTGCCGCGGGCGGGAACATCATCAACGAGGACCGCATGTGGCACTACACGGAGGGCATCACCAACTGGGACTCCGTGTGGCCGAACCACGGCATCCGCATCCTGCCGGGTCCGTCGTCGCTGTGGCTCGACGCGTCGGGTCAGCAGCTACCGGCGCCGCTGTTCCCCGGCTTCGACACGCTCGGCACTCTCGAACACATCGTGTCGACGGGACACGACTACACGTGGTTCCTCCTCGATCAGAAGATCATCGAGAAGGAGTTCGGACTCTCCGGTCAGGAGCAGAATCCGGATCTGACCGGCCGCGATCTGCGCAAGCTTCTCGAGCGAGTCCGTCCCGGCGCACCCGGCCCCGTCGAGGCCTTCAAACAGAAGGGCGTCGACTTCGTCGTCGCCGACACGGTGGCAGAACTGGTCGCCGGAATGAACAAGATCGGTGACGTCACGCTCGACGCCGCCGACGTGGAGAAATTGGTCGTCGCGCGAGATCGTGAGATGGACAACGACTTCAGCAAGGACCTCTCGGTCTCGGCGATCCACGCGGCGCGCAACTATCGAGGCGATCGCCTGGCGCGCATCGCCACACCGCACAAGCTGCTCGACGAGACCGGGCGTGCCGCAGCGGGTCCGCTGATCGCCGTCAAGTTGCACCTTCTGACGCGAAAGTCGCTGGGCGGGTTGCAGACCGACCTGAACTCCCGGGTGCTCCGAGCCGACGGCACGCCGTTCCCGGGGCTCTACGCGGCCGGCGAGGTCGCCGGCTTCGGTGGCGGCGGTGTGCACGGGTACCGCTCGCTCGAAGGCACATTCCTCGGGGGGTGCATCTTCTCCGGACGTGCCGCGGGACGCGCCCTGCGGCGCTAGGTGTACTGCAGCCGGGGAGTCATCCCAGCGCCCACTGCACGTTCACCGAGACGCTGACGGTCTGCTGCCCCGGCTCGATCGGCACCGCGGACGAGGCGGAACTTCTGTCGAAGCTCGGCGCCGACTCCTGGCCGGTGATGTTCTCGGTGATCGACAGGACTTTGCCTAGATCGCTTCCCGCCAGGGACGCGTACTGCTCGGCTCGGTCGCGAGCGTCCGCGAATGCCCGTGACCGAGCGTCGGCGATGAGGTCGGAATCGTCGTCGATGCGGAAGGACACGCCGGACACTCGGGTCGCGTTCCCACCTGCGCGGGTGGCGTCGCCCAGCACCGCCGACGCTCGCGACAGGTCGCGCACGGTCACACCGAGGATGTTCGACGCCCGGTAGCCGGAGATCGTGGAGGTTCCGCCCCCGAACCCGTCGGCATACTGCGGGTCGATGGACACCTGGCGGGTCTGGATGTCCGCGCGGTCCACTCCGGCAGCGGCGATCGCCTCGGTCACCGCAGTCACCGCGGTGTTCGCCTCGTCGATCGCCGTCGTCACGTCGTCCGCCGTCGTCTCGACACCGATCTGAGCGGTGAGAGTGTCCGGGGTGCCCTGGATCTCGCCGACCCCGGACACGGAGATCCCCGGCGGTGTGTCGGTGGCCGACGCACCGGACTCCCCGGTCCCGCATGCCGCGGTCGCCGCCACGACGGCCAGCAGGGCGGCAGATCCGATGACCTTCGAAGTACTCCTGGTCCACGTCATCGGGTCAGTGTCCACGACGGTCCGGGAATGTCTAGAGCGGCGTGCCCGTCTCCTCCTCCAGGGCGCGGAACTCCGTCCCCTCGCCCGCGAGGCCCGACAGCATGCCGTAGTAGATGCCGCGCGCGTCCGGCGCGACGATGGCCTGGTGGATGGGAACGGCCAGTCGCGGAGAGACGGCGCGGAGGAAGTCGATGCCCTCGCCGATCTTCATCCACGGGGCCGCTGCCGGAAGTGCCAGCACGTCGATCTCCACGTCGGGAACGAACAGTGAGTCGCCGGGATGCATCAGCTGCCCGGGCTGATCCGGCGTGCCGAGGAGATACGCGATGTTGTCGATCAGCGGGATGTCCGGGTGGATCGTCGCGTGCGTGCCGCCCGCACCCGTCACCTGCACGCCCCCGATGGAGAAGACGTCTCCCGCGTTCACGGCGGTCCACCGATCTCCGAGCTGGTCGGCCGTCTGCGGGTCCGCGTACAGCGCCGCGTCGGGGTTGGCTTCGAGGAGCGCCGGCAACCGATCGGTGTCGACGTGGTCCGCATGCTGGTGCGTGATCAGGATGGCGTCGAGGCCGGTGATGCCCTCGAACCCGTGAGAGAAGGCGCCGGGGTCGAACAGCACCGTCGATCCCGCCATCGACACCTGAATGCACGAATGTCCGAAGTGAGTCAGCTCCATGGTTCCCCAGTATGCGCCGGATTCGTGGAGTGGTTCGGGACTGGGTAAAGTGCCTGCTGGATCTGCCCTCTTAGCTCAGGAGCTCTCACGTGGCCCGTGTGGTTGTCGACGTCATGCCCAAAGCGGAAATTCTCGACCCCCAGGGACAGGCCATCGTCGGGGCGCTGCCGCGACTCGGTTTCGCCAATGTCTCCGACGTCCGTCAGGGCAAGCGATTCGAGCTCGAGGTCGGCGACGACGTCGACGATGCGACTCTCGACCAGATCGCCGAGACCTTCCTGGCCAACACCGTCATCGAGGAATGGAAAGTGACCCGGCTGTGACTCGCCTCGAAGATCGACCGGCCTCCGGCCTTCCCGCCCGGATCGGTGTGATCACCTTCCCCGGCACGCTGGACGACATCGACGCCTCGCGCGCGGTCACGCTCGCAGGTGGTGAGGCCGTCAGCCTCTGGCACGGCGACGCAGATCTGAAGAACGTCGACGCCATCGTCGTCCCCGGCGGTTTCTCCTACGGCGACTACCTGCGCGCCGGCGCCATCGCGCGCTTCGCCCCCGTCATGGATGCGGTCATCGACGCAGCGAAGGGCGGCATGCCCGTCCTCGGAATCTGCAACGGCTTCCAGGTGCTGTGCGAGGCCGGACTCCTGCCCGGCGCCCTCACCCGGAACGCCAACCTCCACTTCACGTGTCGCGATCAGTGGCTCACGGTGGAGAGCACGTCCTCGGCGTGGTCCTCGCGGTACGAGGCGGGCGCCGAGATCCTCGTTCCGCTTAAGTCCGGTGAGGGTCGCTTCCAGGCGTCCGAGGCGGTCCTGGACGAGCTCGAGGGCGAGGGACGCGTCGTGTTCCGCTACTCGGGTGACAACCCGAACGGTTCGCAACGGTCCATCGCGGGCATCTCGTCCGCCGACGGACGCATCGTGGGACTCATGCCGCACCCCGAGCATGCCACCGAGGCCCTCACGGGCCCCAGCGACGACGGCCTCGGCATCTTCTACTCTGCGCTGGACGCGATCGTCACGGCCTGACGGTCACCGCCCAGGAGTGCGGCCGCAGGTCGTTCTCCACTCCGTCGGCTGCTGCCACGATGTCTCCGGCCGGTCGAGGCACGGGTGCGTCGCCGATGTTCGCCGACAGCACCAGCGTCGTCGTGCCGTCCGTCGCGGTGAGGGTGACCGCGGTGTTCTCCAGTCCGGACACCTCGGCGTGCGCACGGTGCAGCCACGGGAACCGTCGCCGCATCGCGATCAGGGCCTGGTGGCGCCGGTAGTGCGGCCATCCGTACGGCGCCAGATCGTCGGGTGTCGCCGGGAACTCGGGTCGGATGGCATCGTCGCCACCCACCCGCTCCTCCTTGATCCCGCGGAATCCCTGCTCGTCGCCGTAGTACACCGTCGGCGTTCCCGCCACGAAGAACAGCAGCGCGGCGGCGATGTCGGCATCGTCGTCGTCGAGGGTGGACGCGATCCGGGTGACATCGTGGTTGCCGACGAACGTCGCCGGAACGAACGTGGGCAGCAACTCGTCGTGGCGCCCCAGCGCGTGGGCGAACTCGAAGAAGTTCGCGTCCTTCAGGGCGCTCCACGTCGCCTTCCACAGCTCGTACTGCGTGATCGAGTCGAGTCCGGACTCCCGCACGTACGACGAGTAGTCCCCGTGGATCATCTCGCCGACGATCCAGGCGTCGGGATGTGCCTCTCGCACACGGGGGAGCACCGCCGCCCAGAAGGCCGGTGAGACCGCGTACGCCGCGTCGAGCCGCCATCCGTCGACACCGCGGTCGAGCCAGTGCGTCATGACCTGTGCGACGTGCTCCTGCACCGCCTGCTCGTCGTGGTTCAACTCGACCAGCAGATCGTGGCCCTCGAACGTGCGCGGCCGACCGTCCTTCCAGCGGAACCACCGCCCCGCGTCCGAGTCGGGCCCGTCCTGCTCCGCACGAACGAACTGCGGGTGGCTCCTGCCGACGTGGTTGAAGACGCCGTCGAGCAGAACTCGGATGCCCTTGGCGCGTGCCGCACCGATGAGTGCGTCCATGTCGCTGTCGGTTCCCAGACGGGAATCGATGCGGAGATGGTCGACGGTGTCGTAGCCGTGGGTCTCCGACGCGAACACCGGGCCGAGTGCGAGGCCGTTGCACCCGAGCTCGAGGAGGTAGTCGAACCAGCCCTCGATCCGGTCGAGTCGGTGTTCGGTGCGGTCCACTGCCTCGGCCTCGGCGCCGACGAACCCGAGGGGGTACACCTGCCACCAGATGACGTGATCGACCCAGTCCTGCATCGCATTTCCCCCTTTCTCCCGGTCTCGGCGAGGGTTCGCCGAGCGACGGTCTGCTTGTCGGATCGCACAATTCGATTCCGGTTGTGTAGTGACTGTCACTATGAGTAACTGACGTCGGCGGACGACCGTTCGTCACCACCGTGCCAAGGGAGTCACCATGTCCTCCGACCTCACCGATCTGCTCGAACTCTTCCAGAACCTGTCCGGGATCGTCGACGCGCTCGGATCGATCTTCGACGGACTGTCCTTCTTCAGCTGACCCGATCATCCCTGTGGGGCGAACTCGGCCGAGTCCGCCCCACAGGTGTGCCCGGCGTGGAATGGCAGGAGTCGGCGTCGGATCGGGTCGGAGTCCACGCGAGGCGACAGTGCTGGTGACAATGGCTCGCCCGTGGCCCGGCGTTGCAGGTGGTGCACAAATCGACCCGTGAGTCGATTCTCGTCACCGAATCGCGACAATTTTCGGGTTGCGAGCCATTCTTTTGTGTGGATTACTTAGCAAGCGGGCAACAAGCCCACCAACCTCACAAAGGGAGCTCCTCATGACCGACCTCGCCAGCTTCGTCGACCTTCTCGGTGCACTGTCCGACATCTTCGGTGGCGCCGGAAGCTTCCTCGACGGCCTGAGCTTCTTCAGCTGAACCCTTCTCGACTCGTGATGCCGGGTCCACCCTCGTGGTGGGCCCGGCATCGCTGTCTCCGCACCCCGTCTCTCTACGATCGGTGACCATGGCGTCCCTCACCTCCGCGACCGCGGCCGGCCTCTGTTCCTTCGTCGACGCGTCCCCGTCGCCGTTCCACGTCGTCGAGACCGTGGCCTCGGAACTGGCGGCGCACGGGTTCACCGCCGTGGCCGAGACGGACGCGTGGCCCTCCGAGCCCGGCCGGTACCTCGTCGTCCGCGGTGGTTCGATCATCGCCTGGTCCACCGAACGCGCGCCCGACGCGGCGTTCCGCATCGTGGGCGGGCACACCGACAGTCCGAACCTCCGCGTCAAGCAGAACCCCGATCTCGACGTCGCCGGGTGGCAGATGGTCGCCCTCGAGCCCTACGGCGGCGCGTGGCTCAACTCCTGGCTCGACCGCGATCTCGGCATCTCCGGCCGTCTCGGTGTGCGTGACGGCGGCTCGGTGCGAGACGTCCTCGTGCGCGTCGACCGTCCCATCCTGCGCGTGCCCCAGCTGGCGATCCACCTGTCCGAGGATCGCAAGGGAGTGCACCTCGATCCGCAGAACAACGTGAACGCGATCTGGGGCGTCGGGCGATCACCCCACTCGTTCATCGGGTTCCTCGCCGACGAGGTCGGGGTGGATCCCGGTGACGTGCTCGGGTGGGAACTGATGACCCACGACCTCAATCCTGCTGCAGTGGTGGGACTCTCGGACGACCTCGTCAGTTCGCCGCGACTGGACAACCAGGGCACCTGCTACGCCGGAACCGAGGCGCTGGTCGTCGCGGCCGCGCAAGCCGACGACTGCATCCCCGTGCTCGCACTCTTCGATCACGAGGAGGTGGGCAGCATGTCGGACCGTGGCGCGTTCTCGGATCTGATGAACACCGTCCTCGAGCGCATCGTGCTCGCGCGTGGTGGCGGCCGCGAGGAGTTCCTGCGCGCGATGGCCGGGTCGATCCACGCCTCGGGCGACATGGCGCACGCGACCCACCCCAACTACGTCTCGCGGCACGAGCCCGCGCACCGCATCGAGGTCAACGGTGGCCCGGTGCTCAAGGTCAACCAGAATCTGCGCTACGCCACCGACGCCGCCGGTGCCGCGGCCTTCGCCTTGGCGTGCGAGCGAGCCGACGTCCCACTGCAGCGGTACGTCCACCGGGCCGATCTGCCGTGCGGCTCCACCATCGGCCCCATCACCGCCTCCCGCACCGGTCTGTCCACCGTCGACGTGGGTGCCGCGCAGCTCGCCATGCACTCCGCGCGCGAGGTGATGGGCGCACACGACGTCGACATGTACGCCGACGCCTTGGCTGCGTTCCTGGGGGCGTAGCGCCGGTCGGGCTGCGCTGAGTGCCACCTGGTGCCGCCGGGCCGGGCGGTGGGTACGGGAACCCCGTCGATTCGGCCGACGAATCCTGAAGCCGTACAGGGCCCGGCGGGGGAGACTGGCGGGATGGAGATCGCGCAGTGGTGGCCGGCCGTCACGGCGGAGACTCGGGACTGGCTGGTCGAGCACAACGGTGAGCCGCTCCCGTCCGCCGTGAGGGACGACGTGCTGCGCGTGAACGGCGATCTCACCGACCCGTCGTGGTGGGCCGGTGAGTCCGTCGACGGGTCGTCCGAGCTGACGGACGCGGCGACGGACTGGATCGAGTCCGCGGCGAACGAGGGGTGATGAGTTCCGGCGTCCGGCATGGTCTGTCCCGCAGTGATCGGCGACCGGCGCCGGTTCTTCACGAGGGCGGTACACGATGCGTGCGGTGACGGCAGGGCTCTTCCACTCGGTGGACGGTGTGGTCGAGGCTCCCGACCAGTGGCAGTTCGACAGTTTCGACGACGAACTCGGCCAGTCCATGGGCGGGTTCATGAGCAGGACGACCACCGCCGTCATGGGTCGGGTCGCCTACGAGTCGTGGTCGGAACACTTCGGCAACGCGGGGGCGGACGACCCCTTCGCCGGCTTCATCAATCCGGTGGAGAAGTTCGTCGCCTCACGCACGCTCACCGGAGATCTCGCATGGCAGAACTCGACGCTCATCGACGGCGATCCGGTGGAGTTCGTGCGTCGACTCAAGCAGACCGACGGTGGCGACATCGCGCTGGTGGGCGGCGTCTCTCTGGTCCGCCAGCTCTTCCTGGCCGGTGTGCTCGACACCCTGACCCTGATGACGCACCCCGTCGTCGTGGGCAAGGGCCAGCACCTGTTCGAGCCGGGGGATCCGCTCACTCGTCTCGTCCTGACCAACTCCCTCGTCACGAGCAAGGGCAACGTGGTCGTCGACTACGCCGTCAAGGGGGACTAGCGGGCAGGCCGGAGGCCGGTCGGGGGCTGACGAACGGGCAGGCCGGAGGCCGGTCGGGGCTGACGAACGGGCAGGCCGGAGGCCGGTCGGGGCCGACGAACGGGCAGGCCGGAGGCCGGTCGGACGGTGTCGGGTCCTGCACATAGAATGACCTCGACATTCTGCCGAGGGAAGGACCCCATCCACCGTGTCTGTCGAGTCCACTCCTCAGGTCGACGCCCTCCCCACCCCTCCGGTCGACACCGTCTCCGCTGCGGCCGGGTCGCCCGACGTCGCTCAGCCGTGGGCGGAGTTGGGTCTGAAGGAGGACGAGTACGCCCGCATCCGGGAGATCCTCGGCCGCCGTCCGACGGACGCCGAGTTGGCGATGTACTCGGTGATGTGGAGCGAGCACTGCTCGTACAAGTCGTCGAAGGTGCACCTCAAGTACTTCGGCGAGACGACGACGGACGAGATGCGGTCGGGAATGCTCGCCGGAATCGGTGAGAACGCGGGCGTGGTCGACGTCGGCGACGGGTGGGCTGTCACCTTCAAGGTGGAGAGCCACAACCATCCGTCGTACATCGAGCCGTACCAGGGTGCGGCCACCGGCGTCGGCGGCATCGTGCGCGACATCATGGCCATGGGTGCTCGTCCGATCGCGGTGATGGATCAGTTGCGTTTCGGTGCGGCTGATGCTCCGGACACGCGCCGGGTGCTCGAGGGCATCGTGCGCGGCGTCGGCGGTTACGGAAACTCACTCGGCCTTCCGAACGTGGGCGGCGAGACGGTGTTCGACGCGTCCTACGCCGGCAACCCGTTGCTCAACGCGCTGTGCGCCGGAGTGATGCGTACCGAGGATCTGCACCTGGCGTTCGCGTCGGGCTCGGGCAACAAGATCATCCTGTTCGGTGCCCGTACGGGCCTCGACGGGATCGGCGGCGTGTCGGTGCTGGCGTCCGAGACGTTCGACGAGAAGCAGGGCCGACGCAAGCTACCCGCGGTGCAGGTGGGCGACCCGTTCACCGAGAAGGTGCTCATCGAGTGCTGCCTCGAGCTCTACCAGCAGAAGCTCGTGGTCGGTATCCAGGACCTCGGCGGTGCCGGATTGTCCTGTGCCACCTCCGAGCTCGCTTCGGCGGGTGATGGCGGTATGCACATCGCCCTGGATCGGGTTCCGCTGCGTGCGACCGGGATGACGCCGGCGGAGGTGCTGTCCAGCGAGTCGCAGGAACGCATGTGCGCCGTGGTGGCACCGGAGAACGTCGACGCCTTCATGGCGGTGTGCGCCAAGTGGGACGTGCTGGCGACCGACATCGGCGAGGTCACGGACGGTGAGCATCTCGAGATCACCTGGCACGGCGAGGTCGTCGTCGACGTGCCGCCCAAGACGGTGGCCCACGACGGTCCCGTCTACGAGCGTCCCGTGCAGCGGCCCGCGAGCCAGGATGCCCTGGTGGCGAACACCACCGAGGGTCTGCCCCGTCCGACCACAGGCGTGGAACTGCGCGAGACCCTGCTGCAGATGATCTCCTCCCCCCAGCTCTGCAGTCGGCGGCTCATCACCGAGCAGTACGACCGGTACGTCCGCGGCAACACCGTGCTCGCCGAGCACGCCGATGCCGGTGTGGTGCGCATCGACGAGAAGACCGGCCGCGGAATCGCTCTCGCGACCGATGCGTCCGGCCGGTACACCGCGCTGGATCCGTACCGCGGTGCGCAGCTGGCTCTGGCCGAGGCGTTCCGCAACGTCGCGACGACGGGCGCCACGCCGAAGGCCGTCACCAACTGCCTGAACTTCGGGTCGCCCGAGGATCCGGGTGTCATGTGGCAGTTCCAGCAGGCGGTACGCGGCCTGGCGGACGGCTGTGTGCAACTGGGCATTCCGGTCACCGGCGGAAACGTCAGTTTCTACAACCAGACCGGGTCGACGCCGATCCTGCCGACCCCGGTGGTGGGTGTGCTGGGTGTCCTCGACGACGTCCACCGCCGCATCCCCACGGGCATCGGCCTGGAGCCGGGCGAGACCCTGATCCTGTTGGGTGACACGCACGACGAATTGGACGGCTCGATCTGGGCCCAGGTCGTCCACGACCATCTCGGTGGTGTTCCGCCGCAGGTGGATCTGGCTCGCGAGCAGTTGCTGGCCGACATCCTCACGGCGTCGAGCCGCGACGGTCTGGTCACCGCGGCGCACGACCTGTCCGAGGGCGGGCTCGCGCAGACCGTCGTCGAGGTCGCGCTCGCCGGCGAGACCGGGTGCCGCATTCTGCCGCCCGAAGGAACAGATCCTTTCGTCACCTTGTTCTCGGAATCGTCCGGGCGGGTACTCGTTGCTGTCCCTCGGACCGAGGAGACCAGGTTCACGGGGATGTGCAGCGCGAGGGGGATGCCATGGACGCGTATCGGGGTGGCCGACGAAGGGTCGGACGAGGTGGAGTTCCAGGGACTGTTCAGTGTCCCGTTGACCGAACTCCGCGAGGCGTACGAGGGGACGCTCCCGGCGCTCTTCGGCTGACCGACCTTCCCGGCACCGGCACCGGCACCGGCACCGTCCGATGACCGACACCGATACTCGGTCGTCGGACGAACTGCAGCGCCCCCACAGTTTCGAGGAACTGCCGGCGTACGTCCTGAGCTCGGCGACCCGCACGGTGCGCAAGCACCCCGCGTGGATCTGGGCGTGGGGTCTGCTGCGGCTCGACGTCACCGGCATCGCGTTCGGCGCCCTGTTCTTCTGCTGGTCGCTGACGCCGTCACTGCTGCCACGCGGCTGGCTGTTCCAGGGCATTGTCAGCGGCATCACCGCGGCCATCGGGTACGGGCTGGGCGTCGCTGTCGGCTGGATTCTCCTGCGCACGGTGCTTCGTCAGCAGCCGTGGTGGCCGCTGCCGATCCGCGTGGAGCGCGCACTCCTGGTCGCTGTCCCGGTGATCGCGACCGTCGCCGGAGCGGTCATGCTCTACGCCTCTGCGGACTGGCAGCGTCAGCTCGCCGCGCTCATGGGCGCCGAGGGGCTCACGTCCACGGGGTTCATCCGCACCGGCATCATCAGTTTCGCGGTGTGCGCCGCGCTCATCGGCCTGTGGCGGGTCATCCGGGACATCCGCCGCTTCGTCGTGCGCTCGATCCTGCGTCTGATCCGACTCCCGCAGTGGGTGGCCAACCTCGTGGGGTTCCTCCTCGTCGTGACGGTGCTCGTCACACTGGTGCAGGGTGTGCTGTTGCGCGGCACCATGACCGTCGCCAACTCGGTCTTCAGCACTCAGAACAGCAACACGCGTGAGGGTGCCGAACAGCCGACGGTGCCCGAGCGTTCCGGTGGTACCGGCTCGCTCGTCGGCTGGGACACACTGGGATTCGAGGGCAGGAACTTCGTCTCGGGTGGATTGTCGGCCGACGAGATGACCCGAGCGACCGGCCGCACGGGCATGGAGGCGATCCGCGCGTACGTGGGACTCGAGAGCGCGGAGACGGACGAGGAGCGCATGAATCTCCTGGTACGCGAACTCGATCGAACCGATGCGTTCTCCCGCAAGGCCATCGTCGTCATCCCGACCACGGGAACCGGGTGGGTCAATCCCACCGCAGCTCGGGCCGTGGAACTGATGTACGACGGGGACGTCGCGCTCGTGGCGTCCCAGTACTCGTACCTTCCGAGTTGGATCTCTTTCCTCGCCGATCGCGAGAAGGCGGCGGCCGCGGGGAAGTTGCTCATCGACACCGTGCACCAGCGATGGGAGCAGGAGCCCGAGGCGACCAGGCCCAAGTTCTACGTCTACGGCGAGAGTCTCGGAACCCAGGCCGGCGAAGGCGCGTTCGCGGACATCGCCGACATCCGGGACACCGTCGACGGAGTGCTGTGGGTGGGCCCGCCGAACTCCAATCGCATCTGGGACACCTACGTCAGCCGACGCGATCCGGGAACCACCGAGGTGGAACCCGTCTACGCCGGCGGACTGCTGATGCGGTTCGCCGACAGCACCCGGGACGTCGAGGCGCTGAGCGGGGACTGGCCCTACCCGCGCGTGCTGTACATCCAGCACCCGTCCGACCCCATCGTGTGGTGGACGCCGGATCTGATCTTCCAGCGTCCGGATTGGCTCGCCGAGCCGCCCGGGTACGACCGACTGCCCAGCATGCGGTGGTTCCCGTTCGTCACCTTCTGGCAGGTGAGTGCCGACCTCACGAACGCGGCCGGCGTGCCGGACGGGCACGGCCACAACTACGGGACGACGGTGCTCGACGGCTTCGCCGCTGTGGCCGCCCCCGACGGGTGGACGCAGGCCGACACCGAACGCATCCGCGTCGTCATGAACGAGTACGCCGACGCCGACGGTCCCGAGAAGTGACCGGACTGGCCCGATGGGTGCTGTTCGACATCCCCATCGGGACAGTGCTACCCGAGGAATTCCTGTTCCGCGGCGTCGTCGACACCGTGGCCACCGCCGTGGTGGGTCCCCGTGCCGCACTGGTGGTCGGCTCCACGGCATTCGGGGTCTGGCACTGGTACGACTCGGGCAGGTCGGTGCCCGTCGTCCTGTTCACCGGGGCGGCCGGCGCACTGTTCGTCGAGTCGAAGCGGCGAACCGGCACCATTCTGACGCCCATGGCACTGCACTGGGCCGCCAACTCGGTCGGTGCGATCGCATCGACGTGGTGGCGCTCTACTCGAGGTGACAGACCGCCTCGAGGTTGAGGCCGTCGGGGTCGTACACGAAGCCGCCGAAGTAGTTCTCGTGGTACTCGGGGCAGACGCGCGGAGACAGCTTGTCCCGTGCGCCCGCCGCAAGGGCCGCGGCGTAAAACGCCCGGACGACGTCACGGGTGGGTGCCGAGAACGCCACGTGCAGTGCGGGATCGACGGTGCTTCCCTGGACGAGCCAGAAGAACGGCTTGCGGCCACTGCCGAATCCGACCATGCGGACGTAGTCGTCGTCCGGCCCGCCGGTGAAGTCGAGCAGCTTCTCGATACCCAGTACCGCGAGGGCCGGCACATAGATCGCGAGTGAGCGGTCGACATCCGTGACCGTCACGTTGAGGTGGTCGATGGTCGATCCTTGATAGAGATTCGGTGTCATGGAGACAGTGAAGCGTCCATCGCGGACAGCGGCAGTCCTCGTTGATCAGACCGTGCCTCAGCATCCGCAAGTCTCACGAATCGACGGGATCCCGTCGATCAGAGCGACCTGTGGACGGTGAGGCACGGCTCGGGGCACACCGCGCTCGGTGAGACACTGAACGGCGTGGCACCCTCGAAACCCGTCGACCCGGCCGAGCTCCGGAGCGCACTGCAGACCGTGTCTCCGTGGCTCGACGACCCCGACCTCCCGAAGCCGCCGCGCGCCGATCTCGCCGCCGCGGTGCGGCTCAGTGCGCGCACCATCGAGCAGACGGCGCCGGGCTCGAGTGTCGAGGTGCGCGTGCCGCCGTTCGTCGCGGTGCAGTGCATCGTCGGGCCGCGTCACACCCGAGGGACGCCGCCGAACGTCGTCGAATGTGACCCGCGGACATGGCTGTTGATGGTGACGGGGCGCGTGGCGTTCGAGGACGCCGTCCGTGGTGCGGGCGTCACGGCCTCGGGTGGCCGCGCCGGCGAGGTGGCGCATTGGCTCCCACTCGTCCGGATCTGACCCTCACCGCCAGGGCTGTACCGGCGGCTTCACCCACAGAATCTTCTCGTCGGCGTGTGCCCGGCGGACCGCGTCGTGATCCGGGTGATCGAGCGCCCACTCCGCCTTCTCGCGCAACAGCGTCGACACCACCGTCCACGTCTCGTCGGAACTGGGTGGATTGATGTCCGCGGCCCGCGCCACCTTGCGTCGGACGTCCGCAGCCATCGCCGCGAGGTCGTCCGCAGAGATGTCGCGATCCCACAGGTACCGAGCGAGAGCGACGGCCTTGTCGCGGCGGGACTTCTCGGCCGCGTCGGAGTGGCTGTAGAAGTTCTTCTCGGCCACTACCAGCCCCAACTCCCGGCGATGCCCTTGAACGGTCCGACGACGTCGCGGGTGATCCACCCCGCGTAGAAGCCGCCCTCCTGCGGGCGTGCCACCTCGCCGTCGAGCTCGCACGTCAGGGACACGGGAGAGAAGGAGAGCGCGCCGGCGATCGGTGCGAAGGACGGGGTGGGGTTCTCGTAGCTCCACCCGCCGGCCTCGAGCACGGCGCCGTCGTCGCCCACGATGTCCCAGTAGGTGGCGGATCCCTTCCATTCGCACATCGTCGATCGCGCACTCGAGCGCCGCAGTCGGCTCTCGTGGACGTCGGCCCGCGGGATGTACCAGGTGGGCGGATGGCTGGTCTCCAGGACGCGGTGGGCCGCGTGACTGTCGGCGACGATCACGTCGCCGAAGCGCACCACGAGATGCTTCGTGGACGCCTCGAGGGCCGGCGGACGCGGGTAGTCCCACACCGATTCCTGCCCCTCGCCGGGCTGTTCGGGGGTGACGCCGTACGGAAGTCTGCTGACCATGTCTCCATCATGGCACCGCGCCGCGAGTCGTGGATCACAGCTCACCGCGGTATCGGTGCCTGCCGACGGCTTGTTGATCGCGGGGTTGCCCGTAGACTCCCCGAGTGTGCGTGCAGCGTGGCCTGCACCCCACCCCTCCCGGCTTCTAGGAGAGCGCGTCGTGACTCGTGACCCCTCGGTCCACAGCCCGAATCTGCTCGATGACACATCCGGTCCGGAACTGGACATCAACGAGAACGAGCCGCGGGAGGAATGCGGCGTCTTCGGTGTGTGGGCCCCCGGCGAGGACGTCGCGAAGATGACGTACTACGGCCTCTACGCGCTGCAGCACCGCGGTCAGGAGGCCGCCGGCATCGCCGTGGCCGACGGGTCCCAGGTGTTGGTGTTCAAGGACCTCGGTCTGGTGAGCCAGGTGTTCGACGAGCAGACTCTCGGCGCCATGAGCGGCCACATCGCCATCGGGCACTGCCGGTACTCCACCACCGGATCGACGACGTGGGAGAACGCGCAGCCCATCTTCCGCACCACCGCGGCCGGCAGCGGCATCGCCCTGGGCCACAACGGCAACCTCGTGAACACGGCCGAGTTGTCGGAGCGGGCGCGCGACGCCGGCATCATGGGCCGCCCGCGCGGGACCGGTGCCACCTCCGACTCGGACATCGTGGGCGCACTGCTGGCGCACGGCGCCGCGGACAGCACCATCGAGCAGGCGGCCATGGAACTGCTGCCGACGCTGAAGGGTGCCTTCTGCCTCACGTTCATGGACGAGCACACCCTCTACGCGGCGCGTGACCCCCACGGTGTGCGTCCGTTGTCCCTGGGCCGTCTCGACCGCGGCTGGGTCGTGGCCTCGGAGACCGCCGCCCTCGACATCGTCGGCGCCTCGTTCGTCCGCGACATCGAGCCGGGCGAGCTGCTCGCCATCGACGCGGACGGCGTGCGATCCTCCCGCTTCGCCGCGCCCGAGCCCAAGGGCTGCATCTTCGAGTACGTCTACCTCGCACGCCCCGACAGCGTCATCGGTGGCCGGTCGGTCCACTCGACCCGCGTCGAGATCGGCCGCCGCCTGGCCGAGGAGCACCCCGCCGAGGGCGATCTGGTGATCCCGGTCCCGGAGTCGGGAACGCCCGCCGCCGTCGGCTACGCGCAGGGTTCGGGCATCCCGTACGGCCAGGGCCTGATGAAGAACGCCTACGTCGGACGCACGTTCATCCAGCCGTCGCAGACCATCCGTCAGCTCGGCATCCGGCTGAAGCTCAACCCTCTCCGCGAGGTCATCCGGGGCAAGCGCCTCATCGTGGTGGACGACTCGATCGTCCGCGGCAACACCCAGCGGGCCCTGGTACGCATGCTGCGCGAGGCGGGCGCGCTCGAGATCCACGTGCGCATCGCGTCGCCGCCGGTCCGCTGGCCCTGCTTCTACGGCATCGACTTCGCCTCGCCCGCGGAACTGATCGCCAACGGCATGGACTCCGAGGACGGCATGCTCGAGGGTGTGCGGCAGGCCATCGGCGCCGATTCGCTGGGCTACATCTCGATCGAGGGCATGATCGCCGCCTCGGAGCAGCCCGCGACGCGGCTGTGCTCCGCCTGCTTCGACGGCAAGTACCCCATCGAGCTCCCCAAGGAGACCGCCATGGGCAAGAACGTCCTCGAGGGCATGTTGGCGACCGCAGCGGGCATCGCGATGCCCGCGGCCGTCGACAACGTGAGCGCTCTCTCGCGCCCCTGACACCCAGATGCTGATCCGGCTCGCGATCGCCGAGGCGATCGCGGCGGGAACGATCCGGGTGCAGTACCGGCGCTGGGCGAAGCGGCGCGTCAAGGCGGGTACGTGGATCCACACGCCGGCCGGTGTCGTCGTCGTGGACTCGATCTCCGAGTGCGACCCCGAGTCGCTCACGGACGACGATGCCCGCGCGGCGGGGGAGCCCTCGATCTCGGCCTTGCGCAAGGGGTTTCGGGGCGCCGACGGTGATCCCGTCTGGCGGGTCGAGGTGTCGTTCGGTGGCGAGGACCCGCGAGTGGGGCTGCGTGCGGACGACGATCTGTCCGACGACGACGTCGCCATGGTGACCACGAAGCTCGATCGCATGGACGAGCGTGCCGACGCGCCGTGGGCCTGGCGCACCCTCGAGCTGATCCGGGAGCGCCCGGCGGTGCTGGCGGCGGACCTCGGCGCCGTGCTGGGACTCGAACGCGACGTGTTCAAGCCGCGCGTGCGTCGGCTGAAGGCGCTGGGTCTGACCGAGAGTCTGAAGGTGGGATATCGGCTGTCTCCGCGAGGCGAAAAGCTGTTGGACATCAGGCGGTCGGACAGGTAAGTACCGGTCATGTTAAAAATTTCGTGTGGTTCGACACATGAACGACATGCGCACTCGGTAACGTGCCGTTCACCGAACCACCGGAACGACCCGGCCGGACGGGACGCGACGCGCGCTTCCGACACCGCGGGCCCAGACTCACGAAGGACATCCACACCATGAGCGTGCCCTCCCGAGGACGCACGGCGCGGCGCACCGCAGCCGTGTCCATCCTGTCCGTCGCGGCTCTCACCGCGGCAGCGTGCGGCTCCGGCCGCACCGACGACGGCGGCGGCGCAGGCGGTGAGGGCGGCGGCGAGGCGCTCGTCGTCGGCACCACCGACCAGGTCTACTCGCTCGATCCTGCCGCCTCGTACGACAACGGCTCGTTCACGATCATGAACCAGGTCTATCCGTTCCTGATGAACTACGCCCCCGGCAGCGACGAACTGCAGCCCGACGCCGCCGAGAGCTGCGAGTTCAGTCAGCCGACGGTCTACACCTGCACGCTGAAGGACGACCTGACCTTCGCCAACGGCCACGCGCT
The DNA here is from genome assembly GCF_030208955.1 of Rhodococcus sp. MEB041. Lineage (NCBI taxonomy): Bacteria > Bacillati > Actinomycetota > Actinomycetes > Mycobacteriales > Nocardiaceae > Rhodococcus > Rhodococcus sp. MEB041. The sequence goes on from NZ_JARVSZ010000005.1 coordinate 104,450, forward strand.
GACCAGCGAGGACGTCAAGTTCTCGTTCGATCGCATCGTGTCCATCAACGATCCCAACGGCCCGTCCTCGCTGCTGGCCAACCTGGACTCGGTGGCCGCGCCGGACGACAAGACCGTCGAGTTCACGCTGAAGGCCGCGAACGACCAGACCTTCCCCCAGGTTCTCGCCACCAACACCGGGCCCATCATCGACTCCGAGGTCTTTCCGGCCGACTCGATCATGGACGACAACGCGGTCGTGGCGGCCAAGCCCTTCGCCGGCCCCTACTCGATCGACAGCTACGAGAAGAACTCCCTCGTCAGCTTCTCCGCCGCGGCGGACTACAAGGGCGTGCTGGGCGAGCCCAAGACCGGATCGGTCACCCTGCGCACCTACACCAGCGCGGACAACCTCAAGCTCGACATGCAGAACAAGTCCATCGATGTCGCGTGGCGTTCGCTGACCCCGACCGACATCGAGTCGCTCGACCAGGTGGACGGCCTCACCGTCCACGAGGGCCCCGGCGGCGAGCTCCGCTACATCGTCTTCAACCAGAACACGATGCCCGGCGGCACACCCGAGCAGAAGCTCGCGATCCGCAAGGCCATGGCCGCCTCGGTGGACCGTGACGCACTGTCGGAGAACGTCTACAAGGGCACGTTCACGCCGGCGTGGTCCGTGGTGCCCAGTGGCCTCGAGGGCGCGAACACCGCGTTCAAGGACGTCTACGGCGAGGCCCCGAACAAGGACGAGGCAGCGAAGTTCCTGTCCGACGCCGGTGTGCAGACCCCGGTCGCGGTCAATCTGCAGTACAACCCCGATCACTACGGTTCCTCGTCGTCGGAGGAGTACGCGGCGGTCAAGGCGCAGCTCGAGAGCTCGGGCCTGTTCACGGTGAACCTGCAGTCCACCGAGTGGAACACCTACAACAAGGAACGCGTCGCGGACACGTACCCCGTCTATCAGCTCGGCTGGTTCCCGGACTTCCCGGATGCGGACAACTACCTGACGCCGTTCTTCGCACCGGACAACTTCCTGCAGAACCACTTCGAGAACCCCGAGATCACTGCGCTGATCGACTCCGAGCGGACCGAGACCGACCCGGCTCGCCGCTCCGAGATCATCGGTGAGATCCAGACGCGGATGGCGCAGGACTTCGTGTCCACGCTGCCGCTCCTCGAGGGCAAGCAGATCGCGATCTCGACGGACGAGGTCCAGGGTGTCGACGAGACTCTCGACGCCTCGTTCAAGTTCCGCTTCACCCCGCTCACGAAGGGCTGATCCATGGTCACCACCACGCCCGACGAGGCGTCGGTGGGGAAGCAGTCACGGGCGAGCGCGTCGTCACGCTACGGCGCGCTCGCCCGTTATCTCGTGATCCGGTTCCTGCTGATCATTCCCACGGCATGGATCCTGGTCACGGTCGTCTTCTTCCTCATGCGCGTTCTCGGCGATCCCATCAGTGCTGCCCTCGGTGGACGACTGCCCGCCGACCAGATCGCCGAACGACGCGCCGCGGCCGGTTACGACCGGCCGATCCTGGTGCAGTACTGGGAGTACCTGTCCGGTCTGCTGCGGGGAGACTTCGGTCGCTCCGCGACCAGCAACCAGGAGATCAGCGGTGTGCTGATCACCAACGGCGCGGCGACGCTGGAACTCGCGTTCTGGGCGTTGCTCGTCGCGTTCGCCGTCGGCATCCCCCTCGGCTTCTACGCCGCGACCCGCCGCGACTCGATCTCCGACGGCACCCTGCGCATCCTGGCGATCCTGTTCTACGCGGCGCCGGTGTTCTTCGTCGGCATGCTGCTCAAGCTGGTCTTCGCCGTGAAGCTCGGGTGGCTGCCGGTGGCGGGCCGGGCGAGCACCAATGTCGAACTGGCACTGCAGAACGTGTCACCGAAGACCAACATCCTGCTGATCGACTCGATTCTCTACGGGGAGCCGAGCTACACCGTCGACGTGCTGAAGCACGCCGTGCTCCCCGCGGTCGCGCTCGGACTTCTCACCGCCGGCGTGTTCCTGCGCCTGGTGCGGGTGAACCTTCTGCAGACCCTGCAGTCCGGCTACGTGGAAGCTGCGCGCGCACGGGGACTCTCGGCGCGCGTCGTCGCCCGGCGGCACGCCTTCCGCAACGCGCTCATCCCGGTCGTCACCGTGATGGGGCTGCAGATCGCCATGCTGCTGGGCGGCGCGGTGCTCACCGAGACGACGTTCGAGTGGCAGGGACTGGGCTATCAGCTCGCTCGCTACCTGCAGGCGCGCGACTTCATCGCCGTCCAGGGCATCGTCACGTTCCTGGCCATCGTCGTCGCGGTCGTCAGCTTCCTCACCGACGCCATCGTGGCGATCGTCGATCCACGAGTGAGGTTCTGATGAGTATCGAGGTGAGCGTCGGCTCGATCGAGGCGCCGAAGCGACGTCGGGGTGTGCCCGGCCTGTCGATCATCCGCTCGAGTGCCGGACTGCAGAAGGCCACCATCGTCATCGGGCTCGTGCTGGTGGTGCTGTTCGTGATCATGGCGGTCTTCGCTCCGCTCATCGCGCCGTACACCTTCTCCCAGACGTCCGCCGACGGCGTGGAGTTCGCGCGCCAGGCGGCGCCGAGTGCGGACCACATCTTCGGGACGTCGGTGCGCGGAGAGGACGTGTTCTCCCGCGTCGTCTACGGCGCACGGACCGCCCTGCTCGTCATCGTCACGTCGCTGGTGCTGTCGATCGTGGTGGGCGTTCCCCTCGGACTGCTCTCCGGCTACGTCGGCCGGTGGGTGGACCGGGTGTTGGTCCTCTTCATGGACGCGATGTACGCGTTCCCGAGTCTGCTTCTCGCCGTGGTGGTCTCGATCGTCGTGGCCGGAGGCCAGTCCAGCAGTTTCGGTGGTGTCCTCTCGGCCGCGATCGCCATCACCGCCGTCTTCGTGCCGCAGTACTTTCGCGTGGTGCGCAACGCGACGGTCTCGGTGAAGACCGAGCCCTACGTGGACGCGGCGCGGGTCACCGGCGCCGGCCCGGTGCGGATCATGTTCCGCCACATCCTCGCCAACGTCACGCAGACACTGCCGGTGATCCTCACGCTCAACGGCGCCGAGGCCATCCTGACTCTGGCGGGTCTCGGCTTCCTCGGGTTCGGCATCGAGCCGACGTCCGCGTCCGAGTGGGGATACGACCTCAACAAGGCGCTGCCGGACATCTCCAACGGCATCTGGTGGACGTCGATCTTCCCCGGCACGGCCATCGTCCTGGTCGTGCTCGGTATGACCATGGTGGGCGAATCCGTCAGCGAGACACTCAATCCCGTTCTGAGAACCAGACGCAAGCAGAAAGATCCCTCATGACGGCCTCAGCGTCCACCCCGCAGGCGGCTCTGACCCTCGAGGCACTGTCGGTCAGCTTCGCCACCGACGCGGGGCCCGTCGACGCCGTCAAGGGAGTGAGTTTCGAGGTCTTCCCGGGCGAGGTCCTGGCCGTCGTCGGCGAATCGGGCTCCGGGAAGTCGGTCAGCGTCCGCTCCGCCATCGGGCTGCTCCCGGACACCGCCCGCGTACGCGGAACCGTCACCGTGGGGTCCCGCGAGGTGACGTCGCTGTCGGACAAGCAGTGGGCCGATCTCCGCGGCAACGCCGTGGCGATGGTGTTCCAGGAACCCGGCAGCGCCCTCGACCCGCTGTTCACCGTCGGTTTCCAGATCGTCGAGGCCCTGCGAGCTCACGCCGGAACGGACGGGAAGGTGCTGGACAAGAAGTCCGCCCGCGTCCGGGCGATCGAGTTGCTCACCATGGTGGGTCTGCCCGACCCGGAGCGGCGATTCGGCTACTTCCCGCACGAGTTGTCCGGTGGCCAGAAGCAGCGTGTGATGATCGCGATCGCCATCTCGTGCGAGGCGAAGGTGATCATCGCGGACGAGCCGACGACGGCACTCGACGTGACCGTGCAGGCCGAGATCCTCGACCTGCTGCGCGACCTCAAGGACCGTCTGGGTTGCGCGATCGTGCTGATCACGCACAGCATGGGCGTGGTGGCGGACATCGCCGATCGGGTCGTCGTCATGAAGGACGGCGAGGTGGTCGAGGAGGCACTCGTCCACGATCTCTTCGCTGCGCCGAAGGCCGACTACACGAAGACGTTGCTGGCGGCGGTCCCGACGCTCGATCCCGTGGTCACCGATCGCACCGTCTCGGACGAGGTGGTGCTGTCGGTGCGCGATCTCGTCGTGCAGTTCCCCGGCGGCATCGGTCAGCCCGTCTTCCGGGCCGTCGACTCGGTGACGTTCGATCTGCACCGCGGCGAGACCCTCGGTCTGGTGGGGGAGTCCGGTTCGGGCAAGTCCACCATCGGCCGTTGCGTGGCCGCACTGCAGAAGCCGACGTCCGGCTCGGTGGACGTCCTCGGTCAGGACGTGGGCAGGCTGCGGGGGTCCGCGCTGAAGAGTCTGCGCAAGCGTTTCGGATTCGTGTTCCAGGATCCGTCCACGTCGCTCAACCCCCGACTGACCGTCGGCCAGTGCATCGCCGAGCCGATGATCGTGCACAAGGCCGGGTCGAAGGCGGACATCGCGCGCACGGTCGTGGAGTGGCTCGATGCGGTCCAGCTCCCGAAGGGCACGGAGAAGCGGTACCCGCACGAGCTGTCGGGGGGTCAGCGTCAGCGGGCATCGCTGGCGCGGGCACTCGTCCTGAAGCCGGATCTGCTGGTCGCCGACGAACCGACCAGCGCGCTCGACGTCTCGGTGCAGGCCGCGGTTCTCGACCTCTTCGAGGAACTGCAGACCGAACTGCACTTCGCGTGCCTGTTCATCAGTCACGATCTCGCCGTGGTCGACCGCCTCGCGCATCGGGTGGCGGTGCTGCGGGGCGGCGCCGTCGTCGAGCTCGGGACGCCCGGACGGATCCTCCGGGATCCGGCGGAGGAGTACACCAAGCGCCTGATCGCGGCCATTCCCAGGCCCGAGGTGACACGAGACCGGAAGGACCGATAGGCCTCCGGTACCGTTAGGGCCGCATCCGACCCTCCCGGGTACTCACACACAGATCAGGCTGGAGCAGTACACCCATGACCGATGACACCCACCAGCCCGGCGCAGGAGCCTCGTACGCAGCGGCAGGAGTGGACATCGAAGCCGGTGATCGTGCCGTCGAGCTGTTCGCGCCCCTCGCCAAGCGGGCGTCGCGACCGGAGGTCATGGGCGGTCTCGGTGGGTTCGCCGGCCTGTTCGCGCTGAAGGGCGGATACCGCGAGCCGCTGCTCGCCGCGTCCACCGACGGTGTGGGCACCAAGATCGCGGTCGCGCAGGCTCTGGACAAGCACGACACGGTGGGACTCGACCTGGTCGCGATGGTCGTGGACGACCTCGTCGTCTGCGGCGCCGAGCCGTTGTTCCTGCAGGACTACATCGCGGTGGGGCGCGTGGTGCCCGAGCACGTCGCGCAGTTGGTCAAGGGCATCGCCGACGGCTGCATCCTGGCGGGATGCGCACTGCTGGGCGGCGAGACCGCCGAGCACCCCGGCATGATGGCGGACGGCGAGTACGACCTGTCCGCGACGGGTGTCGGCGTCGTCGAGGCCGACCAGGTACTGGGCCCGGACCGGGTGCGTCCCGGCGACGTGGTCCTCGCGATGGGGTCCTCGGGACTGCACTCCAACGGCTACTCCCTCGCTCGCAAGGTTCTGCTCGACATCAGCCGCATGTCGCTCACCGGTCATGTCGAGGAGTTCGGCCGCACGCTCGGCGAGGAGATGCTCGAACCCACCCGCATCTACGCCAAGGACTGCCTCGCCCTCGCGGCGGAGACGGACGTGCGGACGTTCTGCCACGTCACCGGTGGTGGCCTGGCTGCCAACCTCGCTCGCGTCATGCCGAAGGGCCTCGTCGCCGAGCTCGATCGCGGAACGTGGAGCCCGGCTCCGATCTTCGCGATGATCGCGCAGCGCGGACGCGTGGAGCGCGAGGAGATGGACCGCACGTTCAACATGGGCGTCGGCATGGTCGCGATCGTGGCACCCGAGGACGTCGACCGCGCCCTCGCCGTGCTCACTGCTCGCCACATCGACTGCTGGACGCTGGGGACGGTCAAGAAGTCCGCCGACAGCGGAACCGACGAGCGCGCCGTGCTGACGGGTAATCACCCCCGTTTCTAGGTTCTCGTTTGTCGCAGGACTGGTCGGGCACCCGACCGGCATGACGACGTACGACGGATTCGACACCCTCCCGATCGCCGGTCAGTGGCGAGTGGGCCGAGACGGCCGCACCGCCGACGACGTGAACCCGTACTCGGGCGACGTCCTGACCACCCTCGCGCTGGCCGATGCGGCCGACGTCGACGCAGCGTTCACGGCGGCGAGCATCGCGCAGCGGGACTGGGAGTCCACGCTCCTGACCGAGCGTGCGGACGTGTTCCACCGCGCAGCGCGCATCATGGAGGAGCGCAAGGACGAGATCGTGGACTGGCTCGTCGCGGAGGTCGGCGCCATCCGCCCCCGCGCCGAGTGGGAATGGCTGGCCGTCCGCGCGGTGATGCTCGAATCGGCGAGCTACCCCACTCGATCGGCCGGGCGCATCCTCCCCGCTGCGCTGATCGACGGCAAGGAGAACCGCGTGTACCGGCGGCCCCTCGGCGTGGTCACGGTGATCAGTCCGTGGAACTTCCCGATGCAACTGTCCGCCCGCTCGGTGGCGCCCGCGCTGGCGCTCGGCAACGCAGTGGTGCTGAAGCCCGCGAGCGACACCCCCGTCACCGGCGGACTCCTGCTGGCCAGAATTCTCGAGGATGCCGGGTTACCCGCCGGCCTGCTGTCCGTCGTCGTCGGCAAGAGCAGCGAGATCGGTGACGCCGTGACCTCGCATCCCCTCACACGGCTCGTGTCGTTCACGGGTTCGACGCCCGTGGGGTCGGGCATCGCGGCGTCGGCGCCGCTCACCAGAATGTCCCTCGAACTCGGGGGCAACGGGCCTCTGGTCGTGCTGGAGGACGCGGACGTCGAGGCAGCCGTGAACGCGGCGGTCTTCGGGTCGTTCTTTCACCAGGGTCAGGTGTGTATGGCGACCAACCGGGTGATCGCGGTCGATGCGGTGCACGACGAGGTGGTGGACCGGCTCACCGAGCGGGTCCGGTCACTGCGCACCGGCGATCCCGCCGATCCCGACACACAGATCGGCCCGATCATCAACGACGCGCAGGTGGAGTCGATTCTCGACCGGATCTCTCGCGCGGAGTCGGACGGCGCGGAAGTCCGCGTGCGCGGGGAGCGTTCGGGACCGGCCGGGCGGGTGCTGGGCCCACATCTCGTGCTGGGGACGAACGGCGTCGCGACCGCCGCCGAGGAGGTGTTCGGACCCGTCGCCACGGTGATCCGGGCAGACGGGGAGGACGACGCTGTCCGGATCGCGAACGACACCGAGTACGGGCTCTCCAGCGCGGTGTTCTCGCGAGACGTCGGGCGTGCGGTCCGGGTGGCGACGAGACTCGAGGCCGGAATGACACACGTGAACGACACCACGATCAACGACGAGCCCAACACCGCGTTCGGCGGCGAGAAGAACTCGGGCATCGGTCGTTTCGGCGGCGAGTGGGCCATCGAGGAGTTCACCACCGACCACTGGATCAGCGTCCAGCACACGCCGCGACAGTATGCGATCTGACCTCGCGTGAAGAACCTCGCACACACGACCGTGCGGGGCGTCCCTGAGTCGGAACGCCCCGCACGGTCGTGTGTGCGATGTGAGGATTCCCCCCGTGTCAGGGGATGCGGTCAGCGCCGCCAGTCGTCGTAGTCGTCATCGTCGTGTCGGGACGGCTCCCGATCGGCGATGCCGTTGCGGTGCGAGTCGGGGGAACCTGTGAGCTCTCGTTGGAGACTCTCGAAGTCCGTGGACGGTGAGCTGTACTTGAGCTCACGTGCAACTTTGGTCTGCTTTGCCTTAGCCCGGCCGCGGCCCATGGCTAACCCCCTCGCGAGTAGCGGGGCGGCCTGGGATTTTTTGGCGGCCCCGTCTGATTGTGTGTTCTTCCTGCCCACACTCTAGCGTGCGAATCGGGTCTGCGCTTCCACCGGCGCCGGTGTCACACCGACGGTGCGCGCCGCGCCGCCCGGGCCGCCATGTCGCGGGCCTCGCGGTAGACCTTGGGCGCCAGATCGGGGGTGTTCAGAAGGATCTGCATCGCCTCCGCCGACACCCCGGTGAAGAGGTCCCGCACGGTGACTCCGTGGTCGGGAACGGACACGATCTCGATGTCGTCGCCCGCCGAGAGCGCGCCGACTCGCACGACGCGCAGGTACGCCCCGACATCGCCCCGCGCGGTGAAACGCTTGACCCAGGTCTTCTCGCCCGTCCACCGCGCGAAGGCGGCACACGGGCGCCGCGGAATGGTCACCTCGAGCTCGGCGGTGCCCACCGACCAGCGCGTTCCGACGACCGCATCGGTGACGGGCAGTCCGCTCACGCGCAGGTTCTCACCGAACCACCCCGCGGGAACCTCCCGGCCGAGTTCCTCGGCCCACCTGTCGGCCTCGGCCTCGTCGTACGCGTAGACCGCCTGGTCCGCGCCGCCGTGGAAGGTGACGTCGCAGGAGCGATCACCGTGCAGACCGAGCTCGGTGACGTCGACCGGTCCGGACACCGCTCGCTTGTCGATGGCGGAGTCGACCACCGCCGGCCGAGAGATGGGGTGGATGGTGTGCACGACGCACACCGACAGCACGCGTCCCGACGGGGCCGGCTGCGTCACCGGCCGCGCAGCCGATCCACCGCGGCGCGGCCCGCCTGGACCGCGGTGTCCAGGACGTAGGAGTCGGGATCGATCGAGGCGGCACACGGCCCGGCGTCGAGCGTGGTCTCCACCGGCACCGCGCGCTTGATCTGTGCGAGCGCGATCGGTCCGAGCTCGAAGTGATCGACGACGGTGCCGATGCGGCCCACGGATCGGCCGCCGACGGTGACGTCGTCGCCCGTCTCCGGTCGACCGTCCGCGGAGCCGTCGAGGTGCAGCAGGACCAGTCGGCGCGGAGGCTTGCCCAGATTGTGGACGCGCGCCACCGTCTCCTGTCCGCGGTAGCACCCCTTCTCGAGGTGGACGGCCCCGAACTCGGTGACCCCGCCGATCCAGCCGACCTCGTGGGGAATCGTGCGGTCGTCGGTGTCGAGACCGAGGCGTGGTCGACCGGACTCGACGCGCAGCGCCTCGAACGCCCAGCTGCCCGCCTCACGCGCACCCGCGACGACGAACTTCGCCCACCACTCGTCGAGACGGTCGGCGGGGACCAGGACGTCGAAGGAATCGGTGCGGGTCGGCCACGGCATCCGGCGGACGAGACCGGCGTCGGGGTTCGCGGCGTCGAGCGGAAGGGCGTCGTACGGCATCGCGGGCACCTCGGCGCCCACCGCTCGCAGGATGGAGCCTGCCTTCGGGCCGAGCAACGACACGACGACCCGTTCGCTGCCGCGACGCGGCGCGGCCTTCGACCAGAACACCATCTTCGACAGGAAGGCGAGAAGGTCCGGTCCGCGGTCCGCCTCGGTGTCGATCCAGGTGGTGCCGTCGAGGTCGGTCATGACCATGTGGTGTTCGACGCGCCCGTTGACGTCCAGGCTCAGGTTCTCCGCGGAGGCTCCGTCGGCAAGCGTCGCGACGTGCTGGCTGGAGATGGTGTGCAACCAGGTCAGTCGCTCCTCGCCGGTGATCGCGATGACGAACCGGTTCGACCGATCGACGACCGCGGCGGTCGTGACGGCGGCGCGCTGCTCACCCAACGGATCCCCGTAGTGCCAGGCGGTTCCACGATCGGGACCGTCCTGGGGTGCGGCCACCGCGCCGGGGCGGGCCAGAACGGGGGAGGAGTACAGGCCAGGGGTCTCGGACACCCCACCAGTCTAGGAGCGGACTGCCCGGTCCGGCCACGGCACTACCCTCGGGGCCATGACTTCACGCGTGGTGGTGACCCTGGACGGTGCCGTGCTCGATCCGACCGAGCCTGTTCTGCATGCCGACGACCTGGCGGCGGTGCGCGGGGACGGCATCTTCGAGACCGTGCTGATCCGCGAGGGTCGGGCGTGCCGACTCGACGCTCACCTCGCCCGCCTCACCCGGTCGGCGGCCATGCTCGACCTCGCGGAACCGGACGTCGACGCATGGCGGCGCGCGGTGGACGTGGCACTCGCGCAGTGGGAGAAGACCGGTGGCGGCGAGGGTGCGATGCGGCTGCTGCTGAGCCGGGGGCGCGAGGGCGCGGACGGTGCCGAGACGGCGCTCGTCATGGTCTCCGCCGTCGCCGATCGCGTCACCCAGGCGCGCGCGGAGGGCGTGTCGGCCCTGACCCTGAACCGGGGTTTCTCCATCGACGCGACACAGCAGTCGCCCTGGGCCCTGCTCGGTGCGAAGACTCTGTCCTACGCCACCAACATGGCGGCCCTGCGCCACGCGGCACGAGAGGGCTTCGACGAGGTCGTGTTCCGCAGTATCGAGGGGCAGGTGCTCGAGGGTCCACGGTCGAGCGTGCTGGCCGTGGTGGATCGCCGCATGGTCACGCCTCCGGTGGAGCACGGGGTGCTGCGCGGCACCACGGTGGACGCTCTCTTCGAGGTCGCGGGCGACGCCGGCTTCGACTGTGCGCACGAGCCGTTGCGGGTGGCCGATCTGATCCTGGCCGACAGTGTCTGGCTGATCTCCTCCGTCACGCTGGCCGCGCGCGTGCACACGCTCGACACCACGCACCTCAAGGAGATGCCGTCGGACCGCGTCGTGCGCGAACTGGTGGACACCGCCGTCGCGCGTTGACGCGCGCCACAGGTAACGGTGGACACAGTCCATCGCCTACTACTACGCGTAGTAGTAGCGTCGGCCCCGTAGGCAGGATCCCCGCCTCGCAGCCGACGACAAGAAGCTGGTCATGGACGCACTCGATGTCTCACGATGGCAGTTCGGAATCACCACCGTCTATCACTTCCTGCTCGTCCCGCTGACCATCGGACTCGCTCCGATCGTCGCCGCGATGCAGACCATGTGGGTGATCACCGGCAAGGACTCCTGGTACCGGCTCACCAAGTTCTTCGGCAAGCTCTTCCTCGTCAACTTCGCACTCGGCGTCGCCACCGGCATCGTCCAGGAGTTCCAGTTCGGCATGAACTGGTCCGAGTACTCGCGGTTCGTGGGCGACGTCTTCGGTGCGCCGCTCGCGCTCGAGGGCCTCGTCGCGTTCTTCCTCGAGTCCACGTTCCTCGGGCTGTGGATCTTCGGGTGGCAACGGCTGCCGAAAGTCGTTCACCTGGTGACGATCTGGCTGGTGGCCATCGGGGTCAACGCCTCCGCCTACTTCATCATCGCCGCGAACTCGTGGATGCAGCACCCGGTGGGGGCCGTCTACGACCCGGACACGGGGCGTGCCGAGCTCGTCGACTTCTGGGCCATGCTCACCAACAACACGGCGCTCGCGGCGTTCCCGCACGCGGTGGCCGGATCCTTCCTCACCGCAGCGACATTCGTCGCCGGCATCGCCGGGTGGTGGATGGTGCGCAGCGCACGTCGCGGCGACGTCGGCCCCTCGTCGGAGGCCCGCTCCATGTTCCGCCCCGCGGCCCGGCTGGCATTCGTCGTCATGATCGCCTCCGGCGCTGCACTCGCGATCACCGGAGACGTGCAGGGCAAGCTGATGTTCGAGCAGCAGCCCATGAAGATGGCATCGGCAGAGTCGCTGTGTCACACCGAGACCGGCGCCTCGTTCTCGATCCTCACCATCGGCACCCACAACAACTGCGACAGCGTCCAGCACATCGTCGCGATCCCCGGCCTGACGTCGTTCCTCGCGAAGAGCGACGTCGACGCGACCGTCCAGGGTGTCACCGAGCTGCAGCAGCAGTACGAGGAGCAGTACGGACCGGGTAACTATCGGCCCAACCTCTTCGTGACCTACTGGGCCTTCCGGATGATGATCGGCCTCGCCGCCGGGTCCGCCGTGCTCGCGCTCGCCGGCCTGTGGGTCACTCGAGGTGGCCGAGTTCCGGACCAGCGCTGGTTCTCCCGGCTCTCACTGCTCGCGATCCCGACACCCTTCCTGGCCAACAGTGCGGGCTGGATCTTCACCGAGATGGGCCGCCAACCCTGGATCGTCGCGCCCAACCCCAGCGGAGTCGACATGATCCGCCTGACGGTCGACCAGGGTGTGTCCGACCACCCCGTCGCTCTGGTGGCGGCGTCCCTCGCAACGTTCACCGTCCTCTATGCCGGGCTCGGTGCCGTCTGGTTCCTGCTCATGCGTCGCCACGTGCAGGCAGGTCCGCTCGAGCACGACAGGCACCCCCACGACGACGACGGTGACGACACCGACGCCGACGCCCGCCCGCTCTCGTTCGCCTACTGACCCGCCGGAGACATGATCATGGGAACGCCCGAATTCTGGTTCGCCGTCGTCACCGCATTGTTCGTCGGATACTTCGTTCTCGAGGGATTCGACTTCGGGGTCGGCATGCTCATGCCCGTTCTCGGTCGATCCGGCCGGGACGACGCCGAGACCCGACGTCGCGTCGTGCTCAACACGATCGGTCCGGTGTGGGACGGCAACGAGGTGTGGCTCATCACGGCGGGAGGAGTGCTCTTCGCGGCCTTCCCCGAGTGGTACGCGACGCTCTTCTCCGGCTTCTATCTGCCGCTGCTGCTGATCCTCGTGGCGCTCATCCTGCGTATCTGTGCCATCGAGTACCGCGGCAAGATCGACGACCCCGTGTGGCGGCGTCGGTGCGACCTCGGTATCGGGATCGGTTCCTGGGTGCCCGCGGTGCTGTGGGGTGTCGCCTTCGCGAACATCGTGCGCGGTGTCGCCATCGACGCGGACAAGAAGGTCACCTCGGGACTGCTCGACCTTCTCACTCCCTATGCGCTGCTGGGTGGTGCGACCACAGCGATGCTCTTCGCGTTCCACGGTGCCGTGTTCATCGCCCTCAAGACGGCCGGCGAGGTTCGAGCGGACGCATCGAGACTCGCTGCGGCACTGATCGTTCCGACCGTGGTGGGCGCCGGGGTGTTCGCGCTGTGGACTCAGCTCGCGCACGGGAAGGGCTGGACCTGGTGGATCGTCGCCGCTGCCGTGGCAGGGCTGGTGACGGCAGCGGTGGCCGTGCTGCGCGGGCGAGACGGATGGGCCTTCGTCGGCACCACCGTGACCATCGGCGGAGCCGTGCTGTTGCTCTTCTGCTCACTGTTCCCGAACGTGATGCCCTCGACCATCGACGCCGCGTTCTCGCTGACCGTCGACAACGCGTCGTCCTCCGCGTACACGTTGCGCATCATGGCGTGGCTGTCGGCGATCGTGGCACCGGTGGTCCTGGCCTACCAGGGCTGGACCTACTGGGTCTTCCGTCGGCGCATCTCGACGACGCAGATCCCGGCGTCCATCGGCCTGGCGAGCACTCGATGACCGCGACGAGGCGGCCCCGAGGACCGATCGACCCCCGGTTGTGGCACCGGTCGGTGCCCGTCCGTCGTCACCTCGTGGGGTCAGTGGCGCTCTCCCTGGTGACGACCGCGTGCGTCGTCGTCATCGCCGTCGTCGTCGGGACCGTGCTGGGCGGCGCGGTCACCGACCCGACCCGTCGGACGGTCGGAGCCTGGACCACCGAGCTGACGGTCCTGGCTGCCGCCGTACTGGTCCGCGTCCTCGCGTCGTGGGCGCGGTCGAGGTACGCGCACCGCTCGGCGGTCCGAGTCGTGCGCGGGTTGCGCGAGGACATGCTGGACGCGGCCACGACGACGCGCTCGCGCGGCGGGGAGGATCGGGGCGAGTGGTCGACGGTGGTCACGCGTGGTCTCGACGGACTGGCGCCCTACCTCACCGACTACGTCCCGGCCCTCGTCCTGGCGGCGACCGTCACCCCGATCGCGACCCTGATGATCGCGTTCGTCGATCCGCTCTCCGCGGTGATCGTGGCGGTCACCCTCCCGACGATCCCGGTGTTCATGGTGCTGATCGGTCTGATGACCCGCGGGCGGTCCCGACGAACCCTCGACGCGATGACGCGACTGTCCTCTCAGCTGATGGACCTGCTCGCCGGAATCCCGACACTGCGCGCACTCGGCCGGCAGGACGGGCCGGCCGCGCGGGTCGGCGAACTCGGGGACGAGCACCGCCGCCGGACGATGGCCGCACTGCGCGTCGCCTTCCTCTCGTCCATGGTGCTCGAACTGCTGGCCACGCTCGGCGTCGCACTCGTCGCGGTGTCGATCGGTCTACGCCTCGTGTACGGCGACATGGAGCTGGCACCCGGCATCATCGCGCTCATTCTGGCGCCCGAGGTCTACCTGCCGCTGCGCGCACTCGGTGCCGCCTTCCATGCGTCCGAGGACGGTGCGGAGGCCGCGGGACGTGCCTTCGCTCTGCTCGAGAGCGCCGAGGCGCAGGCGCCGCATGACCAGCGGACGGCCGCGCCGCCCACCGGTCCGGTCACCGTCGTCCTGACGAACCTGTCGGTCCGCGGGCGGGACGGGTGGGCACCCCGCCACCTCGACGCGACGTTCCGGCCGGGACGGGTGACGGTGCTGACCGGCGCCAACGGGACCGGGAAGTCCACGGTCCTGGCGTCCGTTCTCGGGCTCGTCGATCCCGACGAGGGGTCCGTCTCCCTCGTGGGCTCCGACGGGGTTCGGGTCGACCTGTCGACCGTCGACCTCGACCGGTGGTGGCGCCGTGTGACCTGGCAGCCGCAGCGTCCGGCCGTCGTCGCCGGATCCGTCGCCGACAACCTCGACCTCGGGGCGCGTGGTGACGTGGCCGAAGCTGCTCGCGCCACGGGGTTCTCGTCCGTCCTGGCGTCCCTGCCCCGCGGAGCCGCGACGATGCTCGGCGCCGGGGGAGTGGGACTGTCCGTCGGAGAAGCCCAGCGGTTGGCCCTGACGCGCACTCTCGCCGCGACGGAATCCGTCGTGCTCCTGGACGAACCGACCGCCCACCTCGACCCGGAATCGGCGCGTCGGGTGCTCGGGTCCCTGCGGGCCGCGGCCGACGGCGGCCGCACCGTCGTCATCGTGGGGCACACGCCCGAGGTGCTCGCCGCCGCGGACACTGTCGTGCACGTGGACCGAGCGGCGGTGTCGGCATGAGCGATCTGACGCGGGCACTGCGGCTGCTCGACCTGCCGCCGGGGCGCGTCGCGCGGGCCGTGGCGGCGGGAGTCGCGACGCTGGGCAGTGCACTCGCGCTGTCCGCGCTCTCGGCCTGGCTCATCACGCGGGCATGGCAGATGCCGCCGGTGTTGCACCTCTCGGTGGCCGTGGTCGCGGTGCGCGCGCTCGGCATCACGCGCGGCGTGTGTCGGTATCTGGAACGACTGGCCACTCACGACGTCGCACTGCGCGGGACCGTCCGTGCGCGGTCCACCCTGTACCGCGAACTGTCGCAGGGTGATTCGGCCACGGCGGTGACGACGCGGCGAGGGGATCTCCTCGTGCGGACCGGCGCCGACGTGGACGCCGTCGGCGACGTGGTGGTGCGCGCCCTCGTTCCCGTCGCCGTCGCCGCGGTGGTCTCGGCCCTCGCGGTCGGACTCGTCGCCGTGTGGTCCCCTGCCGCGGCAATCGTCCTGGCGGTCGCGCTGCTCGTCTCCGGGGTCGTGGCGCCCTGGTCGAGCGCCAGGGCCGAGCGGGCCGTCGCCGAGGATCTCGTCGCTGCGCGAGCCGACTTCGCCGCCCACGCCGTCACCGCGATCGACCACGCCGCCGAACTCCGGGTGTCCGGGCGACTGGCAGACGTGCGACGCCGCGCCGACGAGGCCGACCGCGCCGTCGGTGCCGCGCAGGACCGCGCCGCTGGGTGGTCCGCCCTGTCCGCCGCGGCGACCCCGCTGTCGATGGGAGTCGCGGTGCTGGGCGCCCTCGCCGTCGGCATCTCGGCGTACGGCACCGCATCGGGGTTCGCGGGCGGCACCGACCCCACCGGGCTCGCCGTCGTGGTGCTGGTTCCGCTCGCCGCGTTCGAGGCGACGGGTGCGATACCCGCCGCCGCGGTGGCGTGGGTGCGCGGATCCGCGGCGGCTCGGCGGATCATGGCTCTCGTGGACGAGGCCCGCTCCGGGCCGGCGGTGACGCCGAAGGACGACCCGTCGCCGTCGCCGTCGGTGCGCCTCGAGGTGTGCGACGTCGTCGCAGGCCGCGGCGGATCGCGGACCGCGCCGGTATCTCTGGTGGTGGGACCCGGTGCGCGCCTGGCGATCAGCGGACCCAGCGGCGTCGGCAAGTCCACGCTCGCCATGACGATCGCGGGGCTCGTCGCCCCCGCCGCGGGCGCCGTGCTCGTCGACGGCAGGTCCGTCGGCGAACTGTCCGAGGACGCGGTGCGCCGGACGGTGTCCTACGTCGCCGAGGACGCCCATGTCTTCCGGACCACCGTTCTGGAGAACCTCCGTGTGGTGCGCGGTGACGTGACCGAGACGGAGGCGACGGCGGCACTCGACCGGGTCGGGCTCGGCGACTGGGTGCGCGCACTGCCCGACGGTGTGCACACGGACCTCGACGGCGGCGCGGAGGTGCTATCCGGCGGACAGCGTCGCCGATTGCTGCTGGCCCGCGCGACGCTCTCGCGGGCGGCGGTGATCATCGTCGACGAGCCCACCGAACACGTGGACGACGTGTCCTCCGCCGCGTTGCTCGCCGCGATGCTCGATCCCGACGGTGGACTGTTCGATCGGGCGACGACCGTTCTGGTCGTGACGCATCGACCGGTGCCGACGGGCGTTCGAGTGGTGACCGTGAGCGGTGAACGTCAGGTGTGTTCGCTCACGGAAAAAGACGTTGCCGACCGGGCTGATCCACGCGTAGCGTCGTCTGTACACGAGAGAGGAGGTGGTCTGGAATTGTATGACTCTTGGACGCGTGAGGTGGCTGCCCGCTAGCCGCAACCGCTGACGGTTCTTCTCTCACCGCGCGAGCGGCGGGCGAATACCAGGCAGCTACCCGACCCCCGAGCCCTCGGTCCGTCCAGACCGAGACCCGTACTCCTGCAACGGTGTACCGGTAGGGCTCGGGGGTCGTCCCATGTCCGGATCAGGCCCGCGCGCCTGGTCTTTCCCGTTCTGCCGAGCAGACCCCCTCGCCTGTGTCACTGTGGGGGACATGACGAGTGACGAGCAGCCTGACACGACGAACACCGACGACACGTCCTCCGACACCGGTTCGGCGAACGAGGAGACCGTGGGCCCCGAGCTGACGCAGGAGGACCTCGATCGCGCCGGCGAGAAGATGGACGGCCTCAATGCGCGGTACGAGACCGGTGCGCGCGAGACGGTGACGCTGCCCGGCACCGGCGGCACCGTGTCCGGTACCGCGTTCGCGGACTTCGACGAGGACGGTGCCTCCGAGAGATCCGACACCGAGAAATCCGACACCGAGAATGCCGACACCGGTTCCGGGAAGGATGCGGAGAGCGAGAAGGGCGAGCGTCAGCCCACGTAGCGTTCGAGGCGGGCGGACAGCCGGGGCTCGAGATCGCCGTCCGGTCCGACCCGCTCCTCGACGTACGCGAGATCGCCACCCTCGACGATGCCGTATAGACGCTTCGCGCCCCCGACCAGCGCCGCCGACGTGCTTCTGATGACCACGTCGGTGGCCAGCTCCCAGGACGACTGCGTCAGTGCGCGGCCGTAGTACAGCTCGATGAGCCCGCTCGCGTGGGTCAGTAGGAGCTCGAGAGTCTCCTCGCCGTCGTCACCGGGCTCACCGGTTCCGCTCACCCGCCAGAAGCCGGACTCGCGCAGGTCGCGGCCGGCGTAGGCGCCGTTCTCGTCGACGCGCCAGGTGCGGGACTCCCACGACAGGTAGGGACCGCCGTCGTGGCTCACGACGATCTGCTGTCCCAGTGTGTAGTCGCCCTCAGCGTCGTGTCCCTCACCGGTGCCGCGCCACACGCCGACCAGCGGCAGCAGTGCCAGCATGGAGTGCGAGATGTCGGGACCCTGCCGCAGATTGGCGGTGTCACCGTCACCGGGCAGATCGGGGAGCAGCGGGATGTTGCGCCCGGCCGTCTCCTTGGCCCGTTCCTCCGCACGCGCGACCGCGGCGTCACCGCTCAGGCGGGGCGCCGGGGTGCCGAACTCGTCGGTCACGACTCGTCGGTGACCAGGCGATAGACGACGTACAGCGAGAACCAGGCGATGAGGATCGACGCCAGGATGAGGAGTGCTTCGAAGAATAGGACCACGCACCGATTGTAGACCGGCGGTGTCGTGGATCTGCCACGGGCCGCCGTCGCGATCGGTCGACGCAGGCGGTCCGCAGACTGTGTGACGGATGACAACCTGTGCCGGGTCCGGTGACGCGATTCATTGTTTAAGGTCGTGAGGTTCTGGAACCGAGAGACGAGGGTGATCCATCCATGCTTCGTGTGACCGGGCTCGACCCGACCGACCGTCGGCGGACCGGGCCGACGAGGATCGTGCTGCGCGCGGCGACCGCTGCCCTCGCGACACTGCTGTTGTGCGCGATCCCTGGAGGACTGGCGGGGGCGGCACCGATCACCCCCTCCGATCCGCTCGGTCTGGGCGACGACCCCGTCGAGTCGGTGCTCGACACGTTCGGGCTGGGCACGAAGGTCGATCAGGATCCGAACAACTACGCGTACGACTGCCCCGACGTGCTCATCGTCGCCATCACGGGCGCGACGGACTCGGAGTCGGACCGGAACCCCGTCGACGAGGTGGACCGGCTGCCGTGGTCCAACTGGGTCGGCAACGTGACCGTGCCCGCGGGGGAGGCCTCGGCGTCCACGCCCGGACGAGTCGGTTGGGTGTACGTGCCGTACGCGTCGGAGTACGGCGTGGCCGTGGCCGAGCCGGTGCCCACCTATCAGGAATCCGTCGCCGAGGGCCTCGCGACCATGGGCCGGATGATCGACGCCAACAAGACCGCGTGCGGCACGTCGACGAAGTACGTGCTGCTCGGCTACAGCGTGGGTGCCGAGGTGGTCGAGCGCCTCGCCGTCGACATCGGGTCCCGACCGTCCACGGCGCACGTGACGTCCGACGACATCGCCGGGGTCGCCCTCGTCGGAGATCCGTACCGCCCTGCCGGCACTGCGTCTCTGGACAAGCCCGGTCCGCCGGGTGGTGGCTTCATGTCGTCCGAGCCGAAGGACTACGGAACCCTCACGAACAAGATCCGGTGGGCGTGCCGTCCGATGGACATCGCCTGTGACGCACCGGAGAACCTCGGCGTCCTGCCGTTGGCGCTCAACGTTTTCGGGCGGATGCACTTCACCCTGCTCGATCCGGGCCGCACCGTCACCGAGTTCGTCGCGGTCTCGTCCGACGTCGCGGCTCGCACCATCGCGCACGTCTTCAGCGACCCGGACTTCGCCACGTCGGACGAGTCCCTGCTCGACGTGATGCTCCGGGTATCGGACCGCACCCAGCCACTGCCGGACGAGAGGTCGCCGACGCCGCGCGAGATGTTCGACGCAGTGACGTGGGCGCTCGGTCCCGGCCGCCCCGTCGTCGAGGCCAAGCTGCAGGCGGAGGCCGTGGGGTTCGGCGAGGACAACGCCGACATCCCGCAGCTGTTCGAGAAGCCCTACGTCGAACTGGGGTTTCTGCAGCACCTCTACTACTGGGACAACTTCCCGGACAACGGCCGCGACTGGGAGAGCGAGAAGATGATCCGCTGGATCACCGACCTCGCTCGCGAGCAGAGCGAGGCCCCTCCGGTCGACGAGCCGGCCGCTCCTCCTGCGGTAGACACGACGGCGCCCGCCGAGCCCCGCGTGATTCCCCCGGTGAATCCCGGCTATCTCGCGCCGCCGGCGCAGCCCATGGAGACGGTGCCGTCGACGTGGGAGGAAGTGCTGAAGTCCCTCGGCCTCCCGCCGGAGCCCGGCAAGTAGTTCCCGCGGTCGGATCGCACACCCTCCACGACGCGAACACCCTCCCCAGCACGCTGGGGAGGGTGTTCGGCTGAAACGAGAGGTGTTCGGTCAGGCGCCGATCGAGATCTCGGCCTCGTGGAGGCCGGCGGACTCGGGCGAGATGGTCACGTCGCCGTTGCCGGACGCGGACAGCGCGCGCAGCGTCCAGGTGCCGGGGGCCGCGAAGAAGCGGAAGTCGCCGGTTCCGGACGCGACGACCTCGGCGGTGAACTCACCCGTGCTGTCGAGCAGGCGCACGTACGCACCGCCGACGGGCTGACCGTCCGACGCGGCCAGGACACGGCCCGTGATGACCGTCTCCTTCTCCACGTCGACGCCGGCGGGAAGGGTCTGTCCCTGAGCAGGTGCTCCACACATGATTACGCTCCCAACTCGATAGGTGCTCCCACGAGGGAGCCGTACTCGGTCCAGCTGCCGTCGTAGTTCTTGACGTTCTCGTAGCCCAGCAGCTGCGTCAGTGCGAACCAGCTGTGCGACGAGCGCTCGCCGATGCGGCAGTACGCGATCGTGCCCTTGCTCGGATCGATGCCGACACCGTCGTAGAGCTCCTTCAGTTCCTCGTCGGACTTGAAGGTGCCGTCCTCGTTCGCTGCCTTGCTCCACGGCACGTTGACGGCGCCGGGGATGTGGCCGGGACGCTGGCTCTGCTCCTGCGGGAGGTGCGCCGGCGCCAGGATCTTGCCCGAGTACTCGTCGGGGGAGCGGATGTCGAGGAGGTTCTTGGTGCCGATGGCGGCGATGACCTCGTCGCGGAACGCGCGGATCGACAGGTCGGGAGCCTCGGCCCTGTAGGACGTTCCCTCGCGGGAGACGGCGTCGGTGCTCAGCGGACGACCGTCCAGTTCCCACTTCTTGCGGCCGCCGTCGAGCAGACGGACGTCCTTGTGGCCGTACAGCTTGAAGTACCAGTAGGCGTAGGCCGCGAACCAGTTGTTGTTGCCGCCGTAGAGGATCACGGTGTCGTCGTTGGCGATGCCGCGCGTCGACAGCAGGTCCGAGAACTGCTCCTGGTTCAGGAAGTCACGAAGGACCGGATCCTGGAGGTCGGACTTCCAGTCGAGCTTGACGGCACCCTCGATGTGGCCGGTGTCGTAGGCGCTGGTGTCCTCGTCGACCTCGACGAACACGGTCTTGGGAGCATGCAGGTTCTGCTCGGCCCAGTCGGCAGTGACCAGGACGTCGGAGCGAGCCATGTGGTTCCTTTCGATTCTTCTCTGACAGGTGGTGGGTGGTTCAGGTGGTGGCATGTCGAGCCGGCAGGAGCCGACTCGCGAGTGGGTAGATCTTGCAGCCCAGGCAGATTCCGAACGCCGCGTTCAGCACGGCGGCGAACAGGGCCAGGCCCGTGGCGACGGTGCCGACGGTCGTCGAGGACAGCGCGAACCCGAGGGTTCCCACGATCGAGAAGGCGAATCCCAGTCCCTGCGCGAACCGCAGGGGGGTCGTCGGTTCGGTCTCCGACACCGGGCCCAGGCGCGGTGCGACGACGGCGCGGAACACGCGTCCGTAGGGATGCGCTGCCGGCCCGGCAGCAGCGCCGTACGCGAAGACCAGCGTCTGCAGGCCCAGGAGCACCGCTGCAGCGGTGAGCGACACCGTCGACACGAGCAGCGTCACGACGAGGACGCCGGTGGTCACCCAGGCGACGAAGCGGGGACCACGAACGTCGACCTGCGGGGGAATGGATGACATCGAGATGCTCCTGGAGTGGAGGAAAGGGGACCGAGCGGATGCGCATGATCTCCGGCGATCGTCGAGCGGTCCGAGGTCGGTACAGCACGGCTGTACCCGAGCGGACGGGTCGACGAGGGGAGGACCGTCGTCAGCGGCAACGGCAGCAACAGCCACCGAGGCGGCACAGGTCCACTGTGCGGCGTCGGGTGAGCAGAAGCTCGTGGCTGGCGGTCACGTCGGCCATGGTACCCACGCCGGTCCAGATCCAGAAGTTCCGGGTGTCGCTCGTCACTCCGACGAGGGTGAATCGGACGCCGAGAGCACAGCGGCCCGCAGGTCCTTCGACGACGGCACACCCGACGCGCGCGATCGTTCCCGCATCGCCCCGTCGAGCACGAAGGTGGTCGGGAGAGACATCACGCCGAAGTCGCGGGCGAGCTGCGGATTCTCGTCCATGTCCACCTCGACGTCGGACACGCGGTGCCCCGCCGACTCGAGGTCGCTCACCACGGCGGACACGACGCGTCGCACCGCCGCACACGGGCCGCACCAGGTGGCGGAGAAGTGGAGCACGGTCACCGCGCCGTCGGTGGCGCCGGCGGCGCGCAGAGCGTGAGCTCGCGATCCCGACGCGCCGCCGCGATCCGACGTGCGGACGGCGCCCTCTCGGCGGCGGACCCACAGGCCCACCACGGCGGCGAGCGCCAGGGCGACGAGAAGGACGACGACGGCGCTCACGGCGTGCGGATCTCGTCGAGTTCGATGGTGACGTCCTCGGCGCTGCCCTCGATGACGATCTGGCCGCCCTCCGCGTAGACCGACGTGGGGAGGATGCCGAACGGCAGCTGCTGCTCGTCGATCGTGCGGGTGAACAGGCCCAGGACCGCGGGCTTCAGGAAGTCGGGGATGGTGAAGTCGGCCTGGCCCTCGGGCCCGAAGTAGAGGTCCGACGCGACGATGGACACGGTTCCACCGTCGAGCCGGAGCTCGGCGGTGACGCTGACCGCGGTGTCCAGGGGGCCGACGGGCACGGTGCCCGTGAGGACCACGGCCCCGGCGGTGGTCTCGCCGGAACCGCCCGAACCGCCGGTGCCGTCGGAGCGGTCGGCTGGGGGAGTGGAGACCTGGAGGTCGGGGATCTCGAGGAACCGGCCGAGGTCGGTGGCGTCGATACGGACGCGCGCGTCGAGTTGATCCATGGGCACCGTGCGCACCGATCCGTCGAGCAGGTCGGAGGCCGGAATACGCACGCCGCGCAACGTCGCCTCGATGGTCGTCTTCTCGACGTAGTCGGTGGGGACGTCCTGCGCTCGGATCTCCACGCGGCCGTACCTGCCGTCGGCCGCCTGGGTCAGGAACGGGAAGCCGTGGATGGTCACCTGCGGATCGGACACCAGATCTCCGCCGTCCCGCAGTGCCCGCGAGACGCGGTACTCGGAGTAGGCGGCAGTGCCGAAATCGGCGGCCAGAGCGAGCGCCAGGACGAAGACGAGCCCGACGATCAGTTTTCGCACGGAGTTCCTCTCGGGCGGTTCGGTGTCCTGCGGGAGGGTCCCGAGGCGGGCGGTGGCGGCTCGCAGCCGACTGTCCTGCCTTCCGACAGGTTAGTCTGTGACCGAAGAACAACCGGAAGTGCCGGTCGCGGACCCGCTGGTGGGCTCGTCCGGCCGGAGAAGAGCGGACGAGGAGGCCCTGTGGAGTTGCTGCTGCTGACCTCCGATCCGGATCCGGAGTCCGTGCTCCCGTCCCTCGCGCTCCTGGCGCACACGGTGCGTCCCGCGCCGACCGAGGTCTCGTCGTTGCTCGAGGCCGGGAGCGCGGACATCGCGCTCGTCGACGCGCGCACCGATCTGGCCGCCGCCCGCGGACTGTGCCGACTGCTCGGCAGCGCCGGCTCGTCGGTACCCGTGGTGGCCGTGCTCACCGAGGGCGGCCTGGTCGCCGTCAACGCGGAGTGGGGCCTCGACGACATCCTGTTGCCCACCACCGGACCCGCCGAGCTCGATGCCCGGTTGCGTCTGCTCGTGGGCCGCCACGGAGGCGTCAGCAGTCCCGAGGCCTCGGGAAAGATCACGCTCGGCGAGCTCGTCATCGACGAGGGCACCTACACCGCCCGTCTGCGCGGGCGACCGCTCGACCTCACCTACAAGGAGTTCGAACTCCTCAAGTACCTCGCCCAGCACGCGGGCCGCGTCTTCACCCGGGCGCAGCTGCTGCAGGAGGTGTGGGGGTACGACTTCTTCGGCGGTACCCGCACTGTGGACGTGCACGTCCGGCGTCTGCGCGCGAAGCTCGGAACGGAGTACGAGTCGCTCATCGGCACCGTGCGCAACGTGGGATACAAGGCCGTGAGACCGAGCCGGGCAGGTAAGGGCGCGGCGGGCAGCGACGACGCGGTCGACCTGCCGTCGGACGGCGACCTGGACATCGAGAACGACACGGCGACACCCTCGTTCGCCCCAGCTGATCGGACGGCCTTCTGACGTGAGCGACGCGATTCGACTCGAGGCACGGCGACCGGTCGGCGACGAGGCCCGACGCGTCCGCGACGCGATCGAGGCCGCCACGACCGCCGACGGGACACCGCCGCTGTCGGAGCAGGCCGAGCGCGCCGTGGACTCTCCGCGGGACGACGAGCATCTGCTGGCACTGGACGGCGAACACCTCGTGGGGTACGCGACGCTCTCGTCCGCGCGCGGTGACGCGCCGGTCATGGTGGAGGCCGTCGTGCACCCCGATCACCGGGGCCGCGGCGTCGGCACCGCGCTGGTCGACCGCGCTCTCGCAGCACCGGGGGCGCGCGTGTGGGCCCACGGGCGGCTGCCCGCCGCCGATCGCGTCGCCGAGAAAGTCGGTCTCGAGGTGGTCCGCGAACTGCTGCAGATGCGCCGCCCGCTCGGTGGCCCCGACGCGGCGCCCCTGCCCGAACTCACCGTCCCGGACGGCATCACCGTGCGGACCTACCGGGAGTCCGACGACGCCGAGATCCTGCGGGTGAACAACGCCGCGTTCTCCTGGCACCCCGAGCAGGGTGGCTGGACGCAGGCGGAGATCGACGAGCGCCGCGCGGAGTCCTGGTTCGACCCCGCGGGGCTGTTCGTGGCGACGTCGACGGACGACCCGGACACGGTGCTGGGGTTCCACTGGACCAAGGTGCACCGGCCGACCGGAGACGATCCCGAACTGGGTGAGGTCTACGTCGTCGGCATCGATCCGGCGGCCCAGGGCAGGGGGCTCGGCCGGACCCTCACGCTCGCCGGCCTGCGGTATCTGGCCGATCGCGGCCTCGCCGGCGTGCTGCTGTACGTCGAGTCGGACAACACGGCCGCCGTGCACACGTACGACCGGCTCGGCTTCGCCACCTTCCACGTCGACGCGGCGTTCGCGCGCGTCTGACGCGGGACCGGTGCGGTCCCTGAGACGCGCATCGCATCCCGATCCGGGTTTTCGGTCTGTCTGTTCACCCTCCGTTCACAAAGGCGCGGTGAACCGTCCACCACCGGCGCTTACGTTCTCCCACGGGTAGCGCACGCTGCCCGTTGCGGTACGACGTCACCGCATCTTTTCTCGCCCGCCGACCGATCGGTCGCCGACGGGCTGTTTCTGGAGGAGACAGGTGAAGCTCGAGCGCAGCATTGCCCTCATGGGTGTACTGGCTGTCGGCGGATTGACGCTGGCTGCATGTGGTTCCGACGCGAACGTCGAGGCCACCGGCAGTGGTGACTCCGCCGCGACGTGCGAGGGCAAGAGCCCCATCACCGGCGAAGGATCGTCGGCGCAGCAGAACGCGATGTCCAACTTCACGTCCGTCTACTCGGGTGTGTGCTCCGGCAAGGCCGTGGAGTACACCGTGAGCGGTTCCGGCAACGGCCGGACCCAGTTCGTCGCCGGTCTCGTGGACTTCGCGGGCTCGGACTCGTCCATCAAGGAAGAGCAGGCCGACGCGGCCGCCACGCGCTGCGCCGGCAACCCGGCGTGGAACCTTCCCCTCGTGTTCGGTCCGGTCGCCGTGGCCTACACGCTCGACGGTGTCGACGACCTGGTCCTGACGCCCGACGTCATCGCCCAGATCTTCACCGGCAAGATCACCACCTGGAACGATCCGGCCATCGCCGCGCTGAACGAGGGCGCGTCGCTCCCGACCACCGCCATCACGCCGATCTACCGCTCGGATTCCTCGGGCACCAGCGACAACTTCCAGCGCTTCCTGTCCGACGCCGCACCGCAGTCCTGGACGCTGGACCACAGCTCCGACTGGGCCGGTGGAGTGGGCGAGGGCGCCAACGGTTCGTCGGGCGTCGCTCAGGCCGCTGCCGCCACCCCGGGCGCCATCACGTACGTCGAGAAGGGCTTCGCCGATCAGGAGAACCTGACCGCGGCGCAGATCGACTTCGGCGCTGGTGCCGTCGAGCTCACCACCGAGACCGCCGCCAAGGCGATCGACACGGTCACCTTCTCCGGTGACGGAAACGACCTCGCGCTCGACACCGACGCACTGTTCGCCAGCAAGGAAGCCGATTCCTACCCGCTGGTGCTGTCGACCTACGAGATCGTCTGCTCCAAGGGCTACGACGCGGAGACCGCCGCGGGCGTCAAGTCGTTCCTGCTCAGCGCTGCCAACGAGGGCCAGGAAGGCCTCGAGGCTGCCGGTTACGTGCCGCTCCCGGACAGCTTCAAGGAGCGTCTGGTGACGGCGATCAACGCCATTTCCTGACACACTGGTTCTCGCCTGCATCACCCCCGAAGACCATTCACCGGGTGATGCAGGCGATGCCGTACCACCCCACACGAGACAGTGAGCGGTATGAGCGACACCCATTCGATCAGCGACGTCACGCCGGCCACCACATCGGCCGTGAGCGCCGCTCGCAAGACGGAAGCGCCGACACCAGTGCCCGACAAGAAAGCCTCAGGTACGGTCACCCGCCCGGGTGACCGCATCTTCTCGACGCTCGCCACCGGTTCCGGTGTCTTCGTCATCGTCCTGATCGCGGCGATCGGTGGGTTCCTCCTGTGGCGGGCGATCCCCGCGCTGCAGAACAACACCGTGAACTTCTTCACGTACAACGGGCAGTGGAGCACGTCGGACACGTCCGCCATGCTCTTCGGTGTCCGTGACCTGTTCCTGGTCACGGCCACGGTGTCGGTGGTGGCTCTGCTGATCGCCATGCCGGTGGCACTGGGCATCGCGATCTACCTGACGAACTACGCCCCGAAGCGTCTGGCGGGCCCGCTGGGCTACGTCATCGACCTGCTGGCCGCCGTGCCGTCCATCGTCTTCGGACTCTGGGGCCTGTACGTTCTCGCGCCGGTCATCTCGCCCGTCGCCGAGTGGCTCAACACGAACCTCGCGTGGTTCCCGCTCTTCGCCACCGGTTCCGTCTCCATCGCCGGCGGCGGCACCATCTTCACCGGTGCGATCGTGCTCGCCGTCATGATCCTGCCGATCATCGCCGCGGTCACCCGCGAGGTGTTCGTCCAGACGCCCCGTGGCCAGATCGAGGCTGCTCTCGCCCTCGGCGCCACTCGGTGGGAGGTCGTGCGCACCACGGTCATCCCGTTCGGCAAGTCCGGCTTCGTCAGCGGCTCGATGCTGGGCCTGGGCCGCGCGCTCGGCGAGACCATCGCGCTCTACATCATCATCCGCAGCACCCAGGAGACGTTCGGCTGGACGCTGTTCGACGGTGGCAACACCTTCGCGACGAAGATCGCACTGGCCGCGGGTGAGTTCAACAACCAGCTGCAGGCCGGTGCCTACATCGCCGCGGGCCTGGTGCTGTTCGTCCTCACCTTCGTCGTCAACGCCGGCGCCCGCGCCGCCATCGCTGGAAAGAAGGACTGACCCATGGCCGACACCACGTCCGGTGGAACCGCCACCATGGATCGCCCCGTCAAGGAGCCGACCTTCCAGGGTGTCAGTGCCCGTCGCAAGGCCTCCGACTCGATCGCGACGGTCCTCGTGTCCCTCGCGGTGCTCGTCGCGCTCGTCCCACTGATCTGGGTTCTCTACACCGTCGTCTCCCGCGGCATCGGGGCCGTCGCGTCGGCCGACTGGTGGCAGTACTCGCAGGCGGGTGTCACCCCCTTCAAGGAAGGCGGCGGCGCGTACCACGCGATCGTCGGAACGCTGCTCCAGGGACTCTTCTGCGCGGTCATCTCCATCCCGATCGGCATCTTCGTCGCCATCTACCTCGTCGAGTACGGCGTGGGTACGCGGCTCGCGAAGGCCACGACGTTCATGGTCGACATCCTCACCGGTGTCCCGTCCATCGTCGCGGCGCTGTTCATCTACTCGCTGTGGATCGCGACGTTCGGCTTCGACCGGTCGGGTCTGGCTGTCTCGCTCGCCCTGGTCCTGCTCATGATCCCCGTGATCGTGCGCTCGGCGGAGGAGATGCTGCGCATCGTTCCCCAGGACCTGCGCGAGGCGTCGTACGCGCTGGGTGTGCCGAAGTGGAAGACCATCGCCAAGATCGTCGTCCCGACGGCGCTCTCGGGCATCGTCACGGGCATCATGCTCGCTCTCGCCCGCGTCATGGGTGAGACGGCGCCGGTGCTGATCCTGGTCGGGTCCGCGACGGCCATCAACTTCAACCTGTTCGCCGGTCCGCAGACGTCGCTGCCGCTCATGATGGTCGACCTCCAGAAGGCCGGAACCGCTGCCCTCACCAGCGAGCGGATGTGGGGTGCCGCCCTCACCCTCATCCTCATCGTCGCGGTGCTGAACATCGGCGCGAAGCTGGTCTCCCGCTTCTTCGCTCCCAAGAACTTCTGACAGAAGGATCTCGACATGGCAAAACGACTCGAACTCAAGGACGTCAACATCTTCTACGGCAAGTTCCACGCCGTGTCGAACGTGACGCTCTCCGTTCCTCCTCGTAGCGTCACGGCCTTCATCGGACCGTCCGGCTGCGGCAAGTCCACGGTGCTCCGCTCGCTGAACCGCATGCACGAGGTCACCCCGGGTGCTCGCGTCGAGGGCTCGGTGCTGCTCGACGGCGAGGACATCTACGGTTCCGGCGTCGACCCGGTCGGCGTCCGCCGCACCATCGGCATGGTCTTCCAGCGTCCGAACCCGTTCCCCACCATGTCCATCCGCGACAACGTCGTGGCCGGCCTGAAGTTGCAGGGTGGCCGCAGCAAGAAGCAGCTGGACGAGGTCGCGGAGGAGTCGCTCAAGGGCGCGAACCTGTGGAACGAGGTCAAGGACCGCCTCGACAAGCCGGGCGGCGGTCTGTCCGGTGGTCAGCAGCAGCGTCTGTGCATCGCCCGCGCGATCGCGGTGCAGCCCGACGTCCTGCTCATGGACGAGCCCTGCTCGGCTCTCGACCCGATCTCGACGCTGGCGATCGAGGACCTGATCGGTGAGCTGAAGAAGGACTTCACCATCGTCATCGTCACGCACAACATGCAGCAGGCTGCACGTGTGAGCGACCAGACCGGCTTCTTCAACCTCGAGGCCACCGGCAAGCCCGGCAACCTGATCGAGATCGACGACACCGAGAAGATCTTCTCCAACCCGTCGCAGAAGGCCACCGAGGACTACATCTCCGGTCGCTTCGGCTAGACCGCAGCTCGCGCGTCCACACACGGAAAGGGCGCCCTCCCCGCGGGGAGGGCGCCCTTTCGTGCGTCCGGGTACCGAGTGGAAGAACTAGGACACGTGCTGCGCGGGAGGCGTCGGCAGGTCGCTGGGCAGGCTGCCGGTGACCAGGAAGATGACTCGGCGGCCCACCTCGACGGCGTGGTCGGCGAAGCGCTCGTAGAAGCGACCCAGCAGGGTCACGTCGACGGCTGCGGCGACGCCGTGCTTCCACTCCTTGTCCATGAGGACGCTGAACAGGTGGCGGTGCAGGTCGTCCATCGCCTCGTCCTCCTCACGGAGCTTCGCGGCGCGCTCGGGGTCGCGGGTCTCGAGCACCTCACGTGCGGAGGAGCCGAGAGCGACGGCGATGCGTCCCATCTCGGCGAAGTAACCGTTGACCTCCTCCGGCAGTGCGTGCTGGGGGTGGCGACGACGCGCGATCTTGGCGACGTGCAGGGCGAGAGCGCCCATCCGGTCGATGTCGGCGACGATCTGGATGCCGGAGACCACCGAGCGGAGGTCGCCGGCGACGGGTGCCTGGAGAGCCAGCAACGCGAAGGCGCGCTCCTCTGCCTGGGCACTGAGGTCGGTGATCTTGTCGTGCTCGCCGATCACCTGCTCGGCGATCCGGAGATCCGCCTGCAGCAGGGACTGCGTGGCGCGCTCCATCGCACTACCGGCCAGGGCGGCCATCTCGCCGAGCAGGTCGGCGAGTTCTGTCATCTGTTCGTTGTAAGCCACGCGCATGGCCCGATTTTACTCGGCCGTACGTGGGTACAGGGCATGCAGGCGGTGAACGGGCGGTGAATGCGGAGCAGCGATTCACACACAGGACTCGTCCGCCCCGTTCGTGACCGTCAGATCGCTGGGGAGCGCGACCTCCGTGGACGCTCCGGAGACCCCCGTCGCGAAGGTCGGAAGCAGGTCTCCGACGACGGTCGGCGGCATCAGGAAGCCCTGGAAATCCGTCCCCAGGACGACTTCGACGATGCCGCCCAGAGTCGGCGTCTCCTCGAGAACCGCTCCCGGAATGGTGCTGGCCACCGTCGACGCGTCCGCGATCGACCCGGCGCCGTACCGCACGACGGTCGCCGCGGCACCGGTGGTCTCGGCGTTGCCGGTCCCGACGACCTGGAAGCCGTAGGCCGCCAGTTCGTCCGCGGTGGTGGCGGCCAGTCCGCTGGTCTCCGAGGCGTTGGAGATCTGGACCGACACCAGCGAGGGGTCGACCGCGACCTGCGGTTCGGTGGTGACCGGCGGCGCGACCTCGGGGGTGGTCTCGGGTGCGCGTTCCTCACCGGGGAGCGGCTGGTCGTCGATGATCGCCTGGAAGATCGCCTTGATGTCGTCGGTGCGCGGGATCTCGTTGCCGTAGTCGGTGGTACCCGCGGTGGGGACGGTGAGGAACGTGACCGCGCCCGCCTCGACGCCGCGCAGCGACTTGCCGAGCGTCAGCAGATCCGACGTCTTCACGTTCTCGACGAACGTGTCGCGGGTGAACGCCGTGACGAAACCGTTGAGGGCGCCCGGGTCGAACAGCACGCGGTTGCTCAGCACGGAGCGCAGGAGCGAGGACAGGAAGAGTTGCTGACGTTTGATGCGTCCGTAGTCACCGGTGCCCTCGGCGTCCACCTTGCGGGCGCGCACGTAGTTGAGCGCGGTGCGTCCGTCGATGCGCTGTTCGCCCGCGGTGGCCAGGACCGTTCCCAGCTCCTCGTCGACCAGCGGAACCGGGGAACACACGTCCACCCCGCCGACCTCGTCGACCATCGACTCGAAGCCGGCGAAGTCGATACCCACGAAGTGGCCGATCCGCAGTCCGGAGATCTTCTGAATGATCTTGACCAGGCACTTGGGTCCACCGAGCGCGTAGGTCGCGTTGAGCTTGTCGCCGTCCGCGGCGGGATACATCTCGCCCGTGTAGTCACCGGTGGTGCTGTCCCAGCCCTCGCACTCGGGGCGTTCGACGTCGAGGTCGCGGGGGAACGACACGGCGACCACGCGACTGCGGTCGGCCGGGATGTTGATGAGCATGACGGTGTCGGACCGTGCACCCTCGGCATCGGCCACCGTGCCGGCGCCGATCTCACCACTGGCTCCGGCTCGGGTGTCCGTCCCGACGATGAGGTAGGTCTCGTCGCCGTACTGGCCGGGCGCGTCGACCACGTCGGTGGACTCGGTGTCCAGGGCCGCGACCTGCTCGAACCCGCGGTCGGTCGCCCGGAGATATCCCCACACGACACCGGTGATGACCAGGGCCAGGATCGAGACCATCGAGACGCCGACACGGCCGGCGACCCGCATCCGCTTGCGCTTGCGTGCCCTGCTGAGGGCGAGCCGCGTGAGCGTCGGGGGTGCGACGGGGCCGACCGCCTCGGGCGCCGGACGCTCTGCGGTGCGTCGCTCGTCCACGACGGGGGCGATCACCTCGGTGGGCGGCTCGGGATCCTCGCGAGGTGGAACCGGCGGGGACGGTGGAGGGCTCGACGCGACCGCTCGATCGTCCGCGCCGGAGGTCGGCGAGTCGTCGCGACCCGCTGCGCGTCCCCGGTTGGAACCGATGCGGGAGATCCGATCCACGACCTCGGCCACCGAGAGCCGTCGATCCTGGTCGTCGGACGAGGACGGCGGGGTCTGCTCGGGCTCGGGTCGATCCGCTGGCGGGCGCAGTTCCGGCGCGGGCTGCTCGGACGGGGGAGACGGTGTCTCGGGGTCGCGATCGGAGCGCGGCACTCGCGAGATGGGACGCTCCCAGGGGGCGCGTCGTCCGGGTGTGGGCGACCCCGGTTCGTTCTCGTCACCCACTGGTCGTTCCGTCTTTCTCTCGGGCGTCGAACAGTGGTCGACGGATCGACGCCATAGTACTGATCATCCGCCCGAGTGCATCAGATCGGCGCCCGCCGGCACCGCACAGTCGTCGGGATCGTCGAGCCAGCCGTCGGGCAGCGACACTGCGCCGGGGGAACCCTGGCGACCGCGGGGGCCCTCGGCGTCGGCCGGGAAGGGAACGGACGGATCCAGGCGAGCCAGCAGCTCGTCGAGCTCCGCGAGTGTCGAGACGGTGGCCATGCGTACCCGCAGGTCCGAGCCGGCCGGGAAGCCGCGCATGTACCAGGCGACGTGCTTGCGCATCTCCCGGAGCCCGCGGCCCTCGCCGTGGTGGTCGGACAGCAGTTCCGCGTGCCGACGCATGATGACGGCGACCTCGCCCAGCGTGGGCGGAGTCGGCGCAGTGGTGCCGCGCAGAGCGGCGGACAGTTCGGCGAACAGCCAGGGGCGTCCCAGGCAGCCGCGGCCGACGACCACGCCGTCGCAGCCGGTCTCGGCCATCATGCGGGCGGCGTCGGACGCGTCGAAGATGTCGCCGTTGCCCAGGACGGGGACGTCGCGGACGTGATCCTTGAGGCGCGCGATCTCGGACCAGTCGGCCGTACCGGAGTAACGCTGCGCCGCGGTGCGCGCATGGAGCGCGACGGCCGCAGCACCCTCGCCGGCGGCGATCCGTCCTGCGTCGAGGTGCGTGTGATGCTCGTCGTCGATGCCGATCCGGAACTTGACGGTCACCGGGATGTCGGTCCCCTCGGTGGCCTTCACCGCCGCGGCGACGATGCGTCCGAACAGCGATCGCTTGTACGGCAGGGCGGCGCCGCCGCCCTTGCGCGTCACCTTGGGCACGGGGCAGCCGAAGTTCATGTCGATGTGGTCGGCCATGTTCTCGTCGACGATCATCTTCGCGGCGTCGTACGTCGTGCCCGGGTCCACGGTGTAGAGCTGCAACGAGCGAGGCGTCTCGGTCGGGCCGAACGTGGTCATGTGCAACGTGGCGGGCTGCCGCTCGACGAGGGCACGCGCGGTGACCATCTCGCAGACGTAGAGCCCGGAGGTGCTGCCCGTCAGCGTCTCCTCGAGCTCCCGACACAGCGTGCGGAACGCCACGTTGGTGACACCGGCCATCGGCGCGAGGACGACGGGACTACGCAGGGCGAGGGAACCGATCTGCAGAGTCATGGTTGATCACACACCAGACATGGTCGACGGGAAACAGCGATGTGCCCGGCATCCGCGGAACGGGTGCCGGGCACATCGAGGGTATCCGTCGGAACTGGCACTCGGCCACTCCGTGGTGCGGTGCGGGTCAGGATGCCTGCGCGGCCTGCCGCTTGGCAGCCTCGCGGGACAGCATGCGGTCGCGCTGCTCCTCGAACTTGAGAACGTCTTTCTCCAGCTTCTCGAGGAAGGCGGCGAGCTCCTCACGCGTCTGCTCGCCCTCGGCGGTGAAGTCGGTGCGATCGAAGATGTTCCACTTGCGCAGCACCGGCATGACGACGTCCTCGAGGTGCTGACGCAGATCGTAGATCCCGTGCTTGGCCATCAGCACGCCGTTGCGGCGGAAGTTGGGCATGCCGGCGCCGGGCATCTGGAAGTTCTGCACGATGTCGGCGATGGCACGCAGCGCCTGGTCGGGCGAGATGTCGAGCGCCGCACCGCACAGGTTGCGGTAGAAGATCATGTGCAGGTTCTCGTCGGCCGCGATGCGCTGGAGCATGCGGTCGGCGATGGGGTCGTTGCAGACTTTGCCCGTGTTGCGGTGGCTCACTCGCGTGGCCAGCTCCTGGAACGTCACGTACGAGACGGAGTGCAGGAAGCCCATCTGATCGTGGCCACCGGCAGCGGCCGAGGAGAAGCCGTTGGTCATGTGCTCGATGCGGGCCTGCTCGAGGGCGACGGGATCCACTCCGCGCGTGACCACCAGGTAGTCGCGCATGACGATGCCGTGGCGGTTCTCCTCGGCGGTCCACCGGCCCACCCAGGTGCCCCAGGCGCCGTCCTGCGAGAAGTTCTCCGCGATCTCGCGGTGGTACGACGGCAGGTTGTCCTCGGTGAGGAGGTTGGTGATCATGGCGGCCTTGGCCACCTCGTCGAGCCGAGACTGTTCGGGCGACCAGTCCTCGCCACCGAGCGCGGCGAAGTTACGCCCCTCGTCCCAGGGGACGTAGTCGTGGGGGTGCCACTCCTTCGCCATGGAGAGATGCCGGTTCAGATTCTCTTCCGCAACCGGCTGCAGCTCTCCGAGCAGCTCCAGTTGGGTCAGATCCCGTGCCATGCGTGTCCTCCAGAATGGTGTTCGGCTCACTGCTTCCGCGCGATGACCGCGCTGCCTCGTACTGTGAGGGCAGCCTACGGCACCGTAACTTCGATGTGAATTGCTTCGACGAGCCGCCGCGAGGGGTGCGTACCGTCCGGTAGACGTTCATCGAGCGGGGCGACAGTTCGTTACGCCCGCCCGCCGTCGACCCCGTCCAGTATATGCCGCGGGGTACGGGGTGCAGGTGTTGTGACTTCTGCGAGAAACGAACTCGATGTACTGTGCGTCACTCGGAGTCGGTGGCAGGGGACAGATCACCGGAGCCACTGTGGCGACGGCCGTTGTCTGCCATTCTGTCTGCCGTGGCGCAACTGAGAACCGAGGGACACCGCGTTCTGGTCGTCGACCTGCACGGGGACAGCGTGCGGGCGGTCACCGGATCGATGATCGCGTACGAGGGCCAGGTGACCTTCCGGAACGCCGGGATGGGCGGTGGCGGTGGACTGCGCGCCGCTCTCAAGCAGAAGGTCACCGGCGAGTCGCTGTCCCTGATGGAGATGGCGGGGCAGGGAACGGTGCGGCTCGCGGTCGACGCGCAGCACGTCGTCGTCGTGCCGTTGGCGGGTGACGCACTCCACGTCGAATCGTCGCAGTTGCTCGCTCTGTCCGGCGGGCTGCGGTCCGATGTGGCCTTCGCCGGGCTCCGCGGCGCCTCGTCCGGGCAGGGCCTGTTCACGACGGTCGTCAGTGGACAGGGCGAGGTGGGGCTGCTGTCCGCGGGCGGACCGCTCATCGCGCTCGAGGTGTCACCGCAGTACCCGTTGGTGGTCGATCCGGACGCCTTCGTCGCGCACCGAGGTCAGGTGACACAGAGCTTCGTCACCGACGTCACGTGGCGGTCGGCCGTCGGCGGCGGGAGCGGCGAGGCCTTCTCCCTCCGCTTCGACGGCGCCGGTGTCGTCTACATCCAGCCGCAGGAGCGCTGACATGTTGGAACTCGTCAACAGCAAGGTCGTGAAGTCGACCGTCGCCCCGGGCTCGCCCACGCTCGCGCGCCGTGGATCCATGTTGTTTCACCAGGGCGACGTCCGCTTCGTCCCGCACACGATCGGCGGCGCGGGCGGCATGCCGGGGATGGGTGCCGTCGCGGGTATGGCCGGCCGGATGATGTCGGGCGAGCACGTCGCCATGATGGCCGCCGAGGGGTCCGGCACCGTGCACTACGGCCACGCCGGGTTGCACGTGTCCGTCATCGATCTCGACGGGACCGGTGTCCTCTCGGTCGAGGCGTCACGGTTGCTCGCACACAGTGGCGCACTCTCGACATCGGTCGTACCCCTGACGCAGCAGGGAGGGGTCCGCGGCGCGGTGCGCGGGGCGATGACCGGGCAGGGCATGTTCACGACACAGGTCGCCGGACGTGGGCAGGTGGCCGTGCTGGCCCACGGTGGGACGGTCGAGATCGAGGTGGGTCCGCACCGGCCGCAGGTGGTGGTCGATCCGCAGGCGTACGTGTGTCACCGCGGCACTCTCACCGTCGACATCTCGGCGAACGTCGGGTGGCGTGACGCCGTCGGCCGCGGTTCGGGTGAAGCCGTGCAACTCGCGATCGGCGGCGCAGGGACCGTGTGGGTCCAGGCGTCCGAGCAGAAGTTCTGACGAGAGGGAATCGGACATGACCGACGTCGTGCACAACCCCCACACCCTGCCGGTGAACGACAACGTGCCGGGAAACGACTACGCCTTCTGCATCGAACTCGCGGGACAGCCGTGGTTCACGGCGAAGGGCGCGATGATCGCCTACTACGGGTCGGTGCAGTTCGAGCCTCTCGGGCGGACGTCGATGGCGGCCGTCGTGGCCTCACGCTTCTCGTCGCCGCTGTACGCGAACGACTGGGTGCTCGCGAGTGGACACGGCAAGGTGCTGCTCGGCGATCGCGGCTTCGACATCAACTCGTTCGATCTCGACGACGGCAACCTGACCATCCGGGCGTCGAACCTGCTGGCCTTCGAACCCGGCCTGGAGCTGAAGCAGTCCATCGTGCCCGGTTTTCTCACGCTGCTCGGCACCGGGAAGTTCCTCGCCTCGTCCAACGGTGCGGTCGTGTTCGCCGAACCGCCCGTTCGAGTGGATCCGCAGGCACTCGTCGGCTGGGCCGACTGCCCCGCTCCGTCCCACCACTTCGACGCGCAGTGGATGCAGAGCTTCCTGGGGGCGGCGCAGGGGATGCTCCTCGGAGCACAGACGGGGGAGGAGCGGCAGTTCGACTTCACCGGTGCGGGAACGGTCCTGATCCAGTCGTCCGAGAAGGTGGTGAGCGACGCTCATCTGCTCCGCCACATCGAGTCGGAGACCGTGGCGCTGGGTCAGAACGCGTTGCGCTCACTCCATCAGAGCATCGGGGCCCGGCTGAGCCAGAATTCCTGAGCGTCGACGGGTGTGGGGAAAGACGTTGTGCCCCCAGTAGGGCTCGAACCTACGACCTGCGGATTAAAAGTCCGTAGCTCTACCAACTGAGCTATAGGGGCGGTGCTCGACGAGTGTAATGGACCCCGGGCGGTCGCTCTCGACCTGGCCTCGCGTCGGGAGTGACGCATTCACCATTCACCTATTCGCTATGAATCATCACCATTCTCGCCGGTCGACATTCGGACGCGGGCCGGGCATATATCCGACAAACCGGTCATCGGAACGTACGACACGCTGGTGGGGCCGTCCGAACACGCCGGACGAACCCGCTCGAGCTCGATGTTTGCGGCCACGTCCGAGGGGATTCTCAGGTTTGTCGGCTACCCTTCACTCAGTATCAGGGCCCTTCAGGGTGTTCAATTTCGGAGGCAGCAGCGCAATGGCACAGCAGGAACGTGCTCGACGCACCCGGGCCGCGATCGTCGAGGCAGCCGCGTACGAGTTCAGCAAGCGTGGGTACACCGCGGCGTCGGTCAACACGATTCTCGAGGGATCA
Organism: Rhodococcus sp. MEB041; assembly: GCF_030208955.1. Taxonomy (NCBI): domain Bacteria; kingdom Bacillati; phylum Actinomycetota; class Actinomycetes; order Mycobacteriales; family Nocardiaceae; genus Rhodococcus; species Rhodococcus sp. MEB041. The sequence goes on from NZ_JARVSZ010000005.1 coordinate 141,628, forward strand.
CGCGCCACCAAGGGTGCGATGTACTTCCACTTCAGCTCCAAGGAAGAACTGGCTCGCGCCGTTCTGCAGACCGCGATGGAGAAGTACGTCGCGATCATGGACGTGGAGCGCCCGGACGGCGTCGACGCCCTCGAGTGGCTGCACAACCTCATCTTCCAGCTCGCCCGGTCCTTCGACGAGAACGTCGTCGTGCGTGCGGAGTTCCGTCTCGTGGTCGAGCCCGAGTTCCACGCGAGCATCCGCGAGGGAGCGGGCGCCGTGTGGGGTCGCACCGCCCACAAGCTCGCGGCCGAGGCGCACGAGACCGGTCTGCTGCGCCCCGACATCGATCCGCGCATGTTCACCCGCGTGCTGGTGACCTCGCTCGCAGGCCAGCGGTACATGGCCGATCTGACCGCCGAGGACACCGACCTGGTGGTGCTGTTCGAGGAGTCCCTCGAGGTTCTCCTGATGGCGATGGCGTCGCGGGAATGGCTCGACAAGTGGCGCGTCAACGGGTGGCCCCGAGTCGACGCCGTGAGCGTCGAAACATAGCCTCACCTGCGGATTTGTGAAATTCCGAAGCGGTGTCCTAAGCTATCCAAGCTCCCAACGGAACGCCGTTGGGGTACGGTCGGAGCGATTCGACGGGCCCCCTTCGTTTAGCGGCCTAGGACGCCGCCCTTTCAAGGCGGTAGCGCGGGTTCGAATCCCGTAGGGGGTACGTTTCAGCGAGTGACAACGCTGGAGCGGGAGTGGTGAGAAGTAGGACGAAGATGCAGTAGGGTCTTCCACGCAGTACATGCTTCACAGCATGGCCCTGTGGCGCAGTTGGTTAGCGCGCCGCCCTGTCACGGCGGAGGTCGCGGGTTCGAGTCCCGTCAGGGTCGCAACACCTCAGAGGTCGCAATACCTCAGTGATGCGATGATCTTCAGCACCGAGTAGTACAGCATCACCGGTACCCGCGAGGGTGCCCACGGCCAGGTAGCTCAGTCGGTACGAGCGTCCGCCTGAAAAGCGGAAGGTCGCCGGTTCGATCCCGGCTCTGGCCACCGAGAATGGACACAGACTGGAACCACCTGCCCGCGCAGGTGGTTCTTCTCGTTTCCGGACCCGTCGTCCGAGGTCGCCGACGCCCGGGTGGTATCGATAGGGCATGACTGACATCGATGCTGACGTGATCGTGGTGGGGGCGGGTATCGCCGGTCTACGGTGCGCCGGAGCGCTGCGCCGGCGTGGATTCACGGTGCGGGTCGTGGAGGCGGGCGACGCCCCGGGAGGACGGATCCGCACCGATCTCGTGGACGGTTTCCGCTGTGATCGAGGCTTCCAGCTCCTCAACCCCTCCTACCCGGCCGTGAAGCGTCATGTCGACGTGTCCGCGCTCGATCTGCGGGTCGCCGGTCGCGGTGTGCGGATCGTCGACGACTCGGGGCGAGCGCACACGATCGCCGACCCGACACGGCACCCGGGCCTGCTGCTCGGGACGGTGCGGTCCGCGGCTCGCCTGGGCCTGCTGCACCCGGGCGCCGTCGTCGGCGCCGCGCGGTGGGCGTTGCCCGCTGTCGGACCGGTGCGCCGCCTGGCCGCGTCCCCCGACGCTGCACTCGCCGACGACTGGGACCGCGTCGGCCTCCGCGGTCCGCTGCGCTCCGCACTGCTGGCTCCGTTTCTCAGCGGGGTCCTCGCCGACGGCGTGGGAGACACGTCGGACCGCTACGTCCGGCTCGTGCTCCGCAGCTTTCTTCTCGCGACACCCGGTGTGCCGAACCGCGGAATGCAGGCGTTCCCCGAGCAGCTCGCCCGCGATGCCGGGGTCGACATCGCGTACTCCTCGCGCGTCGAGCAGGTCACCGACGGCGCGGCACCCGCCGTGCGGATCGCCGACGGGTCGGTGCTGCAGGCCCGCGCGGTGGTGGTGGCGACGGACGCGCGAGGCGCGAACGAGCTGACGGACACCCGGACCTCTCCCATGCGCGGGTTGTCGACGTGGTGGTTCGAGGCCGACGCCGCGGAATCCGACGAGTTCCTCCGCATCTCGGGGACGGGCGGCGTGGTGGTCAACACCGCCGAGATGAGCTCCATCGCACCGGGATACGCGCCGACCGGGAAGACCCTGGTGCAGGCGACCGGGCTGCTGGACGACGCCGGTCCCGCCGAGGAGTCCGTCGTGCGCGCCGTTCTCGATCGGCTGTGGGGTCGGTCCACCGCGTCGTGGCGGGTGATCGTGCGTCACGACGTGCGGCGTGCGCTCCCGGTCCAGGCACCCGGGACGTCGCTCCGGCGATCGCTGCGGGTCGGTGACCGCGTGCTGCTCGCCGGCGACCATCGCGACACCCCGTCGATCCAGGGTGCTCTGGTGTCGGGTGGTCGCGCGGCCGCCGAGGTGGCGCGGCTGCTTGGCTGACGCGGCGTCCGGTTCTGGGCCGGAGCGATCTCCACGGAATCTTCACAACGTGTCCCCGAGACCCGCACATGGTGCCGTTACGGTCTGTTTCATGGATCGACGACGAATTCTGGTGGTCGAGGACGAACGGGCCCTGGCCGACGCGATCGCGGCACGGCTGCGGTCCGAGGGCTTCGACGTCGACCTCGCGTCGACCGGACCGGCCGCCGTGGAGACGGTGGCCCGCACGAACCCCGACCTGGTGGTCCTCGACGTGATGCTGCCCGGGTTCGACGGTCTCGAGGTGTGCCGACGCATCCAGTCCCGCCCCGAGGGCGCCGTCGCCGTCCTCATGCTCACGGCGCGGTCGGACGAGACGGACCAGCTGGTGGGCCTCGGGGTGGGTGCGGACGACTACATGTCCAAGCCGTTCTCGATGCGCACCCTGGTGGCCCGCGTGCACGCACTGCTGCGCCGGGTGGAACGCCATCCCGCGCCGACGCCGACCGTCGTGCACGAGTTCGACGACGTGCGGGTCGACGAGCACGCGCGGCGGGTCTTCCGTGACGGCGAGGAGGTCCACCTGACACGCACGGAATTCGATCTGCTGCTGTTCCTCGCCCGGCGGCCGGGCGCGGCCTTCGCGCGAGATCGACTGCTGTCGGACGTGTGGGGGTGGTCGCGCGACGACTCCATGACGTCGGTGCCGTCCCGCACGGTCGACAGCCACGTCAAGGCGTTGCGGCGCAAGCTGGGGTCCGACGTCGTGCGCACCGTCCACGGCGTCGGGTACGCGTTCCGGGCACGCGGATGATCCGCCCTCTCGACTCGCTGCGCTCGTTCAAGGTCAAGACCGGCATGGTGGTGGTGATCGCGCTGTTCGCGGCGTCGGGCACCTTCTGGCTCGCGGCCCAGCAGCCGTTCCGGTACGCGCTGCTGCTCGCACTCGTCGTGGCGCTGGTGGTCACGCAGATCGTCGCGCACGGGATGACCTCGCCGCTGCGCGAGATGACCGCAGCCTCGCGAGCGATGGCGAACGGGGACTACACGCACCGGGTCCGGGCCACGTCGCGGGACGAGATCGGCCAGCTGGCCGTCGCGTTCAACACGATGTCGGCAGACCTCGCAGAGGCCGACCGCTACCGTCGGGAGCTGATCGGCAACGTCTCGCACGAACTCCGGACACCGATCGCGTCGCTGCAGGCCGTGCTCGAGAACATCGCCGACGGGGTGCAGGAGGCGACCCCGGCGACGGTGGGAGTCGCCCTGGAGCAGACCGAACGTCTGGCTCGGCTCGTCGACGACCTCCTGGATCTCTCGAAGCTCGAGGGTGGCGCACTCGGTCTGTCGCGCAGCACGTTCGACCTCCGTCAGTTCCTGACCAGCGTGGTCACCCAGAGCACGGCGACCCGGTTCTCGGTGTCCGTCGAGCCTCCCGGTGCGACGGTGATCGCCGACGAGGAACGGGTACGGCAGGTGATGGCCAATCTGGTCGAGAACGCCGTGCGCCACGGTCCGCCCGACGGTGCAGTGGCCGTGTCGGCCGTGGTGGGGGACGACACGGTGCGCATCGACGTGATCGACGAGGGCGACGGGATCGCGCCGGCCGACCGCGCTCGGGTCTTCGACCGGTTCGTCCGCGGCGGGTCGACCGACGGCGGTACCGGCATCGGGCTCGCCATCGCTCGATGGGCCGCCGAGTTGCACGGCGGCACACTCGATGTGGTCGACGTCGGCGCCGGGTGTTGCTTCCGGCTCACCCTTCCTGTCTGACCCCACCGTCCGCACTCGGCACGTGACACCGCATCCGGTGCTCGCGCGATCACCCCTGCCCGAAAGAGGTTCACGATGACCACCGATCTTCTTCCCGATCCGGCGGCGCAGTCGCCGGTCCGCACCGTCACCGAGTCTCCGCGTCGCTGGGCCGTGGGTTCCGCCGCAGCGGTCGGGGTGGTCGCCGGCGCGATACTGACCGACCGGCCGTCGGTGGCCTACCTCGCCGTCGGCGTCGCTGCCGTCCTCGCCGCTCGACTGCCGGACCGGTCGCGCTGGTCCGTGGCATGGATCGGCGCCGCGTTCGCGCTGCTGCTGGTCCCGTTCGTCCGCGATTCGGGATGGCTCGCAGCGTCGTCCGTCGGACTGGCCGTGTGGTGTGTGGCTCTGTCGACCACGAGATCGACGACGTTCACCGCCACGGTGCTCGCGCCGATCGTGCCCGTCGTGGTGCAGGGAGCCGTGCTCCGCTCGCTCGGAACCGGTGCCGCACTGGTGACGCTCCCGTCTCGGGGGTCCGCGGTACGCACGCTGCGCGTCGTGGTGAGCACGGCCCTGCTGGTCACCGTGTTCACGCTGCTGTTCGCGGGTGCCGACGATCGCTTCGCCTCGCTCGTCGACGCGGTGATCCCGACCGTGTCCGTCGACGTCGACCCGCTGGGGCCGGTCGTGGCTCTGTGCGTCGCGCTGTGGATTCTGGGTGTCGCCCACGCGAAGCGTCACGCGATGGCACTCGATGCGCTCGCTCCCGGCGCTGGTCGACGACGACCGGTGTGGGAGTGGGCGGTGCCGGTCTGCGCGCTCGTCGTCGTGTTCGCTGCGTTCGTGGTGGTGCAGGCAGCCACGTTGTTCGGCGGACACGACCACGTGATGACGACGGACGACCTGACCTTCGCGGACCACGCCCGATCGGGATTCTGGCAGCTGATCACGGTGACAGTCGGCGTGCTCGTCGTGGTCGCCGTGCAGGTACGCAAGGTCGACGCCGAGGTGCGGCGCGACCGGGTGCTCGCGCGCATCGCCTTCGGGTCGCTGTGTGTGCTGACGCTGGTGGTCGTCTGGTCGGCGGTGTACCGAATGTCGTTGTACGAGCAACAGTTCGGTCTCACTCGGCTGCGAGTCGGGGTCATGGCCGTCGAGGTGTGGTTGGGCGTCGTCGTGCTCGCCGTCATCGTCGCCGGTGCGCGCTGGTCCGCGCGCCTACTGCCCGCGGTGATCGTCGGCACGGCGGCGCTGGGCGTGCTGGTGATGGCGGCGGTGAACGTCGATGCGCTGGTCGCGGAGCGGGCAGTCGAGCGCTACGAGCGGACCGGACTGATCGACGTCGACTATCTCGGCACGCTCTCGGCGGACGCGGTGCCCGCCGTGTCGACCCTGCCGCCCACGCTGCGCGACTGCATCCTCGACGAGCCCGGGAGCGACCCGTGGTGGAACGCGAACATCGCACGCCGTGAGGCCGCCGTCATCGCGGCGAGCGACCCTCTCGCAGAGTGCGCTCTGCCAGCTCGCGAAGCGGGCCGGTGAGTGCCGAATCGCCGGTCTCACACGAGTGCTCGCCGATCTCGAGTCGCCACCGGAAGGTGTCGCGGGCGAGGGACGACGACTCGGGCAGGCCGTTCAACAGGGGGAGCGCGCGAGTGACCAGCTGCTCCCACTCGGGTGCCGTGTCGCCGAGGGCCGTGGTGTCGACGCTGCCGCGGCGGGTCGTCCCGGCCACGCCGCCGCTGCGTACCACCACGATGACCATGTCACGTCCTCTTGCTCGCCTCGTCCGCCGCATCGGACGCGGATCCCGTCCCGGCCGGCTCGAGGCCCACGGTAGTCCACCCGCCGACCACGGCGCGGTGAACGTCGGACCCGGTTCCGTACCGCGCCGATGCGGCCGCGACCGTCGCCGCGGAGAAGGCGGCGAAATCGGCGGTCGGCGTCAGGCTGCCGGACGTGAGAGCGTCGAACCAGACCTGTCCGAGACGATCCCAGGCCGGCCCGCCGAGCGCGACGGCGGCCTCGGCGAACGCGCGGTTGGGGATGCCGGAGTTGATGTGCACCCCGCCGTTGTCCTCGGTGGTCTCGACGTATCCCGCCATGTCCGCGGGCTGGGGGTCCTTGCCGAGGACGTCGTCGTCGTACGCGGTACCGGGTGCCAGCATCGAGCGGAGGGCGCTGCCCTGCACGTCGGGGAGGAAGAGCCCCTCGCCGACGAGCCAGGACGCGTCCTCGGCGTTCTGCCCACGCGAGCGCTGTTCTGCGAGGACGCCGAACACGTCGGACACCGACTCGTTGAGGGCGCCGGACTGTCCCGCGTACTCGAGCTGTGAGGTGTACTGCGTGAAACCGTGAGCCAACTCGTGCGCGATGACGGACAGCGACACGGTGAAGCGGGTGAACACCTCGCCGTCACCGTCGCCGAACACCATGCGGGTGCCGTCCCAGAACGCGTTGTCGTACTGCTCGCCGTAGTGCACCGTGGCGTCGAGCGGCAGCCCCTGCCCATCGAGGCTGGACCATCCGTAGACCTCGGCGAACAGGGCGTGGGTGACGCCGAGGCCGTCGTAGCTCTCGTCCGCCGCCGGATCGCCGACAGGTTCGCCGCCCTCGGTGCGCACGACGTCGCCGGGCAGAGTCTGCGTGTTCTTCGCGTCGGCGATGGTGCGCTGCAGCCGATCCGCGACGGCGCCGCGGGGAGCGGTGGGCGACACGGTGGACCGCGTCGAATCGCGTCGGCGCCGCATCTCGTCGTCGAGTTCCAGCGTGCGGCTCGCGACGGACGGGGCGGTGTCCAGGCGGGCACTGCGTTCCGCGGGGGCCGACGCGAGGCGCTGCAGAAGGTAGGGAGGAACGACGCCCTGGCAGCAGGGCGTGGTGCGCGAGAGGTCGGGGGTGGCCACGATGAGATCCTTCCGAAGGGGAACGATCGCCACGCTAACCCCGATCACCGACAGCCCGCGCACCTCGCGGAGCTCGTGCGGTCAGGGGCAGGCGACCTTCGCCTGGTCGTAGATGCGACCGGCCTCGTCGACACCGGGCTCGTTGCCGTTGTTGGTGGCCTGCGACCGGATGTCGGTGACCACGGCGTCCTTCTCCTTGCCGTCGGTGATCTGCTGGCAGATGCTGCCGAGCAGCGATTCGATGTCCTCGTCGGACTTTCCCTCGGAGAGCGCGGAGAACTGCGCCTTGTAGGCGGCGACGAAGGTCGCGCGCTTGGCGTCGTCGAACATGTTGCCGGCATCGTCGGCCAGGCTGCCGGCGCTCGACTGGATGCCGGGTGCGGCCGACTGTGCAGAGCTGAGTGCGCCCTGAGCTGCGTCGCCCACCGATTCCGCGGCGTTGTTCGCGGTGTCCTGTGCGGACTGCTGATCCTCGGAGCTGCATCCACCCAGGACCAGGGCGAGGGTGGCGGCAGCGGCGAGCGTGGCGGGAAGGAGTCTCATCGGACGAACTTTACCGGGCGTACCGTCGCATTCCACCGCGAAAGAGGCCTGTGAATGACCATGATCGACGATGGCCATCATGCAGCGGGGTGCGGGTGCGCGGCGGGTGCGGACGCCGATCGTGCGCAGTGCCGACGGGACGTCGTCCGTGGAGTCGTTCGTCATCGCCGCGGTCGCGACCATCCTGCTCACCCGCGCCTACCTCGAACTCACCGACTATCCGCAGGTGGGCGGTGGAAGCCTGCACATCGCCCACGCACTGTGGGGCGGTGCGCTGATGATGACGGCGCTCGTCGTCGGATGGCTGTTCCTCGGCTTCGGAGCGCGCTCGTCGGCCGTGCTGCTGGGCGGCGTCGGCTTCGGTCTGTTCCTGGACGAGGTCGGGAAGTTCGTGACGAAGGACAACGACTACTTCTACGGCCCGTCCGCCGAGATCATGTACGTGACGGTGGTTCTGGTCCTGGTGCTCGGACGAACCGTCCGCGACGTCCGCGAACCGACGCCACGGGAATGCCTCGCGAACGCTGCCGCCATCGCGTCGGAAGGACTCGTCGGTGGGGTACCGGGATCGCGCCGGGAGCTGGCCCGCGAACTGCTCGACCGAGCGCGGACGACGGGAGCCGATCCCGAGCTCGTCGCGAGCATCGACACCCTGCTGAGTCGGTGCGTTCCGGCACCGTCCCGGCCGACGAGTCGGCGGGCGTGGTTCTCGCGCGCCGTCCCGTCGTTCGTGACCAGTACGCGCTGGGCGATCGCGTTGTCCTGGCTCATGGTGGTCACCGCGTCCGCGACGGTCGTGGCGGGCATCGCGCAACTGGCCACGGGCGGTCTGGTCATCGAGCGCGACGACCTCGATGTCACCCTCGACCGGATGACCATCTCGGGCGGCATCCTGTGGGTGACGGCGTGCGTCACGGTCGCCCTCGGGCTCCCGTCGCTGATCGCACGGCGGCGCACCGCGTCCCTCTGGCCTCTGCACCGACTCCGGTCGGCGGCCCTGATCTACGCGTTGCTCGGTGCGCTCGTCGACTTCGCCGAGACGGGCTTCGCCGCCCTGACCAACCTCGCGATCGGACTGTTGACGCTCGCCGCGATCTCGCACCGGATCACGGTGGAGACAGCGCGAGGGTCCGCTGCGACGCGAAGTGCCGCGGTGCGCCTGTGAGCGGGTCGGTGAACTCGATGCTCCGCGCCAGCAGTCGCAGTGGATCCCGGTAGTCGTCGACGGCGACCTCGCGCGGCACGGGATACAGCGAGTCGCCGACTATGGGCAGGCCGAGAGAGGCCATGTGCACGCGTAGTTGATGGGTCTTGCCCGTGCGCGGATGCAGGCGGTAGAGCGCCAGGTCGCCCACCGTGCGCACCTTCTCGATCACGGTCTCGCTGTTCGGCTCACCCGGCACCTCGGTCGCCTGCAGTGATCCACGGTCCTTGACGATGCGGCTGATCACGGTGTGCGGGAACGAGATCGGCGAGTCGGGGGCCACCGCTTCGTAGACCTTGACCATGCTGCGCTCCCGGAACATCTCCTGATATGCGCGGCGGACGTCCTGTCGTGCGGTGAAGACGAGCACGCCCGCGGTGAGGCGATCGAGGCGGTGCGCCGGGGACAGTGCGTCGTTTCCCAGTTCGCGTCGCAGCCGGGTCAGGGCGGTCTGCACGACGAAGCGCCCCCGTGGTGTCGTAGCCAGGAAGTGCGGCTTGTCCACCACCACGATCGCATCGTCTCGGTACAGGATCGGGGCGGTGAACGGCACCTCGGGTTCCACGGGCGGATCCCGGTACAGGTAGACGTCGGCGCGGGGGACCAGGGGAGTGTCGACCAGCACGGGCCGTCCTGCGGCATCGACGACCTCGCCGTCCGTCACCTTCGCGCGCAGGGCCTCCGCATCGCGCGGAAAGCGTGCGACGAGGTACTCGACTATGGTCCTGTGCTCTGCCGGCGCGTCCGGCATGCGGATCCGCGTCGGATTGAGACCGTCTCGGATCGGCAGCGGTGCGGGCACCGGATCGAGCGTAGTGCGCCGGTACCCTCGAACGCGGTCGGCCGCGGCGAGCGGCCGAGAGAAGTCTCAGGGGGGAATCGCATGGCACAGAAGTCTGCACACAAGTGGGTCGAGACCGACGTACCGGATCAGTCCGGCCGGACCTTCGTGGTCACGGGAGCCAACAGCGGGCTCGGCGCCGAGGCCGCGAAGGCACTCGGTCGCGCGGGCGCGACGGTGGTGCTGGCCTGCCGGACCGTGGAGAAGGCGAAGCCGATCGCGGACGAGATCGGTGAGCGCGCCGAGGTGCGTCGACTCGACCTCGCGGATCTGAGCTCGGTGCGGGAGTTCGCCGACGACACGCCCACCGTGGACGTACTGATCAACAACGCCGGCGTCATGGCACTGCCGCTGAAGCGGACCGCCGACGGTTTCGAGATGCAGTTCGGCACGAACCATCTCGGGCATTTCGCGCTGACCGGCCTCCTGCTGGACAGGATCACCGACCGCGTGGTCACCATGTCGAGTTTCATGCACCAGGTACCGGGACTGAAGCTGTCGGACCTCAACTACGAGAAGCGTCGCTACAGCCGGTGGGGTGCCTACGGGCAGTCGAAGCTGTCGAACCTGCTGTTCGCGTACGAGCTGGATCGCCGACTGCGTGCGGCGGGGTCACCCGTGCTCTCGCTGGCGGCGCATCCCGGTTACTCGAGTACCGAGTTGATGGGTCGGACGGAGAGTGTGCAGGACGCGTTCATGTCACTCGGCCGGGTCTTCGCCCAGTCGGCCTACATGGGAAGCCTGCCGGAGCTCTACGCCGCGACGGCGCCGGGGCTGCAGTCCGGCGGCTACTTCGGACCGGACGGGTTCCAGGAGCTGAGCGGGCACCCGAAGAAGGTCGGATCGAACAAGGCCTCGCGTGACGAGGCGAAAGCCCGTGAGCTCTGGACCAGGTCGGTCGAGCTCACGGGCGTCACCTACCCGATCTGAACGGTCAGTCGTCGCTGACGGTGATCTGCACGTCGATGTTGCCGCGGGTCGCGTTGCTGTAGGGGCAGACCTCGTGGGCCTTGTCCGCGAGGGCCTGCGCCGTGTCGTGATCGAGGTTGGGGAGGGTCACCTCGAGGACCACGGCGAGCTCGAAGCCGCCGGCGTCGTTCGGGCCGATGCTGACCTTCGCGCCGACGGAGGAGTCGGTGACGTCGGCCTTCTGCTGGCCGGCGACGAGGCGCAGAGCGGAGTGGTAGCACGCTGCGTAGCCGACGGCGAAGAGCTGCTCCGGGTTGGTTCCGTTGCCGCTGCCGCCCATCTCGGTGGGGGCGGCGAGGTCGACGTCGACCTTGCCGTCGGTGGTGCGGCCGTGGCCGTTGCGTCCGTCGCCGGTGGCCAGTGCCTCTGCGGTGTACAGCGTCTTCATGGGTGAACCTCTCGTGGTGGGGATGGACGGGTCAGGCGGAACGAAGCGACGCGGTGGTCTTGCGGACGAGCGCGATCAGCGTGGTCGCCTCGTCTTCGGTGAGGCCGGTCGCGGTGAAGATGCACTCGGGAACGTGCGCGGCCGCGGAACGCAGGGCGCGGCCCGTGTCCGTCAGCCGGATCTCGACGCGTCGTTCGTCCTCCGCTGAGCGTTCGCGGGTGACGAGCGACAGTGTCTCGATGCGCTTGAGCAGGGGGGACAGTGTTCCGGAATCCAGGCCGAGTCGATCGCCCAGTTCCGAGACGCTGAGTCCGTCCCGCTCCCACAGCACGAGCATCACCAGGTACTGCGGGTAGGTGATGCCCAGGTCGTCCAGCAGGGGCCGGTAGACCGCGGTGGTGGCCCGCGACGCCGAGTACAGGGCGAAGCAGAGTTGCTTGTCCAGTGTCAGCGCGTCGTTCACAAGACCGAACGTAGCGCACAATTGAATTGTGCACAACCTTTTGCTCGAGACAATTGTCCGTCGAAGCGATCGAGGCGGACGTCAGCGTGCGAACAGGAACATCGCAAGAGTGCGGAGAACGCCGGGGTAGGCGTCGTCACGCGGCTGCGAGGCGGCGGGCGCGGGTCGGAGCGGCGTCATGGGCACCGATGGGTTTGTCGGTGTCACGACATCGACGCCTCACATCCGGGCGTGCCGGGCCATCACGACGGCGTAGACGCCGTAGAGGGCGATGCCGACTCCGGCGAGGACGAGCAGGATCTGTCCGAACGGCTGCGCCCCCAGGGTCTTGACGGCTCCGTCGAGACCCGTCGCCTTGCCGGGATCCGCGGTCAGCACGGCGGCGGCCACCAGGACACCGACACCGACGAGGGCGAGGCCCTTGGCGGTGTATCCGACCACGCCGATGACCCGGACCGGACGCCCGACGTGACCATCGAGGTCCTTCTCGAACTTCGTGGAGATGCCCTTGTACACGTGATAAGCGCCGACGCCGATGATGACGGCCGCGGCCACGACGAGAACGACCTTGCCGATCGTCGACTCCATGAGGCGGGCGGTGAGCCCGGCGTTCTGCTGACCCGTCGACTGCCCGGCACCGCGAGCGAAGTTCAGCGCGGACCAGGCGAATGCGAGGTACACGACGGCGAGTGCACCGGCCTTGAGTCGATCGGTCGCACTGCCGGAATCGGCCTCGGTCTTCTTACCCACCACCGCCTCGAGAATGCGCCACGCGGCGAGGGCCAGGAAGGCGACGACGGCGATCCACAGCATGACGGCACCGCCGGGCTTGGAGGCCAGCTCGCCCAGCGCGCCGGACTGGTCGGCGTCGCCGCCCTGTCCGAAGGCGAGCCGCACCGCGATGTATCCGATCAGGAGGTGCAGCACTCCGCTCACGAGATGCCCTGCGCGGGCGGCTCTCTCGAACGCCGTGCTGTTCTGGATGCGGTCCCCGCGAGAGGTGTCGATCGCCATCGGACCATGGTCCCACGTCAAGGGAGGAGAATGTCCGCTTCCGCCGCCCGGGTGCGTCGGTACGGCCGTGCGCTACAGTGCCTGTGTGCAGCGAGCATATTTTTGGTTCAGCAGGCCGGCCCTCGGTGGTCCGGTCAGCGGAACCATGCGCTGACCCACTCCACCCGACGAGCCGGCAGGACCGGCTCGCGTGGAATGCGTGTCCCGGTCGTGACGTCTCACCCGACCGCCCCGAGGACTCATCGTGACTCTCGCACTCGACACTCTTCCCGACCTGTCGCGGACAGGTCCGCTCGTCTCGCCGCGTGCGCTGCGGGACGCGGAACCCGCATCCGCCGACGCGGCTCTCCGCGTCGCCGACAGCCGTGACGCCCTGCGCGCCATCCTGACCGGAGCCGACGACCGCGTGGCCGTCGTGGTGGGCCCGTGCTCCGTGCACGACCCGATCGCGGCACTGGACTACGCCCGCCGGCTGGCCGTCCTGGCCGACGAGGTGGGGGATCGACTCCAGGTGATCATGCGGGTCTACTTCGAGAAGCCGCGGACGTCGGTGGGCTGGAAGGGTCTGCTCAGCGACCCCGGCCTCGACGGCTCGGACGATCTCGACGCCGGGCTCCGGGCGGCGCGGCGCATTCTGGCCGCCATCGTCGACGGCGGCCTGCCCACGGCGACGGAGTTCCTCGATCCTGCTCTGTCCGGCCATCTCTCGGACCTGGTGACGTACGGGGCGATCGGTGCCCGCACCGCGTCGTCGCAGGTTCACCGCCAGATGGTCAGCGGTCTGCCGATGCCGGTGGGCATCAAGAACGGAACGGACGGCGACGTGCAGGTGGCCGTCGACGGGGTGCGCTCGGCGAGGTCGCCGCACGTGTACGCCGGGGTCGACGACGACGGCCGACTGGCCGCCGTGCGCACGACGGGCAACGAGGACGCCCACGTCATCCTCCGGGGTGGGTCCTCCGGCCCGAACTACGACGCGGCTTCGGTGACCGACGCTGGGGAGCGGCTCCGGCGCTCGGGCGCGGACCCGCGGGTGGTGGTGGACGTCAGCCACGGCAACAGTGCCAAGAACCACCGACGCCAGCTCGACGTGCTGGGCGACCTCGCCGACCGGATCGCCGGCGGCGACCGCGGCGTCGTGGGGGTGATGGTGGAGAGCTTCCTCGTCGAGGGCCGTCAGGACCTCGGCACGTTGGGGGAGCCGCTCACCTACGGCCAGTCGATCACCGATGCCTGCCTCGGGTGGGCGGACACCGAACGCGCCGTGCGGGCGCTGGCCGACGCCGTCAGCGCACGCCGTGCGGTCGGAACTGGACGCTGATCCGGGGCCCCGTGGCGCGTGTGCTCTTGGGCACGCAGTGCTCCCAGGTCCGCTGGCAGGACCCGCCCATGACGATCAGATCACCGTGTCCCAGAGTGTGTCTCACCGAGGGACCGCCGCCGCGCGGTCGCAGCAACAGCGGCCGTGCGGCGCCGAGGGACACGATGGCGACCATGGTGTCCTCGCGCGCTCCGCGTCCGAGGTCGTCGCCGTGCCAGGCGACGCTGTCCTTGCCGTCGCGGTAGAAGCAGAGTCCGGCCGTGGCGAAGTCCTCGCCCAGTTCGGCCCGGTAGTGCTCACTCAGCTGTCGACCGGCATCGACCAGGACGGGGGCGGGCAGCCGCTCGGGATCGGGGAAGAAGGAGACCAGGCGCGGGACGTCGACGACGCGGTCGTACATCGGTCGGCGTTCCGACCGCCACGGAACCTCGTCCACCAGCCGGTCGAAGACGGAGTCCGAGCCGCTCACCCAGTTCGGCAGCACGTCGATCCACGCGCCGTCGGTCAACACCGTCCGGCGGACGGACGCGAGGGAGCCGAGCGACGGTCCGTCCGCGCCGTCGTCGAACAGGGACGCCTGGAGTGCGTAGGTCACGGGGCCATCGTAGCGCGGTCGTTCGAACGTATGTTCCTACGCGGCCGTCGTCAGCGAACGCGGGCCAGCTCCGCTGCGCGCAGACCGACGTACAGTTCGGCGGCGTCCACCGGGTTCGTGTGATCACGGCCCGTGAGGTCGTGGATACGGCGGAGCCGGTAGAGCACAGTGTTGCGGTGGTAGTGCAAGCGGTCGGCCGCCGCGGTGGTGGAACCGGCGGCCGCGAACCACGCGTCGAGCGTCTCGAGCAGGCTGTCCCGGTCCGCGAGGCGGTGCGGGCCCTCGGCCACGGCGAGCGGACCCAGGATCTGCCGGGCGGCCCGCGCGGCGGCGTCGGGAGTCGAGACCAGCAGCAGCGGAACCGGACACGCGTCGTAGCGACTGATGCGCGCGCTCCCCGGCGGTGCGCAGCGACGAGCCGTCCGGGCCTGCGCCACCGCCGTCGGGGTGGACAGCGACCGCTCGTAGTACGTGCCGACACCCAGTCGGGTGCCGTAGAGCCGGCCCAGGGTGTCCACCGCGTCGTCGAGCACCGCCGGCGCGGAGGCGACCAGCAGTCCCAGGTGACCGTCCGCATCGGTGTCCCACACCGACTCGACACCGAGCGGCAGGATGCTCTCGCGCGCGCTGCCCGGAGTGGCACCCCGGTCGACGGTGGTCTCGGCGGACACGACGGCGAAGTGGCCCGCGTCCGGGATGCGGAAGGCCCGCAGGGCGTCCTGCACGGCAGCGGGATCCGAAGCGGTCTCGTCGAACAGAGCGCGGAGCACCATGCGGCGCGCATCGGCGTCGTCGAGGGCGAGCCGGTCCGCGGCGTCGCGATACGCCTCCGCGGCCGCGTCGGAGTAGGTGTCCACCAACGCCCACACCTCGGTGGCCATCGCGAGCAGCACCTCCGGAGCCCGGCCCGCGGCCGCCGCGGTGAGCTCGGCCCAGATCAGACGACCACCGAGGCGGAACGCGTGCAGCAACGCCGCCAGCGGCACCGCGTTCTCGGCCTTGATCCGGCCGGCCGCGCGTGCGGGTTCCAGGTCGCCGCTCGCGCCCGTGGTCAGAGCGTCGAGCATGGACCGAAGATTGCCGGTGCACACCGTGGCGAGCTCGTCCCGCGTGAGCGACGTGGCCTCGAGGTACGAGTGCTCGGCGACCAGGATGTCGAGGACGAGTCGCTCGCTGAGCTCGCCGACGTGCTCTCCCAGCAGCGCGGCGAGACCCTGCGAGGTGAGCGGTTCCGGTGCGGAGCGGCGGACGGCCACGGGCGTCGACATCACTCCACCGTACGGCTGTCCGGTGACGGACACCACAGGGCGGCTGTGCCTCGGCACAAACCGGGCGCGTGAGCTGCCGACGTCCGCCTATGGCCACCCGATGTAGTACAGGTCACAATCAACGGTATGACCACAGGCGAACTCACCCCGAGTACCACCGGCGCATCCGCCTTTCCCGAGGTCGACGCGGCTCTCCGCGACCTCGAACAGGGCGAGGCCGCATGGGCACGTGCCTCGCTCGGCGACCGCGCGGACCTTCTCGACCGGGTCGCGGCCCTCACGGCGTCGAAGGCGCAGGAGTGGGTCGATGCGGCCGCTCGATTCAAGAAGCTGCCCGCGGCCTCCGCACTCCTCGGTGAGGAATGGCTCTCCGGGCCGTACTCCGTCGTCACCGCGTGCCACGTGCTCGCGCAGAGTCTGCGGCAGCTCGCCGTGGGGAAGAGCCCGCTCGCGGACGCCCGGATCGGCTCGGGTCCGGGCGGGCGCACCACCGTGCAGGTGCTGCCGTCGAACATCTTCGACACGCTGCTGCTCAACGGGTTCTCCGCCGAGGTGTGGCTCGAACCGGGTGTCGACGCGGACACCGCGCGCCGTGACGCCGGACTCGCGCAACGGAATCCGACCGAGACCGGCGGCGTCGGTGCGGTGCTCGGCGCCGGCAACATCACGTCCATCGCCCCGCTCGACACGCTCTACGAACTGGTCGCTCACAACCGCGTCGTCGCGCTGAAGCTCAACCCGGTGACGGATCCGATGGAGCCGGTGCTCCGCGCCGTCTTCGCTCCCTTGGTCGAGCTGGGCGCGGTGCGCATCCTCACCGGTGGCCCGGACGTCGGCTCGTACCTCGTGCACCACGACGCCGTGGCGCACGTGCACATGACGGGCAGCTCGATCACGCACGACGCCATCGTCTTCGGCACCGGCGAGGAGGGTGCCGAGCGCAGGAAGGCCAACACCCCGTTGCTCGACGTGCCCATCTCGAGCGAACTCGGCGGCGTCTCGCCGGTCATCGTGATCCCGGGCGAGTGGTCCGACGCGGACATCCGGTTCCAGGCCGAACACGTGGTGACCCAGCGGCTGCACAACGGCGGCTACAACTGCGTCGCCGCGCAGGTCGTGGTGATCTCCTCCGAGTGGCCGCAGCGCGACGCGTTCCTGGCGGCACTGCGCACGGCACTGCACGAGGCACCGGACCGCGAGCCGTACTACCCCGGCAGCGCCACCCGCGTCGCCGGTGCCCGAGCGGACTACCCGGGCGCGGAGTCGCTCGGCCCGTCCGGCGGCCGCACCCTCGTGAGCGACCTCGATCCGGACAGCTATCGCGCTCTGCTCACCACCGAGTACTTCGCACCGGTACTCGGTGTCATCGAGATCCCGTACACCGGGCAACGTTTCGTGGACGAGGCCGTCCGCATGTCGAACGAGGAGTTCGTCGGCACGCTCGGCGTCAACGTGATCGCGCATCCCGACACGCTGTCGTCGCTCGGCACCGCCGTCGACGAGATGCTCGAGGACCTGCGCTACGGCACCATCGCGCTCAACGCGTGGACCGGCGTCGGCTTCCTCACGGCGGCGGCGACCTGGGGTGCGTTCCCGGGCCACACGCTCGACGACGTCCAGAGCGGAATCGGCGTCGTGCACAACGCACTGCTCATCGACCGACCCGAGCGCACCATCGTCCGCGGGCCCTTCCGGCCCGCGCCGCGCTCGATCCTGAAGGGCGAGTTCACCCTGTCGCCGAAGCCGCCGTGGTTCGTCACCAACCGCACCGCGGCCACCACCGCGAAGCGGTTCACCGCGTTCGCTGCGGCTCCGTCCTGGAAAGCCCTGCCCGCCATCTTCGCGTCCGCTCTGAGAGGTTGACATGACCGAGACTTCCACCGACTACGTCGTCGTCGGCGCAGGATCCGCAGGATGCGTCGTCGCGAATCGGCTCAGTGCCGCGTCGAACACCGACGTCGTCGTCCTCGAGGCGGGCCCGGAGGACAAGGACAAGTTCGTCCACATTCCCGCCGGGTTCTCGAAGCTCTTCCGTTCGGAACTGGACTGGGACTACGACACCGAGCCGCAGGCCGAACTCGCCGGCCGACGGATCTTCTGGCCCCGTGGGCGCATGCTCGGCGGCTCCTCGTCGATGAACGCCATGATGTGGGTGCGCGGGTTCGCAGCCGACTACGACGACTGGGCGGAGGCAGCGGGACCCGGGTGGTCGTTCGACAGCGTGGTGGACACCTTCCGCCGTATCGAGAACATCGAGGGTGCCACCGAGTCCGACGAGGGCAGCGGCGGACCGCTGCACGTGTCGAAGCAGCGCAGTCCCCGGTCGATCACCGGCGCGTACCTCGATTCGGCCGCGGCACTGGGCTTGTCGACGGAGCGCGCCAATCTCCCCACGCCCAAGGGCATGACCGAGACGATGGTCAACCAGAAGCGCGGCGCCCGGTGGAGCTGCGCCGACGCGTACCTGCGGCCGGCCATGTCACGGCCCAACCTCACCGTGGTGACGGAGGCGCAGGCCACGCGCGTGCTCTTCGAGGGAACCCGCGCAGTGGGTGTCGAGTACTCGAAGGACGGTGCGCTGCACACGGTTCGGGCCTCGAAGGAGGTCATCCTGTCCGGCGGTGCCATCAACACCCCGCAGTTGTTGATGCTGTCGGGGATCGGTGCGCCGGAGCATCTCGCCGAGCACGGCATCGACGTGGTGCACGCCGCCCCCGAGGTGGGCGAGAACCTCATGGACCACCTGGTGTCCGCCCTCGGATACGGGGTGCAGTCCGACACGCTGTTCACCGCGGAGAAGATTCCGGAGCTGATCAACTACCTCGCGCGTCGACGCGGCATGCTGACCTCCAACGTCGCGGAGGCGTACGGCTTCGTCCGCAGCCGCGACTCGCTCGACCTCCCGGACATCGAACTGCTCTTCGCGCCGGCGCCCTTCTTCGACGAGGGTCTCATCCCTGCGGACTCGCATGCGGCCATCCTGGCGTCGATCCTGCTCAAGCCGGAGAGCCGCGGACGCATCTCGTTGCGGTCGTCCGCACCGTTGGACAAGGCGATCGTGGATCCGCGCTACCTGTCCGACCCGGGCGGTGTGGACCGTGCGGCGATGCTCAGCGGGCTGCGCTACTGCGCCGACATCGCGCAGACGGAGCCGCTGAAATCGCGACTGGGGGAGATGGTGCGCCCGGTACTGCGCAACAGCGAGGCACTCGATGAAGCGCTGAGCGAGTCGCTGGAGACCATGTCCCACACCCTCTACCACCCGGTGGGCACCGCCCGGATGGGCTCGGACGCGGCATCGGTGGTGGATCCGGAGCTGCGGGTGCGCGGGGTGGACGGGCTGCGCGTGGCCGACGCGTCCGTGATGCCGACGATCATCCGCGGCCACACCCACGCACCGTCGGTGCTCATCGGGGAGAAGCTGTCGGAGTTCGTGCTCGCCTCACGCGTGTGAGCGGTACGACCCCGGCGTCATCCCGGTCCACCGTTTGAAGGCGCGGCGGAAGGCGCTGGGTTCGGAGAAGCCGAGACGCGAGGAGATCTCTTCGGCCGTCTCGCCTCGTTCGAGCCCGGCGACCGCCGCGTCGCGCAGCACCTCGTCGCGCAGCTGACCCAGTGACGTGCCCTCCTGGCGCAGCAACCGGCGCAGGTGCGGCACGCTGATGGACAACATCGTCGCGATGTCGGTGGTGGTCGAGGCGCGGCCCATCGCGCCCAGTGCGAGGGCGCGCCGCACCACACTCGCCGCGCTGGAGCCGTAGTCCCGCTCCGAGAACAGGCGATTGGGCGACTCGCGGAGGTACTCCTCGAGGCTCTCCTCCGTCTGCACGAGCGGTGACGCCATGATCGCGTCGTCGAATTCCAGTGCCGCGACGTCGGATCCGAACGTCACGTGCACCCCGAAGATGTCGTCGTACACCCGCGGCGACGGATGCTGCGGTTCGGGGAAGGGCACCTGGACGGACAGCAGTTTCACGCGCCGCCCGATGAGCCACGCAGAGAAGCGGTGCCAGAGGATGAGCAGGAACTCGATGCGGATGCGCTGCGCCGCCTCGGCCGCCTCCGGGGAGAGCTGATCGGCGATCATCGTCGGGGAGTCGACGAGTTCGAGCCGGGCGCGTCCCCCGCCGCGCATCAGCACACCGCGCGGGACGCCGGGAAAGGCGCGACCGACGTCCACCATCCGCTCGAGCGCGCTCCCCAGATCGGGGCGGTGGATCATCGTCAGACTGAGTGCCCGAAAGGTGCCGCGGCGCACCGGAGCCGATCCGAGACCCATCAGCTCGTCGCCCGTCATCTGCCACAGCGCGCGAGTGAGGCGCGTGACCTGGTCGGTGGTGAGGCGGGCGCCGGGTCGAGTGAGGACGTGCGGGTCGATGTCGGCCTCGCGCAGGCAGGCGGACAGGTCCACACCCGTCTCCCGCGCGAGGGTCACCGCCGTGCGGACGAACTCCACCGAGATGGTCGGCGGCGCCGCAGTGTCGATCGTCATGGGGTGGCGGACAATCGGGCCAATCGCGACGCCGCGTCGGCGAGCACGTGATCCTGTTTGCAGAAGGCGAAGCGCACCAGGGTGTCCCAGCCCTCGCGGTGATCGACGAACGCGTCCACCGGTACGCCGACGACGCCGATGCGTTCGGGCAACGCACGGCAGAAACTGTCGGCGTCGGACTCGCCCAGTGGAGCGATGTCGGCGCAGACGAAGTACGTGCCCTCACTGCGCTTGACGTCCAGCCCGGCATGCGACAGCGCGGCGGACAGCGTGTCCCGCTTGGCCTGCAGTCCCGATCGCAGGGCGTCCACCCAGGCGCTCTCGTGGTCGAGGGCGTGGGCCACCGCCGGCTGGAAGGGTGCGCCGCCGACGAAGGTCATGAACTGCTTGGCCGCCTTCACCGCGGCGATGAGGTCGGCGGGTCCGCAGGCCCACCCCGTCTTCCACCCGGTGGCGTTGAACGTCTTCGCCGCGCTCGACACCGTGATGGTGCGCTCGGCCATGCCGGGGAGTGTGGCGATGGGGGTGTGGACGGCGTCGTCGAAGACCAGTCGCTCGTAGACCTCGTCGGTGAGGACCAGGAGGTCGTGCTCGCACGCGACCTCGGCGATCGCGGCCAGCTCCGATGCGGTGAACACGGTTCCGGTGGGATTGTGCGGGGAGTTGACGACGATCATGCGGGTACGCGGGCCGACGGCGGAGCGCAGGGCATCGACGTCGAGGGCGAACCGATCGCCGTCGACGACGAGGGGGACGGTGCGCCGCTGCGCACCCGCGAGCGCGACGGCGGCCGCGTAGGAGTCGTAGTACGGCTCGACGAGCAGCACCTCGTCACCGCTCTCGACGAGGCCGAGCATCGCGGCGCTGATCGCCTCGGTGGCCCCGACGGTGACCAAGATCTCCGAGTCCGGGTCGTACTCGGTGCCGTAGCGGCCGGCCCGGTCCCGAGCGACGGCGTCGCGCAACACCGCCATGCCCGGCCCGGGCGGGTACTGGTTGAGGCCGGACGCGATGGCCTCGCGCGCCACCTCGAGCATGCGCGCGGGACCGTCGGTGTCCGGGAAACCCTGACCGAGGTTGACGGCGTCGTGCGTGGCCGCCAGCGCGGTCATCTCCGCGAAGATGGTGGACGCGAAGGGGCGCAGCCGGGCGACGGTGCGGGAAGGCCGGAGGCCGACCGGACTCGATGCGCGGTCGTTCGACGTCACAGCCATGAGGGGGAGCCTAGCGTTCGAGTCACGAGTCCCTCGACGCGTCAGTCCGCGCGCTTCTGCAGCAGTTCCTCGGGCAGGTCGTGGGGGTCGATGAGGAGCTGATCGTTCTCGGCCTGCCGCACGGTCTCCGACACGGACAGGTTCTTGCGCAGCAGCTTCCACTCGACCGGATCGATGGCCTCGATGGCCGTCCGCAGCACGGTCCTGTCCCGCGTACCCCAGGCGATGGGCATGGGGCTGACCATCTGCCACGTCTCCGAGATGGATTTGGCGCTCCGGTCGGACAGCACGGCCACGGAGGGGACGCGCTCGCCCTCGGTCATCGTGTGTCCCGGCAGCGCCCGCACGTTCCGGACGACGAGTGCGTAGTGCGGGACGGTGGTCTCCGGCTTGGCGATGTCGATCAGCGCGAGGATCGTGGCTCCACGCGGTCGCGTCTCCGACACCATGGCCGGCACCAACGCGCTCGAGGCGTACAGCTCGTCGATGGACCCGACCTTGCGGGGCGCCCACACGGACACCCACAGCGACATCAGGGCGGCCACGGCCAGCACCGCACACAGGATGTAGGACCACGCGTGGTCGAGGACGAACAGCCAGGCCGCGCCGCCCGCGAGGAGCACGGCGAAGACGACGGACGAGATGCGCAACCGCCGCACGTCGCCGAGGGTCTCGTTCACCGACCGGGCGTGCGCGCGGTCCACGGGGAAGTCGAAGGTGCGCACGTCAGATCGCCGGTCCCAGGAGGTCGTCGGCGTCGGTGATGCGATACGCGTAGCCCTGCTCGGCGAGGAAGCGCTGGCGGTGAGCCGCGTACTCCGCGTCGAGGGTGTCGCGCGAGACGACCGAGTAGAAGTGCGCCTGCCCACCGTCGTGCTTGGGGCGCAGCAGTCGGCCCAGTCGCTGGGCCTCCTCCTGCCGGGATCCGAAGGTGCCCGAGACCTGCACGGCCACCGAGGCTTCGGGGAGGTCGATGGAGAAGTTGGCGACCTTGCTCACCACGAGGGTCTTGATCTCGCCGCGGCGGAACGCGTCGAAGAGCAGTTCGCGCTCCTTGTTCTTGGTCGAGCCCTGGATCACGGGAGCATCCAGGGCCGCACCCAGCTCGTCGAGCTGGTCGAGGTACGCGCCGATGACGAGCGTCGGTGAGTCCTCGTGCCGCGCCAGGATCGACTTCACCACGGCGATCTTCGTGTGCGCCGTGGAGCACAGCTTGTAACGCTCCTCCGGCTCCGCCACGGCGTACGACATGCGTTCCGCGTCGGTCAGAGTGACGCGCACCTCGATGCACTCGGCCGGCGCGATCCAGCCCTGTGCCTCGATGTCCTTCCACGGTGCGTCGTAACGCTTGGGGCCGATGAGCGAGAACACGTCGCCCTCGCGGCCGTCCTCGCGCACCAGCGTCGCGGTGAGTCCGAGTCGGCGTCGCGACTGCAGGTCGGCTGTCATGCGGAACACGGGAGCGGGGAGGAGGTGCACCTCGTCGTAGATCACCAGGCCCCAGTCGCGGGAGTCGAAGAGCTCGAGGTGCTTGTACTCACCTTTGGTGCGGCGCGTGATCACCTGGTAGGTCGCGATGGTGACCGGGCGGATCTCCTTGCGCTCGCCGGAGTACTCGCCGATCTCCTCCTCGGTCAGAGAGGTTCGGGCGATGAGCTCGCGCTTCCACTGCCGACCGGCGACGGTGTTGGTGACGAGGATCAATGTGGTCGCGCGGGCCTTGGCCATGGCCGCGGCGCCCACCATCGTCTTGCCGGCACCACAGGGGAGGACGACCACACCGGATCCGCCGGCCCAGAACGAGTCGGTCGCCATCTGCTGGTAGTCGCGTAGCTCCCAGTGGCCACCGGAGAAGTCCAGATCGATGGGATGCGCCTCGCCGTCGACGTATCCGGCCAGATCCTCGGCCGGCCAGCCGACCTTGAGGAGCATCTGCTTGAGGCGCCCGCGCTCACTGGGGTGGACGAGCACGGTGTCGTCGTCGACCTGAGCGCCGAGCATCGGGGCGATCTTCTTGTGCCGCATGATCTCGGTGAGCACGGCGCGGTCGAGGCTCACCAGGGACAGTCCGTGCACGGGCGACTTGACCAGCTGGAGCCGGCCGTAGCGGGCCATCGTGTCGACGATGTCGACGAGCAGGGGCTGCGGAACCGCGTAGCGGGAGAAGGTCACGAGGGCGTCGACCACCTGCTCGGCATCGTGGCCCGCGGCGCGCGCGTTCCACAGCGCGAGCGGGGTGATGCGGTAGGTGTGGACGTGCTCGGGTGCGCGTTCCAGCTCGGCGAACGGAGCGATGGCCGCGCGGGCCTGCCCGGCGAGCTCGTGGTCGACCTCGAGCAACAGGGTCTTGTCGGACTGGACGATCAACGGTCCGTCGGTCACGGTCTCTCCTTCACGCGCCCCGCATGGACGAACCGGGGCGCAACCAGTCCATTGTGCCTTGCACCGGCGCGGCGGTTCAGGCGAGCAGGGCCACCGACGTGATGCGGTGCAACGTGAAGTGACGCATGACACCGGCGTCGGGGTCCCACGCGTCGAGTTGGCCGCCGCCGACGGTCACCGGTTCGACGACACGGTTGCTCGAGACACCGGCAGCGTCCACGTAACCGATGCTGATCGGTGAGCGGGACAACGCGGCGCGCTGGAGAAGCGCGATCGTCGCGGCGCCGGACGCACGGGTGCCGTCGGACCGCACCCGTTCACGCTCGGTTCGGCGCACCTCTCCGGCTCGGGTGCCGGCCCGCATCTCCGAGACGAGGCGCCCCAGTTGCTCGTCCGTGGGGACGGCGGGCGTGCGGTAGGGCGAGCGACCGCGACGGGGGACGACGCGCGCACCGCGATCGCGGACGTCGACGATGGTGCCGGAGGAGTCCTCGCCCGCGGGTGCGAACCCGGCGGCGCGCAGCCCGGCCAGCACGTCGGCCAGCGGCGCCTGCGAGATCGCGACGGTCGGGGCCAGTGCCCGCAACGCGAGGGCCTCGGCGGCGGGGGAGGAGAGCACCTCCGCGAGCAGTGCGGGATCCTCGCAGCGGACGAAGGACGATGCCACCCCGGCACGCAGGCGTCCGTGGCGGCGGGCGACGTCGTCGATGAGGTAGGTCAGCGACTGCGGGACGGGCGTCCGAGAGTGGGTGGCGAAGAGGGCATGGAGCTCCGCGGCGGTGGTGCCGCCGTCCAGAGCACGTCGCAGCGTCCGCTCGTCGATGCGGTACATCGTCGCGGCGCCCGCCGACTCGATGTCCGCGACCGTCGCCATCCGCTGCGCGAGCTCGGGAGTCAACGGCCCGGGGGCGACGACGGTCAGGTCGGCCTGGACCAGAACGTGGTCGATGGGGTCGGGCAGGACGCGGTGCATCGCCGCCGCGGCCGAGGACGGATCACCGATCAGTGCGCGTCCGGGGGTGGACAGTGCTCCGCGGCCGACGACCCCGAGAGCGCCGGCCTCGGCCAGGTAGCGGGAGACCGGGCCGACGCCCAGGCGAGCGGCGAGGCGTGGCCTGCGCCAGGTGGCGATGCGGACGACGTCCTCGGTGGCGAGGGCCTTTCCCGAGGCGAGATCGGCGATCACGCCCAGCACGATCCGCCGGTCTCGGGGCGCGGCGGCCGAGCGGGCCTCGTCGGACAGTGCGGCGATCGGCTTGTCGTTGGCGTCGCGCATGCCGATCAACCACGGCACCCTGGGCAGATCCAGCCAGGCACCGGCCAGGGTGGCCCAGCGCTGTGCCGGCGATGCGGTGACCCATGCGTCGACGGCGGGGGTGGGCGTCCACATGTCGTCGATGTCGGTGAGAGGTCCCGGATCGGGCAGCCCCACCGTGATGAGTCCGGCGCCCGCCAGGACCTCGACCAGCAGGCCGACCCGCGCCTCGTCGAGATCGGCTGCCTTTGCGATGCGTCGGATCTCCCGGACGCCGAGTCCCCCCGCCTTGAGTGCGGGCGCGGGCGTGCGGGAGAGCGAGTCGACGATGTCCTCGCAGTGCCGCAGCAGCTCGAGGGCCTCCCCGGCGGCGGCCGCGTCGACGTCCGCCACCCCGACAGCGGTGGTCGACGCCGCCGGTGGGGCCAGCGACACCGGATCGGTGACGGGCTCGCCGCGGAGTACCTGCGAGACCTGCGGCGGCAGTTCGACCGTGTTGTCGTCGAGCCAGGTGAGCAGCCCGGCGGCGAGCAGGCGCTGGACGGGCCGATCCGCGGGCGTACCGGGTGCGGCGTCGCGCGTCCGGCCGATCGACGACGAGCGGGTCAGCGTGGTGAGCAGCTCACGGCTGCGGTCGTCGATCTCCGCGAGCTTCGCACCGACCACCTCGGCGGTGAGAGAGGCGTCGACGTCGAAGAACCGTCCGACCCGCCACGGCACGGCGTCGCGTGCGGCCGCGACCAGGGTGAGCGACGTCGTGCCGCGCACCAGCGCACGCGCACGCAGCACCGACAGTGCCGCGTCGACCGCCTTCTTCGTCGCTCGGCGGCCGACGATCTCGTCGAGTCGGGCGCGGGCGACCGGGGCGGTGTCGGCGCCCTCGTGCGCGAGCAGCTCCACGACGGTCAGGCACGTGGTGTCCAGGTCCTCGGCCGCGCGCAGCACCGAGGCGCGTTGCTCGGACCGGCCCGCCAGAACCTCGAGTGTGGGCGGCGGCGGGATGGTCAGGTCGGGGCGGAGCCGCAGCAGTTCGGCCAGTTCGTCGTCGCTGCGCGCGGACAACCACTCGGTGAGTGTGTCCGCCGGCGTGCCCTCGTTGTCGGTCATCGAGGTCAAGCGTAGAGACCGGTCCAGGGACCTGGACTGGCAGAGGCGCTACTCCGAATGGTGAAATGAACCATGGCGAACTCAGAGAAGAAGCGATATGTCGACCCGGGCTGGCCGCACAGTGCGGACGACGACGATCATCCCGTCACCGAACTGATGTCGGCGCGCGCCGGAAACCTGTCCCCGTTCGGTGAGGAGACGGAGTTCCCGCTGCCGGTGGACTCGCTGCCCTACGCGCATCCCCACACGGTCATCAACCGCTGACGCGCGAGACACGAGAAAGGCCCCCACCAGTCGGTGGGGGCCTTTCTCGTGGAGTGGGTCAGCGGGGCAGGAGATCCTGGTTCGCTGCGATGAAGCTCGCCACCTGCGGATCTGCGGTGGCGGCCTGGACGAAGCCCAGGATCGCCGGATCGTTGGTGAAGTTCTGGACGACCTGGGTGAGTCCCTGCACGGCCTGCTCGGTCGACGGGATGCTCGTCAGATCGGGGAGTGCCGGTGCGGTGGGCGCCGTGGTCGCCGGTGCGTCGCGCTGCGTCGGGCCGCTGCTCAGTCCGAGCTGCGAGGAGCAGGACGGCCAGGCGCCCCAGCCCTGCGACTCGAGCACGCGCTCGGCGACGACGATCTGCTCTTCACGGCTGGCCTGGTTCGCGGTGGCCGCGAACTCTCCGCCGCCGTGTCCGGTCCAGGTGCTCGGCGAGAACTGCAGGCCGCCCTGGAAACCGTTACCGGTGTTGATGCCCCAGTTGCCGCCGGCCTCGCACTGCGAGAGACGGTCCCAGTCGGAATCGGGGGCTGCGTTGGCCGTGCCGCTGAATGCGAGACCTGCGGTGCCGACCAGTGCGCCGGTGACGGCGACCTTGGCGACGGTCTTGCCCGTGGTGCTCGGCTTGCGATGACGTCCGCTCATAAGGGTAGAAATCCTCTCCACACGCGCCTGCGAGGTCAGCTGTCGGATTCGGGCTGAGAGGTAGCCCGGCCTCGGTGCGCTCCTGGCTGGAGCGGAGAGGCTTCACCCCTAGGTCGACTGCTCGGTGCCCGGTGGGGCGCCGCGAGAGCCGGCCGGATATCTACGAAGGACGTGTGGGTCCCCCGCCCTCGTCCCTGATCATGTCTGTGAGGGATGTCCGGTACCCGCGGGACGAGGTTTGGCGCGGCGGGCCGGACGTCGGCCGAACTTCCGGCCGTGATGGACAGTATTACGAAACGGGCACACATGTCACTGTTCGATAACTTCCCCTGGTGCGCGCGTCGCGCCGCCGTTGTGAGGTGTTCGAACGGGTCGTCGCAGCTAGGACGGCGAAGGCGCGCTGACCACCGTCTCGTCACCCGTTCGTGACCGCTTCGTTATGTGTCCGACGTCACATGTGCGCAGGATCACAGCCACGACGACGAGCACCAGGACACCCGTGGTCGGGTAGACGGTCTGCAGCACCACACCCTCGAGTCGGTTCGACGGCGGGAGCATGAAGGTGCCGATCGCGTAGACGTCACCGGGCGCCACCCAGAACCAGGCGATCTGCGGCAGGCTCGCGACGAGCGGCAGGAGCCAGGCGAGCGGGTTCGAGGCACGCAGTGCGACGTCCATGCAGACGATGACCAGCGGCAGGAGCCACACCCAGTGGTGACCCCAGGAGAACGGGGACACCAGAGGCGCTGTCAGGCCGATGACGATCAAGCCGAGGAGCGGCAACCCCCGGCGGTGCGCCGCGGCGCCCACGAGAAGGCCGGCCACGCAGACGGCTCCGGCGATGACGATCCAGAGCAGCGTCGGCGCCTCGGTCATGCCGAACCACCTCGGTATCGACGCGCGTAGCGACTGGTTCGCGCCGGACGAGATGTCGCCGATCCGGGACGAGTCGGAGATGGCGCCGAACCAGTAGGTGACCGCGTCGGAGAAGAGCACGACGAAGCCGAGCACCACGGTCGCCGCGGCGGTGACGACGCCGACGACCAGTGCCCGCCACTGCCGTGTCAGCGCGAGGTGGACGAGGAACAGTCCGGGAGTCATCTTGATGCCGGTGGCGATGCCGACCCCGATGCCGCGGAGCCGGCTGCCCTCGGGCCGCGACAGGTCCCACAGCACCAGCGCCAGGAGCACGAGATTGATCTGACCGAGCCAGATGGTCATGCGCACCGGTTCGAGCCACGTGAAGACGATGGACAGTGCGGCGCTGACGATGCGGAGACTGCGGTCGTCGCGGAAGCCGAGGATCATCCAGCAGGACCGGACGATCAGATAGAGCAGCGCGATGTTCCCGAGCCAGAAGACGATGTTGGTCGTCGCGGTGGACATCGCCCCGAGAGGTGCGAACACCAGCGCGGCGAACGGGGGATACGTGAAGGGGAGTTCGCCGACCAGATCGTGGGCGTACAGCGGGGACGAGTCGAGCACCGTCGCTCCGCCGGCGCGGTACACGAGAGCGTCGATGCCGAACCGGAACAACCCGAACTTGGGGACGTCGAACGGGATGAGCCGATCGTGCGCGACGAGCGCCACGGCGGCACCGATCACGGTGAGGGCGACGAAGATCCTGTGTGATCCGAAGGTGCGGTCATCGGATTTCTTCAGTATCACGCACAGGATGGTAGACCGATCCGACGTGTATCACCCCTCGGGCCACGCCGAGAAGGAACCGTTCGTTCTGTTGAGTGCGCGCCCCGACGTCAGTAGCGCGTGGCCACGAACGGTGCGTCCGAGTCGACGATGTCCTTGCCCAGCGGCATGAGCGACACCGGGATCAGCTTGAGGTTCGCCAACGCCAGCGGGATCCCGATGATGGTGATCGCCATGGCGATCGCGGTGAGGATGTGCCCGATGGCCAGCCAGATCCCTGCCACGACGATCCAGATCACGTTGCCGATCACCGAGGCGACGCCCGCCGTGGGCTTGTCCACCACGGTCCGGCCGAAGGGCCACAGGGCGTACACCCCGATGCGGAACGCCGCGATACCGAACGGGATGGTGACGATGAGAATGCAGCAGACGATGCCTGCCACGAAGTAGCCGAGAGCGAGCCACAGGCCGCCGAAGATCAACCAGATGACGTTCAGCAGCAGGCGCATGCGACCAGTATGCCCGGTTCCGCCGTGTCAGCGCCGGGCTCGGCGGCCCGACCGCAGCGCGTGGATCAGACCGAGCAGGAACCCCAGCGGGCACAGCATCGCCGAGAGGTAGATCCACAGTCCGGGCGGATCGTCCCAGACGAGCAGCGTCACGAACATGACGACGATCGCCAGGAGGCCCAACCCGAAACAGACGAGGGCAGCGACCAGGAGCGCCGGGGTTCCGGTACGGGGGGAGTCGGTCACGAGAGAGCACACTATCTCTCCGGCCTTCCCGGCCTGACGACCCGACCGGCCTCCGGCCTACCCGGCCTGACGACCCGACCGGCCTCCGGCCTACCCGGCGCCTGCCCCGCGATATCGAGGTGCTCGTCGTTCGCGCAGCGGAGTACCATCGACTCATCGCGTCCCGAGCGCCAGGGCCCGTCATGGGCGGCGGCAACGGGCGCGATTATTCATGTGACGCGATCAACGAGACGAATGGGTGAGATCGGTGCCGACCGGCAAGGTGAAGTGGTACGACGTCGACAAGGGTTTCGGATTCCTCTCGCAGGACGAGGGTGAGGACGTGTACGTCCGGTCGTCCGCGCTCCCGCAGGGAGTCGAGGGCCTGAAGGCCGGCCAGCGCGTCGAGTTCGGCATGGCCGCCGGGCGCCGCGGACCCCAGGCGTTGTCGCTGAAGGTTCTCGACCCGGCGCCCTCACTGCGTCAGGCGGGTGCCGCCGCCCGCCGCGATCAGCCGACCGCTCGCAAGCACACGCCCGACGAGTTGCACGGCATGGTCGAGGACATGATCACGCTTCTGGAGGCCACCGTGCAGCCAGAGTTGCGCAAGGGCAAGTACCCCGACCGCAAGACCGCCCAGAAGATCTCCGAGGTGGTCCGGGCCGTCGCCCGCGAACTGGACAGCTGACCCGGGCGCTCACTCCCAGCGGCCGTGCGTGCGCCAGTGCTCGAACTGGGTGGTGAATCCGTCACGCGAGCCCGCAGTGTCCTAGAGGGCCGTCGTGGTGGCGATCGACCAGATGGCGTGGCTGACGATCTCCTCCTGGTCGGTGTCGACGTCGATGACACCGGACGGCAGGCGCACCTCGACGCCGATGAGCACGAGTCCGTCCTCGTTCACCGGCGGCACGGTGAGCGTGTTCCGAGTCCCGGGGGCGAAGTACTCGTCTGCTTCCACGACGTCGCCGGAGTCCGGGTCTCCGTAGACGCTGGCGAAGCCCCACGGGTTCTCCGAGATGGCGCCCGGCAGGGACAACTGCAGCGGATGGCCCTCGCGCACGGGCATCGTCGCGGTCGTGCCCTCGTAGTCGCAGAGCGGCTCCTGCACCGGGCAGTACCGGAACGGTTCCACTTCCTCGTACCGGCCGTCGGCGTACGCGGACACCCGCGGGGACTCCTCGGGGGCGTCGAGGATCGCCTTGCCGACCACCAGCACGAAGGCGACGCCGACGACGGCGACCAGTGCGGACAGTCCGTACAGGATCTTGCGTGTCGTCATCGGGGAGCGTCCTCGCCCGCGGGTGCGCGGCCCGCGTCCTGATCCACTCGGGGAATTCGGCCGGTGGCGTGGCGCAGTTCGCTGCCCGCCACCTCCTGGTCCGCTCGTACCGGTCTCTTGCCGCCGAAGCCGGGAAGCAGCGAGCCGCCCCGGTGGGTCACGAATGTCTGCACCAGGCCGATCGTAAGGACCACCGACACCACGGTGAAACCCAGCCAGTACTCGGTGGGGAGCAGCACGCCGAACGTGCCGCCGATGACCCAGCTCAGCTGCAGCACCGTCTCGCTGCGCCCGAAGCCGGACGCGATCGACTCGGGAGGCAGGTCGTTCTGCAACGACGCGTCGAGCGACACCTTCGCCAGCGCGCTCGCGCCCGACGCGACGAGAGCCGCGAGCGCGGCAGTCAGCAGGCTGTTCGTCAGAGCCGCGACGATCGCGACCGCAGTGACGGCCGCGGTGCAGCGCACCACCAGCACCGACGGGCGACCGAGCTTCACCCGGGCGCCGGCGGCGTTGCCGCCGAAGTTGCCGAGACCGGCCGCCGCGCCCACCAACGCCAACATGAGTGCCTGCTGGAGTGGCTCGTGCTCGGTGCGGGACTTCGCCACGAACGCGACGTACAGCGTGAGGAAGCCGGTGAGCACGCGGATGGTGCCGTTGCCCCACAGTCCGGTGAGGACGTCGCGGCCGAGGGGCTGCCGGCGTTTGCTGGGCGCCGGGACGATGCCGATCGCGCCGGTGGTCGCCTCGGCGTGGTACCCGAGCGTCGCGGGCACCTCACCCTCGGTGACCTCCACCCAGGACGGGATGCGCATGGAGAGATACGCGCCGAACACCGTCACGGCGAACGTGAACCACAGTGCCCCGGCGGAACCCAGTGCGAACGCGATGGCACCCGCGACCGCTCCCGCCGAGATGGTGCCGCCCAGCAACCCGAACACGGTCAGGCGGGAGTTCACCCGGACGAGGTCGATGTCCGGTGGCAGCACCCGAGGGGTGACGGCTGACTTGAGCACCGAGAACGACTTGCTCAGCACCATCATCCCGAGCGCGGCGGGATAGAGGAGCCAGGTGTCGAAATTGAAGACCAGCACCACGGCGAGGACGGCACGCAGGACGAACGAGGTGGCCAGCGCGATGCGGCGACCCTGCTGCAGGCGGTCGAGCATGGGGCCGATCAGGGGCGCGATGATCGCGAACGGGGCGATGGTGATGAGCAGATACAGGGCGACCTTGGTCTTGTCCTCGCCCGTCGCGGCGGAGAAGAACAGCGTGTTGGCCAGCGCCACCGCCATCGCCGCGTCCGAGGCGAAGTTGGCCATCGTCGCGTAGGTGAGCGCCGTGAGACCGGACTTGTCGGCTCCGTCGGCGGTGGCGGCGCGTCGGAACGTCGCGATGCCCTTGCCCGTGATCTCACGACCACGCATCGCCGCGACGCGGGTGACCGTCAGTTTGCGCGGTACGCGGGGACGGCGGGGACCGGTGTCCTGGTTCGGCATGCGTGTCGTCGGGTCGGGCGCCGTGGTCGGGTCGCCCGGGATCGTCTCGCCCGGTCCGGCCGTCGGTGGATGCAGCGGAGGCAGCGGCGATCGACGGGGTGGGAGTCGCTCGGACGGCGAGTAGTTGTCCCATCCCGGATGTCGCGAACCGGGGCGCGGATCGTCGGGACCTGTCACCCCGTCATTGTCCCCCACCTCGGGTCGGGGAGTGTGGGCGACTCGCTCGGCGGGGGCGGCGTCCCTCGGTCACCGTGGTCGGAACTCGACCTCGAACAGAGTGGGCCACAATTTGCCGGTCACGAGGAAGCGGGACGTGCCGGGGACGGCCGCGATGCCGTTGAGGACGTCGATTCCGGACGTGTCCTCGAGTGCGGCACGCAACGGCGAGGCGTCGACGATCGCCGTCACGGCGCCGGTCGACGGATCGATCCGCACGATGTCGTCGGTCTTCCAGATGTTGGCGTAGATCCCGTCCGCGGTGCACTCCAGCTCGTTGATCGACGTCACCGGCCGCTCGCCCCGAGTCACGCGCACGCTGCCGGTGGGCTCGAAGGTGACCGGATCTCGGAAGGTGAGGGTGTCGGTGCCGTCGCTCATCACGAGGCGGCCGCTCGATCCCGCACTCGACTCGTCGAGGCACAGACCCCAGCCCTCGCCGTCGTAGTCGACGCGTCGCCGCTCCAGCAGAGTCTCGCGATCTCGGGCCACCGCGATCCCGTCCTGCCAGGTCAGCTGCCACACCGTGTCGCCGGCGACGGTGATGCCCTCGCCGAACAGCGGTGCGGGAAGGTCCACCTCCGCGAGCACGTCGCCCGTCTCCCGATCGGACGCCGTGACGCGGGAGCGGCCCTCGCGGCCCGTCCCCTCGAGCAATCGGTCACCGTCGATCTCGAGACCCTGGGTGAAGGCGTCGGTGTCGTGCGGCGACGTGCCGACGATCTCGACGCCGAAGCGGGGCACGTCCGCGGCCGGCGGTGCGGGGTCCGGCGCGCATCCACCGAGCACCACCGCGGCGGCGACGGTTCCGGACCCGATCGCGCGGCCGACTCCCGAACCTGAACGCAAGAGACCCGAACGCATACGGCCATCCTGTCAGGCCCGGTGGGCGCACGACGCGAGCCGATGCTGCAAAATAGGGGGTGTGAGTGCCCCTGTCGTGACCGAGATCCCCCCGCTCCTCGCCGACGCCGTGTCCGTGGCGCAGGCCGCCGTCGTGGAGTCGGGCGAAGGCCCGGTCGGAGCCCACCTCGGGGTCGAGGCCGTCGATGAGGCCTCTGCGATCCACCGCTTCGCGGCCGACCTGCCCGGATACGGCGGCTGGCAGTGGGCGGTCGTCGTCGCAGCGCCCCCCGGCTCCGAGACCGTCACCGTCAGCGAACTCGCCCTGCTTCCCGGTCCGGACGCCCTGGTGGCGCCGACGTGGGTTCCGTGGGACGAGCGCATCCGTCCCGGCGATCTGGCTCCGGGTGACCTGCTGCCGCCACGCCACGAGGACGTCCGACTGGTGCCGGGGTACCTGGCCACCGGCGATCCCGCCGTCGACGACGTCGCCCTCGAACTCGGTCTCGGTCGCAAGCAGGTCATGAGCCGCGAGGGTCGGCTCGAGGCCGCCGAGCGGTGGGCCGAGAGCGACTTCGGTCCCGATTCCCCGATGGCCAAGGCGGCGCCGGGCACGTGCGTCACGTGTGGTTTCTATCTCGCTCTGCAGGGTTCGCTGAGCGCTGCGTTCGGCGTGTGCGGAAACGAGTTGGCCGCGGACGGACACGTGGTGCACGCGGCGTACGGCTGCGGTGCGCACTCGGACACCGAGGGACCGACCGGCGCCGGATCGCCCGCGTACGCGGCCTACGACGACGGTGCCCTGGAGACCACGCCGACCGAGAACACCGAGCCCCAGAACACCGAGCCCCGGGACACCGAGGCGGTCACCGACATCACGGAGTCGTCGTCGACCCTCTGACCGACCCCTTCGGGACGGAGGCACTGCGCGAGTCCGTTCTCGCGGCCTGGTCGTCGTCGCCCACCCGACTGCGGGAGGATGCGGCCACGGAGGCCGATCTGGTGCTGGGGGGCTACCGCGATCGCGTGATCACGGAGCTGGCGCAGAACGCCGCCGACGCCGCCTCCCGCGCCGACGTTCCCGGTCGCCTGGCGGTGTGGTCCGTCGGCGACGCGCTGCACGTCGCGAATGTCGGTGTGCCGCTGTCGGTCACCGGGGTGCAGGCGCTGTCCGCGCTGCGAGCGTCCGACAAGACTTCCGAGCACGCCACGTCCGTCGGGCGATACGGAGTCGGGTTCACCGCCGTCCGTGCGTTGTCCGAGCGTATCGAGATCCGATCCACGTCGGGCTCGATCGTCTTCGACGGATCGAGGACGCGCCGAGCGATCGCCGCGCGTGGGCTCAGTGAGCCGGAGCAGGGCGTTCCCGTTCTCCGATTGCCGTGGGCGTCGGACGACGTGCCGACCCCGGGTTGGGACACCGAGGTCGTGCTGCACGGCGTCGTGGACGTCGCCGAAGTGCTGACCGCGGCCGCCCGTGAGTCGATCGATCTGATGCTCGAACTCGATGCGCTGCAGTCGATCTCCGTCGACGGGACCGAACTCGTGCGTGAGGTGTCGTCGGGCCCGGGAGCGTGGACGGACGTGCGGGTCGGCGGCCGACGATGGTGGCGCGGCGACGCGGCGACCGCACGCTGGTTTCTGCCGCTCGAGGACGACGGTCTCACGCCGGACTCGCCCGCGCCACTGACGCGGGACGTGCTGCGTGCGCCCACCAGATCCGATGAGGTGCTGACGATTCCGCTGCTCCTGATCGCGGACGTCCCCCTCCAGCCCGACCGTCGACGGGTCCTTCCGGGCGCTGACCTCTCGGTCGTGGCGACCGGATACGCGGCACTGGTCGCCGACCTGCCGGCGTCTCATCGGGCCGCCGCGGTACCGCGTCCGGGACTGCCGGCGTCCGAGGTCGACGAGGCGGTCCGCGCGGCGCTGGTCCGCGACCTGGAGTCGACCGCGTGGGTCCCGACGGCGGCGGGCCGGGCGGTACGTCCCGCGAATGCCGCGGTGGTGGACTCTATCTCGGCCGAATTGGCCGATCTCCTCGTGGACGTCGTGCCGGGTCTGGTGGCACCCGAGGCATCGGATCGCGCGTCGGCGACGGCTCTGGCGGCGGTCGGTGTGCGTCGGCTCGGGCTCGCGGGCATCGTCGAGAGCCTGTCGGGGGTGTCGCGACCGCCGATCTGGTGGCACCGCCTGTACGACGCACTGACCGACATCGTGCACGACTCGGCGGACGTCGACGAGTGTGCGGCGCTGCCGGTTCCGCTGACGGACGGCCGCACCGTCACGGGTCCCCGCACGGTGGTGCTGGTGGACGGCGACCGTCTCGGCTCGGTCGGGTGGGCTCGTGTGGTGCACCCGGACGCCGCCCATCCGTTGCTCCGCCGCGCGGGAGCGCGGACCGCTCGCCCGGCCGACCTGCTCGCCGACCCCGCGTTGGCAGCGATGCTCGAGGATCCGGACGACGTGCCGGAGGAACTGGTGCACGACGTGCTGACCCTCGCGGCAGCCGTCGGCGGCGGGACGAGGATCGGCTCCGTCGGGTCGTTGCCGTTGCTCTCGTCGGACGGCGAGATGCGGGCGGCGGACGAACTGCTGTTGCCGGACTCGCCGTTACGGCGAGTGTTGCAGCGGGACAGCCCGTTCGGCGTGGTGGATCGGTCCGTCGTCGACCGGTACGGCGCGGACGCCCTGCGGGTGGTGGGCGTGGGTCACGGCTTCGGCGTCGTGGTGGACGAGACCCCCGCGGGTCCCGATCACGATCTCGACGACGAGGAGGCGTGGTGGGACAGTCTCTCCGGTGAGCCCGGCACCCTGGTCGCCGTGCGTGATCTCGATCTGGTGGACGAGGCGCGCTGGGCGGACGCGCTCACCCAGATCGTCGACGATCCGGTGACGGCCGCGGCGGTGCGGGACCGGACCGGCTACACCGCCTGGTGGCTGCGTCGTCACGCGCGGGTGAACGAGACACCGCTGGGGTTGCTCCGTCTGCCCGGCGACGACTCCCTGCGTGGACTGCTGGACCCCGTCGACCATCCCCGCGCCGCCGAGTTCGCCGCGGCGCTGGCGGGTCCCGCGATCGACGACGCCGACACGGCGGCCGATCTGCTCGCCGCGGCGGCCGATCCCGATCGTGTGGTGTCTCCCGCGGTGGCGATCCGGGTCCACACGCTCCTCGCCGAGGCGGTGGACGCCGGGCGGGTGGATCTACGCGACATCGATCCGCCCGTGGCGGTACGCACTCTCGCCGGCAGCGTGGCCGATCCCGCCGCGGTGGTCGTCCTCGATCACCCGCGGTGGATCGCCCTGCTACCCGCCGACCGAGTCGTGCTCGGGTCGACGGCGTCCGCCGACACCCTCGCGGATCTCCTCGACGTGGAGACGGCGTCGACGGCGCTGAGCGTCGAGATCGTGTCGGTGGGGGAGCGGGCGACGGTGGACACCCATCCCGCCCTCGCGGCCGCACGCGCGATCTCGTCGTGGCCGGTCCCGGACGTCGTCGTCCTGCACGACGACCTGGTGGTGCGGTGTCGCGGCACCGTGCGAGTGGAGCGAGCGGTGCCCTTCTGGGTCACCGACGACGGCGAGACGCACGTGTCACGGACGGTGCTGCCGTGAGCGCGGACCGTGATGTCCTCGACTGGATGGTGGATCACCGGAGCGCGGCCCTGACGGACGCCATGACCGTGATCACCACGGTGGGCAACACCGCGGGCGTCGCACTCGTGACGGTGGTGGTCGCGCTGATCCTGGTGCGCCGGGGGCACCGCCATCTCGGGCCGGGCCTCGTGGCCACGGTGTTCACCGGATGGCTCGTCATGAACGCTCTCAAGTACGCGATCCGCCGGACCCGGCCGCCGGTGCCCGAGCGCCTCGTCGACATCTCGACCTACTCGTTCCCGTCCGGTCACGCCATGGTGTCGGCGACCTTCGCGGCGGCGGTGATCACGCTGCTGGTCGCGCTCGGCGCGTTCGACAGTGCCCGGAAACGAACGAGAGCAGCGGCCGCCGTGGTCACGGCGGCAACGCTGCTCATCGGGTTCTCCCGCGTCTACCTCGGGGCGCACTGGCTCAGCGACGTCGTCGTCGGCTGGCTCCTGGGGGCCCTGGTCGGTGTCGCGGGTATCGCGGTGGTGTCGCGACTCAGCGGTCGCGCTGGGCGATGACGAGAAGCTCGTCACGCATCGCGGGGCTGCCCACGTTGTTCGCGCGTGCGTAGAGATCACGCAGTGCCCGAACGTGGCGGCGGCGGTTGAGGAAACTTTCGACGTACTTCACTTCTATCTCTCCGGACGTTGCTCGAGTAGCTGAACTGACATAACCTATTCTCCACGTTACGTCCGTGTTACTCAACCTCGAGGAGGGTGAGTTCCAGCACGTCAGAGGGGGTTTTCGCGCCCGGAACCTGTCGCCCGGGTCACACCTCGGGCGGGTGCACGAGCCCCTTCTGGGCCGTGCGTCGGCCGCGGCGAGCAGCTCGGCGTTGCAGTGCGAACAGTCCGAACCCCAACGCGCCCAGAGCGGTTCCCGTCCAGCAGACCGCGACTGCGCCCGAGAAGGAGTCGACCACCGAGCACAGGACGGCAGCGACGAGGAACAGCAGCGTCCCGGCAGCGAGCACCGGAGCGGGATCGGTCACGCGCGGTGGCAGTCCGGGCGGGGTGGCGGGGGTGGGGCGCACGGCGCCGACGCTACCCGCGCCCCTCACCGGGTCATGGCCTAGTCTCCACTTCATGTCTCGCGCGACGTCTCTCCTCGACTCGTACTTCAAGATCACCGATCGCGGATCGACCATGTCCGCCGAGGTGCGGGGAGGCGTCGTCACGTTCGTCGCCATGGCCTACATCGTGGTGCTGAATCCGCTGATCCTCGGCAGCTTCTCGCCCGACGACGCGGCGGCCAAGACCGACGTGCTGGGCGACATCCTCCCGGTGCCCCAGGTCGCCGCCGTCACGGCGCTCGTGGCCGGCGTCATGAGCATCCTCTTCGGTGTCATCGCCAATTACCCGTTCGCCATCGCGGCGGGACTCGGCATCAACACGCTGCTCGCCGTCACCATCGCCCCGCAGGTCACCTGGGCCGAGGCCATGGGGCTGGTCGTCATCGACGGCATCATCATCGTGGTGTTGGCGCTCACCGGATTCCGCACCGCCGTGTTCGAGGCCATCCCCAGCGAACTCAAGGCCGCCATCGCGGCGGGCATCGGCGCCTTCATCGCGCTCATCGGTCTCGTCGACGCAGGCTTCGTGCGTCGTGTGCCGGACATCGCCGGCACCACCGTTCCGGTCGGCCTGGGCATCGACGGGTCCATCGCGTCGTGGCCGACGGTGACCTTCGTCTTCGGTCTGCTTCTCATGGGCATCCTCGTGGCGCGAAAGGTGCGGGGCGGGTTGCTGATCGGGATCGTCGTCACCACCGTGGTGGCCGCGATCATCGAGGCGATCACCGACACCGGTGCCTCCGCGGGAGTGAACCCGAAGGGCTGGAACCTCAGCGTGCCGGCGCTGCCCGACGTCGTCGTCGACCTCCCCGACCTGTCACTCGTGGGCAACGTCGATCTGTTCGGCGCCTTCACCCGCATCGGCGTCCTGGCGGCCAGCCTGCTGGTGTTCACGCTGGTGCTGGCCAACTTCTTCGACGCCATGGGCACCATGACCGGGCTCGGCAAGGAGGCCGGGCTCGCGAGCAAGGACGGCACGCTGCCGGGCGTCGGCAAGGCGCTCGTCGTCGAGGGTGTCGGCGCGGTCGCGGGCGGCGCGGGCTCGGCGTCGTCGAACACGGTCTTCGTCGAGTCGGCGTCGGGAATCGCCGAGGGTGCGCGCACCGGCCTCGCCAACGTGGTGACGGGCGTGCTGTTCCTCGCCGCGATGTTCCTGACACCGCTGTACTCGGTGGTCCCCATCGAGGCGGCCGCACCGGCCCTCGTCGTGGTGGGGGCGTTGATGATCGGGCAGGTCGCCGACATCGACTTCACCAAATTCCATGTGGCGCTGCCCGCGTTCCTCACCATCGTGGTCATGCCGTTCACCTACTCCATCGCGAACGGCATCGGCGTCGGATTCATCACCTGGGTCGTCCTCGCCGTCGGTCGCGGCAAGATCCGCAGCGTCCACCCACTTCTCGGCATCGTGGCCCTGCTCTTCGTCGCGTACTTCGCCCTCGGGCC
Source organism: Rhodococcus sp. MEB041 (assembly GCF_030208955.1). Lineage (NCBI taxonomy): Bacteria > Bacillati > Actinomycetota > Actinomycetes > Mycobacteriales > Nocardiaceae > Rhodococcus > Rhodococcus sp. MEB041. Next base: position 181,005 of record NZ_JARVSZ010000005.1, read on the forward strand.
CATCACGGACGCGCTCACGTAGTCGGCGCAGATCCGCTGCTCGCGCGGGTCGTTCAGCACCCGCACGTGCCGTATCCTGTGGCGATGCCTCAGGAACTGCGTGCGTTGGCCGGCGACCTCTCCCTCGCTGTCGTCCGTATGACGCGGCACCTGCGAGGCCGCCGCACCAGCCAGGTGACGCTCACGCAGCTCTCCGCTCTCGCGACCCTCGCACGCGAAGGCGCGATGACTCCGGGCACCCTGGCAGCGCGCGAGCGCGTACAGCCGCCGTCCATGACGCGCGTCGTCGCGTCCCTGGGCGATCTCGGGTACGTGGACCGGATGCCCCACCCCACCGACGGCCGTCAGATCATCGTGTCGCTGTCCGACGCGGGCCGTCAGGTCATCGAGGACGAGGTCAACGCCCGCGAGGCGTGGTTGACCGAACAGTTGCGCGGGCTCGACGCGGACCAGCTCGTGGCGATGCGTACCGCGGTCGACATCATGTCGGCCATCGTCAACGAGTCGGAGTGACGCTCCCCGCCTGACCTCGGGCCGAGGTCTCCGCCACCGGAGTAGATTGGTACTTCGTGCAACTACTTCATCGGCGGACGGACGGGTCCGCGGCCCGGCCCTCTCTGTTCGACGCGTTGCACTCGCGCAACTACAGACTGTGGGCGTCGGGTCAGATCGTCTCGCTCATCGGCACCTGGATGCAGCGCATCGCCCAGGACTGGCTGGTTCTCGAACTGTCCGGGGGCAACGGTCTCGCCGTCGGCATCGTCATGGCACTGCAGTTCGGTCCCACGCTGGTGCTGTCCGTGTGGGGCGGGGTGCTCGCGGATCGGTACGACAAGAGACGTCTCCTCATGGCCACTCAGGCCGCTGCCGCCGTGTTCGGGCTCGTGCTCGGGCTGCTCGACGTCGGCGGTGTCGTGGCGCTGTGGCACGTCTACGTCCTGGCGCTGCTCCTCGGCTGTTCGTCGGCGATCGACGCGCCCGTCCGGCAGTCGTTCACCATCGAGATGGTCGGTCCCGCACGGCTTCCCAACGCCATCGGCCTCAACTCGATGACGTTCAACCTCGCCCGCATCGTCGGCCCCGCGATCGCCGGCGTGGGCATCACGCTGGTCGGCACCGGCTGGGTCTTTCTCGTCAACGCAGCCTCGTTCGCCGCGGTGTTCGGCGCCCTCGCCGCCATGCGGCCCGCCGAACTGTTCACCGTCGAGCGTGCACCGCGTCGGAAAGGGCAGGTGCGGGAGGGATTCCGCTACGTCGCGGGGCGGCCGGATCTCTGCGTGCTCCTGGCGACCGTGTTCGTCGTGTCGACGTTCGGCATCAACTTCCCGCTGAGCCTGTCGGTGATCGCGCGCAACACCTTCGACAAGGGTGCGGACGCGTACGGATTCCTGTCCACGGTGCTCGCGGTGGGCACCTTGATCGGCGCGACTCTCGCCGCCCGGAGACGCGGCACCCCCGGGATCCGTCTCTTCGTGCTGTCCGCGGTGGTGTTCGGCATCTTCGAGACTCTGGCCGGAGTGATGCCCGCGTTCTGGGCCGTCGCAGTCATGCTGATCCCGGCCGGCGCAGTCCAACTCACGTTCAGCACCATCGCGATGAACATCCTGCAGGCGTCGGTCCCGTCGGACATGCGCGGCCGGGTCATGGGCATCTACATGCTGTGCTTCCTCGGCGGAACCCCGCTGGGCAGCCCGTTGCTCGGCTGGGTGGCCGACGTCGTCGATCCTCGCGCACCGCTGGTGCTCGGCGGGATCGTCTCCCTGATCGCGGGCCTGGGCGCGGCGCTGGTCGTGCGCCGCACCCATGTCGCCGACATCGCGATGCCCGACGTCGGGGTCGACGAACCCCGACCCGCCTAGAAGAACCAGCCGATCTGGGGCTGGCTCGGGGTGCCGAAAGCCAGATCGAACTCGTGCAACGCCTTCTCCGACGTCGACGCCACTCGGCCGGCGGCCGCGAACTGGCGAGCGCGGTGCGCGCCGAGGTAGAGGCTGCCGAGGACGGACGAGGACACCGTCACGTCGGGGTCGTCGTCACTGCGGGTGACCTCGGCGTGCCCGTCGCGGGTGACGAAGCGATAGGCGCCGCCGGCGTGCAGGAACGGATCCTCCACGCCGATCACGAGATCGGTGTCGATGGCGTACGTGCGCGCCGACAGCGCCGCCGGGACGTCCATCAACCGCACCCACAGGCCGTCCTTGACGCCGGTGACCTGCGGGACACGGCGATCGGTCAGCAGTGTCAGCAGCGGATCCCCGACGGGAAGCGTCACCTCGATCGTCTCCACGAGATCGATGCCGCACATCACCTGCCAGAGATCGGAGCGTGCCTCGTCCGTCGCGGCGATGATGTCGACGATGCGCGCCTCCTGCGCCCCCGCTGTCCCGACGCGGTAGCCGCGGCGGAACGCGATGTATCCGTCGGGGTGGACGATGAAGAAGAGCTTGGAGAAACCACCGCGGGAGTTCTTGCGATCGGCGAAGAAGCGATGCCACCGGGTCTGGGGCATCGGCTGGGCGCCGGCGGTCTGTCGCTGCCACCGTCCGTAGATCTCCGGCAGCAGTTCACGAGCCTCCGCGGACGTCACCAGACGGGCGCCCCGGGGCGGCGGCAGATCCTTGCGGAACGCGGTGAAGCGCCGGTCGATGGTGTAGTTGACACCCTGCGTGGCGGCGCCGTACCCGAACCGCTCGTAGATGGTCGCCTCGCTCGCCGTGAGCACCGACAGGGGCTTGCCCGCCTCCTCGAAGCGCTCGTGCTGCGCGGTGAACATCCGGCGCAGGATGCCGCGTCGGCGATGCGTGGGAGCGACCGACACCCACGACACCCCCGTCGCGGGCAGGGTGCGGCCACCGGGGACGGTGACGTCCATCGGGAAGTGCATCGTGACACCGACCGGCAGGTCACCGTCGCACGCCAGGAAGATCTCGGACGAGGCCGTGAGGATCTTGGTCTCCTCCATGTCCTCGCTGTTCTGGTGCTCACCGAAAGCGTGGGCGTCGAGGAGCGCGATGGCGTCCCAGTCGTCCTCGGTGGCGGTACGGATGGTGATCGTGTCGTCGGTAGTCATCGCAGACGACCTTATCGGCCGCGCCGATGCACCGCCGGAACACGTCCTGAGAAGATGGGTCCGTGGTACACGTCGTCGACATCACCGACCCAGCCGATCCTCGCCTCGACGACTTCCGGGACCTCAACTCCTCGGACCGCCGCCCCGACCTGCCCGAGGGCAAGGGGCTGGTGATCGCGGAGGGTGTTCTGGTGGTCCAGCGCCTCGTCGCGTCACGTTTCGAGCCCCTCTCGCTGCTGGGCGTCGAGCGGCGGCTCGGTGAGCTCGCGGACGATCTCGTGGACGTCGACGTGCCGTTCTACCGCACCACGGCGGACGTCATGGCGGAGGCCGTCGGGTTCCACCTCAACCGCGGTGTGCTCGCGGCCGCCCGGCGCCCCGCACCGCTGGACCTCGCGGACGTCGTCGCCGACGCGCGGACCGTGGCGATTCTCGAAGGCGTCAACGACCACGAGAACCTCGGCTCCATGTTCCGCAATGCCGCCGGCCTCGGTGCCGACGCCGTCCTCTTCGGCGGCGCCTGCGCCGACCCGCTGTACCGACGGTCGGTGCGTGTCTCGATGGGCCACGTGCTGCGCGTGCCGTTCGCCACGGTCCCCGACTGGCCGCGCGGGCTGTCCGTGCTGCGCGACAACGGGTTCCAGCTCGTCTCGCTGACTCCGAATCCCACCGCCGTTCCGCTGGCCGAGGCGATGACGGGGGAGAAGGTCGCGCTCCTGCTCGGCGCCGAGGGGCCCGGACTCACCGAACACGCGATGCGCGCCACCGACGTCCGGGCGCGGATCCCGATGGCACCGGGCACCGACTCGCTCAACGTCGCCACCGCGGCCGCCATGGCGTTCTACGAGCGGGTGCGCACGGGATGAGGGATCCGGACGAACCGACACCGTGGGGCCCGGGAATTGCGTGTGCCGTCGCCGCGGCACTCGTCACCGCCGCCGCGGTGATCTCGCTGGGCCTCACCCTGCTCCGGGTCAGCAGCCTCTTCGCTGTCCTGGTGATGGCCGTGATGGTGGGCGGCGCTGCGCCGTCGGTCGCCCGCCGGCGTGCAGATCCGGTGTGGCGCTTCGTCGTTCCGGGCATCGCCGCCGGCGCGGCCGTGGGTGTGCTGGCGTTCGCCGTCGACGCGTCGGTCTAGCGGCGCCGGAACAGGCCGCGCTTGCGCTGCGGCTCCGGAGTCTCCGGTCGCGGCGGTTCGGGCGGAGGGGTCGCCGCCGGATCGCGCATCGCGAAGTCGCACAACAGCACCGACCCGGGGTCGGTGTCCCCGTCGCGGGCACCGCCGATCATGCGGACGCCGAGCCAGTGGGCGCTCGCCGCGTCGGCGAACTCCTGGGGGTGGAACGGCAGCGCCTGGGGATCGGGAAACTTCTCGCCGTCGAACTGCAGCGGATGGTCGCCCGACCAGAAGGGCCGTTCCCACGGGAAGGGAAGACCCTCGTCCTCGTGGATGTAGGTGGGGCCGGCGCTGAACGAGCGCTTCAGGGTGCCGGAGTCCCATTGCGCGAAGGCGCCCCACGCGTGCTCGCGTTCGGAGGCGACGAGAAAGGTGTGCGTGGACGGCAGCAACGACGTCCACGACTCCTCGAGAGTCGACGGGCGCACCGCGGCGGGCTCGGACGCGCAGACGACGGTGATGCCCGGGTAGCAGCCGACCAGCACGCGATTCGGCTCCGACGCCACGGCGAACGCCGTCAGGGGAGCCATGCCGACGAGGGTGGGCTCGAGACCGGGGTGGAGCTTCCGTGCGACGGCCGCGGCCGCATCGGTGTCGGACTGCACTCCGGACCGCAGTACCGCGATCGGATCAGGTGCATCGACGAACCACAACGCTGCTGTTCCCAGCCCCACCGGGCGCCCCCTTGTCGTCGTCCGGTCTCAGACGGTCACTTTCTCGGCCGTGAAGATCACTCTGGCGTGAACACTGCTCGGCTCAGCGGCCGTTGCTGCGCACTCCCAGCAAGACATCCTCCCACGACGGCATGGCGGGCTTTCCCCGTTTGTCCTTCGCGTTCGCATGGCCCGGCGCCGGCTTGGGTTGCGTCGGTTCGGGCTCGGGCTCGGCTGCGGGCGTCTCCGCGGGTTCGGGCTGCTCCGCCGTGGTCTCCGTGTCCGAGTCCGCGTCGACCCCGTAGTAGTCGTCGAGGGTCTGCTGCGACGGCGAGTCCTCCTCGGCGGCGACGACGGGGGCCAGCCCTCGGAGCTGGCGGCCGAAGTCGGGGTCGATCAGCTCGGACGCCGCGTCGTCGAGGGGCGTGACACTGCCGCCGTGGGCATCCGGCTGGAAACGCCAGTGCGCGGTGTTGGTGGTGCGTCCCGCGGGCCACGTCAGCTGAGCGATCCAGTGATTGTCCTCGTCGCGCCACGCGTCCCACTCGGCCTGGTCCATCGAATGCCCGCGGCCGCGGAACGCGAGTCCCACGATCTCCACGAGGGTGAGCACGGCGGGCCCGTCGGCACGCAGGGGGTGGCCCAGCTGGGCGAGTTCGGCAGCGCGGGAGCGTTCCAGCAGAACGGGGTGCGCGTAGCGCTCCACCTTGCTCGCCGGCATACCCGACTCCTTGGCCACCTGCTCGATGGAGGCGCCGGACCGGATGCGCGCCTGGATCTCGCGCGGTCGCATCAGAGAATCCATCTCGATCTCGATCTGTCCGAGTCGCGCGGCGTCACCACGGGCGGCGGCACGCAACTTCTCGTCGGCCGGCAGACGGAACTTCTCACCGGAGGAATCGGCACAGACGATGTGCTTGCCGTCCGACGCCAGGCCGATCACGTGGATCTCTCGCACGATCACTCCTTTGCGTCGCGACGGCCCCTGCCCCTCGGCTGCTCGCTGTCCGAGCACGGGGCCGGGTTCGGTGCCTCCCCCGACTGTAATGCACCACAGTGCAGCAGTCGGGGGGACACGCACGCTCTCACGCCAGGTGTTCGACCACGTGATCGATGCAGGCGGTCAGGGCGGTGACGTCGTCGGGCTCGACGGCCGGGAACATGCCGACGCGCAGCTGGTTGCGGCCGAGCTTGCGGTAGGGCTCCGTGTCGACGATGCCGTTGGCGCGCAACGTCTTCGCGACGGCTGCAGCGTCGACCTTCTCGTCGAAGTCGATGGTGCCGACCACCTGCGAGCGATGCTTCGGGTCGACGACGAACGGCGTCGCGTACTCGGAGCGCTCCGCCCAGTCGTACAGCCGCGACGAGGAGTCGGCGGTCCGTGATGTCGCCCAGTCCAGGCCGCCCTTGCCGTTCAACCACTCGATCTGGTCTGCGAACAGGAGCAGCGTCGCCACCGCGGGGGTGTTGTACGTCTGGTTCTTGGTGCTGTTGTCGATGGCGATGGGCAGCGACAGGAAGTCGGGGACCCAGCGCTTGCTCGCCGCGATCTCGTCGACGCGGGCCAGTGCCGCGGGGCTCATCAGCGCGACCCAGAGGCCACCGTCCGCAGCGAAGTTCTTCTGGGGAGCGAAGTAGTAGACATCCGAATCGGCCACGTTCACGGGCAGGCCGCCGGCGCCGGAGGTCGCATCGATCGCGATGAGGGCGTCTTCCGAGCCCGCCGGGCGCGACACGGGAATGGCGACACCGGTCGAGGTCTCGTTGTGAGCCCACCCGATCAGGTCGACCGACGGATCCGACGTGGGCTCCGGAGCACTGCCCGGCTCCGCGGAGACGACGATCGGGTCACCGATGAACGGGTTGGCCTTGGCCACCGAGGCGAACTTCGAGCTGAACTCACCGTTGGTGAGGTGCAGCGACTTCTCCTTGATCAGGCCGAACGCCGCGGCGTCCCAGAATGCGGTGGTGCCGCCGTTGCCCAGCACGACCTCGTAGCCCTCGGGGATCGAGAACAGCTCGCGCAGACCGTCGCGCACCCGACCCACCACGTCCTTCACCGGCTTCTGGCGGTGGCTGGTGCCGAACACCGACGCGCCCACGTCCACCAGGGACTGGAGCTGCTCGGGCCGGACCTTCGACGGACCGCACCCGAAGCGTCCGTCGCCGGGCTTGAGGTCGGAAGGAATGGTCAGGTTCTCGGCCATACGGGGTTCGCGTCCTTAGTTTCGGTGTGGGCGTTACCGGCGTGATCAGGGTAGTGCAGCCGTGACAGGGGTCGTGCACCCCATTGGGCCGGCGTTGGTGGGCCGGCGTTGGTTTGCCGGCGCGCGCACCGCGCGGTGCCCTGCGCAGGATGCGGCGTGCGCTCGTCGACGGGCGCTGCGCGTGGAGGGCGCGGTCACCCCACCCGAGTGGTGCGCGGCCGTGCGCCCCCGCACCCTGCGGCCAACACCCGACACAGTTCGCGGCCGAGTTGCGGCGACGTCAGATCAGCCCACGTCCAGCGCACCACCGTCCATCCGTGTGCGCGGAGCAGGTCCTCGCGACGCTTCTCCCGCACCAGGACGTCGGCGGGTGACTCGCCGGGGCGTGCGAGAGCCGAGTACTTCGAGACACCGTCGAACTCGCCGATCACACCCTCGTCCTCCCACAAGAAATCGGGGCGGAAGGTGGTGCGGCGGTCCGAGAGCATCAGCGTGACCTGCAGTTCCGGGCACGGAACGCCGAGATGGTGCAGATACACGCGGCTCCGCGACTCCCCGACGCTCTCGCTTCGCCCGTCCAGGAAGCCGAGTACACACTCGGCGGCGGTGCGTCTGCGATGGGACGGCGTACGGCTCAGCGACTCGCGCACCGACTCCGGCGTCACGAGATGTCGGTTCAGTGCGGAGTCACCGGCGCAGACCGCATCCTCGAACGGGAGGGTCCGCGCGAGGTCGGCGACGGTGCGCGCAGCGGACGTGCAGCGCAGGCCGTCGATGACGTCGACGTCCCGCTCGGTCAGACCGTCGGCATGCACGTGGCGATGCCGACCGACGTGGCCACCCGACGATCGCGGGATGCCGAGATGCACCCGTTCCGGGACTCGCCACAACGACATCCCGTGCACCAAGGCTGCGGAACCGTGTGCGGCGGCCGCCGCGGGGGCGCTCGCCAGCAGCGTCGCGCGCACCTCGAGCAGGTGCCGGCCGGTGGCGTCGAGCGATTCGAGGACCGCAGCCGGAACGTAGATGCCGCGCCGGACGACGGCGATCTCGCGACGCGCCAGTGCAGCCTTGATCTCGGCGTCGGTGGCGCCGCGTGCCAGTGCGTCACGACGGCTGAGCAGGTGTTCCCCGTAGAAGTTCACGGCCGCAGTGTGCGCACGAGTCGGTCGCCCGCGCTGCGGCCGTCCACAGTCGGCCGTCATCCCCGGGTTCGAGCGCCCGCCCCTTGCCCCGCGCGCACCGCTCGGCTACGCGCGCAGGACGAGAAATGCGCGAAACACCGTGCGGTGCGCGCGGCGGAAACCCGGGCACCCAGCAACTGGGCACCCCACCTACCTCACGCGATGGTGCCCCACCCCTCGACGCTCTCGGGGGAGCGCGGTGCGGGACCGGTGTAGATGGCGGCGGGACGCACGAGCTTGCCGAGGCGTTTCTGTTCGAGGATGTGGGCGCACCAACCGGCGGTGCGGCCGCAGGTGAACATGGCGGGCATCATGTGCGCGGGTACTTCGGCGAAGTCGAGGATGACGGCGGCCCAGAATTCGACGTTGGTCTCGATGGCGCGGTCGGGGCGGCGTTCGCGCAGTTCGGCGAGTGCGGCCTGTTCGAGGGCGGCGGCGACCTCGAAGCGGGGTGCGTTCAGGCGCTGCGCGGTGGCGCGGAGGACGCGGGCGCGGGGGTCCTCGGCGCGGTAGACGCGGTGCCCGAAGCCCATGAGCTTCTCTTTGCGGTCGAGGATGCCCTTGACCAGTGCCCGTGCGTCGTCGGACTTCTCGACCTCCTCGATCATGGGGAGCACGCGGGCGGGGGCGCCGCCGTGGAGCGGTCCGGACATGGCGCCGATGGCTCCGGAGAGGGCGGCGGCGACGTCGGCTCCGGTGGAGGCGATGACGCGGGCGGTGAAGGTGGAGGCGTTCATGCCGTGCTCGGCGGCGGAGACCCAGTAGGCGTCGATGGCCTCGGTGTGGGCGGGATCGGGGTCGCCCTTCCACCGAGTCATGAATCGTTCTGTGACGGTGGAGCACTGGTCGATTCGCGTCTGCGGCACGGCCGGCTGGTAGATGCCCCGCGCGGACTGGGCGACGTAGGACAGCGCCATGACGGAGGCGCGGGCGAGGTGTTCGCGGGCGGTGTCGTCGTCGATGTCGAGGAGCGGTTCGTAGCCCCAGATCGGTGCGAGCATCGCGAGTCCGGCTTGGACGTCGACGCGGACGTCGCCGGTGTGGATGGGGAGGGGGAAGGGTTCGGCGGGCGGCAGTCCGGGGCCGAAGCGTCCGTCGACGAGCAGTGCCCACACGTTGCCGAAGGTGACGCCCTTGCCGACGAGGTCCTCGATGTCGACGCCGCGGTAGCGCAGTGCGCCGCCGTCCTTGTCGGGTTCGGCGATGTCGGTGGTGAAGGCGACGACGCCCTCGAGTCCGGCGACGAAGCCCTCCGGTACCACTGTTTCCTGGGCCATGAAGATCCCTCGTTCTCCTGTGTCCGCGGACCCCGCTTTCGTGCGTGGACCTGCACCTCACCGCACCCTAGTGGGTAGCGCGGGCCGCACCGTACTCCGGGAGTAGCGTCTGCGCGGTGACCGAGAACATCGACCTGGCGGATATGCGGGTGGCGTATGGCGGGGACGAAGATCTCGAGGAGAGCGACCTCGCCGACGGCTGGCTCGCGCTCGCCCGTGTGTGGTTGCAGCAGGCGATCGACGCGCGTCTGCCGGAACCGAATGCCATCACACTCGCGACGGTGGACGCGGACGGCCGACCGGCGACCCGCACGGTGCTGTGCAAGGAGTTGTCGGAGTCGGGTGTCGTCTTTTACACGAACTACGGATCCGCGAAGGCCCGCCATCTCGAGTCGACGCCCTTCGCATCGGCGACGTTCCCGTGGATCGGCATCCAGCGCCAGCTCACGGTGCGCGGACCGGTCACGCGGGTGAGCGCCGACGAGACGGCTGCCTACTGGTCCACCCGGCCGCGGGGGTCGCAGCTCGGTGCGTGGGCGTCGCAGCAGTCGAGCCCCATCGGATCGCGTCAGGTCCTGGAACGGCACCTCGCCGACGTGACCGACAGGTTCGAGAACCAGGATGTGCCGGTGCCTCCGAACTGGGGCGGCCTCCGCATCGCGCCCGAGTCCGTGGAGTTCTGGCAGGGCCGGAACAACCGTCTGCACAACAGGCTGGTGGTCACGGCGTCCGGCGTCGAGCGTCTGCAACCGTGAGACTTCTCGCCGACACCACTCCTCTCCAGAACCCCGACTATCGACGACTGTGGGCGTCGGGCGTCGTCACGGTCATCGGTGCCCAGCTCTCGGTCGTCGCTGTGCCGCAACAGATCTTCCAGATCACGTCGAGCTCGGCGTACGTGGGGCTCGCGGGTGCGTTCGCGTTGGTTCCGCTGGTCGTGTTCGGGCTGTGGGGCGGGGCGTTGGCCGACGTGATGGACCGGCGCACCCTGCTGATGATCACCACGGTGGGGATCGGCGCGACGTCGTTCATGCTGTGGCTGCAGGCGCACCTGGGGCTGAACAACGTGTGGATCGTGTTGGTGCTGCTCGCCGTGCAGCAGGGCTTCTTCGCGGTGAACCAACCCACGCGCAGCGCCATCATCCCGCGCCTGATTCCGTTGCGGCAGTTGCCCGCTGCCAACTCACTCAACATGACGGTGTTCAACTTCGGTGCCATCGCGGGCCCGATGCTGGCCGGTGCGTTGATTCCGGCGTTCGGGCTGCCGACGCTGTACCTGCTCGACACCATTGCGCTGTCGGTGACCCTGTGGGCAGTCGCGCGACTGCCGAAGATTCCGCCGACGGGGGAGTCCCGACGCGCGGGTCTGCGCGAGGTGTTCCAGGGGTTCGCCTACCTGGCGACGCAGAAGGTGCTGCTCGCCTCGTTCGTCGTGGACATCATCGCGATGGTGTTCGGGATGCCGCGCGCACTGTTCCCCGAGGTGGCCACCGAGACGTTCGGTGACCCGGCCGAGGGTGGACTCGTCCTCGGACTGCTGTTCGCGTCGCTGTCGGCGGGCGCGGTGCTGGGCGGAATCTTCTCGGGGTGGTTACCGCGCGTGCAGCGTCAGGGTGTCGCGGTGATCGCGTGCATCGTGGTGTGGGGCGGCGCGATGATCGGGTTCGGCGTCTCCGTGGCGCTCGCGACGGTCGGGGAGCGCGGGTGGGCGCTGTACCTGGCGCTGGGCTTCCTGGCGATCGGCGGCGGCGCCGACATGATCTCCGCCGCGTTCCGGAGTTCGATGCTGCAGTCCGTGGCCACCGACGACATGCGTGGCAGGTTGCAGGGAGTCTTCATCGTGGTGGTCGCGGGCGGCCCGCGGGTGGGCGACGTCCTGCACGGCGCGGCCGCCTTCATGGTGGGTACCGCGGCCGCGGCGGCGGGCGGCGGGGTGCTGGTCATCGTCGGCGTGATGATCGCGGCCCTCGCCATCCCGGCCTTCGTCAAGTACCGCGTCACGGCTCACACCTGAGCGGTGCGGCGGCACACCTCCGCCCAGGGAGTGGGCTCGATGCCCAGCATCTGCTGTGACCGCGTCGAGTCGAGGACGTAGGGCGCGGTGCGCTGGTAGGACAGCTGGTTCAGCTCCCGCAGCATCGGTACGGCGAGACCCGCAGCCCGCGTGATCACGCGGGGTACGACGCGTACGGGCACCGGGGGTCTGCCCACGGCCGCGAGTGTGTCGGTGATCGCCTGCCGCAGTGTCACAGCGGGATTGGTCGGCGCATGCCACACCTGACCCCATGATTCGGGAGTGTCGACGGCGGCGATCAGTGCCCGCGCCTCGTCGAGGACGTCGGTGAACGAGTGCGGCACGTCGGCCGCATCGATCGCCCACACTGCCTTGCCGTCGAGCGCAGCGGGGAGGAGGCGCGTGACGTGGCCGTTCGCGCCCACTCCCGTTCCCACGTAGTCGGATCCGCGTACCTCGACGGCGCGCAGAGAACCGGCGCGGTGAGCGTCGGCGAGATCCGCCCACATCTGGGCCCGCAGCACACCCTTGTGGTCGGTAGCCGCGTCGGGCATTCCCTCGCGCATGACACCGTCGGCGACGGGCCCGTACGGGTAGAGGGTGCCCGTGACAGCCAGGACGGCGCCTGTCCGTTCGGCAGCGGTGCGCAGCGACCGCGCCAGAGGGGGCCACACCTGATGCCACTGCGTGTAGTCGCTCGGGTTGGCGCAGTTGTACAGCGCGACGGCACCGTCCGTGACTGCGCTGAGAGCGTCGGCGTCGGAGGCGTCGAGCGTGGCGGAGGTGACGCCGGGGGCCGTGGTGCCGCGACGGGAGACGAGAACGACCTCGGAGCCGCGGTCGGCGAGCAGGCGGGCGACGTGGGTACCGACGGGGCCGGCCCCGACGACGACGTGACGATCGGACATGGGAAACACCTTCCGTAGTGGAGAGCACCGCTCTCGCCACAACTATGAGAGCACCGCTCTCGAAAGTCAAGAGCGGTGCTCTCGGTTACTGTGAAGGCATGCCCACGCCTCGGGAGACCGCCCGCACGGAGACGATGGCCGCGATCCTCGGCGCAGCTCGGACCCAGCTCGCCGACATCGGACCCGCGGCACTGTCCCTGCGCGCCGTGGCGCGGGAGATCGGCATGGTGTCCTCGGCCGTCTATCGCTACGTGGCGAGCCGGGACGAGCTGCTCACGGCACTGATCGTGCAGTGCTACGACGAGCTGGGTGCGGCCCTCGAGGATGCGGATCCGCAGGGTGGGAAGCCTGTCGACCGCTGGGTCGCGGTGTGTGACGCACTGCGATCGTGGGCCGCGGCGCACCCGCACGAGTACGCGCTGCTGTACGGCTCGCCCGTGCCCGGCTATCGAGCGCCGCAGACGACCGTCGGTCCGGCCACGCGCCCGACTCTCGTGGTGGTGAGCATCGTCGTCGACGCGCATCGGTCCGCACCGCCGGTCCGTATCGAGCCCGACAACTATTCACCGGCGCGCGACTTCGTCGTGGAGCACTATCGCCAGGCCACCGGTGAGGATGTCGGCGGCGTGATGACGACCGACCTGGTGGCCCGCACGTTGTCGGCGTGGATCACGGTCTTCGGCGCGGTGTCGTTCGAGCGTTTCGGCCATCTGGTCGGCGTCACCGAGGACACCGGCGCGTTCTACGCCGACATCGTGCGGAATCTCGCCGCGACGCTCGACCTCAGTGGAAGGTGACGTGCCACACCGCGAGTGCGGCCAACGCGCCGGCGCCGTTGAGTGCCCAGTGCAGACCGATGGGAGCGAGGATGCTCCCGCCGCGATGGCGCAGCCAGGTGAAGACGAAGCCGGCGACGGTGGTCCCGGCGACCGCGCCGCACACCCCGATTATCTGGCCGAACAGTCCGGTTCCCAGCACGGCGGAGAACCCGTCGTTGCCCACTGTCAGGCCGAGTGACGACGCCACGTGCCACAGGCCGAAGAGCAGCGAGCCGATGACGGCGACCGCGCGAATGCCGAAGCGCCGCGACAACTTCGCGTGCAGGACGCCGCGGAACGCGAGTTCCTCGGGAATGACGGTCTGGAGCGGGATGATGACGAGGGCCGCGAACAGCGTGGCGCCGACGTTGACGCCGTACCGCTCGTTGAGGAAGGCGCTCTGGGTGAGGGGGATCGAGGCAGCGATGGCCACCACCACCAGCGTGAGTCCGGCCGCAGCGGCGCCGTGACGGGCTCCGCGCCCGATGTTGCTCAGCCCGAGGTCGCTCCACTGGACGCCGCGCGCACGAGCGAAGGCGAGCAGGATAAGGGCGCCGACCGGCACCGCGGCGACCGCGATGGGAGTGGGCGCGAAGTGTGCGGTCAGGTTGAAGACCACGAGGGCGGCGACGACCACGACGATGTCGACGAGGGTCCTGTCGAACCAACGGCGGGATGTCACCGGTTCGGTGGCGACGACGACTGTGGACACCCGATCCACCGTACAGAGAACGGCGCGTCACATCAGGGCGGTAGCGTGCTGCCATGGTCGACGACGCGCCATCCGCCCTGTCCCACTCGCTGCGCCACGGTGCGTACCGCGCCGACGTCGCTCACCGAGACGTGGGACGCGGGCAGGCCGGAGGCCGGTCGGGATCGGGTCGCCGTCAAGCCGCCGTTGTCGGCAGGGCTGGTGCTGGCCCCGTGGCCCAACCGCACGCGCGACGGCCGGTTCACGTTCGACGGTGAGACACATCAGCTCGAGATCACCGAACCGGCCCGGAACAACGCGAGTCACGGACTCGTCCGTCGACGGGAATGGGACGTCGCGGAGCGGTCCGACTCGTCGATCACCCACACCATCGACATCGGTGGCGAGCAGGGATGGCCCTTCGCGCTGCGGCTGACAGCTCGGCACAGCCTCGGTGACGACGGTCTGACCGTGACCCACACGGCGACGAACGTCGGGGATCGCACGGCGCCGTTCGGCATGGGCGTCCACTCGTTCGTCCGCGCGGGTGATGCGCCCCTGGACGAGTGCACGCTCCGACTCTCGGCGGGTGTGCGTCTCCCGCTCGACGGCGAGCGCAACCTGCCCAGCGGCGGCCCCGTGCCCGTGCAGGGCACGGACCTCGACTTCGCTGCGGCGCGGAGCCTCGCCGGAGTCTGGCTCGACACCCCGTTCAGTGCCCTCGTCCCGGACGCGGACGGCATCGCACGGCAGTACCTGACGCCGCCGGACAGCGCGGCCACCGTGCTGTGGACCGACGCGAATTTCCCGTGGGTGCAGGTGTTCACGGCGGATCCGGCGCACGATCAGGCCTACCCGGACCGCGGCCGCGCCCTGGCGATCGAACCGATGACGTGCCCACCGGACGCGCTGAACTCAGGGGTGGGGCTGATCGTGCTGGAGCCGGGGGAGACCTGGACCGGGAGCTGGGGCATCCGGGCGGACGACGGGAGCGCCTCGTGACGATCCTCGTGTGCGGCGAGGCGCTGGTCGATCTGGTGCCGGATCGCCAGGGCGGTGGTCCCGCGTTGACGCCGAAGCTGGGCGGCGGCCCGTTCAACGTCGCCGTCGCGCTCGGCCGCCTCGGTGCGGACGTGCAGTTCCTCTCCCGCATCTCCCGCGACCCGTTCGGCCGCGACCTGGTGGCGTGGCTGGAGGCGTCGAAGGTGGGACTCGACCTGCTGCAGCGTGGGCCGGAGCTGACCACGCTCGCCCTGACAGTGCTCGACGCGCACGGCGCCGCCGAGTACTCGTTCTATGCCGACGGCACCGCGGACCGACTCGTCGAGGCGCCCGCGACCATCCCCGAGTCGGTGACCGCGGCGTCGTTCGGCACGTTGTCGCTGCTCTACGAGCCGGGCGCGAGCGTGTACGCGGCGCTGCTCGCGAGGGTGCACGACGCCGGGGTCCTGACGATGCTCGATCCGAACATCCGCCCGGCCGCGATGACGGACGGCGACGGTTACCGCGCCCGGTTCCGTACCTGGCTTCCGTCGATCGACATCCTCAAGGTGTCGGTCGAGGACGCGGGATGGCTGGGGGAGGGGCCGCAGGGCACCACCGTCCGAGACTGGTTGGACGCGGGCGTGACGGCCGTCGTCGTCACGCGCGGCGGGGACGGACTGTCGGTGGTCACCACGGCCGGCGAGACAGTCGTTCCGGGTGTGTCGGTGCAGGTCGCGGACACCATCGGTGCGGGCGACACCGTCCACGGGGCGATGCTCCACCACCTGACGGAGCAGGGCATGCGCTCGTCGGCGGACCTTCTGCGACTCGATTCACAGGCCTGGACGGCGGCTCTCACGTTCGCCGCGAAGGCAGCCGCCATCACCGTGTCACGACCGGGGGCGGACCCTCCCTGGGCGGACGAGGTCGGCGACGACTAGTTTTATCGAGACACCACAAGTTCCGTTACACCGAGCTCGAGAGGGACCCTTCGTGCCCGCTGAGAATGCCGACAACGCCGCCACCGCCAAGCTGATCTATCCCGGCGGCGAACACGAGATGACCATTGCGAGAGCGACCGAAGGCAACGACGGTATCGAGCTGGGCAAACTGCTCGCGAACACCGGGTACACGACGCTGGACGGTGGGTTCGTCAACACGGCCTCCACCAAGTCCGCCATCACGTACATCGACGGTGCCGAGGGCATCCTGCGCTACCGCGGATACCCGATCGACCAGCTCGCCGAGAAGTCGTCGTTCCTCGAGGTCAGCTACCTGCTGATCTACGGGGAGCTGCCCACCACCGTCGAGTTGGAGAACTTCACCGACCGCATCCGTCGGCACACTCTGCTGCACGAGGACCTCAAGCGCTTCTTCGACGGCTTCCCGCGCAACGCGCACCCGATGCCCGTCGTCTCGTCCGCGGTCAACGCGCTGTCCGCGTACTACCAGGACTCGCTCGACCCGAACGATCCCGAGCAGGTCGAGCTCTCGACGATCCGTCTGCTGGCCAAGCTGCCGACCATCGCCGCGTACGCGTACAAGAAGTCGGTGGGCCAGCCGTTCCTGTACCCGGACAACTCGAAGAGCTACGTCGAGAACTTCCTGCGCATGACCTTCGGTTTCCCGGCCGAGCCCTACGAGGCCGATCCCGAGATGGTCAAGGCGCTCGACATGCTGCTCATCCTGCATGCCGATCACGAGCAGAACTGCTCGACGTCGACGGTGCGCCTGGTCGGCTCGTCCGACGCCAACCTCTTCACGTCCATCTCCGGCGGCATCAACGCACTGTGGGGTCCGCTGCACGGCGGCGCCAACCAGGCCGTCCTCGAGATGCTCTACCGCATCCAGAGCGAGGGCGGCGACAGCGCCGACTTCCTGAAGCGGGTCAAGAACAAGGAGGACGGTGTCAAGCTCATGGGCTTCGGACACCGTGTCTACAAGAACTACGACCCGCGCGCGGCCATCGTGCGCAAGACGGCGCACTCGATCCTCGAGAAGCTCGGCACCAACGACGAGCTGCTCGACATCGCGATGAAACTCGAAGAGGTCGCCCTGTCCGACGACTACTTCGTCGAGCGCAAGCTGTACCCGAACGTCGACTTCTACACGGGTCTCATCTACCGCGCCATGGGCTTCCCCGAGCGCATGTTCACGGTGCTGTTCGCGCTCGGCCGCCTGCCCGGGTGGATCGCGCACTGGCAGGAGATGCACCAGGACCCGAACGCCAAGATCGGCCGCCCCCGTCAGATCTACACGGGCTACACCGAGCGCGGCTACGAGGGCATCGACGGCCGCTGATCGGCCCGCCCCTCGCGACACCCCCGACGCGGTGCGTCAGAACTTCCGGTTGGCCAACACCGGCAAGTTCTGGCGCACCGCGTCGATCTCGTTCGGGTCGATGTCGAGCGTGAGCAGACCGGGCGCCGCGCCGAGCTGGTCGAGCACGTGGCCGGTGGGGGACACCACCATCGAGTTGCCGACGCCCACGGGTGCCGAGCCGGAGATCTCGATACCCGACTCGGCGGGGTCCGCCTGCCCGCAGGCCGCGAGGAACGTCGTCGAGTCCAGTGCGCGGGCGCGGGCGAGCAGTGTCCACTGATCCACCTTGCCGGGGCCGCGGCCCCACGACGCGGCGACGACGGTGAGCAGGGCGCCGCGGTCCGCGAGGGTCTGGAAGAGGCCGGGGAAGCGAATGTCGTAGCACGTCGCGAAGCCGACACCCACGCCGTCGATGTCGACGACCACCGGCTCGGTTCCCGGTGCGACGGTGTCGGACTCGGCGAAACCGAACGCGTCGAACAGGTGGATCTTGTCGTACGACGCCTCGACGCCCCCGCCGGTGATCAGCAGGGTGTTGCGCACCCGCTCGTCACCGCCGACGGCCGGGGTGAACATGCCGGCCGCGACGGTGATGCCCGCGTCGTCGGCGATCTCGCGCACCGCGGTGGCCCAGGGGCCGTCGAGCGGCTCGGCGACGTCGGCGATCGATCCGCCGAATCGGCGCATCGTTGCCTCGGGAAGGACGCACAGCCGGGCGCCCGCGTCCACGGCGTCACGGACCGACGAGCGCACCAGGTCGAGGTTCTCGTTCGGATCGCGGGACGCGGTGATCTGGGCGAGGCTGATTCTCATGCGGTGCTCCTGACGTCGGCGTGCGGGGTGTCGAGGGTCGTGAGTGGTATACACACAGTATGCAAGAACAGTCCGGTCGCGAGCGTGCCTATGTCTATCTCCGCGACCGCGTGCTGTCCGAACCGGCGTTCACGGGCACGTTCCTGAACGAGGGCGAGCTGGCGTCGCAGATCGGGGTGTCGCGCACCCCGGTTCGAGAAGCGTTGCTGCTGTTGGTGTCCGAGGGTCTCATCGAGATGGTGCGCGGCAGGGGCGCGTACGTGCCGCCGATGTCCGGGCGCCAGATCGGTGAACTGATGGACCTGCGCGGCGTGCTCGAACGGCACGCCGCGGAGAAGGCGATCGACGCCGGGAACGTACCCATCGCGGCGATGACGGCCACTCTGGAGTCGCAGGAGTCCCTGGCTGCCGGTGCCGCCGAGGATCACGCTCGAACCTTCATCGACCTCGACGGTACGTTCCACCAGGAACTGATCGACTCCGCAGGCAGCGAGTTGCTGTCCCGGACGTACGCCGGGCTGCGGGCGCGGCAGTTGCGTGCCGGGTTGTCCGCGCTGTTCGGCGCTCCCGACCGCAAGCGCCAGGTGTGCACCGAGCATCGCGCGATCGTCGACGCGTTGGCCTCGGGGGATCTGGCCGCGGCGTCCGCGCAGATCGATGCACACCTGGACGTCACCATGCGAATCCTGCTGCGCGGCTAGCTATCCCGCGCCGAGAGCTGCTCGGCGCCGAGGTTCTGCGCGACGTAGCTCTCCTCCTCCGCGGGATCGGGACCACGGCCGAGTGCCAGGCCGAGGACGGTGAGCACACCCATCGCCATGATGTAGACGAAGACGGGCACCCAGCTGTCGGTGCGGTCGAGCAGGAACGTGAACATGAGCGGTGCGATCGCGCCGCCGAAGACGCCGGCGATCGTGTACGCCAGCGAGGCACCGGTGGAGCGCAGGCGCAGCGAGAACTGCTCCGTCACGAACGCGGCCTGCGGCCCGTACATGAACGAGTGGAACGTCAGTCCGACGACGACGCCCAGGACGAGCATGCCGAACGAGCTGCCGCCGATGAGGAGGAAGAAGACGGCCACCCACGCGACGCCGCCCACGGCCGCGACGGCGTAGAGCAGTCGCCGGTTCACGATGTCGGACAGTGCGCCCGCCAGCGGGATGGTGGCCAGCTGGAACGCCGAGCCGATGAGGATGGCCGTGAGCACCTCGCTGCGCACGAAGCCGAGCTTCTGCACGCCGTAGGTGATGGAGAAGACGGTGAAGAGGGCGTAGATGACGTCGGGCGCGATGCGCGAGAGGATCGCGGCGATCAGGGGGCGGCTCTGCTCGCGGAAGACCTCGGTGATCGGTGCCTCGGGTCGGTCGCCGCTCTCCTGCAGCGCCTTGAACACCGGGGTGTCCTCCAGCTTCAGGCGGATCCACAGTCCGAAGCCGACCAGCACGGCCGACAGCAGGAACGCCACGCGCCAGCCCCACGACTCGAACTGCTCCTCGGTGAGGGCGAAGGTCAGGGCCGCGAGAGCGCCGTTGGCCATCAGGTTGCCGGCGGGCGGGCCGATCTGCGCTGCGGACGACCAGAATCCACGCTTGCGCGGATTGCCGTACTCGCTCGAGAGCAGGACGGCACCGCCCCACTCGCCACCGACGGCGACGCCCTGCGCGAAGCGCAACGCCACCAGGATGATCGGGGCCGCGACGCCGATGGTCGCGTAGCCCGGCAGCAGTCCGATCAGGAAGGTCGTGACGCCGATGAGCAACAATGTGATGACGAGCAGCTGTTTGCGTCCGATGACGTCGCCGAGGCGGCCGAAGACGAATCCGCCGATGGGCCGCGCGACGTATCCCACGGCGTAGGTCGAGAACGCGAGCAGCGTTCCCGTCAACGGGTCGCTCTCCGGGAAGAAGACGATGGGGAAGATCAGTGCGGCCGACGCGGAGTAGACCGCGAAGTCGTACCACTCCAGTGCCGTACCGGTCAGGCTGGCAGCGAAAGCCTTGGTCAGCGCAGTCCGGTCGGGACGCACCGCCCCTCGGCCGTCGGGTGTCGTGCCGTCCATGGGATGTCCTTTCGGGTGTCGTGGTTCATATACTTGCTGTATACAAGACGTATGCGCAACCCCCGGAGCGCTCCCGAAACAGAGAAGTAACAGGAGAAATGATGACGACACTGACCTTCGAACTTCCCGACGGTTCCACCGAGTCGGTCACCGTGACCACCCTCCTGAACGCCGGATACGCGGGCCGTGACCAGGCCGAGGTCGCGTCCCACATCGCCGAACTGGCCGAGCTCGGCGTTCCCGCACCGACCACCATCCCGGCGATGTACCCCATTTCGCCCTACCTGGCACAGCAGACCTCCGAGGTGCACGTCCAGCACGGACACACCTCCGGCGAGGCGGAGTGGGCACTGGTGATCACGGGTCCCACCCGCGACGACGTGCTGCTGACCGTCGCGTGCGACCACACCGATCGCGATCTCGAGGTGCACAGCGTCGCGTGGAGCAAGAACGCCTCGCCCGATGTGCTCGGCACCGGGGCCTGGCGGCTCGCGGAGGTCGCCGACCGCCTCGACGACATCACGCTGCGCGCGTGGGTCGGAGACGACGAGACCCTGATCCAGGACGGCACTCTGGGCGATCTGCTCTCGCCCGATCACTGGCTCGACGTCCTCACCGAGCGGGGACTCTTCCGGGCGGGCACGGTGCTGATGTCCGGAACGGTGTCGATGGTTCCGGGGGTGGACCAGTTCGCGAACTCGTGGAAGGTCGAGCTACGCGACCCGGCGACCGATCGGTCTCTGACCTGCGCCTACCGTACGGTCGCCATGCCGTCCCCGATAGGCTGAGCGCAGTCACGTTACAGTCGATCGGTACAGGACATCGTCGTTCGGTATCAGTCGACTACAGGAGTTCATCGTGACCAAGCCCGAGATCGAGTTCCAGGCCGGCCCCCCTCCTACCGACCTGGTGGTCCAGGACATCACGGTCGGTGACGGCGCGGAAGCTGTTCCCGGCGGCACCGTCGAGGTGCACTACGTGGGCGTCGAGTTCGAGAGCGGCGAGGAGTTCGACTCGTCCTGGAACCGCGGTGAGTCCATCACCTTCCCGCTGCGCGGCCTCATCCAGGGCTGGCAGGACGGCATTCCCGGCATGAAGGTCGGCGGACGCCGTCAGCTCACCATCCCGCCGGAGCTCGCCTACGGCCCCGCAGGCGCCGGACATCGGCTGTCGGGCAAGACCCTCGTCTTCGTCATCGATCTGCTGAACGCCTGACCTCTGCTCCGCAGATTCGACGGGCTCACGCCACGTCGAGCACCAACCTCGCACCGCCCAGCGGGCTCGCCTCCAGATGCACCGTTCCACCGTGCAGGTGAGCCTGCTGGGCGACCAGTGCGAGCCCGAGTCCGGATCCGCCCGCCGCGGCCCGTGATCCGCGCTCGAAGCGTCCGAAGACACGTTCCCGCTCGTCCTCCGGGACGCCGGACCCGTTGTCGTCCACGCTGATTCGCGCACCCTCCGCCGTGCGCGCCACGCTGATCACCACGGTCGTCGCGCCGCCGTGACGCACGGCATTGAGCACGGCGTTGTCGAGCGCCAACCGTAGTCCCGTGGGATGGCCCAGGGCGGACACCGGCCCGTCGGCCTCCACCCGCACCCGCGTCTCCGGCAACGTCCGCGCGGCGTCCCGTGCGACGAGGTCGGCGATCTCCACGACGTCCACGCTCACCCGGTCCGCGTCGGTGGTCAGCTCTCCGGTGGCCAGCCGTTCCAGCGCGGCGAGTGTCGATTCCACCCGGCCCTGCGTGCGCTGGAGGTCGTCGAGAATCTCCTGCCGCTGCTCGGCCGAGAGATCGAGCGTGCGCAGCACCTCGATGTCGGTACGCATGGCGGTCAGCGGCGTCCGCAGCTCGTGCGCCGACACGGCGGCGAAGTCGCGGGCCGTCTCGAGGGCGCTCTCGGTGCGCGCCTGGGCGTCCGACACTCGCTGCAGCATGTCGCCTACGGCGGCCGCGAGGGCGTCCGCCTCCCGCACACCCGTCGACTTGCGGGGTGGTGTCGGCGGGTCCTTCGCGACGTCGTGCGTGAGCCTCATCAACGGGCGCACGGCCCGTCCGCCGAGGATCCAGCCGAGTGCCGTCGACGCGCCGACCGCCAGAGCGCCGGCCTGCAGCACCTGCCGCTGCTGGTCGTCCGTGATGTCCTGCGCCTCCGACAACGGCACCGCGATGGACACGGTGACGTCCGTCCGGTCCGGCACCGCGGCGGTGTAGACGCGGAACGGGGTGCCGTCGACGTCGGCGGTCGCCGAACCGAGCGGCATCGCGGGGAGCTGCGGCTGCGTACTGGCCCGCACCTGATCGGTCTGCCTGATCGTGATGGCGAAGGCCTCGGACCTACTCAGGCTCCCGAGGAACATCTCGAACGTCTGCGCACGCGGCACCACCACCTCCGACGCTGTCTCGAGCCGACGGTCGAGCTGCAGGATGTTGTTGCGGGAGATGGCCGCTGCGACGTACCAACCGACGAGCGAGACGATGATGAGGGCGCCCAGGGCGGTGGCGGCGGCCACGCGGGCGCGCAGCGAGAAGACCCGGGAAGGCCGGAGGCCGGTCGTCATGCGCCGGGAAGGCCGGAGGAGCTTCATGAAGCCGTGCGCAGGACGAAGCCGACGCCGCGGACGGTGTGCAGGATCCGTGGCACCCCACCGCTCTCCATCTTCCGGCGCAGGTACCCGACGAAGACGTCGACGACGTTGGTGTCGGCCACGAAGTCGTACCCCCACACCAGTTCCAGGAGCCGCTCCCGGCTGAGCACCACTCCGGCGTTGTGCGCGAGGACGGCGAGGAGTTCGAACTCGCGCTTGGTGAGGTCGAGGGGCCGCCCGTCGATGGTGGCGCGGTGGCCCGGCTCGTCGAGGCTCAGCGGTCCGACCACCACGGCGGCAGTGGCCGGGACGCTGGTACCGATGGTGCCGCGGCGGCGCAGCATCGCGTTGATGCGTGCCACCAGTTCGGCGAGGACGAACGGCTTGGTCAGGTAGTCGTCGGCGCCGGACTCGAGGCCCGCGATGCGGTCGTCGACGGAACTGCGCGCGCTCAGGACGCACACCGGGACGTCGTTGCCGCGGGCGCGCAATGCGGTGACCACGCCGTTGCCGTCGAGGACGGGCATGTTCATGTCCAGCACCACGACGTCCGGATCCTGCGCACCGACGAGGTCGAGAGCGGCGGCGCCGTCGCGAGCGGTGAGCACGGTGAACCCGGACAGCCGCAGTCCGCGCTCGATCGAGGCCAGCACGTCGACGTCGTCGTCCACCACGAGGACGGTGGGCTGGTCCGGAGCGGTCATCCGTCGATTGTGCCGGAACGCCCGTGGTGTGCGGATACGCCCCGCGCCGCGGGAGTCGACCTGTGTGCAGTGATCCGCGCTCACCGCGGATCACTGCACACAACCGGCCGGGCCGGGAACGATCGCGGTGGTCACGTCTGCGCAATCTGCCCGGAACAGAGCGTCTCTATCGTCTCTCGAAGCCGTCGGTGCATCCAGCGCGGTCGGGGTCGAGCATGCAAGGGGTATCACGATGAGCGCGAACACGGTCCGTCTCCAGGCTCTGCGAGCGGTCGAGGCGTACCAGCCTCCCGCCGTCAGCTACACCGACACGGAGACTCCGGGTCAGGTCTTCGGCGAGAACGTGTTCAACCGCGTGGTGATGCAGAAGCGCCTGCCGAAATCGGTCTACAAGTCGGTGATGAAGACGATCGAGCACGGTGCGCCGCTCGATCCGATGGTGGCCGACGCGGTGGCGTCCGCGATGAAGGACTGGGCCATCGAGAAGGGGGCGACGCACTACGCGCACGTGTTCTACCCGCTGACGGGTCTGACGGCGGAGAAGCACGACAGTTTCCTCGAGCCGGTGTCGGACGGTTCCGCGTTGGCGGAGTTCGCCGGCAAGACGCTGATCCAGGGCGAACCCGACGCGTCGAGTTTCCCGAACGGCGGTCTGCGCAACACCTTCGAGGCGCGTGGTTACACGGGGTGGGACGTCACCAGCCCGGCGTACGTCCTCGAGAATCCGAATGGCAACACGCTGTGCATCCCGACGGTGTTCGTGTCGATGACCGGTGAGGCACTGGACCACAAGACGGGTCTGCTGCGCTCCCAGCAGGCGATGGGCCGGCACGCCGAGCGCATCCTGACGCTCTTCGGACACGAGGACCCCGAGCACGTCGTGTCCTTCTGCGGACCGGAGCAGGAGTACTTCCTCGTCGACCGGCACTTCTTCCTGGCGCGTCCGGATCTGCTCAACGCGGGGCGCACCCTGTTCGGTGCGAAGCCGCCCAAGGGCCAGGAGTTCGACGACCACTATTTCGGCGCGATTCCCGAACGCGTCCTGGGCTTCATGATGGACACCGAGCGCGAACTGTTCAAGCTCGGCATCCCGGCCAAGACCCGGCACAACGAGGTGGCGCCCGGACAGTTCGAGATCGCGCCGATGTTCGAGCGCGGCAACATCGCCGCGGATCACCAGCAACTGCTCATGACGACGTTCAAGACCATCGCCAAGAAGCACGGCATGGAGATCCTGTTCCACGAGAAGCCGTTCGAGGGCGTCAACGGGTCGGGTAAGCACGTCAACTTCTCGTTGGGCAACTCGGAGCTCGGCAGCCTCCTGGTCCCGGGGGACACCCCGCACGACAACGCACAGTTCCTCGTCTTCTGTGCCGCGGTGATCCGCGCGGTGCACAAGTACGCCGGGCTGCTGCGCGCATCGGTGGCGTCGGCCACGAACGATCACCGACTCGGCGCGAACGAGGCTCCGCCGGCCATCATCTCGATCTTCCTGGGTGACCAGCTCGCCGACGTCTTCGACCAGATCGCCAAGGGCGCGGCGACGTCCTCGAAGGGCAAGGGCACCATGATGATCGGGGCGGACACGCTACCCGTGCTGCCCACCGATCCGGGCGACCGCAACCGTACGAGCCCGTTCGCGTTCACCGGCAACCGATTCGAGTTCCGCGCTCCGGGGTCGATGCAGACGGTGAACGAGCCGATGGTCGTCATCAACACGATCATGGCCGAGTCGCTCGACCACATGGCCACCGAGCTCGAGACGGCCGTCGCGGACGGGGTCGACTTCGACACCGCGGTTCAGAACCTGTTGACGCAGATCATCACCGACCACGGCGCTGTCGTCTTCAACGGTGACGGGTACTCGGAGAACTGGCCCATCGAGGCGGAGGCGCGGGGTCTCGCCAACCTGCGCACGACGCTGGACGCATTGCCGGAGCTCATCACCGACGAGGCACTGGCCCTCTTCTCGAAGTACGACGTGTTCAACTCGCGAGAGATGCACAGCCGCTACGAGATCGGGCTCGAGCAGTACGCACTCACCATCGGTGTGGAGGCTCGGTTGACGCTCGAGATGGGCACCACCATCGTGCTGCCGGCGGCAGTGCGGTACCAGACGGAGGTCGCCCAGAACCTGGCCGCGCTGCAGGCGGTGGGCGTGGAGATCGACAGGGCACCGCTGGACACCGTGTCCGTGCCGCTCGCGGCTCTGCGGGCCGGGCTGGCGACGCTGAAGGGCGCGCTGGACGCCGACACCGGGCACGACGCGCTCGGCGAGGCCACCCACGCCAGGGACGCACTCCTTCCGGCCATGGCGGAGGTGCGGGCGGCGGCCGATCAGCTCGAGGACATCGTCGCCGACGACCTGTGGCCGCTGCCGACCTACCAGGAGATGTTGTTCGTCCTGTGATGCACGCGGCGCGCTGGTGACATTCACTCGAGGCGTGCCGAATGTCCGTTTTCCGTGCGGCACCACCTCCGGCGGGCGGTAGCTTCCCCGTCGGGGGTGATGCGGCATGGGGTCGTCGGGATCAGGATCGTCAGGGTGGAATGCAGGGTCGTTGTTCGCGCTACCGGTTCGGGTCGGGTTGGTCCTGACCGCGGTGGCGGCGACGGTGGTGGTCAGCGCCGTCACGGCGGTCGCAGCGCCCGCCGACCCGGCCGTCGGCTCCACCTACGCGTGCAGCGGCGACGTCGCGGGTGCGGCGGAGGACCCTGTGGTGTTGGTGCACGGCACCTGGACGAACAGTGTCGAGGACTTCGGCGCGGTGCTCGAACCGTGGCTCACGCAGACCGGTCGACCGTTCTGCACGGTGGAACTACCTCGGCGCGCGACGGTCGACGTGCAGATCAGCACCCGCTTCGTCGTGGACGCCGTGCTGCGCACCGCGAACACCCGCGGTGGCCCGGTCGATCTGGTCGGCCACAGCCAGGGCGGAACTCTCGCGGCGTGGGCGGTGAAGTCCGATCCCGAGGTCGCCGCGGTGGTGGACGACGTGGTCGGGCTCGCTCCGGTGGGTGCTCCGCAGGACACCGATGCGGTGTGCGCGGCGCTGGGCGGCTGTGCGGCGCCCATCTGGCAGTTCTCGGAGGGTTCCGACTTCATGGCCGCACTGACGTCGACGCCGTTCCCGGCGGGCACGTCGGCCACCACGATCTCGACGGCGTTCGACGAGCTGGTGCGACCGGCCCCGGCCGCCGGCGCGATGGCCGGGGCGTCGAACCTGGTGATCCAGGACGTCTGCCCCCTGAAGTACGTCTCCCACGTCCTGCTTCCGTCGGACGCCACGGCGATCGCGATGCTGGCCGACGCGTTGGACAACGACGGCCCGGCCGTCGAGTCGAGGGTGGGCACGCAGAGTTGTCTCCAACTCACTCCGCCAGGAACCGATCCGCTGGGCCCGCTGCGTACCGCGCCCACCGCCATCGCCGGCCTGGTGGACGCGCAGATCCAGACGCAGGTGCTTCCGGCCGAGCCGGCCTACACCGGACCCTGACGTTCGGCCGGGGCGCGGAACGGGTACGAACGTCTGTCATGAGCTCTTCTGCACCCTCCGTCCTGTGGTTCCGCCGCGACCTGCGCCTCGGTGACCACCCGGCACTGGCCCACGCCGCCGAGGACGGCCGGGACGTGCTGGCGCTGTTCGTGCTCGACGATCACCTCCTCGGCCCGTCGGGTGCCGCGCGCCGCGACGTGCTGTTCCGGTCGTTGACAGCGCTGGACGATCAGCTCGGCGGCCGCCTGATGGTGGTGAAGGGCGATCCGGTGGCCGCGGTTCCGGCCGTGGCGAAGGCCGTGGGAGCGGGCGCCGTGCACGTGAGCGAGGACTACGGTCCGTACGGTCGACGCCGCGACGACGCCGTCGCCGAGAAGGTCGACCTGGTGCGGACGGGGTCGCCGTACGCGGTGTCGCCCGGCCGCATCGTCAAGGACGACGGCGAGGGTTTCAAGGTCTTCACGCCGTTCTACCGCCGCTGGCAGGACCACGGCTGGCGCGGCCCCGCCGACACCTCCGCGTCGTCGGCGTCGTGGATCGATCCGGACGACGTGTCGGGCGGCCGCAAGCGAGTGACCATTCCGACGGAGAAGACCCGTGCGGACGTCGAGGCCGGCGAGCAGGCGGCGCTGTCCTCGTGGGCGGACTTCCGCGACGACCGTGCGACCGGGTACGACGACGAGCGCAACCGTCCGGACAAGGACAGCACCAGCCGGATGTCGGTGCACCTGAAGTACGGGACCATCCATCCGCGCACCATGCTGGCCGATCTGGCCTCACTGAAGAACGACGGCTCGGAGGCGTACCGACGCGAGTTGTGCTTCCGAGACTTCTACGCCGACATCCTCTTTCGTCGACCGGACAGCGCTCGGGAGAACTACGACAAGAGGTTCGACAAGATCGAGCTCGACTCCGGGCCGCACGCGGACGAGCTCTTCCAGGCGTGGTGCGACGGCACGACGGGCTTCCCCATCGTCGACGCGGGCATGCGCCAACTGGTCTCGGAGAACTGGATGCACAACAGGGTGCGGATGATCGTCGCATCCTTCCTGGTGAAGGACCTGCACCTGCCGTGGTGGCGGGGTGCACGCTTCTTCCTGCAGCACCTGATGGACGGCGACATCGCCAGCAACCAGCACGGGTGGCAGTGGACCGCGGGCACGGGAACCGATGCGTCGCCGTACTTCCGGGTGTTCAACCCCACGACGCAGGGCGAGAAGTTCGACCCGAACGGCGACTACGTGCGTCGCTGGGTTCCCGAGCTCCGCGGTGTCGAGGGTAAAGCCGTGCACGCTCTGAAGAACGGACGGCCGGAGGACTATCCCGAGCCGATCGTCGACCACAAACACGAGCGGGAGGAAGCGCTCCGACGCTTCGGCGCGCTCAAGTCCTGACTGTGCGGTCCTTCAGGGCCTGAAGAGGGCCGCCAGGGCGTCGAGCACGGACGCGTCCTCGATGGTCGACGGCACCACCACCTCGTCGCCGTCGACCATCTGGCGCATCGTCTTGCGCAGGATCTTGCCCGAACGGGTCTTGGGCAACGCCTGTACGACGGTCACGTCACGGAACGTGGCAACGGCGCCGATGTCCTCGCGAACGGCGGCGACGAGTTCGGAGCGCAGGGTGACGTCGTCGATGTCCACGCCGGTCTTGAGCACGACGTAGGCGCTGGGGCGTTGACCCTTCGTCTCGTCGTGGATGCCGATCACGGCGCACTCGGCGACGGCCGGGTGGGCGCCGACGACGGCTTCGATACTGCCCGTGGACAATCGGTGCCCCGCGACGTTGATGACGTCGTCGGTGCGCCCCAGGACGTAGACGTAGCCGTCCTCGTCGACGTAGCCCGAATCGCCGGTGAGGTAGTACCCGTCGAACGCGGCGAGATACGACGACAGGAACCGGTCGTCGTCCTGCCAGAGGCCGGCGAGTGTGCCGGGCGGCAGGGGGAGTTCGAGCACGATGTTGCCCTCGGTGCCGGCGGGTACCTCGGCCCCCGCACCGTCGACGATGCCGACGTGGAACCCGGGCACCGGCACCGTCGGTGAGCCCGATTTCAGCGGCATCAGTTCCAGCCCACGGAGATTCGCGCAGATCGCCCACCCCGTCTCGGTCTGCCACCAGTGGTCGACCACCGGTCGGTCCAGGATGCGGGACGCCCACGAGAAGGTGTCCGGATCCAGGCGCTCGCCGGCGACGAACAGGGTTTCCAGGGACGACACGTCGTGATCGCGCAGCAGCGCGGCCTCCGGATCGACCTTGCGTACGGCGCGCAGTGCTGTGGGCGCCGTGAACAGCGCACGCACCCCGTACTCCTCGATCACTCGCCAGAACGCGCCCGCGTCGGGGGTGCCGACGGGCTTGCCCTCGTACAGCACCGTCGTCGCTCCGGCCAGCAACGGGCCGTAGACGATGTAGCTGTGGCCGACCACCCAGCCCACGTCCGAGGCGGTCCACATGACCTGGCCGGGTCCGACGTCGTAGATGTTGGTCATCGACCAGCGCAGCGCGACGGCGTGTCCGCCGTTGTCCCGGACGACGCCCTTCGGCTTCCCGGTGGTGCCCGACGTGTAGAGGATGTAGAGCGGATCGGTCGCCGCGACCGACACGGGATCCGCGGGGGTCGCGGCGTCGAGTTCCCGGTGGAAGTCCAGCCAGTCGCCCGGTGCCTCGATGTCGATCTCCGGTCGGCGCGTGAGGAAGACCGCACGCGGGGACGACGTCGACATGGCGAGGGCCGCGGCGACGGGTGTCACGTAGTCGACGGTGCGTCCGGGTTCGAGACCACCCGTGGCGGTCACGATCGCGACGGGATCCGCGTCGTCGATGCGCGCGGCCAGTTCCTTCGCGGCGAACCCGCCGAACACCACCGAGTGGACCGCACCGAGGCGCGCACAGGCGAGCATCGCGACGACGGCCTCCGGGATCATCGGCATGTAGAGCACGACGCGATCACCCGCACCGACGCCGCGAGCGGCGAGCGCCCCCGCGAAACGGGACACCCGGTCGAGGAGTTCGGAGTAGGTGAACGACACGCGAGCGCCCGTCATGGCGGAATCGTGGATCAGCGCGGTCCGATCGCCGGCACCGGCCGCGACGTGGCGGTCGAGCGCGTTGACGCACGTGTTCAGTCGACCGTCCGGGAACCAGCGGTGGAAGGGTGCGTTCGACGAGTCCAGGGCGATGGTCGGCGCGACGTCCCAGTCGATCGCCCGCGCCGCCTCGAGCCAGAAGGCGTCGGGGTCGGCGGCAGCGGCGTCGTAGGCCTGGCGGTAGGCGCCCGATTCGGTCATGAGCCGACTGTAATCTCGGCCGCACTTCCGTAAGGTCGAGACATGACCCTGATTGCCGAGGATCTGCTGCTTCTTCTGCTGGACGACGGAACGGGCAAGCCCGTCGTCGACAGCACCAAGCTGCCGCGGGTGCTCGCCGGCGCGGTGATCCTCGAACTCGCGATGGACGGCACCGTGTCGGTGGCCGGCGACAACGAGACGACGAAGAAGGGCCGGCTCGCGGTGTCCGGCGCTCGAACGGTGTCGGATCCGATACTCGAGCGGGCCGTGGAGGCGATCGAGACGGCCAAACGTCCGATGACGCCGAAATCGGCCGTCGAGAAGTTGCACAAGGACATTCGCGAGCAGGTGGTCGCCCGCGTCGTCGAGCGTGGGTTCGTCGGCGAGGAGAAGGGCAAGGTCCTGGGCCTGTTCCCCACCACCACGTGGCCGACGCTCGATTCGTCGCACGAGGACCGGGTCCGCGAGACGCTGCACTCCGTCCTGATCGACGGTCTCGATCCCGATGCGCGGACGTCCGCGGTGGTGGCGTTGCTGTCGGCGATCGACGCGACGCACAAGGTCTTTCCCGATGCGGACAAGCGCGCGGTGAAGAACCGTGCCAAGGACATCGCGCAGGGGGAGTGGGCGAGCGATGCCGTGCGCAAGGCGGTGCAGGACGTCTACACCGCGGTCACCGTGGCGGTGATGGTTCCCGTCATGGCCGGTACGTCGGGGAGCTGATCCCGACCGCTTCCTGGACCGGGGTCTCCCGGGTGACGCGGTGCCGTCCGCAGTGGCACCGGTGATAGACGACGGTGCCCTCGCTGGTGCGGTGGCGGGACTCGACCGTCCATCGATGCAGACATTCCACGGTGCTCATGACGACGAGTCTGCTGTAATGGTCTTGTGCACCTCAACCCTTACGGAGAATATGCGGTCCGGCTGGCCGTCGACATCGTGAACTCGCCCCCGACCGATGCGGTGGAGTTCGAGAGTCGGTGCCTCGAGGCGGGCATGTCCGATGACACGGTGGCCATGCACACCGATCTGGCCCGCGCGGAGGTGTTCTTCGAGGAGTGGCTCGGCGTGGTCGACGCGCCGACGCACGAGCAACGGGCGCTCGCACTGAACGCGTTGCTCGCGCAGACCTCGGCATACCCGAGGTTGACGAACCACGCCGACGACGGCTGGCACCTGCACTACCGGGATCCGGATCTGCCGCTCGCGGACGTCGTGCGCGCGCTGGTGAGCGTCGGTACCGCGCTGCATCTGGTGGGCCGCGGCATGCACCGTCTCGGTCGGTGTTCGGCGGACGACTGCGACCGTGTCTACGCCGACTTCTCCCGTACCGGTCGCCAACGGTACTGCGGCACGGCCTGTTCCAACCGCGACGCGGTCCGGCGGCACCGCGCGAAGGCTACTGCCCCAGCGTCCTGAACCGACGCAGTCGCTCGGACTGCCGGACGCCCGGGTCGAGGGCGGTGACGGTGTCGAGTTCGCGGGCGATCGCGGTCCCGAGGCGACCCATGAACCGGTGCGGTTCGTCGGCGGCATCCGGGTCCTCGGGCACGATGGTGTCGACGATCCGGGCCGACCGGAGGTCGACGGGCCGGATGCCCTGCGCCTCGGCCATCGCGGGCGCGTGTGCGGTGTCGCGGTGCACGATGGCACTCGCCCCTTCCGGCGGGAGCGGCGCCAGCCAGGCGTGCTGCGCGGCCACGACGCGGTCGGCGGGCAGCAGTGCGAGCGCGCCGCCGCCGGTGCCCTGCCCCAGCAGGACCGACACGGTGGGAGTGCGGAGGGTGATCAGCGTCGAGATGCAGCGCGCGATTCCGGGAGCCAACCCGTGCTCCTCGGCCTCGCGTGAGAGCGATGCGCCGAGCGTGTCGATCACCAGGACCAGCGGCAGGCCCAGTTGCTCCGCGAGGCGCATGCCGCGCAACGCTTCTCGGAGAGCGCCCGGACCCATCGTGTTCTCCGGCGTCTGCCCGGTGCGATCCTGCCCGAACAGGACGCACGATCGTCCGCGGAACCGGGTGAGGGACAGGGTCACGGTGGAGTCGAAGTCGCCGCGCCCCGTCCCGCTCAGCGGGATGTGATGAGAGACGTTCGCCACCAGCAGCTCTCGCACACCGGGGCGGTCGTCGCGGCGACTCAGCAGGACCGAGTGCCATGCCGACACGGAGGTGTCCGCACCCTCGTCGGACGGCTCCGCGTTCTCGGGGGTCGCCTCCGGTTCGTCCTGCAGAACCACCAGGACCCGTTCGAGGACGCCGCGGACATCGGCGGGACGGACGACCGCGTCGATCACGCCGCAGCGGAACAGGTTCTCGGCCGTCTGCACGCCCTCGGGGAAGTCCTGGCCGTAGAGGGCCTGGTAGACCCGCGGTCCGAGGAACCCGATGAGGGCACCGGGTTCGGCGAACGTGACGTGGCCGAGCGATCCCCACGACGCGAACACGCCGCCCGTCGTGGGGTGCCGGAGATGGACGAGGTAGGGCAGGCCGACGTCCTTGTGCAGGGTCACCGCCGCGGCGATCTTCACCATCTGTACGAACGCCGCGGTGCCCTCCTGCATGCGCGTGCCGCCGGAAGTGGGGGACGCGATCAGCGGAAGCCCCTCCGCCGTGGCCCGTTCCACGGCCAGGGTGATGCGCTCCGCCGCGGCCACACCGATGGATCCGGCGAGGAACGCGAACTCGCACACCACCACGGCGACGTGCCGCCCGCCGACGGTGCCCGCACCCGTCAGGACCGCCTCGTCCACTCCGCTCCGGGTTCGTGCGCGCTCGAGGTCGGCGAGGTACTGCTCGTCCGCCGCGACGACGAGCGGTGCCCGATCCCACGAGAGGAAAGTCCCGGGATCGAGCACCGCGTCGAGGAACTGCTGCGCCGAGGTCGTCATGCGCTCAGTATGGCGTGCGATCAGGCGCGCCCGAGCGCCTCCTTCCAGGACACCGTGCGGCCGATGCGCAGGATGGAGCGCTGGTAGATCTTGGCCGCGACGACGGCGAGAACCAGGGTGGCGACGATCATCAGCACGATGGTGCCGACGATCTGGATCGGGTCCGCGACGCCCGCCGCGATGCGCAGCGGCATGAGGATGGCGGAGAACGGGGGAATCCACGACAGGACGGTCGGCAGTGTCGCTCCCGGGTCGTCGATGGACGAGAACGCCGCGAAGAACATCGCCAGGATCACGATCAGCAGCGGCATGGTCGTCGAGTTGACGTCCTCCTGGCGCGACACCATGGAGCCGCCGGCGGCGTAGAGCACCGCGAAGAACGCGAAGCCCAGCACGAACCAGCCGATGGTGGAGACGAAGACGCTGACGGCGGTACCGGTGACCGTGAGCGTGCCGGTGGCCGTGCCCGCGATGAGGCCGGCGGCGCCGTACGCGGTGAGCTGCACCAGTCCGACCACACCGATGCCGATCACCTTGCCCCACAGCAGCTGCAGCGGGCGCACGGTGGAGAGCAGCAGTTCGACGACCCGGGACGACTTCTCCTCCACGACACCCATCGCGACGTACATGCCGAAAGTGATGATCTGGGCGTACAGCAGGATGACGGCGATGAAACTCAGCGCGAGTCGTTGACCCTGTGCGGGATCGGGCGGATCGACGGCCTCGACCGTGACCGTGGCGGCGCTCGTCGCCGAGGTGACGGTGGCGGGATCGACTCCCAGCCCGGTGAGGGCGTCGTTCTGCGCCTGCGCGGCGACCGCGCTGTCGATGACGGCCTTCAGGGTGCCGTCGACGGTGTCCTCGGTGACGGCCGTGTACGCGCCGCCGGTCCCGGGGACGAGCGCCACGTCCACGTCGCCGTCGGTGACCTGCGTGCGAGCCTCGTCCGCCGAGCCGATCTCGCGGACCTCGACGGGAGCGCCGAGTTGATCGCCCACCGCGGTGAGGGTCTGGGACAGGCTTTGGTCACCGACCAGCCCGAGGGGCGTCCGGTCCTCGGAGTCGCTGCCGCCGGAGAAGATCGAGAACGCGACGATGCCGCCGACGATGACCAGCAGCACGATGGCGTTGGAGATCAGGAAGCTCTTCTTCCGGACCTGGACGTCGAACTCGCGCCGGGCGACGAGCGCGATGGCTCGTCCCGCCGAGAGCGGTGATCGGGTGGTCGACTTCTCGCTCATGCCACTACCTCTCGGTACAGGTCGGTCAGGGACGGTGTGCTGCGGGCGAACTCGTGCACGGGTCCGGTGGCGAGCGCTGCGGCGAGCACCGCCTGGTCGTCCGCCTCGGGCGCCAACGACAGGCTGGTGCGCCCGTCGGAGTGCGACACGGTGGTGACCCCGGTCAGCGCGTCGGCCCAGCCGGCGGGAGCGGCCGGGGCGTGCACCTCGAGGGTGGTGCCGGACTTGCCGCGCAGTTCGTCGACGTTGCCCACGGCCTTCATCCGGCCGGAACCGATGATGCCGACCCGATCGCACAGGCGCTGCACCAGATCGAGCTGGTGGCTCGAGAACAGCACGGGGACACCGGTGCGGGCCTTCTCGAGAAGCACCTCGCTCATGGTGTCGACGGCCACGGGGTCGAGACCCGAGAAGGGTTCGTCCAGCACCAGGACGGCGGGATCGTGAATCAGGGCTGCGGCCAACTGGACTCGCTGCTGGTTTCCCAGTGACAGTGAATCGACCGTGTCGTTCACCCGGCCGTCGATGCCGAGGCGCTCGGTCCAGGTCGCGACCGCGGCGGAGGCGTCGGACGTGGAGAGCCCGTGCAGCTCGGCCAGGTACTTCAGCTGCGCTCCCACCTTCATCTTCGGGTACAGCCCACGCTCCTCCGGCATGTATCCGATGGTGCGGCGCACGTTCAGGTCGATGGGCTGCCCGTTCAGGCGTGCCTCTCCCGAATCGGCTCCCAGCACGCCGAGGGTGATGCGCATCGTCGTGGTCTTGCCGGCACCGTTGCTGCCGACGAACCCGAACACCTCGCCGGGATTCACGGTGAACCCGACGCCGTCGAGTGCGACGGTCTCGCCGTATCTCTTGTGCAGGTCGTCGATCTCGAGAGTCGAGCCGCTCATGCTGATCCTTTCTCGGGGGAGTGGGGTGTGGGAGTGGGGAATTCGTCCGGTTCGTCGACCGGCGCCGTCCAGGCGAGGATGATGCCGGGAGAGCAGATCCCGACAAGTAGACCACTCAGTATGATGAATCCGCCACCGAGTGCCAGTCGGGGATCGTCGGTGAAGGTGGTCGCCCACACCAGTGCGAGCGCCGGAACCGTCACCGCGCCCTGGGTGATCGCGAACCCGATGGAGCGAGCCGCGTTGCGACGTTCCAGGTCCCACTCGTCGAGCGCATCGGCGGGAGCATCGCTGCGGCGGCCGGTGACGATCTGCAGCGTCGTCCACGACACGCTCATGAGAATCGCGCCGGGAAGCCAGGTGAGCGGCGCCCACTCGGGCCCGACGAGAATGAAGATCGACGATGCCGCGAGCGCGACGAGCGAGGCGACGAGAATCCACACCAGCAGCCGGCGCCGTGACCTGGTGCGCCAGCCGGGGAGGTAGTGCGCGTACCGCGCCTCGTTCTGCAGGTATCGACGGGTGCGGAACGCCTGATAGCGGTCCAGAACGGTGTCACTCATCGTGGTGTCCCTTCCTCGGGCTGGGTGCGTCGGTAGACCTCCGTGGACAGCGGCGCGAACTCGGTACGCGAGAACACCGCCTCGACCGGCAGCCCGAACACGTCGCAGATGCGCATCGCGAGATCGAGGCTCGGGTAGTGGTCGCCGCGTTCGAGTGCGCCGACCGTCTGCGGGTTGACCTCGACGAGTTCCGCGAGCTGGGCGCGGGTCATCCGACGCTCGGCGCGCAGCACACCGATGCGGTTGTGGATGGGGAGCGTGGTCCCGCGTTTGACCGGACTCATGTATCGAAGTGTTGTATAAACCTAACGATGTGTCAATACCGGAGGCAGCACTGTTCGCGCGAGCGCGCGCTGAACCACACGATCGTGCGTGATTCTGCCGATCGGCAGGAACTGCGACGATCGGGTGGGGAAATCCTCAGTCCTGGTGCAGAACGCCCTGCGCGACGGTCCACCGGCGCGTGCTGCGCACCGAGTCGAGCATCCGCCGGTCGTGGGTGACCAGGAGCATCGTTCCCTCGTAGGTCTCCAGTGCCGATTCGAGCTGCTCGATGGCGGGGACGTCGAGGTGGTTGGTGGGCTCGTCGAGCACGAGCAGGTTCACCCCTCGGGCCTGCAGCAGCGCGAGTCCCGCTCGGGTGCGCTCGCCGGGGGACAGGGATGCCGACGGCCGCAGGGCGGCCTGTCCGCGGAGACCGAACTTCGCCAGGAGTGTGCGGACGTCGGCGTCCGGCCAGTCCGGAACGGAGGCTGCCAGCGCGTCGGCGACCGAGTCGGGTCCGTCGAAAGCCGAACGCGCCTGGTCCATCTCGCCGATCTCGACTCCGGAGCCGGTGCTCACGGATCCACTGGTCGGCGTGATGCGGCCCAGCAGCAGGTGCAGCAGGGTGGTCTTGCCCGAGCCGTTGGCGCCGGTGACGACGATGCGGTCCCCGGCGTCGATCTGTGCCGTCACCGGCCCGAGCCGGAACGCCCCCCGCTCCACGACGGCGGAGTTCACGGAGACCACGACGCTGCCGCTGCGGGGCGCCGCCGCGATCTCCATGCGCAATTCCCACTCCTTGCGCGGCTCCTCGACGACGTCGAGCCGTTCGATGCGTCGCTGGGTCTGGCGCGCCTTCGCGGCTTGCTTCTCCGTCGATTCGGCGCGGACCTTCCGGCTCGCCTTGTCGTTGTCCTTGCTCTTGCGTCGAGCGTTCCGCACGCCGTGCTCGAGCCAGTTCCGTTGCATCCGAGCGCGATCCTCGAGCCCGGACCTGGTGTCGGCGTACTGCTCGAACTCTTCCCGTGCGTGACGACGCGCCACGTCGCGCTCGACGAGGTAGGCCTCGTAACCGCCGTCGTAGACCGCTATCTGCTGCTGCGCCAGGTCCAGCTCGACGATGCCGGTGACGGTGCGCGCCAGGAACTCACGATCGTGACTGACGATCATCACGGCGCACTGGGTACTCGTCACGAAGTTCTCGAGCTGGTCCAGTCCCGCGAGATCCAGATCGTTGGTGGGCTCGTCGAGAAGCAGGACGTCGTAGCGCG
Organism: Rhodococcus sp. MEB041; assembly: GCF_030208955.1. Taxonomy (NCBI): domain Bacteria; kingdom Bacillati; phylum Actinomycetota; class Actinomycetes; order Mycobacteriales; family Nocardiaceae; genus Rhodococcus; species Rhodococcus sp. MEB041. The sequence continues at coordinate 218,379 of NZ_JARVSZ010000005.1, forward strand.
CCAACAGGATTCCCGCGAGTGATGCGCGGGCCGCCTGCCCACCGGACAGGGCGGACATCTCGGTGTCGAGCGCCGCGTCCAGGCCCAGGCCGGCGAGCACCGACTCGGCTCGCTCGGGCAGATCGGCGCCGCCGAGCGCCAACCACCGCTCCAGTGCCGGTGTGTAGAGATCGTCCGACGCGCTCGCGTCGCCGAGCGTCTCCGCCGCCGCGTTCATCGCGTCCTCGGCCGCGCGCACTCCGGTGCGGCGCTGCAGGAACATCTCGACGGTCTCACCGGGAACGCGGGAGACCTCCTGCGCCAGGTGGCCGACGGTGGCGTCCGACGGGGTGAGCGTGACCGTGCCGTCGTGGTCGACCCCGGTCGCCGTGCCCGCCAGCAGGCCGAGCAGCGTCGACTTGCCGGCGCCGTTCGCGCCGACCAGCCCGACGACGTCGCCGGGTCCGACGGTGAGGTCGAGACCGTCGAACAGCGTGCGCTCGCCGCGATAGGCGGACAGGTCGTCGACACGGACCACGGCACTCACGTCTCGCCCAGCTCCTGAAGTAGTTCCCGCACGGCCGTGCGTCCCGCACGGTTGGCGCCGATGGTGCTGGCCGACGGACCGTATCCGATCAGATGGACGGTGGGCCGCGCGGCCACTCGAGTGGCCGACGCGCCGGTCATCGTGATGCCGCCGCCCGGCCCGCGCAGTCGGAGCGGCGCGAGGTGATCGAGCGCGCTGCGAAACCCGGTGGCCCACAGGATGACGTCCGCCCGGGTGGCGGTGCCGTCGTCCCACCGCACTCCGTCGGGTGTGACCTCCGCGAACATGGGCCGCCGTACCAGGACGCCGCGATCGCGGGCCTCGCGCAAGCTGGGGGTGAGGATCAGGCCGGTCACCGACACCACCGATCCCGGCGGCAGTCCGCGGCGCACTCGATCCTCGACCTGCGCGACGGCAGCGCGGCCCACCTCGGGTGTGAAGTCCCGCTCGAGGAAGACGGGCTCGCGGCGGGTCACCCACGTCGTGGTGGTCACGCGCGAGATCTCGTCGAGCAACTGCACCGCGGAGATCCCGCCTCCGACGACGACGACGTGCTCGCCGCGGAACTCCTCCGCCGAGGTGTAGTCGCGCGTGTGCAGTTGGCGCCCCGTGAACGTCTCCATGCCGGGGTAGCGCGGGACGAACGGGTGCTCCCAGGTGCCGGTGCAGTTGATCAAGCCCCGTGCGTGGACGTCGCCCTGCTCGGCCTCCACCCGGTACCGCATCGTCGTCTCGTCCCGGTCGCAGACGACCGACACCCGTCCCGGCCGCCGTACGGGCAGCGCGAAGTGCTTCTCGTACGCCGCGTAGTACTCGGGCACCGCCGACGACGCGGGCACGTGCGCGGGGTCGACGTCGGGTGCCAGCGTGTCCGCGAACGCCATGCCCGGAAGGTCGTGCACGCCGTTGACGGTCTCGAGGGTCAGGGAGGGCCAGCGGAACTGCCACGCCCCACCGGGAGCCGGCGCACCGTCGAGCACGACGTAGTCGTCCCATGCCCGCAGCCCCGCTCGCTGCAGGAAATAGGCCGCGGACAGACCGGCCTGCCCGGCACCGATCACTGCGACGTCGACGTGTTGCACCCGTCCAGTACACCAGTCAGGGCTCCGCACCCGGTAAATTCGCGTGAGGGGGTCTCACAGAACACTTCGTTCCACGCAGAGAGAAGACACAACGTGACCATTGGTATCACCAGGAACGGCGCGGTTCTCACCGTGGAACTGCAGCGACCGGAGCGCCGCAACGCTCTGAACACGGCTCTGTGCACCGAAGTGCGTGAGGCGGTGGAGGGTGCCGAGGCGGACGGCACCCGCGTCGTCGTGATCACCGGCGAGGGCACGAGCTTCTGCGCGGGCGCCGATCTGTCGGGCGAAGCCATCGCCGACGAGTTCCCCGAGGCGCTGCTGTCGATGAACCGCGCGCTCCAGACCGTGTCGGTCCCGGTCATCGCCGCCGTGAACGGGCCTGCTGTGGGTGCGGGTACGCAGTTGGCCATCGCCGCAGACCTGCGGGTGGTCGACTCGGGCGCCTTCTTCGCCATTCCCTCCACCCGGTTGGCCATCGCCGTGGACAACTGGACCGTCAAGCGGCTGGTGTCGCTGGCCGGCGGCGGTCCCGCCCGGACGGTGCTCCTGGGTGCCGAGCAGTTGTCCGCCGAGCAGGCGCTGGCGTGCGGACTGGCCAACAAACTCGGCGATCTCGACGTCGCGCACGCGTGGGCCGAGGAGATCGCGCAGCTGGCGCCACTGTCGCTGCGTCACCTCAAACTCGTCTTCAACGACGACGGCACACGTGACGAGGCGAACGCCACGCAGCTCGACGCGTTCGCGGCCGCCTGGGCGAGCAACGACGCCGTGGAGGCGCGGATCGCGCGCAAGGAGAAGCGACGCCCGGTCTTCCAGGGCCAGTGACGACATCGGGGTCGCTGACCTGCCGATTCGGGCAAAGGCGACACCCCGGCACCACGTAACGCACTCGACACAGAGTGCGTACAGTCCGGCAACACAGCGTTCCTACGGTCATCTCGCATCGCGCCGCCACGGCGTGCGACACGACCGGAGGCACCCGACCATGACCGCTCTCGGAGACGTTCCACCCGACTCCACGCTCACGTCCGACAGTCAGAAGCAGTCGGCGGCACTGAAGGAGACGCTCGAGGACTACACGCTGCGCTTCGCCCCGCGCAGCTACCGCAAGTGGGGGACCGGCGTCGTGGCGACGTCGGCTCTCGGCGGAATCGCCTATCTCGCGGACTTCGCGATCGGCGCCAACATCGGCATCTCCTACGGCACCGGCAACGCGCTGTGGGGAATCCTGGTGTTCGCCGTCGTCATCTTCCTGACGGGTCTGCCGCTCGCCTACTACGCGGCGCGCTACAACATCGACCTCGATCTGATCACGCGCGGAAGCGGATTCGGCTACTACGGGTCGGTGGTCACCAACGTCATCTTCGCGACGTTCACGTTCATCTTCTTCGCGCTCGAAGGGTCGATCATGGCCCAGGGCCTCGAACTGGGGCTGAACATCCCGCTGCCCATCGGGTACGCGGTGTCCACCCTGATGGTCATCCCGTTGGTCATCTACGGCATGAAGGCGCTCGCCACACTGCAGGTGTGGACGACCCCGCTGTGGCTGATCCTCATGGTGCTGCCGTTCGTCTATCTCGTGGTGAGCAACCCCGACTCCATCGGTCAGTTCATGGCCTACGGGGGTGCCGACGGTGCCGCCGGCACCGGTGTGAACCTCGGATCCGTCATGCTGGCCGCGGGTGTCTGCCTCTCGTTGATCGCTCAGATCGCGGAGCAGATCGACTACCTGCGCTTCATGCCGCCCAAGACGCCGGAGAACTCGCGTCGCTGGTGGACGGCCGTCCTGCTCGCGGGGCCGGGTTGGGTCATCTTCGGTGCGCTCAAGCAGATCGTCGGACTGTTCCTCGCCGTGTACCTCATCGCTAACGTGGTCGACGGATCGTCGATCGCCAACGAGCCGGTGCACCAGTTCCTCGAGATCTACGAGAACTTCATGCCGGGCTGGCTCGCCATGACCCTCGCCGTGGTGCTCGTCGTCATCTCGCAGATCAAGATCAACGTGACCAACGCGTACTCGGGCTCCCTGGCGTGGACCAACTCGTACACCCGCGTCACCAAGTCCTACCCCGGACGACTGGTCTTCGTGCTGTTCAACCTCGCGATCGCGTTGATCCTGATGGAAGCCAACATGTTCGACTTCCTCAACAACATCCTCGGGTTCTACGCGAACTGCGGTATCGCCTGGATCGCGGTGGTCGCCTCCGACATCGTGTTCAACAAGTACCTGCTGAAGCTGTCCCCGAAGGTGCCGGAGTTCCGCAGGGGGATGCTCTACGCGGTGAACCCCGTCGGTTTCGGTTCCATGGCGGTGTCCGCGATCCTGTCCATCCTCGTGTTCTTCGGGGCGTTCGGGCCGGCGATCAAGCCGTACTCGCCCATCGTGGCGCTGGTACTGGCGATCGTGCTGCCGCCCGTGCTGGCGGTCGCGACCAAGGGCAAGTACTACCTGCGGCGCACCGACGACGGCATCGACCTGCCGATGTTCGACGAGTACGGCAACCCGTCCGACGCGACGCTGCTGTGCTCGGTGTCGGGAATGGAGTTCGAGCGGCCGGACATGATCGCGTCGGCCAAGAAGGGGTCGAACGGGGAGACGCTCTACATCTCGTCGCTGTCGCTGAGCACCGACAAGACGGGGGAGCACATCCTGCCGGAACAGACGTGAGCCGATACTTGTGAAGTCGGTACACATCAACCGTGGACTAGTGTCGGAGGCGTGAATCCAGCCACCGCAGCAGTGTCCATCGGGCTCGCCGCCGCAGGGTTGTCCTGGCTCGCGCGCGCGGCGTGGGGTGTGCCGTCCGCCGTCGGCGCCGGACGCGGTGCCATCCGTCCGTACGCCGCCGCGTCCTCGCACTACCGGGACCGCAAGTTCCACAACACACGCAGCAGCTCGCCGGTCGCGGCGGGGGAGCAGGCGAGCATCGGAGCCGCGATGCTCACGCGCGGCCGCTCGGGACGACCCGAGCGCGCCGTGCCGTTGGCCACCCCGCTCGCGCCGGCGGAGGCCGGGGACCTGGCCGTCACCTGGTTCGGGCACTCCTCGGTGGTCGTCGAGATCGACGGTCACCGCGTGCTCACCGATCCGGTCTGGAGCCGGCGGGTCTCACCGTCGCGGGTTCTCGGACCGGCCAGGTTGCACCCGGTACCCGTTGCGGCCGAGGCGCTTCCGCAGGTCGACGCCATCGTCATCTCGCACGATCACTACGACCACCTCGACCGTGACACGGTGGCCACGCTGCTCACGTCGCAGTCGGCGCCGTTCCTGGTGCCGCTGGGGGTGGGCGCCCATCTGCGCCGCTGGAAGGTTCCCGAGGACCGGATCGTCGAGCTCGACTGGAACGACGACGTCCGCATCGGATCGCTCACCGTCACGTGCCTGGAGGCACGACACTTCTCGGGCCGGTCCCTGGTGCGCGACACCACGCAGTGGGCGTCGTGGTCGGTGGTGGGTCCGGAGCACCGGGCCTTCTTCGGCGGCGACACCGGCTACACCGAGGCGTTCGCGGACATCGGCGCGCGGCTCGGTCCGTTCGACGTGACCCTGCTTCCCGTCGGTGCCTACGACGACCGGTGGCCGGACATCCACATGAACCCCGAGGAGGCGGCGCGGTCGCACGGTGACCTGCAGCAGGGCACCCCGTCCTCCGGCATCGTCGTGCCCGTCCACTGGGCGACCTTCAACCTCGCGTTCCACCCGTGGTCCGAACCCGTGGAGCGGCTGCTGACGGCCGCCGCGGCGGAGCGCATCTCGGTGGTGGTGCCGATGCCGGGCCAGCGTGTCGATCTCGCGCGTCCTCTCCCGCACCGGCGTTGGTGGTCCGGCGCGGTATCGTGACGACCATGGCACTCGTGGACAACCTCAAGAAGCTGATCGGCCAGGGCAAGAAGGCCGCCGCTCAGAACAGTGACAAGATCGAGAAGGCCGTGGACAAGGCAGCGGACTTCGCCGACAAGAAGACGCAGGGCAAGTACGCCGACAAGATCGACAAGGTCCAGGACGCCGCCAAGAAGGCGATCCCCGAGAAGTAGCAGACCCGCGCGGTAGTCGAGTCGATGGACGGGTGGCTCCTGCTTCTGGTGATCGTCGGGGCCGTCGTCATCGCCGGCTTCGCCAAGCGCCTCGATCTGCAGGTGCCCCTCGTTCTCGTCGCCGTCGGGTCGGTCGCCTCGTTCGTCCCCGGGCTGCCGCGTCCCGCTCTCGAACCCGAACTCCTTCTGGGCGTGATCCTTCCGCCCCTCCTGTACTCGACAGCGTTGAACTTCTCGTTCCGCTCCTTCGCGCACAACTTCCGCTCCATCGTCCGGCTCGGCGTCGGTCTCGTCGTCGTCACGACCGTCTCGGTGGGGTACTTCTCGTACTGGCTCGTCCCGGAGCTGACACTGGGCGCCGCCCTGGTCCTCGGCGCCGTGGTCGCGCCGCCCGACGCCGTCGCCGCGGTAGCCGTGGGGCGCAAGCTGGGTCTGCCCGCGCGCATGATGGCGATCCTCACCGGCGAATCACTCGTCAACGACGCGGCGGCGCTGACCCTGTTCACCATCACCGTCGCCTCCGTGACGGGAAGCCGGGTCGGCATCGACTCGCCGCTCCTGTTCTTCGTCTACGAGGTCGTGGGCGGCGTCGCCGTGGGATACGTGCTCAGCCGACTCGTGCGCTTCGTCCGCAGCCGTATGGCGGACAGCGCGCTGGAGACCGTGCTGGGCATCCTCGTTCCCTTCACCGCCTACCTCGCCGCGGAGCAGATCCACGCCTCGGGTGTGCTCGCCGTCGTCACCGCCGGATTCGTGCTCGGTTCGGCGCGCAGCGGCGACGCGATCCCGACGCGAATCCAGGAGCGGCACGTCTGGCCGACGCTCGATCTGCTCCTCGAGACCTTCGTCTTCGCCTACATGGGCCTGCAGCTCAAGTTCGTCATCGACGACATCAGCCGCGAGGGGCTGCCCGTCCACCACATCTTCCTGTACGGACTTCTGGTCCTCGCGCTCGTCATGGCAGTGCGTCCGGTGATGCTGTTCGCCGGCTCGGCGCTGCGACGCGTCTACCACCGGGCTCGATCGACCGAGGACGCGGAACTCACCTGGCGCCAGAACGTCGTCCTGTCCTGGGCCGGGATGCGCGGAGTGGTGACCCTCGCGGCGGCCGCCGGTGTCCCTTTCACCACCCTCGCGGGGGACGACTTCCCCGGGCGCGGAGTCATCCAGGCCATCGCCTTCACCGTGGCCGTCGGAACCCTGCTGATCCAGGGGGTGACATTGCCGCTGGTGATCCGACGGCTGGACATCTCCGACCCGGACGAGGCCCGGCATCTCGACGAGCAGCGCGCACTCGCTCGGCAGATCGCGCGCCGTGCGGTCGAGGAGTCGCTCGACGAGGCGATGACGAAGGTCGAGGGAACCGAGGCCGCCGAGGTCGTCGATCGGGTGCGCCGCGTGATGCTGGGCCGTCTCCGGACGGAGCAGGACGAGGACGATCAGGAGAGGGCCGCGCGGGCGCGGTCCTCCGGCGCGGTGTTCGATCGATGGCGGCGCACCGCACTGCGGCGACAGCGCGAGGCGTTGCTCGCCGCACGCGACGCGGGGGACCTCGACGACGAGGTTCTCGCCGCGGTTCTGGACGGGCTCGACATCGAGCAGGCCGCCACCGAGACACGGTTGCAGCGATTCATGGCGGAAAGAGGTCGAGAGTGAACGTGTGCAGGATCGGTTCGAGACCAGGACTGCGCGGCAGGGTCCCGGTCCTGCTGGGATCGGCACTGGCCGCGTCGATGCTGATGCTGTCGGGATGTGCGTCGTCGGATCCCGCGCCCAGCCCGGGGAACGACGCGACCACTGACGCGGCACCCCGCTCTCCCGCCCCCACGGGCGACGAGCGCGGCTCGCTGGTCGCCGACGTGCTCCTCGGTCAGGTCGACCAGGCGGTCACCAACCTCGGCGCCACGGCGCACCGCATCACGTACCGCTCGACGTCCGGGGTGGACGGCGGCGGTGTCGACGTCACGGGCACGGTGTTCGTCCCGGCCGGCGCACCGCCCGAGGGGGGATGGCCGGTCGTGTCCGTCGGGCACGGCACGACGGGTGTGACCGACGAGTGCGCACCGTCCCTCTATCCCAATCTGCTCGGCTCCATCGGCCTGGTCACGCCGATGCTCGAACGCGGCGCCGTCGTCGCGGTGACGGACTACGAGGGCCTGGGAACCGACGATCCGCATCCGTACCTGAACGCCCCGTCGGCCGGCCACGACATCATCGACGCTGTCCGCGCAGCGCGGAACGTGGCGCCCGGCAGCGGGACTCGCTGGGCGGCGCTGGGCGTGTCGCAGGGTGGGCAGGCCACCTGGGCCGCCGCCGAGATGGCCGCGGAGTACGGCGACGGGCTCGAGTTCCTGGGATCGGCCAACCTGTCCCCGGCCGCGGACATCAGCCCGATCGCCCCGGAGTCCGGACTGGGGCAGCTCACGTTGCCACAGAAGGCGATCATGCCGTTCGTCGTCGAGGGCTTCCTCGTGGACCATCCGGAGTACACCGACGCGGACTTCCTCAGCGGCGGACTGCTGGAGAACAAGGACGTCCTGTTGGCCTGCACGGGACCCCTGGCCGCCGGCAAGTTGACAGCCGCGGGATCCATCGGACCGGACGACGTGCGCCCCAGCTCGCCGGAAGCGTACGCCGCCATTCGAGAGTGGTTGTCGGACAACGCCCTACCGCAGGGGCGGGCCGCGGCGCCGATGATGGTGCTGGTCGGTTCGCGAGACGATCTCATCCTGCCGCAGTGGACCGAGGACGCGTCCCGCCGAGCGTGCGCGCAGGGCGACGTCATCGACTACCGGGTCCGGGCGGACCAGGGCCACGCCGACTCGGCCGCCAACATCGAGGGCATCGACTGGATCACCCAGCGGTTCGAGGGAACCGGACAACCGACGAACACGTGTGACCAGGTGCCGTGACAGCCACCACGGCGGTCGTCCTGTTGGTGATGGCCGCGGTCGTCGCCGGTGCGGTCGTCGTCATCACGCGCCGGGGGACGCGCCCGCTGACCACGCCCACCGAACGCGCGGTGCACGCCGCGCTGCACACCGCATCGCTCGCGGCACGCCCGTTGCGGCGGGGCCTCGACGCCGCGTCCGCGTCGGAGGCGGCGCCGCACCTGCGCACACTGACCGGCGCCGCCGCCGTCGTCCTGGCGGGACCGGACGGGACGGTGTTGGGCCACGACGGTCCCGTCGACGGGACCCTGGACGAGTTCCCCGTGGTCGCCCGCCGTGCCGTTGACACCGAGCGTCGGGTGCTGCTGCGCACCGCCGCGACCGCGGACGCCCCGGCACGCTCGGTGGTGGTGCAGCCGGTCCTCACCGAGGGCGCCGGCGTGGTCTGCGTGCTGGGCGTGGTCACGCTGGAGGAACCCGGTCCCGGTCTTCTCGGGGCCTGCACCGAGGTCGCGCGGTACGTCGGCGAGCAGGTCGAGCTGGCCGAACTCGACGCGAGCAGAGCACGCCTCGACCGGGCCGAGGTCCGGGCGCTGCGCGCCCAGATCAGCCCGCACTTCATCTACAACGCCCTGACGACCATCGCGTCGTTCGTGCGGACCGATCCCGATCGTGCGCGCGAGTTGGTCCTCGAGTTCGCCGACTTCACGCGCTACTCGTTCCGCACGGCGGGGGAGTTCACGGTGCTCTCCGACGAGCTCCGCAACATCGACCGGTACCTCACGCTCGAGCGCGCGCGTTTCGGTGACTCCCTCGACGTGACGGTGCAGATCGCTCCCGAGGTACTGGGAGTGGTGTTGCCGTTCCTGGCGCTGCAGCCCCTCGTCGAGAACGCGGTGCGCCACGGCGTCGCCGGCCGGGGACGCGGCCGCATCACCGTCATCGCGGCGGACGCGGGTACGGACGCGGCCATCAGCATCGAGGACGACGGTGTCGGCATGGATCCGGAACTGCTGCGCTCCGGCGACCTGGGATCGGAGGAGGGGGTGCACGTCGGACTCGCCAACGTCGACGACCGGTTGCGCGCCGCCTTCGGCAACGACTACGGCCTGGTGGTGGAGACCGCGCCGGACGCCGGCACCAAGGTGAGTATGCGGATCCCGAAATTTCGGGCAGGCATCCGGCCCTGACGTGCGCGCGCGACATGGCACGATGAAGGCGCCATGAGCCCCACCCATGCCACCGAGGCGACCACGCCCGCCGCTGCCGACCGGCCCCTGCGGCTGCTCGCCGTGGACGACGAGCGGCCGGCCCTGGACGAACTCGTCTACCTGCTGCGCCGCCACCCGGCGGTCGGATCGGTCGAGGGAGCGAGCGACGCCACCACGGCGCTGCGCATCCTGCGCGACGCGCCGGTCGACGGTGTCTTTCTCGACATCGACATGCCCGGACTCGACGGCATGGAACTGGCCGGAGTGCTGAGCAACTTCGCCTCACCGCCGGCGGTCGTCTTCGTGACCGCCCACGACGATCGCGCCGTCGCCGCCTTCGAGATCGGGGCCGTCGACTACCTCCTCAAGCCGATCCGCGACCAGCGCCTGTCCGACGCTGTCCGCCGCGTCGTCGACAAGAGGTCCGGCGCGGTACCGGGTCCCGCGGGGCGCAGCGACCAGGACGACGTGATCCCGGTGGAGCTCGGCGGTGTGACGACGATGGTGCCGCGGTCCACCGTCGTCTGGGTGGAGGCCGAGGGCGACTACGCCCGGCTGCACACGACGACCGGCACCCACCTGGTGCGGATCGCCCTCTCGACGCTGGAGTCCCGCTGGGCCGACCACGGATTCCTGCGCGTCCATCGGTCGTACCTCGTGTCCGTCGGCCAGGTCGGGGGGACCCGCACCGTCGGGTCCGGACTGGTGGTCTGCCTGCGCGGCACGGGTGCCTGCCCACCCGTCGAGCTCCCGGTGAGCCGTCGCCACACCCGCGAACTCCGCGATCGGCTCGTCCGCGGCCCACGAGCGGCACTCGCCGGACAGCACCGTTCCTGAGATGGCGGCGCAGCGAGAGAAGGTGGTGTTGGCCCAGCGCCGCGGTGCACGCATCGTGCGCACCCGGGTGGAGGTCCAGGAGCAGACCGAGGTGGGCGAGGCCATGATCAACGGCCTGGTCCGCGCACAGTTGGCGCTCGCGTTGCGCACCGCGGCCGTCGTGGTCCTGATCCTCGGCATCGTCCCGCTGGTGTGGGTGTTCGCGCCGGCCGCGGGTACCGCACGCATCGCCGGCATCGGGGTTCCGTGGTGGGCACTCGCCGTCGCCGCGTACCCGGTCCTGCTGGTCGCCGGGTACCTCTTCGTCCGTTCGGCCGAGCGCAACGAGCAGGAGTTCACCGAACTGGTGGAGGACTGATGGCCGGCGCTCTCACGTCCGGCACGCGCTGATGGTGTCCGTCCCCACGGTGCTCGCCGTCATCTTCTCGGCTGTGGCCACCGTCGCGGTGGGCGCCTACGGAGTCCGGTTGGCGCGCACCACCTCCGACTTCCTCGTCGCCTCCCGCAGCGTGGGTCCGCGGTGGAACGCCGCGGCCGTGTCCGGTGAGTACCTCTCGGCCGCATCGTTTCTCGGGGTCGCGGGCCTGATTGCCAAGTACGGTGCCGACGCACTGTGGTACCCGGTGGGCTTCACGGCCGGGTATCTCGGGCTGTTGCTGTTCGTCTCGGCGCCGCTGCGACGGTCCGGTGCGTACACGGTGCCGGACTTCGCCGAGTTCCGCCTCGGTTCGGCGCGGCTCCGCACGTTGGCCATGCTGGTGGTCGCGGGGGTGTGCGCGCTGTACCTCGTCCCGCAGCTGCAGGGCGCCGGGCTCACCCTCAACATCCTTCTCGGCGTTCCCAGTTGGGTCGGCGCGGCTGTCATCGGAGTGATCGTGATCCTCAACGTGGTCGGCGGCGGCATGCGCTCCATCACGTTCGTCCAGGCGTTTCAGTACTGGCTCAAGCTGACGGCCGTCGCGGTACCGGCGCTGGTGCTCGCGGTGCATTTCGCGGCCGATCCGCGCGAGATGGGCACCCCCGCACCGCCGTCCGTGGACACCGCCACGACTGTCGACATCAGTACCGACGTCGTCGTGCAGGTGCAGGAGAACCTCGACGTCGTGGTCCGCGGCACCGTCGACGGCGCCGCGGTGGACGGACCGACGACACTCGACGCGGGCGACCACACCCTGCAGTCGGGCACGGTGCTCGAACTCGAGGCCGGATCGCCGGTCCCCGTGGTGGCGGGCGCACCGGTCGAGGGCTCCGACTGGCTCTCGCCCGGCAACGGTTTCGGTGGTCCCTTCCCGCTGTACCAGGTGTACTCGCTGATCCTCGCCACGTTCCTCGGCACGATGGGGCTGCCCCACGTCCTCGTGCGCTTCTACACCAACCCGGACGGGCCGGCGGCCCGCTGGACGGCGCTGACCGTGGTGGGTCTGCTGTCGGTGTTCTACCTGTTCCCGACGGTGCTGGGTGTGTTCGCACGCCTGTACGTTCCCCAGTTGCTGATCACCGGAGCATCCGACGCGGCCGTGCTCCTGCTGCCGTCGGCGGCCATCGACGGGGTGCCGGGGCTGCTGCTCGCCGCACTCGTCGCCGCGGGCGCGATGGCGGCGTTCCTGTCCACGTCGTCGGGACTGCTGGTGACCATCGCCGGAGTGCTCAGCACCGACGTCCTGCGCGGCCGGGTACGCGACTTCCGGATCGCCGCGATCGTGGCCGGCACCGGTCCGCTGCTGCTGTCGGTCGGGCTGGTGACGCTCGACCTCTCCCGCACCGTCGGGCTCGTGTTCGCCGTCGCGGCGTCGACGCTGTGTCCGCTGCTGGTGCTCGGCATCTGGTGGCGCGGTCTCACCGCCGCCGGGGCCGCCGCGGGGCTGATCGTCGGCGGCGGGGTCTCCACGGCCGCCGCATCCCTCGCCGTGCTCGGCGGGGTGTCCGACCAGCTCCTGGGTGGGTGGGCCGCGGCGATCGTCGGCTACCCGGCGGCGGTCAGCGTGCCCCTCGCCTTCGCCGTCATGGTGACGGTGTCGCTGGCGACTCGCTCCTCGATACCGCTGGACATCGGCCGCATCATGTCGGCCATGCACGCACCCGAACGCCTCGGTCTGGGCGTGGAGCGACTGCGCAAGCAGTGAGCGGCACGACCGTTCGTCCCGCCCGGCAGACCGTTCGGCGCACCGGCGCGCTGCTCGGCGTGTGATCGGCGCCACGCCGTATCGGTGTGATGGTGGTCTCACTACCGTCATCCGAGTATCTCCCGACACGTAGGAGCACCCGTGACCACCGCACAACCCCATTCGGGCGCACACCCCGAACCCCGGACCCCGTCCCCCCAGGACTTCGTCGACATGCAGGCCACGCCCGAGTTCCAGGAACTCAAGAAGCGCCTGCGCGGCTTCGTCTTCCCGATGGCCGCCTTCTTCCTCATCTGGTACACGACGTACGTGCTCCTCGGGGCGTACGCACACGACTTCATGGCCACCCGCGTCTTCGGCAACATCAACGTCGGACTGTTGCTCGGACTCGGACAGTTCGTGACGACGTTCGCCATCACCGGCATCTACGTGAAGTTCGCGAACCGTGAGCTCGACCCCCGTGCCGCGAAGATCCGCGACGAACTCGAAGGACCCCTCCAGTGACCACCTACTCTGCCGCGCAGCAGTTCCTGGCCCAGCAGACGATCGAGGCCGAGACCGTCGGCAGCCCGCTCGTCAACATCTCGATCTTCGCGGTCTTCGTCATCGTGACCATGGCCGTGGTGATCAAGGCCAGCAAGAAGAACGCCACCTCCGCGGAGTTCTTCACCGCGGGCGGCGGCTTCTCCGGACCGCAGAACGGTGTCGCCATCGCCGGTGACTACCTCTCCGCGGCGAGCTTCCTCGGCATCGCGGGCGCCATCGCCGTCTACGGTTACGACGGCTTCCTGTACTCCATCGGTTTCCTCGTCGCGTGGCTCGTCGCCCTGCTTCTCGTCGCCGAGATGTTGCGCAACACCGGCAAGTTCACGATGGCAGACGTGCTGAGCTTCCGCCTCAAGCAGGGCCCGGTGCGTACCGCGGCCGCGCTGTCGACACTCACGGTGTCGTTCTTCTACCTGCTCGCGCAGATGGCCGGAGCCGGCGGCCTCGTCGCACTGCTCCTCGACATCTCGGATCGCACGGGACAGTCCATCGTCATCGCGGTCGTCGGCGTCCTCATGATCGTCTACGTCCTCGTCGGCGGTATGAAGGGCACCACCTGGGTGCAGATCATCAAGGCCGCGCTGCTCATCGCCGGTGCCGGTCTCATGACGGTGATGGTGCTGGCCAAGTTCGGCTTCAACCTGTCCGAGATCCTCGGCAGCGCGCAGACCATGGTCGGCGACTCGGTCTCCGAGACCGTCGCCGCGCGTGACGTTCTCGCCCCCGGCGCCCAGTACGGCGGCTCGGCCACGTCGCAGCTGAACTTCGTCTCGCTCGGTATCGCCCTGGTGCTCGGCACGGCCGGCCTGCCGCACGTGCTCATGCGCTTCTACACGGTGCCCACCGCCAAGGAAGCCCGTCGCAGCGTCGTGTGGGCCATCGCGCTGATCGGTGCGTTCTACCTCTTCACGCTGGTGCTCGGCTACGGCGCCGCCGCCATCGTCGGACCGGACCGCATCCTCGCCGCGGCCGGCGGTCAGAACGCTGCCGCACCGCTTCTCGCGTTCGAACTCGGCGGCGTGATCCTGCTGGGCGTCATCTCGGCGGTCGCCTTCGCGACGATCCTCGCGGTCGTCGCCGGCCTCACCATCACCGCGTCCGCGTCCTTCGCTCACGACATCTACGCCGGTGTCATCAAGAAGGGCAAGGTCGACGACAAGAAGCAGGTCCAGGTCTCTCGCATCACCGCCGTCGTCATCGGCATCCTCGCCATCGGTGGCGGCATCCTGGCCAACGGACAGAACATCGCCTTCCTCGTGGCGCTGGCCTTCGCGGTCGCCGCGGCGGCCAACCTGCCGACCATCCTGTACTCGCTCTTCTGGCGACGCTTCACCACGCGCGGCGCGCTGTGGAGCATGTACGGCGGTCTGATCTCCACCATCGTGCTCATCATCTTCTCCCCGGCCGTGTCCGGCTCGGCGACGGCGATGATCAAGGGCTCGGACTTCGCCTGGTTCCCCCTGTCGAACCCGGGCATCGTCTCGATCCCGCTCGCCTTCATCCTCGGCATCGTGGGAACGCTGACGAGCAAGGACAACGAGAGCACCGACAAGGCGGCGGAGATGGAGGTGCGATCCCTCACCGGCGTCGGCGCCGAGAAGCCGGTCGCTCACTAGCATTCGTCCTGGAAGTTCGGACACGATGCGGGCCACCGCGGGTGTCGTCACGCGCTAGTGTTCACGGCGTGGCGAAACTCGAGGTGGTCCGCATCGTTCCTCTGTCCGCGGAGGATGCCTGGAACGGCGCATCCGATCTGACGCGGTACGAGGAATGGCTCAGCATTCACGACGGGTGGCGCAGTGACCTGCCCGCCGAACTGTCCGAAGGCACGCAGATGGCGTCCGTGGTGTCGGTCAAGGGCATGCGGAACCGGGTGCAGTGGACCGTGAAGAAGTACTCCCCGCCGCGCGAGCTCGAACTGAAGGGCGCGGGCAAGGGCGGGGTCAAGGTCTCGCTGAAGCTCACCGTCGCGGAGAAGAAGGACGGCTCCGAGCTGAAGATGACGATCGATCTCGGCGGCGCGCCCCTGTTCGGTCCCGTGGGATCCGGTGTGGCGCGGGCGCTCAAGGGCGACATCGAGAAGTCGGTCGACACGTTCGTCACCGTCTTCTCCTGAGCGTCAGGACAGTACGACCCCCGTCGCGCACGCGGCGATCACCAGCACCAGGGCGACCGCGTCGGATCCGTGCGGGCGACGTCGGCCCGATGTGATGCTGCCGCTGCCGCCGCGCACCGCGATCGCCTCGCCCATGTCGGCCGACCGCCGGATGGCCACCGACATGATGGCGGCCATGATGTCGATGAGGAATGTGTCCTGCGTCTTGCCGCTGCGCGTGCTCTTGCGGGGTCGCAGCTTGCGTGCGGCCACCAGCGTGTAGACGTCGTCGACCAACATCGGCAGCGACCGCAGCAGCAGAGCCATCGAGACGGCCCACTCGTCCACGGGCGCACCGACTCTGCGCAGGGGCGACAACAGAGTGGCGATGGCCGGTGCGATGTCCGCCATCGACGTCGTCCAGGCCACGGTGAGCGTCGCCCACAGCAGCACGACGCCGAACAGGATGCCGCGGAAGTAGATCCACACGGCGTCGACGCCGACCACCACGTTCACTGCGGCACCGAACGCGACCAGTCCCCAGAGCCACCACGGCGGTACGGGGATCGCGAACACCGGGACCCGCGCGGCGATCGCCGCGAGCAGCAGGACGACGGACACCGCGGCGAGCATCGGCCAGGTCGGGTAGACCACCAGCGACCCGCCCAGCAGCGTGACCGCCACGAGTTTCGTTCCCGCCCAGAGTCGGTGGACCGACGTCTCCCGCGGAAGTTCGCGGAGCAGTGTGCCTCTCACCGGGTCGCTCCTCGTTCGATGGTGTCGTTCGTGGACTCGGGCGCCACGGTGCCGTGGTCGAGCACGACGGTGCGCGAGCGGACGGACGCCAGGGTGTCGACGTCGTGCGAAATGATGACGAGGGTGAGCCCCGTGCGGCGCAGATGGGTGAGCAGGGCGGTGATCTCCCGTCGACCCGGCGGATCGAGTCCGGCGAGCGGTTCGTCGAGCACCAGGACGTCCGGCTTGCCCACCAGAAGTCCGGCCAGCGCGACGCGCCGCATCTGCCCGCCACTCAGTTCGTCGACACGCGCGCCCGCGATGCGGCGATCGAGTCCCACCTGGTCGAGGACACGGCTGACGTCGATGGTGCCCACGTCGGTTCCCCCCGCGGCCTCGATGTCCTCGGACACGGTGCGGCGCTGCAGTTGCAACCGAGCGTGCTGGAACGAGAGCGCGACGGTGCCGACGGCCGACGACGTGGCCTTGCCCGAGAGCTCGCACGTGCCCTCGGAGGGCTTCGTCAGGCCGGCCATGATCCAGGCCAGCGTGGATTTGCCGGAGCCGTTGCCGCCGATGACGAGCAACCCCTCGCCGCGATGCACCGTGAGGTCGATTCCCTCGAGCGCGCGGGTGGCCCACGGACCGCGTCGGTCGTACACGTGTCCGACGCCGCGCAGCACCAGTAACGGTGGTCCGGGCGGCGGCAGCGGATCCGTCCGTAGCGGAGTCGACGACATCCAGTTCGGGTCGTGCATCACCCGGCGGCCGCGGTGGAGCCGTACGACGTCGTCGGCCAGTGCTGCCTCGGTCGCGCGATGGGTGATGAGGACGACGGCCATGCCGTGGCGACGGGGGAGCCGGGCGAGCAGTTCGACGAGATCGCGCTGACCCTCCGGGTCGATCATCGCGGTGGCCTCGTCGGCGACCAGCAGCCGTGGTTCGCGAGCCAGCGCCGCGGCGACGGCGAGGCGCTGCAGTTCGCCACCGGACAGGCTGCCGGTGTCGCGCAGCCCGTACCCGGCCAGGCCCACTTCGGCGAGCAGGGCCTCTACACGGTCCGGTGTCGGCCGCGCCGCCGCCGGCAGGCCCCACACGACGTCGTCGGCCACGCGGGTACCGAGGATCTGGGACTCGGGATGCTGCAGAATCATCGCGGTTCCGCCGATCAGGCCGAGCCCGGTGGAACCCGTCCGGTCGATCCGGCCGCCCGTCGGCTCGGTGCCCACCAGGATGCGAGCGAGGGTCGACTTGCCGGATCCGTTGGCGCCGACGACGGCCACGAAACGGCCGGGCACGATCTCGAGATCGAGTGGGCCCAGCGCGTCGTCGTGACCGCCCCGGTAGCGGTAGGTCACGCCCGTCAACCGCACGGGCACGGGGTGCGGTGCGGCCGCGTCGTCGGGGGTGATCACGACGTCGGGCAACTCGCCCCGCGACTCCAGCTCGCCGAGGCGGGACAGGGTGGCGCGCAGCACCCACCACGCGACGACGCCGCTGACGGCCGTCGACATCAGCGCCGAGACGAAGACGAGCACCCACCAGTACCCCAGGGCGAAGGAGGCGTAGTCGGCCACGGCGGTGGCGACGTCCTCGGCGGGTGCGATCCTGCCGACGATGTCCGCGCTGCCGCGGATCGAATTGTCGAGGACGGTGAGGAACAGCTCGCGCAGTCCGCTGAGGATCAGCAGCATCAGCACGGAGAGGGCGCCCACCACGGCGCCGGTGAGCAGCGAGAGGGTGAGCACCGACGTGAACCCACGTCCGCGTCGGACGCTCACTCCCACGATGCCGGCCAGCACTCCGGAGATCGTCATGGTCAGCGCGGTGCCGAACCCGCCCGCGACGAACGACACGAGCATGCCGGCGGTACCGGCGACGGCCAGTGCCCGCAGGCGGTGGCGGTGGGCGATGACGGCCAACGGGACGACGGCGACGATCTGCAGCGCACCCGCCACGGGAATGAGGGCGCCGATCACCGAGAACGCGACGGCGAGGGCGGTCATCACCGATCCGGTCGCGAGTTCGTCCGGGTGTAGCGTCTTCGTACCGCGACCTGTGGCCGTCCTGGATCTCACCCCTCGAGTGTGCCACCGGCGTGTCCGGTTCCCGTTCCGACGGAGACCCGCGGAACGAGAAAGTGAGCCATGACGTCCGACTCCGACGCCGCCGTGCAGATCACGCGCCCGAGACGCGTGCACCGGGCCTGGATCGTCGCCGCCGTGGCGTTCCTCGCACTCCTCGGGGCCGCGGGGTTCCGCGCCGCTCCGTCGGTGCTGATGGTGCCGATCACCGACGAGTTCGGCTGGTCGCGCGGCGTGTTGTCCGCGGCGGTGGGTGTCAACCTGCTGCTCTTCGGGCTGACCGCACCGTTCGCGGCGGCACTGATGGACCGCTTCGGCATCCGGACGGTGACGTCCGTCGCCCTCACCGTCGTGGCCCTGGGCAGCGCCCTCACCGTGTTCGTCACAGCGCCGTGGCAGATCCTGCTGACGTGGGGGCTGCTCATCGGCCTGGGTACCGGATCGATGGCACTCGTCTTCGCCGCCATGGTCACCGACCGCTGGTTCGTGCGGCGGCGCGGGCTCGTGTCCGGCATCCTCACGGCCGGGTCCGCGACCGGTCAGCTCATCTTCCTGCCCGTGGTCGCCGCGCTCGCCGACAGCTCGGGATGGCGGACGGCGTCACTGGTCGTGGCGGGCGGTGCGCTGGCCGTGGTGCCGTTCGTCCTGCTGTTCCTGCGGAACTCCCCGGAGGAGGTGGGGGAGCTGCCGTACGGGGCGACCGAGCAGGCCGCCCCGGTGCTCGTCACGGGGAATCCCGCGATGCGGGCGATCCGAGCACTGCGGGACGCGTCGTCCGTGCGGACGTTCTGGGCGTTGATGGTGGGCTTCGCGATCTGCGGCGCCACCACGAACGGGCTGGTCGGGGCGCACTTCATCCCGTCCGCGCACGACCACGGCATGCCGCAGACCACGGCCGCGGGACTGCTGGCCGTGGTGGGGATCTTCGACATCGTGGGCACCATCGCGTCGGGCTGGCTCACCGACCGGGTGGATCCGAGACTGCTGCTGGGCGCGTACTACGCCTTCCGAGGCGTCGCCCTGCTGTTCCTGCCGGCGCTGCTGTCCGACGCCCTGCACCCGTCGATCGTGGTGTTCATCGTCGTGTACGGCCTCGACTGGGTCGCCACGGTGCCGCCCACCATCGCTCTGTGCCGCGAGGTGTTCGGCACGCAGGGGCCGCTGGTCTTCGGCTGGGTGTTCGCCTCGCACCAGGTGGGCGCGGGCATCGCGTCCGTGGTGGCGGGGGTCGTGCGCGATGCCACCGGTGAGTACACCGCCGCCTGGTTCGGCGCAGCTGGTCTCTGCGTCGTGGCGGCGGTGCTCAGCGTCGGGATCGCTCGGCGATCAGCCCCGGTAACCGGCTGATTCGCTGCGCGCGGTGGTGGGGCGACGACGTCGACCCGAACCCCCGTTGGAGTTGCCGGCATGACCGCCGCGGGTGGAGCGTCCGCGTCCGGGCTGCTGCTGCTTCGGAGCCGGTGCGGCCTCCTTGGGAGCGGGCTTGACGTAGGCCGCGACGTCGCCGACCAGCTCCTGGACGGCCGGTGAGTCGACGGTCACGCGCTGCGGCGCCGCGTCGATCTTGGCCTTGCGCATCAGGACCGACAGGTCTCGACGCTGCTCCGGCAGGACGACGGTGACGACGTCGCCGGCGCTGCCCGCACGGGCCGTACGGCCACTGCGGTGCAGGTAGGCCTTGTGCTCGGCGGGCGGATCGACGTGGACGACCAGCTCGACGTTGTCGACGTGCACACCGCGCGCCGCGACGTCCGTGGCCACGAGCACGCGCGCATCGCCGTTGGAGAACGCAGCGAGGTTGCGGTCACGCGCAGCCTGCGACAGGTTGCCGTGCAGGTCGACGGACGGGATGCCGGCCTCGGTGAGTTGACGCGCCAGCTTGCGAGCCTGGTGCTTGGTGCGCATGAAGAGGATGCGGCGACCCTCACCGGAGGCGAGACGCTGGACCAGCGCCTTCTTGCCGTCGACACCGCCCACCTCGAAGATGTGGTGGGTCATCGCGGCGACGGGGGAGTTCTCCTCGTCGACCGAGTGCTGCACCGGGTCGGTGAGGAACTGCTTGACCAGCTTGTCGACGCCGTTGTCCAGCGTCGCCGAGAACAGCATGCGCTGTCCGTGCGAGGGTGTGGCCTTCATGATGCGCGTGACGCCGGGCAGGAAGCCCAGGTCCGCCATGTGGTCGGCCTCGTCGAGCACGGTGATCTCGATGTCGTCCAGCGTCACCAGACGCTGCTTCATCAGATCCTCGAGGCGACCGGGGCAGGCGACGACGATGTCGACGCCGCGGCTGAGCGCGGTGACCTGGCGTGCCTGCGAGACGCCACCGAAGATCGTGGTGACGCGCAGGTTCGACGCCATGGTGAGCGGCTCGAGGGCGGCAGCGATCTGGGTGGCCAGCTCACGGGTGGGGGCGAGGATCAGACCACGCGGGCGGTTGGGCTTGCGGACGCCCGAGAACGTCTCGCCGAGGCGGGACACCATGGGGATGGAGAACGCGAGAGTCTTTCCGCTGCCGGTCTTTCCGCGTCCGAGGACGTCGCGACCCTTCAGCGTGTCGGGCAGGGTGTCCGCCTGGATGGGGAACGGTGACGCGATGCCGGCAGCTGTGAGAGCGCGGACGAGACGGTCACTGACGCCGAGGTCGGCGAAGGAGGGAGAAGTCATGAAGAGTTCGAGTGCCTTTCGGGCATCTGAGCACTCCTGTGGCGGAGCGCAGAATGGCGAGACTGCCGGTGGGCAGTTCCGATCGCCGTAAGAAAAATTCGTGCTGATTCCACGACGTACGCCGCGCACAGTGGCGCAGCAGCGTGCCCCAGTGTAGCCGGTCGGTCGCTGTGACCGCCGTCTCGCAGCGCGTGGGGCCGGCGCCGTGCACGCTCTGCCGGGTGGAGTTGTTGTGGCGGAACGGGATCGGCAGTGCGTGCACACCATTTCCGGTGGGCGCACACCCCTCCCGGCAGGCCGCAGCGGGTGTGCGCCTCACGGAACTGGTGTGCGGTTCGGAGTACGGGTCTGGTTCGCGTGTGCGCACCCGGGTGATGAGCGCGCGCGGCTGCGGTGGGTGTGCGCTTCGGTGCAAGGCCCGGTAGGGGTGTGCACACCCCCTCTGGGGAGCGCACACCCCTCCCAGCAGGCCGCAGCGGGTGTGCGCTTCACGGAATCGGTGTGCGCTTCGGCGTGCGGGTCTGGTTCGCGTGTGCGCACCCCGTGTGACCAGTGCGCACGGGGCTGCGGTGGGTGCGCGGGAGATGCTGGCCCGGTAGGGGTGTGCACACCCCCTCTGGTGGGCGCACACCCCTATCAACAGGCCGCAGCGGGTGTGCGCCTCACGGAATCGGTGTGCGATCAGGCAGTGAACGCCGCGCTCTGCGACCGCACCAGATCGACCAGTGTCTGTTGCGGAATCGTCAGGTCCAGCAGGTGCAGCCCCCAGGTCGCGTTCGGCAGCGTGGGCAGGGCCGAGGCTCCGGGGCCGTCGATCATGAGCACGTTGTCACCGTCGCACTGCGCCGTGAGGTTCGGCAACGGCCCCAGTACCGGCGTCCTGGCATTCGCTTCGAGCGACGCCGGGTTGGTGCAGATGATGCCGTCGCCGCCGTAGCGGGAGTCGGGTGGGGGAGTGCGCGAGACCGTGGAATACGCGACCACGCAACCGGTCTCGCTCACATCCGTGCACGGGGCGACGGTGGTGAAGTCCGCCGTCCGCACCGAGATGCCGGGAATGATGGCGGACACCAACAGCGCTCGCGTCGCGGGATCCGGTTCGATGCGTTGCTGCAGGAGCGTGCGCAGCATGCGTGAACCCTGCGAATGGCCGACAAGCACGACACCGCGTTCCGAGTTCCGCTGCGCGAGGAAATCGGTCCACGCCGCATCGATGTCCACGTAGGCCGCGGCGAGTGCCGCATCGCGTGCGGGACCGTCGGCCGTGGCGAGGCTCAGCAGCGTGGCCTGACGGTAGACCGGAGCCCAGACGTTGCACACGGAGTCGAACGGGCGGGCCTGCGCCGCCGCGGCGAAGGCGAGTTCGGGGGACGCGTCGAGGTTCGCCGACTGCGCCGGTTGCAGAGAGGCGGTGGGGTAGACGTAGAAGCAGTCGACAGGGGCGTCGGTGCCACCACCACACGGATCCGCGGTGCCGGGCCGGCAGAGCCAGGTTGTCGACGGTGCTGCCGACGCGGCCGGCACCGACAGGACGAGTGAGCCGAACAGGGCTGCCACCAGGAGGAGCGCGCGCGTCATGGCTGGACTGTAGCGGGGCTTTCGGTGCCCTCGGCAGGATTCGAACCTGCGACCTACCCTTTAGGAGAGGGTTGCTCTATCCCCTGAGCTACGAGGGCCGACCCGGTGAGAGCCGGGCTGACGCTCAGCACTCTACCGGGTCGACGTGGCCGTCAGGCGCTGGGCGAGATGGCCTCCAGCTTGCGTGCCACCAGTGCGGCCTGCAGGTGCCGCATTCCGGACGGGCGCGTGGGATCGAACCCCGTGAGGTGCGCGATCCGCTTGAGGCGGTAGTCGACCGTGTTGGTGTGCAGGTGCAGCTGACGCGCCGAGCGCTGACGGTTGAGGTCGTGGTTGATGTGGATCTCGAGGGTCTCGAGCAGCTCGGGCGAGTTGTCCAACGGGACGAGAACGCGTGACAGGTACGCCCGGCCGGGGCCGGGGCGGGTGAGCTGGTACTCGAGAACCAGGTCGGTCATGCGGTAGACACCGGCGGGTCGACGAAGCTGCTGGGCGAGGTCGAGAAGCTCGTGCACCTGATCCGAGGCGGCCGGCACGTCGTTGACGGAACTGGTGGCGACGGTGGCGGTGACCGCGGTCTCGGCGGCGACGGACATGCGCTCCACGAGAGTGGCGACCCATTCGTCGTCGCGCTCGCCGGGAACGAGAATGGTGCCGCCCTCGGCGGACAGCATCGACAGGGGGGAGCGGTCGCACACGAGGGCCAGCTCGGCCTGCACGCGGCGCAGCTTGCGACGGGCGGTGACCGCGCGCGGCAGGGCGGGGTTGGACTCGTCGGGATGCGCGGCGATGGAGACGGCCAGCACGGTGAACGAGTCGGCGAGCTCGATGCCCGACTGGCGGGCCACCGAACGCGCGTTGTGGCCACTGAGCAGTGCGGTGACGACGGTGTGCGCGGCGGTGTGGTGCTCGCTCGCGACGGCCTGCAGTTCGTCGACGTAGCTGGCCGACGCGGCCGTCGAGATGCGCTCCGACAGGGCGACGAACGCCTTGGCGACAGCCTTGAGATTGCCCGTCGCGCGCTCGGACACCAGGTCCCAGCCCATCTGGATGCCCTCGTGGTAGACGCCGAGGACGGCGCGGAGCGGAACACCCTCGCGGGCCCACTGCGCCGCGCGGCCACCGAGCTCGTCGATGTCCTCGTCCGAGGTGGTGGGTGCGTCGCCGACGCCGACGGCCATGGACAGGCAGGACACCGTCAGTTCCGTGACGTCAGCCCGGAGGGTCGCGCCGAGTGTCGACGTGCGGGTGGCCGCAGCCGGCTGACCCACCGTCCGACGAGCGACGTTCTCGAGGTCGCGTGGCGGCACGCCGGTGCGGCCTGCCACCATGAGTCCGGTGGTGCTCTTCTCCACCGCAGCCGCCTGGGACGACTGCGTGTTCTCGACACTCACGTAACTAGTTCCTTCCGGTCGGCGAGCCGTACGTCCACTCCGTGTCACGTGGCGGTTTCCCTCCACGTCGACGGTCGACTGGCTCGTCACTCGCACAAAAACGGGGCGCAAGTTCAGATTGTAGGGCAATAAAAGTTCATATGTGTAGTTTCGTCCCGCGTTTCCTCGCGGCGCTGTGACCCGAGCCAGGCGGAATCGGACCGTCCTGCGACTCGTCCCAACATCGACGCAAGGCGGCGGTGGCCCGATCGGACCCGTCCTAGCGTCACCTCTCGTCGGCCGGCCAGGTCGACGGAACACGACGCGTCACGGGGGAACCTCATGCCACAGGTGCTGTCACAGATCGAGCTGCTGCGCGAACTGCAGCCGGTAGCGGAAACCAATCTCGAACGCCATCTGACGCTGGCCAAGCCGTGGAACCCCCACGACTACATCCCGTGGAGCGACGGCAAGAACTTCGCGATGCTGGGCGGCCAGGACTGGTCGCCGGAGCAGTCGTCGCTGTCGAAGGTCGCCAAGGCGGCCATGGTCACCAACCTGCTGACCGAGGACAATCTGCCCTCCTACCACCGCGGGCTCGCCGAGAACTTCTCGATGGACGGGGCCTGGGGAACCTGGGTCGGTCGCTGGACCGCGGAGGAGAACCGCCACGGCATCGCGATGCGCGACTATCTCGTCGTCACCCGGAGCGTCGATCCCGTCGCGCTCGAGCAGGCGCGGATGGAGCACATGACGGTCGGTATCGACTCGCCGATGGAGGGCGCCAACCTGCTGCACGGCGTCGCCTACGTGACGTTCCAGGAGCTGGCCACCCGGGTGTCGCACCGCAACACCGGCAAGGCCTGCAACGATCCGATCGCCGACGCACTGCTCGCCCGCATCGCGGCCGATGAGAACCTGCACATGATCTTCTACCGCAACATGTGCTCGGCGGCCATCGAGCTCGCGCCGGACCAGACGATGAAGGCGATCGCCGACGTCGTCATGAACTTCCAGATGCCGGGGCTCAACCAGCCGGACTTCCGTCGCAACGCCGTCCTCATCGCGAAGTACGGCATCTACGACCTGCGCCAGCACCTCGACGAGGTCATCATGCCGGTGCTGCGCAAGTGGGACATCTTCGAGCGCACCGACTTCGGACCCGAGGGCGAGAAGCTGCGCGAGATGGTGGCCGACTACCTGGCCGACCTCGAGAAGCAGGCGGTGCGCTTCGAGGAGTCACGCGACCGAGCACTCGCCCGCGACCGCGAACGCGGCGAAGCCATCGCCGTCTGACAGATCTGACGACCGTCTTCGATCGACCGGCCTCCGGCCTGCCCGGCCTCCGGCCTGCCCGTCCTACATCGCGACGGTCAGCAGGAACGCGACGTCCTCGACGGCCTCCACACTGTGGCGGGCGTCGGGGACGACGAGGAGATCGCCCGCGGAACCTTTCCAGGATCGCTCACCGCTCACCAGTTGCAACTGGCCGCTGAGGACCAGGACCGTGGACTCCCCGTTCAGATCGTGCTCGGCCAGCGAGTTGCCGGCGGCCAGGCCGACGACGGTCTGCCGCAGGCTGCGCTGATGTCCGCCGTAGACGGTGTGCGAACTCCGCCCGCTGGACGCGGTCTTCGCCAGCTTCAGCTGTTGCCGAGCGAGCGCGGTCAGCGATTTCTTGTCCATGCGTCGTATTGTCCCGCTCAGCGGGCCCCGGCGCGGCGAATCAGCGCGTGTAGCGCACGAATCGATAGCGAACATCGGATGCGCTGCTCGTCTGCCAGGCGCCCTCGGTCCGGGTGAACGATGCCGGTACCTCGGGAGCGACCGTGTCGCCGCCGGGGACGTCCAGATCGATCTCGGTCATCTCGACGACATCGGCGTGCGGCAGGGCGAGCCGGTAGATGTCCGCGCCGCCGATGATCCACGTGTCGTGGCCGCCGAGCAGCGCCTCGTCCATCGTGGCGGCACGTGCGGCACCCTCCGCGGACCAGGACGCGTCACGGCTGAGCACGATGTTCGTCCGGCCCGGCAGAGGGCGGAACCGTGCGGGCAACGAGTCCCAGGTACGCCGCCCCATGACGACGCGGCTGGATCCCGTGACCTCACGGAAGTGCGCCATGTCCTCGGGCACCCGCCACGGAATCGTGCCGTCCTTGCCGATGACGCCGCCGTGCGCCTGCGCCCACACCAACCCGATCATCATACCGCTACGGGTGCCTTGATCGCGGGATGGTGCTGGTAGTCGACGATCTCGATGTCGTCGAAGGTGTAGTCGAAGATCGAGTCACGTGGAGCGAGTCGGAGCGTGGGGGCGGGGAACGCGTCTCGCGTCAACTGCTCGCGCACCTGGTCTACGTGATTGTCGTAGATGTGGCAGTCGCCGCCGGTCCACACGAAGTCGCCCACCTCGAGGCCGGTCTGCGCGGCGACCATGTGCGTGAGCAGGGCGTAGCTCGCGATGTTGAACGGCACGCCGAGAAACATGTCGGCGCTGCGCTGGTACAGCTGGCACGACAGCTTTCCGTCGGCGACGTAGAACTGGAAGAAGGCGTGGCACGGAGCCAGTGCCATGTCGGGGATCTCCGCGACGTTCCAGGCCGAGACGATCATGCGTCGGGAATCGGGGTCGCGGCGGATGGTGTCGATCACCTGCGAGATCTGATCGATGTGGTCGCCCGACGGTGTGGGCCACGAGCGCCACTGCACTCCGTAGACCGGCCCCAGGTCGCCCTTCTCGTCGGCCCACTCGTCCCAGATGGTGACGCCGTTCTCGCGCAGGTAGGCGACGTTGGACTCGCCTCGCAGGAACCACAGCAGCTCGTGCACGATCGACTTGAGATGCACGCGCTTGGTGGTCACCAGCGGGAATCCCTCGGACAGATCGAACCGCATCTGGTGGCCGAACAGGCTGGTGGTGCCGGTCCCGGTGCGGTCGGACTTGGGCGTGCCCTCCGCGAGCACGCGGCGGAGCAGATCCTCGTAGGGCGTCGCGACCATGGCTACACCTTAGGCTCAGGCAGATGAGGACCATGCACGTGATCGGTATCGGAGCGGGGGATCCCGACCAGGTGACCGTCGCGGCGATCAAGGCGATGAACACCGTCGACGTCTTCTTCGTCATCGACAAGGGCGCGCAGAAGCAGGAGTTGGTCGACGTCCGCACCCGCATCCTGCGCGAGCACGTGCCGACCGACCATCGCGTGGTCGAGTTCACCGATCCGCCGCGCGACCGCGCGCCGTCGGACTACGACGACGCCGTCGACACCTGGCACGACCTCCGCGCCCGGATGCTCGCCGACCTCGTGGACGCGGAGCCGTCCGAGTCGGTCGGCGCGATGCTGGTGTGGGGCGACCCGTCGCTCTACGACAGCACGTTGCGCGTGGTGGAGCGGGTGCGCGCGGTGCTCGACAGCCCGTTCGAGGTCTCGGTGATCCCGGGTGTCACCAGTCCGTCGGCGCTCGCGGCCGCGCACCGCATCGTGATGAACCGAGTGGGGGAGCCGGTCCTCACCACCACCGGTCGCCGGCTTCGTGACGAGGGCCTGCCCGACGGCGTCACGGCGGCCGTGGTGATGCTCGACTCGGACTGCAGCTTCCGGTCGCTGCCCGGGTGGAACGTGTGGTGGGGCGCGAACCTGGGCACGCCCGGCGAGGTGATCCTGGCAGGCCCCGTCGACGATATCGGGGACGAGATCGTCGCGCGCCGGGCGGCTCTGCGGGCCGAGGCCGGCTGGGTGATGGACACCTATCTCGTCCATCGACCGTGACTTCCGATTAGGGTCGAGGTGTGCCGGAATTACCCGAGGTCGAGGCTCTCGCGGGCTTCCTCCGTGAGCATGCGCTGGGAGCGGTGATAGGGCGGATCGACGTGGCCGCGTTGAGCGTTCTCAAGACCTTCGACCCGCCGGTCACCGATCTGCAGGGCAAGGACATCACGGGCGCGGCCCGGTGGGGCAAGCACCTCGGCATCGAGGCCGGCGGGCTCTGGCTCGTCACGCATCTGTCGCGCGGCGGCTGGCTGCGGTGGACGGACAATCCGTCGTCGGCGCCGCCCAAGCCGGGCAAGGGGCCGCTCGCACTCCGTGTCCATCTCTTCACGCCGGAGGGGCTCACGCCCGCGTTCGACCTCACCGAGGCGGGGACGCGCAAGCGGCTCGCCGTGTGGGTCGTGCGCGATCCGCAGGAGGTGCCCGGCATCGCCCGCCTGGGCCCGGACGCCCTCGCGGTGACGGAGCCGGAGTTCGCGGAACTACTCGCCCGCAAGAGTTCTCGGCTCAAGACCGCATTGGTGGATCAGCACCTGCTCGCCGGGATCGGCAATGCCTACAGCGACGAGATCCTGCACACCGCGAAGCTCTCGCCGTTCGCCACCACCGCCTCGCTCACCCCCGAGTCGGTGACCCTGTTGTGGACCACGATGCGCTCGGTCCTGCTCGACGCCGTCGCGCGGTCCGAGGGTCAGGACGCGGCGCGGCTCAAGGGCGAGAAGCGGTCCGGTATGCGGGTGCACGCGCGGACGGGCATGCCCTGCCCGGTCTGCGGCGACACCGTGCGCGAGGTGTCCTACGTCGACCGGTCGTTCCAGTACTGCCCCACGTGCCAGACCGGCGGCCGGATTCTCGCCGACCGCCGTCTGTCCCGTCTCGTGAAGTAGCCGATCAGCGGAAGTCCTGCGACGACTCGTTCTCCGTACCGGCCGAGGATCCGGTCGGTGTGTCGTAGCCGCTGAAGCCCTCCCACGCAGCGCGACGGGACCCGAGCGGATCGTTCTCCATCCGCGTCGCGCTGTCGAAGATCCGAGTGGCGCGCCCGGGCACCTCGTACTGGGTCCAGTCCGCTTCGGGCGCACCGGTTCTCGCGAAGGCGAGCCACTGCTTCTGCACCTCGTCGGTGACAGCCACCGAGCTGCCCCAGTCGCCCAGGATCGCGAAGAACTTGCCGACGCGGGCGCGGTAGACGCCGAACACGGCGAACAGTTCGGAACCGTGCGTCGAGTACAGCTTCAGCAGGTCGAACAACCGCGGTGAGTAGTCGTAGCGGTACACGTAGGTGGGCGCGTGCTCGGTGTGCGCGTCCGCGATCTCCAGCGACGGTCGCCAGAAGGTGATGTCGCCGCCGAAGTCGATGGCGGACAGGCCCTTCGGGTATCCGGGGTACTCGGCGAGAATGCGATCCCTGGCCGACGGGTCGGTGTTCGCGAACAGGCGGTCGATGCGCTCGGCATTCGTGGGAAGGGCGTCGAGCCACTTGGGGAACAGGGTGCCCTCGTGCTCGTTGCTGCCGATGATCATCGGGACGGGATGCGCGCGGCCCGATCGGTACGCCTCGAGCGGCGCCTCCGGCACGTAGTCCCCGTCGACGCTGGGGCCGAACGGAATGAGCCCCGGAGTCTCCTTCAGGCTCTTCGAACCCAGCCGGTGAGCCGCCTTCAGCAGGTCGGCCACGTCGGCTCCCGCGAGCGTGTCGGCGGCGGTGTCCGGAGTGGCACCGAGCAACTCGACGAAGTCGCGTCCCCACTTCTCGCTACGGTCGGACGTGGCGACCATGCCCGGCGCCGAGCTCTGCGAGATGGCCTTGTGGAAGAGGCCCTTCGTGGCGGGCACGGTCGTCAACGTGGTGACGGCGTTGCCGCCGGCCGATTCGCCGAAGATGGTGACGTTGTCCGGATCGCCGCCGAATGCGGCGATGTTGCGCTGGACCCACTGCAGCGCGGCGACCTGGTCCCGCAGCCCGAGATTGCTGTCGAAGGTCCGGTCGGGCGTCGAGAACTGTCGGAAGTCGAGGTATCCGAGGGCGCCGAGCCGGTAGTTGAGCGAGACGTAGACGATGTCGCCGCGGCGGACCAGCGACGTGCCCGAGTACATGGAGGTGGCCGACGTTCCCAGCGTGTAGGCGCCGCCGTGGATGAACACCATGACGGGGCGGGGGCCGGCGGGCGTGGTGGCCGGCGCGCTGACGTTCAGCGTCAGGCAGTCCTCGCTGGTGCCCTGTCCCTTGATGGGACCGATGGGGGAGCGGCCCGAGTCCTGGACCGCCGCGTCACCCCAGCGGGTGGCGTCCCGGACGCCCTCCCACGCCGTCGGCGGCTGCGGTGCCCGCAACCGCAGCGGTCCGACCGGCGGCTGCGCGTACGGGATGCCCCGCCACTGCGCAATACCGCGCGCGACGAATCCGCGGACCCGCCCCTCGCTCGTGGTGATCTCTGTCGAAAAGTCTCCCTGCCCCATCCGGCCGACTATACGGAGAGCCGAGTGAGCACACTCGGGGTATGACGTTCACCTGTCCCATCGAGATCGTGCAGCTTCTCGTGTCTCCGTCACATGCCTACTTCGGTCGCAGCAAGGACGGACCCGCCGCCGACGTACGCACGCAGCTGCCGTCGTCCGTCGAGGTGGTGACCGGGAAGGGCATCCGGGGCGACCGGTTCTTCGGCGTCCAGGCGCACACCGAGGCGGCGATCACGTTCCTGGCCGTCGAGGCGTGGGAGACGGCGGTCGCCGAGGCGAACGCCCTGCACCCGGACGACGAGCCGTGGGACGGCGACGTGAGCGTGGCCCGCCGCAACATCGTCGTGCGTGGTCTCGAACTCGACCCGCTCCGGGGCGAGGACTTCGTCATCGACACCGGTGACGGCCCGGTGCTCCTGCGTGGGGGGCGTCCCGCGCACCCGTGCGCGTGGATGGACAGCATGGTGGTGGACGGCACCCGCAAGGCGTTGATCGGACGCGGTGGTCTGCGCACCGCGCCGATCAGCTCGGGCACGCTGCGAGTCGGACCCGGTGTCGTGATCTCCCCGGTCCCACTCGACCCCGAGCGAGCAGCACTGTCCGTACGGCGCGCCCAGCCGCTGCCACGCGGCTAGCTTCCGCTGCGAGCGGCCTCGAGCAGGCGCAACCACACCTCGCTCATCGTCGGGTAGGACGGGACCGCGTGCCACAGGGTCTCCAGCGGGACGCGGCCGACCACCGCGATGGTGGCCGCGTGCAGGAGTTCCGCGACGCCCTGGCCGACCAGCGTGAATCCGACGATCACGTCGCTCGACGTGTCGATCACCATCGACGCGTGTCCGGCGAAATCGTCCTGGCGCAGGGAGCTTCCCGCGACGGCGATGTCCATCTCGACCACCCGCACCGGCAGACCGGCGGCCCGCGCCTTCTTCTCGGTGAGGCCCACCGACGCCACCTCGGGGGTGGTGAAGACGACCTGGGGCACCTGGCCGTGGTCGGCACTCGCCCGGAACCTGCTGCCGTCGATCGATCGACCCTCGGCGCGCGCGGCGATGACGTCGCCGCACACGCGTCCCTGGTACTTGCCCATGTGGGTGAGCAGGGCGCGACCGTTGACGTCGCCCACCGCGTAGAGCCACTCGTCCTTCGCCGTCAGATGGTCGTCGACGGCGATCGAGTCCCCGGTGGGGAGGCCCACCGCGTCGAGCCCTAGGTCCTTGGTGGCCGGCCGTCGGCCGGCGGCGACCAGGATCTCGTCGACCTCGAGTGTGTCGTCGCCGATCGTCACCGAGGCGGGCCCACCGTGGAGGTGGCCGTACCCGGTGTCCTGCGCGTCGGGCCGCGACACCGTGGCGACCTGCGACTCGAACAGGATGCGCGCACCCGCGGCGGTCAGAGCGTCGGCCACCGCCGCCCCGGCGAACGGCTCCGATCCGGCCAGCAGCGAGGTTCCGCGCACGATCATCGTGACCTCGGCGCCGAGGGCCAGCAACCATGTCGCCGACTCGCAGGCGACCACGCCCCCGCCGATCACGATGATCCGCTCCGGCACCTCGTGCAGGTTGGTCGAATCGCGGGACGTCCATGGTAGTGCTTCGCGCAGTCCGGGAATCGGCGGCACCGTGGCCGTGGTGCCGGTCGCGAGGACCACCGCGTGCCGAGCGCGCAGGACCCGATCGCCCACTGTCACCTCGCGCTCGCCGGACACCCGGCCGTGACCGCGCACGACGTGGATGTTCGCGCCCTCGGCCCACGACACCTGGGAGGAGTCGTCGAGCCCGTGGGTGAAGCTCTCGCGGCGGGCGAACACCGCGTCGACGTCGAGTCGCGCGTCGCCGACGATCTCGCGGACCCCGGGCATCGCCCGGGCCTGGTTCAGCACCGAGGCGGGCAGGAGCAGCGCCTTGCTGGGCATGCAGGCCCAGTAGGAGCACTCACCGCCCACCAGTTCGTGCTCGACGATGGCGGCGGTGCGATCACTGCCCGCGATCGCGTACTGCGCCGCGTTCTCGCCGACGGGCCCTCCGCCGATCACGATGACGTCGTACTCGTCGGTGCTGCTGTCGCTCACTGATCCTCCAGAGTTCTGAGTGGGTCGTGGTGGCTAGTGTGTGCCCGATGGGGAGACAGAAGATCGTGATCACCGGGGCCAGTTCGGGTCTGGGCGAGGAGATGGCGCGGCGGTTCGCGGCGATGGGCCGCGACGTGGGGCTGTGTGCCCGGCGGGTGGACCGGCTCGAGGCTCTGCGCGCCGAGCTCACCGCCCGGCATCCGGACATCACCGTGGCGGTCACCGCGATGGACGTGACGGATCACGAGTCGGTGGTGTCGGGGATCGACGCGCTGCGGGAGACACTCGGCGGGCTCGATCGCGTGATCGTGAACGCCGGTCTCGGGAAGGGCGCGAGGCTCGGCACCGGCCGCGCGGACGCCAACCTCGAGACCGCACGCACCAACTTCGTCGGAGTGGTGTCCCAGGTCGAGGCAGCGCTGGCGGTGTTCCGTGAGCAGAATGCCGGTCACCTCGTCCTCGTGTCGTCGGTGAGTGCCGATCGCGGACTACCCGGATCCAAGGCTGTGTACTCCGCATCGAAGGCGGGAGTCTCGGCACTCGGCGAGGCGCTGGTCGCCGAACTCCGCCGCACACCCATCGCGGTCACCACGGTTCTGCCCGGATATGTCGCCACCGACATGTCCTCCCGCGCCGGAGACGCCGGTCGACTGATGTCCTCACTCGACGACGGCGTCTCCGCGATGGTCGCGGCCATCGAGAAGGAGGTCACGCGCTCCGCGCTGCCGGGCCTCACCTGGAAGGCGATCGACGTCGTGTTGCGCGTGCTCCCTCGTCGACTCACGGACGGGCTCGTCTAGCTACTGCAGGTAGTTCTCGACCTGTGAGACGGACTGCGCCTCGGCGTCGTCGGGGGAGAGTCCGGCGTCCTTCTTGGCGCGCCGCTGACGCAGCAGGTCCCAGCACTGGTCGAGTGCTTTCTCGAGCTGGTCGAGCTGCGCCCGCTCCTCGCTCGGATCGAGCTCGCCTGCTTCGGTGCGCGAACGCAACTCGTGCTCGGTGTCGACCAGGTCCTTGATCTTCGCGTAGATGTCGGTCTCACTCATGAACGCACTCACCTCTCTGAAGTCGGTGATGTTCACCGTACTCACCAGAAGTCGGGTGTGAGGTGGTGATGCCCGAGTGCCGTCGCGATCGCGTCGCGAACCTGCTCCACCGAGTGCGCCGCCGCAGGATCGGTGACCACCACCGACAGCGTGTACGCGTGATCGTGGCGGCAGAGATAGGCCGACAGGATGGTCGGCGACGCGGCGGACTGCTCGTGTCGGAGTCCCGGGTGGATCGCCCGCGCGGCGACGCGCACCGCGGGGCGGCCGCCGATGGTGCGCACCGCCTCGGGAAGCGGGCCGATGTTGGAGCACAGAGCATCTCGCCGGCCCGTCGACGGCGCGAGGAGCGCGGCGGCGCGTTCGGGGACCACGTGCAGCAACTCGTCGGGAAAGCCCGCGGGACCGGTCAGCGGGCTTCGGTACGCCGTCTTCGCGCGTCGACGGATGTCGGCCAGTGAGTCGGATTCCGTGATGCGGACCGCCGTCACCGAGATCGCGTTGGCGCCGCCGGCCTCGACCTTCATCGGGACGCCGAGCAGGACGGACCCGTCGGTGTCGCCGGACGTGCCCGAACATCTCAACGTCGCGACGACGGCCGCGACGACGGACAGGAACACCACGTTCGGAGTGCCCGCTCCGTCGGCGGCGACCCGATCCCACTGCGTCGCTTCGACATCGGTGCTCACGGACAGCGCTTCCCACGCGTCGGGACGGGCCGGCGCAGGAGTTCCGGTCCTCGACGCCTGCAAGTACTGCATCAGTTCGGCGCGCCGGGCGGGACTGACGGCGAGCGCGGAGACGGCCACGGCGGTGCGGCCGACGACGGTCGACAGTGTGGCCAGTGCATCGGCGGTGTCGGTGGTGCCGTCGTCCGGGGCGATCGGGTCCGGGACGCCGGACAGCGCCGCCGCTGCTGCGTCGATGAGTCCGCGTGCGTCGGCGATGACGTGGGAGCACACCAACGAGACGGCGGTTCCGTTCCCGCAGGGCGCCGCGGTCAGACGCCAGCCCGGTCCGTACTCGGGGTCGAGCGAGACGTCGGCGCCCGACTCGGCCCAGCGGACCGGGTCGTCGGTCGGCTCCGTCCACCGGACGCCGGGGCGCCCCGAGGCCCGGACCCAGCGCCGACGCGCGCCGGGCAGACGCGAGCTGACGATCCGCACACCCAGACGTCCCTCGGCGAGCCGGGCGTCGATCAGGTCGAGAGCGCCGGGGGTGATGGGCTCCTCGGTGACCCAGAGGCCCTGCATCGCAACGGGTATGCCGAAGCCTCGATGTGTGCGAAGGAAGATCTCGTCGACGACGGAGAGGCGAGTCACTCGAGCGGTGCTCCGTGTCGCCCGGCGCCGGACGCGAACTTCTGTGCACCGTCGAACGCGTCGACGAGCGAGGTGGCACCGTGCCGGAACTCGTTCGCCATCGCCGCGCGGTGGTCCAGGCCCTCCTGCTCGAGCGCCGACAGTCGGTCGCCGCGCAGGCACGCCTGCGGGAACTCGGCCAGGGACGCGGCGAGTTCCTCCGCGGCAGCGCGGCAGGTGCCCGTGGGGACGACCCGGTTGGCGAGTCCGAACGTCAGCGCTTCGTGCGCGTCGACGGCACGCCCGGTGAGGATCATGTCCATCGCCCGCGACGTACCGATCGCCCGCGGCAATCGCACCGTTCCGCCGTCGATCAGCGGCACACCCCAGCGCCGACAGAACACACCGAACACGGCGTCCTCGTCGGCGACGCGCAGGTCGCACCACAGCGCGAGTTCGAGACCGCCGGCGACCGCGTGGCCGGACACCGCGGCGATGACGGGCTTGGACAGTTCCATGCGCGTGGGCCCCATCGGCCCGTCACCGTGCTCGGTCGCCACGTTCGAGCGCTCGGTGCCCAGTGCCTTGAGGTCGGCACCGGCGCAGAAGGTTCCGCCGTCTCCCCACAGCACCGCGACCGATGCCGTCGGAT
Organism: Rhodococcus sp. MEB041; assembly: GCF_030208955.1. Taxonomy (NCBI): domain Bacteria; kingdom Bacillati; phylum Actinomycetota; class Actinomycetes; order Mycobacteriales; family Nocardiaceae; genus Rhodococcus; species Rhodococcus sp. MEB041. The sequence goes on from NZ_JARVSZ010000005.1 coordinate 253,462, forward strand.
CCGCGTCGAACTCCTCGAAGGCCTCCACCAGAGCGGCCGCCGTCGGACCGTCCACGGCATTGCGTGCCTCAGGTCGGTGGAGGATCACCGTGACCACCGGACCTCGGCGTTCGATCCGCACGTTCATGGTTCGACCGTACCGCTGCCACGCCAGGTTGTGGTTGTTCACGAGGCCGCCGAAGAAAGTTCGCCCGATGTGTAACGCCCGGACGGGTGGCGGCGACATGGTGTGTGAGACCGTGCCGGTCCGTCAGACCCCCGACCCGACGGACCGGCGCGGTCTCGCTGTACGTCAGCGTCCGCGTTCGCTGCGGTACCAGTCGATCAGCGCACTCGTCGACGAATCGAGGTCCGCGCCCGGGCCGTCCGCATCGGTCAGCACCGGCGTCAGCTCCTGCGCCTGGGTCTTGCCCAGCTCGACTCCCCACTGGTCGAACGAGTCGATGCCGAAGATGACGCCCTCGACGAAGACCTGATGTTCGTAGAGGGCGATGAGCTGACCCACCACCGAAGGCGTGAGTTTCGGCGCGAGGATCGACGTCGACGGGCGGTTGCCCGGCATCACCTTGTGCGGCACGATGTCCGCGTCCGTGCCCTCGGCGGCGATCTCCTCCGCCGTCTTGCCGAAGGCCAACACCTTGGTCTGGGCGAAGTAGTTGCTCATGAGCAGGTCGTGCATGCTGCCCGTGCCGTCCGCGGTGGGAAGATCGTCCGTCGGCTCGGCGAAGCCGATGAAGTCCGCCGGCACGAGTCGTGTTCCCTGGTGCAGCAATTGGTAGAAGGCGTGCTGGCCGTTGGTTCCGGGCTCGCCCCAGAAGATCTCGCCGGTGTCCGTCGTGACGGGCGTTCCGTCGGCCCTCACCGACTTGCCGTTCGACTCCATGGTGAGCTGCTGCAGGTAGGCGGCGAACCGGTTCAGATCGTTCGAGTACGGCAGCACCGCCCGGGACTGCGCGCCGAAGAAGCTGGAGTACCAGACGCCCAGCGTGCCCAGCAGGATCGGCGCGTTGGATTCGAGCGGCGCCTCGCGGAAGTGCTGGTCGATCAGGTGGAAGCCCTCGAGGAAGTCCGCGAACGCCTCGCGGCCGACGGCGAGCATCACCGACAGACCGATGGCGGAATCGACCGAGTAGCGGCCGCCGACCCAGTCCCAGAAGCCGAACATGTTCGCGGTGTCGATGCCGAAGTTCGACACCTTCTCCGCATTGGTGGACACCGCGACGAAGTGCTGGGCGACGGCGTCGTCACCGAGTGCGGCCGTGAGCCATCGCCGGGCGGCCGTGGCGTTGGTCAGCGTCTCGAGTGTGCCGAAGGTCTTGGAGGCGACGATGAACAGCGTCGACGCCGGGTCCAGGTCGGCGAGGGTGCCGACGAGGTCGGCCGGGTCGACGTTCGAGACGAAGCGCGCCGAGATGCCCGCGTCGGCGTAGTGCCGCAGAGCCTGGTAGACCATCACCGGACCCAGGTCGGAGCCGCCGATCCCGATGTTGACGACGGTGCGGATCCGCTCACCGGTGGCGCCGGTCCACGCGCCGGATCGCACTCGATCGCTGAAATCGCCCATCCGCGTGAGGACCTCGTGCACGTCGGCCACCACGTCCTGGCCGTCGACCTCGAGTGACGCGTCCGACGGCAGACGCAGCGCGGTGTGCAGCACGGCCCGGTTCTCGGAGGTGTTGATGTGCTCGCCCGCGAACATGGCGTCCCGACGCCCGGTGACGTCCGCTGCGCGTGCGAGGTCGAGCAGCAGTTCGAGCGTCTGCCGCTCGACCCGGTGCTTGCTGTAGTCGATGTACAGGTCGCCCGCGGTGACGGTCAGCTCGCTCCCACGCGACGGATCGTCGGCGAAGAAGTCACGGAGGTGGCGATCGGCCACGGCCTCGTGATGCGAGACGAGCTCGGTCCAGGCTTCGGTGCTCGTGATGTCGGCGCTCATGAGCCCTGACCCTAATCGCTGGGCACCCGAGCCGCTGGGACATGCCGACCGGCCTCCGGCCTGCCCGCTGACATGCGATCGCCGTGCGGGAGTGCGTGACGAGTCCCGCCCCACGGGGTAGACAGTCGGTACCACCGGGCGACCCGGCGAGCAGCGACGAGGAGTGCGAGAGACGTGAGCGAAGGAACGAGCAGCGCAGCGACGACCCGGGAGAAGGACCTGATCGCGTCCGTCCCCACGAAGTTGTGGATCGGAGGCAAGCAGGTCGACGCGGAGAACGGTGCCACGTTCCCGGTTCGGGATCCCTCGACCGGGGAGGTGCTCACCGAGGTCTCGGACGCGAGTCCCGCCGACGCCGCACGCGCGCTCGACGAGGCCGTCGCGGTGCAGAAGTCCTGGGCCGCCACCCCGGCGCGACAGCGCGGCGAGATCCTGCGGGCGGTCTTCGAGTCGATCACCGAGCACGCCGACGACATCGCACTGCTCATGACGCTGGAGATGGGCAAGGCCTTTGCCGAGAGTCAGGCCGAGGTGAAGTACGGCGGAGAGTTCTTCCGCTGGTTCTCCGAGGAGGCGGTCCGCATCGCGGGGCGGTACACGCCGGCGCCCGCGGGCAACGGCCGGATTCTGGTGACCAAGCAGCCCGTCGGCCCGGTGCTGGCGATCACGCCGTGGAACTTCCCGCTGGCGATGGGCACCCGCAAGATCGGGCCCGCACTCGCGGCGGGATGCACGATCCTGGTGAAGCCCGCCTCGGAGACTCCGCTGACGATGCTCTACCTGGCGAAGCTCATCTCCGAGGCCGGGCTGCCCGAGGGCGTGCTGTCGGTACTGCCGACGTCGAAGTCCAGCGCTGTCACCGGGCCGCTGATCGACGATCCTCGACTGCGCAAGTTGACCTTCACTGGCTCCACCGAGGTGGGGCGAATGCTCGTGGAGAAGTCGTCGAAGAATCTGCTGCGGACGTCGATGGAGCTGGGCGGCAATGCGCCCTTCGTCGTGTTCGACGACGCGGACATCGACGCCGCCGTCGAGGGCGCGATGCTCGCCAAGATGCGCAACGGCGGCGAGGCCTGCACGGCCGCCAATCGGTTCCACGTGCAGAACTCGGTCAAGGACGAGTTCGTCGCCAAGGTGACCGAGAAGATGCGCGCCATGACTGTCGGGCGGGGCAGTGATCCGGACACGAAGCTCGGACCGCTGATCAACGAGGAGCAGCGTGACACGGTGGCCGAACTCGTCGACGACGCGGCGTCCAAGGGCGCGACCGTCGCACTCGGCGGCACTGCGGAGGACGGGCCGGGCTGGTTCTACCCCGCCACCGTGCTGACCGACGTACCCGGCGACGCCCGAATTCTGAGCGAGGAGGTCTTCGGACCGGTGCTCGCGGTGCGCGGCTTCGAGACCGAGGAGGACGGCATCGCTGCGGCGAACGACACCGAGTTCGGCCTGGCCGCGTACATCTTCACGCGGGATCTGGACCGGGCGCTGCGCGTGGCGGAGGCCGTGGAGACCGGCATGGTGGGTGTCAATCGCGGGGTGATCTCCGACGCGGCCGCACCGTTCGGTGGGATCAAGGCGTCGGGATTCGGTCGCGAGGGCGGAAGCGAGGGGATCGAGGAGTACCTCGAGACCAAGTACATCGCCCTGCAGTGATGCGGTGAGGCACGGGAACCGCCCGTCGTCTGGGCGGTTCCCGGTCGAGCTCTACGAGCGGTGGACTCAGTGTCCGAGGCGGCCGCGGCCCAGGCGGAGCAGGAGCATGGCCAGCGTGTGACCCTCCTGGCCGAGGTCGCTGAAGCGCTGGAGGACCTTCATCTCGCGGCTGTGGACGAGGCGGGGTCCGCCCTGTGCCATCCGCGTCTGACCGATGGTGCGGGAGACCTCGGAGCGGCGCTTCACGGCGGCGAGGATCTCGGCATCGAGGCGGTCGATCTCCTTGCGGAGCTCGTCGATCTCGGCTTCGGACGTCGGCAGGTTCGCGTCGTCGGCGTGATCGTTCGACTCGGACGATGCCGATGCTGCGGTGGTGTGAATCGCTGTGCTCATATCAACTCCTCGTGTCAGAACGTGTGTCGCTCTGCTCTCACGTTCTGTTACGTAGATTCCAAGAATTCTCGAGGACGCCACGAAATACCTGGTCAGGGGGTCGGATGCGGTCGGCGCTGTGCCGTCCGCGAGTCCGGGCCCGAGCAAGAGTATGCCCGGCCCGCACTCGGCGTAAAGAAGGAGCCGAACGGTCTCGTTCGGATCCGACGTCCGCGTGCGTGCGTCACGACAGGGATTCGGCGCCCACGGCCCGAGTGATGGTGTCGGTGTCGGTGACCGCCGGTAATCTGGACGGACGATGAACACACAGTCACCCGCACGTGCCACCAGGTCCTCGGACCAGCTCCTCGAGGGCCTCAATCCCCAGCAGCGCGAGGCAGTGATGCACTCGGGGGGACCGTTGCTCATCGTGGCGGGCGCCGGTTCGGGCAAGACCGCGGTGCTGACCCGTCGCATCGCGTATCTCCTGGCGGAGAGAGATGTCACACCCGGCCAGGTCCTCGCGATCACGTTCACCAACAAGGCCGCGGCGGAGATGCGGGAACGCGTCGTCCAGTTGGTCGGGCCGCGGGCCAACTTCATGTGGGTGAGCACGTTCCACTCGAGCTGCGTGCGGATCCTCCGGAGCCAGGCGGCGCTGCTTCCCGGCCTCAACTCGAACTTCTCCATCTACGACGCGGACGACTCGCGTCGGCTCCTCACGATGATCGGCAAGGATCTGCAGCTCGATCCGAAGAAGTTCTCGTCGCGTCTGCTGGCGACGCAGATCTCCAATCTGAAGAACGAGCTGATCGATCCGGACCAGGCCGTCGCCGACGCGGAGAAGGAGCCGGCCGAGCTGCCGGCCGTCATCGCGAAGGTCTACGGCCACTACCAGCAGCGTCTGCGGGCGGCCAACGCGTTCGACTTCGACGATCTCATCGGCGAGACGGTGGCACTGCTGCAGAGCCATCCGGACGTCGCCGAGTACTACCGGCGCCGCTTCCGCCACGTCCTCGTCGACGAGTACCAGGACACCAACCACGCGCAGTACATGCTGGTGCGCGAGTTGGTGGGCACCGGATCGACGGCGGAGGGCGAGGTCGCGGCAGTTCCCCCGAGCGAACTGTGCGTGGTGGGTGACGCGGACCAGTCGATCTACGCGTTCCGCGGCGCGACCATCCGCAACATCGAGGAGTTCGAGCGCGACTATCCGGATGCGCGGACCATCCTGCTCGAGCAGAACTACCGGTCCACCCAGACCATCCTGGCGGCCGCCAACGCCGTCATCGCGCGCAACACCAACCGCCGTGACAAGCGGCTGTGGACGGACACCGGCGACGGCGATCCGATCATCGGCTACGTGGCGGACAACGAGCACGACGAGGCCAAGTTCGTGGCGTCGGAGATCGATCGGCTGGTCGACGGCACCGACTACAAGTACTCCGACGTCGCGGTGTTCTACCGGACCAACAACTCCTCGCGCGCGCTCGAGGAGATCTTCATCCGCCTCGGTCTGCCCTACAAGGTGGTGGGCGGTGTGCGCTTCTACGAGCGCAAGGAGGTACGCGACGTGGTCGCGTACCTCCGCGTGCTGGCCAATCCGGACGACACGGTGAGCATGCGGCGCATCCTCAACACCCCGCGCCGCGGCATCGGCGATCGTGCCGAGGCCTGTGTCGCCGTGCACGCCGAGCGGAAGAACATCAGCTTCAACGCCGCGCTCCTCGATGCCGCGGCCGGCTCCGTGGCGCTGCTCAACACTCGCGCGCAGAACGCCATCGCGTCGTTCATGGAGATGATCGGCGAGCTGCGGGCCACCATGAACGCCACCGATGCCGACGGAAACGACGTCGCGGACATCGGCGACATCGTCGAGGCGGTGCTCGACCGCACGCGGTATCGCGCCGAACTCGAGGCCAGCTCGGATCCCCAGGACGGCGCTCGCCTCGACAACCTCAACGAACTGGTCAGCGTGGCCCGCGAGTTCAGTGCCGACGCACGCAACCTTCAGGGCATCGAGGATCTCGAGGTGGGGGTCGACATCAACGCGGACCTCGACGTCGCGTCCGCAGAACCCGAGGACACCGACGGTGTGGCCGAGCCGGGTTCGCTCGCCGCCTTCCTCGAGCGGGTCTCGCTGGTGGCCGACACCGACCAGATCCCGGACAACGGCGACGGCGTCGTCACGCTCATGACGCTGCACACGGCCAAGGGGCTCGAGTTCCCGGTCGTGTTCGTCACCGGGTGGGAGGACGGCCAGTTCCCGCACATGCGAGCGCTCGGTGATCCTGCGGAGTTGTCCGAGGAGCGTCGACTCGCCTACGTGGGCATCACGCGTGCTCGGCACCGGCTCTACCTCACTCGCGCGATCATGCGCTCGGCGTGGGGGCAGCCCATCAACAACCCCGAATCGCGTTTTCTGCAAGAGGTTCCGCAGCATCTCATCGACTGGAAACGGGAGGATCCCGGCGTCGGCAGCGGGTTCGGTTCCAGTGGTGGCTCGGGGCGCCAGCGCGACTGGACGTCGAATCCCCGTGGTGGATGGTCCGGTGGGTCGTCGCCGTCGGCCACCCCGACACCCAGCTTCGGCAAGGCCCGGTCCAACAACACCCTGACGCTCGCCGTGGGTGATCGCGTGAGCCACGACAAGTACGGTCTCGGGACCGTCGTCGAGTCCGAGGGATCAGGTCAGCGTGCGATGGTGTTGATCGACTTCGGCACGTCCGGTCGCGTGAAGATGATGCTCATCGGCGGAGTGCCGATGACCAAGCTGTGAGAGGGCACGGAAGAATGGTCCGGCGCCACCGTCCATGACGGTGGCGCCGGACCTTCGACGTGTGTGGAGTTGTGGGAAGTCAGTCGCGCTCGGGGCCGAGAGCGATACCGCGGGACGCCAACCAGGGGAGCGGGTCGATCTTGTTGTCCCCCGTGAGGTGGACCTCGAAGTGGAGGTGCGGGCCGGTGGACTGGCCGCGGTTGCCCATCTTGGCGATCTCGTCGCCGGCCATGACCGTCTGGCCCACCTGGACCTCGGACGAATCGATGTGGCCGTACACGGTGATGGTGCCGTCGGCGTGCTGCAACCGGACCCACAGTCCGAAGCCGGCCGCGGGGCCCGAGTCGATGACGGTGCCGTCGGCCACGGCGTACACCGGCGTGCCGATGGCGTTGGCGATGTCCACGCCGGCGTGCAGCGTGCCCCACCGCGAGCCGAAGCCGGAGGTGTAGGTGCCGAGCGCAGGCAGTGCGAAGAGGGGACGCCGTGCAGCGGCCTCGCGAGCCTCGCGCTCCTCGCTGAAGCGCTGGCCCTTCGCCAGGAGCTCCGAGAACTGGCCCAGGTCGACCGGTGCGGCGATGTTGAGGATCTGCGGTGCCGCGGACGTGGAGGGGGCCGTGACGGGCGCTCCTGTCGACGTGGCGGTGGGCACCGAGTCGACGTGCGCGGCCGGCTGGTCCGCGACGATGCCGGCAGCGGTGGAGCTGTCGACGATTCCTGCGGACGCGGCAGCTGCCGGGGCCTGACCCGCGGCCAGCGCGTACTCGGAGGTCTCGGTGCGCTCGGCGGGCTGTGCGTTGTCGATCGCGGCCTGGCCGGCAGCGACGACCGCACCTGCGGCCACGGCGACGACAGCGACGCGTCCCTTGAGGGCGGACGGCGGAGCGGGGATGCGGTGGGCGCCGCTGCGCTTGACGGCGATCTCGTCCGCGATGGCAGCCGAGGTCACCGACGGTGCTGCTCCGGCCGGAGCGGTGACGAGGAAGGACGTCGCCGGTACCGAGCGGCGGCGGCGCGTGAGCGCATCGCCGAGGGGTGCCGGGGTGTACGCGGGCGCGGACGCCACGTAGTCGCTGGACTCGTGCGCACGGTCCCAGGGGGACGATGCTGCATCGGTCGAGAGGGCTTCGAGGGGGCCGGTGTCGGTCAAATGACCGTCCGCCGGCGTGAACACGGTGGTTTCGTGCTCGAACTGCTGGGCCTCGTACTGCTGGGAATCGAACCGACTGTCGTCGGTGGCGTCCGAGACGAAGCGTGAGCGTGTGAACGGAGTTCGGTGGTGCTGCAAGACCTGCCGTCCTCCTGATTCGTGACCTACCCGTGATGTGGAACCTCGTGGACGGTAACGAAATGGTCGCGGCGGGCGCAAGCCAAACGGCTTCTCGGGTCACATATGTGAGGTGGCTCACAAGGTGTCCTGGGTTTACTCGAGGACGAGTCCCGACGCCGATCAGGCACATCGGTGATCTTCCTGTGATCGAGGCGAGCGGCATCACGATCGACGGACACGAGGACCGGATACCGTTCGTCATCGTGACACAGCCGACATCCGCGGGCCGTCGTACCTCAGGTTCCGCGTCCGACCCCGTCCGGCTCGGTGCCCGCGCTCTCGGAGTCGTCGGAGCGCTGGCGGTGGCGGCCGCTCCGTACGTTCCCGTCGTCGGCGGCGCCGACGTGGGTCCCCCGGTGCGGGGCGCGGCCGCCGTCTCGTCGGCGCTCTGGGCGGCGATCGCCCTGCTGCTCCTGGTGCGCGCGACCCGGCCGATCGTCTTCCCCGTGCTCGCGACGTTGGGCGCCGTCGCACTGGGATCGATCGTGGCCGATCTCCAGTTGTTCGTCGGAGCGATCGACGCCGACCGGCTGGAGCTGTTCCGTCCGATCTCGGCCGGCGCGCTGGAGGCGGGCCCCGGAGCCGTGGTGGTGACGCTCGGGCACGCGCTCGTCGTCGTCGCCGGGGCGCTGGCGGCACTCGCGCTGGCGCGGACGGTCGAGTGGGACGACGTCGACGAGGATCCCGTCGCTCGTCGATCGGCATCGGTCGTGGTCGCCGCGGGGGTCGCGGGCGCTCTCGCTCTCGCCGCCTCGTTCCTCCTGCCCGCGTACGTGAGCACCGATGCCGTCGTCCTCGCTCCCGCTCCGGTCGCCGGACCCGTCGCGTCGGCTCTCGGCGGTGGACTGTCCGCGGTCGCGGTGCTGGTGGGTGTGGCCTACGCGTTCTCGTCGACCAGCAGGTCCGCGGCGGTCGGCGCACTGACCGGTGTGGTCGCGGCGTCGGCGACCGTCGTCGGCGTCCGCCTGGCTGCCGCGCTGGGGGCGGGCGACCGCATCGACCTCGGCGCGGGCACGGTCGTCGGAGTCGGCGGGCTCCTCGTCCTCGGCGTGGCCACGGTGGCGACGGCGCGCGCGACCTCCGGACCCACGACCTCCGTGCCCCGGCTCGCACGGTCCGCCGCTCCCTCGAACTCGACGCGGCGGCACGTCGTCGCGGGAGCGGTGACGGTCCTGACGGGCATCGCTCTCGGTGTCGGCGCCGTCCTGCCGCTTCTCGACGTCTCGACCGGCTCCGTCCCGACGGTGGTGGGGGATCGGGCGGTGGCCGCGTACGCCGTCGTGACCGTCGTCGGCGGCGTGCTGTTGCTCTTCTCGGAGTTCGCCGCCGCGGTGCGGCCTGCGGTGCCGCTGATCGTCACGGGCCATCTGGCGCTCGCGGCCGCGGTGCTGCAGGCGCTCGTGCTGGGCGTCGGTATCGACGGCGTGTCCGTCGGTGCGGGCGGCTGGCTGCTGGTCGTCGGCACGCTGCTCGGTCTGCTCACGCTCGCGCTCGTCGCCGCGGCGGGCGCCTCGGAGCGGGACGGCGTCGACACCAGCGATCTGGACGGGGCCTCGCGCCCCCTCGCAGCCGCGCTGGCCGTCGCGGCCGGGGTCGCCGCACTGGGGCTGCTCCTGCCGCAGTACGACGTGGTTGGGGAGACCGGCGGCTGGATCGGGGCGCTGCCGTGGGGGTGGGACGTGTGGGGGCGGCTGGTACTCGTGGCCGCCGTCCTGATCGGCGCCGCCGTCGCGGCCCGCGCTCGGGCGTCGCGCGCCGCGGCGCTCCAGATCGGTTCCGCGGTGGCTCTGGCGGGTGTCGCGCTGAGCCCGATCCTCGGCGGCGCGGGCCCCGACGTGACGGCGTCGTCGGGGGCCTTCGTGACCGCTGTCGGCGCTGCGGCATCGGCGCTGGTGGCGGCGGGATTTTTTCGTACTGGCGAGTAGATGTCGGCGCAGGTCGGTGATCTGAACCACAAGTTCGACGGGCTGTCGATCAGGCCTCTCGGTGGAAAGTTACAGTCGCAAGTCGGACCCGCTCCTACCCCTCGAGCGGGCGTCAACGCAGACGAGATGGTGAGCTGATGGATCTCTTCGAATACCAGGCGAAGGAACTCTTCGCCAAGCACGAGGTTCCGACGTCGGCAGGTCGTGTCACCGACACGGTCGCCGGTGCACGACAGATCGCCGAAGAAATCGGCAAGCCTGTCATGGTCAAGGCCCAGGTGAAGGTCGGCGGCCGCGGCAAGGCCGGCGGCGTGAAGTACTCCAAGGACGTCGCCGAGGCCGAGGCGAACGCGGAAGCGATCCTCGGACTCGACATCAAGGGCCACGTCGTCAAGAAGCTCCTCGTCGCCGAGGCCAGCGACATCGCGGAGGAGTACTACATCTCCTTCCTGCTCGACCGCACGAACCGCACGTACCTCGCGATGTGTTCCGTCGAGGGTGGTGTCGAGATCGAGGTCACCGCCGAGGAGAACCCGGACGCGCTCGCCCGCATCCCCGTCGACGCCGTCAAGGGTGTCGACCTCGCCTTCGCGCGTGAGATCGCCGAGGCCGGCAAGCTTCCCGCCGAGGTGCTCGACGCCGCGGCCAACACGATCCAGAAGCTGTGGGACGTCTTCATCAAGGAAGACGCGCTGCTCGTCGAGGTCAACCCCCTCGTGCGCACGCCGGACGACCAGATCCTCGCCCTCGACGGCAAGGTCACCCTGGACGCCAACGCGGACTTCCGCCAGAAGGGCCACGCCGAGTTCGAGGACGCCGACGCGGCGGACCCACTCGAGGCGAAGGCCAAGGAGAACGACCTCAACTACGTCAAGCTCGACGGACAGGTCGGCATCATCGGAAACGGTGCCGGACTGGTCATGTCGACCCTCGACGTCGTCGCGTACGCCGGTGAGGCGCACGGTGGCGTCAAGCCCGCCAACTTCCTCGACATCGGCGGCGGCGCCTCGGCAGAGGTCATGGCCGCAGGCCTCGACGTCATCCTCGGCGACTCGCAGGTCAAGAGCGTGTTCGTCAACGTCTTCGGCGGCATCACCTCGTGCGACGCGGTCGCCAACGGCATCGTCGGCGCTCTGAAGACGCTGGGCGACACCGCCTCCAAGCCGCTGGTCGTCCGCCTGGACGGCAACAAGGTCGAAGAAGGCCGGAAGATTCTCGCCGATGCTGCGCACCCGTTGGTGACACTGGCCGAGACCATGGACGAAGGCGCCGACAAGGCCGCCGAGCTGGCTGCGAAGTAGAGGGCACCGAAACTATGTCTATTTTCCTGAACAAGAACAACAAGGTCATCGTCCAGGGCATCACCGGCGGCGAGGGCACGAAGCACACCGCCCTGATGCTCAAGGCCGGCACGCAGGTCGTCGGCGGCGTCAACGCTCGCAAGGCCGGGACCACGGTCAAGCACACCGCAGCCGACGGTTCCGACGTCGAGCTGCCCGTGTTCGCCAGCGTTGCCGAGGCCATGGAGAAGACCGGAGCCGACGTGTCCATCGCGTTCGTGCCGCCGGCATTCTCCAAGGACGCCATCGTCGAGGCCATCGACGCGGAGATCCCGCTGCTCGTCGTCATCACCGAGGGAATCCCGGTGCAGGACAGTGCGTACGCGTGGGCCTACAACGTCGAGAAGGGCAAGAAGACCCGCATCATCGGGCCGAACTGCCCCGGCATCATCACCCCCGGCGAGGCACTGGTCGGCATCACGCCCGCCAACATCGCCGGCAAGGGCCCCATCGGCCTCGTCTCGAAGTCGGGCACCCTGACCTACCAGATGATGTTCGAGCTCCGTGACTTCGGCTTCTCCACCGCCATCGGCATCGGCGGCGACCCGGTCATCGGCACCACGCACATCGACGCCATCGAGGCGTTCGAGAACGATCCCGACACCGAGATCATCGTCATGATCGGCGAGATCGGTGGCGACGCCGAGGAGCGTGCAGCCGACTACATCAAGGCGCACGTCACCAAGCCCGTCGTCGGTTACGTCGCCGGCTTCACCGCTCCCGAGGGCAAGACCATGGGCCACGCCGGCGCCATCGTCTCCGGCTCGCTGGGAACGGCTCAGGCCAAGAAGGACGCTCTCGAGGCGGCCGGCGTGAAGGTCGGCAAGACGCCGTCCGAGACCGCTGCCCTCGCGCGCGAGATCCTCGAGAAGAAGTAGTCACTCTTTCTTCTCTCACACGAGGGAGGCCGGTTTCCCGCTCGGGAAGCTTGCCTCCCTCGTGTCGTTCCGGGGGACTACCGTCGAGGTATGAGCATTCCCGCGACTCACTCCGCCATCGTCTCCGTCGAACCCGACTCGCCGTTCGTGCAGATCGAGCGAGAGACTCCGTCGCCCGCCGGATTCGACGTTCTCGTACGTGTCGACGCGGTGTCCGTCAATCCGGTGGACACGAAGGTTCGCTCGTCCTTCGATCCGTCCGACGGCCCGAAGGTCCTCGGTTTCGACGCCGTCGGTGAGGTCGTCGCGGTGGGTTCCGACGCCCGAATCTTCGAGCCCGGCGATCGAGTCTTCTATGCGGGATCCATAGCTCGGGACGGCAGCAACGCCCAGTACCAACTCGTCGACGAGCGGATCGTCGGCCATGCGCCGTCGTCACTGTCCGCCGCGGACGCCGCGGCCGTGCCGCTGACCGCCATCACCGCCTGGGAATCGCTGTTCGTGCGGCTCGGACTCGGGAAAGACAGCACCGGAACACTTCTCGTGATGGGGGCCGCCGGCGGTACCGGGTCGATGATCATCCAGCTCGCCCGGGCACTGACCTCGCTCACCGTCGTTGCCGCGGCATCGCGCGGCGAATCCCGCGACTGGGCAACGGAGATGGGCGCCCATCACGTGGTGGATCGGCACTGCCTCGTGGACGAGGTCGGTGCCCTGGCGCCGGACGGCGTCGAGTACGTGTTCTCCCCGTTCTCCGAGGGCAATGTCGACGCCTACGCCGCGGTGATGGCAGTGCACGGTCAGGTCGTGGCGATCGACGATCCGGTCGGCCTGGACCTGATGCCGCTGAAGGCCAAGAGCCAGACCTGGCACTGGGAACTGATGTTCACGGTGCCGTTGTCGTTGCCGAAGAGCACTTCTCAGCACACCATCCTCGACGAGGTCTCGCGACTCATCGACGACGGAACTCTGCGGAGCACCCGCACCACGACTCTGTCACCGTTCGACGTGGACACCCTGCAGGACGCGCACCGGCGGGTGGAAAGTGGCGGCACCATCGGCAAGGTGGTCGTCGTTCGGTAGATCAGTCGATCGGCGAGACCCTGATGAGGTTGCCGTCGGGGTCGCTGACCACAAATGTGCGGCCGAAGACCGCGTCGTACGGCTCGTCGACGACACGGACTCCCTTCGAGACCCAGTTCGCGAAGACCTCGTCGACGGCAGACGCCGACCCGGGGACCATCAGTCCGACCTCGGTCGTGCGTGGAGTGTCCGGGGCCAGGTGCTCGCTGTAGCCGGTCCACAGCGCGAACAAGACGCCGGGGGCTACCTGGAAAGCGACATAGTGGGGACTGATGAAGGTCGGTTCGATCTCGAACAGGTCGCTGTAGAAGCTGGTAGCGGTCTCGGCGTCGCGGACGCCGATCAGGAACAGGTTCGGTGCGGGCACAGGAGCTCCTCGACTCGGTGAATTCTCGGTACCGCCACAGTGGACCGGCCTATCACGACAGAACCTGTCACCTTTTCTGCGAAGATCGGACGCATGAAGGCCGCCCGATTGCTGCACCTCTTGCTGTTGCTGCAGACCCGCCAACGCATCACCACCACGGAGCTGGCCGCGCGTCTGGAAGTATCGCGGCGGACCGTGCTGCGGGACGTCGAGGCGCTCTCGGCAGCAGGAGTGCCTGTGTACGCCGAACGTGGCCGCAGCGGTGGAATCGTCCTGCTCCCCGGTGCGCGGCTCAACGCGTCCCACCTGGAACCACCGGAGTTGGAAGCCCTTTCTCTGGCGGGTCTGGACAGCACGCAACGTGAGCGCATGGGCTTGTCGGCGATGTGGGAGTCGGCAGCACGCAAGATCGCCGCCCGCCAGGCCGCGACATCCACGGGCACGAGCCCATTGCGACTGGCGGACCTCGTGCTGGTGGACAGCACCCCGTGGTTTGCCGATTCAGAAGCAGCGGTCGACGTCGCCGATCTGGCATCGGCCCTGCAGGACCGACGCCGATTGCGAATCCGATACCGGCGGAGCGCCGAGAGTGAGGCCTCGACACGTGTGGTCGACCCGTACGGGATCGTGGCGAAGTCCGGCCGCTGGTACCTCGTCGCCGACCACCGAGGAGATGGACGACTGTTCTCTCTGGACCGACTCGCGGCTTTCGAACAACTCGACGCGCCAGTCTCTCTCCGACCCGGAGAAACCCTCCGCACCACATGGGCCGCGTTGAAGGACCGCACCGAGGGTCGAGGTCATGTGAGCGTGACCTTTCGCCTGCCGGAACACGGCCTCGACTTGGCGCGGCGCATCCTCGGGACACGCATCCACGATGTATCCGATCCGGAGAACGGAACATGCATCGTCGTCGTCGGCTACCCCGACATCGAGTCGGTGCGTCAACTGCTGCAATTCGGCGACCACATCGAGGTCCTCGCCCCAGACGCAGCCCGCACACGCATCAGCCAACTCGCGAAAGTCCTGGCCGAAACACACTCACCCCCATCCAGTTGACCGCCGATCGGGACGCCTCGAGCTCGATCGACGTGTCCGGTCAGTACGACCGGCCGTGTTCTCGGGCACGGAATGTGTTGGTGGAAAGGCGATCTGCGCTCAATGTCCGCGCATGTATCGACGGCCGAAACGGATCGAGGAGCTGGAGCGCGCATCCGACGGCGTGACCCGAAAGTGTGTCGGTGGGGTGGGCTACTGTCTGTTCAGGTCGTCGGGGGGCGGTCTGATCGGGGCATCACCGGGGGGTGAATTCGTGTACGACGCAGAGGCTTCGGTGGATGTGGTGGTGTCGGCGAAGGTCGACGCTCAAGCGTCGTTCGCCCGGACCGTGTCGGCGTCGTGTGCGTACGTGCAGGAGTCGTCGCGTCGGCCGGCGGTGCTCGGTCCGGGTGGGGTGTTCGACGCGGAGGCTGCTGAGACCTGTGCGGTGGCGGAGGTCGCGGCGGCGTTGGCGGTGTCGACGCGCACGGTGAGCGAGTGGCTGTTCCTGACCCGCACCGCGCATCGCGCGGTGGCGGAGGCGTTCGATGCGGGCCTGTTGGCGTATGCGGCGTTCCGGACGGTGTGCCGGTCGGTGGCCGGGGTTCCGAACGCCACCGAAGCGCTGCTGCAGCGGGTGATCGCTGCCGCGTCGAGGTGCACTCCGGGTGCGGTGGCAGCGGCGGTCGATCGGATTCTCGCGGAGTTCGACGCGGAGTGGCACCGCATCGCTCGGGAGCGCGCGACGACGGAACGGTACGTCTCGGTCAGGAAGCTGCCGCGAGGTCAAGCCGAGCTGAAGGTTCGTGGCCCCGCAGAGCAGATCGCCGGGATGAAGCGGGCCATCGTCGAGGCGGCCCGAGGGGTGTGCGATCCGAGTTCGCTGCCGGCGCGGTTGTTCGACGCTGCGCATGCGATCATCACCGGCACACCTCTGCCGTGCGACTGCGTTGACGAGAGTTGCGCCCACGCGCCGTCGCCGGCCGCACCGGCCCATCATGCCGTCATCGTCCTCGACGCCGCCACGGCGGCGGGGTTGGCAGGGGAACCCGGTCACCTCGTCGGTTGGGGTCCGGTTCCTGCGGACACTGCCCGGAGGATCGCCGGGGATGCGACGTGGCAGGCGATGATCACCGCCGCGGAGGTCGCGGAACCGCGGGCGGGGTGCAGCTGCCGATGCCCACAACACGACCCACCGACCGACTCCGAACCACCGGGCCCGCCGGTGCCCGCCGCCGGGCGGGAAGTCCGCCGCACCCCCCGCATGCCCGCAGGCTGGACACCGACCACCGGGAAACTGGGCAGCACGAAAAACCGAAAACTCCGGGAGCAGGTCGACTATCTTCGCACGCTCCCACCATCGGCGGTGGACCGTGCCGTCGCCGACCCCGACGGCCACGGTGGCTTCGCCGTACCCCCGGCCGGGGCGTTGACCTACCGGCCGTCCGAGGCGATCGCGTCGCTGGTGACAGCCCTGTATCCGACGTGCATCCATCCGGGGTGTGCTGTGCCCAGCGAGGACTGCGACCTCGACCACGTCGTCCCGTTCGACCACACCGACCACCCGGAGAGAGGCGGCTGGACCGTCACCGGCAACCTCGCGCCGCTGTGCCGTCGGCACCACGGCCTGAAGACCCGGCGGCAGTGGCACCACCGCATGCTCCGGGACGGCATCGTCCATGTCCGCGACTCGCACGGCACCGACTACCTCACCGCACCCGGCGAGTGAGCGAACCGTTCGAATCACCCAGAGCGCAACGGTGGTTCCGCATCGACCCGGGCGATGTACTTCCGGGCATGACGATCACCGACACCCGCCCCGCCGGCGCCGCCACCGAACCGCGCTGGACCACCGCTCCCACGACGTCCGCGGAATGGATCGACCGTGCCCGCGAGGTGGCCGCGATCCTCGCCGTCGACGCCGTCGCCCGTGATCGCGCCACCGAGGCGCCGCACGAGGAGGTGACGTTGTTGAAGGAGTCCGGTCTGGTCACGATCCTCGGGCCGACCGAGTTCGGTGGCGGTGGGCAGACCTGGGAGACCGCCTACCAGGTGATCCGCGCCGTGGCCGCCGCCGACGGGTCGATCGGACAGCTGCTCGGCTACCACCTGCTGTGGTTCTGGGCGGCACGTCTGGTCGGGACGAAGGAGCAGATCGCTGCCGTCGAACAAGCCGCCACCGAGAACACCTGGTTCTTCGGCGGCGCGGTCAACCCGCGCGACAACGACGTCGAGATCACCGACGAAGGCGACACGATCGTCTACAACGGTGCCAAGACGTTCTCCACGGGCAGTCGTGTCTCCGACGTGACCGTGCTCGAGGGGGTGCTCGCCGGTACCGACACCCACGTCTTCGCCATCGTTCCGTCGAATTCCGAGGGCCTGACGTTCCACGACGACTGGGACAACATCGGTCAGCGTCGCACCGAGAGTGGCAGTGTCACCATCGATCACGTCCGCACTGACTGGAGCTCGGCCGCCGGATTCGCGAACAAGGCGTTCGAGCCGCGGGTCTACAACACCCTCAACGTCCCGATCATCCAGCTGGTGTTCGTCAACTTCTACCTCGGCATCGCACGCGGAGCCCTCGAGACCGCTGCCGACTACACGCGTACCACCACGCGAGCGTGGCTGCACAGCACCGTGGACAACGCGCTCGACGAGCCCTACATCATCGACCTGTACGGAGACCTGACCGGGAAGCTCTGGGCCGCAGAGGCTCTCGCGGACTCCGTGGCCGCGGAGCAGCAGCGGATCCACGAGAACGCCTGGACTGTCACCGAGCACGAGCGCGGCGAGCACGAGGTGCGCGTCGCCGCGGCGAAGGCACGCGCCACGGAGGTCGCCCTGGAGATCACGTCGGGCATCTTCGAGGGGCTCGGCGCCCGCGCCACCGCGTCGAGTCACGGATTCGACCGTTTCTGGCGCAACGTGCGCACGCACACGTTGCACGATCCGGTGGCCTACAAGCGCCGTGAGGTCGGCCGCCACGTGCTCACCGGCGAGTTGCCCCAGCCCACCTGGTACTCCTGAAATCATATGTCGCGCACTATTATCGAACCGAGGACTGCATGAGTACAGAGAAGATCGCCGACGAAGTGAAGTTCGCCTACTGGGTGCCCAACGTCAGTGGTGGCCTCGTCACCAGCGACATCGAGCAACGCACCAGCTGGGAGTTCGAGTACAACAAGAAGCTCGCGCAGACGGCGGAGAACAACGGGTTCGAGTACGCGCTGAGCCAGGTCCGGTACGAGGCCAGCTACGGAGCCGAGTTTCAACACGAGTCCACGAGTTTCAGTCTGGGACTGCTCCTCGCGACCGAGCGCCTCAAGGTCATCGCTGCCGTGCATCCCGGGCTCTGGCAACCGGCCGTGCTCGCGAAACTCGGTGCGACAGCAGACCATCTGTCCAACGGACGCTTCGCCGTCAATGTGGTGAGTGGATGGTTCAAAGACGAGTTCACGCATCTCGGTGAGCCCTGGCTCGAACACGACGAGCGTTACCGACGCAGCGCCGAATTCCTGCAGGTGCTGCGCAAGATCTGGACCGAGGACGACGTCGATTTCCGCGGCGACTTCTACCGCATCCACGACTTCACGCTCAAGCCGAAACCGCTCAACACGCCCGCCCGTCCCAATCCCGAACTGTTCCAGGGTGGTAATTCGTCGGCGGCACGGGAGAACGCAGGTCGGTACTCCGACTGGTACTTCTCCAACGGCAAGGATTTCGACGGCATCACCGAGCAGATCGACGACGTGCGGCGCGTCGCACAGGCCCATCAGCGTGAGGTGAAGTTCGGTCTCAACGGCTTCATCATCGCCCGCGACACCGAGAAGGAGGCGAGGGACACCCTCCGCGAGATCATCGAGAAGGCGAACAAGCCGGCAGTCGAGGGGTTCCGCGGTGCCGTGCAGCAGGCCGGCAGTTCGACGTCGGACAAGAAGGGCATGTGGGCCGACTCGAGCTTCGAGGACCTCGTGCAGTACAACGACGGCTTCAAGACCCAGCTGATTGGTACGCCCGAACAGGTGGCGACGCGCATCGTCGACTACCGCGACCGCGGCGTGGACCTCATCCTCGGCGGTTTCCTGCACTTCCAGGAGGAGATCGAGTACTTCGGAGCGAAGATTCTGCCGCTGGTGCGGGAGATCGAGGCCGCGCGGGCGAGTGACCGCGAACCCGTCGGCGTCGCCTGAGCGAGGAGTCACTCACCGCGGGTCCGTAGTGTTGGTGAGCGGCGCGGCCGCCGCAGTCGGCGGCCGACCGACGACCAGCACCGAGGAAGAGGAATCGAGATGACCTTCTCACCAGGGGGACCCGACCACGACCACGGCCGGACGGACCCGCGGACGACCACCTTCGGAGACCCGTCCACGGAGACCGGGCAGGTCGACGACCGTTCAGCGTCGATCGACCGCACTGACGGCGCTGCGACCCCGTCCGTCGACGCGGACGCGGCCGGCGCCGACGACAACACGACCGAGCAGATCGCGGCGCGCACGACGCAGGTCGCCCGTATCGCGTCGTACGTCGTCATCGGCACCGGTGTCCTCGCGTTCCTGCTCGGTCTGTCCGCGCAGTTCGCGCTCGGCGGTGAGTCCTCCAACTTCTTCGAACGCGAGCTGGGCGACCCGACGTCCGTGGCGCTGCTCCTCCTCGCTGCGCTCGTCACGGCCGCGGGCCTCCTGCCGCGGCAGACGACGTCGCGGGGACTGGTCGCGGCGCTGTCCGTCACCGCGTTGCTCACGCTGATCTTCCAGCTGGTGAACCGCGGGGCGGCGTTCACCGCCTTCGGTGAGACCGTCCGCGTCGGTATCGGCATCGGGTCGATCCTGGTTCTGATCCTGGCCATCGTGCAGGTGGCCGCGGCCGTCGGTGCGCTTCTCGTCGACTCGGGAGTCGTGACGGTTCCGGCGCCGCGTCCGAAGCAGCAGCAGTTCGGCCAGCCGGGTGGCCCGGGACAGCAGGGTCCCGGCCAGCAGAACTACGGGCAACAGGCATACGGCCAACAGGCATATGGCCAGCAGGGCGCCTATGGCCAGCAGGGTTACGGGCAGCCACAGAGCTATGGCCAGCCGCAGGGTTACGGGCAGCCGGGTGCCTACGGGCAGCCGCAGGGATACGGGCAGCCGCAGGGTTACGGGCAGCCGCAGGGTTACGGGCAGCCGGGTGCCTACGGGCAGCCGCAGGGGTACGGCCAGCAGGGTCAGGCGCAGCCCGGCGCCTACGGTCAGCAAGGGTACGGCCAGCCGCAGGGCTACGGATCGCCCTACAGCGCCCCGACCGAGCGCTACGGGCAGCCGGTCGGCCAGACCGCCGCGGACACCGCCCCCGCGCACGCCGCATCGGCGGAGTCCGCGACACCTCCCACCGGTGAGCAGTCGTCCGCGCAGCAGCCGAGCACGGAGGGGCACGCACCCGAGCAACAGGCACCCGAGCAACAGGCACCCGAGCAGCAGGCGCCCGAGCAGCAGGCACCGGAAGCCACCCGCGCACTCGACTTCGGCGATCGGTCGGACGACCGCCGCTGAACCACGTCGTCGGCGCGCCTAGGTTCTCCACCGCGCCGACGGTGAGAACCTGATCGGTGATGACCTCACTACTCGATCGCGAACCGCACACGCGGGGCCGTTTCGGTCCGAGTCCCGACGAGGCTCGAATGCTGCTCACCGTGGCGTTCCGGCCCGTCGGGCTACTCCTGGCCGTCGTCACGGCCGTGGTGCTGGTGACGCTCGTCTCCGCGAACAGCGACCTGACGGGGACGTTTGGAGCGTTGGCCGCCACGTGGCTGGCCGTGCATCAGGTGCCGCTGGGCATCGCCGGTGCGACGTTGTCGATCCTTCCGCTGCTGCCCACTCTCGTGCTGGTGCACGCGGTGTCGTCGGCGGTCGCGCGGCCACTGACCGACGCCTCCACCCGTCGCGACATCGGATGGGTCGTCGGCGCGGCGATCGCGGGTCCGCTCGCGATGGCGGCGGTGATGCTCGCGATGATTCACGACGCGTCCACCGTCATCGCCCTGAGCACGCCCAACGCACTCGCCACCTTCGGGTGGGTCATCCTCGTGCACGGCATCGGTGCGGCGATCGGCTGCATCCGCGGTACCTGGCCCTCACTCATGCGCACGGTGGTCCTGCCGCCGTGGCTCGCAGCGTCCTTCGCTCCGGCGGCGCGTGCCGGCGCGGTGCTGCTCGCCGGTGGCGCCGTCGTCGTCGCCACCTCTCTCGTGCTGTCCTTCTCCACGCTCGGCACGCTGCTCGAGTCCGGCGGCGGGATCGGCGGAGCGCTGGGTCTGACCGCGATCTCGGTGCTGTATCTGCCCAACATCGTGGTGGCGGCGTCGTCGGTCGTCACCGGGTCGTCCGCCCACGTGGGCGCGGCGATGGTCTCCGTCACCGAGACGACCGGCGGTCAGCTTCCTGCCGTCCCGGTGCTGGCAGTCATGCCCGAATCGTCGGCCCAGGTGTGGTGGCCGGTCATGCTCGTCGTCCCCGCACTCGCCGCCGTGGTGCTCGGGCGTGCGTGTGCTCGTGCGACGACGTCCCTGGCGGACGCGGTGCGCAGTGCCGCCGCCGCCGCGGTCTGCGTGAGCGTGGCGGCCCTCCTGATCGGCGTCGTCGCCGGTGGCTCGGTGGGAACGTTCGGCCATCTCGGTGTCGATGCGCCGCTCCTCGGCGTCACCACCTTCGCGTGGTGCCTCGTGGTGGGCGCGCTCACCGCGGCCGTCACCGCCTGGTCGATGCGGCGCCACGACATCCACGGATGGCACGAGGACAGCGAAGCCGAGGAGAGCGAATCCGACGACTCCGCGGGCACATCGATGCTCGGTGAGCCGGCCGCCCTCCCCGCAGCCCCGGACGCCGCGCCGACGGACACGGACATCGTGGAAGCCGAGACCGAAGCCGAGACCACCGACACCGACACCGTCGAGACCGAAGACGATGCCGTGGAGGCGGACGTCGTCGACGCCGAGATCGTCGACCTGCCGGACGAGTCGGCCGAGCCCGAGAAGCCCGGCGGCACCGACACCGCTCCCTGACGCGCGTCCTCCCCGAGCGAGGCCGATCGAGGAGGCGAACGGCGGCCGTCTAGGCTTCCTGTCGGCGTGATCCCACGCCGACAGAGCACCTGACCCGCCCGAGCAGCTGAGGAGAAGCACGCTGTCTGCCCCGCGTTCGACACCCGGGCGGGACCTCCCGGCCCGCGTCGTCGTCCTCGCCTCGGGGGTCGGATCACTGCTCGGATCGTTGGTCGAGGCCGCGTCCGCTCCCGAGTTCCCGGCCGAGGTCGTCGCCGTGGTGGTGGATCGCCCGTGCGGCGCCGAGGGCGCAGGGCTGCCGTCCCGGCGAGTGGCCGTGTCGGACCACGGTTCGCGTGCGGAGTGGGATGCCGCCCTCACCGAGGTCGTGGACTCCTGGTCACCGGATCTCGTCGTGAGTGCGGGATTCATGCGGATCCTCGGGCCGGTGTTCCTCGCACGCTTCGGTGGCCGCATCGTCAACACGCACCCCGCACTGCTGCCGTCGTTCCCGGGCGCGCACGCGGTGGCCGACGCCCTCGCCCACGGTGTGAAGGTCAGCGGGTCCACCGTCCACCTTGTGGACGACGGTGTGGACACCGGGCCCATCGTGGCGCAGGAAGCTGTTCCGGTGCTCGACGGCGACACCGAGGAGTCGCTGCACGAGCGCATCAAGATCGTCGAACGACGGCTGCTGATCGACGTGGTCGCCGCCGTCGCCACACGCGGAGTCATCACCGATGGACGAAAGGCCCAGATCCCCAGTGACTAACCCAGAGAACACGCGCGCCGTCTCGCGCGCACTCGTCAGCGTCTACGACAAGACCGGTCTGGACGAGCTGGCCGTGGGCCTTCACGCCGCCGGGGTGGAGATCGTGTCCACCGGATCGACCGCCGGGCGCATCGCCGCCGCGGGCGTACCGGTGACTCGGGTCGAAGACCTCACCGGCTTCCCCGAGACCCTGGACGGCCGCGTGAAGACGCTGCATCCGCGCGTGCACGCCGGCGTCCTGGCGGACACGCGCAAGCCGGAACACCTCGCGCAGCTCGACGAGTTGGGCGTCGCTCCGTTCGAGCTCGTCATCGTCAACCTCTACCCGTTCACCGAGACGGTGGCGTCCGGTGCGAGTCCGGACGAGTGCGTGGAGCAGATCGACATCGGTGGCCCGTCCATGGTCCGCGCCGCGGCGAAGAACCATCCGTCGGTGGCGGTCGTGGTGGATCCCGCTCGCTACGCCGACGTGCTGACCGCGGTGCAGGGTGGCGGCTTCACGCTCGAGCAGCGAATCGCGCTGGCCGCCACGGCGTTCCAGCACACCGCAGCATACGACGTCGCGGTGGCGTCCTGGATGACCGACGTCCTCGTCGCCGGCGGTTCCGACGAGTCCGAGCACTTCCCGGCATGGATGGGCGCGACCTACGAGCGCGCCTCGGTTCTGCGCTACGGCGAGAATCCGCACCAGGCCGGCGCTCTGTACGTCGACCCGTCCGCTCCCGCCGGCATCGCGCAGGCGGAGCAGGTGCACGGCAAGGAGATGTCGTACAACAACTACACCGACGGTGACGCCGCCTGGCGTGCCGCGTTCGACCACGATCTCCCGTGCGTGGCGATCATCAAGCACGCCAACCCGTGTGGCATCGCGGTGTCGGCGTCCGGCTCCATCGCCGAGGCGCATCGCAAGGCGCACGCCTGCGATCCGGTGAGCGCGTACGGCGGCGTCATCGCGTCCAACCGCGAGATCACCGTCGAGATGGCCGAGCAGGTCGCCGAGATCTTCACCGAGGTCATCATCGCCCCGTCCTACGCCGACGGCGCGCTGGGAGTGCTGCAGCGCAAGAAGAACATCCGCGTCCTCGTGTGCGAGCCGCCGACGGCGGTGCCGGAGATCAAGCAGATCTCGGGCGGCCTGCTGCTGCAGGACCGTGACCGTCTCGACGCCGCGGGCGACGATCCGTCGGGGTGGACCCTGGCCGTGGGCGAGCCCGCCGACGAGGCAGTGCTGGCCGACCTCGAGTTCGCCTGGAAGGCGTGCCGCGCCGTCAAGTCCAACGCCATCCTCATCGCCGCGGACGGTGCGTCCGTGGGAGTGGGCATGGGACAGGTCAATCGGGTCGATTCCGCCGAACTGGCCGTGCGCCGCGCCGGCGACCGCACCACGGGCGCCGTGGCCGCGTCGGACGCCTTCTTCCCGTTCCCCGACGGCTTCCAGATCCTCGCCGCAGCGGGGGTGGCGGCGGTGGTGCAGCCCGGCGGATCGATCCGCGACACCGAGGTCGTGGAGGCAGCGCGCGAGGCGGGCGTGACCATGTACCTGACCGGGTCACGCCACTTCGCACACTGACCTCTCTCGAACCTCGACCCCCCGAACTTCGACCCCCCGAACCTCGACCCCCCGGGCTCAGCCCTTAGCGAGAACCTTCTCGATGGGCTTCGCGAGCTTCTCCGGCTTGGTGGTCGGCCCGAAACGGTCGACCACCTTGCCGTCGGCGTCGATGAGGAACTTGGTGAAGTTCCACTTGATCCGGCTGCCCAGCACGCCCGACTTCTGGTCGCGCAGCCACTTGTAGAGCGGGTGCGCGCCGTCGCCGTTCACCTCGATCTTCTCGTGCATCGGGAACGTGACGTCGTACCGCAGCGAGCAGAAGTTCTTGATCTCGTCGGCGTCGCCGGGCTCCTGGTGCCCGAACTGATCGCACGGGAAGCCGAGAACCACCAGCCCCTGCGGCCCGTACGTCTTGTTCAGCACCTCGAGGCCCTCGTACTGCGGCGTGAATCCGCACTGCGAGGCGGTGTTGACGATGAGGAGCGGCTTGCCCTTGTAGGCGGCGAGGTCGACGGGCTCGCCGTCGATGGTCGTGGCGGTGAAGTCGTATGCACTGGTCTCGGTCACCGCTCGACGCTACCGGCAGGAGGCCACATCGTGTTTGGTCTGTTCTCGGCGAGGGTAGACGCGGGCCATGACTCAGGACCACCGTGACGGCGACCCGGACGGCGGAATGAAGGAGGGCAGCTCGGAGCGCGAGCCTCGCGACGACGAGCGGACTTTCCGCGCACACGCCGGCGAGGCCATCGCCGATGCCCGGAACTGGCCCGGCTACTTCCTCATCGCACTGGGCCTCGGGGCCATGGGTCTCGGGCTCACTGCCGCAGGAGGCGGTTTCGAGGGGTGGGTGATGATCCTGTTCCCGGCCACCGTGATCCTCTGGGCCGCCGGTCTGACAGTGATCCTGCTCGAACGCAAGCGCGTCAAGAACGCCGAGGGCAAGGACCTGACGGACCCGTCGGGGCACTGATCGAGCTGTGCACGTGCCGAAACGGCTCGACGCTCGTACGTTGGAAGGGTGACCCAGTCTCCCAGTAGTCGAGATCCACACCCGCGCGCGACCACCCTCGGTGAACTCCGCGCGTCGGGACACGTCCAGAAGACAGTCAAGAACGAACTCCGCGACAACCTGCTCGACGCCCTGCGCGAGGGCCGCGACGCATGGCCCGGCATTCTCGGATTCGAGAACACCGTCCTTCCGCAGATCGAACGCGCACTCCTCGCCCAGCACGACGTCGTTCTCCTCGGCGAGCGCGGGCAGGGCAAGACCCGCCTGCTCCGTACCCTCGCCACGCTGCTCGACGAGTGGACGCCCGTCATCGACGGCTCCGAGCTCGGTGAGCATCCCTACGACCCCATCACCCCCGCCTCGATCCGCCGGGCAGCCGAACTCGGCGACGATCTGCCGGTGTCCTGGCGCCATCGCTCCGAGCGGTACTCGGAGAAGTTGGCGACCCCGGACACATCGGTGGCCGACCTCGTCGGCGACGTCGACCCCGTGAAGGTCGCCGAGGGCCGCAGCCTGGGCGATCCGGAGACAATCCACTTCGGCCTCGTGCCGCGTACCCACCGAGGAATCGTGGCGATCAACGAGCTGCCCGACCTCGCCGAGCGCATCCAGGTGTCGTTGCTCAACGTGATGGAGGAGCGCGACATCCAGATCCGTGGCTACACGGTGCGGTTGCCCCTCGACGTGCTCCTCGTCGCGAGTGCGAACCCGGAGGACTACACCAACCGCGGTCGGATCATCACTCCGCTGAAGGACCGGTTCGGCGCCGAGATCCGCACCCACTATCCGATCCTGCTGACCGACGAGATCGCGGTCATCGAGCAGGAGGCCGACCTCACCGCAGTCGTGCCGCCGCACGTGCTCGAGGTGCTGGCGCGGTTCACCCGGCTGCTGCGTGAATCGCCGTCGGTCGACCAGCGTTCCGGCGTCTCGGCTCGGTTCGCCGTCGCCGCCGCCGAGACCGTCGGCGCGGCCGCCGTGCACCGTGCCGCCGTGCTGGGCGAGTCCGATCCGGTGGCCCGTCCCGTCGACACCCAGACGATCGTCGACGTCCTGCGGGGCAAGGTGGAGTTCGAGTCGGGCGAGGAGGGACGGGAGATCGAGGTCCTGAACCACCTGTTGCGGCGGGCCACAGCCGACACCGCACGGGACTCGCTCGGCGGTATCGACCTGAGCCCTCTCGTCACGGCCGTCGAGCAGGGTGAGCCCGTGATCACCGGTGATCGAGTCACCGCGAAGGTGCTGCTGAACGAGTTGCCGGATCTTCCTGTCATCGACGAGATCGCCGAGCGTCTGGGCGCGACCTCCGACGGTGAGCGCGCCGCGGCCGTCGAGCTCGCGCTCGAAGGTCTCTACCTCGCACGTCGCATCGGCAAGGACACCGGCGACGACGGGCAGACGGTGTACAGCTGATGGCGGGCCACAACTCCCGGTACGGGCCGTACGTCGACGGTCCGGATCCGCTGGCACCACCCGTCGATCTGCGGGAGGCGCTCGACGCGATCGGTCAGGACGTTCTCGAAGGTGCGTCGCCGCGCCGCGCGATGCAGGAGATGTTGCGTCGCGGGACGAAGAACATGCGCGGCCTGGACGATCTCGCCGCGCGGGCGAACCGTCGTCGGCGGGAACTGCTGAAGAACAAGAATCTCGACGGCACCCTGCAGGAGGTGCGCGACCTGTTGGACGAGGCGGTCCTCGAGGAGCGCAAGACCCTGGCCCGTGCTCTGGACGACGACGCCCGCTTCCAGGAGATGCAGATCGCCGAACTGCCTCCGTCGACGGCGCAGGCCGTGCAGGAGCTCGCCGACTACGACTGGCGCAGTAGCGAGGCGCGGGAGAACTACGAGAAGATCAAGGATCTGCTCGGCCGCGAGGTGCTCGATCAACGCTTCAAGGGCATGAAGCAGGCACTCGAGGGGGCCACCGAGGAGGACCGTGCTCGGGTCGCCGAGATGCTGTCCGATCTCAACGACATGCTCGACGCCCATGCGCGCGGGGAGAACACCGACGAGCAGTTCGAGAAGTTCATGCGCGATCACGGTGAGTTCTTCCCCGAGAATCCCGAGACCATCGACGACCTGATCGATGCTCTCGCGGAGCGGTCCGCGGCAGCGCAGAGGCTGCGGAACTCGCTCTCCGCGGAGCAGCGTGCCGAGCTGGACGCGTTGGCGCAGCAGGCCTTCGGCAGCCAGGACCTGATGGACCAGCTGTCGCGACTCGACGCGAATCTGCAGTCGGCCCGGCCGGGGGAGGACTGGGACTCCGCCCAGAAGTTCCGCGGTCAGGAGGGCATGGGACTCGGCGACGGGACCGGTGTGCTGCAGGACATCGCCGAACTCGAGGAGCTGGGGGACCAGCTCTCGCAGCAGTACAACGGTGCGGCGCTCGACGACATCGACGCCGATGCGTTGCTGCGCCAACTGGGTCCGGAGGCGGCCGCGGACGCGCGGACGTTGGCGGACCTGGAGAAGGCGTTGCAGCAGGAGGGTTTCCTCGACAAGGGGGCCGACGGACAGTGGCGCCTGTCCCCGAAGGCCATGCGGCAGTTGGGGCAATCGGCTCTGAAGGACGTCGCGGGCGGCATGGCATCGCGCCGCGGTGAGCGTGACACCCGCCGAGCGGGCGCGATGGGCGAGCCCACCGGTGCGTCGCGCGCCTGGGAGTTCGGCGACACCGAGCCGTGGGACGTCGTCCGGACGGTGACCAACGCCGTCCTGCGCACCGCGACGGAACCTCGCGGAGACGGCGAGACCGGAGTGCGTCTGGCCGTCACCGACGTCGAGATCAGCGAGACCGAGCTACGGTCACAGGCCGTGGTGGCCCTGCTGGTGGACACGTCGTTCTCCATGGTGATGGAGGGTCGCTGGGTTCCGATGAAGCGGACGGCGCTGGCGTTGAATCACCTCGTCAGCACGCGGTTCCGCGGCGACGATCTGACGATGATCGGTTTCGGACGACACGCGCAGACGCTCACACCGTCGGAACTGGCGGGGCTCGACGGCGCGTGGGACCAGGGCACCAACCTGCACCACGCGCTGATGCTGGCCACGGCGCACCTGCGGCGCAATCCCAACGCCCAACCCGTGGTGCTCATCGTCACGGACGGCGAGCCGACCGCCCATCTCGAACCGGACGGCCACGCCTTCTTCGATTATCCGCCGCATCCGCGGACCCTCGGGTTGACGGTCAGGGAGCTCGATACCCTGGCGAAGATCGGTGCGCAGGTGACGATCTTCCGGCTGGGAGACGATCCCGGTCTGGCCCGCGTCGTGGACCGGATGGCCCAGCGCGTGGGCGGGCGGGTCGTCGCACCCGATCTGGACGGACTCGGTGCCGCGGTGGTGAGCGACTATCTGAGCGCCCGCAGGAAGCGCTGAGCCGGCTCAGGTCCCGTTGAGCACCGTGCGGGTGCCCACCGGGGCCGCGAGCTGCAGCTCCATGGTCCCGTACACGGCGATCATGATGCAGGACTTGTCCTTCGCGGATTCGAGGGTGCCGGTCCGGACGGTGACCACCACCGTCTCCTCGGTCTCCTCCACGGTCGCGTCGGCGCCGTAGCACTCGGGAGTGCCGGTGACGAAGTGCACCGCGATCCGGTTGCCCGGCAGCGCGGTCCACGCCTCGAACGGTGTGGACTGCGCCATCACCAGCGACGCGCCGGGTGTGAACTCGGTGCCCACCTGGTCCGCGGCCACCTCGTGGGGAACCGGCGGTGAGCCGGGGACGGGCACGAGGTCGGTGGGGGACGCCGCGCCGGTCTCGAGGTCGCCGGCGTCGCCGGGGTCGGAGGAGCCGCATCCGCCGAGTGCGACACACAACAGCAGCCCCAGGGCGAACGACCTCATGACCTCCACGGTAGCGCGGCCGCGCGCGGGCCCGGCCGAGCTCGCTCCCACGGTCACGCGAGCAGCGCGGCGACGAGGGCGATGACGGGAACGGACACCAGCGTCGTGACGAACGCGGTGTCGCGTGCCAGCACGGTTCCGCGGCCGTAGCGGGTGGCGTAGATGAACACGTTCTGCGCGGTGGGAAGCGCTGCGATGACCACCACGGCGAAGAGGTCGTGGCCGTCGATGCGCCACACCCACCGCGCCAGGACGTAGGTGAGGACGGGCAGCACGGCCATCTTGAGAAAGGTCGCCAGCGCGACGTCGCGGCGCGGTCCGGCTCCCCGCTCGAGCACGCGTACGCCCTGCAACGACATGCCGAAGGCGAGAAGGGCCCCGGGAACGCTGGCGCCGCCGAGCAGTGCGAACGGCTGCATCACGGGGTCCGGCAGGATCAGACCCGTCACGGCGAGCGCCAGTCCGGCGAGGCCGGCGAGGACGATCGGGTTGGTGAACGGGGCTGCCACGACACCGACCAGCGAGGTGCCGCGCGACGACGTCGAGACGTCCAGGATCGTCAGGGCCAGCGGCGAGTAGATCATGATCTGGAAGAGCAGCAGCGGCGCGACGAACGAGGCGTCGCCCAGGACGTACACGGCGATGGGGATGCCGAGGTTGGCCGCGTTGACGTAGGACGCGGCGAGTGCCCCGATGGTGGCCTCGGGGACCGTGCGCTTCGTGATCGTCAGGGCGATCACCAGATACAGGGCTCCGACCAGCAGAGCCCCCACGGCCGTGATGGCGAGTGTGGGGGAGAAGATCACCGACAGGTCGGCGCGGGCGAGGGTGTCGAACAGCAGCGCCGGAGTGGCGACGAAGAACACCATCCGCCCCAGAACGAGTCCGCCGGACTCACCGAGTACGCCCGTACGGGCGACGACGTAGCCGATGAAGACGACCACGAAGATGACGGTGAATCCGGCGAGAACTCCTGACACGGGGGGCCTGTCAGCCCCTACCGGTCGACACTCAGCGGGTGGTGAACGGAAGGAGCGCCATCTCGCGTGCGTTGCGCACGGCGGTGGCGACCTGACGCTGCTGCTGGGGGGTCAGCCCGGTGACACGGCGGCTACGGATCTTGCCGCGATCGGAGATGAACTGACGCAGCAGGTTCACGTCCTTGTAGTCGACCTCGGTGATGCCCGCCGCGATGAGCGGGTTCTTCTTGGGCTTGCGATCCTTCTCGACCCGATCCTTCTTGGACGGGCCCCTCTTCACTGCCATGAGTTCTCCATCTCACCAACTGCTCTTGTGGACGCCGGGAAGTTCCCCGCGATGTGCTCTCTCTCGAACGCCGATGCGGGAGAGTCCGAATTTTCGGAGGTACCCGCGCGGGCGACCGTCCGCAGCGTCTCGATTGCGCAATCTTACCGGACTCGCATCGCGCGGTAGACGCTGGAGAGCCCGCTGCGCCGCGAACCGGTCCTCGTCGCTCGTCGAGGGCCTCCGGATCAGCTCTTTCAGCTCGTGGCGACGTGCCGCGTGGCGGGCGACGATCTCGGCCCGCTGGGTGTTGCGGGCGATCTTCGACTTCTTGGCCATCAGCGTTCCTCCCGGAAATCGACGTGTCGACGCACGACGGGGTCGTACTTGCGCAGGACCAGTCGGTCGGGATCGTTGCGCCGGTTCTTCCGGGTGACGTACGTGTGGCCGGTGCCGGCGGTCGACGTCAGTTTCACGATCGGCCGGACGTCGGTGCTCTTGCTCGCCATGTCAGAACTTCTTTCCGGCCGCGACGAGCCGCGTGACGACGGAGTCGATGCCGTCGCGGTCGATGGTCTTGATCCCCTTCGCCGAGACCGTCAGCCGCACTCGTCGGCCGAGGCTCGGTACGAAGTAGGTCTTGTGCTGCACGTTGGGGTTCCACCTCCGACTCGTGCGGTGGTGGGAGTGCGAGACGGACTTCCCGAAGCTCGGGACCCGTCCTGTGACGTCGCAGTGCGCGGACATCGCGAACCCTTCCTCTCTGTCGACTGGTGACCGGTGACTTTATCGACAACAGTTGTCGACAAGCGCTGTATCGGAACTGTACGCTCGGACGCCGGTAACTGACAATCGTTGTCGACAACTCGAAGAACCGAAAGGACGTGCAGTGCCGATGGAGAACCTCGAGGCGCCCGACAGGAGAACGCCCCTGGTCGTGGTGTGCGGGCCGGAGGATCTCGGCGCCGCGGTGAGCGCGACGTTCCAGGAGCCGGGCACGATCGTCCTGCACCACGACCTCTCCGACGCCACCGTCGGTGTCGTGCGGCGGCGGACGGTCCGGGTGGACGACGACGCCACGCCGACCACCCGGGTCGTCGACCTGGCGGGTCTCGGGTGCTGCGTCTCCTGCCTGCTGCGGGAGGATCTGCTCCCCCTGCTGCGATCGGTCTCCGCGGACTCGTCCGTGCGACGCATCGTCGTCCGGGTCGATCCCTCGCTGGAGGTCGAGGCGATCTGCTGGGCGATCGAGAACACCGTCGTCACCGGCATGGTCGGCCGGGTGGACGCCACGGCGTCGCGAGACGTGCGCATCGAGGCGGTCGTCGGCTGCGTCGACGGCGCGACCTGGTTGTCCGACGCCACCGGCGACGAGCTCGTCGGCGAACGGGCGTTCCCGCCCGGGCCCGACGGCGGTCAGGTCGTGGATCTTCTCGACGACCGCACCGTCGCGCAGGTCGCCGTCGGCACCGTTCGAGGGTCCGATCTGCTGGTCGTCGCGGACACCGGAGTCGATCGGTGGGACGCCGCGCGCCTAGACGCGGTACTGGCGCGGCTCGCACCACGCGCGCCGCGGGTCTGGATCCTGCCGGGCGAACGTCCGCGAGACCTGCTGGCCCGCGTTCCGGCGACGGCGCGGCGAGGACTCGTCGACGACGCCCACGCGCCACTGCTCGACGGGCAGCCGCCGCTGTCGGCGGAGTGCGGCGTCACCCTGGTCGAGTTCACGGACCGACGGCCGTTCCACCCGGGCCGGCTGCACGACGCGATCGATGTTCTCCTCGACGGTGTCGTCGCCACCCGCGGTCGGCTGTGGGTGGCCACGCAACCCGACGCCGTGCTGTGGCTCGAGTCCGCCGGCGGTGGGCTCCGGGTTGCCTCCGCGGGCTCGTGGCTCGCGGCCATGGCACCGGACGACTACGAGGAGGCGCCCACCGCCCGCCGCGCTCTCGCCGCACTCGCATGGGACGAGGAGTACGGGGACCGCGCGCAGTCGCTGGTGGTGCTGGTGCACGAGGCAGATCCCGAGCACGTGTACGCGGCGCTGTCCGACGCGCTGCTCACGCCGGACGAGCTCGAGACTCCCGAGCTCTGGGCCGAGTGGGCCGACCCTTTCGGGCAGTACCACGAAGATCCCTGCGAGACAGACAGTTCCGCCGTCGGGGCGGACGACGACAGAAGGGCTGCACAGTGAAGAAGAACGTACATCCGGACTACCATCCGGTCGTATTCCAGGACTCCGGGACGGGATCGATGTTCCTGACGAGGTCGACCGTCACCAGCGATCGCACCGTCGAGTACTCGGACGGTCGCACATATCCGCTGGTGGTCGTCGACGTCACCAACGAGTCGCACCCGTTCTGGACCGGCGCGGCGCGGGTGATGGACACGCAGGGACGCGTCGAGAAGTTCGAGCGTCGCTACGGCACCCGCACGAGAAAGGCCTGACCCGTGGCTGTTCCCAAGAGGAAGATGTCCCGCTCGAACACGCGCAGTCGACGCTCGCAGTGGAAGGCGACGCCGCCGGATCTGGTGTCCGTCACCGTCGGCGGCGTGACGCACCGGGTGCCGCGTCGGCTGGTGAAGGCGGTGCAGACGGGACTGTTGGACCCGTCACGACTGACCTGAGGGGCTAGCATCGCCGCATGAACGTCGACGTCACCCTGCTTCCCGGCATCGGGGTACGCAAGGATTTCGCGCTGTCCACGGGGCGACGCATCGGGGTCATCACGCGCAAGGACGGCACGAACGAGCTGATCGTGTCGAAGAAGGAGGACCCGGACTCGACGCAGGCGTCGATCACGCTGACGAACGAGGAGGCGGCGGCGCTCGGCAACCTGCTGGGCACGCCGCAACTCGTCGCGCAGCTGGGGGAGGAGCACCGCGACCTCCCCGGTATCCGGACCCGGCAGTTGCCGATCCACGAGGGATCCCGCTTCGACGGCCGACTTCTCGGCGACACCGCCATGCGGACCAAGACCGGGGTGTCCATCGTGGCGGTCATGCGGGCGGGGCAGGTCCAGCCGTCGCCGCCGCCGAACTTCACCCTCGTCTCGGGCGACCTGCTCGTCGTCGTCGGAACGAGCGACGGTCTCGATCACGCAGCGAAGATCCTCGGTAGCTGACGGGTGGGAGAGACTGCGCTCGGACTGACCGAGCTGGGCGCTGTCTTCTTCGCGCTGGGGTTGCTCGCCAGGCTCGCTTCGCGGATCGGCATGTCCCCCATCCCGTTCTATCTGCTCGCCGGGTTGTTCTTCGGCAACGGCGGCATCGTCGAGCTCGACGGCATCGACGACTTCACCCATCTCGCGAGCGAGATCGGCGTGGTGCTGCTGCTCCTGCTCCTCGGACTCGAGTACACCGCGAACGAACTGGTCACCGGGCTGCAACGTTCGTGGACCGCGGGCCTGGTCGACCTGGTGCTGAACTTCGTGCCCGGTGCGGTGACAGCGCTGATTCTCGGCTGGGGACCGATCGGCGCCCTGGTGCTCGGCGGTGTCACCTACATCTCGTCGTCCGGCATCGTCGCCAAGGTGCTCGGTGACCTGGGCCGACTGGGCAACCGCGAGACGCCCGTCGTGCTGTCCATCCTGGTGTTCGAGGACCTCATGATGGCGCTCTATCTGCCGATCCTCACCGCGGTGCTCGGCGGCGTCAGCATTCTCGGCGGCGCCGAGGCCGTGGGGATCTCCCTGTTGGTCGTCGCCGTCGTGCTGGTCGTCGCACTGCGGTACGGGTGGGTGGTGTCGAAGGTGGTCGCCAGCCGGGACCGAGAGGTGGTGCTGCTGAAAGTCTTCGGGCTCGCCCTCCTGGTGGCCGGAATCGCGTCGGCGATGCAGGTGTCCGCGGCCGTGGGGGCGTTCCTGCTCGGGATCGCCATCTCGGGATCCACCGCCCAGGCCGCCACCCGGGTGCTCGAGCCCTTGCGTGACCTGTTCGCGGCCATCTTCTTCGTCGTGTTCGGGTTCAACACCGACCCGCGCTCGATCCCGCCCGTCCTCGGGTACGCGGTGCTGCTCGCGGTCATCACCGCGGTGACCAAGGTGGCCACCGGCGCGTGGGCCGCGAAGCAGATCGGCGTGGGACAGCTGGGCCGGATGCGTGCCGGGGCAGCACTGATCGCGCGCGGCGAGTTCTCCATCGTCATCGCGGGTCTGGCCGTCGCGGCCGGCGCCGTGGAGAGCGAGCTGGCCGCACTCGCCACGGCCTACGTGCTGATCATGGCCGTCGCCGGACCCATCGCAGCCAGGGTCGTCGAGCCCGTGACGCTGCGCGTGCTGGCGGCGCGGGGTCCGACGTCATGAGACCGGCCTGTTGCAGCGATGCCTTCTTCGCCGCGAGCGCTGCCCGAGCCGCTGACCGGTCCCGGGTCCACTGCGCGACCACCTCGTCGGCGTCGACGCGGCCGATGGGTACCTGAGGTCCCACGGGCGCCCGCAGCCAGTCCATGATGCGCGCGTTCAGATCCCTGACGATCGCACGGACCGCGTCCTCGGACCGTACGTCCCGCAGCGCCTCCGGGAGACGCTCGACCTCCTTGCGCAGGCGGAGCGGCGTCGGCAGAAGAGCATCGCCCGAGAGGTTCTCGCGCTTCAGATACCCCCGCACCCAGGACAACTCGTCGGTGCTCGACGGCGGGATCGGCTTGCCGAGGCCCGGCAGGTTCTCGAAGGCGCCGTTCTCCTGAGCGGACGCGATCTGCCGGTCCACCCACGTCTGGAC
The DNA here is from genome assembly GCF_030208955.1 of Rhodococcus sp. MEB041. Taxonomy (NCBI): domain Bacteria; kingdom Bacillati; phylum Actinomycetota; class Actinomycetes; order Mycobacteriales; family Nocardiaceae; genus Rhodococcus; species Rhodococcus sp. MEB041. Next base: position 288,329 of record NZ_JARVSZ010000005.1, read on the forward strand.
ACTGATGTCCGACGGCTTGCGTTCCGTCATGCGACGAGACCTCCTGCGCTGCTGTGCCTATCCGACGGGGTCGGACCCGAGCTCCTCCACGAAGTCGCGGACCAGTTGCTCCGCGATCACCCGAGCCTTGACGTTGGCGGCCTGACTCATCGTCGCGATGTGGTCGAAGGCCGCCTCCGGCGACATCCGCTGCGTGACCATCAGCAGGCCCACTGCCTGACTCAGGACACTGCGGCTGTCGAGCGCCGTGCGCAGCGAGGACACCTCGCGTTGCGCGCTGCCGAGCAGCTGCTCCCGCAACCGGGCGAGCTCGAGGTGCACCCGGACACGTGCGACGAGCTCCGCCGGCTGGAACGGCTTGGTCACGTAGTCGTCCGCACCGAGGCGGAGGCCTTCGACGACCGACTCGGATCCCGCACGTGCACTGAGCAACACGATCGGGACGCGCACCAGCCGGCCGTCGGACCTCGCCTCGTCGACGAGCGAGAGACCGGAGCGGTCCGGCAGCATGATGTCGCTGACGATGACGTCCGGCGGGTGGGCGCGGGCGTGCGCCATCGCGGAGTCGACATCGGCGAACATGGTCACGTGCCAGTTCTGTTCGCGGAGCAGTCCGACGAGGTAGTCGCGCATGTCGGCGTTGTCCTCGACGAGCACCACCTGGCGCTGATCGGGTGTCGGATCGGTCCGGACGCCGTCCAGCGGTCGCCAGGTGTCGGCTTCACCGATGTACCCGGCGCCCAACGCTTCCGCGACCTCCTGTGTGGTGGCGTCGGAGGCGGGCGGCGCGGACGCCACCGTGCGGGGAAGCGTCACGGTGAACGTGGATCCCGTGCCGTCCGGACCGTCGCTCACGTCGATGGTGCCGTGCAGGGCGGCCACGAGGTCGCGCACCAGGGAGAGTCCGACGCCGGACCCCTCGCGGCTGCGACCGGCGGCGGCCGCGACCTGATAGAACCGGTCGAAGATCTTCGCTCGGTCGGCCTCGGGGACACCCGGTCCCGTGTCCGTGACCGTCAACGTCACCGTGTCCGCGTCGTCTCGCAGGCTCACGGTCACCGATCCCGCCGTCGTGAACTTGACCGCGTTGGACACCAGGTTCATCACCACGTGAGTCCACATCGTGCGGTCCATCTCGGCGAAGCGGTGGGTGACGCCGTCGAGTGCGAGGTGCAGTTCCACTCCGGCCCGCGCCGTCGCGTCGCGGAACATCGAGGCGCAGTCCGTGGTGAGCGAGACGATGTCGGTCGGTTCGAGAGACACGACGAATCCGTCGGCATCGCCGCGGGCGACGTCGAGCAGGGTGTCCACCAGTCGCTGCAGTCGCAGTGCCGCGCGCCGCGCGGTCTGCAGCGATCGCACCCGGTGCGGCGGCAGTGGGTTCTCCTGGTCGTCCACCACGTCGCCCAACGGACCCAGGAGCAGTGTCAGCGGGGTGCGGAACTCGTGGCTGACGTTCTCGAAGAACCGGGTCTTGGCAGCATCCAGCTCTTCCAGGTCGCGAGCCCGGCGGCGTTCTGCCGCATACGAGTACGCATCCGTCAGCGCCGTCGAGATGCGTCCGGCCACCAGATCGAGGAACACGCGGTACGGCTCGTCGAAGCGCCGCAACGCGCTGATGCCGGCCACGAGAACGCCGACGGGTCGGCCCGACGACGCGTGCAGGGGGAGCACGACGGCGGTCGTGCCCACGATCTCGCCGACACCGCTCGTGCTGACGCGATCGATCACGCCGCGATCGACGGTCGTGGCGGTGTGCGGCCGACCGGGGAGCGTCGCGGACGTCGAGGCGACGGGACGGATCTCGCCGAGTTCCGCGTCGTGGGTGGTGCGGAGGTGGATGGACGCGAACGGCACGTCGGCCTCGTTGCCGGCGAGCAGGTCCAGTGACGCCCGGCAGACGTCGTCGATGTCGCGGGAGGCCACGGAGATCGAGCCCAGCTCGTGCAGCACCGACATGCGGCGCTCCGCCAGTACCTGCTGGGTCACGTCGGTGGTGGCGACGAAGACCCCGTTCACCGTGTCGCCGGAACCGAGGATCGGGCTGTAGGAGAACGTGAAGAACGTCTCCTCGAGGTAGCCGAAACGGTCCAGCAGGACGCGCTGACGGGTGCGATGGACGGCGGTGCCGCGCAGGGCGTCGTGCGCCAACGGGCCGAGCTGCTCCCAGCCGACGCGCCAGCAGTCCGCGGCTCGCTGGCCCACGGCCTCGGGAAACAGGTCGCCTGCCATCGGGGTGTAGGCGTGGTTGAAGAGCTGGACCAGATCCTCGCCCCACCACACGAGCTGTCCCACCTCGGACGGGAACAGCGTGCGGATGGCGGTCACCAGTGCGTCCGGCCAGTTCTCGACCGGTCCGAGTGACGTCGTCGACCAGTCGAACTCGCGATGGGCGGTCGAGGTGGCGTCCGTGCCGGGGAACAGCTCGTCGCGGGTCGTCACGCGACCACGTGCATCATGCGAGCACACCCGTCATGCGCTGTGTGCTGTCGTCGTCCCCGGCATTCCTGATGAACCTTCCTCGCGCGTCTCCGTACAGTGTAAAGGTGCGCGCGGGGTGGTGACGACTGCGAGCGGATCAGGCCAGCGCACTCCCGGCGAGCCACTCGGACCACGGGACGCTCCAGTCACCGTTCTGCCACTGCTGCAGCGGTGCACCGCCGGTGTCGCGCACCTCGACGACGTCGCCGGGCACCGAGAAGTCGTAGAACCAGGACGCGTTGGCCCGGCTCAGGTTGAGGCAGCCGTGCGAGACGTTGGTGTTGCCCTGCGCCCACACGGTGTCCTCGAGTTCGTGCAGGTAGATGCCGTCGTTGCTGATGCGCGTCGCGTAGTTGATCGACTCCTTGTACCCGAGGCGCGAGTTCACCGGCAGCCCGTACGTCGAGGAGTCCATGATCACCGGGTTCGCCTTGTCCAGCACGGTGTAGACGCCGGGCTGAGTCCAGAACGTCAACGTCTGGCCACCGACGGTCTCGCTGCCGCCCATGCCCATCGACGTGGGCATGGTGCGCACGAGCGTGCCGTTCTCGTACACGTCGACCTGCTTGGTGTCGTCGTCGGCGACGGAGACGTGCGAGTCGCCGATGGTGAACGACGTGGTGACGTCCTCCTGTCCGAAGAGGCCCTCACCGACCTCGACGCCGTACACCTTCGCGGAGATGGTCACCGCGGTTCCGGGCGTGTAGTAGTTCTCCGGCCGCCAGTGGACGTTCTGGTCGTCGGCCCAGTACCAGGATCCGGTCACGGCGGGCGTGGTCTGGACGGACAGCGTGCGCTCGGCGGCGGCGCGGTCACCGATGGGCTCGTCGAAGTGCACCACCGCGACGATGCCGACGCCGAAGGTGCCCCCGTCCGTGAGCAGGTTGCCGCCCGACGTCACGAAGGACGGCAGCGTGTAGTTGTCCGGCTCCACGGTCGTGAACGTGCTCGTCTGCTCGTGCGCGGCGCCGTCGGTCGCCTCGGTGTCGATCTCCAGTGAGTACTGCTTCCCGTAGCCGAGCGTGGTGGCCGGCTTCCAGGTGGATCCGTCGGGTGTCACGACCCCGTCGACGACGACACCGTCCGCGTTCGTCATCCGCACCGCGGTGATGGTGCCGTTCGACGCCGTCACGCTCACCGGCGCGAGCGGGTTGACGTCGGCCGCGCCGTCCGGCGGGTCGAGGGTGAGGGTCGGCGCGGGTGCGGCCTGCGTCGTCTCCGGCGCGCCGCCGGAATCACCTCCCGAGCCGCCGTCACTCGATCCGATGGTGCAGGCCGAGGCCAGCAGCATCACGAACGCGAGGCACGCCAGGAGACCGGTGCGGAGAAGGGCAGGACGGGACGACATGCGGGTGCTCCGTAAGGTGCGGAATCGGGTAGCGCGACGACACGGCGCTGACCACCACGGTAGCGCGTGCGCGGCGCTCACCCCCGCCGAGCGGGAGTGCGGGTTCGATGGAAGCATCGCGGGCATGACCACGACTCGCCGCCGATCCTCCGTCCCGGACGCGTTGCCGCCCCAGGTGGTCGTCCTCTTCGGTGCCACCGGAGACCTGGCCAAACGCAAGCTGCTCTCGGGGATGATGCACCTCGTCCTGTCCGAACTGGCGCCGCGGATGCGCGTCGTCGGTACGTCGTTGCAGGAGATGACGTCGGACGAGTTCCGAGCGATGGCGAAGGAGGCGATCAAGCAGTTCTCCACGCGCACACCGACGGAGGACGAGTGGGACCGCTTCGCGACTCGCCTGACCTACGTGCCCCAGACCGCCGGCCCGCGGGCGTTGTCGGACGCGGTGGCAGCGGCGGAGAAGGAACTCGGGGACGGCGTGCAGCGGCTGCACTATCTGTCGGTACCGCCGTCCGCGGCGCTCGCCGTCATCGACATGCTCTCCGAGGCGACGCTCGTCGAGCGGGCCCGCATCATCATGGAGAAGCCGTTCGGCACCGATCTCGCCAGCGCCGTCGCGCTCAACGCGGCTGTGCACGAGACCTTCGCCGAGGAGCAGATCTTTCGCATCGACCACTTCCTCGGCAAGGAGCCGGCGCAGAACATCCTCGCGTTCCGCTTCGCCAACGGTCTCTTCGAGCCGATCTGGAACCGCACGTTCATCCAACACGTGCAGATCGACGTGCCCGAGACTCTGGGACTGGACGGCCGCGCCGGCTTCTACGAGTCGACGGGTGCCTTCAAGGACATGGTGGTGACCCACCTGTTCCAGGTACTGGCCTTCACGGCCATGGAACCGCCCACCGCGCTGGAACCCGAGGCGATCAAGGAGGAGAAGAACAAGGTCTTCCGCTCCATGCTTCCCCTCGATCCGCGGAACGTCGTGCGCGGCCAGTACTCCGGCTACCGCAGCGAGAAGGACATCGCCCCCGACTCGGACACCGACACCTTCGTCGCCCTGAAGTGCCACATCGACAACTGGCGGTGGGCGGGTGTGCCGTTCTATCTCCGGACCGGCAAGAAGCTGGCCGAGGGGCAGCGCATCATCTCGATCGCGTTCCGGGAGCCGCCCAAGTCGATGTTCCCGGCGGGCTCCGGCGTCGGCGCCCAGGGGCCGGACCACCTGACCTTCGACCTCACCGACTCGTCGAAGGTGTCGCTCTCCTTCTACGGTAAGCGGCCGGGCCCGGGCATGCGCCTGGACAAGCTCAGCATGCAGTTCGCGCTGCACGAGACGGAGAGTGCCGCAGACGTTCTGGAGGCGTACGAGCGGCTGATCCTCGATGCGATGCACGGGGATCACACGCTGTTCACCACGTCCGAGGGCATCGAGCGGCTGTGGGAGGTCTCGGCACCGCTGCTCGAGGACCCGCCGCCCGTCCGGTCCTACGCGCCGGGATCGTGGGGCCCCAACGCGATCCACAGTCTGGTCGCGCCCGACGCGTGGCGGCTGCCGTTCGAGCGCGAGTGGCGCGGGGAGTGACCTAGTTGCAGGTACTCGGCGCCGGTGTCCCGGCGAACCGGCCGTCCAGCCATTCCGCCGGCGCACTTCCGAGGTTCAGGATGCCGTGGCCCTGTCCCGGTGCCTCGCGGAGCTCGATGGTGTCGCCGAGTGCGCACGCTCGCTGCACCGCGGCCACCGTCCACTCCGGGAGTGCGAGTCGATCCAGTTCGCCGTAGCCGACGAACATGGGCGCGGTCGCCGCGGCGCCCGGCACTCCGGCCTCGGTGAGCCACGCGCGCAGACGATCTGCGGCGGCCTCGTCCACCGGTGCGTAGTCCGACGGTGTGACAGACTCGGCGATCGCGCTCTCGAGACCGTCGTTCTCGCCCTCGCAGGCGGCGAAGACGTCCCGACGTTCGTACAGCACACCGCGGAGGTAGTCGGTCACCTGAAGGTCGGGGTGCGCGACGGACAGCCCTGTCAGGACCGACGGCACCAGCGCGACCTGTTCGGCGGTGAGTGTTCCGGCCACCATCGCGTCGACGAGCGGGCTCAGGTCGGTCGCGGGGGACATGCTGATGGTGCCGACGAGGCGGAGTCCGTCGCCGTAGTCGGCGGCCCGTTCGTTGGCGGCCCACACCGCCTGCCCGCCCTGGGAGACGCCGTAGCCGATCCAGGAGTCGGACGCCGTCGGTTCCACCTCGCGCGCTGCGCGCACCGCGTCGATCACGTTGTTGCCGGCCGTGGCGGCATCGAGGTACGGGTGCGGACCCGGGGTGCCCAGGCCCTCGTAGTCGGTCATGGCGACCACGTAACCGTTGGCGAGGAAGGGGATCACGGTGGTGAGCGCCCCCAGCAGCCCGATGTGGGTGGACGGCGCGCACCGACTGTCGGTACCGGTGGTCGCGTGGCCGACGGCGACGACCGGCCACCCACCCGCCGGTGGGTCGCCGCGAGGAACGAGGACCAGCCCGCTCACCTCGGTGGCGGAGCCGTCGATGCCGGAGGTCGAACGGTAGAGCACCGTCTTCGACACCGCTGTCAGGGTGGCGAGTGCGGGATAGCCCGCGAAGTCACGGGGGGTGCCCAGCAGTGAGCCGGCGGCGACGTCGGCGAGAGAGTCGACGGCCGTCTCTGGGTCCGACTCTCCGGGCAGCCCAGCGCAACTCGCGCAGAGGACGGCCAACACCGACAGCCAGGTCAGCGCGACGTGGCGGCGCGCGGTCGTCGTCCCGATGATCGCGGCCACCGCACGTCACTCCCCGTCGGAGCGCAGGTCGGCCGTGTTCCGGCTCAGCAGGCCGACGGGATCGGCACACGCGCGGGCGAGGGCACGGTCGACCGTCTCGGTCTCGATCATACCGCTGCAGAACGACGCCGAGTACGAACGTCCGCCCTGGACCTGCGAGACGAGGATCGAGATGCCGTCCGGGCCGTCGGGTTCGAGAGAAGCCGTCATCTGACGGGGCCGACCGTCGTCGAGCCAGGGAAGATGGTCGTAGATCGAGAGGGTGCCCAGGTCGCTCACCGCGAGTCGCGGTCGGTCGGGCACCGTGACGACGTCCTCGCTCGGCGCCGGCGCCGGGGCTGTCCGGTGACCCTTGAGAGTTGCTCGGGCATCGGCCATTCCGAGCACGGCGATGGGCCAGCCGGAGTCGATGACCTGCTTCATGACACCGGCGACGTCACCCGGCGTCGGCAGCACGGGCAGGCGGACCGGGATACCGATCGCGAAGTTGCCGTGTTCCGCGCGGTGCTTCTCGTCGAGGTACCGGCGGCAGTTGAAGAGGATCATGACGTGCTCGTCGAGGGGGACACCCTCGGAGCGCAGAGCGGCGACGAGCAGAGCCACCGACACCGACGCGCCGGTGGCGCCCGGCGCGTTCGCCTTCGACCACGATCGCAGTTCCGCCACCTGCTCGGGACGCATGTAGGCCGCGCGCGTGGTCTTCGACGATTCCCAGTGCTCGATACGGCGCGTCGGCGCCCCGTCGGCCGTCGCGTCACGCCGTTTGTGGACGGCGCGCAGGCGCCGGAAGTCCTGCAGGGCACGAGGGTTGGATCTGTAGTGCCGCCGCAGAGCACTCCACGTGGCGCTTCTCGGCAGCGACGGCGCCATGCTGCGTGCGATCGCGAAGCCGGGGTCGCTCGCGGCGGCGCCGACCAGCAGTACACCGAGCTGACCGTCGCCCACGCCGTGGGAGTAGTGGACCACGGCGTAGTCACCGCACAGCACGATCTCCACGGGGGCGCGTACACCGTCGCGGGTGCGCACCCGGTCCATCAGCTCACCGAGGTCGTCGGTGGCCAGATCCGGCCTGCTGGTGACGGCAGTGCCGGCGCCGATGTCGGTGCGGTACGCCCAGTTCCGACTGTCCGAGCGGGGATCGAGCCGGATGCGGGAGGTGGGGGACGCGTTCTCCGCCGCGGCGAGCATCGCCCGCGCGGCGTCGACGTCGAGACCCGCCGTCGGCCCGACGACGGCGAGGGTCTGCGCGGACGCGAAGGTGCGGTCGAGTTCGGTCGACGGGTACTCAGACTGCGGCATCGATCACCTCCTGCATTCGTGAGCGGAAGTTGGCTCGCGAGAAGCCTTCCGCCCAGACGCGGATCTGCGCTCGATCGAACTGGGCCGGGTCGAACGACGTCATGGCGTCGGCGAAACCGGTGACGATCTCGTCGTCGGTACCGGGCTGCACGTGCAATCCGGTGGTGCCGTGGATGACCGAGTCGACGGCACCACCCTCACCGAGCGCGATGACCGGGGTACCGGTGGCCATCGACTCGACGGGAACGATGCCGAAGTCCTCGATGCCGGGCATCAGCAGTGCACGCGTGGAGCGGTGGAGCTCGAGCAGCTTCTCGTGCGAGACGCGGCCGAGGAACACCGTCTTCGGTCCGGCGAGGGCGCGGCACTGCTCCATCGCGCGGCCGTCGCCGGCGACGATGAGCGGTACGTCCGCCAGGGCTGCCGCACGGATCGCGATGTCGGGACGCTTGTACGGCACCAGGCGACCGGCGAGCAGGAAGAAGTCCTCACGCTCCACCGTCGGATCGGGAGTGAAACCCTCGGTGTCGACGGGTGGGTGCACCACCACGGCGTCGTCTCGTCCCCACCAGCGCGAGATGCGGTCCGCTACGGCGGTCGAGTTGGCGACGACGGTGGTCAGACGCGGCGCGGCTCCTGTCTCGCAGCGCCGTGCGACGGCCGACAGTGCCGTGAGGATCGCGGCACCTGCGCGGCCGCCGCCCTCACCCGCCCGCAGTTCCGGATCCCACGCCCAACGCGCCGGGCTGTGCACGTAGGCGATGACGGGAGCGTCGGTCGCGTGCACGGCCTGCGTCGCGAAGGCGTGGTGGCTCACGACGACGGCCTCGGCGTCGCGCAACGGCAGACGACGGAACACCGTCGGCATCAGCGGCAGGACCGGGGCGTAGGACCGCTGACCGATGCCGTTGTAGATCGAGTTGAGCCACGTGGTGTTCGGCGGCGTGGTCAGCCCGGCGGGAGTTCCCTCGGGACGGGCGATGGGTGCGTACACGCGCGCACCCGGCCACTGCAGAGCGAGCTGTTCGACGACGTGCTCGGATCCGGCGATCTCGGTGAAGCGCTCGTGGACGATCGCGATCTTGTCAGTGTCTGGCATTGTGTCCGACCTGTTCCTCGGGGCGCTGGGAGGCCGTGCGTCCACCCGGGGCGGGATCGGACCGGCGCTTGCGGCCGGACGGTTGCACGACGAGGTGAGTGTGGATGCCGAACGTCCGCAGCTGCTTCAGCACTCCCTCGGCAGCTCGGCGGTCGCGTCCACCGGACGACAGTAGTACCACCGCGGTCTCGACGTCGTGCACGTCGACGAAGGTCCACCACTCGCTCGTGAGGTCGGCCCCGACGAGTGCGTCCGGGTGGCGGGGCTGCCCGCCCGTGGAGAGGGAGGTGGGAGCCGGATACACGGCGTCGTCACCGACGAGTACCAGCACGTTCTGCTCGATGCGACCGTGAGCGGCGTGGCGAGCGCCGGCCGACCGGGTGCCGTTGCCGTTGCTGCCGTTCCCGTTGGACGACGACGCGCCCCGGTCCGACGCGGCCACCGTCGCGGCGACGATGGGCGGCAGGCCCGTGGTCACCTTCGGATCGAAGTCGGCCTGGTACTTGCGAGCGACGCGGCGGGCCCACGCGGGCCGCGGACGACGCCCGAGTCGACTGCGCAGCAACACGATCAGCTCGGCGGCGACGATGAACGCCACCAGACCCGCGACGGAGGCCTCCGAGGCCGGCATCGGTGAGACGGGGGCGGTGCTCTGCTCGGGCACGGCGAGCACCACCAGCTGGTTCCCGCCGCCCGTGCTCTGGAGCTGTGTCAGCTGGTCGCGGAGGTCGGCGAGCGACTGGTCCGACGCGGAGCGGGCGGGGTCGCCCGGGATGAGCTGGGAGTTGCGCGCCTCCTCGGCGGCAATCGAGGCCTGGACCTGCTCGAGCTGCCCCTGTGCGTTGCGGGCGGCGTTGGCCGACGACGCCTGCGACACCGTGGTCACCGTGGTGCGGGCGACCTCGAGGGCGAGCTCGGGGGAGTCCGCGGTGACGGTGAAGGTGAGCAGCGCCGGCGACGTTCCCGGGGCGAGCTCGAGGTGGGAGGCGAGCTCACCGGCGTCCCAGCCGGTGTCGACCTGCGACAGCACCTGATCGAGCACGTCGTTGTCCGCGGCCAGCCCGATGAACGGGGCGCGCAGCTGCTCGATGAACGCGTCGCCGGGGATCACCTCGCCGGTCGCCCGGATCTCCGTCACGACGGATGCCGCGTACTGCTTCTCGGTGCCGTACTCGCGGAGGGCGAAGACGCCGGCGCCGACGATCAGCGCGATGATCAGAGCGGGAAGGAACGCGCGTCCCAGTTCCCGCATGTGCCCGGCGAGATCTATCGGCGGAGGTACGTCTCCGCGGTGCACGGGGTCGTCTACGGGCGCCAACCGAATCTCCTCGAGTTGCTGGTGCGCGTGCGGTCATGCCCGGTCGACGGCATGTCCCATTCGATACTACGCAGGGACGGAGACCATTCCTGCGTAGGTGAATTGCCGTGTGTCACCGTTCGGGAGATCGGTTCGCGGGCCGTCGTGAAACCGACGCGGTACCCATTCTGGGCGCGTGAGGAATGGCTGATGGCTCTTTCTGTCGTGGCATTCATGCGGTCAATTCCGTCAACAGTCGGGGGAGGGTGACCGAGATGTCGTGACGCGTCGCGACGGTGTCCCGCGCGCGTGCTCCCATGTCCGCGCGCGCCGCGTCGTCGCCGAGCACCCTTCGCAGAGCGTCGGCCAGTGCCGCCGCGTCACCCGGCGGGACCAGCACGCCCTCCCCGCGAGCGAGGAACTCGGTGGGACCGCCGTGATCGGTGGCCACCACCGGCACCCCGTGGGACATGGCCTCGAGGACGGACAGGGGCCCCGCCTCGGGGAGAACGCTGGCCGACACCACGACGTCCCACCGGCGCAGCGCGCTGTCGGGATCGACGTGCCCGAGGAAGCGGACACGTCCCGCGAGATCGGGACGTGCTGCCCGCGTGTGCAGTTCGTCGACGTACGCCTGATCGCCGGAGAAGCTGCCGCCCGCAAGTTCGACCATCACGTCGAGCTTCGCGACCGCGTCGAGCAGGACGAGGTGCCCCTTCCACGGAGTGAGGAGCGCGAGCATGCCCACGACGGGCGGCGAGTGCGTGGGGGCGGCGAAATCCTCCACGGGCCACGGCACGCCGTAGGGCACGATCTCCACCTCGATGCCGAGGTCGCGTACCGGTGCCGCCGCGGCGGACGTGCACGCGACCGCGCGGCGGACGGCGCCTCGACTCGCCGATGCCACGGCGCGCTGGCGTCCCGCCGCGATCGCATCGTGCACCAGCCAGGCGACACCGTGCGGTGGCCGGGCGAGTCGCGCTGCGGGCAGGGCGAACAGCGAGTTGACGACGGTGTGGGTCGCCGGCCGTCGCGTCACCGCACGCAGCGTCCGTGCCGCCGACACCCACCGCGCCGCCATCCTCGCCGCGGCGCCGATGCGGGCGACTCCCTGCTCTCCGCCCAGGCCCAGCTCGGGGATCGCGACGTGCACCGCGGCGTCGGGCAGCGCCTCGGACAGCGCCCCGACGGGACAGACGACGGTGACGCCGCCCGGCCCCCGCAGTGCCTCGGACACCAGCGACAGCAGCATCTTCTCGGCACCCGAGATGTTCGCGGTGTGCGCGACGAACACGGTGGTGCGATCCGGAGTCACGAGGCGACCTCCGGGGCAGGAGAGTTGCTGCGCGAGTCACGCTTGGTCAGGAGGAACCCGCACGCGGCGACCAGGAGCGCCGCGACGACCGAGATCAGGAACCACAGGGACGGTGCCTCGTCGACGAGCAGTGTCGCCCCGACCGTCACCGCGGCCGTGACGGCGGCGAGCACGAGGATCGGCGACACGGCGAGCAGCCCCGACATGGGCATGCTGCGCTCGATCACGACCCACAGCATGATCACTGTGACACCGAACGTGACGACGGTGGCGATGGCGGATCCGTTGTAGGACAACCTCGGGATGAGCGCGACGTTGAGGCCGATGTTGAGAGCGAGGCCGAACAGCGCGACGAGCGGGTAGTGCCGCTGCATCCCCGCGGAGGCGAGCAGGAAGATGCCGAGCAGGATGAGCGACATGATCGCGGCACCGAGGACGAGGAGCCGTGCCGCGTCGGAACCGGGAGCGAAGCGCTCGCCGTAGAGCAGGCGGATGAGCGGCTCGGCAGAGGGCCAGAAGCCGGCGACGGCGACGGCGCCGAAGGTCGCGAAGTACAGTCCCGCGGAACGGGATCGGGCGCGGAACGTGGCCGTCTCGCTCGGCCAGGCCGCCACGAGGAGGGTGCTCACCGGCGCCACGGCGGCCAGCGCGATGGTGTCCATCATGTCGGAGAACTTGTAGCCGATGGAGTACAGGCCGACCGCGTCGAAGGTGTCGAGAAGGCTCAGCATCAGGACGTCGATCTTCAGCATCGCGATGGTCAGCGCGAAGCCGATCGCGAGGGGAATCGCCTCGCGGAGGTAGGCACCCCACCGGTGGACGTCGATGTGACGAGACGGGCGCAAGCCCACCGACCGCCGCCGCACCGCGAGACCCTTGCCGACCGCGCGGAACGCCTCGTTGAGCACCGCCGGCAGCACGAAGATCAGCAGCACCGGCGCGAAGACGGCGGCGAGGATCGTGAGCACCAGCTGCAGGCCCTGGCCCAGGCTCTCGATGACCGCGACCAGCAACAGTCGATGGCGGGCCTGGAACAGCACGGAGAGTGCGTGGGACGGCGTCGCGAACACGACGACGAGGCCGCCCAGAGCGGTCGCCGCGATGACCTCACCCGGGTACTGCAGCACCACGACGTAGCCGACGGCGAGCACGTACCCCACGAGTCCGAGCACGGTGCGCAGTGCGAGGAACGACGAGGCGGTGCGGCCGATCTCCTCGGCGTCGTCGTCCATCAGTCGGGCCAGGACGACGCGGCCGACGCCGAGGTCGGTGACGACGGACATGAGTCCGAGCAGCGCGAAGACGAAGCTGAACTGACCCCACCCCTCGGGGCTCAGCGAGCGGGCCACGATGACGCTGCCCACCCAGCCGAGTCCCGCCACGATCACGCGGGAGATCAGCACCGCCGCGGTCGCCCGCGCCGCCGCCTTCGGATCGGCGGCGAGCGCGCGATAGTCGGGTGCAGTGGTTTCAGGTTCGGGGGTGACGGCACCCTCGACGGTGATGTCGTCGTCCATCAGAGCAGGCCTGCGTCCCGATAGGCGTCCGCGGTGCGCTCGGCGGTCCGGGCCCACGTCAGGTCGGCCATCGCGTGCAGGGCCTCGGTCACCAGGTCCGCGCGCGCCGTCTCGTCGAACATCAACGGGCTCAGTGCCTCCGCCCAGTCGTCGACCCGCTCGTTGTCGAGCAGCACGGCGCCCTTGCCGACCACCTCGGGCAGGGCGCCCACCGCGCTCGCGACCACGGCGCCGCCGCACGCCATCGCTTCGACCGGGGGCAGCCCGAAGCCCTCGTAACGCGACGCGTACGCGGTGACGGTCGCCGCCGCGTACAGTGCGGGCAGGTCCTCCACGTCGACGTAGCCGAGCCCGTTCGCGTAGCGGGGTGCGTCCGGGCCCGTGGACCCCGCGCCCGCCAGGAAGAAGGGCACGCCCAGCTTCTCCGCGGCGTCGGCGACCAACTGCACGTTCTTGCGCGGCTCCACGGTGCCCACCTGCATGACGAAGCGTTCGGGCAGACCGTACCTCGCGCGCACCGTCTCCACCGCGCCGTCCTCCGGGGGCACGGCCCAGGCTGCCGGGGCGAGTTCGACGACCGCGGCGTCGCGGCCGCTGACGGCCTTGATGCGGTCGGCGGTGAACTGCGAGACGGCGATGAGCAGGTCGGCCTTGCGCAGCGACCGTCGCACGAGGCGCTGTTCGCCGGCGGCGCGGAAGCGACTCGACGCGGACGGCATGTCGATGACCGAGATGTCGTGCACCGTGGCGACGGTGGCGCCCCGGCCGACGAGGGGGAGATCGACGTCGAGCCCGTGGACCACGTCGTGCGACCCGACCGGGAGCGCACCGAGCACCGCGCGGACGGCACCGCCGGACACCGGCCGGGGGAGCGCGTCGACGCCTGTCGGCAGCTCGCCGATCGCGTCCTTCTGGACGACGGCGGCGAGGTCCGTTCCGGGGAGACGGCCGGGCAGCTCCCTCAGGAGCTCACGGATGTACGTCTGGACGCCGCTGCCGCCGGGACGGAGGGCGAGGGCCCCGAAAACGATTCGTGTTGTGCTGCTGCGCATCCCACAACTCCTAACAAGAGCCAGAAATAGACGTCGATAGGGAAGATCTCGAAATAGGTGGCCACCAGTGACGCGAACATCGCCGCGACGATGGAGGCGCCGACACCGAGTGTCAGCGCGCCGTCCTGACCGGGGAGGGTGCGGGAGAGTCGCGTGCACCAGATCAGGGCGGTCACCAGGAGCGCGAGGACGGCCCACAGTCCGATCGGACCGAGTTCGAGAGCCGTCTTCACGTAGTAGTTGTCGGGCTGGTAGTTGGTGGACAGCCCGAGCGACCCGGTGATGTTCTCACCCTGCGCCGACGAGATCCGGTCCGCTGCCGCACCACTCGACCCGAGCCCCTCGCCGAGCCAGTGGGTGCGCACCTTCTCGATGACCTCGTTCCACCTGCCGCCACGTTCGTTCAGGCTGCTCGACGAGAAGAAGACCGACGTGATCTTGGGGACGAACGGCAGAATTGCGCCGACGAGCGCCGCCATGATCACGAGCAGCCCGCCGAGTGCGCGGAACCGGATGATGGTCATGTAGATCAGCCCGACCGCGAGTCCGAGCAGCGCCGCTCGCACGATGGCACTCGACATGGCGACCACCATGAACGGGCTCGCGCACAGGAACAGCAGGTTGCGCCGGCGCATGGGGTTCGCGAGCGCCACGGCTCCGCCGACGAGCAGCGACAGCATCACGTAGAGCCCGAACGGGAAGGGCAGGTTGAACGTGCTGAACGTGCGGAGCAGCCCGCCCGACGTCCGGACCTGGGTGCCGTACTCGTACCCGATCGCCACGAGCGCCGCCGGTCCCGCGAGCAACTGAGCGATGCCGACCAGGGACGTGAACGCGCCCATGCCCATGAGGATGCTGACGAGGTGGTCCCGGTCGCGGGCGTCGAACGGCGCGAGCCACAGGATCGCCACCAGCAGCAGGTAGAAGAACGTCACCTTGATGCCGACGAAGCCGATGATCCCGAACGACAGCAGTGCCGACGCGGTCCCGAACACCACGAACAGGGCTGCGGCCGGCCACCAGGGCATCAGCAGTGTCGGACGACGCGGGCCCAGCGCTCGACTGCGCCGGATCCAGGCGCTGCCGAGCGTGAAGATCACCAGGCCCTCCTTCCAGCCGGCGACGAAGCCGGGCAGCGGAAGGATGGCGAGGAGACCGTTCAGCGGGACGAACGCGGCCAGCAGCAGCACCCCGAGCTGCGGTCGATGAAAGACCGCGCGTGCCACCAGGAACGCGACGACCAGCACGACGACCGCGGCAAGACCCTCGAGGACGATCAGCATGACGGGACCGCCGACACGGTCAGTCTTCCGCCTTCTTCAGGACCGCGGCGATGGTGAGGAAGAGGATCTTGATGTCGAGGGACAGCGACCAGTTCTCGATGTAGTAGTTGTCCCACTCGGCTCGGTCGGCGATGGACGTCTGTCCGCGCAGTCCGTGCACCTGCGCCCACCCGGTGACACCGGCCTTCACCCGGTGGCGCTCACCGTAGCGGCGGATCTGCATCTCGAACAGATCCACGTATGCGGGGCGCTCCGGCCGGGGACCCACGAGGCTCATGTCGCCGCGAACGACGTTGAGGAGCTGGGGCAGCTCGTCGAGCGACGTCTGGCGCATGATCTTGCCGATACGGGTCCGGCGATCCACGCCCTCGACGCCGCCCGGAGCGGCGCCCTCGACGCGAGTGAACTCGGCGTCCGAGGCACGCGGCGGACGCATCGACCGGAACTTCAGGCAGCCGAACGGTTTTCCGTCACGGCCGATGCGCTCCTGGGAGAAGAAGATGGGTCCGGGGGAGCTCGTCTTGACCAGCAGCGCGAGCACCAGGAAGACGGGGGAGAGGACCAGCACGCCCAGTCCGGCCAGGGTGCGGTCCATGACGCCCTTGACGACGAACTGCCAGCCCTTGGGGTCGGTGTGCGGCAGCACCATCAGGGGCAACCCGCCGAGATGCTCGACGCGGGTCCGCACGCCGACGGTATCGAACAAGCGCGGTACCAACCACACTCGCATGCCGTTCGAGTGGGCGGTGCGGATGGCCTTGACCAGACTCTCGGTCGGAACGTCCGAGAACCCGATGACGAGCTCCTCGGCACCGGTCTGCTCGATGGCCTGCGCGAGCTGCGACGGTGTGCCCATGTAGGGGACGGTCAGTGCCTCGGGAGTGTCCGGCTGCGGATCGACCGCGTGTGCCTTGTCGAGCACGCCCACGGGGTCGAGGCCGTACTCGGGGAACTGGTGCATGCGCGACGCCAGCTGGTGGGCGATCGGACCGCCGCCGATGATGAGCGTCGGAGCCGCCGACTTGTGGTTCACCCGCAGGTACCGCTGGATCGCGGTGCGCAGGAACCGCGCCACCGCCACCAGGATCGCCGCGGCGATCCACACCCGGACCATGAAGAGGCCGGGCCGGTACTCCGTGCCGATGACCAGCAAGATCGTCAGCACCAACAGAGTGGCGAGCGCGACGGACGTCTCGACGGGACCGATCTCGTCGAGGAAGTTCCGGCGGAGTCCGCGTCGGTAGAGCGAGCGGGACGCCAGGATGAGCAGAACCAGCGGCACGAACAACCACGGCACCCAGCCGTAGTCGATGCCGCCCGTTCCCGGCCAGAACCTCGCCACGGCAACAGCCACGATCGCTGCCGTCGCGTCTGCCGCGATGGTGACCATCGTGTGTGCGGGATCGACGCGAAGACGGTCCGCTATTCCACGTTCATTGGACACCCTCGTGGCAGGGGCGTTGCGTAGCAACGTATCTCGCGATTCCAGTGTTTCGGACACAGGATTCACTCCGTACGGACCTAGTGGTTGACCGACCGAGGTCAACACTAGACCATTCTTTGGAGTTGTCTTCTCAGAATGGTCACGGCGCCATTACGGAAAAGCGACCGATGGACAGACTAACGAGGCGAAAATGTAGATCACGCCCGGAATGGTTCGCTCACTCGAAAATTCGCTCGCGAACCATCCACGCGATGTCCTTGAGTACCTGTACGTGCCCCGTCGTCCACTGACGTGGCTCGGCGTCCCAGACGCACAGCGTGCCCACCGCGTGACCGCCGTCGTCCACCAACGGGATGCCGAGGTAGGAGATGAAGGTCTTGTCCAGCACGCCGGGGTGGTTCATGAACTTCTCGTCGAGGCGAGCGTCCTCGACCAGCAGTGGTTCACCCAGGGCCACCGTGTGGCGGCACATTCCGGCCTCGAGGGGAATCTCCCGAGGCCGTTCTTCCTCCGGCCCGAAACCGACAGCGCTCTTGATGAACTGGCGGTCCTTGTCGATCAAGGAGATCGAGGCACCCGGCGTGGACAACGCGTCTGCGGCCATGGCCACGATGCGGTCGTAGGCCGGTTCGGACGGGGTGTCGAGCAGCCCGGTGGCCTCGACGGCGCGCACGCGATCGGGATCGGTGACGATCGCGGGCATGTCGGATACCGCCGGCGGTGTGGACGCGGGCGTGTCGGGCACGGGATCGGCCGTCGCCTCGAGGCGCTTGAGCAGATGGCCCAGATCGGTGTCGTCCGCCTCGGCGAGTTCTTTCACCAGGCGTGTCACGACGGCGCGCCGAACATAGGCGGGCACCGTCTCGCCCACCCTCGCGGCCTGCTGTTCCAGAACCTCGTTGAGGCGGGCGTCGAAGCCGTCGTTTCCCGTCGTCATTTCGCCGATACTAATGCAGGCTTGTACGGGATCGAGCGATGTGGAGAATCATCGCATCCGGAGCCTCGCCGGTGTCCGTTTTCGCTGGTACGCCCCGCGCGGCCGCCGCTGTTAGCCTGGGCCGGTGCTCACCGATCGGTCTGTTTCGCGTTCGAGGCCGACTCGGCGCGGAGCCGGTGCCGGGTTTCTTCGGCGATGCAGCGTGTCTGGTGCCGCTGTCCTTCTCGTTCTCGTCGGTGTGCCGACACCGGCATCCGGCGCTCCGTCGGGCGAGGTACCGCGGTGCGTCGCGGAGTCCGACGGTGTCCGGGTGGGCGGATCACCCGGCGGCTCCTTCGGATTCCTGTCGGACGAGGACCTCGGACGCGAACTCGACATCGCGAGGAATGCGGGCATGTTCTCGGTCCGCATCGACATCGACTGGTCGGTGGTGGAGCCGCAGCCCGGTCGGCGCGACTGGTCGTCGACGGACAGAGTGGTCGACGCCATCGTCGCTCGGGGTATGTGCCCGTACGCCATCGTGACCTACGCACCTGCCTGGGCGCGTGTGGCGACGGCTCGGGATCAGCCCTACGCCCGGCCGGCGAGTCCGGACGCGTTCGGGGCTTTCGCGGCACTCGCCGCGGAGCGGTACCGCGACCGAATCGTGTTGTGGGAGGTGTGGAACGAGCCGAACATCACCACCTACTTCACGCCGCTGCCCGACCCGACGGTGTACGCGCTGATGCTGCGCGCGACGTACCGCGCCATCAAGAAGGTGCAACCGGAGGCGCTGGTGCTCGCCGGCGGTATGGCGCCCGCGGTGAACAACGGCACCAACATCTCGCCGACCGCTTTCCTCTCGTCGCTCTACACCCTCGGAGCGAATCGTTATTTCGATGCCTTCAACGTCCACCCGTACACGTGGCCGTTCCTTCCGAACGATCTGTCGACGGCGCCGTGGAACACGGCGATGGCGATGTGGTCGATGCACGATGTCATGAGCGCCGAGGGTGACGGCGGCAAGCAGATCTGGATCACCGAGATGGGCGCCCCCACGGGAACGAACGCGAATGCCATGAGCGAGGAGGGGCAGGCCGAGTCCATCGGCATCATGCTCAATGCCCTTCTCGGCAATTCCTGGCTCGGGCCCGCGTACGTCTACAGCATGCGTGACTCGGGCAGCGACGAGTCCGACACGGAGCAGAATTTCGGAATGGTGCGCCGCGATTTCTCGCCCAAGCCTGCGCTCGCCGAGATCACGGAATTCACGGCGGAACATTCCGGCTGACGGTGCCAGGCCGGCGCAGTGTCGAACCTGAGGTCGCCCTCGGCTCACCGTCTCGGATTCGATCAGTCGTCCGGGGGCGGCGCGAGGTGCCGTTCCGGGAAGTTCAGGTGGTTCGGGATGCCGCGCCGACCCTCGTCGATGACGGCAGGCGGATGCCACAGCACTGTTCCCGGGTACGGATGACTCGGGGGAGCGGTGCTGGTGGCCCACTGGCCGGCACGTTCGCCGACGAGCGGATGGTGGACGTCGCACGCCAGCGCGAGGTCGTCGATGTCGGTCAGGCCGCCCGCCGCCCAGTCGTCGACATGGTGGGCCTCGCACCGTGACGCGGGGGCCGAGCATTCCGGCCCGGTGCAGCCGCGGTCGCGGGCGAACAGGGCGAGCCGCTGGTCGGTGCTCGCGCACCGGCGGGCTCGGGCGAAGTGCAGCGTGCTGCCGGTGGCCCCGTCGAAGACGCGGAGGTAGTGGTGCGCCTCGGCCGCCATGCGCACCACGTCTGCCACGGGCATTGTGGATCCGGTGGCGGTGAGCCCGAGACCCGCTGCGGCGGTGAGCTGTCGAGTGACACCGACACGACCACGGACAGGGGCAGACCACGATGCTGTCCGTGTCGACCCGAGGCCAGCACGTCCTTCAGGAGGTAGGTCAGTGCATCGTGATTGCGCTGGCCGGGGGTGCGGTGGTCCCACTCGGCCTCGCGGTCGTCCGACCCTTCCGCGCTGTCGGCCGGTTGTCCTGCGTCGCCGGACGGGACAGCGTCAGTGGGGGTCGTGTCATCCTTCGGGGGCGGGTCGTCGAGATCGACTGCTGAGGGAGTGCTTTCGGAGTTGTTCGTTCCGGGTGCCGCGAACTTGGCGAGGAACGCGTCGAGCAGGGCGCGCAGCACCGGGTCGACGCAGAAGCGGCCGGTCGACATCGAATCGGGACCCTGGGGGTCGATCTCGAAGAAGCGCTTCCTGGCGCGGTCGCGATCGTCGGGCTCCGCTCCGTCGGGATCGAGGTATTCGGTGAGGCGCGTCGCGATGGCCGTGAGCTCCTCCGGTCCGACCGTGCGCGCAAGGTCGGCGAGAGTCTGCTCGGCGGCGTCGCGCGTCTCGGCATCGACGGCGTGAGGGAGCTTCTTCAGGAACGAGCGGATGATCGAGACGTGTGCGTCGGCCAGCGCGCCGTCCCGCGCTGCCGCGGCCGTGTGGGTCAACGGCGGATCGAGCGTCTCACCCGTCATGGTCGTTCCGGTGCCGAGATCGCGTGCCACGGCAAGGCGGGATGCCGCGGCAGCCGTGGTGATGCGCAGCATGTGCGCCAGTGCGTGCGGAACACCGCTCGCGCCGATCGCACCGAGCACTGAGTCGAATCCCGAGCCGGCCACCAGGCCGTTGAGCCAGGTGTGTGACGCGCCGGTGAGCAGGCGCCGGGTGTTCTCGGCCCCGCAGACCAGCGCCAGTCGGTCCTCGCTGGTGAGCGTCGACGCGTCGAGCATGGCGATGCCCTCGACCGCGGAGCCGAGCTGGGCGAGTAGCGCGCACACGCGGGGATCGTCGACAGGTGCGGCCACAGCAGGCAGCGCGCCGACACGTCGGCCCATCTGCACCTGCCAGGCCGACCGTGGATCCCCCGATTCCATGACCTCAGATTACATGGATTAGAACATATGTTCGATAGTAGATGTCACCGAATACGGACAGAGAACTGCCCACCGTTCACAGGTGAACGGTGGGCAGTCGTCGATGTGCGTCGGTGTCAGCGCGAACGGTAGCTGTGCGACATCTGGCGTCCCCGGAAGTCCAGGTCGCGTCCGCCGGACAACAGTGCGACCGCGAGTGCTGCCGCGCCGACGAGTGTCAGTGTGATCATCATGTGTTTCCTCCGATCGTGCTGAGGTCGGTTCCCCTGACCGGCCCCGGCGGGAGCGTGTCCCGCCGTGCTCCATGATTGCCCGCTGCGAGGTGGTTTCCACCGGAATGAGGGGCACCCCACGTGGTGCCGATCGGGGCGACGACGGTCACAACTGAGTGTGACGCGAGGTCACGGCTACTCGCGTAGGCCGTCCGCCAGCTCGAAGACCCGGCCCACGTACCGGGAGACGAAGACGTCGAGCGCGTGGTCGGACAACTCCAGGCACCCCACCCGTCGGAACCAGTGTTCGAGGTCCACCAGCTTGTCGCCGAGGGCCACTCGGTGGTCGTCGAGCGCCCGGAGCTCGTCCGCGACCGCGCGCAGCTCGAGCACCTTGTCGTTCACCGAACTCTGCGTCGCACCCACCTCGTCCATGACTGAAGAGCGTAGCCGTGATCGAACGTATGTTCTAGTCCGGAACCCGGTGCCGGAGCGGTACGGTGACGCCGTGCCGAACCGCTCCCGCCGCCTGCTGCGCGCCTTGGTGACCCTGACCGCCACGACGTCCGTCGCGCTGACCCTCACGGGTGTGGCGCAGGCGCAGGACCGTGATCCGGGCACTCTCGTCGGATCGACAGCGTCACCGGCCCCGATTCCGGGAAGTGTCGACGCCCGGCGCATCACCTACTGGTCGGTGGGCTCGCAGAACGAGCCGGCCCTGAGTACCGGTGGCGTCTATCTGCCGCCCGGCGAGGCGCCCGAAGGTGGCTGGCCTGTCATCGCGTGGGCCCACGGCACGTCCGGGCTCGGCGACGACTGCGCTCCGTCGGTCGTCGGCCCCACGTTGCCGGACCGCGACTTCCCGTACCTCCAGACGTGGCTGAACCGCGGCTACGCGATCGTCGCCACGGACTACGTGGGACTCGGTACCCCCGGAGTGATGCCGTACCTGGACGGCAAGGTGCAGGCGCACAGCGTCGTCGACAGTGTCGCTGCTGCAAGGGAACTGGAGCCGACGCTGTCGAATCGCTGGGTCGCGATCGGCCAGTCCCAGGGCGGCGGCGCCGCGGTGACCACCGCGCGGTACGCCACCGAGTACGGCGGCGACGGCCTGGACTACCTCGGCGCCGTCGGGACCGGCGTGCCCGCCAACATCGAACTCGTTCTGCTTCCGCTCGGGCCCGGAGTCCCGCCCGTCGCGATTCCGGACGGTCTGACGTCGTACGTCTTCTACATCCTGGCGGGGTTGCGGGCCGCCCATCCGGAGATCGATCTGAACTCGTACCTGACTCCGCTCGGCCGGCAGTGGGTGGACACCGCCGAGACGCAGTGCGCGAACCCGTTCCACGATGCGGTGTCCGGGTTGCGACTGGGCGACATGTTCTCGCGGCCGTTGGCGCAGATCCCGAACGTGTACGGACTGCTGAACGACTACATGGGTGTGCCCACCTCCGGGTACGACCGTCCCGTCTTCATCGGCCAGGGTCTGCGGGACGTCGATGTGCCGGCACCGTCCGCCCTGTCGCTCGCGGCGGCCATGACGGCCAACGGCGAACCGCTGACCTTCCGGACCTACCCGGGCGACCACAGTCAGACGTTCCGTGACTCGCAGCCCGATGCGATCGCGTTCGTCGACCGGCTGTTCGGGCGCTGACACCGGCCGCCCCTGTGTCCTCTCAGCAGCGTCTCAGTCGTCGGGGCGACACTGTTCCCATGCGTGTACTGGTGACCGACGACGATCGTGCCGTCCGAGAATCGCTGCGACGGTCGCTGACGTTCAACGGGTACACCGTGGACCTGGCCACCGACGGTCTCGACGCCCTCGAGAAGGTCGCGGCCGAGCGACCGGACGCGCTGGTCCTCGACGTCATGATGCCCCGGCTCGACGGGCTCGAGGTGTGCCGTCGCCTGCGCAGCACCGGAGACGACCTGCCGATCCTGGTCCTGACGGCTCGTGACTCCGTGTCCGAGCGGGTGGCGGGTCTCGATGCCGGGGCGGACGACTACCTGCCCAAACCGTTCGCGCTCGAGGAGCTGCTGGCACGGCTGCGCGCACTGTTGCGACGCACCGGTGGGGAACTGGGTCCGGACAGCGAGGCCATGACGTTCGCCGATCTGTCACTCGACCCCGTCACGCGCGAGGTGCGACGGGGCGAACGGCCCATCAGCCTGACCCGCACCGAGTTCTCGTTGCTCGAGATGCTGCTCGCCAACCCCCGACGGGTGCTCAGCCGGAGCCGCATCCTCGAGGAGGTGTGGGGCTACGACTTCCCGACGTCGGGCAACGCCCTCGAGGTGTACGTCGGGTATCTGCGGCGCAAGACCGAGGCCGACGGCGAGACTCGTCTCATCCACACCGTCCGCGGTGTGGGTTACGTGCTGCGGGAAACGCCTCCGTGATGGTTGCTCCCTTCGGCCGCCGGCGGGGCGAGGCCGGGACCGACAAGGGGCGCGCGGCACAGGACGGACTCATGCGTCCTCCGATGCCCCTCACCCGCTCGGTGTCCCTGCGGTGGCGTGTCACGCTGCTCGCGGCGTCCGTGGTGGCCATCGCGGTCGCCGTCATGGCGATCGCCGCGTACGCGGTGGTGTCCCGCGCGCTGTACGGCGACGTCGACAATCAGCTGCGTACCCGGGCGAGTGCGCTGATCGAGACCAACCTCGTCGCCTTCGATCCCCGGTACGTCGCGGGCGCCACGCTCTACAGCACCGATGTCAGTGTCGCGCTGATCTTTCCGGACCTGACGAAGTACATCCCGCCGGGTTCGATCGTGCCCATCGGTGACCCCGAGATGGACGTCGCGCTGGGACAGTCGACCTCGTCGCTGCGCACCACCTCGGGAGCTCGCGTTCTCGCGGAGCGCACGCAGACCGGAAGCACGCTGGTGATCGCACAGCGGCTCGCGCCCACCGGCCAGGTCCTGGATCGACTGGCCTGGGTGCTGTTCGTCGTGGGCGGCTGTGGCGTCGTCCTCGCGGCGGTGGCCGGCACGGCGGTGGGACGCACCGGTCTGCGACCCATCGGACGGCTGACGGCGGCGGCCGAGCGTGTCGCCCGAACCGACGACCTGACGCCCATTCCGGTGACGGGTAACGACGAACTCGCCCGCCTCACCGACAGTTTCAACACGATGCTGCGGGCGCTCGCCGAGTCGCGGGCGCGGCAGAGTCGACTCGTGGCGGACGCGGGTCACGAACTGCGGACCCCGCTGACGTCGTTGCGCACCAACATGGAACTGCTGATCGCGTCGAGTCGGCCGGGTGCGCCGCGCATCCCGGAGCAGGACATGGCGGAGCTGCGTCTCGACGTGGTGGCGCAGATCGAGGAACTGTCCACGCTCGTCGGCGATCTGGTCGACCTGGCACGTGAGGACGCCCCGGAGAACGTCTTCGAACGTGTCGACATGGCGGATGTCGTCGAACGCAGCCTGGAGCGAGTTCGCAGGCGTCGCAACGAGATCGACTTCGACTCGATGACCACACCGTGGATCCTGTACGGCGACCAGGCAGGTCTGTCCCGCGCCGTCCTCAACGTGCTCGACAACGCGGCCAAGTGGAGTCCGTCGGGCGCCACCGTGCACGTGGCGATGATCGCCCGGCCCGACGGCCTGCTCGAACTCACCGTGTCCGACGCGGGTCCGGGTATCGCGCCCGAGGAACGAGAGCTGGTGTTCGAACGCTTCTACCGGTCCACCGCGTCGCGGTCGATGCCCGGATCGGGACTGGGTCTGGCGATCGTGCGCCAGGTGGTGCTCAAGCACGGCGGAACCATCGCGGTCGAGGACTCGGTCACCGGCGGCACCCTGATTCGAATCGTTCTCCCGGGGGAATCCGCCGGTCCGCAGGATCTGCTGGGAACAGGATCGCAGGACCCACAGGCCACTGACACGATGATCTCAGCGCCCTCTCAGTCCGGCGGAGCATCGTCGATCAGGACGACGTGAGGTGACCGGTGCGAGCCGGTCATGGAGATGGAGCGAAACGCATGAACGAGGACCGCACCACTGGTGACACCGGCCGCGACGGCCGGGACGGCGCATCGGAGCCCACCGCGCAGCAGCCCGCGTACGGGGGACAGACGCAGCCCCAGTACACCGGGTGGGACGGTCGACAGTCCGGTCAACACCAGGCGGGTCAGCACCAGCAGCCCCACAACCCGTATCAGCAGCCTCATCAGCAGGGACAGAACCCCTACCAGCAGAACCCGTACCAGCAGCCGCAGTACTACGGCGGGACGGCGCCGGCGACCACGTCGCGGAAGCCGGGGCGTACAGCCCTCGTCGCAGGCGCCATCGCGCTGGCCCTGGTGAGCGGTGGAGTCGGCGGCGCGGTCGGCGCCATCGCCGCGGACGGCGGCAACGGTGGCGTGACCAACGCCCTCAATCAGCCCGTCACGCAGGCGAACCCGGCCGCCAACGCCCCCGACGGTTCGGTGCAGGCCGTGGCCGGCAAGGTGCTCCCCAGCGTGGTCCAGATCCAGGTGGCGGGCCGCACCGCCGAGGGCGAGGGGTCCGGCGTGATCCTCTCCTCCGACGGCCTCATCCTGACGAACAACCATGTCGTGTCCGGCGCGGGTGCGAACGCCCAGCTGACCGTCTCCTTCAACGACGGATCCACGTCGTCGGCGACGGTGGTCGGTGCGGACGCGTCCTCGGACATCGCGGTGATCAAGGCGCAGGGTCGCAGCAACCTGACGCCCATCGAGCTCGGCACCTCGGACGGTCTGCAGGTGGGTCAGGGTGTCGTGGCCGTCGGTTCGCCGCTCGGCCTCGCCGGCACGGTGACCTCCGGCATCATCTCGTCGCTCAACCGCCCGGTCGCGACCAGTGGCGAGTCGACGGACCAGACCACGGTGATCGACGCGATCCAGACCGACGCGGCCATCAACCCGGGCAACTCGGGCGGCGCGCTCGTGGACATGAACGGCAAGCTGGTCGGCGTCAACAGCGCCATCGCGACGTTGGGAGCGGGCGCCAGCTCGTCCGAGTCGCAGAGCGGGTCCATCGGCCTCGGCTTCGCCATCCCCGTCGACCAGGCCCGCCGCATCGCAGACGAGCTGGTGCAGACCGGCAAGGCGACGCAGGCGATCATCGGCATCAGCGTCCCGAGCCGTGACGACGCCAACGGAGCCACGGTCATGGCCGTCACCGACGGTGGGCCGGCCGCGCAGGCGGGCATCCCGACCGGTGCAGTGGTCACCAAGGTCGACGACCGCGTCATCGCCAGCGGCGACGCACTCATCGCGGCGGTCCGCTCCCACGCCCCCGGCGACCAGGTCTCGGTGACCTACACACAGGGTGGCAACGAGCAGACCGTGCAGGTCACGCTCGGGACGGCCCCGAGCGGAGGCAACTGATGAAGCGACCCCGGATCGTCCGTGACCGTGGGCACCTCACTCCCATCGTCGGGCACATCGAGTCTCCGTCGGGCCCGGGCATTACGGTGAGCGACATGACTATGGATGCAGCCGTGGCCGGACGTGCGCTCGTCGTGATCGTCGACGACCGCACGGCTCACGGAGATGCCGACTCGACCGGACCTCTGGTCAACGAACTGCTGACCGAGGCGGGCTTCCTCGTCGACGGTGTCGTCGTGGTCAGCAACGACGAGGTGGACGTGCGCAACGCACTGAACACCGCGGTCATCGGCGGCGTCGACCTGGTGGTCTCCGTCGGCGGCACCGGCACGTCGCCACGCGACGTCACCCCGGACGCGACGGCCGAGGTGCTCGACCGTGAACTCCTCGGCATCAGTGAGGCGCTCCGCTCCTCCGGACTGGCGGCGGGGTCGCTCGACGCCGGCCTGTCCCGCGGGCTCGCCGGAGTGTCCGGCAGCACGCTGGTGGTCAACTTGGCCGGGAGCCGCGCGGCCGTCCGCGACGGAATGGCGACGCTGACGCCCCTCGCCGCCCATGTCATCGGTGAGTTGTCCAGCCTTGACGGCTGACGACCCCCAGAAGAACGACCCTCGAGCCGGCGACGCAACACCTGTCGATCCGGACTCCGAGGACACTGCGAGCCGGGCCCGTGCACGACGGGCCCGGCTCGCTCGTGTGTTCGGCGATGTTCTTCCCGAGTCGACTCGAGACGACGGAACGTCGGGCGAACCACATCGAGGTGATTCGTCCTCGGGCTCGGAGGAGTGGTTGAGGAGCCAGAGGCCTCCGCATTACGAATAGTTTTGTGTGATCCACATCACTGGGAGTTACCACAGTGCGAACCTGGTGTTGCCTGTCTGTTAACCGCGAATTCGTCTGAATTCGGACGACCTCCCCGAGAGTTACCGCAGGGTAGATGTGACTGGTGTGACTGGCAACCCCCGTCGAGCAGTGGTTCCGCTCGGGGTCGAGTCGAATAACGCCCACGTCACGGGCACCCGGGCACCCGGTTAGCACAGTCCGACGACGTTTGGTGCCATTGGAGCTGCGGCGCGTCGTGCGGCCAAAACGCTTGTGACGCACGTTCACACGCACGAAACGTGGACGGCGGTTTTCGGACGCAACGCCGCGCACGTAGGGATTGTCACGGTCCGAATCACCCTCTAAGGTTTCGCTCAGGTTCAACGGTGGATGCTGAATCGATACGAGGACGCGTCCAACTTGTGTTCCTGCACTGCCCGACGCGTAAGCCATGAGCTTGCAGTCGCCGCCTGATACGGTTCGCTCGCAAGCGAACCGCTCGGGAGGACGTCAGAGCCCGACAGCGCACCCGAGGCGAACACGCCGCGGGACGAACATGATGAGGAAGTACATGACCGTAATTCAGAAGCCGCGGCGCAGCCGGGGGCTCAAGTCCATGCGTACCGCAGTGGTCGCCAGTGCCGCAGTCGTCGGCCTGGTCGTCGGTGGCGGCTCGGCATCTGCAGCAGTCGACGATTCGAACTCCGTCGTCGACGGTGGTGGCAACACCATCACGGTCTCGCAGGCCGACACCTTCATCAACAGCGTCTTCCCGCTCGACGGAAGCCCCCTCACCCGTGAGTGGTTCCACAACGGTCGCGCCATCGTCGAGGTCACCGGCCCCGACGCCGACGACTTCGAGGGCGACATCACCCTCGGCTACCAGTTCGGCTACCCGGCTTCGCTGGGTGGAGAGCTGACCTTCAGCTACAGCACCCCGCAGCTCGAGCTCGACTTCGATGGCGGCGGCACCGTATCCGACATCCTCCCGCAGGTCGGCACCACGGTCACCCTCGAGCCGGGCCCCGGCATCGAGGACGTCGAGGTCGGCACCGGCTCGGCTTCGGGCGCGCGCACCGAGATCCAGATCTCGAACGTGCACGGCACCGCGACCAACATCGCCGGCAACGTCTCGGTTCGCCCGTACGTGAAGGTCGTCTCCAGCAATGGCGACACCGCAGTCACCTACGGCAAGCCGTGGCGCTTCAACTGATCCTGGCCCAGCCAGTATCAGTTGCCTGCTGATCGGTAGTCCGCTGCCACAGCAGATCTGAACACAGACGAAGCCCCATCCGGGTCATCCGGGTGGGGCTTCGTCATGTTCGTGAGGCGTGACAATGGCGTGCGACAACGGTCGGTGGCATGTCACGAGCATCCGAAGGTGCACCGCCCCACTGCGTTCCGACGTCCACGCATCCTGTTGAATGGTCGGCATGAACTCCGGTACCGCGACTCGTGTGATGACTGCAGCTTTCGCCCTCACGGCCCTGGTTGGCCTGTCCGCCTGCAGCAGCGGGGATTCCGGGACGTCCGACGACTCGTCCGAGAACGCCACCGCCTGCGCCGATTTCGAGACCACGTACGACCAGTTCACCGCCCTCGTCAAGGCCGGCCCGGCCGACACGGACGTCCAGACCTGGACCGACGCGAAGACCGCCGAGATGCAGAAGTTCCAGCCGCTCGCGGACACCGCCACCGGTGACGTCGAGTCCTCGCTCAGCACCCTCATCGGCGCGCTACCCGCCGATTCCCTCGAACTCACCGAGCCGGACAGCTCGTCCGGTCAGGCGTTCGTCGACAACTCGACGGCAGTGGTCGATGCCTGCTCCGCGGCCGGCACCGCGATCACTCTGGACGAGTTCCCCTTGGTCAAGTTCAACTGATCCCGCTCGTCCGAACAGACGACGAAGGGCTCGTCCCCACCGTGCGGTGGGGACGAGCCCTTCGTCGTGTCTGCGGGTGACTACGTGGTGGTGTCCGGCTTCGTGTTTCCGGTGATGCCGTCCGAGGTGGTCTTGACGCCGTCGGACCGGCCCTCCGCCAACAGGTCCCGGATCTGGATCAGGATGTCCTGATCGCTCAGGGCCTTCTCCTTCTTCGTCGCGAAGCGGTTCTTCGCGGTGTTCACCGGGAGGATGAGCACGAAGTAGACGACCGCCGCGATGATGACGAAGTTGATCACCGCGGTGATGACGGCCCCGATGTTCACGAATGTCGCGTCGTTGCCGGAGCGGATCAAGAAACCCCAGCCCAGCTCATTGCTCGCCCCGATGGACGAGATCAACGGGTTCACGATGTTGGTGGTGAATGCGGTGACGATGGCCGTGAAGGCCGCACCGATGACCACCGCGACCGCGAGGTCGACCACGTTCCCGCGCAGCAGGAAGTCCTTGAAGCCCTTCAACATGCGATCCGCCCCTACTTTCGTCGATCATGGATTGAGCCACGACGAGAGTAACCGACCAGACCGTCTCGTGGGCGCGGGCGAAGCCTCGGACGGTCACCGCAGCAGCACCGTCAGTGCATCGGAGAGCGACGCAGCGGCGACGGCCGACGCGTCGTCCGCGCGCAGGGCGACCAGGACGAGCTGGTCGCGTCGCGACACGCCGGAGCCCGGGGCGGAGACCATCACCACGGTGGCGCTTTCGGCGATCACCCCGGACGAGGACGTGTCGTCCGGCGCCGCACGCACGACGTCGACCACGTCGCCGGCTCGAAGCAGTTGCGCCAGCTCGGGATCGGCGAGGCGGATCGGCACGATGCGGGCGTCACCGGACGGCAGGGTGGCGGACGCCAGCCGAGGCCCCAGCAGTCGGACATCGGTGAGCGCCTCGCCGGATCGGACGGGTCCGGCGACAGTCCGTCCCACCGCGTCGTCCACCGACCGCAGCGTTCCGTCCGCGAGCAGGGACGAGTCGACGCGGGTCAGCGTGACGTCGGCGGCCGTGAGTGAGGTGCCGGGAGCGACGTCCGTGGCGGTCACGACGACCGGGACCTCGGTCCGCGACGGATCGGTTCGATAGGTCGAGACGACGGCGAGCCCGACGAGAGCAGCGGCGAGGATGCGTCGAGCGGCAGGTGACCGCAGACGCGGTGGTAGAGGCGGGATGCGGTCGAACAGGCGCGCAGTCAGCGGGTGATCGACCGTGGGAGACATGACGCGACCGTAGAACGCGGGCGACGCAGGACGCGGCCAGGATCGACGGTGCCCGGGGACAGCGGCTCAGCGATCCCCGGGTCGGACGATCAGCTTGCGGCGGCGGGGGTGGAGGTGCTGCTCGACTTCTTCTCACTCGAGGTGGTCGAGGTCGAGGTCGAGTCGGACTTCGTGTCGCTCTTCTTCTCGCTCGAGCTCGTGCTGTCCGAGGAGCTGCCGGAGTCGGAGGAGCCCGACTCGCTGCTGCTGGAGCTGCCTCGGCTGTCGTTGCGGTAGAAGCCGCTGCCCTTGAAGACGATGCCCACGGTGTTGAACAGTTTGCGAAGCTTGCCGGAGCACGCGGGGCAGACCGTCAACGAGTCGTCCGTGAACTTCTGGACGATGTCGAACCGGTTGTCACACTCGGTGCACGCATAAGAGTAGGTAGGCACGTTTCCTCCGCTGTCGGTCCCTGACTGGCACTCTACAGTCGACAGTGCCAGCGTCGGCAATCGAGGCAACGTCCGTGCAGGTGGCGCTATTCCTCAGCCGTGGCTGTCGTGGCCGAGTCGCTGCAGCCCCGACAGCGGCGTCAACACGTGGGTCATCCGCACGTCGTGCGTCTCGGTGGGCAGCGCGTCGACCAGGTCGTCGTCGTACACCACGCCCACCAGCCACGCGTCGGGCCGGACGGCATCGAGTGTGCGGTCGTAGAAGCCGGCGCCTCGGCCGAGGCGACCGCCGCTGCGATCGACGGCGAGTGCGGGTACCAACACGATCGATGCGTCCGCGACGGTCTCGGGAGGAAGCGTCGGGCCGGACGGTTCGCGCAGGCCGTACGCGGCCGCGACGAGCGAGTCGGGTCCGCGGTACTCGGCCCAGGACAGCGGCCCCGGTTCACGCGCGACGGGCAGCAGCACTCGCAGTCCGGCGGCCAGTGCGGAGTCGAGCATGCTCGCATCACCGGGCTCGCTACCCACCGGTACGTAGGCGGCGAGAGTGTCGCCGCCGCGCTCCCGCGCATCGGAGGCCAAAACCGACACGGCGTGAGAGAGTGCCTCTGATGCCCGCTCTCGTGCGTGGACGTCTCGCTGCTTGCGGGCAGTGAGTATGCGTGTCCTCCACTCGAGTTTGTCGTCACTGATCACGGGGGAAACCCCAGTGTCTCGCGAAGGACGATTCGCGGTCTACATGGATAGGGTGTGCGCATGAGCTCAGCAAACAGTGAGTCCGTGGCCGGTGGCAAGAAGCCGTCGTTCCGTACGGCCGTCGTACCCGCTGCAGGCATGGGAACACGTTTCCTCCCCGCCACGAAAACGGTACCGAAAGAGCTACTGCCGGTGGTCGATACGCCCGGAATCGAGCTCGTCGCCGGAGAAGCTGCCGATTCCGGCGCGCAGCGCCTCGTCATCGTCACCTCGCCCGGCAAGGACGGTGTGGTCGCCCACTTCGTCGAGGATCTGGTGCTGGAGAACAAGCTCGAGGCGAGCGGCAAGCTCGAGATGCTCGAGAAGGTCCGTGTCGCGCCCGGACTTCTCGACGTCCAGTCGGTCATCCAGGCGGAGCCATTGGGTCTCGGACATGCCGTCGCGTGCGCCGAGGAGGTGCTCGACGACGACGAGGACGCGATCGCAGTGCTGCTCCCGGACGACCTGGTGATGCCGCGGGGTGTGCTCGACGTGATGTCGCGGGTGCGTGCCAAGCGCGGCGGAACGGTGTTGTGCGCCATCGAGGTTCCCGAGGACGCGGTGTCCGCGTACGGAGTGTTCGACACCGAGATCGTGCCCGACGCAGTGAACCCCAACGTGCTCAAGGTCAACGGCATGGTGGAGAAGCCCAAGAAGGAGGACGCGCCGTCGAACTACGCGGCGGCCGGCCGATACCTTCTGGACCGGGCCATCTTCGATGCGTTGCGACGCATCCAGCCCGGCGCCGGCGGCGAGTTGCAACTCACCGACGCCATCGCTCTCCTCATCGAGGAGGGTCATCCGGTACATGTGGTGGTGCACCGCGGAGTGAGACACGACCTCGGAAATCCCGGGGGTTACCTCCGCGCTGCGGTTGACTTCGCACTGGAACGCGAAGATTACGGTCCGGCACTGCGCGAGTGGCTCCAGGAGCGCTTGAGCGACAGCTGGGCACCGGAGCTCACGACCTACGAGTGACGCCCGGTCGACACGGATGACGGAAGGTGCGGATGCGCTCGGTTGAGGAGCAGCAGTCGAGAGTGACGGCTGCAGCGGTTGCCCCCCGGCCGGTGCGAGTCGCCATCTCCGAGGCGCAGGGTCTGCTGTGCGCGGAGGAAGTGGTGACCGAGCGCCCGCTGCCCGGGTTCGATCAGGCGGCCATCGACGGCTACGCGGTCCGCAGTGTGGACATCGCCGCCGCGGGGTCGGCCACCGACGACGACGGCGCACCCGTGGACATCTCGCTGCCCGTGGTGGGCGAGGTCGCGGCGGGGTCGCGTCAGCCCATCCGTCTGCAGCCCCGGCAGGCGGTGCGCGTCGACACGGGTGCACCGCTGCCCACCCTCGCGGACGCCGTTCTGCCCGTGGATCGAGCGAAGTTCGCGCGCGGCCGCATCGAGGTGCTCGCACCCGTGCGTTCCGGAGAGTACGTGCGCCGCATCGGCGACGACGTGCAGCCCGGCGACGTCGCCGTGCGGTCCGGGACCATCATCGGCGCAGCGCAGGTCGGGCTCCTCGCAGCTGTGGGCCGCGACAAGGTCCTGGTGCATCCCCGTCCCCGCCTCTCGGTCATCTCGATCGGCGGCGAACTCGTCGACATCGAACGCACACCGGGCCAGGGCCAGGTGTACGACGTGAACAGCTACGCCCTCGCTGCCGCGGCGCGGGACGCGGGCGCGGACGTCAACCGCATCGGCATCGTCAGCGGTGACGCAAAGCGGCTGCGCGAGGTGGTGGAAGGGCAGCTCATCCGCTCCGAGATCGTCGTCATCGCCGGAGCCGTCGGCGGCAGCGCGTCCGAGGAGATCCGCGAGGCGCTCGAGGACTTCGGCGACATCGAGGTCGGCCGCGTGGCCATGCACCCCGGATCGGTGCAGGGCTTCGGCCAGCTCGGTCGCGACGAGGTACCCACCTTCCTGTTGCCGTCCAACCCGGTGAGTGCGCTCGTCGTCTTCGAGGTGATGGTGCGGCCGCTCGTGCGCATCGCGCTCGGTCGACGCCAGCCCATGCGCCGCATCGTCACGGCCCGCACCGTCGGACCCATCACGTCCATCGCTGGGCGCCGCGCCTACCTGCGCGGCCAGCTCATGCGGGACGAGGGCACGGGGGAGTACCTCGTGCAGGCACTCGGCGGTGCTCCCGGCAGCTCGTCGCACCTGCTGGCGACGCTGGCGGAGGCCAACTGCCTGGTCATGGTCGACCCCGAGGTGACCGAGGTGCGGACCGGCGAAGAGGTCGACGTCGCATTCCTCGCGCAGCGCGGCTGACGCTCCGTCCTCTTCGCTAAGGTTTCGAAGTATGCCGCGATCGTGGTCGAGCCATCCCGGATGGCCGGCGAAGCTGGGACCTCTCGTGGTTCCCGCGGGCGAGGTGACGGTCCGACCGGTACGTCTGCGTGACGCCGCGGTGTGGTCGCGGACCCGCATCGACAACCGCGCGCACCTCGAACCCTGGGAGCCCACCGGTGAGGCGCCGTGGGACATGCGGCACGCGATGTCGTCGTGGCCGCCCCTGTTCTCGAGCCTCAAGGCCGAGGCCCGGCGCGGGATGATGCTGCCCTTCGCCATCGAACTGAACGGCACCTTCGTCGGGCAGCTGACTGTCGGCAACATCGTCCGCGGAGCCCTTCGATCGGCGTGGATCGGCTACTGGGTGGCCAAGGACGTCGGCGGGCAGGGGGTTGCCACGGCAGCACTCGCACTCGGCGTCGACCACTGCTTCTCGTCGGCCGGGCTGCACCGGCTCGAAGCCACCGTGCG
The DNA here is from genome assembly GCF_030208955.1 of Rhodococcus sp. MEB041. Lineage (NCBI taxonomy): Bacteria > Bacillati > Actinomycetota > Actinomycetes > Mycobacteriales > Nocardiaceae > Rhodococcus > Rhodococcus sp. MEB041. Next base: position 322,559 of record NZ_JARVSZ010000005.1, read on the forward strand.
GCCGGAAAACGCTGCCAGCCAAGCGGTTCTGCGCAACGTCGGGTTCCGCCAGGAGGGCCTGCTGCAGAGGTACCTCGACGTGGACGGTGCGTGGCGCGACCACATCCTCGTCGCCATGACGGTGGGGGAGACGCCCGGAACGGTGGCGGACGTGCTGGTGCGCAGTGGTCGGGCGGCGTGGGCTCGGTAGTCGCCTTGCGATTCCCGTAGGGCTTCCGTGTTCCCGCGCGTGCTGCAGTGTCCGCGGGAACACGCAAGCACTACGGGAAGTCCGGCCTGTGACTGGAGTGACATGAGTGCACTCGTGTTCGGCGCGTCGTCGTCGGCGGTTCACCGCGCCCCACTACGCTGACGTGCAAGCTCACATGAATGTGATTCACGTCAGGAGGTGGTGGGTGTGCCCAATTCGGTGATCTGGATCGGCCTCGTCGCCATCTGGCTGTTCGTGCTCGTGCCGATGGTGGTCACATCGCGCCCGCGTATCCGCCGCACCACCGACGTCGCGCTCGCGACACGGGTCCTGCACCGGGGCGGAGCACGGCTCCGCGTCGATCCCGGCCCCGCGGCAGGGCATCGCAGCGACCCCGACTGGCGCCCGTCCGACGACGACCTGCACTCGACCGACTCGCTTTCGGAGGATCCGATGGAGACCCAGCACGGCCACGAGAGCGACGAGCACGTCGACGAGTACTTCTCGGAGGACTTCGTGCCGCAGCGACGCGGTCGCGGCGGCTTCGATCCCGAGGCCGACGCCATCGCCCGCGCCGCCCGCTACGCGTTCCGTCAGCGCACGGTGCTCGGCTCCGTGTTCGTCATCGCGATGTCCGCAGCGCTGGGATTCCTTGCGAGCCCGATCTTCTGGTGGGTCTTCGCCGTCACCATCGTCGGACTGTCGTCCTACCTGTTCTACCTCCGCCGCCAGGTGCGCATCGAGGAGGACATCCGTCGTCGTCGCATGCAGCGTCTGCAGCGCTCGCGCCTCGGTGTCGAGTCCAGCACCGACCCGGAGCTCAAGCTCACTCCCGAGCGCCTGCGTCGCCCCGGCGCCGTGGTGCTCGAGGTGGACGACGAGGACCCGGCGTTCGACCATCTCGAGCACTACGACGAGCGCGTCGGCGACTCCCACCTCGACGTCCGCATGCGCCGCGCAGCGGGGGAGTGACCGGATTTCTGGCAGTCCCGCGGGGCTGCTAGAGTTCGAGACGATCCTGGTTAGCCGGGTCAGGGGCTGTGGCGCAGTTGGTAGCGCGTCTCGTTCGCATCGAGAAGGTCAGGGGTTCGATTCCCCTCAGCTCCACCACGTTCGACTCTCGTCACAGCGCATCGCGGAACTCGTCCAGGAACGGCGACGGCGTCTCCCGTCGGATCCGCCACGACCGCACCAGCCACATCTCGACGAGCTCGGGCCGTACGTGGCCCAGTCTCGCCCACTCGTCGAGCACCTCGCAGTAGTCGAGGTAGCGCCGCACGGTCATGGCCGACACCGAGGGATTGTCCACCCACCCCAGGTGCACGAGTTCCGACAGCGCCTGCTGGTCGAGGAGTTGCGGGCGGTGCAGCATGTTCTCCGACCCGATCGCCCACACGTACAGGGACATCGGAACGCGCCCGAATCCCGTGGCCCTCGGCCAGCCCGACCAGTCCCGGTGCGGACCGACGTCGATGAGCGCCGGCGCGCGGCGGCACTCGTCCAGTGCCTGCCGAACACCGTGCAGCCGACGGTCGCCGGCCGGCTCCTCGAGGTCCCGCGCATCGGGGAAGCGGCGAGCGCGGTCTCGGTCTCGATGACCGACGAGCCATGCGGCGCAGTGGTAGACGGTGGTCAGATCGCACCCGCTCCCGATGGTCTGCAGATCGCCGCGCCGCAGGAACCCGGTGCCGGTCTCGACGACATCTCCGTCCAGACCTCGGGCGCGGACCCGCACCGGGATGCGCGCGCTCGTGAGCCGACTGTTCCACCAGTCGAGGTCGATCTCCGCGAGATCACCCAGCACGTCGTACTCGTACGAACGGGTGCTGCACCACGCGAGGCACGCTTCGGGTAGCGCCGGCGTCGTCGTCATGTCGGCGATGGTGGCAGGTCCCACCGACAGCCTCGGTCGGGTTTGCAAAGTGTCTGTAAAGACTGCCCGCAGCCGTGCCTCATATGGCGCCGGTCACACCTAGTGTTCGTTCGGTGCATCCCCTGCACCGGACCGAAAGGTGACCATCCATGGCCACGACAGCCATCCCCGCGGGGCCTCCCTCGACGAAGCGGGCGGTGTTCAACACCATTCGCGGATCACTCGGCAACCTCGTCGAGTGGTACGACGTGTACGTCTACACGGTCTTCGCGTCGTACCTGCAGTCGAGCTTCTTCGCCGACGGTGAGCCCAACGCGGGCATCTACACGATGGGCATCTTCGCGATCACCTTCGTGATGCGCCCGATCGGGTCGTGGTTCTTCGGTCGGTACGCGGACCGGCACGGGCGTCGTCCCGCGCTGGTGTTCAGCATCTCGCTCATGGCGGGCTCGTCCCTGCTCATCGCGCTGACCCCGACGGCCGCGTCCATCGGGTCGGCCGCCGTGGTCATGCTCGTCCTCTGCCGTCTGCTGCAGGGCTTCGCGACGGGTGGCGAGTACGGCACGTCGGCGACCTACATGTCCGAGGCGGCCACGCCGGGGCTGCGCGGATTCTTCTCCTCGTTCCAGTACGTCACCCTGGTGGGCGGTCACGTCCTCGCCCAGGTCACGCTGCTGATCCAGCAGAGTGTCCTGACCGACGAGCAGATCGCCTCCTTCGGCTGGCGCATCGCGTTCGGAATCGGCGCCCTCGGCGCCGTGGTGGTGCTGTTCCTGCGTCGGAGCATGGACGAATCCCTGCAGACCGAGGTCGACGGCAAGCGCAGCGGCTCGATGACCGAGCTGTTCACCGCGTACCCGAAGCAGCTGCTCATCTGCTTCCTCGTGACCCTCGGCGGGACCGTCGCGTTCTACACCTACAGCGTCAACGGGCCGCTCATCGTCAAGAGCACCTACGCCGATCAGGGCATGACGGCGACGTGGATCAACCTCGCGGCGCTGGTGCTGCTCATGGTGATCCAGCCACTCGGCGGACTGCTGAGCGACAAGATCGGGCGCAAGCCGCTGCTCGTCGGGTTCGGCATCGCGGGTGTGCTGTGGTCGTGGACCTTCCTGAACCTGCTGCCGCGCGTCGAGACGCCGATGGTGTCCTTCCTGCTGCTCGCCGGCACCTACGTCATCCTCACCGGCTACACCTCGATCAACGCGATCGTGAAGGCGGAACTGTTCCCGGCGCACGTGCGCGCTCTGGGACTGGGACTCGGCTACGCACTGGCCAATTCGATGTTCGGCGGCACGGCTCCGGTGATCTACGAGGCCGCCAAGGAGAACGATGCGCTCGACGCCTTCGGCATCTACGTCACCATCGCCATCGCTGTCTCGCTCGTCGTGTACGTCTTCGTCCTGAAGAACCGCGCACCGACCTTCCTGGACGCCGAGCAGGCACGCCGAGCGGACAGGAACGAGGCGGCCGTGTCCTGAGGTCCGTGCGTTAGGCTTTCCGCGCCGGACGGGAGGGCCTGACGATGCAGATTCTCGTCGTCGAGGACGACCTCGGAGTCGCCGACGCACTCACACAGTCGCTGCGTCGGCAGGGCTGGGCGGTGCGGCACGCCGCGACCGGGACCGCGGCGCTCGACATGGTGGACGACGCCGATCTCGTCCTGCTCGACATGGGGCTCCCGGATCACGACGGCCTGTGGGTCTGCCGCCGGATCCGGGAGCACTCGTCCGTTCCCATCGTGGCGCTCACGGCGCGGCGCACCGAGGATTCCGTGATCGGCGCTCTGCGTGCGGGTGTCGACGACTACGTCACCAAGCCGTACAGCTTCGCGGTGCTGCTCGCACGGCTGGACGCGGTCGTGCGGCGCAGTGTCGGACGCGTCGCCACCGAGCCGGCCGTCGATCTCGGCTTCGACCTCGCTCGGGACACCCGCGAGGTCACCGCACCCGACGGCTCCGTGCGCACGCTCACTGCGAAGGAATGCGAACTGCTCGTGGCACTCTCCCGCACACCGGACCGCCCCGTGAGCCGCGCCGCGCTCATGGAGGAGGTGTGGGACACGACGTGGGTGGGTGCCTCGCGCACGCTCGACGTCCACGTCGCGTCACTGCGGAACAAGCTGAAGGACGTCGCCCGGATCGAGTCGGTGCGCGGTGTCGGCTATCGACTGGTCGCTCCCGCCGAGCCCGACGCGTGAGGAGACGGCTGCTCGCACTGGCGATCACGTTGACGGCCGCCGTGCTGGTGGCACTCGTCGCGCCGCTCGTGGCCGCCCACGCCGAGGAACGGGCGATCACCATCCACGAACGGCGTCTGGCCGCCGCGACCCGGTTCGCCACCCTGGCCGACAGTGTCGGTGACGCGAGCTCACTGGGACCCGATCTGATGCGGTACGGCGAGGTCACGGAGAGCACCCGCACGTGGATCGTCGACATCGACGGATCGGTGCTCGCACCGGCAGGCTCGGATCTGCCGGCCGACGTGCCGGGTCTGGCGGGCGCGGTACGCGACGCGCTCGCGGGAACACCGACCTCCGCTCCGACTGCGCTGTGGCCGTGGCAGACCGAGCCGTTGATCGTCGCGACGCCCATCGGCCGGGACGCGCAGATCCTCGGTGCCGTCGTCATGCTGGAGGACACGTCGGCCGCGCGGGACAACGTGCAGCGAGCGATGGTGCTCGCCGCGGCGGGCGGCGCCGTCGTCCTCGCGCTCGTCGCCTGGCTCGTGGGAGTGCCACTCGTCGGCTGGGTGGTGCGGCCGGTCGACGATCTGACCACCCGCGTCGAGCAGCTGTCCCGTGGCCGCACTCCGACCGAGGGACGCCACGTCGGGCCGCCCGAACTCCGGCGGCTCGCGGAGTCGTTCGACGACATGGCGGCGAACGTGGAGCACTCCCGGCAGCAGCAGCGCGAACTGGTCGCGGACGTGTCGCATCAGTTGGCCAATCCGCTGACGGCACTGCGGCTCCGGCTCGAGAACCTGGCCGTGGACGATCCGGCCGTCGAACCGGTGCTCGCCGAGACCGAACGCATGGCGCGCTCACTCGACGCGGTGATCGAGATCAGCCGCGCGGGAGGCTTCGACCGACGCTCCTCCGAGGTGGACGTCGCCCGGCAGCTTCGCGAGCGGGTCGCGCTGTGGGCGCCGTTGTTCGGGGATCTGCTGACCGTCCGGGTCGACGTCGACACCGCCCCGGCGTTCCTGGAGGAGGACCTCGTCCCCACGGTCCTCGACGTCCTGCTGGACAACGCCCTGAAGTACGCGGAGGGTCGGTCCGTCGACGTCGCGCTGGAGCAGGCCGGCGACGCGTGGCGAGTGACGGTGCGCGATCACGGTGACGGCGTCAGTGCCGCCGAAGCCGCCGAGCTGGGGCGGCGCTTCCATCGACTCGACCGGCACGCCGGCGTCGAGGGCACCGGACTGGGTCTCGCGATCGTCGTCCTCCGCATCCGCGACGCCGACGGGGACGTGGTCTTCGACCCCGCCGATCCCGGCCTGCGGACGGTCATCTCACTTCCCGCGCGTCTCGATCGCGGAACCACCGCAGCGCCCCCGGATGCAGCGGGACCGGCTGGGTGAACATCCCGGCGGCGACGGTCGGCTGCCGGACGTCGGGGACGGTTCGTGCGATCGCGTCCTGACGGTCGAAGACGACGGACGTGAACCCGTAGGCCGTGTCCTCGCGGAGCGTCGGCGTCGCGATGAGGTAGGTCTTCACGCTGACAGTCTGGACGGCGGCGGGCAGACGGTACGGCCCGGCCGGCAGCGGACCGGTGACGTACTGCGGACCCCACGTCGACACGAGTCCCTCGACCAGTCCACCGAGATCCAGCGCGCGGACCGGTGTGCGCGCGCCCAGCTCGACCAGTGCCCGCACCGGGAACCCGCTGACGAAGGCCAGCGCGTCGACGCGTCCGGTGCTCAGCGCCGCCGTCGCCTCGCCGAGCGGTTGCGCGACGAAGTCGACGTCCGCCGTGTCCACTCCTGCTGCGGCCAGGCACCTCTCGGTCACCGACCGGGTACCCGAGTCGGTCTGGCCCGCGCTCAGGCGCACGCCCGTCAGATCCTGGATGCCCGTGACCGGGGAATCCACCGGGACGAGGATCTGCAGGAAGCTGTCGTAGAGCCGGGCCAGCGCGGTCAGGGGGACCGGGGAGTCGAAGGCTCCCTCGCCGCGCACCGCGTCGAGCGCCGTGTCGCCGAGACAGAACGCGACGTCCGCGGTGCCCGATGAGAGGTCGAGCACGTTTCCCACGGAGCCGCCGGTCACGACGACCTCCGAGCGCACACCCGGCAGCACCTGCGTGGCCTCTGTGCGCAGAGCCGCGCCGTACTCGTCGAACACCGCACCCACGTTGCCGGTGGCGATGCGCAGTCGGCCGGAAGCGTCCTGCCACCACGTATCTCGGGAACACCCCGCCAGGGCGGCGGCGGCCGCAGCCGCGCCGGCCCCGCGGAGGAACTGCCGTCGGCCGAGCACGCGTTCAGCATAGGCCGGGGCCGGTCCGTCAGCGCTGAGTGAGCCGCGACCCGGTCTCGACGGAGACGACGCCCGAGCCGAAGAGCCCGTCGACGATCTGGTGCACGCCGGTGGCCAGTTCCTGTGCGGCGACCGGATTGAGCATGTCGGCCATCGACGGGATGCCGATGTCGACGGCGGCGTCGAAGGCCATCTCGACGGCGCCGTCGCCGGTCTCCCGCACCGCCCACCGGCCGTCGAACGATCCCAGGTCGCCGCTCGACTGCTCGAAGGTGACGGTGCGGCCGGGCACGTCGACGGTGTCCGTCTCGACCCACTGCAGCAGACCGCCGCGGAAGTGGGTCGACCACGACGACGATCGAACGTACCCGGCCGCGTCCCGCGACTCGGGATCCGTCACGGTGATGCGGTCGACCATGGGTACGTGATCGCCGAAGGAGGCGAAGTCGCTGACCCGATCGAACACGTCGTCCGGAGTGACGCCGGTGAGGGTGGCGATCACACTGATGATGCTGGGGGACATGAGAACTCCTCGAATGGAATCGACGGTCAGGCGGACTGCAGGACGGGATAGGCGCCGGGGGAGCGCTCCACCAGATGTCGGGCGGTGAGGCGGGCGGAGCGTTCGATGGTGCCCGCCGTCTGCGCGGGAGGGAGGGGTCCGGACCCGAGCGACGTGGGAAACGGGTTGGTGTTGAACAGGTTCGCGACGGAGGCGAGGAGATTGGCGAACTTCGTCTGCGACGCGGGGTCGAGCAGGTCGAAGAAGGCCGGCTTCCACAGGCGCTGGAACACGTCCGGGTGCAGCCGGCGAGGCGCGTCCACCGCGATCCCGAGGCGGGTGGCCTCGTCGACCAGCACGGCGACGAGCGAGTCGATGTCCAGTGCCGCGGCCCCGCTGGTGACCCACACGTGCTCGCGGTCGTACTGCCGCGGGTGGTTCACCACCGTCGCGATCGACCGTGCGACGACGTCGCACGGCACGAAGTCGTACTGCAGCGCGTCCTCGCACAGGACGACCGGCAACGACCCGCGCAGGAAGGCGCGCACGAGGGTGTGCAGCCCCTGCAACTCGGAGATCTCACCGGTCTCGGAATCGCCGCACACGATGGACGGGCGGACGATGGTCCAGTCGAGGCCGCTGCTCCGCACGAGATCCTCGCCGTCCCTCTTGCTGGCGATGTACGCACCGGGGTGCATGGTGGCGAGTCCGCCGGTGACGTCCGGGATCACGGGTTGGCCGACGAAGGCGGTGCTGACGTGCACCAGGCGTGCCGACGCGTCCCGGGAGAGCTCCACGATGTGGCGGACTCCGTCGACGTTGACGGCCCGGGTGGACGCGTCGTCGATCCCGAAGTCCACGACGCCGGCGCAGTGCACGACGGTGTCCACGTCGCGGGTGAGGGCGGACCACGTCCGGTCGTCGAGTCCGAGGTGTGGCGCGCGGAGGTCGCCGCGGACAGTGATCCCCGAGTGCTGCACGGCCCGTCGACCTTCCAGCACGACGACGTCGTGGTCCTCGGTGAGGGCGCGGAGCGTCGGCAGTCCGACGACGCCGGAGGCTCCGGTCAGCAGAATCGTCATCGGTGTCCTTTCGAGAACGTCTCGCGCAGTGCGTCGCCGACGGCGGTGAGCATCCAGTCGACATCAGCCTCGGTCATCGTGGCCGGGGGAGTGAAACGCACGACTGGACTGGCGTTCAGGGAGTGGTTGGCCACGACGCGCCGGTCGAGCAGCGCGAGCAGGAAGCTGCCGGCGGTGCCGGCGTCGCCGAAGTCCAGCCCGATGAGCAACCCTCGACCGCGGACCTCCACGGTCCCGAGATCCGCTGTGAGTATGCGCAACTCGTCGAGCAGTCGTCTGCCCGTCCGTGCGGATCGCGCCACCAGCTTCTCGTCGTCGATGACCTCGAGCGCGGCGCACGCGGCCGCCATCCCCAGCGGCGCACCGGAGAAGGTCGACGTGTGGATGCCGAAGTCGATGTCGAAGGCACGGAAGGCGCGCGGTGTCGCGACGGCGGCCGACACGGGAATCACGCCGCCGCCCAGACTCTTTCCCACGAGGACGATGTCGGCGTCGACGGCGTCCCGCTCGCTCTCCCACATCAGGCCGGTGCGTCCGAGGCCGGTCATGATCTCGTCGATCACGAGGAGGGCTCCGCGTTCACGGCACAGTGCCGAGGCGACCGCGAGGTAGTTGCGGGGCGGCAGCACGACCCCGCCCTCGCCCTGCACGGGTTCGAGGACCACGCAGGCGTCGGAGGCGTCGTCGCCGAGTGCGTCCGACAGTGCCTGGACGTCGCCGTACGGAACTGTGGTCGCCGCGGTGAACAGTCGACGGAACGGGTTCTGGTACGACGGATTCGCCGTGAGGGCGAGCGCGCCGAGGGTCTTGCCGTGGTAGCCGCGGCTCGCCCCGATCAGGCGATGGTGGCCGGCGCTGCAGGCCATCTTGACGGCGGCTTCGGTGGCCTCGGTTCCGGAGGCGCCGAAGTAGACCTTCGACAGCGGGTCCGGCAGGCGGGCCGCCAGTGCCGCCGCGGCCTCGGCCACCCGAGGTTCGAGCAGGGTGCGGGTGGAGACGGGATGGCGTCCGAGCTGGGCGATCACCGCGTCGACGACGCGGGGATGCCGGGCGCCGAGCAGGAGGGTCCCGTACCCGCCGCAGTTGAGGTACTCGACGTCGTCGGTCGACCACAGTCTGGCTCCGAGCGAGCGGTCCTCGACGATGTCGCCCAGCATGGAGGCCACGCGTGCACGAGACTCGGACAGATGCGCGCGGGTGTGGCTCTGCACCCGCCCGTCGAGGGACGTCGAGATCGACATGGTGTGGCTCCCGAGACGAGGAGAAGCGATGAGGCGTGCGGCCCGGCGGGCCGCCGCGATCACCGACGGTAACCCCGGCTGCAGGTGGCGTCAAAGCCACCGATGAGTCGTATGATGTTGCGCCACAACAGATGGAGCGAACCACCGTTATCCTGTGGGGCAGCTCCGAGTGGCTGGTCCGGTGACCACGGAGTGAATCCGGATCATCAGAAATTGTGCGAATATCGGTTCACCGGGACCAGCCGTCGTCAGATCTTCTTGCGGGCCCGGTACGCGGCGACGTTGGCGCGGTTGCCGCAGTTTCCGGTGTCGCAGTACCGCCTCGATCGGTTGCGGGAGAGGTCGACGAGCACCGCGTCGCAGTCCGGTGCGTCGCACAGGCGGAGCCGCTCGAGCTCGTCCGACCGCACCATGTCGGCGAGGGCGACGGCGGTCTCGGCCGTCATGCGATCGGCGAGGGGCGCGTCGTCGTCGCTGACGTGCATGTGCCAGCCCCAGTCGCCGTGGCGGGTGAGGTACGGCCGGGCGTCGGATGCGGCCAGCATCGCGTTGACGACGGGTACGACGGCGTCGGGTTCGCCCGTCTCCCACAGCGCCCGCCAGGCCGGGCGCAGGGCCCGCACGGCGTCGAGTTCCTCCTGTGTGCCGTCGCGGCGCCCCGTCCACTCGTGCTCGTCGAGCATCGACGACAGGGTGCTCACGTCAGGGAGGTGGTCCTCGCCGTTCGCGGCGGTGTTGATCAGCGCCGCCGCCCAGACGAGGGCGGTGCGTGTGTCATGAGCAAAAAGCATTTGACTCCTGACCTTCCGGGTCTCTAGTGTCATGACCAATCTACAGTTACGGTCATGACATGACGGGCGACGTACCCGGCGGTGTGGCCGGATCCTCGAAAGGGCCGCTCATGGTGTCCTCCCGTTCCGGTGTCGCGTTCGCCGTGACCTCCGCGATCGCGTTCGGAATGTCGGGCCCGTTCGCGAAGGCGCTCACCGACACCGGGTGGTCGCCCGAGTCCGCGGTGCTCGCTCGCATCGTGGGCGGTGCGGTGATCCTCCTGCCCGTCGTCGTCCTGCTGCGCCGCGGCGCACTCCGCGGGGTGCTCTCGGCTCCCGTCACCGTCGTCGCGTACGGCGTCGTCGCGGTGGCAGGAGCCCAGGTCTGCTTCTTCAATGCGATCCAACACCTCTCGGTGGGTGTCGCACTCATGCTCGAGTACCTCGGGCCGGTCCTGGTGATCGGCTGGATCTGGATCACCACCCGGCGGCGCCCCCGCCCGACGACGATGGCGGGTGTCGCACTCGCGCTCGGCGGTGCGCTGGTCGTGCTCGACGTGTTCGACGGCGCCGTGTTCGATCCTGTCGGCGTGCTCTGGGGACTGTCCGCCGCCGTGTGTCTCGCGTTCTACTTCGTGGTGTCCGCGAAACAGGGCGACGCCATCGATCCGTTGGTTCTCTCGGCCGCCGGACTGGCGGTGGGCGCCATTGTGGTCGGCGTCGCCGGAATGCTGGGAATGGTTCCGTTGCAGGTGTCGACGAACGACGTCGCTCTCGACGGCCGGGCGTGGCCGTGGTGGACTGCCGTCGCAGTGCTCGCCCTGGTCTCCGCAGCCGTCGCGTACGTTTTCGGGATCATGGCGTCCCGCGCCCTCGGGGCATCGACCGCATCGGTGATCGCGCTGGTCGAGGTGCTGTGCGCGGTGGTTGCGGCGTGGCTCCTGCTCGGCGAGACGGTGTCTCTCACTCAAATCGCAGGTGGTGCAGCAATTCTGACGGGAGCCGCCGTGGTGCAGTGGCGATCCGATGCACCGCCGCCCGTGGAGGCGTTGCCGGCCTCGGCAGGAATGGACGGATCTCACGGGGTATCCGTTCTCCCCTGACGCGGCACTGTATGGTGAGGGCGCGTCGTGGTATTCGGCGGGTGGGCACTTCTCCGGGCGGGGTCGCGAGTGCCGGTCCGCCGGAATGTCAGTGACCACCACGCGGACATCGAAGCCGTTGCACGGGAGCCCGTCATGACCATCGAATTCGTCGACCTCGCGGAAACGTGGGTTGCGGGTCTCCCTGTGCGCAGCCCGAAACGGGCGTTGGGCTCTCTCTACGACACCAATCTCGAACGTGCGTGGTCCGGAATCCTGAACCAGGACATCGGTGAACCGCTCGGGTCGATCTACACCGACTTCGTTCCCGCGATCGGGTCCTACAGCACGCAGATCGTCGGGTACCGCGTCGCGGACGGTGACGTGCGCCGCGGGCACATCGTGGCGCGTGTGCCGGCGGGTCGCTATGCGAAATTCTCAGCAGTCGGCAATTTTCCGCAGGTCCTGACGACGCTGTGGAACGAGATCACCCACGCGGAGGAGATGGGGTCCTTCACTCGCGCCTTCACCGGTGAGTTCGAGGTGTATCCCCACGCGTACAAGATCGAGATGTACGTTCCGGTCGCGACGCCCGGCTCGCGGGGCGTCGGCGGTGCGGGATGACGTTCCGTCTCGTGGCACGTCCGAGCATGGTGTTCGGCGGACTGGTCGTGCCCGGTGTCGATCCCGGACCCGAGGGCAGCGCCAGCGATCTCGTCGTGTTCCTGCGTGAACGTATCCGCGAACGTGAACCGGAGGACGCCGACGTCTACACCGTCTACGTCCCGGATCAGCGTGGTGTCTGCAACGTCGTCGTCGGCGTACCTCGTGGGAACGTCGACGACGTGCCGATCGGCGACGTCTTCGTCACGGTTCCGTCGGGAGCGTTCGCGGTCTTCACGCCGTCGATGACTCTGCCCGACCGGGCGGAGGACGCGTGGGCGCAGGCCGAGGAGGCCATCGCCGACGGCTCGATCGTGCGCGCCGGCGGGGTGGAGTTCGAGTGCCTCTCAGCCGACGGGAACGTCGAGATCTTCGTCGCCGTCTCGCTGCAATGACGTGCGCCGACGTCCGGTGCCGGCGGACGAGGAGTCGGCTCTCGTCGAGATAAAGAACCTACCGACGAGTAGAAGCAGTCGGAGCGGTGCCTGGACTCGCTCGAGCGCTGGTCGTCATTGTGATTTTGTCTCGAGTGCATTTCTGTGGCGGTGTTCGAGTCCAACCTGTGCCTATCATGATCACGCGCAGTAGAAGGGTGTGACACGGGATTCACACCGGCGGTTCGGAGCACCGGTCCGAACGCGCGTGACTAGTGGGGAGTAACAATGGTCAGGCAATTACGTGCAGAGGCAACGCGGTCCGCGGCCCTGCGGGCTGCCGCCGATCTGTTCCTGCGGGTCGGCCACGCCACGGCGACCCTGAGCCAGGTCTCGGCGGAGTCGGGTGTGACCAAGGGCGCGCTGTACTTCCACTTCGCGTCCAAGGAAGAGCTGGCGCGCGCGCTCGTCGACGAGGGTCGTGAGCGTGTCGCGGCCGCCTGCACCGGAATGGTCGACAGCCGTTCTCCCGCACTGGAATCCGTCATCGGGATCACGTATTCCGTTCTCGACCTTGCCAATACCGACAACCTGGTGCGCATCATGTACCGCCTGCAGCTCGAGGTGGACGCACCGGACCCCACGCGGGGGAGCGTCTTCGGTACGTGGCAGAACATCTTCTCGCACCTCTTCGAGCGTGCCATCGAGCACGGTGACGTCATCGACTCGCTGGACGCCGAGACCGCGTCCTGCCTGGTCTCGGAGATGCTCAGTGGCGTGCTGATGGTCGCCGAGGGCACTGCGCGCCTCGACGGTGCCGCCGTGCGCATGGAGCAGGTCTGGCACACCATCCTGCCCTCGCTCGTGCCGCCGGCGAAGCTCCCGTACTTCCGCGAGTTCGCCTCGCGAAGCCTCTCCAGCTTCGTACGCGATCGCTCGGGTGCCGACGCCACCAGCGACACCGGCGTCTCCAGCAACCACTAGCGTTCGGCGCTCTCCCGGCGCACACTGTGACGTGAGACACACGGCATCGTGTGTCGACCGCACGAGTGACGTCGGGAGAGACCGATGGAAGACATCGCCACGCGCGAGCGCACCGACCGCCGCATGTCCGACAACGAGCTGCGCAAGGCCATCCGCGTGCTGCAGTCACGCGCGGACGACGCTCGGAAACGCGGTGACGCCGACGATGCCGCACGCATCGAACGCACTGTCCGCGACTACCAGGACGAGATGACCACCCGCCTCTGAACTCGGCCGGGCGGGGACGGTTGTCAGCTGGGTCCGAAGCGCTCCGTGCGGATGTTCGCCGGTGCATGTCCTCGCTCGACCAGCATGTCCGCGACCGTGTCGACGAAGCTCGTGGGCCCGCAGATGTAGCACCGCGGCTCGAACTCGGCGGGCCACCCGTGCGCGTCGAGATCCTCGATCGTGATGCGGCCGAGCGGCCTGCGGGAGCCGGTGGGGGCGCGCCGCGTGTAGAGCGTGGTGACGTCGACTCCCGCGGGCGGATGCGCCCACTCGTCGGCGAAGTACACCTCCGCCGGTTCACGGACCGAGTAGAGCACGCGGAACGGCACCCGGCCGCCGCTCGATCCCGCCGCGGCCTGCGCGCGGACCATCGCGCGGAGCGGAACGATGCCCGAGCCGCCGCCCACCAGCAGGACAGGCGGTGATGGGGTCTCGGTGGGTGCCGACGGCCGCCAGACGAACCACCGGCCGACGGGTCCGCGGATCTCGAACCGGTCGCCCACCTCGACGGCGCCGACGAGGTAGGGGGACACCTCGCCGTCGGAGACGTTCTGCACGGCGATCTCGATGCGCGACGTGCCGTCCGGTGCGGAGGCGAGGGAGTAGCTGCGCTGCGCGCTGTACCCGTCCTCGGCGGTCAGCTTCACGTCCACGTGCTGTCCGGCGAGATGTCCCGGCCAGCCGTCGACGTCGAGCACCAGCGTCGAGGCGGTCGGTGTCTCGCGCCGCACCTCGAGCACCCTCGCGACGAGCCAGGGCCGGGCCCCGACCCCGGCGGTGGCTCCGGTGGTCACGTCAGTCGCCTTGGTATCGCTGCTCGCGCCACGGGTCGCCGTAGTCGTGATAGCCGCCGCGCTCCCAGAATCCCTGTTCGTTCTCCTCGGTGAGTTCGATGCGCGAGACCCACTTCGCCGACTTCCAGAAGTACAGGTGCGGCACGAGAAGCCGTGCGGGACCGCCGTGTTCGCGTGCGAGCGGCTCTCCGTCGAACTCGGTGACCAGCCAGGCCTTCCCGTCTCGCAGGTCCTCGAGGGGCAGATTGGTGGTGTATCCGTCGAAGCCGTGTACGACGACGTACCCCGCCTCGGTGTCGAGACCGTCCAGCAGCACGTCGAGACTCACGCCGTTCCAGTTGGTGTCGAGCTTCGACCACTTGGTGACGCAGTGGATGTCGACCGTCGGGGTCTCGTGCGGCAGCGCGGCCACCTCGTCCCACGTCCAGGTCCGGGTCTCACCGGTCTCGGACGTGATGGAGAACGACCACGTGTCGGTCGCGACCACGGGCGCGGGCCCGATGGCGAGAACCGGGAAATCGTTGGTCAGGTACTGGCCGGGGGGAGTCCGACCGTCGTCGCCGCGCCGGCGGCCCACGAAGCCCTTCGAGATCAACGCCATGGTGGCAGATTCTGCGCCGGTCGTCGGGCCTCTGACAAGTCGGAGCGCGCACACTCGACCGGTAGTGTCGGGCACCACAGCAGGCCGGCGAGGGGGGAGTGCGACGCGATGGTGCAGAGCAGGCTGAGAGGGAGACGTCCGCGACGGTCGTGGACCGACCTGCGCGGGGCGATCGTGCTGGTCACCGGCGCCGCCAGCGGCATCGGTCGCGCCACGGCGATCGAGGCCGCGCGGCGTGGGGCGCGGCTGGTCGTCACGGACATCGCGGAGGCGGGACTGGCGGCCACGGCCGCCACCATCGCCGAGAACGGCGGCAGCGTCGTCGCCTCGCGTGCGCTCGACGTCTCCGACCACGACGCCGTCGCCTCGTTCGCGGACGCCGTGCACGCCGAGGTGGGGAGCGTCGACGTCGTCATGAACGTGGCCGGGATCTCCGCGTGGGGCACCGTCGAGAACATGGCCCACGAGACGTGGAAGGCGCTGATCGACATCAACCTGATGGGCCCGATCCACGTCACCCAGTGCTTCGTTCCCCCGATGATCGCGGCGGGTCGCGGTGGGTACCTGGTCAACGTGTCGTCGTCGGCCGGCCTGCTCGCGTATCCGTGGCACGCGGCGTACAGCGCCAGCAAGTTCGGCGTGCGCGGCATGTCCGAGGTGTTGCGCTACGACCTCGCCCGGCACGGCATCGACGTCTCGCTCGTGGTCCCCGGGGCGGTGCGGACACCGCTCGTCGAGACGGTGGACATCGCCGGCGTGGATCGCGACGACCCACGCGTGACGAAGCTGACCGCACGCTTCGAGGCCCACGCCGTGTCGCCCGAGGTGGTCGCGGAGAAGATCCTGACCGGGATGGCGAAGCGGCACTTCCTCGTCTACTCGAGCAACGACATCCGGGTGGGGTACTGGGTGTCGCGCAAGTTCGCGCGCCCCTACGAGATGACCATGCAGGCGGCCAACGACTACTTCTCCCGACTGCTGCGCTGACCTCACGCGCGTGTCGCGGCGGAGCGCGTGCCGAGTCGGCGCTCACGCACTACCGTTCTGGCATGGACGCGACGGCTCCGCTGGGAGCGGATTCCGAGGTGGGAACGCTCCGGACGGTCATGCTGCACCGCCCTGGCGACGAGCTGCGCCGACTCACCCCCCGCAACAACGATCAGCTGCTGTTCGACGGGCTGCCGTGGGTGGACCGCGCTCGCGACGAGCACGACGCGTTCGCCGACCTGCTGCGAGGACGCGGTGTCGAGGTCCTCCTGCTCGGTGATCTGCTGACCGAGACCCTGGCCCTCAGCGGTGCCGCACGCGTGCAGGGTGTCGCCGCCGCGGTGGAACCCCGGCGGCTCGGACACGTGCTCGCCCGGGATCTGGCGACCTACCTCCGAGGCCTGCCCGCACCCGAACTGGCGACCGTGCTGATGGCGGGCATGACCTTCGACGAACTGCCGGTAGCGGACGACTCGGGTGTCTCGCTGGTCCGGCGCATGCACCACGGCGGCGACTTCGTCATCGAGCCGCTCCCGAACCTGCTGTTCACCCGCGACTCGTCGTTCTGGATCCAGCAACGCGTCGCGATCACGTCGCTGGCGCTGCGGGCCCGCGCTCGGGAGACGTCGCTGACGGATCTTATCTACGCCTTCCATCCACGATTCCTCGGTGTGCGCCGGGCCTACGAGTCGCACACCGCGCCGGTGGAGGGCGGCGACGTGCTGCTGATGGCGCCCGGCGTCGTCGCCGTGGGAGTCGGTGAACGCACCACGCCCGCCGGTGCAGAAGCGCTCGCGCGCAGCCTCTTCGACGACGACCTCGCGCACACCGTGCTCGTGGTCCCCATCGCGCAGGAACGGGCGTCGATGCACCTGGACACCGTGTGCACGATGGTCGACACCGACGCGGTGGTGATGTACCCGATCATCCAGGACACGCTGTCCGCGTTCACGATTCGCCGCGAGGACACCGGTGTGACCATCACCGGCGCGGGCCCGTTCCTCGACGCCGCGGCCGACGCCATGGGTATCGGCAAACTGCGGGTCATCGACACCGGACTCGACAACGTCACCGCCGAACGTGAGCAGTGGGACGACGGGAACAACACGCTCGCACTGGCTCCCGGCGTCGTCGTCGCGTACGAACGCAACGTCGAGACCAACGCGCGCCTCGAGGCGTCGGGCATCGAGGTGCTGCGCATCTCGGGATCGGAACTGGGGTCGGGCCGCGGCGGACCCCGCTGCATGTCCTGCCCCGTCGCCCGCGATCCCGTCTGACCTCCGGCCTTCCCGCAGATGTCCGGCCGGTCAGAGGACCGTACTCACCGTGGCCGCCGGGCGCGCCAGGACGGTGCCCTTCTCGCCGACCACGAAGGGCCGCTCGATGAGTACCGGATGCGTCAGCATGGCGCGCAGGACCGTCTCGTCGTCGGCATTCGCGAGATCGAGTTCCTTGTACAGTGTCTCGCGCTTGCGTACAGCGGTGCGCGGGGTGAGGCCGGCATCGGAGATGAGGGCTCGCAACGTCGCCTCGTCCGGCGGGGTGGTCAGGTAGGGCACGATGGTCGGCTCCACCCCCGCGTCGCGGATGGCCGCGAGTACGTTGCGGGACGTCGAGCACCGGGGGTTGTGATAGATCGTGACGGACATGGAGCAAGTATGGCGGGAGTGGGACCGATGAGGTTCACGATCGACGGTGCGTCGGGGACGGCGCCGTTCGACCAGGTGCGGTCGCAGATCGTGGCCGCGGTGCGGTCGGGGCAGCTCATCGCGGGATCGAAACTGCCGACGGTGCGAGCTCTCGCGGCGACGCTGGACCTCGCTCCCAACACGGTGGCGAAGGCGTACCGCGAACTCGAGAAGGACGGCGTGATCGAGACCCGGGGGCGGTCGGGCACCTTCGTGGCGGCCGGCGGCGATCCTTCGGCCGGGGCAGTGCAACTCGCGGCCACGGAGTACGTCCGCGCGGCGCGTCGCGCCGGCATCGACGACGAGGTGGCTCTGCGCTACGTGCGGACGGCGCTCGCGGACTCCTGACACCACTTAGGTTGACGCTTCAACCTAAAGTGTGTCATCGTGATCCCGAATCCACCCCGACCCATCAGAGGATCACTGTGAAGACACCTGTCGTCGTTCGAGACATCGCCGCACTCGTCGCGCGCATCGCCCTGGGCGTCGTGTTCGTCGCCCACGGGTGGCAGAAACTGCGTACCAACGGGCTCGATGCCACCACCGCCGGCTTCGAGGGCATGGGCATTCCGGCCCCGCAGGTGTCGGCGTACTTCGCCACCTTCGTCGAGCTCATCGGTGGAGCCGCTCTGATCCTGGGCGTGCTGACGTCCGTCGCGGCTCTGCTGCTGGTCGTCGACATGGTCGGCGCGCTCGTCTTCGTGCACCTCGACAAGGGCGTGTTCGTCGGCGAGGGCGGCTGGGAACTGGTCGTCGCACTCGGCGCCGGAGCGCTTCTCCTCGCGGCAGTCGGCTCGGGCACGTACAGTGTCGACCGCGCATTCCGCCGTCCGAAGTCACGTGCACGCGTATCGTCCTGACCTGCGAAAACAGTCTGTGAACTTGCACCGGGGCGTCGAGGCGAGCAACGTGACGTCTCATGACATCGCGTATGGACACGGACACAGGACCGGCTGACACCCCACGCGATGATGCCGCGGACGTTCCGTCGTCCGCGGCATCTGCCGTGCTGCCCACCTCCGCGCACCCCGATGCGCAGGACCCCGGGTCGCAGGAACCGGCGCCGCGGCGCGCCACCCTCGACCCCGTGGTGTTCGGCGTCGCGGCAGCCGTCGTCACGGGCATCATCGTCTGGGGACTGGCCGGACCGACGAGCCTCGAGAACGTGACGTCCTCGATGCTGGACTGGCTCGTCACCAACATGGGCTGGCTGTTCATCATCTCCGCCACCGGTTTCGTGCTCTTCTGCATCTACCTGGCGATGTCGAAGTACGGACGTATCCCGCTCGGCAAGGACGGGGAGAAGCCGGAGTTCAAGACCGTCAGCTGGATCGCCATGATGTTCAGCGCCGGCATGGGCATCGGGCTGATGTTCTACGGCGTCTCCGAGCCGCTGACGCACTTCGTCACGCCGCCGCCCGGCACCGACAGCAGTGTCGGAACGGCCATGGCCACCACGATGTTCCACTGGAGCCTGCATCCGTGGTCCATCTACGCCGTCATGGGTCTCGCCGTCGCGTACAGCACCTACCGCCGCGGCCGTCGTCAGCTCATCAGCTCCGCCTTCCTCCCGCTCCTCGGTCGCCGCGCCGAGGGCCCGATCGGCAAGGTCATCGACATCCTCGCCATCTTCGCGACGCTGTTCGGTACCGCCGCCTCCCTCGGACTCGGTGCGCTGCAGATCGGTTCGGGTGTCGAGGTCATCGGCTGGCTCGGTGAGGCCGGCACGCTCCTGCTCGTCGCCATCGTCGCGCTGTTGACCCTCGCCTTCGTCGCGTCCGCGGTCTCCGGCGTCGCCAAGGGCATCCAGTGGCTGTCCAACATCAACATGGTGCTGGCACTCGTCCTCGCACTCTTCGTGTTCGTGCTGGGCCCGACGGTGTTGATCCTCAACCTGATTCCCACCACCATCGGCGACTACGCGAGCCAGCTGTTCCACATGTCGGCTCGCTCGGCGGCGTCGTCCGATCCGGAGACCGCGTCGTGGCTGTCGTCGTGGACGATCTTCTACTGGGCCTGGTGGGTCTCCTGGACCCCCTTCGTCGGCATGTTCCTCGCCCGCATCAGCCGTGGCCGCACCGTTCGTGAGTTCATCATCGGTGTCATCGTGATCCCGAGTGCCGTGAGCCTGGTGTGGTTCTCGATCTTCGGCGGAGCCGGTATCGGCGAACAGCGCGACGGCATCGACCTGGCCGCGCGCGCCAGCAGCGAGTCTCAGCTGTTCGGCATGCTCGAGAACCTGCCGCTCTTCGGGCTGTCGACGGTCGTCGTGATGATTCTCGTGGCCGTCTTCTTCGTCTCCGGTGCCGACGCGGCGTCCATGGTCATGGGCACCCTCAGTCAGCGCGGAACCCTCGAGCCCAGCCGCTGGGTCGTCGTGTTCTGGGGAGCCATCACCGGTGGCACCGCCGCGATCATCCTGTGGACGGGCGGCGCGGACGCGCTCAACGGCTTGCAGACCATGACGATCATCGCCGCGGCGCCGTTCGTGCTGGTCATGATCGGGCTGTCGGTGTCGCTCTACCGCGACCTGTCGCACGATCCACTGGTGCTCACGCAACGTCGTCGACGTCTCCGGCTGACGAAGGCCGGGCGCACCGAGCTCTGAGCGGTCAGCGCCAGCTCGGCAACCAGAGCTGCTGCTGCCACGTCTCCTGACTGATGGGCAGACCCGTGAGGATCGGCCAGAGCCACACGAAGTTGGCGATCACCACGGCGACGTACAGCGAGACCAGCAGCAGACCGAGCGTGCGGCGCTCGCGACCCTGCCCACCGCGGAGTCCTCGCCCGAGGATGTCGCCGAGGACCAGGGTGACGCCCATGACGAGGAAGGGCGCGAGCGCCGCGGCGTAGAAGAAGTACATCTGACGGTCGAGGGTCAGGAACCACGGCAGGATGCCGGCGCCGTAGCCGACGAGCACGGCGGCGTAGCGCCAGTCGCGGCGGGCCACGGTGCTCCACAGCGCCCAGCCGAGCATCGGGAACGCGACCCACCACAGAGCAGGCGTGCCGATGAGCATGACGGCCTTGACGCAGTTGCCGCCCGTCGAACAACCGGTGATCTGCTGCCCGTCGGCGAAGTAGTAGAGCATCGGCCGCAGACCCATCGGCCACGTCCACGGCTTGGACTCCCACGGGTGGCGGTTACCGGCCGAGTTGGTCAGTCCGGCGTGGAATTCGAGGACGTTGCCGCTGTAATACCAGAGCGAGCGCAGAGCGGCGGGCACGAACGAGAACGGTCCGCCCGTCCCGATGTCGGTGCCCACGGCGTTCCGGTCGACGCCGGTCTCACTCGCGAACCAGCCGGCGTAGGTGGCCAGATAGACGACGAGCGGAATCGCCACCAGCGCATACAGCGCGGGTCCGACGTCGCGCACGGCGGTGCCGACCCACGGCCGGGTGACCCCGTACTGGCGACGCGCCGCGACGTCGAAGGCGACGCTGAGCAGTCCGAAGAACGCGACGAAGTAGATACCCGACCACTTCGTTCCGCACGCCAGACCGAGCAGGAGTCCGCCGCCGAACCGCCACCAGCGGACGCCGAGACGCGGGCCCCACGTGGTCATCTCCATGCGGCCCTCGACGGCGACCCGGTGCAACCGCTCCCGGACGTCGTCCCGGTCGCGGACCAGAGCGCCGAACGCGGCGACGACGAACACCACCATGAAGATGTCGAGCATGCCGACTCGGGACGTCACGAACGTGACGCCGTCCACGATCATGAGGATCCCGGCGATCGCGCCCAGCAGCGTCGAGCGCGTCATGCGGCGCACGATGCGGGCGACGAGGAGAACGAGGATCACACCGAAGACGGCCGACGACAGCCGCCAACCCCATCCGGTGTAGCCGAACAGTGCCTCGCCGACGGCGATCAGCTGCTTGCCGACGGGCGGGTGGACGACGAGGCCGTAGGCCGGGTTGTCCTCGACGCCGCCGCCGGTGAGCACCTGGTAGCCCTGCGGGGCGTAGTGCTTCTCGTCGAACACCGGGGTGCCGGCGTCGGTCGGATAGCCGAGCATCGTGAAGCGGGTGACGGCCGCGAGGACCGTGAGGACCGCGGTGACGATCCATCCGCGCATGCGGTCGGTGGGCCCGAACACTGCGGGCGGGAGAGCGGGGCGCGGCGCGGTGAGGTACTCGTCGGAACCGTCGCGACCGGTGGGGATACGCGCGGTCACGAGGGTCACGATTCGATCGTAGGCTAGATGCCGACGGCGACCGCGGTCGTGACCGACGAGCGAGATGAGGACGACGCGTGCTGGTACTCGGTGCGACACCGATGGGGGACCCCGCAGACGCGTCGCCCCGACTGCGCGACGCACTGGCCACGGCCGATGTCGTCGCGGCGGAGGACACGCGTCGCACGAAGTCCTTGGCCACGGCACTCGGGGTGCAGATCACCGGTCGCGTCGTCAGTTTCTACGACCAGGTCGAGGTCGATCGGGTTCCCCTGCTGCTCGCCGAGATGCGCGAGGGGCGGCGGGTCCTGCTGGTCACCGACGCCGGTATGCCCTCCGTGAGCGACCCGGGTTACCGACTGGTGGCCGCGTGCGCAGAGGCGGGGATCGGCGTGACCTGCCTGCCCGGGCCGTCCGCCGTGACCACCGCACTGGCCCTGTCGGGGTTGCCGGTGGAGCGCTTCTGCTTCGACGGATTCGCCCCTCGCAAGCGTGGTCCCCGGCAGGCGTGGATGCGCACGCTGACGACGGAGAGCCGCGCCGTCGTGTTCTTCGAGGCCCCGCACCGCATCGCGGACTGCCTCGCCGACGCGTCCGAGGTACTCGGCCCCGATCGGCGCGCCGCGGTGTGCCGGGAATTGACCAAGACCTACGAGGAAGTGAAGCGAGGGACGCTGGGGGAGTTGGCCGCGTGGGCCGCCGACGGCGTGCGCGGCGAGATCACGGTGGTCCTGGCCGGAGCCGAGCCGGTCAGCGCGGATCCCGCCGACCTCGTCGCGGAGGTGGAGGATCTCGTGTCCGCCGGGCTCGGCCTCAAGGACGCGTGCGCACGGGTGGCCACCACGACGGCGGCGGACGTGTCCAAGCGTGCGCTCTACGAAGCGGTGCTGGCCGCGCGCGGCTGACGCCGACGCCGCGTCGTCAGCCGACGACCTGCTGGCGCAGTCCGTCGGTCGCCGTCTCGAGGACGGACTTGGTCCCGCGCTTGACGATGAATCCCGGCACAGGGATCTTCGGGTCGAGCGTGATCTCGAACTCGAGGTGGGTGCCCTTGTCGGTCTCGCTGAGGCGGTACTCCGCGTGCTGCGACTTCTGCTGGGTGCTCTCGACGACGTCCCATGCCACCGACATGTCGGACCACGTGAAGCGCAGCACCTGCTCGTCGGTGAATCCCATGACGGCGACGGTCATCTCGGCGAGGACGGGACGACCCTGATCGTCACGCTCGCGCACCGAGACCTTCTTGTGGATCGACGACCAGGCCGGCAGACCCTCGAGGTCCGCGATGACCGCGAGCACGTCGGCCGGTGGTGCCTCGATCTCGACTTCTCTGTTTCCGCTGACAGCCATGGCGTGAATGTAACCGACCGTCCACACCTACAGGGCGGTTTGGGTCGGTGTCGTGATCATGTACCGGTGCCGGCCAGGGGAACTGTGCCGCGGCGGACCTGCTCGTCGACGAAGACGGCGATCTCCGAGATCGCCCGCGCCGACTCGGGAACGAAGTCCGCGGCGTGGAACACGTGCACCTGGTCCTGCCACACCTGGAGACGGCACTCGATTCCGGCGTCCGCCAGGCGCTCCGCCATCAGTTCCGAGTCGGCGTAGACCATCTCGGTGGATCCGACCTGGATCAGGACCGGCGGGAGGGCGGACAGGTCCGCGTCGACGGGACAGACGCGGGGACCACGCTTGCCGTCCACGACGATGCGGGCCTCGACCTCGTCCGCCAGCTCGGTGAGCGCCGGCACGGCGCCCTTGGGGAAGACCGAGCACAGGGACGCGTTGGGATGCAGCATCTTCCGCGTCGGATCGAGATCGGTGAGCGGAGACAGGGCGATGATGCCGCCCGCGGGCGGCAGACCCTGGCTCTGCAGGGCGAGCGCCACCATGAAGGCCAGGTAACCGCCGGCGGAGTCACCGGCGATGAAGATCTGTTCGGGCAGGTACCCCGCGTCGAGCAGGTAGCGGAAGCCGTCGACCCCGTCCTCCACCGCGTGCGAGATGGGGTTGCGCGGCATCATCCGGTAGTCGACCGACAGCACGTCGGCACCGGTGGACTGGGCGATGCGCGAGACGAGCCGGCGGTGGCTGTTGAGGCCGCACACCACGAACGCGCCGCCGTGGAGATACAGGATCACGCGATCGCGGTCCGCGCGGCGGGTCGGTCGCTCGGACCTGCCGTCGGCACCGACACGACGCGGGCTGTCCGTGCGGACCCACTCGGCCCGGCACTCGTCGAGCCGCACGGGCGCGACGGTGGTGTCACCCACGGGTGGGAGGAGTCGGCCGGCCTGGTCGACCATCGACATGGGCCACGGCAGGCTGTGGGTCCGGGCCCACACGCCCAGGAAGGGACGGACCGTGCGGCGCAGGTACGCGGCGAGAAGCTTGGACTGCATGCTGCCGCCCTCGAACTCCTGGCGGTCCACGGCGGTGCCGACGCCGAGGGCGCGTCGCACCCGGCGACTGGCGGACGTGCGTGTCAGCGACGACGGTGCGGTCATCTCGGCCGAGGCGATGCTCATGGGTGGCCCTCCACTTCCTTGCTCGTACTGGGAATCGCACGATAGGGCCGAAACGAAACACTTCTCGAGGAATAGTTGTTGCCGGGGTCACACCGTGACCCCACGTTGTCGCAATAGTTGTGGGTTCGTTACTTCCGGGTAGCACAGTGAACCTGCAGGTGAGCCGCACCGTGACCACGCGGTTCCGCAGTTCGAGAGAGGTCCGCCCCCATGCCCTTCATGCCGGTCACAGAGTCGATGTTCCTACTGGCCGAGACGCGCGAGCACCCCATGCACGTCGGGGGACTGCAGCTGTTCGTGCCCCCGGAGGACGCCGGCGACGACTTCGGGATGCAGCTCTACGAGACGTTCCAGGCCGCCACCGACGTCTACAAACTGTTCCGCAAGCGGCCGGCGCCGCCGGTGAACTTCATGGGCACCGTACGCTGGATCTACGACGAGGAGCTCGACTTCGAGCATCACGTCCGGCGCATCATGCTGCCGCGGCCGGGCCGCATCCGCGAGCTGCTGCGCTACATCTCCGCCGAGCACAGTGCGCCGCTCGATCGGCATCGCCCGATGTGGGAGCTGCACATCATCGAGGGCCTGGCCGACGGCCGCGTCGCGCTCTACAGCAAGATCCACCACTCGCTGGTCGACGGTGTCTCGGCGCTCAAGTTGTTCGAGCGCACCCTGACCACCGATCCCGAGGCCCGTGACTGCGGCCCGATCTGGGACCCGGCGCTGTTCGAGCGGCCGAAGAAGAAGAGCACCGAGGTCGCGAAGGTCGACGACGGTGGCGTCCTGTCGCTGCTGTCCACGGGCGTCAAGGCGGCCGGTGAGCTCGCCGGGGTCGGACCCGCCGCGGCCCGGATCGGTCTGAACAAGCTGCGCGGCAACGAGATGGTGTTGCCTCTGACCGCGCCGCGGACGATGCTCAACGTGCCGATCGGCGGGGCACGCCGCTTCGCCTCGCAGCAGTGGTCCAAGTCGCGGATGAAGGACATCGCGGCATCGCTGGGGGTCACGTTGAACGACGTGGTGCTGACGATGTGTTCCGGGGCGCTGCGGTCCTATCTCATCGACCGCAACGCACTGCCCGACCAGCCGCTGATCGCGATGGTGCCGGTATCGATGCGCGAGGCCGGTGCCGACGCGGACGGTGGCAACGCCGTGACCACCGTGCTGTGCAACCTCGGCACGGATCAGCCCGACCCGGAACGCCGTCTCGCCGCCGTCGTCTCGTCGATGAACGAGTCGAAGGCGATGATGCGCAACTTGTCTCCGCTGCAGGCGCTGAGCTACGGTGCCGCCGTGATGGCCCCTCTGTTGCTCACTCCCGTACCGGGATTCGTCCGCAACACCCCGCCCCCGTTCAACGTGATCATCTCCAACGTGCCGGGCCCGAAGACCGAGATGTACTGGAACGGTGCGCGACTGGACGGGGTGTATCCGGCGTCGATCGTCCTCGACGGTCAGGCGTTGAACATCACATTGGCCACCAACGCCGACAACGTGAACTTCGGACTGGTCGGAGATCGACGGAGCGTGCCGTCCCTGCAGCGGATGCTCACGCATCTCGACACCGCACTCGAGGAGCTCGAGAAGTTGGCCGACGGGTG
Source organism: Rhodococcus sp. MEB041 (assembly GCF_030208955.1). Taxonomy (NCBI): domain Bacteria; kingdom Bacillati; phylum Actinomycetota; class Actinomycetes; order Mycobacteriales; family Nocardiaceae; genus Rhodococcus; species Rhodococcus sp. MEB041. The sequence goes on from NZ_JARVSZ010000005.1 coordinate 348,447, forward strand.
AGTCTCGCTCTACGGCCGATGGTTCCGCGGGACCCGAACGAGGAACATCGAGCTGCGAGTTCGCTGGAACTGTTCTTCGACCTGGTCTTCGTCGTCGCGGTGTCGTTCGCCTCCGTGGAACTGGCCCATCTGCTGGAAGAGAACCACATCGCGTCGGGCATCGGTGCCTACGCGATGGTGTTCTTCGCCATCTGGTGGGCGTGGATGAACTTCACGTGGTTCGCCACGTCGTTCGACACCGACGACTGGCTGTACCGCGTCACCACCATCGTGCAGATGGCGGGAGTGCTGATCCTGGCCAGTGGTGTCTCCGACGCGATGATCGACTACGACTTCACGCTGGTGACCATCGGCTACGTCGTGATGCGACTGGCGATGGTGAGTCAGTGGATACGGGCGGGGCTGCGCAACAACGAGTTCCGCGCCACCGCCGTGCGGTACGCGGTGGGCATCACCGTCGTGCAGGTGTTGTGGGTCGCCCGACTCGCGCTTCCCGACAGCGTGGCCGTGCTCGGGTTCGTCGCGCTGGTGGCCGCGGAGCTCGCCGTCCCCGTGCTGGCGGAGCGCGCGGGACGGACGCCGTTGCACGGCGAGCACATCGCCGAGCGCTATGGTCTCTTCACGCTCATCCTGCTCGGTGAGTCGTTGCTGGCCTCGGCGACAGCCATTGTCGGCGGCATCAACGAACACGATCACACGGTCGAACTCGTCGGCCTCGCGATGGCCACGCTCGTCGTCGTCGCCGGCATGTGGTGGCTGTACTTCTCGGTGTCGCAGGAAGATTCGGTCGGGGCGAGACTCGGCCGCTCCTTGAGTTTCGGCTACACGCACTACTTCGTGTTCGCGGCGGCGGGCGCGGTGTCGGCGGGCATCGAGGTGGCCGTCGCGCACATCGAGGGTGACGGAGTGCTGTCGGACCGTCAGTCCTCCGCCGCGATCACGATTCCGGTGGCGGTCTTCGTCCTGGGGTTCTGGATGGTGGCGATGCGCCGCCGGTCGTCACGGCTGGTGAACATCGTGACGCCGGTCGGCGGTGTCGCTGTGCTCGCGGCCACGGCCGTACCCGGATCGGCCGTCGTCAGTGCGGCCGTGACGGCCCTGACCCTGCTCGTCGTCGTCGGAACGACGGTCGCCGATCGGTCCGCTCACTCCTCCGGTTCGACGTAGCGGGGGAAGACGCCGGTGGGCTTGGGCAGCGCGACGCCGGGAGTGAGACGCGTTGTCAGCGAGTCGAACTCGCGTTCCGTCACCCCGAGCAGGTCGAGCAGCTTCGCTGTGCTGTCGGGCATGAACGGCTGGGTCAGCAGGACGGTCACGCGGAGCACCTCGAGGGTCACGTACAGCACCGTCGCCATGCGGGCCGGATCCGTCTTGCGCAGAACCCACGGTTCCTGCGACGAGAAGTAGCGGTTGGTCTCCGCGAGTACCGACCAGATCGCGTCGAGCGCCAGGTGCATCTCGACGGCGTCCATGTGGCCGCGCACCACGGCGTGAAGGGCATCGACGCGAGCGAGCATCGCCTCGTCGTCGGCGGTGAACTCGCCGGGTGTCGGCACCTGCGCATCGCAGTTCTTGGCCACCATGGACAGCGACCGCTGAGCCAGGTTCCCCAGTTCGTTGGCCAGGTCGGCGTTGATCCTGGTGACGATCGCCTCGTGGCTGTAGCTGCCGTCCTGTCCGAACGACACCTCGCGCAGGAGGAAGAAGCGCAGCGAGTCCAGGCCGTACTCCTCGATCAAGGCCGCCGGACTGACGACGTTGCCCACCGACTTGGACATCTTCTCGCCCTTGTTGGTCAGGAAGCCGTGCGCGAACACGCGTTTCGGCAATTCGACACCTGCCGACATCAGGAACGCCGGCCAGAACACGGCGTGGAATCGCACGATGTCCTTGCCGATCATGTGGACGTCGGCCGGCCAGAACTTCCGGAACGACTCGCTGTCGGTGTCGGGGTAGCCGACGCCGGTGAGGTAGTTCGTCAACGCGTCGACCCACACGTACATGACGTGGTCGGGATCGCCGGGAACCTGGACACCCCAGTCGAAGGTGGACCGTGAGATCGACAGGTCCTTGAGACCGGACTTCACGAAGCTCGCCACCTCGTTGCGGCGACCCGCCGGGAGAATGAACTCGGGACGCTCCTCGTACAGCGCGAGCAGCTTGTCCTGGTACGCGGACAGCCGGAAGAAGTACGTCGACTCCTCCGTCCACTCCACCGGGGTGCCCGACTCGGTCGCGATGCGGGAACCGTCGTCCTGCAGCGTGGTCTCGCCCTCGGCGTAGTACGCCTCGTCCCGCACCGAGTACCACCCGCTGTACGAGTCGAGGTAGATGTCGCCGTTGTCGGTCATCTTCTGCCACAGGTCGCGGCTGGCCTCGAGGTGGTCGGCGTCCGTGGTGCGGATGAACCGGTCGAACGTGATCTTCAGCGACTCCTGCATGGCCTGGAACGCGTCCGAGTTCCGGCGCGCCAGATCGGCGGTGGAGATGCCCTCCTTCGACGCCGTCTGGGCCATCTTCAGACCGTGCTCGTCCGTTCCCGTCAGGAACCGCACGTCGAACCCGTCGAGCCGCTTGAACCGAGCGAGGACATCGGTGGAGATGTACTCGTACGCGTGGCCGATGTGGGGATCACCGTTCGGGTAGGCGATAGCGGTCGTGATGTAGAACGCAGGCTTGGTCGAACCGGTCTCAGTCATGGTGCGCCTACTCTATCTTTCGTGCCGAGAGACCGTCCCGCCCCCGACTTGCCCACTCCGCTCGCACCGCTCGTGGACGCGCACACGCACCTCGACGCGTGCGGGGCCACCGATGCAGCGTCGGTCGCGGCGATCCTCGATCGTTCCGCATCGGTGGGCGTCGGACGCGTCGTCACCGTCGCGGACGACCTGGACGCTGCTCGCTTCGCCGTCGCCGCCGCGCACTGGGATTCCCGCGTGTACGCCGCCACCGCGATCCATCCGACGCGCGCGAACGTGCTCACCGACGAGGTGAAGGCCGAGATCGAGCGCCTCGCGCGCGATCCCCGCACCGTCGCCGTGGGGGAGACGGGGCTCGACTACTACTGGCCGGGGAAGCTCGACGGCTGCGCCGCGGTGGAGGAGCAGGTCGAGGGCTTCCGCTGGCACATCGATCTGGCGAAGCGCGTCGGCAAGCCGCTCATGATCCACAACCGCGACGCGGACCACGACGTTCTCGCGGTGCTCCTCGACGAGGGCGCGCCGGAGACGGTGATCTTCCACTGCTTCTCGTCGGGTCCCGAGATGGCGCAGGTGTGCGTCGACGCCGGCTACGTGCTCAGCTTCTCCGGCACCGTGAGCTTCAAGAACTCGCACGACCTGCGGGAGGCGGCGCAGCTGGTCCCGGACGGGCAGTACCTGCTCGAGACCGACGCGCCGTTCCTGACACCGCATCCGTTCCGAGGTGCTCCGAACGAGCCGTACTGCCTGCCCTACACGGCCCGTGCGCTGGCCGAGGCGACCGGCCGAACTGCCGACGAGGTCGCGGCGTCGGCGACCGCCACGGCGGAACGGGTCTACCGGCTGGTCTAGTTAGGGGGCGGGAACTCGCCGTACGGGGTGATGGTGTTCCCCGTGAGGTCGAACTCGACGAACGAGGTGTTCGACGGGCAGCAGAACGCGTCGTCGGGGTTCAACCACCGGTAGCGCACCGTGACGGTGCTGTCCGACGCGCCGACCACCGAGGTGTAGCTGTACGCGTCCGACGTCGCGGTCCCGAGGTAGTCACCCGAGTTGGTGAAGAACAGGACGTGCGACTGCACGGTGCCGTTCCGGATGCCGGTCCCCGTCGCCCGCGCCCATTCGAGCGTCGGACATCCGTCCGCGCTGGTGCCGGGCGTGTGATCGTCGATCACGAAGGCCCCTCCCTGCGAGTCGGTGCCCAGGTTCGCCACGGCGGTGCGCACGTTCAGCGAACTCGGGTCGACGCACGGCACCACCTGCGCCGGCTGCGCCGGTGCGGGTGCGGGCACGGTGACCGTCTCGGTCTGCGTCTCCACCCTCGTCTCCGGCGCGGGTGCCGGTGCGGGGGCCGGAGCGGACGACGAGGGTGCCGGGTCGTCGGCGGGGAGCGCCGTCCCGGTCGTACCGGCGGAACCGCACGACACGGCGGCGGCGGCGCAGGCCGCCACGGCGAGAACGGCCATCGAACGCGGGAGAGTGGTCACCGAGCCTCCAGGGTGTCCGTACCGAGCGTCTGCTCGGCGGTCGAAGGGTGTGTCGGTGACCACCACCCGATCGTTACCGATGCTCAGGTCACGATCGGGTCGCGGCGACGGATCAGTCGTCGTCCCCGTACGTCTCCACCAGTCGATCGAACTCGGCACGGTCGATCACGCTGGGCTCGTTGATGGCCAGAGCCTGCGCGTACTTGCCCGCGAGGTGGTAGTCGCGGCCCAGGGGACCGCGCTCACCGTCCTCGTCGTCGTCCTGCGTGCTCGCTCCGGGCGGCACCTCGTTCTGCAGACCGTTCGTCTGCGCACCCAACCGAGCGTCGATCTTCGCCGTGATCTTCTGCATGATCTCTTGGTCGTCGCTCACTGTCGTGCCTCTCGTCGGTGTAGCGGCTTCTCGGTGCGGGGCCCGCGTCTCACAGGACCTTGTCGAGGAAGTCCTTCGTTCGCTCGTGCTGCGGGTTGCCGAACAGGTCGTCCGGCGAACCCTCCTCGACGATGTACCCCTCCGCCATGAAGATCACACGGTCGGACACCTCGCGGGCGAAGCCCATCTCGTGCGTGACGACGACCATCGTCATGCCGCCCTTCGCCAGATCGCGGAGGACCTGCAGGACCTCGCCGACCATCTCGGGGTCCAGCGCACTCGTGGCCTCGTCGAACAGCATGATGTCCGGGTCCATCGCCAGTGCACGTGCGATGGCGACGCGCTGCTTCTGCCCGCCGGACAACTGCGCCGGCTTCGCGTTCTCCTTGTCGGCGAGGCCCACCTGGGCCAGCAGACGAACGGCGTTCTCGCGCGCCTTCGACTTGTCCGACTTCTTCGTCTCCACGGGCGCGAGCATCACGTTCTCGATGACGCTCATGTGGGGGAAGAGGTTGAAGTGCTGGAACACCATGCCGATGTGCTGGCGCACGGAGTCGAGGTCCACCTTCGGATCGGTCAGGTCGAAACCGTCGACCACGACCGTGCCGCCCGTGATGTCCTCGAGCTTGTTGAGGCACCGGAGGAAGGTGCTCTTGCCGGAACCGGACGGGCCGATGACACACACCACCTCGCCCGAGTGGACGTCGACGTCGAGGCCCTTGAGCACCTCGAGATCGCCGAACGACTTCTTCAGTCCGATGGCGCGGATCTTGACCTCGGCCGCAGCGGCGTCGGGCGCGGTGGTCTCGGTGCTCACTTGTTGATCCTCTTCTCGAGACGGTTCGACAGCATCGTCAACGCCATGATGATGACGAAGTACATGACGCCGATGATCAGCCACATGTTGAACGACTGGAAGTTGCGGGCGATGATGATCCGCCCCGACTGGGTGAGTTCGGCGAGGCCGATCACCGACAGGATCGAGGTGTCCTTCAGCGTGATGACGAACTGATTGATGTACGACGGGATCATCGTCCGGATCGCCTGTGGCATCACGACCTTGCGCATGGACGTCAGGTAGCTGATACCGAGACTGCGCGAGGCCTCCATCTGGCCCTTGTCCACCGACAGGATGCCGCCGCGGACGATCTCCGCCATGTACGCACCGGCGTTGAGCGACAGCGTGATGATGCCGGCGGTGAACGCCGACATCTGGAAGCTGAGCGCGGCGGGAATGCCGAAGTAGATGAAGAAGGCCTGCACCAGCAGTGGCGTGCCGCGGAAGATGGCCACGTAGGTGGCGCCGATCCCGCGCAGCCACGCCTTCGTCGACACCCGGAAGAGTCCGAAGACGGCGCCGAGGATCAGGGCCAGCACGATGGAGATGACTGTCAGGACGATGGTGAGCCAGAGGCCCTTCAGCAGTTCCTTGTACTCGCTCTTGATCAGTCCGGGGATCGAGTTGTCCGTCTCGTCCGCCGCGGCGCCGATGTAGGTGCCGAGGATCTCGTCGTACAGGCCGGACGACCGCAGGTTGGCCAGTCCGGTGTCGAACGCGGCGAGCAGCTCGGGGTTCGCGCCCTTGTTCACGGCGAAGCCGTAGTTGCTCGGCGACTCCTTCTCCGTGACCGTCTTCAGACCGTTCCCCTGGGTGATGCCGTACTGCAGCACCGGGTAGTCGTCGAACACCGCGACCGAGTTCCCGGTGCGCACCTCGTCGTACATGCTCGCGGAGTCGGCGAAGTACCGCGTCGTGAAGCCGTACTGCGCCTTGATGCTCTCCGCGAAGTCGGCGCCCTCGGTGCCGTTCTTGACCGCGACCTGCTGCCCGGAGAGATCGTCGTACGAGGTGATCGACGAGTTCTCGAGCACGGCCATCTGCACGCCGGACTCGAAGTAGGGCTCGGAGAAGTCGAACACGGCCTCGCGTGCCGGCGTGATCGTCATGCCGGCGATGACGCCGTCGGCCTGGTTCGCCTGCACTGCCTGCAACGCCGCGTCGAACCCGAGGGGTCGGATGTCGACCTGGAAACCCTGGTCCTCCGCGATCGCTCGGATCAGGTCCATGTCGATGCCGACGAACTGGCCGTCGGAGTTCTGGAACTCGAACGGTGCGAAGGTCACGTCGGTGGCGATGGCGAACGTGCGACCTTCCACCGGGCTCGGGGGCGCCGGCTGGGCCTGCGCTGCGGGTGCGAGCACCAACGCGACGAGTGCCACGACGGCGGTGATCGCCGGGAGGCGGCGCAGTCGGTGCCACCGTCCGCGTTCGGATCGCGGTGGGGAGGTCGGATTCACGAAGAGCCTTCCGTTCTGGTGCAGGTGAACAGTCGGCTCGGACCCTATCGGCCGGGGGGCTCGCGACGACCCTTACCGGAAGGTAGGAACGGTCGACGGGCTGCTCGAGGCCGTGAAGTTGCCGAACCTCTGCCCGCTCGTTACCGTATCGTGATCGTATGACCCCGATGCGAGCCTCTCGGCCTCGTGATCGTCTCGACCCGGCAAGGAAATCGAAGTTGCGTTATTCGTCCGTGATGTCCGTTCGACCAGTCGTGTCCACCGGGGCGGGAGCGCGGTGACGATGTCGCACGTCGCCAGACTCAACTCCGCCCGGTCCCGCCTGCTGTACGTCGTGGTGGCCGCGCTTCTCGCCACACTCGTCGTGGGAGCGAGCGTCGCCGTGGCCCGCCACAAGACCGTCACGATCGACGTCGACGGGCAGCAGGTCCAGCTCTCCACGATGACCACCGACGTCCGCAGCGCCCTCGCGGCCGCCGGCTATCAGCCCACCGAGCGGGACGAGGTCGCGCCCGCCGCGGACGCGACCCTCGCCGACGGAGAGACCGTCACGCTCAAGCGGGCTCGCGAGGTGACTCTCACCGTGGACGGTGCGCCGACGACGGTGTGGACCACCGCCTCCACCGTCGCCGAGGCCAAGGATCAGTTGGGCATCGCTCCCGACGTCCACATCGACGAGTCGGAGTCCGACCCGCTGCCGCTCGACGGTGCCTCCGTCAACGTCGTGCTGCCGAAGTCCGTGACCCTCGCCGACGGGGCCGCGTCGCCCGCACCGATGCGGCTCGCCGCACCCACCGTCGGCGAGTTCCTCGCCGCGGCCGGTGCGCCTCTCGAACAGAACGACACGGTCGCCCCCGCGGCGGACGAGCCGCTCGTCGAGGGCGCCGTGGTCACGGTGACCCGCGATCGGACGGAGACCGTCAGCGTCACCGAACCCGTCGTCGCGCCGGATCAGCGCATCGAGGACCCGACGATGAACATGAGCAAGACGATCGAGGAGTCCGCCGGCGCTCCGGGCGAGCAGAACGCGACCTACTCGGTGAACAAGGTCAACGGTGTCGAGGTCTCCCGCACGCTCGTGAAGGCCGACGTCACGACACCGCCGGTCGCCAAGACCGTGCGCGTCGGTGCCAAGCCCGGCACCGAGGTGCCGCCGGTCGAGAACGGCGCCGTCTGGGACGCCCTCGCGCAGTGCGAGGCCACCGGGAACTGGGCCATCAACACGGGCAACGGCTTCTTCGGCGGCGTGCAGTTCGACCAGAACACCTGGGAGCGGCAGGGCGGGCTCAAGTACGCGGCGCGCGCCGACCTGGCCACCCGCGAGGAGCAGATCGCGATCGCGTCGCAGACCCAGCGCACCCAGGGCTGGGGCGCCTGGCCCTCCTGCACCAGCAGGCTCGGGCTGCGCTGACATACGCTCCACCCGTGTCCGAACCTCCCGTCTCCCCGCCGACGTCCGATTCGCCGGCGTCCGATTCCGCAGCCGGCCCGGCACGCGTCCGCCTGCTGGGGCCCGCGGAGGTGCGCACCCTCGCGGCCGAGCTGGGCGTCCGGCCCACCAAGACCCTCGGCCAGAACTTCGTCCACGACGCGAACACGGTGCGACGCATCGTGACCGCGGCCGGAGTCGGTCCGGACGACACGGTGCTCGAGGTGGGGCCGGGACTCGGATCGCTGACCCTGGCGTTGCTCGACGTCGTGCACGACGTGGTCGCCGTCGAGATCGACCCCGTTCTGGCGCAGCGTCTTCCGCAGACCGTCGCCGAGCGCGCCGAGTCGCGAGTCGACCGGTTGGCGGTGGTCGGTGCCGACGCTCTGCGCGTGCGTCGCGACGAGATTCCCGGCGCGCCGACAGCACTGGTCGCCAACCTCCCGTACAACGTGGCGGTGCCGGTGCTGCTGCACCTGCTCGCCCTGATCCCCACCCTGCGCACCGCGCTGGTGATGGTGCAGTCGGAGGTGGCGGACCGGCTGGCGGCTCCTCCCGGCAGCAAGACCTACGGGGTGCCGAGTGTGAAGGCCGCGTACTTCGGCGACGTCCGCCGCGCGGGCGCCGTGGGCCGTTCGGTGTTCTGGCCGGTGCCGCAGGTGGAGTCGGGTCTGGTGCGCGTCGATCGGCACGAGAATCCGCAGTGGCCGATGGACGAGACGTTCCGCCGCACTCTTTTCGCCGTCGTGGACGCGGCATTCGCGCAGCGGCGCAAGACGTTACGTGCGGCTCTGGCGGGGTGGGCCGGATCGGCGGCCATGGCGGAGACGCGGCTCGTCGAGGCCGGGATCGACCCGTCGGCGCGCGGGGAGACGCTCGACGCCGCCGCGTTCGTCCGACTGGCGCAGACTACCGGTGGTCACGAGTCCTGACACGGGCGGTGCTCGTCGCGGGCACGGGCGTATCGGGCGGCGACACGGTCGAGTCGCCGTGACTCGACCTCGCAGGCGTCGATCAACTCCTGTGGGCCGCACACCGTGAAGTCCACGTCGAAGGCGGCGAGCCACCGCGCCATCGACGGGTAGGTGTCCGCGGTGATCGAGACCTCGCACCGCTCGTCGTCGAGCCGGGCGAGGGTGCCCCACTGCGGATCGACGCGGTCCTCGACCCGTTCGAACGGCACGTGCAGCACGACCCGTCCGCGGGCGGCCGAGAACGCCTGATCGATGCCCCTCGACACGAACTCCGCGGCGCCGCCCTCGGGCAGGGCCCGAGGAGTGAAGCGAGGCCCCGTCGGCACCTTCGGATCGAGGCGGTCGACGCGGAACGACCGCCAGTCCTCACGGGCGAGGTCCCAGCCCACGAGGTACCACCGCAACCCCGACCGCACGAGCCGGTACGGCTCCACCTCACGCCGCATGGTGTCCCCGCCGTGGGTGCGGTAGTCGAACCGCAGGCGTTCGTGGTTCTGGCACACGGTCGCCAGTGCTGTCAGTACCGACGCGTCGACGCTCGACTGCACCGGACGTGACTGCACGACGTCGATCTGCAGTGCGTCGAGTCGGTGACGCAACCGTGACGGCATCACCTGCCGCAGCTTGGTGAGGGCCCCGATCGACGACTCCGCGGTGCCGGTGACGGACGCGGACGCGCCGCTCTGCAGCCCGAGCGCCACGGCGATCACCTCGTCGTCCGTCAGCAGCAGGGGTGGCATCTCCGCGCCGGCACCCAGCCGATACCCGCCGCCGACGCCGACCGTTCCGTCCACCGGATAGCCCAGCGACCGCAGCCGGTCGACGTCACGGCGCACGGTGCGCGGGGTGATCTGCAGCCGTTCGGCCAGATCGGCCCCGGACCAGTCGCGCCGGGTCTGCAGCAACGACAGCAGAGCCAGCAGTCGGGCGGACGTCTCGCGCATGTCGACATGATGCACCCGACAGCGGACAGTTCGGGTCCTCGATCCGGTTCGGTACTCGGGCGCACGCCGACTACAGTGGTGAGACGTGCTCACAGTCGTTCCGCGGCCGGTCTCGGTCCGCGCTCCCGCCAAGGTCAATCTGCACCTTGCCGTGGGTGACCTGCGCCCCGACGGCTACCACGAACTCACCACCGTCTTCCACGCGCTCTCCCTCGTCGACGACGTCTCCGTCGTGGCCGCGGAGACACTGTCCGTCAGCGTGTACGGGGACGATGCGGGCATCGTTCCCACCGACCACACCAACCTGGCGTGGAAGGCGGCCGAACTCGTCGCCGCCCATGCCGGTCGTCGGCCGGCCGTCGCCATCAGCATCGACAAGGGCATTCCCGTCGCGGGGGGCATGGCCGGGGGCAGCGCCGACGCGGCCGCGACCGTCGTCGCGCTGGACGCGCTCTGGAACCTCGGCCTGTCCCGCGAGAAGATCATGGACTTCGCGGCGCAGCTCGGTAGCGACGTCCCGTTCTCCGTCGCCGGTGGCACGGCCGTCGGCACGGGTCGCGGCGAGAAGCTGCTGCCGGTGCTCTCACGCAACTCCTTCCACTGGGTGCTCGCTCTCGCGAAGGGCGGCCTCTCGACTCCCGCGGTCTACCGCGAACTCGACCGGCTGCGCGAACGGGGAGCGCCGCCGCGCCTCGGCGCACCCGACGAGCTGATGCAGGCCCTGGCGTCGGGCGATCCGGCGCGGGTCGGGCCGCTCCTGGGCAACGACCTCCAGGCCGCGGCGCTGTCCCTCGAACCAGGCCTTCGCCGCACCCTGCGCGCCGGCACCGAGGCGGGTGCCATCGCCGGCATCGTCTCCGGGTCCGGCCCCACCTGCGCCTTCCTCTGCGCCTCTGCCGACCATGCGGTCGAGGTCGGCGCGGAACTGTCCGGCGCCGGCGTCTGCCGCACGGTACGTGTGGCACGTGGACCGGTGAGCGGAGCGCGAGTGCGCACCGAACGCGACCAGAACGACACGAACCGGGGACAACACTGATGGCCAACCTGATCAACCTGGAGCAGGTCTCCAAATCCTTCGGCGTGAAGCCGCTCCTCGACGGAGTCTCGCTCGGTGTCCAGGAGAACGAGCGCATCGGCGTCGTGGGCCTGAACGGCAACGGCAAGACCACCATGCTCGAGGTGCTCGCGGGCGTCGAGCAGCCCGACTCGGGCCGGGTGAGTCGCGTGGGCGGCCTCCGGATGGCCGTCGTGACGCAGCGTGGTGTCCTGCCGCCCGGGTCCACCATCGGGGACATCGTCCTCGCACCGCTCGGTGTCGCCGAGCACGAGTGGGCCGGTGACGCCCGGATCCGCAGCGTTCTGGACGGCATCGGCATCACCGGTCTCGGGCTCGACGCACCGGTCGAGCAGTTGTCGGGCGGTGAGCGCCGACGCACAGCGCTCGCCGCCGCGCTGGTGCAGGACCTCGACCTGCTCGTGCTCGACGAGCCGACCAACCATCTCGACGTCGAGGGCGTCCAGTGGCTCGCGGAGCATCTGGTGAACCGGCGGTCCGCACTGGTCGTCGTCACCCACGATCGGTGGTTCCTCGACACCGTCGCCACCCGCACCTGGGAAGTGGTGAACGGTCAGGTCGAGACGTACGAGGGCGGCTACGCCGACTGGATCTTCGCTCGCGCGGAGCGCTCTCGCCAGGCCGATGCCGCGGAGGATCGTCGCCGCAACCTCGCCCGCAAGGAGCTGGCCTGGCTGCGCCGCGGCCCGCCCGCTCGAACCTCGAAGCCGCGCTACCGCATCGAGGCCGCCGAGGCCCTCATCTCGGACGTGCCGCCGCCGCGCGACTCGGTCGCGTTGTCGAAGTTCGCGCAGACCCGGCTGGGCCGCATCGTCATCGAGCTCGAGGACGCCACGCTGGCGACTCCGGACGGCCGCGTACTGGTGGAGGACTTCACGTGGCGCCTCGCGCCGGGGGAGCGCATCGGTCTCGTCGGCGTCAACGGCTCCGGCAAGACGACGTTGCTCCGCACCATCGCGGGCGAGCTCGAACCCGCGAAGGGCCGCCGCATCGAGGGCAAGACGGTGCGCATCGGCTGGCTCCGCCAGGAACTCGACGACCTACCCGTCGGGATGCGCGTGCTCGAGGCGGTCCAGGACGTCGCGGAACGAATTCAGTTGGGCGACAGGGAGATCTCTGCCGGACAGCTCGCCGAGCGGCTGGGCTTCACGCCTGCACGGCAGCGCACGCCCGTCGGTGACCTGTCCGGTGGCGAGCGCCGTCGACTGCAGCTGACACGCGTGCTGATGTCCGAGCCGAACGTCCTGCTCCTCGACGAGCCGACCAACGACCTCGACATCGACACGCTGCAGCAGCTCGAGGATCTGCTCGACGGCTGGGCCGGCACCATGATCGTCATCAGTCACGACCGGTACCTCATCGAGCGCGTCTGCGACTCGACGTGGGCTCTGTTCGGCGACGGCAAGCTCACCAACCTGCCGGGTGGCATCGAGGAGTACCTGCGGCGTCGCGCGCGAATCGCCGCAGCCGACGACGCGGCTCCGGGGATGACGTCGGGCGGGGGAGCGAAGCCGGCCGCGGCCAAGGGCGGTGCCGACGAGCGCGCCGCTCGCAAGGAACTCTCGAAGCTCGAGCGCTCCCTGGTCAAGCTCGACGATCGGGTGCGCGCACTGCACGTCTCGCTGGCCGAGGCGGCGACGGACCCGGCGACGTTGCAGTCGCTGAACGCCGAGTTGCTCACCGTCGTCGCGGAGAAGGACTCCGTCGAGGAGCGCTGGATGGAGCTGGCCGAGGAACTGGGCTGACACGGTCTACCCTCGCGTTCAGGCGGTCGATCGGCGACCGCGTTCTGCGCGAGGAGTGACGATGACATCCGTCGTGTCCGAGGTCATGGGCTCGGAGTTCGAGAAGCTTCACCCGAAGGTGCAGTGGCGCTTCGGTTTCGGTGCGGACGATCATGTGGCGCAGTTCGGCACCGGTGTCATGGAGACCATCACGCACTCTCCGCTGCTGCCGCCGCCGGCCCTGTGGCTCGGTGGCAAGCGGCGGATGGTCCCCTCCGACTCGGGCGAGAACATCCCCTTCACCATCGCCAACTACGCGTACACGGACGAGCTGGGCAGGCCCACGCTGGCGTTCGTCCGTCGTTTCCAGTTCCCCGGCCACGAGGTGGCACTCGACTCGGTGATGGTCGTGGGATCGCGCGGCGCACTCGACTACATCGGTGCCGGCCCCGACATGGTGGTGCACACCCAGTGCTCCGCGGACGCCGACGGTGGTCTGCGGCTCGACAGCGGTCTGCCCCGGTTCCTCGCTCCGCGTGGGTCGATCAAGCCGCCGGGTCTTCTGTCGGCGGAGACCATCGGCCGCGAGTGGTGGGACGAGGAGCAGCAGCGCCACCGCATCGACATCGAGGTGCGTGGCCGCACGCTCGGGCGGTTGTTCCGCTACACCGGATGGTTTACGGCCACACAGGAAACCTGCCTTCCGACCGATCTACCCGCCGAATTGGGGCCGGGGCGTACCGATCCCAGGGAGTGATCCCTGGTCGGACCCCGAAGTGACTGGTGGGGAATTTTTCTCACAACCGTCACCAATCCCCCATGGGACCCGGATCCGAATGGTGGATGACACAACCGACAGCGGCCGGTGATCATCACCGGCGGTGAGCGGCTATCAGATCCGTACAAGAAGGGTTCTCGCCATGAGCGTCACCAAGAGCAAGAGTGCAGTAGCAGTCGGCTTCGCAGCAGTTGCACTCCTCGGACTGTCCGCATGTTCGTCCGACGACAGCAGCAGCACCACCGAGACCACCGCGAGCAGCAGCATGGAGTCGATGACCTCTTCGGCCATGTCCTCCTCCACCGCGATGAACTCGAGTGCCGATCCGGCCTCCAACCTCGTCGGCTCGGGCTGCGCCGCCTACGCCGAGCAGGTCCCGGACGGTGCGGGCTCCGTGAGCGGAATGGCTGCCGATCCGGTCGCCGTCGCCGCCTCCAACAACCCGATCCTCACCACCCTGACCGCAGCGGTCTCCGGTGGCCTGAACCCGGGCGTCAACCTGGTCGACACGCTGAACGGCTCCGAGTTCACCGTCATCGCCCCGACCGACGACGCGTTCGCGAAGATCGACCCGGCCACCATCGAGACGCTGAAGACCGATTCCGCGCTGCTCACCAAGATCCTCACGTACCACGTGATCCCCGGCCAGATCGCTCCCGACGCCATCGCCGGCGAGCAGACCTCGGTCGAGGGCCAGGCAGTCAACGTCACCGGTGAGGGCGACACGCTGAAGTTCAACGACTCGAACCTGGTCTGCGGTGGCGTCAAGACCGCCAACGCGACCGTCTACCTGGTCGACTCGGTCATGATGCCCCCCGCCTGATCCTTTTCCACAGGGATCATGAGGACGAACACTCTCTTCGCGGCGGTCGTCCCCCGACTGTGTCCGTCGTGAAGTAGTACGAGGCGACCCGAGATTCTTCTCGGGTCGCCTTCGTGCGTCACGGGGACGGATGACGACAGCACGAGAATGGCCCCCGGCGATGCCGGGGGCCATTCTCGTGTGTCAGGGGAGGATCAGCGGAAGCCCTTGGCGGGGTTCTGCAGATCGAGCACCACCGTCGTGCCGTTGGAACGCACGTGCAGCTCGGGGCTCGCGAGCCCACCGGAGGTGAGGTACTCACCGAGGAGCTGCAGCAGCTCGTCGGGTCCGGTGGAGGAATCCATCGGGCGCGTGTCGCGACTGGTGATCTCGTTCTGGGTCAGCCGTCCCGCGATGCGGATGGACGCGATGCCCATGGCCGTGCGGCGATCGGGGCTCGGGTGACGACCCGAGGCGAAGCTGCTGCCGTTCGACGATCCGTTGGTGGACGTGCTGCCGCCAGGCAACGCGTGTTCGGAAATCTGATCACTGGTTGTCATGTCGACCTCACTTTTGCTCGGAGTGACGCTCGAAGGTGTCCCGTTGGATCGGTGGGCTGGTGCCTTGCCGATCTTGATCCCCGTGAGGGGCCCACTTGATCCATCGCTCATTACTCGGACTGCTCCTCGATCGTCTCGGTACGTGACTCGAGTACTTCCGAAGAACAAACCAGAAGTACGTTCGAACAGAGAAAAAGTACCACGGGAAGGAAACAGCGAACAGTTTTGACCCTATGGATTGGAGATGACACCAATCTTGGGGTGAGGTGGTGTGGAGATGTCCCAGAGGATCAGTCGGCTGCGGCGACCAGCGGCTCGAGCAGCAGGTCCGGCAGCTCCTTCTGGATGTACTGCAGCCGCCACTTGTCACTGACCAGCGCCAACATCACGCCGTCCGTGCGGGTGAACACCTCGACGCCGCGCTGGCGACCGAGCTCCCCGGCGGACGCCGCGTCGGTGCGTCGAGCGATCGAGTAGCCCAGGGGCTCCATGCGCGCCTCGACGCCGAACTCGGACTTCATGCGCGCGGACACCACCTCGAACTGCATCGGCCCCACGGCGGCGAGGACGGGTGACGCGTCTCCGCGGATGTCGTTGCGCAGGATCTGGACGACACCCTCCTGATCCATCTGGTCCACGGCGCGACGGAACTGCTTGTACTTGCTCGCGCTCTCCGCGCGGAGGACGGCGAAGTGCTCGGGAGCGAAGGACGGGATCGGCGGGAACTCGACCTTGCGATCCGCGTACAACGTGTGGCCGGGAGCGAGCGCGGTGGCGTTGACCAGCCCGACGACGTCGCCGGGGTAGGCGTTCTCCACCGTGGTGCGCTCGCGGCCGAACACCGTCAGCGCGTACTTCGTCGTGAACGGTTTGCCCGTCTGGGCATGGGTGACCACCATGCCGCGCTCGAAGACTCCGGAGACCACGCGCATGAAGGCGAGGCGGTCGCGGTGTGCGGTGTCCATGCCGGCCTGCACCTTGAACACGACCGCGCTGAAGGGGTCGGTGACCTCGCGCTCACCACCGGCCACGTCGGGACGGGGGCCCGGGGCCGGAGCGAACGAGACGAGGGTGTCGAGGATCTGGTGCACGCCGAAGTTCAGCATCGCCGACGCGAAGATCACCGGAGACGTCCGGCCCGCGAGGAACTCGTCCTCGTCGTGGCGCTGCCCGCTCTCGACGAGCAACTCGCTCTCCTCGACGGCGGTGGTCCAGTCGTCGCCCTCACGGGACTGCGCCGCCTCGGAGTCCATGAACTCCTCGGGTGCGATGGTCGCGCCACCGGCCGTGCGGGTGAAGTGGATGTACTGGTGCTCCGACACGTCGAGCAGTCCGCGGAAGTCACCCGCGATACCGACGGGCCAGTACAGCGGGGTCGGCGTCAGACCGATGCGCTCCTCGATCTCGTCGAGAAGCTCGAGGGGGGAGCGGCCCGGCCGGTCCCACTTGTTGACGACGGTGATGACCGGGATGCCGCGGTGTCGACACACCTGGAACAGCTTCAGCGTCTGCGGTTCCAGACCCTTCGCCGCGTCGATCAGCATCACGGCGGCGTCCACCGCGGTCAGCACGCGGTAGGTGTCCTCGGAGAAGTCGGCGTGACCGGGGGTGTCCACCAGGTTGATGGTGTGATCGGCGTAGTCGAACTGCAGCGCCGTCGAGCTCACGGAGATACCGCGCGCCTTCTCCATCTCCATCCAGTCGGAGACGGTGGAGCGGCGACCCGACTTCCCGTGGATCGCACCGGCCTCGGAGATCTTCCGCGCGTGCAGAGCCAGGGCCTCGGTGAGCGTCGACTTGCCCGCGTCGGGGTGCGAGATCACCGCGAAGGTGCGACGACGCTCCACCTCGCGCCGGAGGTTCTTCGGCGGGGTGGTGCCGGCGGCGGTGACCGCGGTGGTGGTGTCGGTGTCGACGGACGGGGTGCTCACGAAGGCCTTTCTTCGGTGACCGCAGCTGTGCGGATCACTGGTCGGAACATACCCAGGGTACTCGGCCGACACGCCGAGCCCGTCCGTCCGTAACAGCGGTCACCGTCGTCCGGATGTAACAGTGGTGCGCGCACCCGGCACGCACCACCGACGAGGGAGTGACGTTGAGCAGGTTCACCGAGGAGATGTACGCGACCGCGGCCACGACCGAGCGGGGTCTCGTCACCGGTGAGCCCGACGCACCGTTGCGGCAGACGTGGGGCGACATCCATGCGGTCGCGCGCCGGATGGCCGGCGGGCTCGCCGCGGCAGGGGTCTCCCGCGGGGACGCGATCGGCATCCTGGCCGGTCAGCCGGTGGACATCGCGCCGTCGTGCCAGGCGGCGTGGATGCGCGGCGCGTCCGTGACCATGCTGCATCAGCCGACGCCGCGCACCGATCTCGCCGTGTGGGGTGCCGACACCGAGACCGTCATCCGGATGATCGACGCCGCCGCGGTGGTGCTCGGTGCACCGTTCGACGCCGCGGCGCCCATCCTGGAGGAACGCGGGATCACCGTGCTGACGATCGACGACCTGCGCGGCGGTGAGGACACCGATCCCGTGCCCACCGACGAATCCGACATCGCGCTGCAGCAGCTCACGTCCGGGTCCACCGGATCTCCCAAGGCCGTGCGCATCACCCACGAGAACTTCTACGTCAACGCCTACGCGATGATCGATCGGATCGAGTACTCGCTCGAGGACGACGTGATGGTCAGCTGGCTCCCGCTGTTCCACGACATGGGGATGGTCGGGTTCCTGTCGGTGCCGATGCAGGTCGGTGCCGAGGTCGTCAGCATCACGCCGATCGACTTCCTGCGCTCTCCGCTGCTGTGGGCCCAGCTGATCGACAAGTACCGCGGCACCGTCACCGCCGCTCCCAATTTCGCGTACTCGTTGCTCGCGCGCAGGCTGAAGCAGGCGTCCGCCGACACGGCCCTCGATCTGTCGTCGTTGCGCTACGCGTGGAACGGTGCCGAGCCGGTGGATCCCGACACGATGCTCGCTCTCGCGGAGGCGGGCGCCCGGTTCGGGCTCGCCCCGACCGCTCTCGCACCCGTCTACGGGATGGCGGAGACCACGCTCGCGGTGTCGATCCCGGTACGCGATCAGGGCCAGGTGCTCGACGTGGTCGACGCGGACCTGCTCGAGGTGATGGGCCGCGCCGTTCCGTCGACCAAGGGCAACGTCCGTCGTCTCGCGACGCTCGGGCGGATGGTGCCGAATCTCGAGGGGCGCGTCGTCGACGCCGAGGGCCAGGTGCTCCCGAGCCGCGGTGTCGGTGTCATCCACGTGCGGGGGCCGGCGGTGACGCCGGGGTACATCACGGTGGAGGGCTCGGTGTCCGCGCAGGACGACGACGGGTGGCTCGACACCGGCGACATCGGGTACTTCACGGAGGAAGGCCTGGTCGTCGTCTGCGGGCGCATCAAGGACGTCATCATCATGGGTGGCCGCAACATCTATCCGACCGACATCGAACGTGCCGTGGGCACCGTCGCGGGCGTCCGGCCGGGCAATGCCGTCGCGATCCGTCTCGACGCGGGGCAGAAGCGGGAGAGCTTCGCGGTCGCGGCGGAGACCAACGAGATCGCCGACCCGGATGCGGTCAAGCGCATCGAGCACGACATCGTGCACGCGGTGTTCTCGGAAGTGGGGGTTCGTCCTCGCACGGTCGCGGTGCTCGGTCCCGGCACCATTCCGAAGACGTCCTCGGGCAAGCTCCGCCGCGCGAACTCGGCGTCGCTCCTCGGCTGAGCTCAGCGCATCAGGGTCGGTGGATGCGGTTCTGCGCGTCCTCGAGGCTGCCCTTCAGGAGCAGCTCCACTGCGTCCGCGGCCTCCTCCAGCACGACCGCCACCTCGTCGCGCTCGGACGCGGCGAACGGCTTGAGCACGTACGACGCCGGATCCATCCGGCCGGGCGGGCGCCCCACCCCGACCCGGACACGGAGGTAGTCCTTGGTGGACAACGACTTCGAGATCGAGCGCAGCCCGTTGTGCCCGCCCTCGCCGCCGCCGATCTTGAGCCGCACCCGACCCAGATCGACGTCGAGTTCGTCGTGCACGACGATGATGTCCGCCGGCGCCACGGAGAAGAACCGGGCCAGGTTGGCGACCGGGCCGCCGGACTCGTTCATGTACGACCGCGGCTTCCCCAGCACGACCGGGCGAGTCCCGAGCCGTGCCTGGAGCACGTCGGAGTTGCTGCGCTTGTGCGACGAGAACGACCCTCGCATCCGCTCCGCCAGGGTGTCGACGACGACGGCGCCGACGTTGTGTCGGGTGCGCTCGTACTGCGGCCCGGGATTGCCCAGGCCGATGACGAGAGCAGGGCGATCGGTCATGTGCGGCAGTCGCTTTCAGCTCGTGGCGTGCGGGGTCGTGCGGAGTGGGGGAACGAGAAACGGCGCGCCTCCGGTGAGGGAGGCGCGCCGCGGTGGTGCTCGGTGGATCAGTTCTCGTCTGCTGCTGCGGCCTCGTCGGCGGCGGAGCTGTCCTCGACAGCCTCCTCTTCCTCGGCGGCGACGTTGCTGGCGAGATCGCCCGCGCCCTCGGCCTCGAGTGCAGCCTCGCTGGGCGCCTCGACGACGTTGACGAGGAGGAGCTCGGGATCGGAGATCAGCGTCGCGCCGGACGGCAGCTCGATCGACGAGGCGAGGATCTGGGTGCCGATCTCGGCGTCCTCGACGGAGACCTCGAACTGCTCGGGGATCTGGGTCGCGTCGACCTCGATCTCGATGACGTTGGCATCGGTGGTGACGAGGGCGCCGGGCGCCGCGTCGCCGGTGACGACGACGTTGATCTCGACGGTGACCTTCTCGCCGCGACGGATGACGAGGAGGTCGGCGTGCTCGATGTAGTTACGGATCGGGTGGACCACGACCGACTTGGTGAGGGCGAGGTGCTTCTCGCCATCGACCTGGAGCTCGATGACGGCGTTGGTGCCGTCGGCGCGGAGCACGGCGGCGAACTCGCGGGACGGGAGCGAGAGGTGCTTGGGCTCGGTGGCGTGTCCGTACAGGACGGCGGGGACGAGACCGTCGCGGCGGGTGCGGCGGGCTGCGCCCTTGCCGAACTCGGTGCGGACGGTGGCGTTGAGAACGTTGGCCATGGGACGGGGCTCCTCGGAAGATCTGGTGTGACTGCGGTCTGAAACGGCTGCGGTCCGGTGTGACTGCTGCGGGTACTACTCGCTCGGCGTGGACACGAACGAGGACGGCTGCGAGACCGCGCCTGCGTCGATCACGGTGACGTACGCACTGCGCACTCGTCACCCTCGCCGAGACAACGGCGTGAACACTACCCGAACGCGCCGATCGGCCGCGAATCGCCCCTGCTCGTCACCGTTGGCGGCGGGTCACCGCTCCGACGTCAGAGCCCGGCACTCGTCCACGGCGTGATCGATCTGATCAAGGGTCAGGAAGTAGTGGGGAGATGCCCGGACGACGGAGTCCAGTCCGCGGGCCGTCATGTCGAGCAGAGTCGACGACGCCGGGCTGACGGAGACGGTGATGTCGCGCTCCGCCAGTGCGTCCTTCACCGCGGCGGGCGCGACGCCCTCGACGGTGAAGGTCACGATGCCGGTGTGGTGGTCGCCCAGGTCGTGCACCGCGATGCCGTGCACCTCGGCGAGGGCGTTCCGCAGCCGCTCGGCCCGCACACGCACCGCGGCCTCCACCGCGCTCGGCCCGAGTTCGAGCAGGAGATCGACGGCGGCGCCGAGACCGAGCCGGGCCGCGACGTCGTGTTCCCACGTCTCGAACCGGCGCGCGTCGTCGGCGACGGTGTAGGAGTCGGGGCCGGTCCAGGACGCACTGTGCAGATCCAGGGATCGCGGCTCCAGGGTGTCGAGCACCGACGGGGCGACGTGAAGGAAACCGGTGCCGCGCGGTCCTCGCAGCCACTTGCGTCCCGTCGCGGAGAGAGCGTCCACACCGAGCTCCACCACGTCGAGGGCGATCTGGCCCACCGACTGACAGGCGTCCAGCAGCACGAGGGCCCCGTGACGGTGGGCCAGGTCGACGATCTCCCGGACCGGGTTCAGCAGGCCGCCGTTGGTCGGCGCGTGCACGAGCGAGACCAGCGCGACGCGGTCGTCCATCATCCGCTCGAGAGCCTCGAGATCGATGCGTCCGGACGGGTCCACGGGAATGGTGTCGACCACCGCGCCGGTAGCCCGCGCCCGCTGCAGTGCGGCGATCGCGTTGGTGGCGTACTCGACGGTGGAGACCAGGATGCGGTCACCGGGGGAGAGCGGTACCGCGTAGAAGAAGTCGCACCAGGCCCGCGTGGCGCTGTCGGACAGTGCCACGGTGCCGGTCGGGGCTCCGATCAGCATCTCCACGGACGTGCGCACCGCGGCGAGATCCTCCGAGCGTTCACGCGCTGCGCGGTATCCGCCCACCTCGGCCTCACGGCGCAGGTGCTCGACGACCGTCTCGACGACGCGCTGTGGCGGCAGCGACGAGCCGGCGCTGTCGAGGAACACCCCGTGCTCGGCGGCAGGGGTGTCGGCGCGGGCGGCGAGCACGTCGACGGTGTCCGTCTCGGGGGTGGCGTTCACAGTGACGCCGACACTACCGGCGACCGCGCGCGGGAGCGATTAGTCTGTGAAGGGCGGGGGTAGACGTCATCCGGACACGCAGTGTCCGTTCCTCTTCCCGTACGCAGTGCCCGTTCCGCTTCACGCTCCACCGTCACCCCGCGGAGGCATCCATGACGGCCGTTTCCGGCACTCTCAGTTCGCGGCCCGCCGCCGAGGCATACCTCGCCCGGGTCTGTTTCAAGGTGGGGCCGCCGACTCTGATCGGCGCAGAACTCGAATGGTTCACCCGGACCCCGTCCGGTGCACGTCCCACTCTCGACTCGCTCGCCGAGGCACTGGGTGCCCACACCCCGCAGTCTCTTCGGTCCGAGTCCCCCGCACTCGCCCTCCGCTCCGGAAGTGTCGTCTCCGTCGAGCCCGGTGGTCAGATCGAATTGTCGTCCTCGCCCGCCACGTCCCTCGCCTCCGTCGTCGAGGCGTTGCGCGACGACGAGCAGACGTTGACCCGCCTGCTCGACTCGCACGGGATCTCCCTCGCCGGAGGCGGCGCGGACACGCTGCGACCTCCCGACCGCCTGCTCACGCTGCCGCGCTACTGCGCGATGGAGCAGCGCTTCGAGCAGTACGGCCCGTACGGCAAGCTCATGATGTGCAACACGGCCGCGGTCCAGGTCAGTGTGGACGCCGGCGGCGACGACGAGCAGATCCGACGGCGCTGGGCCACAGTGCATGCCGTGGGTCCGGCGTTACTGGCGGCGTTCGCCACCACGCCCGCTCTGTACGGCGTTCCGGACGGCCGTTGGGCCTCGCAGCGCATGCGCACCTGGTTCGAACTGGACCGCACCCGCACGCGAGTTCCGCTCGGGGTCGATCCCGTCCGCGACTACGCACGCTGGGTGATGGACGTCCCGCTCCTGTGTGTGCGACGCGACGGGCGCCTCGCCGCGCCGCCGCGCGAGGCCACGTTCGCCCAGTGGCTCGAGGGTGACCTGGACGACGACATGGGTCGGCGCCCCACGACGGCCGACCTGGACTACCACCTGACGACGGTGTTTCCCCTCGTTCGTGCGAGCGGCCACCTCGAGATCCGGTACCTCGACGGCCAACCCGACGGGACGTGGGAGGTGCCGATGTACGCGGTGGACGCCCTGCTGTCCTCCGACTCGGTGGCCGATCAGGCGCTGGACCTGGCTGAACCCACCCTGAACAGGTGGGAGGACGCGGCGCGGGACGGACTCGCCGACCAGGCGCTGCGGCGAGCTGCGGTGGAGCTGCTGACACTCGCGGCCGACTCCAGCCACGGCGAGGCGCGTGAAGCCCTGGGCCGCGCGGCGACGCGCTGCTCCGCCGCCCGGCCGCCGACGGCACCAGGGACAGCGGCGACACCACCACGAGGCGATGCTCGGAAGGAGTTCTCACGATGACGGCGAACACGACGGTCGACGCGGTGGCGCTGCGCGGCCGGCTCGAATCGATGCTGGTGCGTAGCCGCGCCCGGACCCTGGCGCTCACCCGGTGCCTCGACGAGGACGGGCTGCGCGAGCAGGTGTCGCCGTTGATGAGCCCACTGGTCTGGGATCTCGCCCACATCGGCAACCAGGAAGAGCTGTGGCTGGTCCGCGACGTGGGCGGCCGCGACGCGGTGCACCCGGAGATCGACGACCTCTACGACGCGTTCCGCCACGCACGGTCCGTCCGGCCGGGGCTGGATCTGCTGTCGCCCGACGAGGCGCGTGCCTACGTCGACACCGTGCGCGCCCTGTCACTGGATGCGTTGCAGCGCTGCACCTTCGACGAGAGTCGGCTGGTGGAGAACGGCTTCGTCTTCGCGATGGTCGCGCAGCATGAACAGCAGCACGACGAGACGATGCTGGCGACACATCAGCTGCGCACCGGCGACGCCGTGCTGGACGCACCCGACGCTCCCCGCGCCCAGCTGCCGCCCGCCCACGACGTCGAGGTCATCGTCCCCGGTGGCGCGTTCGAGATGGGAACCGGCGACGATCCGTGGGCCCTCGACAACGAGCGGCCCGCGCACACTGTCGAGGTGCCCACCTTCGCGATCGACGCGGCTCCGGTGACCAACGGCGAGTACCTCCAGTTCATCGCCGACGGTGGCTACGACCGCGAGGAGCTGTGGACCGAACGCGGCTGGGCACACCGCACCGAGGCCGGTCTCACCGCGCCGCAGTTCTGGTCGCAGGACGACGACGGTGTGTGGTGGCGTCGAGTCTTCGGACGTGCGAAGCAGATTCGAGCAGCGCAGCCCGTGGTTCACGTCAGCTGGTTCGAAGCCGACGCCTACGCCCGCTGGGCCGGCAAGCGCCTGCCGACCGAGGCGGAATGGGAGAAGGCGGCACGCTTCGACCCCGCGTCGGGGCTCTCCCGGCGCAACCCCTGGGGCGACGACGACGCCGACGACCGGCACGCGAATCTCGGTCAACGCCACCTCGAACCCGCCGACGTCGGCGCGTATCCCGAGGGAGCCTCGCCGCTCGGCGTCGAACAGCTGATGGGCGACGTCTGGGAGTGGACGTCGTCCGACTTCGAGCCGTACCCCGGGTTCGAGATGTTCCCCTACCCGGAGTACTCCGAGGTGTTCTTCGGTGGCGACTACAAGGTGTTGCGCGGCGGCTCGTTCGGCACCGACCAGACCGCGGTCCGCGCGACGTTCCGCAACTGGGACCACCCGATCCGGCGCCAGATCTTCGCCGGCTTCCGGTGCGCCCGCGACGTGGGACACCGGTAGCGGATGTGCCGACACGTCGGCTATCTCGGACCCGCACGCACCGTCGGAGACGTGCTCACCGCGGGCCCGACATCGCTGCTCACCCAGTCGTACGCACCCCGCGAGATGCGCGGCGGCGGCACGATCAACGCGGACGGCTTCGGTGCGGCCTGGTGGTCGAACGGCACCGCGTCGTCGTATCGGAGCGCGATGCCGATGTGGGGTGACCCGGCCGTCACCGACACGCTCACCCACATCCGCTCGGTGGCGGTGATGGGGGCCGTGCGGTCAGCCACCGTCGGCATGCCCGTCGAGCGGTCGGCGTGCGCGCCCTTCGTCGAGGGTCGATGGGCGTTCAGCCACAACGGTGTCGTGCGCGGATGGCCGCAGTCGGTCTCCGCGCTCGCCGAGAAGGTGCCCGTCGAGTCGCTGCTGCGGTTGGCGGCACCCACGGATTCCGCTGTGCTGTGGGCGATTCTGCAGCAGCGGCTACTGGACCGCGATCCGGCGGACGCACTCGCCGGTCTGCTGGCGGACGTCGACGCCGCCGCTCCGGACTCGCGCGTCAACCTGCTGCTCGGCGATGGCGAGTCGCTCTGGGCGACGACGCTCCACCACTCGCTCTCCGTCCGGTACGACGAGGACAGCGTCGTCCTCGCGTCCGAACCGCTCGACGATCTGCCCGGATGGCAGCAGGTGCCCGATCGGTGCCTCGTCTCCGCCCGACCGGGATCCGTGGACATCACCACCTTCTGACCGCTCCACCCCTGCACCTTCCATGCTCGTCAGCACCGAGGAGTTCGTCATGACAGCGCCGTCACTGGACATCCACATCACCGAGGGTGATCTACAGCAATCGCTGCGGGAAGATGCCCGCCGCGGGCTCACCGCGACGCCGAAATGGTTGCCGCCGAAGTACTTCTACGATGCCGTGGGCAGCGAACTGTTCGAGCGCATCACCGAGTTGGACGAGTACTACCCGACGCGCACCGAGCGCGCCCTGCTGACCGAACGGGCCGCGGAGATCGCTCGCGTGACGGGAGTGGAGGTGCTGGTCGAGTTGGGCTCCGGATCGTCGGACAAGACCCGGGTGCTGCTGTCCGCGGGTCTGGAACACGGCACCCTGCGTCGCTACGTACCGCAGGACGTGTCGCCGTCGGCGTTGACCGGTGCGATGGAGGAGTTGTCGCGCCAGTACCCGGACCTCGAGATCCACGGTGTGGTGAGCGATTTCACGAGCACCGGCGGCCCGGACAGTGGTTTGTTCTGGGTCCCCACCGGCGGGCGCAGGACGTTGGCGTTCCTGGGCGGCACGCTGGGGAACCTCGTGCCGCAGGAGCGCGCCGAGTTCCTCTCCGCCATCTCGAACACCCTCGACACGGGGGAGTTCCTGTTGCTCGGGGTCGGGCTGGTCATCGACCCCGCGGTTCTGGTGCCCGCGTACGACGACGCGCAGGGAGTGACGGCGCAGTTCGACCTGAACGTGCTCTCCGTGTTGAACGGGCAGCTGAACGCCGACTTCGACATGGACGACTTCGAGCACGTCGCCGTGTGGGACGAGCGCAACGAGTGGATCGAGATGCGGCTGCGCGCACGTCGCGACCACACGGTGCGCGTCGCGGACCTCGACCTGAACGTGCAGTTCGCGGCGGGCGAGGAGATGCGGACCGAGATCTCCGCCAAGTTCCGACGCGAGTCGATCACCGGCGAACTGGCCGCGGCGGGGCTGACGGTCGACGAGTTCTGGACCGATTCCGACGAGCGCTTCGCCCTGGTGCTGGCCCGGAAGTAGGGCGCCCGACGACGACACTCCCCGCGGACGAGGTCCGCGGGGAGTGTCGGTCGGTGACGTCGTTTCTCAGGCGTTGCCGTTGAACAGGCTGGTGACGGACCCGTTCTCGAAGACCTCACGGATGGTCTTGCCGAGCAGGGGTGCGATGGAGAGCACAGTCAGCGACGGGAACAGCTTGTCGTCACTGATGGGCAGCGTGTTGGTCACGACGACCTCCTTGGCGCCGCACGACGCGAGGCGCTCGGCGGCCGGGTGGCTCAGCACGCCGTGCGTGGCGGCGATGACGACGTCGCCCGCGCCGGCCTCCTCGAGCACCTTCACCGCGCCGGCGATGGTGCCACCGGTGTCGATCATGTCGTCGATCAGGATGCAGGTGCGTCCCTCGACGTCACCGACGACTCGATTCGACTTGACCTGGTTGGGCACCAACGGATCTCGCGTCTTGTGAATGAACGCCAGCGGCGCCCCGCCGAGCGAGTCGGCCCACTTCTCCGCGACGCGCACGCGGCCGGAGTCGGGGGAGACCACGGTGATGTGCTCGAGGTTGTAGCCCTCACGGATGTGGTCGGCGAGCTGGCTGTGCGCGTGCATGTGGTCGACCGGGCCGTCGAAGAAGCCCTGGATCTGGTCGGTGTGGAGATCGACCGTGATGATGCGGTCGGCACCGGCCGTCTTGAGCAGATCGGCGACCAGGCGCGCGGAGATCGGCTCGCGGCCGCGGTGCTTCTTGTCCTGGCGGGCGTAGGGGTAGAACGGCAGGATCGCGGTGATGCGCTTCGCGGATCCGCGCTTGAGCGCGTCGATCATGATGAGCTGTTCCATGAGCCACGTGTTCAACGGGAACGGGTGGCTCTGGAGCACGAAGGCGTCGGAGCCGCGGACGGACTCCTCGAAGCGGACGAAGATCTCGCCGTTCGCGAAGTCGCGGGCGGTCTGCGGGGTGACCTCGATCCCGAGTTCCTTCGCCACCTGCTCGGCGAGCTCGGGATGAGCGCGACCGGAGAAGAGCATCAAGTTCTTCTGGTTGTCGATCCAGTTGGCTGTGGTCACTGCTCTACTCGCCGTCCTTCGGTTCGTGCACGTGTGATTCCTCGGTCGAACGGGCGCGTTCGGCGGCCTCTGCCGCCGGCGTTCCCGGACGTTTCTTCTGCACCCAGCCCTCGATGATCCGTTGCGGACCACCGGAGACGGCGAGCGCTCCCGCCGGTACATCATGGCGTAGGACGGTTCCGGCGCCCGTGTAGGCCCCGTCGCCCACGCGCACCGGCGCGATGAACATGGTGTCGGAACCGGTGCGCACGTGCGAACCGATTTCGGTCCGGCTCTTGCCGACGCCGTCGTAGTTGACGAAGACGCTGGAGGCACCGATGTTGGAGTGCTCGCCGATGCTGGCGTCGCCGACGTAGGTCAGGTGCGGCACCTTGGAGTGCGCTCCGATGGTCGCGTTCTTGGTCTCCACGAAGGCGCCGAGCTTGCCGTGGTCGCCGAGGTCGCTGTTCGGCCGCAGGTAGGTGAAGGGCCCGACCGTCGCTCCGGCACCGATCACCGAGTCGGATCCGTGCGAGCGGACCACCGTCGCGCCCTCGCCGACCGACACGTCGGTGAGTGTCGTGTCGGGCCCGATGATCGCGTCCTCGCCGATGACGGTGCGTCCGTGCAACTGCGTGCCGGGGTGCAGCACGGCGTCGCGTCCGACGGCGACCTCGATGTCCACCCACGTCGACGACGGGTCGATCACGGTCACGCCGGCGCGCATGTGGCGGGCGAGGATGTGCTCGTTGAGGATGCGGGTGACCTCGGACAGCTGCACTCGGTCGTTCACGCCGCGCACCAGCGACGGGTCGGTGAGCTGGGTGCTGAACACCGGCAGGCCGCGTCGGCGCGAGATCTTCAGGACGTCGGTCAGGTACAGCTCGTGCTGCGCGTTGTCGGTGCCGAGCGAGTCGAGAGCCACCCGCAGCGACTGCGCGTCGAAGGCGTAGACACCCGAGTTCACCTCGGTGATGGTCAGCTGATCGGGAGTCGCGTCGGCGTGCTCGACGATCTCCTGGACCTGGCCGGACCCGTCGCGGACGATGCGGCCGTAGCCGTTCGCGTCGTCGGGGACGAAGGTGAGCACCGACACCGCGACGGGCTCCGCGGAGGAGTGGTGATCGTGCAGCAGTGCCTGCAGAGTGTGGGCGTCGAGCAGTGGCACGTCCCCCGCGGTGACCACCACGGTGCCGTCGAAGTCGGCGGGCAGCGACGCGAGGCCGCACTGCACCGCGTGACCGGTGCCGTGCTGTTCGGCCTGCACCGCGATGTCGATGGTGCGACCCAACGTCTCGGCCAGATCGGCGACGGCGGCCGAGACCTTCTCGCGGTCGTGCCCGACGACGGTGACGAGGTGATCGGGGTCCACTCCGTCGGCCGCGTGCAGAGCGTGCGCGAGCATGGACCGACCGGCCAGTTCGTGCAGAACCTTCGGAGTCTTCGATCGCATTCGGGTTCCCGCCCCCGCGGCGAGCACGACTACAGCGACCTTCGACGTCATGAATCTCCTCGACCGACTTCGGATGTGCCCCGGGCGGGGGACCCGCCACACTCGTCGCCACGGCTCCGCCGCCCTACGACAGCAGCTCCGCCGCTGTGGCGTCACGGCTCCGCCGCCAGGATTCGAACCTGAACTATCTGAACCAAAATCAGAGGTGCTGCCATTACACCACGGCGGATCACAGCCTCGGCTGGCGTGCGCCGAGCGCGTCGATCCTCGCACGAGTGCACCCGCTCCGTAAAACGCTCCGCAGGCCTCACTCGCCGCGCAGTGCTCGCGTGTCACAGTGATTCCATGACCTCGACGCCCGACGCGCCCCGCGAGCCCGATCAGCCGCGTGCACCCGGTGACGCCGCCCTACCGGAACGTGCGCCCCGCGTCCGGATGACGGGGACCGCGCGCCGGGCCCAGTTGATCGAGATCGGCCGCACGCTGTTCGCCGAGCGTGGCTACGAGGCCACGTCCATCGAGGAGATCGCGCAACGCGCGCAGGTGAGCAAGCCGGTCGTGTACGAGCACTTCGGCGGCAAGGAGGGTCTCTACGCCGTGGTGGTGGACCGCGAGATGTCCACGCTGCTGTCCATGATCACGTCGTCGCTGACCGAGAACCGATCCCGGATCCGGGTCGAACGGGTGGCGCTGGCCCTGCTGACGTACGTCGAGGAGCGCAGCGACGGGTTCCGCATCCTCGTGCGCGACTCCCCGGTCGCCGCGGCCGAGGGAACGTACTCGAGCCTGCTGAACGACGCCGTCGGCCAGGTGGGGCACATCCTGGCGGGCGACTTCTCCCGCCGCGACATCGACCCGGCCAATGCCCAGCTGTACGCCCAGGCATTGGTCGGAATGGTGTCGATGACGGCGCAATGGTGGCTGGACGAACGGTCGCCCTCGAAAGAGGTGGTGGCCGCGCACATCGTGAACCTGTGCTGGAACGGGCTCACGAATCTGGAGCCCGATCCCCGGTTGGGGAGCTGAAAGCGCGAGTGTCACCGGAGGTGGTCACGGTGGACCACCTCGTCGGTCGTGACGACACGACGCTCGGACTCCGGGACGAGTGCTCGTGCTGTGTAGTGGTCCAGTGGTACCGTTCTCGCGTTGTTCACGGATTGAATGCCCCAAACTTTCGAGGCGGATCGCATGGTCAGACAGGCACGCGCCGAGATCACCAGAGACACGGTGCTCGCGGGGGCCGCCCATGTCTTTCTACGGCTCGGGTACGCCAATGCCAGCCTCAGCGAGATCATTTCGCAGTCGCAGGTCACCAAGGGAGCTCTCTACTTCCACTTCGGGTCGAAGGAGGAGCTGGCTCGCGCCGTCATCGACGAGGGCGTGCGGCGGCTCACCACGGCGTGCCGCGCCCTGGACGACGGCCGGATCCCCGCTCTCGAGGCCGAGATCGGTGTCTCGTACATCACGGTCGATCTGGCGATCACGGATCCGATGGTCGCCGCGATGTTCCGGCTCAAGCATCAGATCGGCGACTACCGCGGTACCGGTGAGAACGTCATGGAGGGCTGGGCCGAGTACCACACCGGCCTGGCGCGTCGGGCGATCGACGAGGGCGACCTCGAGGCCGACCTCGACCCCGTGACCACCGGAATGCTGTTCCTGGAGGTCATCGTCGGCGCCCACATGGTTGCGGTGGCCACCGACAGCACCAAGGAGTTGTCGGCGCGCATGGAGCGGCTGTGGCACTACCTGCTCCCGTCGCTGGTCCCCGGTCGCAAGCTCGACTACTTCCGTGAGTTCGCCGCCCGCCGGGTCCTGCGCTACGGCGCCTGACGACGAGCGGCCGCGTCGCGGTCGCCTCGGTCGGCCCACGGTCGTTTCTGTCGGCGACTGCTCCTAGAATCGATACCGAGTCGTCACCGACCGATCGATCTCCGTGAGGGGTGTCGAGCGTTGCGGGTGCACGATCGTGTCGTCTTTCCGTCAGGAGTTCTGCTGGTGTCCTCGCCGTCCGTCCATGTTTCCCCCGCGCAGACCCCGGACGACGGTGCGGGCCGGATGTCGGGCCTGCTGGAATTCGCACTGCGTGACGCGTCGCTGGCGCAGATCGTCGATCTGGCCGGCCGCCGCGAGGCCACCCTGGTCGCACCCACTCCGGCACGGGCGTTCATCGCTGCGGCCATGTCCCGCACCACACCGGTCCTGCTCGTCACCGCGACGGGCCGCGAGGCCGACGATCTGACGGCCGAGCTCACGGAGATGGTGGGCGGCGCCGTGGCGCAGTTCCCGTCCTGGGAGACGCTGCCGCACGAGCGTCTGTCTCCCGGAGCGGACACCGTCGGTCGTCGTATCGAGGTGCTGCGGCGCCTCGCCCGGCCGGAGGACGCCGACTACGGCGTCCCGCTGAAGATCATCGTCACCACGGTGCGCTCGGTGCTCCAGCCGATGGCGCGTGGACTGGGCGAGATCGAGCCCGTCGGCCTGCGCGTGGGGGCGGAGTTCGACTTCGAGGAGTTGCAGAAGCGACTGGTCGAACTGGCCTACACGCGTGTCGACATGGTCGGCAAACGCGGTGAGTTCGCGGTGCGCGGCGGCATCCTCGACCTGTTCTCGCCGACGGCGGATCACCCCGTCCGTGTCGAGTTCTGGGGTGACGAGGTCACCGACCTGCGCGCCTTCTCGGTCGCGGACCAGCGCTCCATCCCCGACGTGGAGGTCGACACGGTCATCGCGCCGCCGTGCCGGGAGATGATTCTCGACGAGGCCGTACGGGAGCGTGCGGCGCGTCTCGCCGCCGACAACACCGGCGACCCGATCCTGGTGGAGATGCTCGAGAAGATCTCCGCCGGCGTTCCGGTCGAGGGCATGGAGGCGTTGCTGCCGGTGCTGAAGGCCGGCGGCCTCGAACTGCTGACCGACGCGCTGCCCGACGGCGCGCACGTGCTGGTCTGCGATCCGGAGAAGGTGCGTACGCGCGCGACGGATCTGGTGCGGACCGGCAAGGAGTTCCTCGAGGCGTCGTGGACGGCCGCGAGCATCGGTGCGGCCGCACCGCTCGACACCGCAGCGCTGGACACCAGCAGCGTGACGGACGAGAGCGCCGTCCTCGACCTCGATCTCAGCGCGTCCGCGTACCGGTCGCTGCGGCAGGTCCGAGAGTCTGCGGAGGCGGCCGGTCGGCCGTGGTGGACCGTGGGCCCGCTCGCCTCGGGCAGTGACGAGGAGATCGTGCTCGACGTCGACGCGGCGCCGGACGTGCGCGGCTCCGAGGAGGCACTCGCGACGCTCTTCCAGATGTTCACGGCGCACCTCGCGTCCGGCGGCCGCGTGGCCGTCGTCGTCGCGGGCGCGGGAACGGCGCAGCGCACGGTCGAACGCCTGCGGGAGGCCGGTGTGCCGGCGCTCCCTCTCGATGCCGGTGCCGAGCCCGGCTCCGACGTCGTCGGCGTGATGTGCGGGTCGTTGCACTCGGGTCTCGTCCTGCGTGACGCCGGCCTGGTGGTGGTGACGGAGGCCGATCTCACCGGCAACCGGGTCGCGGCGGCCGGCGACGGCAAACGGTTGCCCGCGAAGCGTCGCAACCAGGTCGATCCGCTCGCGTTGACGGCCGGCGACATGGTGGTCCACGACCAGCACGGCATCGGCCGCTTCGTCGAGATGGTCGAGCGGACCATCGGCGGGGCACGCCGTGAGTACCTCGTCGTCGAGTACGCGCCCAGCAAGCGCGGCCACCCGGGCGACCGCCTCTTCGTTCCCATGGAGTCGCTCGACCAGTTGTCCCGCTACGTCGGCGGGGAGATGCCGAGCCTGAGCAAGCTGGGCGGATCCGACTGGACCAACACCAAGCGCAAGGCCCGCAAGGCCGTCCGCGAGATCGCAGGGGAGCTCGTCCAGCTCTACGCGGCGCGGCAGGCGGCGCCCGGTCACGCGTACGGGCCGGACACCCCGTGGCAGAAGGAGATGGAGGACGCCTTCGCGTTCACCGAGACCGTCGACCAGATGACCGTCATCGACGAGGTCAAGGCGGACATGGAGAAGCCCGTCCCGATGGACCGAGTGGTCATCGGCGACGTCGGTTACGGCAAGACCGAGGTCGGCGTCCGGGCGGCGTTCAAGGCCGTCCAGGACGGCAAGCAGGTAGCGGTGCTCGTTCCCACCACCCTGCTGGCCCAGCAGCATCTGCAGACCTTCACCGAGCGGATGGCCAACTTCCCGGTGACGGTCAAGGGGCTGTCCCGGTTCTCCGACGCCGCCGAGTCACGGGAGACGTTCGCCGGCCTCGCGGACGGCACGGTGGACATCGTCGTGGGCACGCACCGATTGCTGCAGACCGGTGTGCAGTGGAAGGACCTCGGGCTGGTCATCGTCGACGAGGAGCAGCGCTTCGGCGTCGAGCACAAGGAGCACATCAAGGCGCTGCGCACGCACGTCGACGTCCTGACGATGTCGGCGACACCGATTCCGCGCACGCTCGAGATGAGCATGGCGGGCATCCGCGAGATGTCGACCATCCTGACGCCGCCCGAGGAGCGTCACCCCATCCTGACCTACGTCGGTGCCTATCAGGAGAAGCAGGTGGCGGCGGCGATCCGCCGTGAGCTGCTCCGTGACGGCCAGGTCTTCTACGTTCACAACCGCGTGAGCAGCATCGACAAGGCCGCCGCGAACATCCGACGGCTGGTGCCGGAAGCGCGCGTCGTGGTCGCACACGGCCAGATGAACGAGGACGCGCTCGAGAAGACGGTGCAGGGGTTCTGGGAGCGTGAGTTCGACATCCTGGTCTGCACCACCATCATCGAGACGGGCCTCGACATCTCCAATGCGAACACGCTGATCGTCGAGCGAGCCGATTCGTTGGGTCTGTCCCAGCTCCACCAGTTGCGTGGGCGTGTGGGTCGCAGCCGGGACCGTGGCTATGCCTACTTCCTCTACCCGCCGGAGAAGCCGCTCACCGAGACGGCGTACGACCGGTTGGCCACCATCTCGCAGAACTCCGACCTGGGCGCCGGTATGGCGGTGGCGATGAAGGACCTCGAGATCCGCGGCGCGGGCAACGTGCTGGGCGCGGAGCAGTCCGGCCACGTCGCCGGTGTGGGATTCGACCTGTACGTCCGACTGGTCGGCGAGGCGGTGGAGGCCTACCGCGCCGTGGCCGACGGCCGCCCCGTCACCACCGACGAGGCGCCCAAGGAGGTGCGCATCGACCTCCCCGTCGATGCCCACATCCCGCCGGACTACGTCACCAGCGACAGGCTCCGACTCGAGGCGTACCGCAAGCTGGCCGCGGCGCAGAACGACGCCGAGATCGGTGCGGTCATCGACGAGCTGACCGACCGCTACGGGCCGGTGCCGGCCGAGGTCGCCCGGCTCGTGGCCGTCGCCGTCCTGCGCATCCTGTGCCGTTCCTACGGCATCGTGGACGTGCAGATGGCGGGGACCATGGTGAAGTTGGCGCCGATGGACCTACCCGACTCCAAGCAGATACGGTTGAAGCGGCTCTACCCCAGCGCACAGTATCGGGCGACCACCGGCACGGTGCAGATCCCGATTCCGCGTGTGGCAGGTGGTGGAGTCGGTTCGGCCCGTGTCCGCGACGAGGAACTTCTGCAGTTCGTCGCCGACGTGCTGCTCGCGATGGACGGGCAGCCCGCGGGCTCCGTACGAGTCGAGCAACCGATCGGGGTGTGAGCGCGCGATGACGATTCTGCTGCTGGATCCCCTGCGGCCCACCATGGTGCCGGTGCAGGCCGTGACGTTGCTGGACAAGCCCGTGGGCTTCACCGAAGAGGTGCCGGTCTCCATCCGCTGGCGCCTCACGGGGTTCACCTCCGCGGGCGACGACGAGCCCGAGGTGCTCATCAGCACCAGCCGCGACAACCCCGACGTCCAGGAACGCATCACGCGCGGCGAGGACGTCATCGAGGTGCCGGTACCCCGCGGCGGCAACCTCGCCGAGGCCGTCTTCGTCATCGACAAACTACGCTCACTCGGCGGATGGGAGGCGCAGCAGACGCACGAGTCGCTTCGCGGGTACCTCCTCGAGGAAACCTACGAACTGCTCGATGCCATCGAGACCGGCGATGCGGACTCCATCCGGGAGGAGCTCGGCGATCTGCTGCTGCAGGTCATCTTCCACGCGCGCATCGCCAAGGACGCGGGCGCCGAGGCGTTCGACATCGACGACGTGGCGTCCACCCTGGTGGCCAAGTTGACCCACCGCAGCCCGCACCTGGCCGACACGTCCGGCGCACCGATCGACATCGGTGCGCAGGAGAAGGCCTGGGAGGAGCGCAAGGCCGCGGAGAAGGTACGCGCGTCGTGTCTCGACGGCATCGCCATGGCGCAGCCGTCGCTCGCGCTCGCCCAGCAGGTCATCACCCGAGCGGTCAAGGCCGGGCTCCCTCAGGACTTCGTCCCGGAGTCCATGCTCTCGGTGCGCATCGACATCTCGGGTGATCACGGCGCCACCAGCGCCGAGGACTCGCTGCGCCGCACCGTCAACGAGTTCGTGGCCGACGTACGGGCCGCGGAGCGCGGCGCCGCCATGGACGGAGTCCGATCGGCCGAGATGGACGCACGAGCGTGGTCCAAGTACTGGCCGGGAACCGACATGTTCGGCCGACCGCTCGCGGCGACGGGGACGGACGACGCACGCGTCGCCGCGTCCCACCATCGGCCGCAGGCGGACGAGAAGAACCGCTGACCGTCTAGCCGAAGAGCGTCGAGCCCCAGTAGTCCTCGGTGCCTTCCGGAACTCCCGGTGGGCAGGCGAAGACCGCCGAGCCGACGTGGGAGATGTACTCGTTCAGGGCATCTCGTCGCGCGAGCGCTTGCTGCATCGGCACGAACTGGGTCTGCGGATCGCTGCAGAAAGCGACGAAGAAGAGCCCCGCGTCGAGGTGGCCGAAGCCGTCGGAGCCGTCGGTGAAGTTGTACCCGCGGCGAAGAATCTTGATGCCGCCCAACGACTCCGACGACGCCAGTCGTACGTGCGCGTCCTTCGCGATGGTCGAGGAGCCGAGGTCGACGGTGTCGAACTCGGCCGTGCCGCCCAGTGGCGCGCCGGTGGCCTTGGACCGACCGATGACGCGTTCCTGTTCGCCGAGCACCGCGCGGTCCCACGGTTCGATCTTCATCCGGATGCGCCGCGCCACGAGGTAGGTGCCGCCTGTCATCCAGTCGGACTCGCCGCCGTTCACCCACACGTGCTCGTCGACGGTCGCCGCTTCCTCGGCCTTGATGTTGTTCGTGCCGTCCTTGAAGCCGAAGAGGTTGCGCGGTGTCGCCTGGGCGGTCGACGTCGACGCGGTGCGACCGAAACCGAGCTGCGACCACCGCACCGACGCGGTGCCGAACGCGATGCGCGCGAGATTGCGGATGGCGTGCACCGCCACCTGCGGATCGTCGGCGCAGGCCTGCACCGCGATGTCGCCACCGCTCCGCGCCGGGTCGAGGTCGTCACCGGGGAATCGCGGAAGATCCTGCAGTGCAGCCGGTCTGCGGTCACCCAAGTCGAGCTTGTCGAAGAATGACGGGCCGAAGCCGATGGTCAGCGTGAGGTTGGACGGCATCAGACCGTAGGCCTCGCCCGTGTCACCGGGCGGCTCGTACTGTCCGCCGCCGACCACGCCACCGGGCACCGACTCGGCGCCGACGGTGAGACGTTCGGCCATTGCCGTCCACTTCGTGAGCATCGCGACGATCTCGTCGCGCGAGGTGGTCGTCACGTCGAAGGTGACGAAGTGCATGCGGTCCTGTGCGGGCGTGACGATGCCCGCCTGGTGGACGCCGCGGAACGGCACCACGGCCTCGGCCGCGTCGGCGACCACGGGTTCGGGTGCGGTCGACCGGCCCAGCGCGGCACCGGCGCCGACCGCGAGTGCGCCGGCTCCCACGCCACCGAAGAGCGCGCGGCGCGAGAGGCGTCGACTCGGCGGGGTGGTGGCGGCGGCGTCCGTGTCGGACGTCCGCTCAGGCGCCTGCGACGACACCCTGGACCTGGCTCACCGACGCGGACAGGGCGTCGATCTTCTTCGACAGGTCCTGGCGCTGCGGCTCGGTGACCGTGTCGTAGGAGACGAAGCCGTCACCCTGGCGGTACTTCGCGAGCTCGGTGTCGAGTTCGGCGAAGCGCTGCTCGATGGTGGACGCGAGTTCCGGGTTCCGCTCGGACAGCACCGGAGCGAGAGCCGCCACCGCTGCCTGCGATCCGTCGACGTTCGCCTGGAAGTCGTACAGGTCGGTGTGGGAGAAGAAGTCCTCCTCACCGGTGATCTTCGTCTGGGCGACCTCGTCGAGGAGGCCCTGTGCGCCGCCCGCCACCGTGATCGGGTCGATCACGAAGTCGGGGGACTGCACGCCCGCGACCAGTTCGTCGACGTCCGCCTTCAACTGCGCGGCGATCGCGTTCGTGTCCGGCTGGAGCCCCTGTGCCCACAGGTCCTTCTCCAAGCGGTGGAACCCGGTCCACTCGGCACCCGGCTCGACGTCCGGCTCGCGCAGGTCGATGCGGGGGTCGAGATCGTCGGGGAAGCTCTCCGCGACGGGTTCGATGCGCTCGTAGTAGGTGCGGACGAGCGGGAACTGGGCCTTGGCGCCCTCGACGTCGCCGGACGTGACCGCGGTGACGAACGATCCCGTCGTCTCCTGCAACGCCGTGACCTGGCTGACGACGTAGCGCTTGTAGCCGTCGGCCGCCTCGGCGAGCGTCCCGTCGGCGTCGGACTCCTTGGCGTCACCCGTGACGACGAAGTCGCCGCGGAGGCCGTCGCCGACCATGCCCGGCTTGCACGCGGTCTGGTACGTGGCGGGCTCGGGTAGCGCGACGATGAGCTGGCGGGAGACGCCGGGCCCGATGTTCTCGATCTCACCCATGACGCGGTCGCCCTCGCCGTAGACGTAGAACTCGGTGACCTTGGAGCCGTTGTTGGTCACCTGGAAGGTGGAGCTGCCCGTCTGTGCACTCGTCGTACCGACGTCGCACGAGCTGTCGGTCGCGTCGACCACGATGTCGCCGCCCTCGGCCGAGGTCGCGGCCTCCTTCTCGGTGCAGGCCGTGAGTGCCAGCGGCAGCGCGGCGGCGCAGAAGAGGAGGCGGGTGGTGGTGCGCATTTCTGTGGTGCCCTTTCGGGAGCGGGAAGGCCGGAGGCCGGTCGGTAGTGGAGCGGGAAGGCCGGAGGTTCTGGAGCAGATGTGTGGGTCAGGACGCGGCGGG
Organism: Rhodococcus sp. MEB041; assembly: GCF_030208955.1. Taxonomy (NCBI): domain Bacteria; kingdom Bacillati; phylum Actinomycetota; class Actinomycetes; order Mycobacteriales; family Nocardiaceae; genus Rhodococcus; species Rhodococcus sp. MEB041. The sequence goes on from NZ_JARVSZ010000005.1 coordinate 386,326, forward strand.
TTGTGGCTGCGGTGCGGTGACTCGTGGCACGGTCTTCGGCCGCCGGAGGAACAGGGGCAGGACGACGACGAGGTAGAGCACCCAGGCCGCGACCTGCAGAACGGTCGGCTCGGGGCGGAAGTTGAAGATGCCGGCGACGACGGTGCCGTACCAACTGCCCGCGTCCCAGGTGTCGCTGATGTCGAACGCGGTCGCGCTGCCGCCGGGGAGGATTCCGCCGATCTGCAGAGCGCGCAGTCCGTACGCCAGGATTCCGGCGGCGACGAACACGAGGAAGACGCCCGTCCAGCGGAAGAACCGGGCGAAGTCGATGCGCACTGCTCCGAAGTACAGAAGAACGGTGAGGATCGCAGCAACGGCGATTCCGGCCAGCAGGCCCAGCAGCGGCCAGGAACTGCCGTTGGTGTTCTCCGCGTAGCCGACCATGAGGAGCGCCGTCTCGATCCCTTCGCGCCCGACCGCCAGGAAGGCGAGCGATGTGACGGCCACCGGCCCGACGTCGAGCGCGCGGGCCATGCCGGCCTTCAACGTGCCGGAGATGGAGGCGGCGGCCGACCGCATCCACAACACCATGCCGGTGACGATCGCGACGGCGATCAGCGAGGCGATGCCGGCGATGATCTCGGCGGTGAGGCCCGTGACCGTCGAGGTGCCGAGGTGGATGACGGCGAACACGACGGCGACCATGCCCACGGCGGCCGAGACACCCGTCCACACCCACTTCAGCGCGTCGCGGCGGTCGGACTTCACGAGGAAGGCGACCAGGATCATCACGACGATCCCGGTCTCGAGTCCCTCCCGGACGCCGATCAGTCCACTGCCGACCATCTGCGTCACGACGGACGGCGCGGACGCGACGACGGCGACTGTGGACACGGCGGGATCTCCCGGGTTCGAGTGGAGTGGGGCGTCTTAGGCAAGGCGACCCTCATACGAAAGGTGAACATACACCGGCTTCGGGGTGCGAAACAGCCGCCGACCAGGACTTTTGAAGACCTTTACCCTTCTATTACTTTGACTCGGGATGATGGAGGCATGCTCCCACCGCGCTCCCGGCGCCTCCGCGTCGTCGCGGCTGCGCTCGCCACGGCCGCCGTCGTCTCCGGCTGTGGCGCCCTCGATCTGGATCCGGGCAGACCCGCGGTGGAGATCCCGGAGGGAATCCCGCCGGGGCCCGGAGCGCCCGTGCCGCCGATCGACGTGGACGCGCCCGGTCGCTCGGCCGACCTGCTCGCCGGCTGGGCGGAACCGCTGGTCGACCCCACCGGAATCGGTCGCACGGCGCTCGAGGCCTACGGCCACGCGGCCGCGGTCATGGCCCGCTCGTCACCGGGGTGCGGTCTGGCCTGGACCACTCTCGCCGGGATCGGCCGAATCGAGAGTCGTCACGGCACCTTCGGTGGATCGTCCGTCGGTCCCGACGGCACCGCGACCCCGCCCATCCGCGGAGTGCCCCTCGACGGTACCGCCGGCAACGCGGAGATCGCCGACACCGACGGCGGAGAACTGGACGGCGACACCGTCTTCGACCGCGCCATGGGACCGATGCAGTTCATCCCCGAGACCTGGCGCAAGTGGGGCGTGGACGCCAACGGGGACGGCCGCGCCGACCCCGACAACCTCGACGACGCCGCGCTCACCGCGGGGCGTTACCTCTGCGCCCGTGGGGGAGACCTCACCGCAGCGGAGGGATGGCAGGCCGCCCTCATGGCCTACAACCTGTCGGGGGTCTACCTGAGGGACGTCCGCGACGCGGCCTCCGCCTACTCCGTCGGTGCCCGGCCGTCCTGACGTCGACCTCCTCCGGCCTGCCCGCCCGACTACCGACCGGCCTCCGGCCTGCCCGCGTGCGCGCCTGCGCGTCGAATATCGAGCGCGGCGGCTGCGACGGCTAGTCTGTCTTCGAGCCGCGCCCGACCACGGGTGACCGGTTCGCGCCCGAAGCTGTGTGTTCAACGCCTGACTAGGAGTTCATTCGTGGCCATCATCGAACAGGTCGGAGCTCGCGAGATCCTCGACTCACGTGGCAACCCCACGGTCGAGGTCGAGGTCGCGCTCGACGACGGCACGCTGACCCGTGCAGCGGTGCCCTCGGGCGCCTCCACCGGTGAGCACGAGGCCGTCGAGCTCCGCGACGGCGGCGATCGCTACGGCGGCAAGGGTGTCGAGAAGGCCGTCAACGCCGTGCTCGACGAGATCGCTCCGGCCGTCATCGGCCTCGACGCCATCGAGCAGCGCACGGTCGACCAGGCACTGCTCGACCTCGACGGCACCGCCGACAAGTCGCGCCTCGGCGCGAACGCCCTGCTCGGTGTCTCGCTCGCCGTGGCCAAGGGTGCCGCGGAGTCCGCCGGACTGGAGCTCTTCCGTTACCTGGGTGGACCCAACGCCCACATCCTGCCGGTGCCGATGATGAACATCATCAACGGTGGCGCCCACGCCGACAGCGGCGTCGACGTGCAGGAATTCATGATCGCCCCCATCGGTGCGCCGACCTTCAAGGAGGCCCTGCGCTGGGGCGCCGAGGTCTACCACGCACTGAAGTCGGTCCTCAAGGCCAAGGGCCTGTCGACCGGGCTCGGCGACGAGGGCGGTTTCGCCCCCGACCTCGCGGGCACCAAGGCCGCACTCGACCTCATCTCGGAGGCCGTCGGCAAGACCGGCCTCACGCTGGGCTCCGACATCGCTCTCGCGCTCGATGTCGCCGCCACCGAGTTCTTCACCGCCGGAACGGGATACGCCTTCGAGGGCAACACCCGCACCGCGGAGGAGATGTCGGCGTTCTACGCGGACCTGCTGAACCAGTACCCGCTCGTCTCCATCGAGGATCCGCTCGACGAGAACGACTGGGACGGCTGGGTCGCCCTCACCGACAGCATCGGTGACCGGGTCCAGATCGTCGGCGACGATCTGTTCGTCACCAACCCGGAGCGCCTCGAGGAGGGCATCGTCAAGGGAGCCGCCAACGCTCTCCTGGTGAAGGTCAACCAGATCGGCACGCTGACCGAGACCCTCGACGCCGTCGATCTCGCGCACCGCAGTGGCTACCGCACGATGATGAGCCACCGCAGCGGCGAGACCGAGGACACCACCATCGCCGATCTCGCCGTCGCCGTGGGCAGCGGACAGATCAAGACCGGTGCCCCGGCTCGCAGCGAGCGTGTCGCCAAGTACAACCAGCTGCTGCGCATCGAGGAGGCACTCGGCGACGCCGCGCGCTACTCGGGCGAGCTGGCGTTCCCGCGGCTCGACTTCACCTCGAAGGACAGCTGAGCTCACCGATGGCGGACCGGGACTCTCGACGCAGTGCGGCACGGCCGGGTGGCCGTTCGCCGCGCCGTGACGCGCGTCCCGGTCGATCCACGCGCCGCGACGGGTCCGGGTCCTCGCAGCCCCGGACCGTCGCCGGCGCGGTCAACGACGTCGTCACCGAGGGTGCCGCACTGGTCGGTCGGCGCGGACGCCGCCGCGGCGGCGAGAAGAAGGAGCGCACGTTCCTCGGCCTGTCGACGGGCAAGGCCGTCGTTCTCGCCGTGGTGATCTGCGCTCTCGCCCTGACTCTCGCAGTTCCGTTGCGGACGTACATCTCCCAGCGCGGGGACGCCGCCCAGGTGGCCGCCGAGCGAGTGGCCCTGGAACAGCGCGTGGCCGAGCTCCAGATCCGCAAGGACCAGACCGACGATCCGGCCTACATCACCGCACAGGCACGCGAGCGCCTCGGTTACGTCATGCCCGGCGAGACCCCCTATCAAGTCCAGTTGCCCGGCGCGCGTGCACGATCGGACATCGAGAACGATCCGCCGCCGCCCCCGCCCGGACCCTGGTACAGCGACCTGTGGTCCACGGCGACCACCCCACGGTGACGCCTCGGCGCACGCCGATCCACCCGATCCGGAAATGAGTCAGACCCAGTGAGCGACGTGTCGCGCGAAGACCTCGACGCCGTGTCCGCCCAGCTCGGACGAGAGCCGCGCGGCGTGCTCGAGATCGCCTACCGCACCCCGGACGGCCGTCCCGCCGTCGTCAGGACGGCGCCGAAGCTGCCCGACGGCACGCCGTTCCCCACCCTCTTCTACCTCACGGATCCGCGTCTGACGGCCGAGGCGAGCCGCCAGGAATCCGCCGGTGTCATGCGCGAGATGACCGAGCGGCTGCAGCAGGACGAGGAGCTCGCGGCGGCCTACCTGCGTGCCCACGAGGCGTATCTGGCCGAGCGCAACGAGATCGAGTCGCTCGGAACCGATTTCACCGGCGGCGGGATGCCGGACCGGGTCAAGTGTCTGCACGTGTTGATGGCGCACTCGCTGGCCAAGGGGCCGGGTGCCAATCCGCTGGGCGACGAGTCGGTGGCGCTGGCCGCCGAGGGGCCCCTGCGTGGCACGGCCCTGCCCGCGGACTGGCCCACCATCGAGGAGCTCCGAGCATGAGGGTCGCTGCGATCGACTGCGGAACCAACTCCATCCGCCTGCTCGTGGCCGACGTGGACGACGACGGTCTCCGAGACCTCGCGCGTGAGATGCGTGTGGTCCGGCTGGGGCAGGGTGTCGACGCGACCGGGTCGTTCGCACCCGAGGCGATCGACCGCACCGAGGCAGCGCTGCTCGAGTACGTCGACATCATCACCGAGCTGGGCGGTGTCGACGCGGTGCGCATGGTCGCGACGTCGGCCACGCGCGACGCCGACAATCGTGATCTGTTCTTCGACATGACGCGCCGGACCCTCGCCTCCGTCGCGGACGGTGCAGTGGCCGAGGTCATCTCGGGCGACGAGGAGGCTCGTCTGTCCTTCGCCGGGGCGGTCGGCGACCTGGATCCGGACGAGGGGCCGTTCTTGGTGGTCGATCTCGGCGGCGGCTCCACCGAGCTGGTGCTCGGAGATGCCGACGGCGTGCGCGCCGCCTTCTCCGCCGACATCGGATGTGTTCGGCTCACCGAGCGGTGCCTGCGCACCGATCCACCCACCGAGTCCGAGCGCAGGGCAGGGCAGGCCTTCACCTCGGAGCGCCTCCAGCCGGCGTTCGACGCGGTACCCGTGAAGGATGCCCGCACCTGGGTCGGGGTTGCCGGGACCATGACCACCCTCTCGGCCGTGGCACAGAATCTTCCCGCCTACGATCCGGACGCGATCCACTTGTCGCGCATCCCGTTCACCGATCTGCGCGACGTCTGTGATCGTCTGCTCGGCATGACGAGAGCGGACCGTGCCGTGCTCGGCCCGATGCATCCCGGTCGCGTCGACGTCATCGGCGGAGGATCCCTCGTCGCGGCCACACTCGCCGAACACATCGGTGCCGAAGCCGGAATCGACAGCCTGGTCGTGAGCGAGCACGACATCCTCGACGGGATCGCTCTCAGCGTCGCCGGGCGATGATCACTCCGGTCTCGGCCCGAGCTTCCTGACGGTCACCGGAGCGCGGCACTCCCACGCTTCCTCGATCAGTTCACGAAGCTCGTCGACGTCCACCTCGGGTAGTCGCACGAGCACCGACGCGTGACCCTCGTAGTGATCGGTGGTGAAGAACGCTGCCGGGTTCGAGCTGATGAGGGCCTCGCGGTCCTCGACGCTCGGTCTGCGGAGCAGCAGAACGTCGGGCATCTCGTGGACCCGTGCGAACAGTCGGTCCTTCACGCGGAAGCCGGGAGTGCCGTACGACGGCTTCTCCGTCACCTCGCGCAGCGCGAGTGCGATACGTCGGACGTCGTCCTCTGTCGCCATGGACGCAGTGTGCCACCTGCAGTCCTGCATCGCCGCAGATCGAGGGTGCAGTGATGCCTCTTGCCTTCGGGCGGACGCACGGGAAGGGTCGATCGAGGCCGTTGTGGTCCCCGACACACCGATCGCTCGACGACCAGGAGGTCACCATGGCAGTCCGCGACACCGACGCACCCGCGGAGAAGGGGCTGGCGCGAACAGCCCAGGCACTGGCCCGCGGCACCGAGAAGTGGTTCCCCGACGCCTACATCTTCGCGCTGGTCGGCGTGCTCGTGGTGGCGATCGCCGCGTTCGCGAACGGATCGTCGCCGCAGAACGTGGTCGACGCGTTCGGCAACGGATTCTGGGACCTGACGGCGTTCACTCTGCAGATGGCCATGGTCGTGCTCACCGGGTACGTCGTGGCCACGTCGCCACCCGTGGCGCGGCTGATCACGAGACTGGCCGCGCTGCCGAACAATCCACGCACGGCGGTCAGCTTCGTCGCGCTCATGTCGTGCTCGGTGTCGTTCCTGAACTGGGGTCTCAGCCTCGTCTTCGGTGGACTGCTCGCTCGTGCCATCGCCCGGCGACGCGATCTGAGCGTCGACTACCGCGCGCTCGGCGCCGCGGCGTTCATGGGCCTGGGCGCGGTGTGGGCACTGGGCATGTCGTCGTCCGCGGCGCAGCTCCAGGCCACCGCGAGCTCGCTCCCGCCGGCTCTGCTCCGCATCACCGGAGTCCTGGACTTCGGCACCACCATCTTCACCTGGCAGTCACTGGTCATGTGCGTGATCATCATCGTGCTGACGGTGATCATCGCGCACCTCTCCGCTCCCACCGGTGCGGCGATCAAGACCGCCGAGGCCATGGACGTGAACCTCGACGACACCATCGCCGAGCCGCCGACGCGCACCCGTCCGGGCGAGTGGCTCGAGTACAGCCGCATCCTCCCGATCCTCGCCGGGGCGATGACGCTGGGATGGCTGGTGTCGCAACTGCTCTCGAAGCCCGTGCTGTCGGTGGTGAGCAGCCTGAACGGCTACCTGCTGGTGTTCCTGATGCTGGGACTCGTGCTGCACGGCACACCGCGACGGTTCCTCGATGCCGTCGCCAAGGCCGTGCCCGCCACGGCGGGGATCCTGGTGCAGTTCCCGCTGTACGCCGCGATGGCCGCGATTCTGACCACATCCGAAGGGCGGGGCGGAGTCACGGTGTCCGAGCACCTGGCCACGTTCTTCACCGAGGTCGGCGGTGGCGGAGCCTTCGCTGTGGTCATCGCCGTCTACACCGTGATCCTGGGACTCTTCGTCCCGTCGGGCGGAGGCAAGTGGTTGGTCGAGGCGCCGTACGTCATGCAGTCCGCCACCGACGTGCAGATGAACCTCGGCTGGACCGTGCAGATCTACAACGTGGCCGAGGCGCTACCCAACCTGATCAACCCGTTCTTCATGCTGCCGTTGCTCGCCGTCCTGGGTCTGCGGGCGCGCGATCTCATCGGATTCACGTTCCTGCAGTTCCTCTTCCACTTCCCGGTGGTGCTGCTGCTCGTCTGGCTGCTCGGGACGACGTTCACCTTCGAGCCGCCCGTGATCCCTGCCTGACCGAGCGGTGCGCGCAGCACACCGAGTCGTACTCTGATCGCCATGTCGGAGATCCTGGTGACCGTGTCGGAGTTGTCCGCAGCGCTGACGTCGCCGCGTCCGCCCGTGCTGCTCGACGTGAGATGGGCACTCGGTGATCCCGACAACCACCAGCACTATCTCGACGCGCACATCCCTGGCGCCGTGTTCGTCGACCTGGGCTCGGAACTCGCCGGTCACGGGGAGCCCACCGAAGGGCGGCACCCCTTGCCCCGACTCGACGATCTGCAGATGTATGCGCGGCGGTGGGGCATCGACGCCGACTCGTCCGTCGTCGTCTACGACGCCACCGGCAACATGGCTGCGGCTCGGGCGTGGTGGCTGCTGCGCTGGGCGGGCGTCGAGACCGTGCGCATGCTCGACGGTGGACTCGGCGCGTGGCAGGCGGCCGAACTACCCACGCGGTCGGGCGAGGAGAGGGCGCCGCGAGCTGGGGACGTGACGCTGTCCGAGGGCCATCTGCCGACGGTCACGGCAGACGCTGCCGCCACATTCCCCGGTCGTCTTCTCGACGCACGTGCGGGGGAGCGGTACCGCGGGGAGGTCGAGCCCGTCGATTCCCGTGCCGGCCACATTCCCGGCGCTCTCAGTGCGCCGACGTCGGACAACGTGACCGTCGACGGGACCTTCGTAGCACCCGATGTACTGCGCGATCGGTTCGCGGGCATGGGTATTCGGCCTGGCGACGAGGTGGCCGTCTACTGCGGTTCCGGTGTGACCGCGGCGCACGAGGTCGCAGCGCTCGCACTCGCCGGTATCGATGCGGCCTTGTTCCCGGGATCGTGGTCGGCGTGGGCGTCCGACCCACGACGGCCGGTCGAGACGGGATCGGGCGTCTCCTGAACGGCGCGCGATAGGCTGGCCCGAGCAGGCCCCCATAGCCCAATTGGCAGAGGCGACGGACTTAAAATCCGCTCAGTGTCGGTTCGAGTCCGACTGGGGGCACCAGAGTCCGTATGGATCCAGATTCCTGGACCAGGACAGTGCTTTTCGGGTTCAAGCGTCGAGCCGTATCAGTCCGTGTGGCGACGCTTACTCGACCACGGCAGCTCGTCAAATCTCAGTTCCGCAAAGCAATGTCGCAGTGACACTCTGCAACTGGACCTCGTTCGGGCCGTGCTGTGATGGTCCGTACCGACGGAGCCGGAGCCAGCCACGCTTTCATGACATGGCTGCAAGCGAGTGTCGTGGTCAACCGGCTTCGCGCTCACCGATGCGACGGCGTGGGTCAGCGACGCTACCGGCCCACTCGAGCTGACGACGTGGCCGACCGGGATGCGCGTGATCATCAGGAAGGAACGCCTGCACCCCGGCGCGCAGTCGAGTTCACCGATGCCGACTGTCGTCGATCGACCGCGTTCGCCACTGACACCGTTCGCGCTCAGGTGCAAGATCTCGAACTGCGGCACCGTCGTCGCGCCCAATCTCCCTTGGACGGGTTCGATCGGAACCGCATCTGGCCGGCGATGTTCCAGTCCGCTAAGGATGTGAAGTCGTGAGAGTCTTCGGTCCGCAGTTCACGTGGCACGACTGGACTTGCGCTCTCTACAGTGTCGGTTCCAGTCCGACTGGGGCGCCAGAGTCCGGATGGATCCAGATTCGTTCACCAGGCCGCGCGTTTGGAGTGCCAGTGTGGACCGACGTTTTCGAGTGGACAACCGAGACAGTGGATCTCAGATTCGTGCGGGACCAGGCGCGCTGTCAGGCGCTGGAACTATTCATAACTCTTCTCGCGCTTATATAAGTCGAATGTGGTAGTTTTCTTCTCGTGAGCGCGTTCGATGTTCTCGGCGACCCGGTGCGTCGGCGCATCCTGGAGTTACTCGCCGAGGGTGAGCAGACTTCCGGCGCGATCACGGACGTGATTCGGGCCGAGTTCGCGTTGTCGCAGCCTGCTGTCTCCCAGCATTTGCGTGTACTGCGTGAGCACGGATTCGCATCGGTACGGGCAGAGGGTGCCCGTCGGTTCTACGCCGTGGAGCCCGGGCCGTTGAGCGAAGTCGACGCGTGGCTGGACCGGTTCCGCAAATTCTGGGACCAGAGGCTCGACGCACTCGAGACCGAGCTTGCCCGCGGGAGGCGCACCACCAGGAGATCTGCCGGCGACGAGCTCGGCGCAAACAAAGAAGCCTAGACACAAGCGTTTCCTATTGGACGGAGCACGACGATGAGAGATGTACTCGACGAACTTTCCGCGGCCCGCCGAAAGATGGGCGCGGCAACCCTTCCCGCCGGGGAGGCCTACACGATGGAGCTCAGGCGTCGCTACGACGCGCCCCTCGATGACGTGTGGGACGCCATCACCAACCCTGAGCGGATCGGTCGCTGGATGAAGCCGATCACCGGCGACCTTCGTCTCGGCGGGTCATTCGAGCTCGACGGCGGGGAACACGGCGAGATCCTCCGGTGCGAGCCACCGCGTCTGCTGCGGGTGTCCTGGATGTTCGGACCCGGCGCGGACGAGTGGCCGGGAACGAGCGAGGTCGAAGTCCGCCTGTCCGCTGGCTCGAGCGGAGGCACCGAGTTCGAGCTGGTCCACGCTGCGGCCGTCGGTGAGCCCATGTTCCCCATCTACGGTCCCGGTGCGGGTGGTGTCGGCTGGGACCTGCATCTGCTCACGCTGGCGAGCTTCCTCTCGGGCGGCGAGGTGCTCGAGCACGAGAAGTTCAGTGCGTCGTCCGACGGTCGCGAGTTCAGTCGGCGTAGCGCCGCCGCGTGGGGTGAGGCCCACCTGGCCGGCGGCGGGGAACCGGGCCACGTCGCAGCTGCGGTCGAGGCCACCACCGCGTTCTACCTGCACACCGGTGATACGCGATGATGTGACCCGGAATGCGGGGTTCAATGGACCGCGCGGGGGCGTGTGGTGACGACGCCGCGATGAAGTCGTTCCAGCGTTGCCTGTGCGAGCTCACTCCGATCGAGTTCGAGACAGCCAACAGGGCCGCACACGCGGCATGATCTGATCGACGGATAGCGCAGGGGTCGCAAGTGAACAAGTATCGAGTCCACTTGCTTTGAGGTGAATCCAGATCCGGCGACGTGAAATCCGTACTTTCTGGACCAGGGCCATGCACTTCGGCCCCCGCGACCTCGAAGGGTTACTCAACGAAGAGGGTGCGCTGAAACACTGTTCGTAGGAATGTCAGTCAAGTGCTGGCGAGCGACGCCGGTGCCGGCCAGGAGCATCGGTGGGCAATGGAAGTGCCCGAAGCGCATGACACGAAGCCGCGGCACGCGTTTCCGAAGAGTCAGATGGCGCAGCCTGTGCCGTCATCCGGCAGCTCGAGGTCTATCAGGTAGTCGGCGATCACGCCGTCGACACAGGCATTGGCGGAGATGATCGTCCCGTGCTGGTTTCCGTCGACCGTGAGCAACCGCGCACCGAGGGTCTCGGCCAGGCTGATGCCGCCTTCGTGAGGCGTCACGGGGTCCCCGGTGGCCGAGACCACCAGCACTTCAGGGAGTCCGTCGATATCGGTGGCGTAGGGGTATCCGAGTGTGGGCTCGGCCGGCCAGAACTCGCAACCGTCCTGCGCAGGGGGTGCCGTTCCGGGATCGAGGAACGGCACCGCCTCGTTGAGATCGTGGCCGAGCCCGGTCATTTCTTCTTCGGTGAACCGTTCTTCGTCGAGGCAGTTGATGGCGAAGAGTGCTTCGAACGAATTTGTGTACTCCCCTTTGTCGGATCGGCCGTAGTACCCGTCACGGATCGCGAGGAGAGCGTCGGGTCGTCCGGCTTTCAGCTCCGTCAGCCCCGCGATGATGGCGGGCCAGCCGGCTTCGGAGTACAGGCCGGAGACAATTCCCTCACCGGCGGCGAGGAAGCCCACCTCTCGTCCGTCACTGGCCACCAGCGGCTCCTCCTCGAGGGGCTGGAGGAGGTTCTGCACCACCGCGGTCGCCTGCGCCGGATCTGTTCCGAGCGGGCACGCGTTCTGTGTCACGCAGAAGTCGGCGAGACGCTGGAAAGAAGCCTGCAGTCCCTCGCTGAGCTGGATCCTGCGGTCCGCGGTGTCCATGAGGGGATCCACCGCGCCGTCGAGAACGAGAGCACGGACATTCTCGGGAAACATCTCGGCGTACACCGAACCGAGTCGGGTGCCGTAGCTGACTCCCGCATAGGTGAGCTTGTCGTCGCCGAGTGCGGAGCGGAGCACATCCATGTCGCGAGCGACGTCCCGTGTTCCGAGGTGGGCGAGTATCTCGTCGCTTCCGGAGCCGTCGGCGCACTTGTCGACGATGGCCCGCGCGGATTCTTCGGTCCATTCGCCGAGTGCCGACAGGGGTGCGTCGGCGTCGCGCTCCTCATCGGAGTAGCAGTCGATAGCCGGGTTGCTGAGACCGACTCCTCGCGGATCGAAGCCGACGATGTCGAAGCGCTCGGGGATGGGGCCTCCCGTCCACAGGGCATTCACGAGCGGGGCGAGCGTGGTCCCCGCCGCTCCGGGACCGCCAGGGTTCAGCAGGACAGAGCCGATCGGGTTTTCGCCGGTAGCGGAAATGCGCGAGACGGCGATCTCGATGGTCTCGCCGTCGAGGTCCTCGTAATCCATCGGCACGGTGAGCATCGCGCATTCTGTCTTTTTTGCCGCCTCGACGACCTGGGGAACCGGCGGCTGGGAGTCCACGATGCCGGCGTCGCATGCTCCGAACTCGAGCGACTGCTCCATGAACCGGTCGAGGCCACCGCCGTTCGCGCTGTCGTCGTTCGGCGCCGCGCCGGAGCATCCGGCGATCAGGAGCACTGAGGCAGCAGCCGCGGCCATCGTCGGCTTCGGCCATCGTCGTCGCTCGTATTTCCGTCGGATGATGGTCGGAATCATCTGAGGCATGGTGAGTTTCCCTTCGTGGGTTCAGCTGGCGAGTTCGTCGATCCAGCTCGATCGCATCCGTAGAGCTCGTTCCGTGCTGCCGAGGACAGCGGCGAGTCCGATGATCAGATTGACGTGGAGCGGTAGTCGGACGGGTGAGGTGAAGGTGCCGATCGAATCGGCGATGGGGGGAATGAGAGAGAGGGATGCGATGATCTGCGGCACCTCCACGCAGAGGCCGCCGATGACGAGCACGATCGAGATGAGACCGATGACGCGACTGGGACCCGGATGCCGGTGGTGCAGCCTGGCGCGACGCCCCTCTGCGGATGCGGGATCGGGAGACAACAACTGCTCGGTGCCGTCGTCGCGCACGTAATGGCAGCGCTTCAGTCCGAACCCTGTGGCCGCGACCTCGATGTGTCCACCGGGGACGGGGAAGCGGGTCGGCATCTTCGCGTAGGACTGCAATGCGCCGTCGACGTAGAGGCGAGCGCGTACCTCACCGTCCTTCGCGTCGCCCATGTGTCGAACGTCGATGGCGTAGGTCGACGTCGTGCCGTCGGGCGCGGACAGCCTGATCGTGCGGAGCGATCTGCCGAACATCTGCCACCAGCGGTAGCGGCGGAGCGGTTCACCCGATCCGGCTCGAATGCGCCGGTAGCGCCACTGTCTGATTCCCATCTGCTCAGTCCCCGATCCAACTAGTACAGCGTGATAGCTTGCCAAGAAACTAGCACACTGTGATGGAGGACGTCGTCGTCAAGATGGAGTGTCGGAAACGAGCGCCGTGCGGCTGCCATGGCGGGTCGATTGGTACGCTGTGACAGCGGTTCGTGAGATCACGCGCCAGCTCGGGGCCGGGGGGAGTCGAACACCATGGATGATCGCGTGAGCGAGCCCAGCACCAGGGATCGCATTCTGATCGCAGCCGCGACGATGGTGTCCGAGGATCCGGGCACCCGGCTCAGTGTCCGAGCGGTCGCCGCGCGAGCCGGGGTCAGTACCGGATCTCTGCGCCACTTCTTCCCGAACCAGCGAGTGCTGATGGACGAAGTCGCCGCGGCTGTCACCGGGCTGGTGGCGAACAGAAACGCCATCGACGATGCCGCTGTGCCTGCCGAGACGCGCCTACTGGCCTGTATGCAGCAGGTGTTGTCGGCCACAGGGACCGGTGAGCAAGCCCGCGACACGTGGCGACGGACGTTGGGAACGTATCTCGCCTCGGAGCTCGACGCCAACGTCATCGACACGTACCTCGCTTTCAGCGCGGCCGGACTCCGGCACATAGAACACTGGCTGGACGTCCTCGACGAAGAAGGTGCACTGCCGCCGGGCGACAACACCCAGCGCGCCGCCTATCTCAACGTGATACTGGACGGGCTGTCCGTGGCACGAGCCCTCCCGACCGATGCTGCTCGCATTCGCTCGGAAACGGACGTTCTGCAGCACGCCATTTCGATGCTCTTTCAGGACGCTGTACCGATGCCGAAGGGCGACTCGGACTGACTTCGACGATGAGCGCGAGGTGATTGCCGGGATGGCATACGCCCTCCCGATCCGACACCGAGGATGCGGCAACCGACGAGGCGTGTGGACTGGGTGATCCCATGTCCAGGAAGCACTTCCACGACGCTGCGCGGTCGGAGAGCCTCACCGAGACGTCGGCGCACTGGTGAAGCGGGTTGGTGTCTCGGTGCGTCGGGTACGCCGGTGGCATGGCAGAACCCGTTGCTCCTGATGTCGTCGTGTTCGATGTGGTCGGCACACTCGCCGATCTCGACATCGTCCGCGACAGGTTCATCTCGGTGGCGCCGCCGTCGTCGTCGTTCGACGGATGGTTCGCGCACCTGTTGCGTGACGGCATGGCGCTGACCCTGTCCGGTGCGTACGAGCCGTTCGCCGTCGTGGCATCGTCCGCTCTGCGGGCGTACACCCGTGGGTTCGTCTCCGACGCCGACATCGAGCACGTCGTCGGAGGGTTCGCCGAGACGACACCGCACCCGGACGTCGTCGCGGCACTCGACGCCGCTGTCGCCAGTGGTGCGCGAGTGTTCACCCTGTCCAACGGAAGCGCGGACTCGACAGCAGGGTTCCTCGACCGGGCGGGTGTGTCCCATCGGGTCGAACGAGTGCTCAGCATCGACGACGTCCGCGCGTGGAAGCCGGCAGCGGCGCCGTACGAGCTGGCGGTGTCGAGCGCCGGAGTCACCGCGGACCGGTGCGCGATGGTGGCGGTGCACTCCTGGGATCTTCAGGGCGCAGGACGCGCGGGAATGCGCACCGGATGGTGCCGCCGCGAGGAGAAGGTGCCCAGTGCCGCCTTCGGCGAGGCCGACGTCTCGTCGCAGACGCTCGACGGTGTGGTGCGCGCACTGTTCGACTCGACCGTCGAGTGACGAGTCCGCGGATCACCGATCGCGGCGCCGACACTCGCGCCGACGAATCCGGTGCACTGAACCGCGTACAGCGCGGACTACTGCACCGGATCCCACCGCCTCATCGAGCGCAGCGCTCGTCACGGCTCGAACCACACCAACGTGGTGATGCAGAAGGGATGTCCGGCCGGATCGAGGAGAACAGCCCACCGAGAATCGACCTGCGGTTCGGACTGTCGCGCACCACAGGTTTCTGCGTACCGCACCGCACCGGCCAGATCGTTGCCCGCGTCGATGTCTAGATGCACCACGGCGGTTCCGGGCCACTCGGGCGGTGTGTACTTCTCGACCTTCTGTGCCACCAGGACGAGCCCCTCACCGGTGCGCATCCCGCACGCCTGTTCGTCGCGCCAGAGTCGACGACCACCGAGAAGGGCCAGATAGAACCGAACGAGTTCTTCCGGATCCGCACAATCCAGGGAGATGCCCGCGGTGCGTAACGGCCCGCTCGTCGTCGGGGTGGGTGCCTCAGCGCGCGCTCGCTCCACGACATATCGCCGTTCGATGCCCGCCGTCCGTCTTCCCCACTCACTCGACGAGACTCGGTCCTGATGTCGCGCGAAGGCGTCGTCGTCGGTGAAGTACTCGTCCACCAGCCACACGAGGGGATCACCGCTCTGGTGGACGTCGAAGGACACGCAGCCGGGTTCGGCCCGCGTCAGCTCGACATGGCGGGGCAGGCATTCCGACACGACGGCCAGCTCTGCATCGTCCCGACAGACCAGCTGACCGCTGAGGTGGACGTGCGGGCTCATGCGTGGCTCCTCGTCGACGTGCCGATGAAGGGTGTACGACGACCATCCTCTCCTGCGGGCGCTGGAATCCCGGTGTTCGCGCACCCATCCTTGCGAGCCGCACGCGTGTTGCTCGGCGTGGTTGCGTGCGAGGGCCGAGAAACAGTGCGGGTACCCAGCCCGCGGGTCACCGGGCGGCGCGGTCCACGGGCTCGAACCCCTACAGTCGACAGGTGCTCGAACCCCGCGACCACCTCGACCCGCCACCGCGACGCATCCTGATCGGGGCGCCGGCGGGTGCCGGGAAGACCACGCTGGCGCGAGAGATCGAGAACCGCACGGGTCTGCCGCACACCGAGATCGATGCGCTCTTCCACGGACCGGGGTGGACTGTGCGACCGCGCTTCCACGCCGAAGTCGACGCGTTCACGGCCCGCGAGCGGTGGGTGACCGAATGGCAGTACACGACGCAACTGGGCCCGCTGCTGCCGGAGCGCGCCGACACTCTGGTGTGGCTCGACCTTCCCGTTCACGTGCACATGGTGCGGCTCGTCCGTCGTACGCTGCATCGCCGCCGACATCGAGTTCCGTTGTGGAACGGCAACATCGAGCCGCCGCTGCGGACGATCCTCACCGACCCGGAACATATCGTCCGGTGGGGCTGGAAAGGCAGAAAGAAGATGCGCGGGCGCGTGGTCGACGCAGTGAGTGTGTACCCGCATCTTCGAGTCGTCCGATTGCGATCGAGCCGCGAGGCGATGCTCTGGGTGCGGGGTCTGCCGAGAGCTCAGGTCTGACCCGTCGGCACCGAGCGACTCACCCGCACCGCCCGGACCTTCCCGCACCCCTCGTCGCGTTCCGCACGCGTGTTGCTCGGCGAGGTCGCGTGCGGGAACCGAGGAAGGGTGCGGGCGAACATGGTTCACCGGTGTCAGGGCAGCGTGTGCCCCGCAGCGCGGAAGAGGCGGTACCACTGCTCCCGGCTCAGAACCACGTCCGAGCCGGCGGCAGCTTCCCGCACGCGGCCGGGATTGGTGGTTCCGAGCACCACCTGAATGTTCGCCGGGTGCCGGGTGATCCACGCGGTGGCGATCGCGGTGGGCGTGGTGCCGAATTCGGAGGCGAGCTCGCGGAGCGCATCGTCCAGTTCTGGGTAGTTCTCGCGATCCCCGAGGAAGACGCCGTCCGACGTTCCCTTCTGGAACGGTGACCACGCCTGCAGAGTGATGCCGTTCAGTCGCGCGTGGTCGAGCAACCCGTTGTCGCGGTCGACCGACTGCTCGAGTCCGGCGATGTTCGCCGCGAGACCGGCAGCCACGAGCGGTGCATGCGTGATGCTCAGCTGGACCTGGTTCACGATCAGGGGCTGTCGCACCTCGGTCTTCAGCACCTCGATCTGTCCGGGAGTGTGGTTGGAGACGCCGAAGTGTCGTACCTTGCCCGCCGCGTGCAGCGTGTCGAAGGCAGCCGCGACTTCGGCCGGCTCCACGAGGGTGTCCGGCCGATGCAGCAACAGGACGTCGAGGTGATCGGTGCGCAAGGCGGCGAGAGACTCGTCGACGGTGGTCAGGATGTGCTCGGACGAGAAGTCGTAGAAGCCTTCTCGGATGCCCACCTTGCTCTGGATGACGACGTCGTCTCGATCCGACGCGAACGTCACTGCGTCACCGAACCTGCGCTCGCAGGCGTGACGCTCGCTGCCGTAGATGTCCGCGTGGTCGAAGACCGACACCCCCGCATCGCGCGCGGTGCCGACGAGGGTTCGGATCTCCTCGTCGCTCAGCGTCTCGATGCGCATGAGGCCGAGCACGATGCTGGACGCGCGGAGATCGGTGCCGGGGAGCTCGTAGGTCTTCATCTGCACCTGACTACCCGCCGCGAACCGCCCGGCGCAACCGCATCGTCAGATGCGCCCGCCCGGCATCGCGCCACCGGGACCCGCGACGGCCCGCGTCTTCGGTAGCGGCGTTTCCTGTGAACGACCTGCGTAACAATCCCGCACCGATGTGACTGCTGGTGCAGATGAGACAGATGGGACTGGGAGACTGCATCGGTGACGACCCTCCGACGCAGGCGACTGTCCGGCCTACCGATGGTGCTTCTCGCCGTGGCGAGCCTGCTCGTCGCCGCCCCGGCGAGCAGTGCTGCCGCTCCGGCGGGGTGGATCTACACGATGGTCGCGTTCAGCAATGCCAGCGACCGTGACCTCGACGTGTATCGGTCGTCGGACGGGACCACGTTCACGCCGGAGCGTACGTCCGCGTTCCGACCGCCGTCGGGACTGATGCGGGACCCCAGCATCTTTCGCCACATCGACGGGTCGTACCGCCTCACCTACACGACGGCCGACGGTGCGAACATCGGCTTCGCTCGCAGCCCGGACCGGGTGAACTGGACGTTCACAGGTACCCAGCCGGTGCCGTTCTGTTGCGCGTTCATGCCCGGCACCGGAGACGGCAAGGGCCCACGCATCCCGTTCTTCTCCGAGTCGGCAGGCTTCGCCGACGGCCCGTCGCTGTCGCCGTTCGTCACCAAGGCCTGGGCTCCGGAATGGTTCGTCGACGGCGACAGGGTGCACGTCGTCCTGTCGTTGTCGACCGGTGGCGGCTTCGTGCCGTACCTGATGACGGCACTCGACGACTCTCTGAGTTCGTGGAGCATTCCGGTGCCACTCGACGGGATCGGAGCCGACCACATCGACACGACGATCGTGAAGGTCGGATCCACGTACCACGCGTTCACCAAGAACGAGACGAAGAAGTTCGTCGAGCATGCCGTCGCGCCGACCGTGCTCGGGCCCTACCGCTTCGTCGCCCCCGGCGCGTGGGGTTCCATGGTCGAGGGTCCGGCTCTGGTCCAGCTGCCGAACGACGTGTGGCGCATCTACCTCGATGCCTACATCGACGGGAAGTACCTGTACTCCGACAGCACGGACGGTCTCGCCACATGGTCCCCGGTGCAGGAGCTGCCCGGGGTGTCCGGAACCGCGCGGCACTTCGGTGTGATGCGAGAACCCGCGTGATCCGCACCGGACGTCGCTGACGACGTGGGACGAGTCGTCGCCGCGGGACTCACCGGTGTCCTGCTCGGTCTGCTGCCCGGGCTGCTGTGGATCGTGTCCGCCTTCGTCGGTCTGCCGCCCGACGCGTCCGTGGCGTTCCCCGTGGACGGGTTGCTCATCCTCTTCGTGGGGAGCGTCGCGGCGGCATACGTTCTCGCGCTGCTCGCCGTGTTCCTGACGCTGAGGCTGACCTCCGATCCTCTGGTCCGGCGCACGACGACGGCGGTGGCAGTGGCGCTTCCCCTCGGCGCGGTGGTCGCGACGGCGGCCGCACTGGGAGCAGGCCTGCTGTTCTCCTTCGACGCGTCCGTGACCATGTGGTCCGCCCTGACGATCGTCGTCGTGCTCGTCCTCGCGAGCACCTTCGCCGGCGCACGACGCTGGGCGCACACCGACCGGTGAACGCCGCGCGGACCCAGCGTCGTCAGGGCTTGCCGCGTGCCGGGGTCTGGTACGCGACGCCGTGCCGGAGCGGCGTGTGGTCGGTGGGGGAGTGCTCCGGACCGACGTTCGACTGCCGCGGGGTGTCCGACACCTCGGGAGCGGCGGACGGGTCCCCTCCGGAGGGTTCGGCTCCGGCGCGCAGTTCGCCGAGACGAGCAGTGAGAATCTGAAGCACCTGAGGGCGGTTCGCCGCATCGCGCTCGTGAGCGATCAGCCGCTCCATCTGATCCTGATCGAGCGATCGGCAACGGTGCTGAATGGTCCCCACCGTGAGCTGGTCGTAGTCGGGTAGTGGTGTGGTCGCGTCGTCTGCAGTCATGGGTGCGGCCTACCCGAGCTGTCACGCCACAAACGAGGGTGATCAGTCAGCGATTGCCATTACCGTTCCCGGAGTTACCGTTGCCGTTCCCGGGATTGCCGTTGCCCGAGTTGCCGTTCCCGGAATTGCCGTTGCCAGAGTTGCCGTTCCCGGAGTTGCCGTTGCCGGGTGCTGCGGGTTGCGGAACGACGGGTGCGGGAGCGACCGTCGTCGTCTCGACGACTGGTGGCGCGACCTCCGGGACCGTCTCGGGAACCGGGACAGGGGTGGCCGTCGGCTCCGACGTCGTCTCGACCACCACGGACGTGCTCGGCAGCGGCGGCTCCGTCGTCGGTTCACCGTCCGACCCCGCTCCGCGGATCGCGAGCACCGTGACGAGCGCCGCGCAGATTCCCAGCGCGGCGAGTACCCACGGCACGGCGGATCGACGGCCCGACACGACGGCGGCCGGCGTCGCCACCGGGGTCGCGAGGACCGCGGTGTCGGTGTCCTCGGTGAGGGTGTGCAGCCGGTGAGCCACGTCGGCGGCGGTCGGGCGCGCCGTCGGCGTCCGGGAGGTCATGTCGGTCAGCAGCGACACCCACGTAGGCCCGAGTTCGACGGGGATCACCGGTTCGCGATGCAGACGGGCTATCGCGGCGGCGATCGCGCTGCCCTCGAACACCATTCGTCCCGTGAGGCACTCGGTCAGGACAAGGCCCAGCGAGTAGACGTCGGAGGCCGGCCCCGTCGCCTCGCCGGTCGCCTGCTCCGGGCTGAGGTAGTGCGCCGTCCCGACGGCGGTGCCGTG
Source organism: Rhodococcus sp. MEB041 (assembly GCF_030208955.1). Classification (NCBI taxonomy): domain Bacteria; kingdom Bacillati; phylum Actinomycetota; class Actinomycetes; order Mycobacteriales; family Nocardiaceae; genus Rhodococcus; species Rhodococcus sp. MEB041. Next base: position 406,258 of record NZ_JARVSZ010000005.1, read on the forward strand.
CTCGGTCATCGGGTCGGAGTCGACGATGCGCGCGATACCGAAGTCGGTGAGCTTCGCTCGCAGTCCCGCGTCGTCGTCGCGGGTGATCAGGATGTTGGCAGGCTTGACGTCGCGGTGGACGATGCCCGACGCGTGGATGTGTGCCAGTGCCTGCGCCACCTGGTGGCCGATCTGCCGGACCACCTCGGGCGGCAGGGCGCCGCCCGCGCGGAATGTGGACAGCGTGGTGCCGTCCACGAACTCCATCACCAGGTAGGGCCCGTCGTAGCCGGCGACGTCGGACTCGCAGCCGGCGTCGTGGAGCGTGACCAGGCCGGGGTGGGTCAGCGACGCGAGGGTGCGCATCTCGCTGTCGATGCGTCGACGGTCGTGCGGCGTGTGGTCGTCGCTGCGGAACAACTTCACCGCCACGGCCCGGCCCAGCGTCCGATCGGTCGCCCGGAACACGTCCGAGACGCCACCGCGGCCCAGGACAGGTCCGAGGAGGTAGCGACCGGCGACGATGCGGGGTGCGGCCACCTGCTCAGCCATTCATCGCACCTGTCGACCGGTTCACCATGGGCATTGATCCTAGGGCGGGTCGGCCATTGGTCACGCAGAGCCGCGATGTCCGACTCGAACGGAACTCGAGGCACACTGTGTGGCCGGGTGGGGACGTCGGAGCAGTTGTGGATCGGAAAGGGCATGTGGTGGACGCACCCCCTCTTCTTCCCGGACCGATCGACACCGTCTATCAGCCCATCGTCGATCTGAGGAATCGCTCGATCGTCGGCTACGAGGCTTTGACCAGGCCGGCGTCCGGCGGCTCACCCGAGGACTTGTTCGCCGAGGCCGAGCGCCGGGGTGTGACCGCCGAGTTCGATTGGCTCTGCCGCGTGTCCGCAGTGCGCGGCGCAGCGGAAGCGGGACTCCCGAGTGAACTGGCGTTGTTCGTGAACTCCGAACCCGCCGCCCTGGACGCCCCACCGCCGGATTTCGCACGCGATGCGCTCGTGGACGCCGCCGACCAGTCCATCGTCGTGGAGATCACCGAGCGTGACCTGATGGCGGATCCGGCCGGAATACTGCGTGCGGTCGCGCACGCCCGAGACCTGGGGTGGCGTATCGCCGTCGACGACGTGGGGGCGGACTCGTCGAGCCTCGCGCTGCTGGCGTTGCTGCGACCGGACGTCGTCAAGCTGGAGATGCGCCTGGTCCAGCAACCTTCCACGCCGGAGACGATCGCGCTCCTCGCCGCGGTGGCCGCGGAGACCGCGCGAACGGGCTCCGTCGTCGTCGCCGAGGGAATCGAGAATGCTGCGCACGAGGCCCGCGCCCTCGAGCTCGGTGCCTCGTGGGGGCAGGGCTGGTACTTCGGCGCACCCGGCCCGCTACCGCGTTTCGACGCCGTGCCGCGTCGACCGCATCCAGGGCTGGCCGGCCCCGCTGTGACGGTGCGTGCCCCGGTGGCCGTGACACCCTTCGGGCTCACTCACGGCCGCGGGTCCGCGGTGCGGACCACCCCGGCCGCGCTGGCCGACCTGGAGGCGGATCTGCTCCGTCGTGCCCTGGAGTGTGGGCCGACATCGTTGGTGCTCGTCACGGTCCCGGAGCCGGAGACGATGATCGGGACTCGGCGGCAGCTGCTCGATCAGCTGTCCGAGCGAAGTGCTCTGACCGTGCTGTTCACCGCGGGAGACGCGCGATCGATGGCCGGCCACCATCGAATCGTCGTGATCGGACAGAGCGAGCCGCTGGCGAGAGAACACTCGATCGTGGTGGTGGACCCGGAATTCGCCGCGGCGCTGACCGCGGTGCCGTGCACCGCGGACGGGGAGCCGTGTGTGGAGTATCGACTCACCCGCGACCGTGATCAGGTGCTCGACGCGGCCACGCTGCTTCTGCACCGGGTGCCGCCGCGCTGAGCGAACCCCGGGCTACATCTGCACGCCGGCGATCTTCTGCACTCCGCCCCGGCCGTCGAAGGCGAGTTGGCGGAAGGCCACCTTCTCGATGAAGAAGCGGTCGTGGCTCACCACCACGACGGCCCCGGGGAACGCCGTCAGCGCTCGCTCGAGGACGTGCGCGCTCGGGAGGTCGAGATGGTTCGTCGGCTCGTCCAGCACGATGACGCCGGCTCCGAACAGGAGACACTGGGCCAACGCGACGCGTGCCTGTTGACCTCCGGACAGCGTTCCGATGCGCTGCTTCTGTTCGGCCTCGGAGAACTGCAGCAGAGCGAGGAAGCGTGCCACGTCCTTCCGGGTCGCGGTCAGTGCCAGACTGTCCGGCATCGCGTTGACCGCGTGCGTGACGGTGTCGTCCGGATCGAGGTTCGCGAGCACCGTGTTGTAGTGAATGAACGCGGGCGCCTTGACCTTCCACTTCACCGTTCCGGAGTCGGCGGGTGCGAGCCCGGTCAGCACGTCGAGGAGCGTGGACTTCCCGCAGCCGTTGGGGCCGGTGATCGCGATGCGGTCGCCCCGATGGATCTCGAAGGAGAGATCCGCGAACAGTGGATCGCCGCCGTGCCCCTTCGTGACGCCGTCGACGACGCAGAGGTCGTCGTGCACGTGCAGTCCGCTGTAGATCGACGTGATGATCTGATCGACCGGTCGAGGGGTCTTGCTCTTCTTGATCGACGCCAGTCGCCGCTTCAGCACGCCGCTCGGATTCTTCGCGGCTTCCTTCCGGTCGGTGATCGCGTCCTGCTCGTAGGCCAGGAGTTGCTGCTCGGTGCTGAACTCCTTCTCGAGGTTCTTCAGTCGGAACTGCTTCTGCTGCACGTACTCCGAGTAGCTCCCGTCGTAGGTGTGCAACCGGTTGTTCTCGATCTCGACGATGGTGGTCACCACCTGCTCGAGAAAATGGCGATCGTGGGAGACGAGGAGCAGTGCGCCGCGGAAGTCACGGAGCCACCGCTCCAGCCACGTGATCCCGGCTACGTCGAGGAAGTTTGTGGGCTCGTCCAGAAGGAGGACGTCGGGCGATTCCAGGACGATGCGGGCCAGCGCGGCTCGGTTGCGCCATCCACCGGACAGCTTGTCCACCGGCAGTTCTCGACGCTCGGCGTCGAAACCCAGCATCGACAGGGCGGTGTCGATCTGCTGGTGGTACGTCCATCCACCGCCGACCTCCATCTGCTCGAGCAGCTCGGCCTGGCGGTCGACGAGGCGGTACATCTCCTTCTCGTCGATGTCGCCTCCGAGCGCCGTCTCGACCTCGGCCAGTTCGGTCTCCACCGCCCTGATGTCCCCGAAGAGCGACTCGAGCTCGGCGGTGATGCTGCGATCGCCGTCGAGCTCGGAGAACTGGGAGAAGTAGCCGATCCGAGCACCCTCGGTGACGTCCACCGTGCCGGAGTCCGGCGCGACGCGACCCAGGAGCAGCTGCAGGAGCGTGGTCTTGCCCGACCCGTTACGGCCGGTGAGGCCCACCCTGTCTCCGTCGGAGAGACGGAAGAACACCTCGCGGAGAACGACTTTCTGCTCGTACCCGGCGGTGACGTCGTTCATGCGAATCCAGCTCATCGCGACGACGCTACCGGGAGCCGCCGTCGGTCAGGCGACGGGAAGGGTGGCCACGATCTTTCCACGGTTCCCGCCGGCGGACATCGTCGACAGCGCCTCGGGGATCTCGTCGAAGGTGATGGTGCGGCCGACGACGGGACGGAGCGCCCCGTTCTCGATCAGGGCGGCGATCTCCCGTAGCTGACCGCCGTCCGCGTGCATGAACAGGAATTCGTACGACACATCGGCTTTCGCCGCCTGTCGACGAATCTTCCGGCTGATCACCGCGATGGCCGTGCGGACGACGATGTTCAGGCCTGCGTCGGAGGCGAAGGCGGGGTCCGGCGGGCCGGTGATCCCGATGGCCTTGCCACCTCGCTTCAGCACGCGGAGCGAGGTCTCGAGTGTCTCACCGCCGACGCTGTCGAGCACGAGGTCGACGCCGGACAGGGTGTCGAGATCGTCGGTGTGGTAGTCGATCACGACGTCGGCGCCCAGTGCCCGCAGGAAGTCGGCGTTGCGGGCACTGGCCGTGGTCACCACGGTCGCTCCCAGATGTTTCGCAAGCTGGACGGCGATGGTGCCCACACCACCGGCCCCCGCATGGATCAGCACCGTCTGACCTGCCTGCAGGCCGCCTCGCTCGACCAACGCCTGCCACGCGGTGAGCGCGACGAGGGGCAGCGACCCGGCCTCGGCCATGCTGATGCCGGCCGGTTTCGGTGCCACGTCGGACTCGGGAACGGCGATGCGCTCGGCGAAGGTGCCGATCTGATCGGTCGGTGGCCGCGACCAGACCTCGTCCCGCGGTGCGAAGGACCGCACAGCTGAGCCGACTGCGAGAACGGTGCCGGCGACGTCGTGACCGAGTGTGCGGGGAAGGGTGTACGGAAGTATCTGCGTGAACTCGCCGAGACGGATCTTCTCGTCGAGCACGTTGAGACCGGCCGCCTCCACTCTGATCAGGACGTCGTGATCACCGACGATCGGCTCCGGAACATCCCGTTCGACGAGAGGGTGCTTGTAGCGGGTGAGAACGAGTGCGCGCATCGTGAGCCTCCTGAGTTCTCTTCGGCCGGTCGAATCAGACTGTGGTGGGGCGGGATCCGGGGTACAGGGCGTCGAGTGGTCCGGCCAGTGCGGCCTTGGTGCCGACGGTCAGCTCGTCGGCGAGCACCTCCGTCTCACCTGCCTCGACTCCGTCCAGAACGGCCGCGACGAGCTGCTCGGTCGTCAACTTCGGCCCGTCGGCGCCCGCCGCCATCGCGGTGTCGACGTACCCCATGTGCACACCGGTGACGAGCACGCCGTGGGGCGCCAGTTCGAGACGCAGGGAATTGGTGGCCGCCCAGAGGGCCGCCTTGGACGCGCTGTACGCGCCACCGAAGTGGTACCAGCTGGCGACCGAGTGCACGTCGATCAGCACGCCCGCGCCGTGAGCTTTCAGTGCCGGCGCGAAAGCTCGCGCCACGAGCAGGGGACCGAAGAAGTTCACCTCCATGGTGGCGCGGATGTCGGCGACCTCGACGTCGAGCAGGCTGGCGCCGGGCGGAAGTGCGCCCGCGTTGTTGATCAGCACCGTGACGTCCGCGGCCTGCGCGGCGGCGGCCTCGACGGACGCGGGGTCGGTCACGTCCAGGGTGACGGGAACGATGCGGTCGTCGTCCCAGTCGCGCGGCGTCCGGGCGCTGGCGTACACCTTGGCGGCGCCGCGGGCGAGGGCGTCGTGGACGAACTGCGTACCGATGCCACCGTTGGCTCCGGTGACGAGGACGACGGATCCGGCGAGAGCGGTCATGACGAGCTCGATTCTGTGACGGGTTTATATGACTGTACTCAGAACCGAGCACGGTCATGTTTTGTTCCGCGCTGCTGCACCGTCGTCGTTCCCGCGTGACGAGACTCGCACCCCCCTCGGGGGTAGTCCGCGCCCGGTGCGGGGTACACCCCGCTGGTGACGAGACGAGTGACGTTCAAGCGATCCGTCGCGCAGGCGATGGCCTTGTTCGCGGTGCTGGGCCTGTTCTGGGCGCTCGTCGGTGCACGCCTCGACCAGGATCATCCGTTGCGCACCATGGTCGTGGTCGGCTGCAGTGTGATCGGCGCCGGGTGGTTGTTGCTCGCCGTGGTCGTCGTCGTTCGTCTCCGGCGTCTCCGCGCGCGTCGTGATGCGGTGAGCGACACCTGACGCAGCGACGTCAGGGCGCGGTCGTGAGATCGCGTATCAGGGCGTCGACGATGCTGCGCCGCGCGCTCGCCCCCTCGGGTGTGGGAAGCAGGGGGTAGACGTGGATCGCCCCGGGACACTCGGTGCTGCGGATGTCGACGCCCGCTGCGCGCGCCTCGTCCACGAACGCCCGGACGTCGGGCAGGAACAGATCTCTATCCCCGATCAGGACGTGAACGGGCGGTAGTCCGCGCGTGGGCCCGCGCAGTGGACTGACCACGGGATCGTCGAGGTCTCGACCGTTCGACCACGTCCGCGCCAGATGTCGCAGGCCGACGCTCGACAACCACGGGTCGCGCGCCTCGACATCGGGGATCGCCGGGTTCGTCAGCGCGAGATCGAGCCACGGGGAGATCAGGCAGAGATGAGACCCCGGTCTGCCGGCTGCCGCGAGCCGTTGCGCGAGCCCGAGGGCGAGGGTGCCGCCGGCGGAATCGCCCATGATCGCGGTGTGGTCGATCCCGTGCTCGGACACCATCCGTTCGTGGACCGACGTCAGGAGGGGGTAGGCGTCGTCCACGGTGTGATCCGGAGCCAGACCGTAGTGCGGTACCGCGACAGCGAGCCCCGCCTCGGTGAGCTGATCGACGAGCGACCAGTGCTGAGCGGCGATCTCGCTGACGAACGCTCCGCCGTGGAGATGCAGGACGCCGCCGACGCAGGGTCGGTCGCGCGGACGCACCACGTCGACGGGCCGTCCCGCGACCTCGAACCGCTCGATGTCGTGCCGTCCCGCCATGCGCGCCGGCGGAGTCGGAGAGTCCTTCGGCCGCCGCATCCGGCGGTCGGCACGAGCCTCGGACGCCATCGTCCGCTTCGCCGTCGCCCGCATGTACAGCGCCACCGCGCGCATCTGCCACGTCGCCATGAAAAAGTCTCCTGGTCGGTGATCGTCCGGCGGCCATCGTGTCACGAGAGGAAAGCCCGTGAACGTCATCCGAACTCCCGTCGCGGTCACCGGATCGACCGGCGCACTCGGCGGCGCCGTCGCCGCGTCGCTCGCCGCCGCGGGCGCGTCGCAGCGTCTGCTGGTGCGGAACGCCGGTCGCGCGCCGTCACACCCGGGTGCCGACGTCGCGCAGTGTTCCTACTCGGACGCGACCGCCGCGGTGCAGGCACTCGCCGGGATCGAGGTCCTGTTCATGGTCTCGGCCTCCGAGAGCGCCGATCGTGTCGCCCAGCAGAGGACGTTCGTCGACTCGGCCGTCGCCGCCGGCGTGCGCCACATCGTCTACACGTCGTTCGTCGGCGCCGCGCCGGACGCCGTCTTCACCCTGGCCCGAGATCACCACGCCACGGAGAGTCACATCCGGTCCACGGGTATCGGGTTCACGTTCCTCCGGGACAACTTCTACCTCGACGTCATGGAGCACTTCGTGGGGGAGGACGGTGTTCTGCGCGGACCGGCGGGGGAGGGGCGTGCCGCGCTCGTCGCCCGCGTCGACGTAGCGCGCACCGCTGCGGCGGTGCTGAGCGACCCGGCCCGTCACCTCGGCCGGACCTACGATCTGACCGGGCCCGAGGCGCTGTCGATGACGGAGGTGGCCGCCACACTGTCCGATGTCCGGGGAGTCGACGTGCGGTTCCACGATGAGACGGTGGCGGAGGCCTACGAGTCGAGGGCACGGTGGGCGGCACCCGCCTGGCAGAACGACGCGTGGGTGTCGACCTACACGGCCATCGCCTCGGGAGTTCTCGCCGACGTCTCGGGTGACGTGGAGGAGATCACCGGACGCCGACCGCTCTCGTTCCGGGAGTTTCTCACCGTCGGCTGAGCACGAGCACGGTCGGTATAGTGCACTGCATAGAACGAGAGGAATCCCATGCCCAGGCAGAGCACCGCCCGTACCGACATGTTGCGCAGCGCGGCGCTGCTGTTCCGGGAGAAGGGTGTCGAGGCCACCTCGGTGGCCGACGTCATCGAGCATGCCCATGCGCCGCGCGGGTCGATCTACCACCACTTTCCCGGAGGGCGCCCGCAGCTCGTCGAGGAAGCGACACGGGGCGCGGGTGACTTCATGGGATCGATGATCTCGGCGGGTCTCGCGTCGCGGGGACCCGAGCACACCATGGCCTCCATCGTCGGGTCGTTCCGTGACCAACTCGTCGCGACGGATCACGTCGCGGGGTGTCCCGTCGGTGCGGCGGCCGTCGAGGGGCCCAACACCCCGGGTGCCCGTGACGCGGCAGGTGCGGCCTTCAAGTCGTGGGAGAAGATCATCGCGGACTCTCTGTGCGAGCGCGGTGTCGCTCGTGACGACGCGGAACGCGGTGCGACCCTTGCCCTGTCGGCCATCGAGGGCGCCCTCCTCATGTGCAAGGCGCAACGGAGCACGCGGCCGCTCGACGTCGTCGAGGAGTGGCTCGTCGGCATGATGGCCGACCTGCTGAGCACCGCCTCTCGGTGAACTGCGCCGCACGGCGCGGAGCCTTGTTAGTGTCGGTCGAATGTTCGTCCCGTTCAGTGTCACCGACTTCCTCGACCGCGCCGCCGCCGTGTACGGAGACCGGGTCGGGTTCGTCGACGAGCCCGATCAGCCCGCTCCGAGCCTCGGATCGCCGACCTATGCCGAGATGGCGGACCTCGCCCGACGGCAGGCCGCGAAACTCGACGATCTGAGTATCGAGCGTGGCGATCGAGTGGCGATCGTCAGCCACAACGCGGGCCGTCTGCTCACGTCGTTCTACGGAATCAGTGGCTGGGGCCGCGTCATCGTTCCCGTCAATTTTCGACTCCGGCCGGACGAGGTGCGGTACATCGTCGAGGACTCCGGTGCGCGCGTGCTCTACATCGATCCGGAGCTGAAGGACTCGCTCGGCGACGTCGAGTGCGAACACGTCGTCGTTCTCGGTGACGACCAGAATCTGTACGCTCCGCCGGGATCCACTCCGGCACCGTGGGATCCGGACGAGAACGCGACCGCTGCCATCAATTACACGTCGGGGACCACGGCTCGCCCCAAGGGCGTCCAGATCACGCACCGCAACATCTGGGTCAACGCGGTCACCTTCGGCATGCACGTCGGCGTCAGCGATCGCGACGTCTACCTCCACACCCTGCCCATGTTCCACGCGAACGGCTGGGGACAGCCGTTCGCGATGACGGGAGTCGGTGCGCAGCACATCGTCCTGCGCAAGGTCGACGGCGCCGAGATCCTGCGCCGCGTGCGCGATCACGGCGTGACGGTGATGTGTGCGGCCCCCGCCGTCGCGGCAGCCGTGCTCGATGCCGCGCAGTCGTGGGAGGGCGAGATCCCCGGCCGGGATCGGGTGCGCATCATCATGGCCGGTGCGCCGCCACCGACGAAGACCGTTGCGCGCGTGGAGCGAGAACTGGGGTGGGAGTTCATCCAGATCTACGGGCTCACCGAGACGTCCCCTCTGCTGACCGTCAACCGCACTCGCCAGGAGTGGGACGATCTGGAACCCGAGGAGCGTGCCGCGAAGCTCACTCGGGCCGGCGCCCCCGCACTGGGTGTCCGACTCGACGTCGACCCGACCGGCGAGGTGTTGGCGCGATCCAACGTCGTCATGGAGGGCTACTGGGGGCGGCCCGAGGAGAGCGCCAGAACGTTGGACGGCGGCTGGTTCCACACCGGTGACGGCGGCCTCATCGGCGACGACGGCTATCTCACCATCGCCGACCGCAAGAAGGACGTGATCATCACCGGCGGCGAGAACGTCTCGTCCATCGAGGTCGAGGACTGCCTCTTCTCCCATCCCTCGGTGAGCGAGGTCGCCGTCATCGGGGTGCCGAGCGAGAAGTGGGGCGAGACGATCAAGGCCCTGGTGGTGCTCGCGCCGGACGTGGACGCCGGCCCGGAGACGGAGGTCGACCTCATCGCGTGGTGCAAGCAGCGACTGGCCGGGTACAAGGCGCCGACCACCGTGGAGTTCCGGGACGAGCTGGCGCGCACGGCCACCGGCAAGCTGCAGAAGTTCAAGTTACGCACGCCCTACTGGGACGGGCTGGACCGCAAGGTCAACTGACTCGCCGGAGCCGATCTCTCAGGGAGGCTGTTTACACTCGGGGACTCGACCACTCTCCGACTCTCCGACGGGATCTCACCGATGACGATGTCCTCGCTGTCCGACGACGACGTCGACGTGGACCGTCCGTCTCGCGGAACCCCGGCGCGCGTGCTGCCGTGGGTCCTGCTGATCGGCGGGGTCGTCGGATTCGCGGCCGCCTGTGTGCTGACCTACGAGAAGATACGACTGACGGCGGACCCGTCGTACGCGCCGACGTGCAACCTCAACGCCGTGGTCAACTGCGGCTCGGTCATGGCATCACGCCAGGCGGCCGTCCTCGGATTCCCCAACTCCTTCATGGGGGTGGGCGGCTTCGCCATCGTCGCCATGGTGGGCGTCGCCCTGCTGATGCGCACGCGTCTCGATCGGTGGTTCTGGGCAGGGCTGCAGGTGGGGGTCACCGCGGCCGTCGCCTTCGTGCACTGGCTCATCGTGCAGAGCCTGTACGAGATCGGTGCGCTCTGCCCGTACTGCATGGTGGTGTGGGCCGTCACGGTGCCCGTCTTCTGGTACGTGACGGTGGTGAACGTGTCGGCTCTGGCGGGACCGGGCCGGACGAGAGACCTGCTGACGCGGTACCACGCCGTCCCCCTCGTCCTCTGGTATCTCGTGCTGGCAGGACTCGTCGTGCAGAGGTTCGTGCTCGGCTGACCACGCCCTCCGGCTCCGGCTGACCGCACCCCGTGCGTCAGGTGGGGCGCGCGCCGGTCATCTCGGCCGGCGCGACGTCCGTCACCGACGACACGAATTCGCGGGCGATGTCCCGCAGTCGGCGGTTGGTGCGCTGCGACTCGGTCGAGAGCACCTCGAACGCCGCGGCGTCGTCGATGCCGCGCAGGGCCATGAGGATGCCCTTGGCCTGCTCGATGGGTGCGCGGTGGGCCATGGCATCGCGGAGGCCGTCGACGGTGGTCGAGAGGTCGCGGTGCTGGTCGTCGCGCTCCAGCGCGTCCGAGACGGCGCCGACCAGCGTGCTGAGAACCTGACGGTCAAGGTCGTCGAACGAGTGCGGGGTGTGGGCGAAGAGGGTGAGCGAACCGATGGTGCGGTCACCCACCCGCACCGGGGTGCACATCATCGCGGCGATCCCCGCGGCGCGCGCAGTGTTGCCGAATTCCGGCCACCGGGCGTCTCCCGCCTCGCAGTCGACCAGCACCGTCTCGCACTCGCGAGCGGCGTGCAGGCACGGACCGCTGTCCGCGTCGTACTGCTCGAGGTCGATGGCGGAGACGGTGGCCGACGACGTCGCGGCCGCGAAGGGTGCGCCGTTCAGCTCGACGGTGACTCCGCACATGTCCGTGTCGGGGATGCACGCGCAGGCGGCGTCGACCAGCCGGTGCATCAACTCCGCAGCATGGTCGTCGTCGGTGCCCGCCGCGCTCAACGAGCGGACGGCGTTACCGATCACGACCGCGAGCGGCAAGGAGTCAGAGGAGTTCACGGCACCATTTCACCACGACGGGGCGACAACCTTCCGGCAACGACCAGGTCACCCCCGGTCGGCCGCAGGCGTACGGATGAAGAACGAGGCGCCCACTGCCAGCAGGGACACGGCACCGCCGCACAGGAACGCGGTGTGGATCCCCGACTGCTGCGCCGCCACGTCGCCCACGCCACCGGCCAGTCGGGAGGCCGCAGCGGTGGACATCACGGTGACGAACAGCGCGGTGCCGGCCGCTCCCGCCAACTGCTGCACGGTGTTGAAGATCGCGCTGCCGTGCGAGTACAACTGCGGCGGAACCGAACCCAGTGAGGAGGTCATCAGCGGAGTCATGATCAGAGCGAGTCCGACGCTGAGCAGCGAGTGGATCGCGACGACCACGGGGAGGGCGGTGTCGGCCGTGAGGATCGTCATCGACCACAGTGCGGCGCTGACGACGACGGCGCCCGGGACCACCAGTGGGCGGGGGCCGACCCGGTCGAAGACCCGTCCGACGACGGGAGCGAGACCGCCCATGATCAGACCGCCGGGAAGGAGCATCAGGCCCGTGGTCAACGTGTCCAGCCCGCGGACGTTCTGCAGATACATCGGCAGCAGGATGAGGGCACCGAACAGCGCCATCATGCTGATGGAGAGCATGCCCAGGCCGATGCTGAACGTGGGGGTGCGCAGCGGACGCAGGTCGAGCAGGGCCCGGCCCGAGTCCTGACGAGCGATCTGCCGGAGGACGAACACGACCAGTGCGACGACGCCGACACCCAACGGGATCCACACGGGGACCGCGGTGCCCTCGGCGGCGTGACCCAGGCTGCCGAGTCCGTACACGATGCCGCCGAACGCCAGCGCGGACAGCACCACCGAGACGGCGTCGAACGGGGCCACCGTGCTCGCCGCGGTGGCGTTCTCCACCAGGCGGGATCCGATCGCGAAGGCCAGCAACGCGATCGGGAGCACGAGCCAGAACATCCACCGCCAGTCGAGTGCACTGAGGATGACACCCGAGATGGTCGGCCCCACGGCCGGAGCCACGGCGATGACGATGGAGATGACGCCCATCATGCGGCCGCGCCGATCGGCGGGAACCAGTCGCAGCACGGTCGTCATCAGCAGGGGAAGCATGATCGCCGTGCCGCCTGCCTGGACGACTCGACCGGTGAGCAGCAGCGGGAAGCCGGGCGCCGACGCGGCGAGAACGGTGCCCACGGAGAACAGCGACATCGCCGCGAAGAAGACCTGGCGGAGAGTGAAGCGCTGGAAGAGGAAGCCCGTGGTCGGGATGACGATGGCCATGGTCAGGAGGAAGCCGGTGGTGAGCCACTGCGCGGTGCCGGCGTCGATGGCGAGATCGACCATCAGGGTGGGCAGCGCGACGCTCATGATCGTCTCGTTGAGGATCATGACGAATGCCGACACCACGAGCACCGCGATCAACAGCCGACTGCTCCGTGGCAGAGGCCCGTCCGTGACGCGCGGCGCGTCCACCTCTGTCTGCTGAACCTGCATCGTCGTGGGGCCTCTCTGTCGTTCGGTGTGGTAACAGTGTCTTCCTGCATGACAGTCACTGTCAAACTGGTTGTTGATGTAGGGTGACGGCCATTCGGAGAGGAGTGATGTCGTGAGTGGAGACGGCTCGACCGAGGTGGCGGCGACACCGGTGCCCGATCTGCGGGAACGTCGGCGTCGCGACATGTGTTCCGAGATCTCACTGGCGGCGCTGGAACTCTTCGAGCGTCAGGGATTCGCGTCCACCACCGTCGGCGACATCGCTCGCGACGCGGGTATCTCGCAGAGCACGTACTTCCGTCACTTCCCCACGAAGGAGCAGTCCGTCGTCGGCTTCGATGCCGGGCTCGAGCGCGAGATCCTGGCGTGGGTGACCGAGGCCGACCTCGCGGGTGTCGGTCTGGCCGGCATCGAGGACATCGTGGAGCGGTTCCTCCGGCGCATGAGTGCGGCGAACACGGCGTCGTCCGACCGCGTGATGCGCATCCGTCGGCTGATCGTGTCGGATGCGCACCTACGGTCCGCTGCGATCGCCCTCGACGAAGTGGTCATCGCTCGCCTGGCCGACGCGCTGGCGGCGCGAGTTCCGCGATCGCCCTCCCGCCTGACCGCCGAGACGGCGATCATGACCGTCCGGGTCGCGTTCGACTCGTGGGCGGCGCGCGTGGACGACGGGGATCAGGACGCCGACCTGGCGGAGATCTATCGCGTCGCGTGCCGTGATCTGCGGACCGTCGTGACCGGTGCCGCCCCGGACGTCACGACGTAGCCCTCGGTGCGCCGGTGGTCGACCGTGACACCAGGCTGGGCGTCAGCACGATGCTCGGCGCACTGTCGTCGACGGTGAGGGTGAGTGCGGCGTCCACCGCCGCGTCGGCCAGGCTCTCGGCGTCCTGGGACACCGTGGTGAGTGCGACGTGGTCCAGTCCGGCGACGCGCGAGTCGTCGTACCCGATCACCGACATGTCCCGCGGCACGGCGAGTCCGCGAGCGACCAGTGCGGCGAGAACGCCTGTGGCGCACCGGTCGTTGAAGGCGATCACGGCGGTGGGAGGGTGCTCTGTGTCGAGGAGTCCCTCGACTGCTCGCGCTCCGTCGTCCTCCGTGAGGCCGCCCCGCACCACCTCGGCTCGGGCGTCGTCGATGTGGGACAGGGCGTCCAGGAAACCGGCGGATCGGTCCTCGCTGCCCGGTGCGCCGTCGCCGTCGACGAAGGCGATGCGCCGATGGCCGAGCTCCTCGAGATGCCGTACCGCCAGCGTGATGCCGGCGACGTCGTCGCTGCGCACCGTCACCGTGTCCGGGGTGTCGACACGGCGAGCGACGACGACGGTGGGAACGGTGCGGGCGAGCGCGGCCAGCTCGTCCTCCGGCAGTCGGCTGCCGAGGAGGATCGTTGCCTCGCAGCGATCGTGACGAAGGGAGTCGATGGCCGCTGTCTCACCTCTGCTGGGTGCGACGGCGCTGAGAGCCACCTCGTAGCCCCGTCGAGCCGCGGCGGAATAGACGTGTTCGACCAGATCCCCGTGGAACGGTTGTTGCAGCTCGAAGACGACCCCGAGAAGCCGGGAGTGCGACTGCCGCAGACTGCTCGCCCGTCGATCGCGGACGTATCCCAGTTCGTCGGCGATCTCGCGTACCCGTGCGCGGGTCGCGTCGCTGGCACCGGGGGAGTCGCGGAAGACGATGGACACCAGGGCGGTCGAGACTCCCGCCGCCCGTGCCACGTCGGTCATCGTGACGGGACGCTCGGTTCGTCTCCTGGTGGTCACGCACCGATCGTACGGGGGTGTTGACGCCGGCGTCTAGTACGTTCTAGCCTCTGCGAACAGTCAAACTAGAACGTACTAGTAGGAGGCGTCATGGCAGTCGATCGTTCGGAGGTGGTGGGCATCGCGGTGCTCGGTGCGGGCAGGATCGGCGCCAACCACGCCGAGATCGTCGCGCGCCGGGTACCGGGTGCCGCACTGCGGGCAGTGGCGGATCCGGTGCCCGGCGCCGCCGACAGGCTCGCCGGGGAACTCGGTGCACCGACGGCGTCCACCGACATCCACGAGACCCTGCGGCGTGACGACGTCGACGCGGTCGTGATCTCCGCCCCCGCGCGGAGTCACACCGAACTCGTCGTCGCGGCCGCGGAGGCCGGGAAGCACGTGTTCGTCGAGAAGCCGATGGCCGTGACCCTCGAGGACGCGGACCGTGCCATCGCCGCCGCACGGGCCGCGGGAGTGACACTCCAGGTGGGCTTCAACCGACGCTTCGCGCCGGGATTCGCGGCGGCACGTCGGGCCGTCGACGAGGGCAGGATCGGTACGCCCCAGCTGCTGCGGTCGCTCACCCGTGATCCCGGCCCGTGGGGTGGAGATCCGAGCCGCGTTCCAGCGTGGACCATCTTCCTGGAGACGCTGATCCACGACTTCGACACGCTGTGCTTCCTCAACCCGGGAGCCGCTCCGGTGCGCGTGCACGCCATGGCCGACGCGTTGATCCGGCCCGAGGCCAGGGACGACGGCTTCCTCGACACCGCCGTCGTCACCATCGCGTTCGACAACGGCGCCCTCGCGACGGCCGAGGCCAACTTCTCCGCGCTGTACGGCTACGACGTCCGCGGAGAGGTGTTCGGATCCGGCGGCATGATCACTGCCGGCACCACGGCGTCGAGCGACATGACCCTGTACGACGCTCGCGGGATCACCGTGGACACCGCCCGTCGCGACACCGATCTGCTGCGCGAGGCCTACATCGGCGAGTTCACCGCGTTCGTGTCCTCGGTCCACGACTCGACGCCCGCGGTCGTCGGTGGAGCCGACGCACGGGTCGCCCTGTCGATCGCGCTCGCCGCGATCGAGAGCGTGCGGTCCGGCGCCGCGGTCGCCGTCGCGGATCTCGACTCGGACGGTGTCCGATGACGTACACGCTGGCGGCCAGCGCCGAGATGCTCCACCTCGATCTGCCGTTCGTCGATCGGGTCCGACGGATCGCGGACCGCGGCCTGCAGGTCGAGATCTGGAACTGGTCGACGAAGAACATCGACGATCTGCAGGCCACGGGTGCCCGGTTCTCCTCGATGACCGGGTACCTGAGCGGAAGCCTCACCGACCCGGACGGCATCGACGAGTTGCTCCGCACGGCCGCGGAGTCGCTGCGCGTGGCCGATCGGCTCGACTGCCCGCGCCTGAATCTGCACGGCACAGGTCTCGATTCCGAGGGGTTGCCGGTCCACCCCGAGCACACGGTGACCCCCGACATGTGGCTCCGGGCGGCCGACACACTGCGCCGGGTCGCGGAGCTGGGCGAGCGTGCCGGTCGCGTGTTCACCCTCGAGAACCTCAACACCGCGGTCGATCACCCCGGTACACCGTTCGCCACCGCGGCGGACACGCTCGCACTCGTGTCCGCGGTGGACAGTGCGGCGCTGCGCCTGAATCTGGACCTGTACCACGCTCAGATCGGCGAGGGGAACCTCATCGAGACGGTGCGGCGCTCGCTTCCCTGGATCGGCGAGATCCAGGTGGCCGACGTTCCGGGGCGCTGCGAACCGGGCACCGGGGAGATTGCCTACCCGGTCGTCGCCGCCGCACTGCGCGAGATGGGGTACGACGGTGTCGTCGGTCTCGAGGGGTGGGCACGCGCCGATCCCGACGAGGCACTCGACGCCTTCGAGGCGGCGTTCACGGCGCCGTGATCGTCGGTCAGCTGTCCTCGGTGATCCGGCGGGCCACGTCGACGAGTGGCAGTTCCGCTGCGGCAGCGGCTTTCTCGAGTAGTGCTCGGGCCTCGCCCATGTCGAGATCGTCCCGCACCATGAGGATGCCGACCGCGATGCCGACGACCCGGCGGTCCGCCATGGCCGCACCGATCCGTCGGACTCCGGCGACGAGGTCGCGCCCGCGGCCGTAGGACCACAGGGCGGTGTCGAGGTGGTCCACGAGGACGCACACCAGATCGTCCTCGGCCTCGACCTGCGCGGAGGACAGGGGAGGCCCCGCGGCGTACAGGTTGACCGATCCGGCGGCCGCCCCGTCGACGGTCAGCGCGCACGCGTGCACCCGGTCCACGCCGGCCCTCGCCGCGAGGGCGGCAAGGGGCGGCCAGAGTCGGGCCACCTCGTCGTGGGAGAAGTGCAGCGACGAGTGTGTCCGCAGCGCGCGCAGGCAGGGTCCGTCGTCGAGGTCGTACTGCTGGGCGTCGAGCGCGAACACGACGGCGTCGGTGGGGGACACGGTGAAGGGGTGGACGTCCACGGTGGCGGTGATGCCGGCGTGCGCCACGCCGTCGAGTGATCGGACCGCCGCCGCCGCGCCCTGCTCGAGCACGACGAGCAGAGCGGCATCGTCGTCCACCGAGCCGGTCAGAAAATCGGAGACCGTGGTCGTCGCCGTCGAGTCCCGTTCGCGGGCCCGACGGAAGTGGGGGAGGTCGCGCAGTGCGAACAGACGTCGCGTGAGTTCGTCGTCCATGTCCGCGCCCCTCCCGTGAGATCGAGTCGTCCGGGACGAGACTACGCGGCCGACGTGCGTCAGCCGGGGTTCCGCGGATCGATCTTGTAGTAGGCCGTCTTGCGGTAGAGCGTGGCGCGGCTCATCCCCAGCTGACGGGCCGCCTGGCTCATCGTGACCTTGCCCGACGCGAGGACCCGCACTATCTCCCCGTGCTCGAACGCCTCGATGCTCGACAACCGGCGCGTCCGGCCCGCCAGCAGTTCGGCGGGGAGCATCGCGACGTCGACGACGTCCGCACGCGACGCGACTCGCGTGACGAGTTCGCGGAGCTCCGCCGCGCCCTGCGGCCAGTCGTGGTGCTGCAGAGCGCGTTCCGCCGCGGGGGTGATGTGCACGTCGCGTCCGCGCACCGCGCGCGCGAACTCGTGAGCCAACGGCACGACGTCGTCCGGTCGGTCCGACAGTGGGGGCAGCGACAAGACCGATGCGACCGCGGAGGCGAGTGCGGCCGGGATGTCGTGCAGTCGTTCGGCGGTGACCGCGAAGGGCATCCGGGTCTCGGCGGACCGCAGCAGGTCGACGAGTGACTGTGCGGCGAAGTCGGGGAGCGTGTCGACGTCGCGCAGGACGACGACCGTGTCGGTGCGATCCGCCTCGTACGTCCACAGGTCGAGCCACGTGTCGACGTCGTCGGGTGCGGGGGCCGCTGCCGAGAGGATGCGGTGGCGCGGGAAGGCGCGCCGCGCAGCGTGCGTCACCAGCGACGAGCGGCCGGAGCCGGGGCGGCCGATCACCGCGACGGTCGATCCCGCGGCCATCGCGGAGTGAGCGTCCGCCTCCAGTCGTGACCACTCCGCGCCGAGTCGAACGCCTGTGCCGGTGGACCCGTGCTCGATACGGAAGAGGCTGCGACGCACCGTCGGTCGCTCTCGTCGACCGGTTGATCGGGACGACATCGACAGCGAGATGGTGCTCGCGGCCGACCGTGCGAGTGTGAGTAGGAGGTCGCTCGACGTCCGGGACCAGGTGGTGAGATTGACGGCACCCTGCAGACGACCCGTCGCGGGATCCAGCACCGGGGCGGCTGCGCAGGTGAAGCCGGTGAGGCTGTGGGAGTAGTGCTGTTCCGCTCGGACCAGGGTGGGTGCCAGGTCTGCCAGCGCGAGACCCAGACCGTTGGTCCCCACCTCCCGTTCCGAGTAGCCGAAACCGGGCGCGAGGTGGACGTCGTCGAGCGCGCGGAGCAACGTGTGGTCCCCGCTCAGGCGGGACAGAACGAGGCCGTCGGCGTCGGTGAGCATGAGGCCCACCGGCTCGGCGGTGAGTGTCCGCTGCAGGTCGGCGAGCACTTCGTCACCGCACTGCCGAAAGAGCGACTCCTGCCGTTCCGTCCCGGCGAAGACCGGCTCGACATGATCGACCGGGATGCCGTAGCGCCGACTCCGAAGCCAGGAGGCGCGGAGCCGAGGGGGTACCGCACCGGCGACCGCGTCCACCTCGCGGCCGGAGCCGGTCCGGTGTTCGGGGAGCTGTGCTGGCACGCGGGCGTCCTGGTGGGTCGAAGCGGGTCGGGTTGTGATCCAGGTTACAGCGCCCGAGGGGTGGTCGACCGTCTCAGATTGAGACGCCGGGGACGCCCGCTTCCCGTCCGTCGCGCCCTAGCGTCGAGCCAGTGAAGGTGACGCCAGTCACACGACGAAGGGACCTCGATGTACACCAAGGGCGACAACAGCTACTTCATCGTCGACGCGCACGTCGCGCTGTGGGACGCGCGGCCCGAGAACCAGCGCAACATCCACGGCAAGCAGTTCATCGACTGCTTCTACGACTACCACCGCAACCTGTCGCCCGAGAGCGAGCTGTGGCCGTACGACGAGTACCTCTACCAGGGCGGCGACCGCCTGATGAAGGACCTCTTCGAGGACGGGTACGTCGATCATGCGATCTTCCAGCCGGCCCACCTCGGGGAGTTCTACGTGAACGGGTTCGGGCAGACGGAGGAGGCATGGGCCCTCACGGCGCAGAATCCCGACAAGCTCACCTACAACCACCACTTCGATCCGCGCAACGGCGAGCGTGGGCTCGATCAGCTCCGCGCCGATGCCGAACGGTTCGGACTGAAGGGCGTCAAGCTCTACACGGCGGAGTGGCACGGAGACTCTCGCGGCTACAAGCTCGACGACGACTGGACCCGGCGTTACCTCGAGGTCTGCCGCGAGCTCGGGATCACCAACATCCACGTCCACAAGGGACCGACCATCAGGCCGCTCGATCGCGATGCCTTCGACGTGGCGGACGTCGATCATGTCGCCACCGACTTCACCGATCTGAACTTCGTCGTCGAGCACTGCGGTCTCCCGCGGCTCGAGGACTTCTGCTGGATCGCCACCCAGGAGCCGAACGTGCATGCCGGGCTCGCCGTCGCGATGCCGTTCATCCACTCCCGGCCGAAGTACTTCGGCCAGATCATGGGCGAGTTGCTCTACTGGCTCGGTGAGGACCGGATCCAGTTCTCGTCCGACTACGCCCTCTGGACACCGCGCTGGCTGATCGAGTCGTTCGTCGACTTCCAGATCCCGGCGGAGCTGAGCGAGTACCCGGAGATCACGATGGACCAGAAGCGCAAGGTGCTGGGCCTGAACGCCGCGAAGATGTACGACATCCCGGTTCCGGCGGAGCTGCAGATCGCCGATGCCGACGAGACGGCCACCGGCCCGCGCGGCGCCGACCGTGCGGCCGACGACGTTCTCGTGGGAGCGTGAGATGACCACCCGTGCCGACTCGGCGATGCGGGCTCTGGACGTGGTGATCGATCCCGAGCTCGATGAGCCGATCACCGACCTCGACTTCGTGCAGTCGCTCACCGTCTCCGAGGACCGTGACGTCGTGGTGCACCTGCGCTTGCCGACGTCCTTCTGCGCGCCGAACTTCGCCTACCTCATGGCCTCCGACGCGAAGGACGTGCTCACCGGCCTGCCCTGGACGCGGAACGTGACGGTGGAACTCGACGACCACCACGATTCACCGATCATCAACGCGGGACTCGCCGCGGACGCGGGGTACCGGGGCACCTTCGCGCACGAGGCGGAGAACGATCTGGAGGAGCTCCGGACGACGTTCCGGCGCAAAGCTCACGTCGCGGCGATGGAGCGGTGCCTGACCGCGCTGCTGAAGCGGGATCCGTCCCGGCGCATGGAGGACATGGGAACCGTTGTGCTGGGCGATCTCCCGGACGACGACACCACCAGGGCACTGCGGTCGCGGCGACGGTCCCTCGGTCTGGACGACGTGCCCGACAGCATCGTCATGGTCGATCACACCGGAGCCGGCTATGCGCAGCTCGACGTGCCGCTCGCACTGCGTCGGGCTCGATCGACCCGCATCTCGATCGACGGCAATGCCCACTTCTGCCGGGGACTGCTCCGTACCCGCTACGACGACCCGGACCGCACGACGGTCGACGCCTGACCTTCCCGAGAAGCCGAGGAGACACATCATGAGCACCATGCGCGCAGTCCAGGTCGTGGGGTACCACGAGAAACTCCGAATGACCGAGGTGCCCGTTCCCACTCCCACGGGGCCGTTCGACGTGGTCGTCCGGATCGGTGGAGCGGGGGTGTGCCGTACCGATCTGCACATCCTCGAGGGGCAGTGGGCCGAGAAGTCGAACGTGACCCTGCCGTACACGATCGGTCACGAGAACGCCGGCTGGGTCCACGCCGTCGGTTCCGCCGTGACGAACGTGCAGGAGGGTGACAAGGTCATCGTCCACCCGCTCATCACGTGCGGGCTCTGCCGCGCCTGCCGATCCGGCGACGACGTGCACTGCGAGATCAACCAGTTCCCCGGCATCGACACGAACGGTGGCTACGCGGAGTATCTGAAGACGTCGGCACGCAGTGTGGTGAAGCTGGACGACTCGCTGGAGCCGGCGGACGTGGCTGCCCTCGCCGATGCCGGGCTGACGGCCTATCACGCCGCGGCGAAGGCTTCCCGGCATCTGACTCCGCGCGACCGCGTCGTGGTCATCGGTGCAGGTGGGCTGGGGCACATCGGGATTCAGGTGCTGAAGGCGCTGACCGCGGCCGAGATCGTGGTCGTCGACCGTAACGCCGACGCGGTGAAGCTGGCCCTGTCCATCGGGGCGGATCATGGCGTCGTCGCCGACGGCACCCACATCGAGCAGGTGCTCGAGCTCACCGGTGGGCAGGGCGGCGAAGCGGTCATCGATTTCGTCGGTGAAGGCGGCGCGACGGCTGAGGGCATCGCGATGTTGCGGCAGGCGGGCAATTACCACGTCGTCGGATACGGCGAGAACATCGACGTCCCCACCATCGACATCGTGTCGTCGGAGATCAACGTCATCGGCAACCTGGTCGGGTCCTACAACGACCTGTGCGACCTCATGGCTCTCGCGGCACGCGGGTCCGTCGTTCTGCACACCGCGAAGTACGCACTCGACGACTTCCAGAGCGCCATCGACGATCTGGACGCGGGCACGGTGCGAGGGCGGGCCATCCTCACGCCGTGAGAACGGCCCGCCGCCGGTCAGTGCGTGACGAGGTCGTCGGCGTCGGTGAGGGTGGCGCCGGTGGCGTCGTGCACCTGCGCGGCCGTGACACCGGGCGCGGTCTCCCGCAGGACCAGGGTGCCGTCGCCGACGACGTCGATGACGGCGTAGTCGGTGATGACACGGTCGACGACGGCCTGACCGGTGAGGGGGAGCGTGCACGTGTCGACGATCTTGGGGTTGCCGTCCCGATCGGTGTGCTCCATGACGACGATGACGCGCGCGGCGCCGTGAACGAGGTCCATGGCGCCGCCCATGCCCTTGACCATCTTTCCCGGGACCATCCAGTTGGCGAGGTCGCCGGTCGCCGAGACCTGCATGCCGCCGAGGACGGCGGTGTCGATGTGGCTGCCGCGGATCATCCCGAAGGACAGCGCGGAGTCGAAGAACGCCGCGCCGGGCAGGGTGGTGACGGTTTCCTTGCCGGCGTTGATGAGATTGGCGTCGACCTCGTCCTCGGTGGGGTAGGGGCCGGTGCCGAGGATGCCGTTCTCGGAGTGCAGCGTGACGCGGATCGCGGGATCGAGGAAGCCGGGAATCAGTGTGGGCAGCCCGATGCCGAGGTTCACGTAGTCACCGTCGCGCAGTTCGGCCGCCGCGCGCCGAGCCATGTTCTCGCGGGTCCATCCGGTGTCGGTGCTCATCGTGCGTCTCCTGCGGGTCGGGTGGTGCGCTTCTCGATGCGGGGTGTCTGAGGGCCGGTCTCCACGATGCGCTGGACGAACACGCCGGGCAGGTGCACGTGCGCCGGGTCGATCTCGCCCGGCTGCACGAGATGCTCGACCTGAGCGACGGTGATGCGGCCGGCCATGGCGGCGAGCGGGTTGAAGTTCATGGCTGCCTTGTCGAAGACGAGGTTTCCGTCGGTGTCACCCAGGTGCGCGTGCACGAGCGCGAAGTCGGCGCGGATGCCCTCCTCGAGGACGTACCGCTTGTCGCCGAAGACGCGGGTCTCCTTCGGGGGGGATGCGAGTGCGACGGATCCGTCGGCGGCGTAGCGCCACGGGAGCCCGCCGTCGGCGATGGGGCTGCCGACACCGGCCGGGGTGAAGAACGCCGGGATGCCCGCGCCCCCGGCGCGTAGTCGTTCGGCGAGAGTGCCCTGGGGAGTGAGCTCGACCTCGAGCTCGCCGGAGAGGTACTGCCGGGCGAATTCCTTGTTCTCGCCGACGTAGGACGCGGTGACGCGACGGATCCGGTGCGCTGCGAGCAGGATGCCGAGGCCGTGGTCGTCCACTCCGCAGTTGTTGGAGAAAACCTCCAGATCGGTGACGTCGGTGGCGGCGAGGGCGTCGATCAGTGCGTCCGGGATGCCGCAGAGTCCGAAGCCGCCGACGGCCAGGGTGGCGCCGTCCGTGACGCCGCGTATCGCGTCGGCGGGGGTGGACAGGACTTCGGTGGCCACGAGTTCCTCCTGAGATCGAGTACTGATCAGATGTACGGTCCGGTGAGTGGACGTGCGCACTCTCTGCATTCGATCAGGACCGCAGCGTCTTCGCAGGCGATACGGGTTCCGGACGGCGAACTGCTCGACTCGTGGAACGATCGGCGGCACGGTGTTCACTGAGTGGACACCCCGCGAGCCCTAGACTGTGGTGATGGCGGAGGCAGCGAGGTCGGTCATCGCGCGAGTCGCGGCCGTGATGCGTGCCATCGGTGATCACGAGCCGGACGGCGCGTCGACCACCGACATCGCCAGGACCGCCGGGTTGGCGCGGCCCACCGTGCACCGGATGGTCACCGCGTTGGCGGCGGAGGGCTTCGTCGATCGGCACGAGTCGGGCCGGTGGGCGCTGGGGCCCGAGACCTTCCTTCTCGGATCGATGGCAGCGGAGCGGTACGACATCACGTCGAGCGCGGGAGACATCCTGCGCGATCTGGCCCGAACGACGGGGGAGAGCGCCTTCCTGTCGGCACGTCGGGGCGACGAGACGGTCTGCATCGCGAGCGAGGAGGGCAGTTTCCCGCTGCGCTCGCACGTCCTGCACGTCGGCCTGCGCATGCCCCTCGGAGTCGCGTCCGCCGGGTTGGTCATCCTCGCGCACCTGCCCGAACGCGAGCGGAGGGAGTACCTCGACCGTGCAGAGCTCGGCGGCTGGGGAGAACGTCACGCGCCGCGCGAGATCGCCGAACGGGTGGAACAAGTTCTGGTGCAGGGATACTCGGTAAATCCCGGGTTGTTGGTGGAAGGTAGCTGGGGTCTCGGGGCCGCGGTGTTCGATCGCCGCGACGCCCCGGCGTGGGCGCTGAGTCTGACGGGCGTCGCCGGCCGTTTCGACGATGTCCGGCGCCCTGTTCTCGGCGAACAGCTGCTGCGGGCCGCACACGCGTTGACCTCGCGTCTGCGGTGATCGGAGGTCGATGCGGCCGGTCGGACAGAACTCGGGCGGTACATCCAAGTTATTCACCCGTTATATCGTGAATGCATGCCCGATATCGTATCGATGTCGACATCAGAGTCCGAGAATCGTTGTCGCACAGAGATGTCAGTCGTCCATCACGTGATTGTCCGGACTCGACAGAATGTCGCAATTCCGGCATGCATTGACATCACCGTTATCGTCCTGTTCACTCTCATTTATGCCGTAAATCTACGTCGCATTCGACGGAGTCGGCTCGATCTCACACCTGCCCCCGCCACATCTCGGCGCCGTGGTCGTCTTCTCGGACGGTCATCGACGCGCCGACGTCGCCGGGGCGTCATCGCACCACTCTGCGTCGTCGGGGACAGAGTCTGCGCACCACATGTGCTGCATCAGGGATGCGGCACATTCACCACATCGCGCAAGGAACCGCATGATCAGGACACACCTCGACCGCTCTCCCTTCGACGCCGCGAAGCGAGGCCGCCTCCCCGCACTGGGTACCGTCGCCGTCGCCACGGCGGCTCTGATGATCGTCGGCGCGAGCACCGCCGACGCCGCCACTCCGGTGGGACTCGGCACCGCTGCCAGTTACGCGGTCCTGGCCGGTGCGGGCGTGACCAACACCGGCCCGTCGGTCATCTCGGGTGACCTCGGAACCAGTCCGACCGCGGCCGTCACGGGGTTTCCGCCCGGTCTCGTGAACAACGGCACGATCCATGCCGCCAATGCGGTTGCGCTGCAGGCGCAGTCGGACCTCACCACGGCATACGACCAGGCGAGTGCGGAGCCGATCTCGGCGAACGTCGCTGCCGACATCACCGGCAGCACCCTCGCCCCGGGGGTCTACAAGGCTTCCAGCGCACTGGCCCTGAACGGCACCGTCACGTTGGACGGTGGATCGGATCCCGACGCCGTCTTCGTCTTTCAGGCACCGTCCACATTGATCACGGGGTCCGGCAGCAGAGTGGCACTGATCAACGTGAATCCCTGCAACGTCTTCTGGCAGGTGGGCAGCTCGGCGACCATCGGTACCTCCACGACGTTCGTCGGAACGGTACTGGCGCTCACCTCGATCAGCGTCCAGAACGGTGCGACCGTCTCCGGACGTGTGTTGGCGCGCAACGGCGCGGTGACCCTGGACGACAACGTGATCACGGCGAACGACTGCTCCCCGCGGACGACCACCACCCCGGTCGGCGACGGGGGAGTCGTGTTGCCTCCCATCGTGATTCCGATCCCGTCGATCCCGGGACTGCCGTCGATCCCCGGTGTCCCGCCCGTGATCACCATCCCGGGTCTTCCGGGGTTGCCAGGTACACCGCCCACCTCGTCGGTGCCCACCGCACCGGCGGTCCCGCCCACCTCGGACACTCCCGGTACGCCGGGAACCCCGAACACTCCCGGTACGCCGGGTACCCCGAACACGCCGGGAACCCCGAACACGCCCGGAACCCCGAACACGCCCGGAACCCCGAACACGCCGGGAACCCCGAACACGCCGGGAACCCCCGGTGTCCCCACGGGTCCGGACGCGCCGGGCCGGTACTCGCCGGGCAGCCAGATCACTCAGGTCCCGGGTGGTGGCGTCGACACGGGTGACGGCAGCACCGTCCGGTCGGCCGACCATCGGCAACCCGTGTCGATCGGCCTCGCGGCCGCGGCGATCATCGGGTCGGCCCTGGTGCTGCGTCGTCGAAAGAGCTGAAGTGGCATCACGTTCCGTCACCACCGCGGCGCGCTCACTGTGCGCTGCGGTGCTGCTCGCGCTGGCGCTGATCTCCGGATGCTCCACTGCTGCCGGCACCGCCCCGCCGGCGCCGGCCGCGACCGAGTCGGCGGACGTCGGCGTGGTCGACGAGGGCACCACCGGTGTCCCTGATGCCGTGGCCCTCTCGTCGCCGCCGGTCCGCATCGACGTTCCCGCGATCTCCGTGAGTTCCGACCTCATGGGCCTGGGTCTGCAGCAGGACGGGACGATGGAGGTACCACCCGGCGCGTTTCCGGCCGGGTGGTACACGGGTTCACCGATTCCCGGCGCGATGGGGCCGTCCGTGATCGCCGGTCACGTGGACTGGGACGGTGCGCCGGGCGTGTTCTCCCGGCTCGGTGACCTCGTCCCGGACGACGACGTGATCGTCACTCTGCAGGACGGCACCACGTCGCGCTTCCGGGTCATGGAGGTCGATCAGTACCCGAAGGCCGAGTTCCCGACGAACACGGTGTACGGCGACATCGACCACCCGGGACTCCGGCTGATCACGTGTGGCGGTCGATTCGACAGCGACGCAGCCAGTTACGACGACAATATCGTGGTCTACGCCGATCTGATCAGCTGATTCGTTCGCGGATCCGGTCGATGATCTCCAGGGTCGCGACCGCGTCGGCGAGGGGATGGACGGCGGACTCGACCTCGCCGACGGAAATCCTTCTCGCAGCCTCCACCGCGGCGAGATGCAGTCCGTCGACCTGGAGGCCGGGGGTCTCGTCGTAGGCGAGGGTGATGCCGTCGCGGAGTGCAACGGTGAACGGCCCCGGCATGAAGAAGGGCCCGGCGATGGTGAGCGTGCCGTCCCGGCCGCACACGACCGCCGTCGTCGGCGTGTTCGTCAGGATCGTGGTGTTGAGCACCGCATGTCCGGACTCGCCGGTGAGAAGGGCCGAGATCTGACCGTCGATCTGGTCATTGGCAGGTCGACTCCGAGCATCCACCGTCTCCGGTGCACCGAGAACCGAGTAGGCGAAGGACGCGACGTACGTTCCCAGATCCAGGAGCGGGCCACCGGCCAGCGCCGGATCGTAGATACGGTGATCGGTGGTGAAGAACTCGCCGTGATCCGCGAGCACCGTGTGGATCGGTCCGAGGACGCCGCTGCGGAGCACCTGCTCTATCACGTCGAACTTCGGCAGGAATCTCGTCCACATCGCTTCTCCCGCGAACACTCCTGCCGACCGTGCGGCCTCCGCGATACGGGCCGCGCCGACCGCGTCGACGGCGAGCGGCTTCTCGACGAGCACGTGCTTGCCCGCGGCGATGGCGTCGAGGGCGTTCGCGAGGTGCTCGGTGTGCGGCGTGGCGATGTACACGATGTCGACGTCGTCGTCGGCGAAGACGGCCTCGTAGGTGCCGTGCGCGCGGTCGACGCCGTGCTCGTCGGCGAAGGCGCGTGCGCGCTCCGGTGAGCGCGATCCCACCGCGACGACGGTCTGGGTCGTGTGCCGGTGCAGTGACTCGACGAACCGGTTCGCGATCCAGCCCGGCCCGAGGACTGCCCATCGGAGCACGGGCGCGTCACGGGGATCGGGAACTCGTGACAGGGGGAGGGAGGCGCTCTGCGTCATGCGGCAGAGCCAATCAGACGAAAGCATATTTGTCAGGACATTAAGATGTAATACTTTCGATCATGACTGTGCGGGTTGGAATCATCGGTGTCGGCGTCATGGGAGCGGACCATGCCCTGTCCCTCGATCGGCGGGTGTCGGGCGCGGCGGTGACCGCTGTCGCCGACTTCGACGCAGCACGGGCGAGTGCAGTCGCCTCCACCCTGCGCGGCGCCACCGTCGCGGCGGACGGCCCGGCGCTGATCGAGCGCGACGACGTCGACGCCGTCGTCATCGCCTCGCACGATTCGACCCACGCCGAACTGGTGCACCTGGCGCTGGCCGCGGGCAAGCCGGTGCTGTGCGAGAAGCCGCTCGCGCCCACGGCGGCGGAGTGCCGCGAGATCATCGCCGCGCAGGGCGAACGCACCTTGATCACGGTCGGCTTCATGCGTCGGTTCGATCCGGCCTACGTGGAACTGAAGCGTGTGGTGTCGTCCGGTGAACTGGGTGAACCACTCGTCGCCCACTGCGTGAGTCGCACCGTCGAGGCCTACCCCGGCGGCACGTCCGCGTCGACCATCACCAACTCCGCGATTCACGAACTCGACATCGTGCCGTGGTTGCTGTCGTCGCCGATCACGGAGGTGAGTTGGCACGCGGGTCGTACGTCCGCGCACTCCGGAACGCGCCAGGATCCGCAGATCATGCTGTTGCGGACCGAGTCCGACGTTCTGGTGACGGTCGAGATCTTCCTCAACGCCCGCTACGGATACGACACGAGGTGCGAGGTGGTGGGCGATATCGGAGCGTCTGCGCTCGTGCTGCCCACTCACGTGGTCACCGACCGCGACCGCCGGCGGTCCGTGGCCTACCCGGCCGACTGGGTTCCCCGCTATGCGGACGCGTATCGCCT
The DNA here is from genome assembly GCF_030208955.1 of Rhodococcus sp. MEB041. Lineage (NCBI taxonomy): Bacteria > Bacillati > Actinomycetota > Actinomycetes > Mycobacteriales > Nocardiaceae > Rhodococcus > Rhodococcus sp. MEB041. The sequence goes on from NZ_JARVSZ010000005.1 coordinate 434,561, forward strand.
GCAACTCCAGGAGTGGGTCGATTCCCTCGAGGCCGGCCGGGTCTCGGAGCTCGCCGACGCGGACGCGGGGCTGCGTGCAGGTCTCGTCGCCGACGCTCTCGTCGCCTCGATGAACGAGGGCGGCCGAACCGTCGTCGTGGAGTGATCTCGGCGGTACGTTTATCCATGTCCGACTCGGGCACCAGAATCCATGGATTCCTTCGACGCCACCCGCGCCGTGGTGGAGCGGTACGCGCCGTCGCTGGGTGTGGACGGGATCGCGGTGGCAGTCATCGTGACCGCGGCAATCCGCGACCTCGTCTACAGCAGCGACGACGTCGCGACCCGCATCGACGAACTGCAGTTCACGCTGGGAACCGGGCCGTGCCTCGATGCCTTCCGGAGTGAACAGACGATGATCAGCATGGTCGGTACCGACGAGGGCTCGCCGTGGCCGCTGTTCGACGACGCCGTTCGAGCTCTCGACGTGGGTGCCGTGTTCGCGCTTCCGGTGGGCACGGAGCCGACGGTGGGCGTGCTCGAGCTCTATCGCCGCGACGCGCATCCGTGGTCGCCGGTGACCGCGGCGCGTGCCGTGCGGTGCGCCGGGGAACTCGCGTCCGCGGTGCGCCGCGACGTCGCCGGAGTGGGGGACGACGCCGCGGACGATCCGTTGTCCCGCGCCTCCGTGCACGTGGCTGCCGGCATGATGGCAGCACGGTTCCGGATCACCGCCGACGAGGCCGTGGTGCGGCTCCGGTCCCTCGCCTACGCAGACGGGGTCCGCGTCACCCAGCTCGCGGACGACATCGTCGCGCGGCGGGTCGAGCTGACCGATGCCATGCTGGACTGACGCCGGCTCAGATGACGGTGCCGACGTCGGTGGCCACGATGCTGTCGAGAGCGTGCTCCGCGACTGCGGCGATGGTCATCGACGGATTGCAGGCGGCGCAGTTGCCCGGGATCAGGGCGCCGTCGAGAACGTAGAGGCCGCGCTGTCCCTGGACTCGACCCTCCAGATCACAGACCGTTCCCATGTTGGCCCCGCCGAGCGGGTGCCAGGTGGACGGGAACACCGCGTTGGTGTCCACGACGAGGCTGTTCGGTCCGGCGATCGCGCGCACGCGCGGGTCGATGTGACTCTGGATGGCCGCATCCCCCTCGTGCGGCCACCGCAGGATCGCATCGTCCCGCGCACCGTCGTAGACGAAACGCCCACGGGCGTCGCTGACGCCGTAGCCGACCAGAACGGTGGTTCGGGCATCCACCCCGAGAGGGGGGAACGACGCCTGGATGACCGTCATCGCGCGGGACGGGTCCGCCCAGTCGAGACTGCCGAAGACCACCGGGCCGCCCTGTGCGGGTCCGAAGTCCTGGTCGAACGTCGTCCACGAGTAGATCCTGTCCGCGTTGGTGCCCCAGCCGTCGCCGAGCGCGTCCGGCATGTCCGGGATCCGGCCGGACGCTGCCGCCCGCATCAGCAGTCGCGTGGTGTTCATGCTGCCCGCAGCCATGATCAGGGTCGGCGTGGTGAGGATCTTGTTCTCCACGACCGCCCCCGAGGTGTCGATGTGGTCGACGTAGACCGTCCACCGGCCGTCGGACGCCCGTTCGACGTCGGTGACCTGGTGCAGGGTCTGTACCGTCGCCAGCCCGGTCGCCTCCGCCTCGGCGATGTACGTGACGTCCACGGAGAACTTGCCGCCGTTGTTGACGCCGATGGCGCCGTCGCCGTTGGTGTAGGACGGGGCCATTTCGCCACGAAGTTCGTCGAGCGCGAAGTTCCAGTCGATGGGCATCGGGATCTTCGACACGGGGAGTCCGAGTCGTCGTGCACTGTCCCGGAATGCTCGTGGTGCAGCGTAATTGGGGCTGTCGACCAACTCGTCGGGCGCGACCGCGAGGTGCAGCATCCGGGCGACCCGCGGGTAATGGACGTGATCGAGCAGGCCCCAGTCCAGTGCGCCGGGGAACTGCGACGCGAACACCGCCTCGGCCGGCTGCAGCGTCATCCCCTGATAGACGAGGGACCCGCCGCCGACCCCGGCCGCACACAGCGCGGTCATGTTCTCGCCGGGAACCGCCTCGACGAGGCCGGTGTACGCCGGGACGTCGATCGGACGTCCGAACACGTTCTTCGCGGATCCGTACCAGAGGAAACGACCGTCGGGTGAGCGAGCGTGCGGAAAGGTCTCGGCGTTCGGACCGGTCGGCCATCGCAGACCGCGCTCGAGCACGGTCACCGGAACGCCTGCCTGTGCGAGGCGCAGTGCGGCGACGCCGCCGCCGAACCCGGAGCCGACGATCACCACGCGGTGATCCTCGCGGGAGAGCGGAACTCGTTGTGTGCGTGCGGCGATGCCGTGAGCAGAGGCGCGGGCGGCATGGTTGCCGGCGATCAGCGCACCGCCGGCCGCGGCGGCGCCGGAGAGGAACGTGCGGCGAGTGAACGGTGACATGCGGCTTCCCCCGGATCGTTCGTGGAGTCCGCCGATACCTGTGGGCACCCCCCGGCGAACACCCGATCTCGATGCCGGGTGCTCAGAACCTAGACAGTTCTGTCAGCGAGTGTCAAGGTTTCGCCCCGACTAGGCTCGAACGATGGCTACCAGACGCATCGCAGTGATCCCGGGTGACGGCATCGGCAAGGAGGTGGTTCCCGCCGGTATCGAAGTACTGGACGCCGCGGCGGCGGCGTTCGACCTCGACCTCGAGTACGAGTACTTCGACTACGCCAGCGCCGACTACTACGTCGAGCACGGAAAGATGCTTCCCGACGGCTGGTTCGAGGAGCTCCGACCGTTCGACGCGATCTTCTTCGGAGCGGTGGGCTGGCCGGAGGTGGTGCCGGACCACATCTCGTTGTGGGGCAGTCTGCTCCAGTTCCGACGTCACTTCGACCAGTACGTGAATCTGCGGCCCATCCGGCTCATGCCGGGCGTCACCAGCCCGCTCGCGGGACGCGAGGTCGGCGACATCGACTTCTACGTGGTGCGGGAGAACACCGAGGGGGAGTACACCGATCTCGGCGGCCGGATGTTCGCGGGGACCGAGCGTGAGACGGTGATCCAGGAGACGGTCATGTCGCGCATCGGCGTTGACCGAATCCTGAAGTACGCCTTCGAACTCGCCGAGACCAGGCCGAAACGCCACCTGACGTCCGCGACCAAGAGCAACGGCATCTCCATCTCGATGCCGTACTGGGACGAGCGGGTCGCCGCCATGGCGTCGCATCACCCCACGGTGGACGTCGACAGCTATCACATCGACATCCTCACGGCGAACTTCGTGCTGCACCCGGACTGGTTCGACGTGGTCGTCGCGAGCAATCTGTTCGGGGACATCCTGTCCGATCTCGGACCGGCGATCGCGGGCACCATCGGCATCGCCCCGAGTGGAAACATCAACCCGGAGGGGCTCTTTCCCAGTCTGTTCGAGCCGGTGCACGGATCGGCACCGGGTATCGCGGGCAAGAACGTCGCCAATCCGATCGGACAGATCTGGAGCGGCAGCATGATGCTCGATCACCTCGGCGAACCCGATGCCGCGCGCACGGTCCTGACTGCGGTCGAGAACGTGTTGGCACGGGGCGGCGCCGCGCTCACCGCGGACATGGGCGGAACGTCGGGGACCGACGAGTTGGGGCGCATCATCGCGGACGAGGTGACCGCTCTCGCTCGCTGATGATGTTCTCGAGATTGACACCGTTTCGGGGCGTTGTCTGTGAGCACGACCAAGTCAGTGACAGGTCACCACACCGTTCATCGTCGTCCGTGACGACGGGTCCTTCATGATCTGTGTGCGCGAAACAATCGCGACATCACTCACTCGGGAGACATCATGCTCAGCATTCTCAACGGCCTCAGCTTCCTCAATTTCTCGTTCGGAGATCTGCTGCCTCTGACCGATTTCCTGAACATTCTGAAGAGCCTCTCGATCGCGTCCTGACGCCGACGGCCGGGCGGGTCCACCCGCCCGGCCGTTGCGTCCGACGTCAGCGAGGAATGATCCGCGCGTCCCGGTACCGAGCGAGGTTCTCCGCGAAACTCTCACTGGTCGAGCGGAATCCGAGGAACCCCGCCTTGCGGCTCTTCGTCATGTCGGTCAGGCACTCCATGTCGCGGCCGAGGTCGCCGTCGGTGTGCCACCACGATGCGAGTCGAGTCACGTCCGACTCGACGAGGTCGTACTTCTCGGCGATGCGCCGCCACGCGTCGGGTGCATCGTCCATTCGCGTCGCCAACGGTCGCGGTTCGGTGTCGAAACCGACGGGTTCGACACCGAAATGGTCGGCGATGCGCGGCCACAGCCATCGCCAACGGAACACGTCGCCGTTCGCGACATTGAATGGCTCGTCGGCGCCGTTCTCGTTCGTGGCGGCCCAGATCATCTGCTCGGCGAGCAGATCGGCATCGGTGACATCGGTCAGACCGTTCCACTGGGTCTCCGAACCGGGGAATACGAACGGCTCGCCGGTCTCCTTGCAGAGAGTGGCGTACACCGACAGGGTGAGTGCCATGTTCATGGCGTTGCCCACGGCGAACCCGAAGATGGTGTGTGCCCGGTGCACGCTCCAGGTGAAGCCCAGTCGCTCTGCGCCCGAGAACAACTCGTCCTCCTGGGCGTAGTAGAAGTTCGGTGTGTCGAGGCGCTCCTCGCTCTCGTGGAACGGGGTCTCCGCCGTCACCGCGGCGCCGTAGGCGTCGAACGGGCCGAGGTAGTGCTTCAGACCCGTCATGAGAGCGACGTGCTTCACCGAGTTCTCCGGCGCCAGCGCGTCGAACGTGTTCCGGAGGGTGGCGGTGTTCACCTCGATGTTCTCCGCCTCCGAGTCCTGCATCATCCACGCCGTGAAGAACACGAGGTCGGGCGCCGTTCCGCGCAGTGCCTCACTCAGAGCATCGGCGTCGAGAAGGTCGGCCGTCACGGGTGTCACGCCGTCGACCGGCAACTCGGTCTTGCGCGACAACCCGTAGGTGCGCCACCCCGCGTCGACGAGTCGTCGACAGATGGTCTGCCCCGAGATGCCGGTGGCTCCGACGACGAGCGCCGTGCCCGGACTTCGTGCTGCCATGTGTGTGATGCCTCCGATCGGTGATCGTGTCTCGATCCAGCATGGGCTACCCGTAGGGGCAACGGAGCAACCAGTGTTGCCGAGTGGCGCGGCGCACTGGTCCGCTACGTGGCGCCGAGCGCACCGCCCGGTGCCGAGCGCGCGCTGCACCGTGCGCGGAACGCCGTGCGCAGCGCGCGGGCGCCGGAACAGCTCGAGTGGTGCGGCGCACTCGTCGACGTCACGGCCGATCGCCTCTCATCGAGCCGGGCGAAGTGGACAACTTACCGGCGAGTAAGGAAGCTTCAGCGCATCCGCTGCCCGTCCGCGACACCCGCGATCACCTGCACCGGGTGGAGAGAAGCGTCGACATGCAGTGGTCGAGAAGACAGTTCCTGGGCGCGATGGGCGTCGCGGGCCTGATCGGGTCGACGGGACCGGGAGCGGTGTCCCGCGCGGCTCCGATACTCGACGGTCTGTACCGGTCGGCGGTGCCCGAGCTCTACGCACCGATCGATCCGGCGCCGGCGCATTCGGAGGCCGTGGTGGTCGGGTCGGGCTTCGGTGCCGCGGTCACCGCGCGGCGCCTCGCCGAGGCCGGCGTTCGCGTCACCGTCCTGGAGCGCGGGTCGCAGTGGCCCACGGATCCGCGTCGACAGATCTTCGCCAACGACTTCCTGCCGGACGGGCGCGCGTTCTGGCGTCGCGGTGGCACTGCTCCGCTGACCGGACTGCCCACGGTTCCCACCGACCGCTTCGGCGGCATCTTCGATGTGAGTGAACACGGCACCATCGACGTGTGGTCAGGAGCCGCGGTCGGCGGTGGTTCGTTGGTGTTCACCGGCGTGATGATCGCCCCCGAACGACGGTTCTTCGACCAGCTCTTCACCGGGCTCGTCTCGTACGACGAGATGCAGGCGCTGCACTACCCGCTCGTCCGTTCCGAGCTGCGGCTCGCACCGATGCCGGAGGACGTCTATCAGTCGCTGCCGTTCACGCATTCACGGGTGTGGGATCACCAGGTCCGCCGCGCCGGGTACACACCACAGCGCATCGACGGTATCTGGGACTGGGACGTGGTGCGCGGAGAGATGGCCGGTCGGTCCCGTCCGTCCGCGATCATCGGGGAGTCGAATCTCGGCAACTCCAACGGCGCCAAGTTCGACCTCAACCGCAACTATCTGGCCGCTGCTCGCGCCACTGGCCGGTGCACGATCCATGCGCGTCACGAGGTCACCGCCGTGACCAGGGAGGCGGACGGTCGCTATTCGCTGACCGTGGATCTGCTCGACCCGTCCGCCGAGGTCCTCTCCACCCGCACGGTGACCTGCGACGACCTGTTCCTGGGAGCCGGGTCGATGGGAACGTCGCGGCTTCTCGTGCATGCCCGCGACACCGGACTGCTCCCCGACCTGAACGAACACGTCGGTGAGGGATGGGGCACCAACGGTGACGCGGCACTCGTCCGGGGCATGAGCCCGGAGGGCAACGGCATCGTGCAGGCGTCGCCCTCGGCGTCGAGGATCTCCGACGACTCGGGCGCCCCGCTCACCCTCGAGAACTGGTTCGTCCCCGGATCGCCCGTCGATCTGACGCTGATCGGCTCGTTGGGCATGGTCATGGACCCGACGAGAGGGCGGTTCGTGTGGGACGAGTCGACGCGGTCGGTACGGCTCGACTGGCCGGAGGCCGGCAACATCGCCGTCTCGGACGCCCTGCGACCGGTGCACGACCGCATCGCGGAGCGCTCCGGAATCGGTGTGGGGTATCCGCCCCTGCGGGTTCCGGACGTGAACACCTCGTTCACGGCGCACCCGTTGGGAGGGGTGGTGCTGGGCCGAGCCACCGACGCGCACGGCCGCGTCCTCGGCCACGACCGGTTGCACGTCGTCGACGGAGCGCTGATCCCGGGCAGCACCGGCAGAGTCAATCCGTCGCTCACCATCGCGGCGCTCGCCGAACGCAACATCGCGACGGTGATCGCCGATCGCTGAGCGCCCCGTGGAGCGAATGACGGGAATCGAACCCGTGTGCACGGCTGTGCAGGCCGTTGCCTCACCACTCGGCCATCCCACGTCAGGAAACCCGGACCTGTCGGGACAGGGTTGCGCTCACGGTGATTCTCGGGCTGTCGCGGTGAGATACCTCGCGGCCGCCGCCGGGTTCTCGTCCGCCAGTGACGCCAGCGCTCGACACAGTGCGCCGAGTGAGGTTCCCTCGGCGTGCGCGGCCGACTGCAGGAGTGCCGCCGCGGTGTCCCGGTTCACCGCGAGGTGTTCCATCGCCATGCCGATGCTCTGATCGAGCGCGGCCGCGGAGCGCAGTGCCGCGGAGTATCGATCCGAACGGGACGTCGTCGCCACGTCGATCTCCGTCTCGAGGCGCCGAGACAGCATCGCGAGTCGGACGGCCGTGTGTTCCGGCCCGTGTCCGCGGGTCTGCAGCGCGACGAGGGTGGCAGCGACCGCCGCGGCGGCCTCGGTGCGCGCGCGTCTCTGCACAGCCTGCCGTCGACGGGACCGGAGGTGGTCAGACGACCGTGCTCGCAGCAGTGACGGCGGGTGGAACCGGGTCGTGTCGCCGTGCTCGACGCGGTCACGACCGAGACGCTTCGCCCGGTACATCGCATCGTCCGCGCAGGAGATGAAGGAGTCGAGCGTCGACTCCACGTCGCCGAGGGCGAGCGCGGCGCCGTCGGGAGCCGTGGCCACGGCCGTCGTGGTGCCGATGCTCACCGTCACCGAGCACCGTGTGCGCACCGATCGCAGGACACGGTCCGCGAGATCGGCCGTACGCGCACCGCGGGCGACGACCAGGAACTCCTCGCCGCCGAGACGGGAGACGACGGCGCCCGCCGGAGTCGCCAGCACCACCGCTCGCGCGACGGACTGCAGCGTCCGATCACCGTGGGTGTGTCCGTGGGTGTCGTTGACGGCCTTGAAGTTGTCGATGTCGATGACGAGGGTGGTGACCGATTCGTGCCGCGACGCCGCGGCACCCAGCAGTTCCGTCAGACGGGGGAGTACGCCCCGGCGGTTCAACAGGCCGGTCAGGACGTCCGTGCGCGCGAGCACGTCGAATCGGTGACTCACCCGCACCATCGACCGCCGCAGGCCCCACACCAACACGACGGGGACGACGACGATGGTCAGGGACGCGCCGGCACTGATGAACGCGATGGCCGCAGATCCTGCCGAGGCGAACGACACCACGACGGCGGCTCCACCGGCAGCCACGGTGAACGACCACGCGGTCGCGGGCGGCGACGCGGCCGCGGAGAGCACCGGGACGATGGTGAGCAGCGCGGCGATCGCGAGGGAACCCGCCGGATCGGTCACCGCCACCGCGGAGAACGTCGTACCGCACAGCATCACCATGCCCATGGCGACGAACTGGCGTTCGGTCAGCCGCCCCGAGCGCCAGATGATGCCGGCTCCCACCACGGCCGCAGCGACGGCGAGAGCGGTGGCGAGCATCGGGGCGATGCCGGGGAAGAACAGACCGGGCACCACCCAGCCCGCTCCCAGTGACAGGGCGGAACCGGTGATCGCCGTTCCCATCGCGATCGACCGGATGTCGAGCACCTGCTGTGCGGGTGTCTCGAGAGGCGACTCGGTGGGCGACGTCCGCGCGCCGCGGTGCGCTCTGTCGATGTGTGGCGTCACGCGAGCACCCCGGTCCCCGTCACCGGTGATCCGTCGTCGGCTGACCTCCACCGTGTACCCCGTGAATGTACCGACCGGGACGGTTCCGTCGCGGCGATCCGGCGCACGTCTGGCCGTGAGACCTCGGGCGCGTGACCACCGCGAACACGTGGTCGGTGCGGTTGTCACCCTTTCCGGTCATCGTGATTCGAACTCGACGGAGCCGAAAAGTGTTGTGCGATTTGACGTCTCGAGACGTCGGCGCTACATTTTCCTCACCATCCAGAGCGACCGAGAGACCTGGCTCGTCGACGTCGCAGCAACCCGCCTCGAGTTCGAGTGTGTGGGTGCTACCGCCAGGACCGATGGAGGAGATCCGCCGATGAACACTGTGACGACCCGACGCCCGCACGTCCTGCGCCTGCACCTCGAGTGGTGTCGAGAGTGCTGCTGCGCCTGTACGCGGCGCTGACCAGGTCCCTCACTTCGTCCTCTCGAAAGGCACAGCGATGTTCGCTGCCCTCACGCACCGGTGCAGCCGGTGACTCAACTCCACGATCGACCGGTCGCCACCGACGCCGGTGACGTCTCGGATCACGACCTCGTCGTCGCACGCACGGTGCACCCGTGGCGGTGGATCATCGCCGTCGCGACCCTGGTCCTTCTCGCACAGTTCGTCCACGGGCTGGTGACCAACGCCGGCTGGGACTGGGGCACCTTCGCTCAGTACTTCACGGCGCGGTCCGTCGTCACTGCTCTGTGGCTCACGATCCAGCTGACCTTCTGGGGCACCCTCATCGGGTTCGCACTCGGCATCGCTCTCGCGGCGGCGCGGTTGTCGCAGAACCCGGTCCTGCAGATCATCTCCTGGTTCTACATCTGGGCGTTCCGGTCGATCCCGCTGATCGTGCAACTGCTGTTCTGGTTCAACATCGCCTACCTGTATCAGCGTTTGTCCCTGGGCATTCCGTTCGGACCGAGCTTCGTCGAGTTCGACGTCAACAGTGTCATCAGCGGGTCCACTGCGGCGATCATCGGTCTGGCCCTGCATCAGGCGGCGTACTCGGCGGAGATCGTGCGCGCCGGCATCATCTCGGTCGATCAGGGGCAGCTCGAAGCCGCTGCGGCGCTGGGGATCCCGAAGCGACGCGAATTCTTCGCGATCGTGCTGCCGCAGGCCATGAGGGGAATCCTCCCCAACGCGGCCAACGAGGTGATCAGTCTCTTCAAGGGCACCTCGATCGTCTCGGTCATGGCCATCGCCGAGCTGTTCTATCAGGTCCAGGTGATCTACGGACGGACCGGCCGTGTCGTCCCGATGCTCATGGTCGCGACGGTCTGGTACGTGATTCTGACGTCCGTCCTGTCCGTGGTGCAGTTCTACGTCGAGCGGCACTACTCCAAGGGTGCACTGCGCACGGTGCCGCTCACGCCGATCCAGAAGTTGCGTTCGCGCATCGCCGCGCTGCCGCTGTCACCGAGGGGAGCAACTCGATGACCGCCCAGATCGAGACTGCGCGGTATGCGGTCGAGGTACGGGGAGTGCACAAGTCCTACGGTGCCCTCGAGGTCCTGAAAGGCGTGGACCTGGCCGTGCGGCCGGGGGAGGTCACGGCCATTCTCGGACCCTCCGGGTCGGGCAAGTCCACTCTGCTGCGCACGGTGAACCACCTCGAGAAGGTCGACGCCGGATCCGTCCGAGTGGACGGTGCCCTCGTGGGATACCGCCGCAGAGGCCGGAAACTGCACGAACTGACGCCGAAGGAGATCCGGCGCCAGCGCTCGCAGATCGGCTTCGTCTTCCAGAACTTCACCCTGTTCCCGCACCTCACGGTGCTCGAGAACGTGGTCGAGGCACCCGTGTCCGCACAGCGACGTCCGCGGTCGGAGGTGGAACCCGAGGCTCTCGCACTCCTGTCGCGGGTCGGTGTCGCTGACAAGGCGCACGACTACCCGCGGCGGTTGTCCGGCGGGCAACAGCAACGCGTCGCGATCGCCCGGGCGCTGGCGCTGCGCCCGAAGGTGATCCTGTTCGACGAACCCACGTCGGCACTCGATCCCGAGCTGGTGGGCGAGGTGCTCGATGTCATCCGCGGTCTCGCCGCAGACGGCGCGACGCTCGTCATCGTCACGCACGAGGTCGGCTTCGCACGCGAGGTCGCCGACACCGTGGTGTTCATGGACGGCGGCGTCGTCCTCGAACAGGGTTCTCCTGCAGAGGTGTTCGACACCCCGACCCACAGTCGCACTCGAGAATTCCTCTCCCGGGTTCTCTGATTCCCACGCACACCTCTCCCGAAAGTGACCTCTCCCATGTCTCGATCGTCCCGTCGCCTCGCGTCGGTCCTGTCCTCCGTCGCCGTCCTCGCGCTCGTCGCGTCCGCGTGCGGCGAACCCGCAGCCGAGAACACCGTGGTGTCCGAAGCCGGTGTCTCCTATGATCTCTCGCCCGAGCAGTCCGGGCGCATCCACACCGAGAAGGTGGACGACATCGCGGCGAAGGTGCCGCAGGCAATCCGTGATCGCGGAACCCTCGTCGTCACCGGAACAGCGGGTGCCACTCCGCCTCTCGGCTTCTATGCCACCGACGACACCACCGTCGTCGGATCCGAGATCGATCTCGCGAGCCTCTTCGCCGACGTCCTCGGTCTCTCGGTCGACCGCCGGACCGCGGACTGGGCCCAGAACTTCGTCAAGATCGATTCGGGCGAGAACGACGCCTTCATCTCGAACGTGACGGTCACGGAGGAGCGCAAGGAGAAGTACGACTTCGCCACCTACCGCCTCGACAACGTCGCCCTCGAGGTTCCGACGGACTCCGACTGGACGTTCACCGACCGCAAGGACATCGCCGGCAAGAAGATCGGTGTCTCGTCCGGTACCAACCAGGAACAACTGCTCGTCGACTGGAACACGCAGAACGGGGCGGAGGGCATCGCGCCCGCCGAGATCGTCTACTACCAGAACGCCGCCGACTACTACCTCGCCCTGTCCTCGAAGCGCATCGACGGGTACCTCGGACCCAATCCGTCCGCGCAGTACCACTCGTCGAGCACAGGGGAGTCGAAGATCATCGGCACCTTCTCCGGTGCGGGCGAGGCGCTCCAGGGTGAGATCGCCGTCCTGGTGAAGAAGGACAGCGGGCTCGCCGAGGCGTTCGCGGACGCCATCGATCACACCATCGAGAACGGGACCTACCAGCAGGTGCTGGACAAGTGGGGGCTCGGCGGCGAGGCCGTGTCGGCCTCGGAGATCAATCCACCCGGGCTCCCGAAGAAGTGACCTCGGTCCGACAAGGAGCACCCGTGGCCGGCAGCGATCGCCCGCAGCTCGAGGTCGCGCGAGTCGACCAGGGCGATCCGCTGGCACGACCCCTGCTCGCGGAGCTGGCGATCGAGTACAGCACCCGCTACGGCGGGACCGCCGACCAGATGTACTCGGCTCTGTCCACCCATCCGGCAGAGGACTTCGCGCCGCCGCACGGCGGGCTGATCGTGCTCCTCGAGAACGGTGAACCTGTTGCCGGCGGGGCGTTTCGGCGTCACGACGAGCAGACCGCCGAACTGAAGCGCATCTGGACGTCCGCATCGCACCGCCGACGAGGACTCGCTCGGCGCGTTCTCACCGAACTCGAATCGGAGATCGCTGTCCGAAACTACGAGAGCATCCACCTCACCACCGGGTGGCGCCAACCGGAGGCTGTCGGCCTGTATCTGGCGGCGGGGTACACACCGCTGTTCGACCCGGTGGCCCCGCCGGCCGAGGGCGTGCCCCGTGCGTTCCGGAAGACGACTCGACCCACCAACTGACCCCCGTTCTTCGTTCCTGCACACACACCTCTTGGAGTTGACCCAGTGATCGACCGCCATCAACGGACACCCGCCGTCAGTGCCGCGATCGGCCTCGTCGCCCTGACCACGGCCCTCACCGCCTGCGGCGGCGCTGCTGGTTCGGCGGGCGCCGACGCCGGCCCCGCTCAGCCGGGAGGCACCCTGAACTACGGACTCTCCACAGCGCCGACGTGCTCGGATCCCGCGCAGGCAGGGACCAACCAGACGATCTACGTCACGCGCGCCGTGGTCGACTCACTCACCGATCAGGATCCCGACACTGGCGAGATCGTGCCGTGGCTCGCCGAGAAGTGGGAGACCGACGCGGATGCGACGTCGTTCACGTTCACACTGAAGGACGGGGTGTCGTTCAGCGACGGCACACCGGTCACCGCGCAGTCGGTCAAGAACAACTTCGACGCCATCGTGGGCACGCTCGGGGCGGCGAAGGCGCCGCTCGCCGCCAGCTATCTCGCGGGATACGTCGGGACGACCGTGGTCGACCCGCGGACCGCGCAGGTGACCTTCTCGTCGCCCAATGCGCAGTTCCTGCAGGCATCGGCGACCTCACAGCTGGGACTGCAGGCCGATGCCACCACGTCGCTGTCCGCCGAGGAGCGCTGCCAGGGCGGAAACATCGGCAGTGGCCCGTTCACGTACACCGACTACCAGCAGGATCGATCGGTGAGTGTGGCCAGGCGAGCCGGCTATTCCTGGGGTTCGCCGGCGTTCGGTCACACCGGTGAGGCCTACCTTGACGGCATCGAGTTCACGGTGGTGCCGGAATCGGGCGTCCGGACCGGAAGCCTGTCGTCGGGTCAGCTCGACGCCGTCAGCGACGCGCTCCCGCAGGACGCACCGACCATCGAGGCGACCGGCGGTCGAGTGCTGACGACGTCGAATCCCGGAACACCCTTCGGTATCGCGCCCAATGTCTCGCGAGGCGTACTGGCCGACCCGGACGTGCGCCGCGCACTCGTCCCCGCGATCGACCGTCAGCAGTTGGTCGACACCGTCCTCGGCCCGAACTTCCTGCCGGCGACCAGCACTCTCGCGAGCAGGACGCCCGGCTACGTGTCGCTGCCCGACGTGACCTTCGACGCCGACGCGGCGCGGACCGAGCTCGACCGTGCGGGTTGGGTACCGGCCGCGGACGGGATCCGCGAGAAGGACGGTCAGCGGCTCAGCTTCTCGATCCTGTTCAGCGCAGTGTTCGCGGGCAACCAGGCGATTCTCGAGTTGCTGCAGCAGCAGTTGCGGGACGTCGGTGTCGATGCCCGGCTCGAGCTGACGTCCGTGCCCGAGTCGATCGCACGACAGAACGCCGGTGACTTCGACGCGACGTACTACAACAGCACGCGTGCCGACGGCGACATCCTGCGGACGTCGTTCGCGGCGGACGGCCGAAATCTCAACCAGCGTGGCCCGATCGCCGATCTGGATGCCTCGTTGACCGATCAGCTGCGCACGACGGACACGACGCAGCGCGGCGAGTACCTGGCGAACGCACAGCAGCAGGTGCTCGACAACGGACTGTGGATCCCGACCGTCGAACTGTCGCAGGCGGTCGGCGCGAGCTCGGCGGTGCAGGACCAGAGGTTCGACGCGTCTGCTCGGCTGCAGTTCTTCGACACCTGGTTGAGCAGGAGCTGACATGCTTCGCTACCTCGGCCTGCGCGTCCTGCAGGCGATCGGTGTCCTGTGGGCCGCGTTCACCATCTCCTTCGTGGTGCTGTTCCTGCTGCCCTCTGATCCGGTGAGCATCGCGGTCGATTCCGGCGGCGGCAGTGGCACCCCGGTGGACGCGGCCGCGGTCGCCGAGCTGCAGGCCCGGTACGGACTGGACAAGCCTGTCCTCGAGCAGTACTGGACATCGCTCACCAGCGCGATCCGCGGTGACTTCGGCACGTCCATCTCCACGGGTCAGCCGGTGACCACCGCGATCCTGGACGCCGTTCCGAGCACCCTCGCCCTGGCCGGTCTCGCGCTGATGCTCGCCGTCGGTGTCGGTGGGGGGCTCGCCTTCCTCGCTACCTACACCCGCGCACGATGGTTGCGTACCGCGCTGCTCTCCCTCCCTCCGCTGGGCGTCGCGGTGCCGACGTTCTGGGTGGGACTCCTGCTCCTGCAGGTGTTCTCGTTCGGGCTGCCGATCTTCCCGGCGTTCGGCGACCGCGGGTTCGGATCGCTGGTGCTGCCGGCGATCACGCTGGCGGTACCGACCGGGGCCGTCATCGCGCAGGTGCTCGCGACCAGCCTGACCACGACGTGGCGGCAACCGTTCACCACCGCGGCCGAGGCGAAGGGTGCGTCCCGGTGGCGGATCCAGACTCGCCACGTGCTGCGCCTGGCCAGCGTGCCGGCGTTCACCATCGCCGGCGTCCTCGTCGGCGAACTGTTGGCCGGTTCGGTGGTCGTCGAGACCGTGTTCTCCCGGGCCGGCGTGGGCCGACTGACGCAGACATCGGTTCTCGCGCAGGACATCCCGGTGGTGCAGGGAATCGTGGTCCTCACGTCGCTGGTGTTCGTGGTCGTCACGCTGGCCGTGGACATCGTGTACCCCCTGATCGATCCCCGGATCGTCCAGCGCACCACCCGACCCACGAAGGAGCCGGCCCATGTCTGACGTCCTGGTACGAGAGACGGTCCACGCGAACGTCTCGCCCGAGCCGACGTCCCGTCGACGGCGAGTGACCCCGCGGGCCGTCGGCGGCAGGATCGGCGTGGCGGTGTCGGTGGCCGTCCTGATCGTCGCCGTCGGGTTCGCCGTCGTCCCGTCTCTGTTCGCCAGTGGGGATCCCTTGCGCGGCGTCCCGGCGGAGAAGTTGCAGGGACCCAGCGCCGCTCACTGGTTCGGCACCGACAACATCGGCCGCGACGTCTGGACCCGGGTCGTGCACGGCGCCGGGTTGTCGCTCAGCGCGACGCTGATGGCCGTGGCCATCGCGCTCGTGGCGGGATCGATTCTCGGCCTGATCGGAGGCGCTGTCGGCGGAACCGTCGACGCGGTGCTCATGCGTCTCGTCGACGTGCTGTTGTCCATCCCGACTCTGCTGCTGGCCCTGGCCCTGGTCACCGCTCTCGGTTTCGGAACCGTGAACGTCGCGATCGCCGTCGGTGTCACCCTCGTCGCGAGCTTCGCGCGCGTGATGCGGTCCGAGGTGCTGCGCGTAAGGCGGTCGCTGTACGTGGAGGCCGCCTTCGCGTCGGGTTCGCGGTGGCACACCGTGCTGTGGACCCACATTCTCCGGAACGCGTACCCACCCGTGATCGCCCTGGCGGCAGTGCAGTTCGGCATGGCCGTGCTCGCGGTGTCGTCGCTCAGTTTCCTCGGTTTCGGAGCGGTACCGCCCACACCGGAGTGGGGTTCGCTCGTGTCGGAGGGGCGCAACTTCCTCGCCACCTCCTGGTGGCTCACCACGCTGCCCGGTCTCGTCATCGTGGCGGTCGTGCTGTCGGCACACAGAGTCGGCCACGCGCTGGATCGGGGTGATCGAGCATGAGCAGCAGGAGTGGAGCCGGCGGAACGACCCGGACGAGCCTGCTCAGGGTCGACGGTCTGCGCGTGTCGTACGGGGCGACAGAGGCAGTGCGGGGTGTCGACTTCGAGATCGCGCGGGGTGAGGTGCTCGCCCTGGTCGGCGAGTCCGGCAGCGGCAAGACGACCACGGCCCAGGCGATCATCGGTCTCCTCGCCGGATCGGGCACCGTCACCGGGGGCACCGTCACGTTCGACGGTGACCGTGTCGACGACGCGGGACACCGTCGGTGGGAGAAGCTTCGCGGTGCGCACATCGGTCTGGTGCCGCAGGACCCGACCACGTCGCTCAATCCCGTGAAGCGAGTGGGGGAGCAGGTCGCAGAGGTGCTCCGCATCCACGGCCGGGCCGACCGGCGCAGCGCCGCGGCGGCGGCCGTGCGGATACTCGACGAGGCGGGGATCGACAATCCGGAGCTCCGTGCTCGGCAGTATCCGCAAGACCTGTCCGGCGGGCAGCGTCAGCGCGTGCTCATCGGTGTCGCGCTGGCGTGCGAGCCGGAGCTGGTGATCGCCGACGAGCCGACCAGCGCTCTGGACGTGACCGTGCAGCGCCGCATTCTCGACCACCTCGCGGATCGGATCGCCGAGCACGGCACCTCGGTACTGCTGATCACGCACGACCTCGGGGTCGCGGCCGACCGCGCCGATCGGATCGCCGTCATGCGTGACGGTGAGATCGTCGAGATCGGGCCGGCGCGAGAGGTGTTGGAGAACCCGACCGCCGACTACACGAGAAGCCTGATCGCGTCCGCGCCGTCTCTGACGTCGGTACGGCTGCCGCGTGCGACGCGCGAGGCGCAGCCGGTCCTGTTGTCGCTGAGACACGTGTCCAAGACGTTCCGCATCGGTCGTGGGCAGAACCTGACGGCGGTGGACGGGGTGTCGCTCGACGTCGAGCGCGGACGGACGGTGTCGATCGTCGGGGAGAGCGGCTCGGGAAAGTCCACCACCGCTCGCATCGCCCTACGGCTCGAGAACCCGTCGGCGGGGTCGGTCGTCTTCGACGGCGACGACATCACGTCCGCACGCGGCAGGGAGTTGCGCACCCTCAGGCGACGCTTCCAGATCGTGTATCAGAACTCGTACGCATCGCTGAATCCCGCACTGCGCGTGCGGGACATCGTGGCGGAACCGCTCGTCGCGTTCGGGCTCGGATCACGCTCCACGCGTCCCGCCCGGGTGGCCGAACTGCTCGAGCAGGTTGCCCTGGCGCCGGAGTACCTCGACAGGCGCCCCGCCGAGCTGTCCGGTGGGCAGCGCCAGCGGGTCGCCATCGCCCGCGCGCTGGCTCTCCACCCGGAGTTGCTCGTGCTCGACGAACCGGTGTCCGCACTGGACGTCTCGGTGCAGGCGCAGATTCTCGAACTCCTCACTCGGCTGCAGGACGAGCTGGATCTGAGCTATCTGTTCATCTCCCACGATCTCGCGGTCGTGCGGCAGATCAGCGACACGGTGCTGGTGATGCGCAACGGGCGAGTGGTCGAGTCCGGGTCGGCGGAGGACGTGTTCGATCGACCGCAGCACGAGTACACCAGGGAACTGCGCAACGCCGTTCCGGGAACGGGAGTCGACGCACGACCGTCGTGACCTTTCCGATCACGCCGAGCAGAACTGTGTCTCCGCGCGCCGCGCGGCTCTAGCGTCGGGCCATGACCTGGAACTCGATCATCGATTCGATTCGTCACTGGGTGTCCGACTGGAGCGACGAGTCTGCCGCCGGCTGCGTCGAGGCCGCGGTGCGCACCTCGTTCTGAGGGCGCGCGACGACGCTGTCAGCGTGCGGCTCTCGGCCGTGTCGCCGCGACGACCGCGGCCCCCAGCGCGGTGATCGCCATGACGACGATCACGGCGTGGTTCCAGCCGTCGAATACCGCGGACGGCGCGGTGCCGGCCGACAGGACCACCACCGACACCACGGTCACGCCGATCGCCGAGCCGAGGTAGCGCGCGGTGTTGTTCGCCCCGCTTCCCATGGCGGCGCGCCCGGCTGGGACGCTCGCGACGGCCTCGCGGCCGAGGGCGGCGTTGACTATTCCTGTCGCGGCGCCGGCCAGGACGAGACCCGGCACGAGGCGCAGGGGCGACGACGTCTCGGACAGTCCGAGTAACAGCCCCGTCCCGACGGCGACACCGACGAGGCCCAGGGCCAGTTGCGTTCGGCCGGAGACGGACGCGGGTATGCGCCGCGCGAGCAGGGCGGTGATCACGCTCGTCGCCGACCAGCCGAAGAGCAGGAAGGCGCTGTGGAGTGCGTCCAGACCGAATGCGGCGCCGACGAATCCGGCCATGTACGACATCAGCGCGATCACCCCGGCTCCGGTGGCGAGTGCGGCGACGGTGGCGGCGAGGAAGGCGGGTTGGCGCAGCAGCGTGAGATCGAGCATGGGCGACGCGGTCCGGCGTTCGTGCAGAACGAAACCCGCGAGCAACAGCGCGGCCACGGCGAGCAGGACGAGGGGTAGGGGTCGCGTCCACCCGGCACGGCCCTCGACGAGCGCGGCGAGGAGGGCCGACAGACCCCCGGACAGGGCGACGGCGCCGATCAGGTCCAGTCCGCGCGGTGTCTCCGTGCGGGATTCGGCGAGGAGGCGCCCTGCGACGACCGCGGCGACGAGTGTCAGCGCGGTGAGCAGCCAGTACCCCTCGCGCCACGTGGCGAGACGATCCGAGGTCGCGGACAGCAGGGGCCCGAGGGTGATGCCCGCGCCGACGGCCGCGCCCCAGATGCCGCTGGCGCGGGCGCGCAGCGGGCCGGGTTCGAAGGCGTGCGCGATGACGCCGAGACTCGACGCCAGCACCGCGCCCGCGCCGACGCCCTGGACCACGCGGGCGAGGACGAACACGAGCGTGGACGGCGCGGCCGCGCACACAGCGGACGCGAGGGCGAGGACGACGAGACCGAGAACGAAGGTGCGGCGACGGCCGATGTCGTCGGCGAGTGCGCCGGACACCAGCAACGCGGCACTGAGGCCGATGCTCATCGAGCTCAGGATCCAGGTTCTGCCCGACGCGTCGCTCCCGAGCGTCGCGGCGGTGCTGCCGATGGTCGCCAGGGGAAACGTGAACGCAGCCAGGGCGAGGAGGGTCCCGAACGCCGCGACGGGCAGGGGACGGGCGAGAGGTGGTGCGGATCGCTGCTGAGTCATGCCCGTCCTTCGGTTCGGTGAGCGAACCGTAACCCGCCGATATGGTTCGGTCAACAGACCGTTCGAGGTAGGCTCGAGCCATGGCGATGGGAACGGATTACGCCGCGCAGGACTGCTCGCTCGCTCGCGCCCTGGAGATCGTGGGGGAGCGGTGGACACTGCTCGTCGTGCGGGACTCCCTGTTCGGTGTGCGCCGGTTCTCCGACTTCCAGCACCACCTCGGCATCTCGAAGGCAGTGCTGTCGCAGCGCCTGTCGGCCCTGGTGGACCACGGATTGCTGAGCAGGGAACGTGTCGGTGGGCGTGAGGAATACCGTCCCACCGAGATCCTCGTCGACCTGTGGCCCGCGCTGCACGCGTTGACCGTGTGGGGTGAACGAGCAGCGCCCGCGCAGGACGGCCCCCGTCGGGTGTTCCGACACGAACCGTGCGGCGGTGAGCTCGACGATCACGGCAGCTGCCCGCAGTGCGGGACCGTGCCCGCTGCCGGTCGGGTCGTCATGTCGCCGGGGCCGGGTGTGACCGCGACCCCGCGGCCGAACACCGTGTCCCGTGCGCTCCGCGCACCTCGTCGGTTGCTCGAGCCGATCAGGTGACGGCGACACCCGGCGCGAGGTGAAGGGGGGCGGTCGCGCGACGGCCTCCGGGGCCTCGCTCTATTCTGGACCGGGTCGGAAACACAGGTCCGCGACACGGTCGGTTGTCATGGGCGTCGAGAGTGGGGAACACATGACGGTGCCGTACGGCGATCGCGGCGATCTCGTCCGCACCATCGACGAGGACACCTCCGTCGATCAGCAGGCGTCGGCGCTCGGCAAAATCGCCGAGATGGCCCGCACTCTCCGCGGAACCCGTCGATCGGTGGACGACACGCTGACAGCCCTGGTGCGGTCGGCCACGCAGCTCATGCCCGGCGTCGACCATGCGTGCGTCACCGTGATGACCGGTGCGCGGCGCACCATCCACGCCCGCACCGACGACGTCGCCGCCGATCTCTGCCGTGTGCAGTTCGAACTGGGTGAGGGGCCCACCGAGAACGAGATCTGGCAGATCGACACCGTCGTGGCCGAGAATCTCGGCAGCGAGCGGCGGTGGCCCTCCTTCGCCGCGGCCGCACGCGACAGGGGAATCGAGTCGATGGCGGCGTTCCGCCTCTACACCGATCCGTCGGCGCGTGATCTCGGCGTGTTGCTGCTGTTCAGCAGGACTGCCGACGCCTTCGACGCCGATGCTCAGATGGTCGGATCCGCGCTCGCCGCCCACGGCGCGGTGGCGCTGCTCAGTGCCCGCGACGACCAGAACTTCCGGGACGGCCTCGCGAGTCGCGACATCATCGGCCAGGCCAAGGGGATCCTCATGGAGCGATTCGACGTCGATGCCGTGCAGGCCTTCACGATGCTCGCCCACATCTCCCAGTCCGAGAACCGCCCGCTGCGGGAGGTCGCGCTGTCTCTGATCGAGGAGTCGCATCCCACGAGGTCCGTCGAGGTTCCGCCCGTCGCGTGACGGCCCGCCGGAACTGCCCGTCGGAACAACGCGGTGCGCGCGGACGTTGTCGGAACAGAGTGTTACTGCGACAAGAGGAGACACCATGGCGGACAGCACACAGGCAGGTTCCACGACCGAGACGGCCATCCTGGCGGGTGGATGCTTCTGGGGTGTCGAGGAACTGATCCGCAAGCAGCCAGGCGTGCTCTCCACGCGCGTCGGGTACTCGGGCGGAGACGTGCCGAACGCAACGTACCGGAACCACGGCACGCACGCCGAGGCGGTCGAGATCGTGTTCGACCCGACCCGGACGACCTACCGCGACATCCTGGAGTTCTTCTTCCAGATTCACGACCCGTCGACGAAGAACCGTCAGGGCAACGACCGCGGAGTGAGCTACCGCTCGGCGATCTTCTACACCTCCGACGAGCAGAAGCACGTCGCGCTGGACACGATCGCCGACGTCGACGCGTCCGGTATATGGCCCGGAAAGGTGGTCACCGAGGTCACCGCGGCGAGCGAGTTCTGGGAGGCCGAGCCCGAGCACCAGGACTACCTGCAGCGGATCCCCAACGGATACACCTGCCACTGGGTCCGCCCCGACTGGAAGTTGCCGCGCCGGAACGCGGCGGTCAGCTGAGCCGTTCGACCATCGACGCCCGTCGTCCCCTCAGGGGCGGCGGGCGTTTCTCGTCAGCTCGATCGTCGCGGCACGGAGATCGTCGAGTGACGCCAACGGCGACGTGTAGCCGACTCGCGTGTAGGACACGCCTCTCGGTGTGGTGACCGTGATGTCGAGTCCGTAGCGGTCGGCGCCGGTGCACACAGCGGACGTCGCATCGGGGAATCCGCCGAATGCCGCGGTCATCGCGGTGAGTGCGTCCGCGTGGTCGGCGTTCAGGTGCTCCACCGCGGGCCCGCTCACCGGCCGTACCGGATCCGGTACGGCGGCTGCGTAGTCCGCCGCCGTGGCCGAGTCCATGCGGCCGTAGCCGCCCACCCATCTGACTCGGTCCACCGACAGGATCCAGACGGTGAAGTCGCTGTAGTCGATGTAGTACCGCGCCGCCGGAACGGCCACCAGGTGCGCCTCCCGCGCAGCCTCGACGTCCGAGCCCGACGGCCGAAGCGCGGTGCCCGCCAGCGTGATACGTCCGCTCGCGAGCGGATCACTGTTCTCGCCCGGAGCGACGACGGACAGACTCACCCGTGGATCCGCCGCGAGATTGCGACCATGCTCCGCCATGTGGGAGACGCAGAGCACGGGGTTCCCGCCCAGGAGGCCGTACGTCACGTAGGACGCCCACGGATGTCCGTCGGCCGAGAGGCTCGCGAGCGTGGCCGTGTTGGTCGACGCGGCCACCGTGCGCGCCTCCTCCGCCGCGGACGGCCGGCGAGGGTGGGTGACGGGAGCGGTGGGCGTCGGCATCGACGGGGCGTCGCCGGGGTCGCCGTGATCGAGAGTGGCCATGGGCGAACACTACCGGCGCCCAGCGCCGACCGGTGGCGCCGGAATGCCCTAGCGGACGGGCGGTCGCAGCAGGAGGGCAGCGCCCGAACCGACACCGACCACCATGAACATCAGCAGCATGACGACGTTGGCCATCTCGTTCTCCGTCTTCCGGGCGGGTACGTCCACATCGCGACCCGTGTGGACAGTTCTCTACCCCCGGCCGTGTGACCGCAAACACTCACGCATGAGCGTGCATCTCCCACACCAGGATCTCGGCCGACGACGTCGTGTGGACGACATGTCCGCCGGTGTCGGTACCGCGGAGCGCGTCACCGTGACCGAGTGTTCCGATGCCGTCGATCTCGACGGTGCCGCGCGCGACGAAGAGGTGGAGGAACGGCGCGGTGGGGAGGGTGACGGGCGTGCCCGGCCGCAGCCGCGCCACGTGGAGCGCCGCCTTGCTCTGGCCCAGTCCGACGGCCGTGCTACCGCGGTCACGGTCGAGTCCCGACGCGACCGTGACCAGGCGGCCGGAGGCCAGTTCGCCTGCCGCCGCGTACTCCTCGTACCCGGGCGGCCGCCCGTTCTCGTCCGGCGGAAGCCACATCTGGACGACCCGGAGCGGTGTCCCGGCGGAATACCCGGCCCCGTTCCGCTCGGAGTGGACGACGCCGGAGCCCGCACTCATCCGCTGCGCCAACCCGGGCGTGATGGTCCCCTCGTTCCCGAGCGAGTCACGGTGCACCAGTGATCCGTCCAGCACCCAGGTCACGATCTCGACGTCGGCGTGCTGGTGGCTGTCGAATCCCTCGCCCGCGTCGACGCTGTCGTCGTTGTGGACGAGCAGCAACCCGTGCGCATTCGCGGCGAGATCGAAGTTGCCCGCCACGGGGAAGGACTGCCAGGAGTCCAGCCACTCGTTGCGCCAGTGGATTCGATCGGCAGCGGGTACGACGACGTCGGGCATGACACGCACAGTACGCGGGCACATCGACACTGCGACGCGATGTGATGACAGCTATCATCAGATGATGGTGGGACGACGGAGACCGTTGGCGGACCTCGCAGGCAAGGTGGTGGTGATCACCGGAGCCGGATCCGGCATGGGCCGCGCGTACGCGGCGGCCTACGCCGCACGCGGGGCGGTCCTCGCGCTCGGCGACATCGACGGCAACGCCCTCGCGGAGACGGTGACGAGCCTGCCCTCTGGCGGCACGGTGCTCACCGAGGTGTACGACGTGGCCGATCGCGACGCCGTCGCGGCCTTCGCCGCCCGCGTCGCCCGGGAGGTGGGCCCGGCGACCGTCGTCGTCAACAACGCCGGCATCGAGGGCGGTTTCCGGCCCGCCTGGCATCTCGACGACGCGTCCTACGACCGGGTGATGGCGGTCAATCTCGGTGGGGTGGTGCACGGGACGCGCGCCTTCCTGCCGCAGCTGATGTCGCGGCCGGCGGCTGCGCTGGTGAACGTGTCCTCCATCTTCGGACTGCAGGGGACGCCGAACCACACCGACTACTGCGCCAGCAAGTTCGCGGTGCGGGGATTCACCGAGGCCCTCGCGACCGAACTCGCCGGGTCCACCGTCTCGGTCCACCTGGTCCATCCGGGCGGCGTGGCGACCAACATCTCGCGGGCCGAGGGATCCCAGCAGTTCGCAGCGAAGTACTACGCCACCTCGCCCGAGGCGGTGGCCGAGCGCGTGGTGCGGGACGTCGAGTCCGGACGGATGCGCATCGTCACCGGACACCGGTCGCGCCAGGTCGCCTTCGGGGCCCGGTTCCTGCCGCTCCCGCTCATGGTCCGGCTCGTCCGTCGCGACATGAACGACATCCTGGACCCCGGCGACTACGCCGACTGAGCCTCGGCGCCGGGCGACCGCAGGACCAGTGCCCACAGAGCGGCGACGACGGCCAGTGCGATGACGAACGCGGCCATGGCTGACCAGCCGTAGGCCTGATACACGACGCCGCCCGTCCAGCCGACGATGCTCGAACCGCCGTAGTAGAAGAGGTTGTAGAGCGACGCCGCCTGAGCGCGACCGTCCGTCGCGCGATGCCCGGTCCATCCGGACGCGATGGCGTGCGCGGCGAAGAATCCCATCGTGAACACCACCAGGCCGAGGAGTACGACGATCAGCGTGTGCGCGATCGTCAGGGCGACCCCGGCGATCATGACGCCCGTCGACCCGGCGAGCACCGCGGAGCGTCCGAACCGGCCGGCCAGCTGTCCGGCGACGCGAGACGAGACGGTTCCGCTGAGATAGGCGATGAAGATGAGGCTGATCAGCGACTGGGGGAGTCCGAACGGGGCTGCCTCGAGGCGGAAGCCCAGATAGTTGTAGACGGTGACGAAGCCGCCCATGAGCAGGAACGCCTGCCCGAACAGCGCGCGCATGCCGGGGTCCCGGAGGTGTGTGGTGACGCGTTTCCCCAGCCCCGGGCCGCCATCCCGCGCAGGGAGCGCGCGCCGCGGTGCGGGGGCGAGGCGCAGGAAGGCGATCGCGGCCACGGCGGCGATGATCGAGACCGTCAGTGTTCCGATGCGCCAGTTCGTGTACTCGGCGACGGGTCCGGCGACGATGCGGCCGAGCAGCCCGCCCAGCGTGGTGCCCGAGACGTAGGTGGCCGCGGCCACCGCGGTGTTCCGGCGGTGCACCTCCTCGCTGAGGTAGGCGATCGCGATGGCCGGCAGCCCGCCGAGGGCGGCGCCCTCCACGAACCGCACCGTCAGCAGCATCGGCAACGACGTGGAGAGCGGGACGACGAGGCCCAGGACGGTGGCCGTGACGATCGAGATGCTCATGGCACGCACCCGGCCGACGCGGTCGGCCACCACGGACCACGGCAGTACGGCGACCGCGACGCCGACCGTGGCGCAGCCCACCGCGAGCGAGGACTGCGACGGCGTGATCGAGAGGTTCGAGGCGATGAGCGGGAGGATGCCCTGGACGGAGTACAGCTGGGCGAAAGTGGCGACACCGGCGAGAAGCAGCCCGGCGACGAGCCTGCGGTACTCGCGGGACCCACGGGTGTGTCCGTCCCAGTCGGTGTCGGTCGCCTCGTCGATGGTCACGGGATCCGACGGTAGGCCGGACGCGACCTATTCGTCCAATGCATTGCATCTCGTACAATCATGATCGTGACGTATCGTTCGATTCATGCGTGAGGAAGCCGAGGCACTCCTGCCTCTGATCCCGACACTGCTCGCCGTGGCGGAGACCGAACACATCACCGAGGCGGCGCACGTCCTCGGCCTCCCGCAGCCGACGGTGAGCCGGCAACTCGCTCGCGCCTCGGCCGCGTTGGGAGTGGCGGTCGTCGAGCGTCGTGGTCGGGGCATCGCCCTCACGCCTGCGGGACGTGCACTGATGCCCTTCCTCGACCGGGCGGTCCGCGAACTCGAGGCCGGGCTCGACGCCATGACCGAGCAGGACGCCCGCACTCGTGGCCGCATCTCGGTCAGCTTCCAGAACACGGTGGGCGAGGGCGTGCTCCCGCTGCTCATCAAGCGCTTCCTCGCCGATCATCCCGCCGTCACGTTCACCCTCGACCAGGGCGCGCGGGCCCGGTGCCTCGACAGACTGGAGGACGGGAGCGCGGACCTCGCATTCGTGGCGCTCGGCACCGAACACGGCACCGACACGTCCTTCGGGCTGTACGACGAGAGGCTCGTGTTGGTCGTCCCGTCCGATCACCGACTGGCGGGCCGCCGATCGGTGGACCTCGTGGAAACGGCGGACGACCCGTACGTGGCGATGGAACACGGGTACGGCATGCGTTCTCTCTGCGAGACACTGTGGGCCGCTGCGGGAATGGCCCCGACCATCGCCTTCGAGGGGCAGGACATCCACACCGTGCGCGGGCTGGTCGGGGCGGGCCTCGGCGTCAGCGTCCTCCCTCGCACGACCACTCCCGCCGGCCCGCTGCCCACGGTCGACATCGCGGTGAACGACCCCGCGGCGCGGCGGCGCATCGGCGTGGTGTGGCCCGCACGCACCCTGCCGGCGCAGGCCCTCGCCTTCCGCGACATGGTGGTGCGGCGAGGGGCCGCTGTCCTGGCGCGCTGACGATCGGCCTCAGGAGCGAGCGCGACCGTCGGTTGCCATCCCGCGGTGCATCACCCGGTCGCCCACCACTCCGCTGTGGTCGGCCCGGTGCATGACGCACCGGTTGTCCCACAAGACGACGTCGCCCGGCTGCCACGTGTGCCGGTGCACGTTGTCCTCGGCGGTGGAGTGGTCGTAGAGGAACCGGACGGTCTCGGCGGTCTCGTCGGGCGACATTCCGCTGATCGACGCGCATCGCGCGGGAGTCGACAGGTAGAGCGAGCGCCGTCCGCTGATCGGATGGGTCGCCACGAGCGGATGCACTGCGGACGACTCGGCATCGTCGGCGAGATCGAGACCGGTCACGACGTGCGTGAGCGTGCGGTCGACGAGCTCGTCGCGAAGGTCGTCGGGCAGTGTGTCCCACGCGCGGTACTGGTTGCTGAAGACGGTCTGTCCTCCCTCCGACGGCACGGTGACCGCACGGAGCGAGGTGTACGCCGGTGGGTGTGCCACATAGCTCGTGTCCACGTGGAAGGTGGAGCGCGGCGTCGTCGTCCGGCCGACATTGCTGATGACGTTGAGATCCGGGTGTCCGGGGACCGGTGTCTCGCCCTCGGTGAACACGAGGTCGCCGAACGCACGGAGGAACTCGGTGAAACGGTCGTCGTCGAGCGACTGCCCCCGGAAGACGACGACGCCGTGATCTGCTGCGAGGCGGCGTGTCTCGTCGATTCCCGCCGCACCGAGGTCCTCCACCCGGACGTCCTCGACGAGTGCGCCGACGGATTCGAGGGTGGTGTGTCGCATCATCGTGCTCCTTCGATCGAGAGTTCGCGCAGTCCTGCGGCGAACAGGTCCTCGAGAGGTATTCCCGCGGCCGCGGCCATCACCGCGACCACGCTGCCCCGCGCATAGGAGCAGTACAGGCCGGCCTCGAGAAACCACGGTCGACCATCGGGGTCCACCCGGAAGTCGAAGAGGCTGTAGTGCCGGCACCCCAGCGCTCGGTGGCACTCGAGGGCCACCGCGTGGATCCGCTCGGTGATCGGATCGTCCTCGGGGACGATCCACGCCTTCGTGGCGTTCTTGGCCACCAGGTACAGCGCCCCGTCCTCGTCGCGGGACAACTTGTCCTCGCGTGTGCGGATCGGCCGATCGTCCGCGTCCACGGCGTACTCCTCGAGCGGCAGGCACACCGGTTCACCGTCCACCACGACGATGCCGCAGCGCACCTCGCGTCCCAACTCGACGTAGCGCTCCACCAGCACCCGGCGGGAGAACCGCGCAGCGTCCGCGAACGCGTCGGTGTACTCGTCAGGAGTGCGCGCGAGCGACACCCCCACCGAGTTGTCGGAGTCCACCGGCTTGACGACCACCGGTAACGGGACGGGCGACCGCGTGCCTGACCGTGGTGCGTCCGGGGGCACGACGACGACGTGGCCCTCCGGCACCGGAACGCCCGCCGCAGCGACCACCGCTCGGGTCAGCGCCTTGTCCGCCGCGAGTGCCATCACGTCGGCGGTGTTGCCCAGCAGAGCGAGACCCACGACGTCGACCAGCGCCCGGTAGGACGTCATGCCGGGCAGGCAGAACATCTGCGGCACGACGACGTCGACACCCAGAGCCTCGATGTGACGCAGCGCGTCCGCGAGCGACAGAGGCGGAGCCGCCGCCACCGCGTCGTCGGTGAGATCGACCGGGAAGCGCCACGTGCGGTCGGGCGAGACCAGTGCGACGTGGAACTCGTACCGTGCGGGATCGGCGAGCGCGGACAGCGCGTCCGAGGCGTACACCCGCGACAGGTCCGAGTGGAACTCGTCCTCGGCGGACCCCGCGAGGTGCAGCACGGTCACCCGTGCGGTCGGGTGGACGAAAGCCGTGTCGTCAGTCACCGCCGGCCTCCACGAGTTTGCCGATGTTGAAGTCGATGCGGCTCCACGAGCGACCGGCGCGAAGGTTCGCCCAGATCAGCGACGGCATGTGGAGGTGGTGAAGCATGAAGTAGGGCAACGGATCCCACCGCGTGAACACCGCGTCCTTCCCGGTGGCGATGGTGCGTGCGCGGGCGAGGCGGCCAGGCTGGGTGAGCAGCCGCCAGATCTCGTGGTAGATCCAGTAGGTCGGCCGGGCGGACGGGAGCGGCGTGATGACGGGGTGCCCGTCGTCGAGGTACGCAGCCGCCACGTCCGGGTGATCGTGGAACATGGTGATGGCCGAATGCGTTCGCGGATTGCACTCGATGGCGTAGGCGTGGCCGTCCGCCGCCTCGATGAAGTCGAAGGACACCTGGCCCGTGAGCCCGAGCTCGCCGACGAAATGCTCCACCCACGACCGGATCTCGGGCTTGTCCACCATGGCGTAGTTGATCTGGAACGCCGACGACTCGCAGCACCCGTACACCTGCACGCGCCCGTTGCGGACAGTCGAGTGGGTGCAGTACTCCTGACCTGTGACGAACTCCTGCATGATCCACGGATCCTCGTCCGAGATGTCGAGCCCGGAGATGAACGCGGCATTCGCCGCGCGGTCCCGTCCCGTCAACGGCGTGAGGTCCATACGACCCACCGGGTTGTACGCGATGCGCTTGAGGATGTAGGTACGGCCGTCGGGGAAGTCGAAGTCCTCGACCTGCCGACGGTCGGTGACGAGGTGTGATTCCGGCACGCGCAGACCGAGCGACTCCGCGACCTTCGAGAACTGCACCTTGTCGTCGAGCATGCGCACGGTGGCCGAGTCGACGTGGACGACGTCGCACCGCCCGTCGAGCAGACGACCGACCTCGGCGTCCGGCACGCTGGACGCCGGACTCGACACCGGCACGAACACGTCCGCTCTCTCGCTCAGCACGATGTCGGCGATCGCGCGCGCATATCCGGGTTCCGACGCCTCGGGGACGGTGTGGAACACGTCCACCGCTCGGGAGAACCGATGCGCGGTGTACCGGTACTTGGCCGATTCGACCAGTACCACCCGGTGGCCGGCGCCGTGGAACGATCTCGCGAGTTGCAGCGCCTTGGTCATCTTGCCGCCGTTGATCACGACCGTCCTACGCCGTGCGGCAGGCGAACCGGGTGCCGTGCGCGGTCGGGCGAGCGCCGCCAGGACGGGCACGAGGTCGAGCGGGGCGCTGACGAGCGAGCCGGCGAGGACCGCCACGGACCGGCCGACGCTCGTCACGACGCGCTCGATCGACGGATGAGCGTCAGTCCGTCCCGCAGCGGGACCAGGACCTGCTCGACGCGGGAGTCCGCCGCCACGGCGCGATTGAACTCCGCGATGGCGGAACCGTTGTCCGACATGGCCGTACCGAGGTACGGCTCGGCCTGCAGGAGTGTGTTGTCGACGGCGACCACGGCGTCCGGCGTCAGCAGCTCGGAGTCGAGAAGCGCCGTCAGGTATCCGAGGTACCCGGCCTTGTCGGCGTCGATGAACACCAGGTCGAACCGGCGTCCCTCGTCGGCGAGACGGGTGAGGGACTCCGCCGCAGGACCGACGAGAATCTCGATCGCGTCACCTGCCGGCGACGCGTCGAAGCACTGTCGGGCGAACGCCGCGACGGGTTCGTCCAGTTCACAGGCGACGATGCTTCCGCCGGGTGGAAGTGCTTCGGCCATGGCGAGAGCCGAGTACCCCGTGAACATGCCGATCTCGAGGACCGACGTGGCGCGGGTCATCCGCACGAGGAAGTCGAGGAAACGTCCCTCGACGTGGCCGGACAGCATCTCCTGCTCGAGCGCGCTGCCGGACCATTCCGCGGATCGGGTGCGTGCGGCCAGATCCGCGAGAGCGGGTGATTCCGGGGTGGTGCACTCGTCCAGGTACGGGTCGAGGCCCGCGATCACGTCACGCGCACGCCGAGCGCGGCCGAGAACGGCTGCCGGGACCCCGAGGTCGTCGAGGTCCCGGCACAGCTCCGTCAGCTCGGCCGCGGCGATGGTGGTCGGTGTGACCGGCCGTGCATCACTCATCGTGGGACGAACCGACCGCGACCTCCGGTTGCGGCGCGGTGAACATGTCCACGCCGTCGCCGTCGCGGTCGTGCTCGAGGCAGATCTTCTTGTGCAGGGTGAGCGTGTCCGACAGCTCGTCGACGGTCACGTCGTTCAGGAATTCGCAGGACCCGATGGGCGCCGGCACCGCCGCGCGGAGAATCCCGTCTCGGGTCTTGAGGATGGACGACGTGGCCTCGGCGAGCAGGTCGGCCGTCAGGTACGAGCTGTCGAGCGCGAGCCCGATCCCGCTCATGACGCCGAGCACGCGGTCGCGGTCGTCGGCCGTGATGTGGCCGCGCTGCTCCGCGAGGGTGGTGGACAGCGCCATGTCGATGTTGATGGCGTGTCCGTGGAAGAACGGCGCGGGCGGGGTGAGCTCGAGCGTCGGACTCCAGGTGTGGCCGAAAGCGATCACGCGATCGAGGTCGATCTCGTGGAGGTTGGGCGCTTCCAGGTCCAGCATGGTCGCGATGGCCTTGTAGGTGAGGCGGTCGGCGATCTCGCGCAGTTCCGCGGTGCCGTCGAGGTGACCGAAACGCGTCGCGAGCAGCTCCGGGCCGTGCTTCTCGAGCATCTCGAAGATCTCGAGATTGCCCACGACGGAGATCTTGATGAGTTCCGCCATGCCGTTGCGGACCTGGTCCTCCGGCAGGGTGCCCAGGAAACTGAAGTCCAGCAACACCTTCTGTGAGGCGTGGTACGCGCCCAGACGGTTCTTGTGCTTGCCGTAGTTGACGGCGACCTTGATGCTGACGCTGGCGTCGATGAGACCGATCAGCGTCGTGGGGATGCGGATGTACGGCGTGTTCCGGCGGTAGCTGGCGCACGCGAAGCCGGCGACGTCCGTCGTGAGTCCGCCGCCGACGACCAGGACGGGCTCGGTGCGCACCAGGCCGAAGCGATCGAACTCGCCCACGATCCGCTCGAAGGTCTCGATCGACTTCGCCGTCTCGCGGATCTGCACCGGGACGATGGTCAGCGCGATGTCGTGATGGCGGAAATAGGTGTGGATCGCGTCGCCGTACAGCGCGAGGACGCTGTCGTCCACCACCATCAGGCAGCGGCCGTACGGCCGGTAGCTGTCCGCGAGCTCGGTGTTCGCGGTGTCGAAGACGCCGTCGACGTACACGAGGTCGTATTCGATCTTCTCGTATCCCTCGACGTGGAAGGTGCGATCGTCTGCGGTGACACGTGCCTGGAGGTTGCTCACTACTTCTCTCCCGAGGAAAACGGTTCGCGAGCATCGCGCTCGACGGGTGAACCGGGGTTGGCGTGGATGTGACTCGACAGGGTGTGGAGTCGACCGGTGAAGGTCACTGTCGAGCCGTCACCAGAGATTCGATGCGAGCGGGGTCGAGGGATTCGACCGTCTCCGATGCCGAGGAGAAGTCGCTGCCGGCCGTGTTCTCGTTCGGGAACGCGACGCAGGTGATGTCGGCTGCGGCTGCGGCGGCCACACCACCGGCGTTG
This sequence comes from Rhodococcus sp. MEB041, assembly GCF_030208955.1. NCBI lineage: Bacteria > Bacillati > Actinomycetota > Actinomycetes > Mycobacteriales > Nocardiaceae > Rhodococcus > Rhodococcus sp. MEB041. The sequence continues at coordinate 466,206 of NZ_JARVSZ010000005.1, forward strand.
TCCTCGATCGCGACGCAAGCGGAGGGCTGTTCGCCCAGCTTGTCGAGGGCGAAGGCGTAGGACGCGGGGTCGGGCTTGCCCTGCTCGACGTCGTCCGCGTCGACGAGGACGTCGAAGGAGTCGCGAGTGACCTCGGGGGACAGCGCCTCGAGCACGGCGTCGACGTTCTCCTTCGACGTGGTCGTGACGAAGCCGAGCTTGGCGCCCGACTTCTTCGCCGCGGCGATGGTGTCCACGACGCCGGGTCGCGGGCTCACACCGGCCGAGGAGAGGAGGGACCGGAAGATCTCCGACTTGGTCGCGTGCACCGCGGAGGCGTCGACCTCGACGCCCTCGGACGCCGCGAAGTCCTCGATCCGGTTCGCGCCGCCGTTGGACCCGAGCATGGACCGGTAATCGTCGCGTGACCAGTTCCAGTCGAGCCCGTGCGAGGAGAACGCCTCGTTGAAGGCGCGTCGCTGGAGCTCGGACGTGTCGGCGAGAGTGCTGATGGAGCCGAAGAGGATGGCAGACATCGGTGTCCTTCCGTGGACCGGCCCGACGCTGTGCTGCGCCGAGGCCCGAGGCGACGGATGACCCGTCGCGAATGATGGTGGGGGAGTTCGCGGTCGAAATGCCGTGCACGAAGCTGGTCCAACAGTACAGTAATGAACATTTAGTTCAATAGGTCTGTACCCGATATTCGCGTAACTTCAACCCTCGAACTTCGATGCCAGAATTTCGAAGCCCGACTTTCGAAGCACAGCGACCGAGGAGGTGAGTGACGCGATGAGTGATACCCCGTCGGACGAGAACGGAATCGGAACAGAGCCCGACGCCGTGGCAGAGGACGCCCGCGTCGCTCGCACTCGCGCGGACGTCTCGCGCGCCGCGCTCGAGGTGCTGACAGGCGAGGGGTGGGAGGCGGTGACCCACGCGCACGTCGCACGGGTGGCCGGTTACTCCAAGACCACGCTGTACACGCACTGGCCGTCCCGTTCCGACCTGCTCACCATGGCTCTCGAGGCGATCGGCGACATGCCGCATCACGACCTGGTCGGCGACGTCCGCACGGACCTGATCGGTGAGCTGCGGATGCTCCGTGACGCCATCGCCACCCAGCGCCTCGATCGCGTGCTCATGGCCATGGCGCAGTGGGGGGCCACCGTCGCCGAGATCGGCCGGGTGCGCCGCCGCATCGTCGACGACGGCGAGAAGCACACTCGGCAGATGCTCGGTGCGGTGATCCAGGGCCCGGAGCTCGAGGCGGCGGTGTCCATGCTGTCCGGCTCCGTTATCTGCCCGACGCTGATGTACGGGACGCTGCCCGACGATGCCACCATCGAGGCCGCCGTCGACGTCCTCCTTCGGGGCATCGATCTTCGGGGCAACGAACTTCGGGGCAACGAACTTCGGGGCAACGAACGCTGACTCAGCGGCTGCTGTGCACCAGGTCGGCCAGGGACTGCCGCGACTGCGCGGACTCGGCCAGTGCCGCCGTCAGTTCCTCCCATGCGCGCTGGACGCGGAGTTCGTCGTGGGCGAGACGTGCGCGGGCGCGAGCCACGCGCCGGTGCTCGGCGTCGCGGGTGAAGGTCGCGTGTTCCTGCCGTCGGACGAGCAGGAACACGTCGGGATCGGTGGGATACATGCGTGCGTCCTCGAGTCGTGGTCGGTTCGATGTCGGCCGGCCTCCGGCCTTCCCGGTGGTCGGTTCGCACCACTGAAACACCCGAGGGGGGACCGCGTCGACCGAATTACTCGGGCTCGGCCGCACCGACCACCGCGGCGAGGAACCGGGCGGTCCCGTGAACGAGATCGGTTCTGTCCGCTCGGTATCCGTCCATGAGCCAGGTCATGGCGGTGTGGCTGATGCCGCCGACAGCGGCGGTGGCCAACCTGTCGAGGGAACTACCGACGGCAATGTCCGGCGTGTGGCGACCGAGGAGCCCCACCATCAGCTCACCGAATCCGTGCATCGTGTCGAGATACGTGCGGTCCACCCGTGGGCTCACCCCCAGCACCTCGAGCCACACGATCCGTGCGAGCTCACGGTCCTCCACGGCGCGGAAGAAGCCGTCGAGGCCGTGACGCGAGAGCGTCAGCGGGTCCGTCCCGGCGGGCAGGTCGTCGACCGCCGCCGTGGTGGATCGGGTCAGTGTGGCGATGCACTCGCGGTACACCTCGACCAGGAGGTCCTCGAGAGTGGGGAACAGCTCGTAGAAGTAGCGATCGGCGACGTGCGCGTCACGACAGATGCCGCGCACCGTCGACGCTCGGAAACCCACCGATCCGAAGGACGCGCGCCCCGCGTCGAGCAGTTGGCGCCGGCGACGAGCCGTGCGCTCCTCGGCGCTCTCCCCGCCGTAGGTACGTGCGGGCGATGGATCGGTCACCCCACCATTCAACCGGTCGACGCGAGACCGCGCGCCGTTCCCCCGTCCACGGCGACGCAGTGCCCACCCGATCGCTTGGCCCGGTACATCGCGGTGTCGCCCCGATCGACGAGTTCGGTGAGTGTGGCCGACAGGCGCCGGCGATCGTGCAGCAGGGTGGTCGTGCTCGCCATCGCGAGCCCGACACTCGCGGTGACCGCCGGCCCCGGGATCCTCTCCGCCACCGCGTCGCGGACGGCGCGGGCGGCCCGCAACGCCGCGAGTGCGTCGTCGTACAGATCGAAGACGAGGAACTCCTCGCCGCCGTGGCGTGTGACCACGGCGGCGGATCCGGCCGCGCGCACCAGGCTCTGTCCGACGCGCACCAGCACCTCGTCGCCGACGTTGTGCCCGAATTCGTCGTTGATCGCCTTGAACTTGTCGAGGTCGAGCACGATCACGGCGGCCACCGGGTGGGCAGCGGCGGCGCGGGTGGTCGTGGAACGCATGTCGTCGGCGAGAAGCATCAGTCGCGACTCGAGCCCCCGGCGGTTGCTGAGGCCGGTGAGCGGATCGGTCAACGACTTGTCCGCGTCGACGCGGATGAGATGGACACCCAGTTCGATCACGATGGGGACCACCACGCCGACGACACTCAGCATGATCGCCTTGGCGGCGGCGATCGCCAGGTCGTACTCGGGGTCGAGCGCGACCTTGACGGCGAGCACCGCGATGGTGAATGCGCACCACACGACGTGCGCGAGTAACACCCGTGGCCCCAGCAGGAAGGTCGCGTAGGTCCCGAGGAGCACCAGCAGACCGGCACCGCTCAAGCCGGCGAGCGAGCTCGAGTCGAGGAAGCAGACCACGGCGATGGCGACATCGGCGTAGGCGAAGAAGACGACCGATTCGCGGAAGGACGGCCAGTGCGCCACGTTCCAGCGCACGGCCCAGCCGATTCCACCCACGATGGTGACGACGACGACGGCTCGATCCGCGAGACCCTGGGCTCCGGACGGCGATCCGAGCGACAGGACAGCGATGGCCGTGACGACGAGGGTGAGGCAGGAGATCAGGCCGCGCATCCATCGCGCGAGGCCGCGCGACTCCACGAAGAGCCGCAACTGCTGCGTGTCACGCTGGGCGGACCAGCATTCCCGGAGCAGGGCGGCGAGCATCATGCATCGGAACGATACCCGTGATAACAGACACTGTCGGTACTAATCACCAGTGTGCGGGTCACAAACGGGGAAATAGCCGAATCAGGGCCGGCGGCGTTCGAGCCGCGCGACGAGCGTCCGGATCGTCCGGTCCTTCTCCAGTACGACATCGGACAGCGGGTTCGCGATCCCGCGCATCGCCGAATAGGCCCGCCACCGTCCCGGAAGCTGGATCCGTGCTGCTCGTCGCTCGATACCGTCCACCGCTCCCGCCGCGAGAGCCTCGGGGGAGATGGGCGTGAGAAGGGGTGCGGGGAAGGCTCGCGCCACCAGAGCGGTCGCGATGTCGTCGGCGCCGAAGGCCACGTCCGCGATGGGGGTCGCGACCCACCCCGGGTACAGGACTCCCGCGGTCGCGCCCGTGTGAGCGAGCTCGGCACGCAGGGCGCGACCGATCTGCTCCACCGCGGCCTTGGTCGCGGCGTACGGAGCGTTCGCCAGGCCGTTGAGATAGGCGTAGGTCGACGACGTGATCAGCACGTGGCCGCGGGCGGCGACGATGTCCGGCAGTGTCGCCCGGATCGTGTTCCACACGCCGTTCAGGTTGACCGAGACGACACGCTCGAAGACCCCGTCGGGAACGGTCGCCACGGTGTACGCGGTGTCGCCGCTCGAGATGCCCGCGTTGGCGTGCACCACGTCGATCCCGCCGAACCGGTCGTGGACAGAGGCGACGGCCGCACGGAGTTCGTCGGGAGACGTCACGTCCACGCGGAGGGCGATCGCCCGGTCGCCCAGGGCACGAGCGACGCCGTCGACGGACGGAGCGACGTCGAGCAGCGCGACCGCGGCGCCGCGGGAGACGAGTTCGCGTGCGACGGCGGATCCGATGCCGCCGCCGGCCCCCGTCACGACGGCCACGCGCCCGTCGAGGCGGAGCCGCGGGGATCTCCGGAACATGCCCGTGGTGCCGGAGGTCATGACGCTGCCACTCTCTCGGTGTCGGTCGACGCGGGCCGCAGGACGTGGTCGTCGTCCCGGAACGAGCCGGCCAGTCTGCGGTAGGTGAAGCTGAAGCCGGGGAACATGGCGATCACGCGTCCGGACGCGGACTTGTACCAGCTCGTGCAGCCACCGTTCTGCCACACCGTGCGTGTCATCTCGTCGTGGATCATCGCGGTGTAGCGCTCCTCGGCGGCGCGGGTGACCTCCACCGTGCGCGACGACGTCCGCCGAGCGTGCTCGATGGCCGACATGATGTACCGCATCTGGGCCTCGATGACGAAGATGGCGCTCGTGTGGCCGATCCCGGTGTTCGGTCCGGTGACGATGAACAGGTTCGGGAAGTCGGGGACGGTCGTGCCCAGATAGGCCCTCGGGTAGTCGGACCACACGTCGCGGAGCGCGGTGCCGTCCCGGCCGATGACCGGGTAGGAGATGACGCCGTCGGTGGCGTCGTATCCGGTGGACCACACGATCACGTCGAGGGGGATCTCGCGCCCCGTCGCGGTGGTGATGCCGGTGGGGGTGACTTCGGCGATGCCGTCGTCACGGTCGTGGAGCGTCGTGTTCGCGGAGCTGATGGCGGGATACAGCGTGTTGGACAGGATGATCCGCTTGCACCCGATCGTGTAGTCCGGTGTCAGCCTGGCCCGGAGATCGGGGTCCGCCACCTGGTCGCGGAGCAGATTCCGTGCGTGACGCTCGGCGAACAGCCAGAGGCCGACCTTCGAGTACTTGAAGCCGATGATCCGGGCCTCGAGCTTCCAGTAGATGGCCGCGCGCAGTGCTCGACGCACGAAGCCCACCCGCAGGGCACGGCGTTCCCAGGGTCGAAACTTCCGATCGGGTCGGGGCATCACCCAGTGCGGGGACCGCTGGAAGACGTGGAGCTCACCCACCTCGGGCTGAACGGCCGGGATGATCTGCGCCGCGCTCGCGCCACTGCCGACGATGGCGACACGCGCGCCGGCGAGGGGGACGTCGTGGTCCCACGCGTTGGTGTGGAACTGGGCGCCCGCGAAACTCTCGCGACCCGGGAAAGCCGGAACGACAGGCGTGCTGAGCGGCCCGGTCGCGTTGACCACGAACTGCGCACGATAGTCACCCGCTGTGGTCGTGACGTGCCAGGAGTCGGCGACCCACTCGATGCGCTTCACCTCGGCGCCGAGCACGGTGAGATCGTCGAGACCGTGCTTGTCCACGACGTGGCGGGTGTAGTCCTCGAGTTCGCTCTGCACCGCGAACATCTGCGACCAGTCGTACGGCTCGGACGCGATCGAGTAGAGCGGGCTCTGCACGTCGACGGCCGCTCCGGGGTAGGAGTTCTGCCGCCAGGTTCCGCCGGCGAACTCGCGTCGTTCCAGGACGACGATGTCGTCGATGCCGCGACGCAGCAGTTCGATGGCGGCGCACTGCCCACCGAACCCGCTGCCGATGATGACGACCGTGACGCTGCGCATCGCGCTCCCGAGTGGTGGGGCGCCCGTTCACGGACACCGCGGCAAGTGATGACAGCTATCATCACACCACATCTGGTGTACTCCGGGGAACGGATCCACCCACCCATTCACCCGACGAGGGGTTCCATGCCTGACGTGTCGCTGTCCGCACCGCTGACGTTGCCCAACGGACAGGTCCTGCCGAACCGGATCATGAAGTCCGCGCTCAGCGAAGCGCTGGGTACCCGTGACAACGCCCCGGACGAGAGACTGTCGCGTCTCTACCGCCGCTGGGGCGACGGTGGCTACGGGCTCCTCGTCACCGGGAACGTCATGGTCGACCACCGGCATCTGGGCGAGCCCGGCAACGTCGCGGTCGAGGACCGACGGGACATGGATGCCCTGTCCCGCTGGGCGAAGACGGCGCAGGACGGCGGCACGCCGATCTGGATGCAGATCAACCATCCCGGCAGGCAGGGCAACCCGGTGACGACGGTCGGCGGCACCCTGGCCCCGTCCGCGGTGGGCCTGGACATCCCCGGGATCCCGGCGCCCCGCGCGGCCAGCGGCGCGGAGATCGAGGACATCCTGTCGCGGTTCGCGACGACGGCCGCGGTGGCCGAGGAGGCGGGGTTCGACGGAGTGCAGATCCACGCCGCCCACGGTTATCTCGTCAGCCAGTTCCTCTCGCCCCTGACGAATCTGCGGACCGACGAGTGGGGCGGCGACATCGAGGGGCGCGCGCGTTTCCTGCTCGAGGTGGTGCGACGAGTACGCGCCGCCGTCTCCCCGGGCTTCGCCGTCGGCATCAAGCTCAACTCGGCGGACTTCCAGCGCGGCGGTTTCAGCGAGGACGAGTCCCGCGAGGTGGTCTCGATGATCGGTGATCTGCCGGTCGATCTCATCGAGATCAGCGGCGGCAGCTACGAGTCGCCCGCGATGATGGGCACCGCGGTGTCGGCCGGTACGGCGTCGCGCGAGGCGTACTTCCTCGACTACGCCGTCACGGTGCGCGACCTCGCTCCCCACATCCCGCTCGCCGTGACCGGTGGGTTCCGCACGCGCGACGGAATGTCGGACGCGGTGCGGTCCGGTGCGTGTCAGATGGTGGGACTCGGCCGCCCGACCGCCGTCCTGCCCGGAGCGGCACGGGACGTTCTCGACGGCACCGTCAGCGCACTGCCCAGCCCGTCCATCTCCGTTCCGGTGCCGGCCCGCTTCGCGACCCACCGCTCGGTCCGGTCGCTGGGGGGGCTGCTCGATCTGCAGTGGCACACCGATCAGTTGCATCTGATGGGTGCCGGCAAGGATCCGGATCCGGATCGGCCCGTGGCGAAGACGATGCTGTCGTCGTTGCAGCGCAACGGGATCGACGCTTTCACCGCGGCGCGGCGAGGATCCGGTGGCGGTGCGAGCTCCCCCGTGGGGACGGTGTTCGCGCTCGCACGCCATCGGATCCTCGATCCCGCCGTCCGGCTCGTTCGGTCACGCACCGGACGCTGATCGGCTGTCAGAGCGTCGGGATCAACCCCAGCGCCTCGAGATCACGCACGTACTTCGCGACGAGATCGCGCGACAGGTGCGGGATGTCGTCGATGTCCGCCAGTGCCGACCCCGGTGTCGACGTGTCGCGGACCGCGGCACGGAACACCTCGGCCGGCAGGGGTGACCCGGCGGTCGGCAGGTCCGGCCGCGCGTAGGCGTGCCGCAGCGGCAGCACCGAGGCGGACCGCTGTGCCGACGGCAGGGACTCGAGCGCGTCGGAGAACTCGGCGAACCACGTGTCGTAGTCGGCGATGCGCCGAATCGTCCTGCCGGACTCGATGATCCAGTCGACGACGGTGTCGAGAGAGATGCCGTCGTCGTGCGGATTGAGCACGTCGAAGGTCCGGTGTCCCGACGTCGCGCTGCCACCGAGCTCGGTGATCGCCGCTGCGGTGAAATCGGCGGGGAGTCCGTCGTAGTGTGCGCGCGGCCGCCCTGCATCGTCGACGGGTGCGCCCGTGTCCTGCCGGTAGAACGTCTCCGGGGCGATTCCGGTGGCGATCAACGACAGCACCGTGCGGGTGAAGATGTCCGGGACGTTGAGCTGACCGGTCCACCGGGGGTGCGCCAGGATCATGTCCGAACGGAAGACGGTCACGGGGAGCCCGAAGGCGTCGGAGGCGTTGCGCAGCACCACTTCACCCGCCCACTTGGAGGTGCCGTATCCGTTGGCGTACGACTCGTCGAGGGCGCGGACCGGACTGATCTCGCGGATGTCGCCGTCCTCGGAGAAGGCCTCGACGCCCGCCGCGACGGCCACGGTGGACAGGTAGGTCACCGGCTTGAGGTGATGCGTCAGGGCGAGCCGGGCGATCTCGGCGGTGCCGATCACGTTGGGGCCGAACAACTGCTCGTACGGCAGCGCGTGATTGACGAGCGCCGCGGGATGCACGATGCGGTCGACCCGCTCGGCCAGCGACGCGTACTCCTCGTCGCTCACGCCCAGGTTCGCCTCGCCCACGTCGCCGACGACGACCTCGAGCGCGGTGTCGGCCAGCGTCGTCCACCGCGACCACAGGGCCGGGTCGCCGGTGTCGAACGCGGTGTCGAGACGGGCACGAGCGTCCGCCGCGGTGCGTCCGCGCACGAGGCACACGACGGTGCCGCCGACCGCGGCCTGGCGTTCGAGCCACTCCAGGCACAGGAAGCGCCCGAGGTATCCGTTGGCGCCCGTGAGCAACACGGTCCGGGTGTCGGTGCGCACCGGTCCCACGTCAGCCGCGGACGAGAGGAACTCGTCGCCGAGGACGGCGCTCAGCGTCAGCTGATCGGCACGGGCCTGCGTCGCGTGCGCTCCGTGCACCGAGGCGAAGGTCGCGGCTCCCGTGGCATCCGCGTCGCCGCGTCGCCGCTCGATGTGGGTCGCGATCGCCGCGAGGTCGGACGACGGCGCGATGACGACCGTGACGGGGACGTCCACCTCGAAGATGTCCTGCAGCAGGGTGGCGAACGTCAACGCGGACAACGAGTCACCGCCGAGGTCGGTGAAGTGCGCATCGGGTGAGACCTCCGTGCCGGCGCATCCCAGCAACGCCGCGGCGGCCTCGCCGACGGTCTCCAGGACGGGTGCGTCGGCGCCGCGGCGGCGTAGTTCGCTCATCTTCGCCGTCTGGCCCTCGTCGATCTCGCGGTACCTGTCCTCGAGCGCCTCGCCGTAGCGCGCCGTCAGAGCGGGACGCAGCTGCTTGTTCGCTCCCGAGAGCAGACCGTTCTCCTGCGTGAAGGGCTCCGCGGCCAGGACGATGTCGCGCGGGACCTCGTAGGACTCGAGCTGCTCCTCGCGCGCGAGTGCCTGCAGGGAGTCGAGCACGGTGGCGGTGTCGGCTCCGTCGGCGGGCACGACCACGGCGAGGAGGTAGGACCGCTCGCCGCTGCCGTGCAGATGGATCTGGTCGACGGCGTCGGCGGACGCGTAGATCGACTCCAGGCGCGAGAGGGCGACGAACTCGCCCTGCGCCAGTTTCAGCACGTTCTTGCGGCGATCGACGTACACGAGATGGTCCGGCTCCGTCTCCGCGACCACGTCGCCGGTGCGGTAGAAGCCGTCCGCACTGAACATCTCGGCCGTCACGTCCGGCCGCTTGTAGTAGCCGGGCACGAGGGAATCGGTCTTGAGGAGAAGCTCACCGCGCGGGTAGGGGCGGTCGGTCACCGCGTACCCGAGCTCCGGAACGTCGTCGAGGCGGTACTCGAGCACCGGCGGCCGCTGGACGACGCCGTCGAACAACACCATGCCGGCCTCGGTGGAGCCGTAATTGTTCTGCACCGTCGTGTCCAGGAGTTCGGAGACGAAGTCGATGACCTCGGGGGAGGTCGGCGCGGTACCCACCACTGCGGAGAGGATGCGGCCACCGAGAGTGGTGGATCGCATGTCCTCGAGGACCTCGGCGCGGACGGCGTCCGCGCTCTCGCCGGTGCGGTGCGCCCGGGTCTCGATGCGTCCGAGGGCTGTCTGACGCAGTAGATCACACACGCGGGGAACCAGCATGGCCACGGTCGGCCGGGCGAGTGCGTAGTCGTCGAGAAGCGTGGACAGATCGCTCGAACTCGCGAAGTACACGATGCCGCCGGCTGCCAGGGTCGTGAACACCACCGCGCGCCCGGCGAGATGGCTCATGGGCAGGTAGTCCAGCGTGATCGCACCGGGTCGCCCGGCCTCGTCGGACTCCGCGCTCTGGTCGTACCAGTGGGACGTCGACCACAGGCGCGAGACGATGCGCTGGGTGTGGATGGCGCCCTTCGGGGTCCCGGTACTGCCGGAGGTGTAGATCAACGTGGCGATCCGGTCGGGATCGACGGCCTCGGGGCCGGCGAGCCGGGGGAGAGTGCGACCGCGTGCGATCGCCTCCCGTAGCGTCTCGATCGCGAGCACCGTGCCCGGTGCGGATCGTCGAGCCTCGGCGAGACGGTCCTCGTCGTCGTCCACACGATCGTCGTGGTCGAGGACGACGATACGGCGGATGCTCGGGCACGCGGCGGCCACAGCCGTGGCGGTGGACAACTGTTCGTTGTCGACAACGAGTGCGACAGGCTCGACCTCGGCGGCGATGTCGGCGAGGCGTCCGGGAGCGGCGCCGGACTGGAGGGGAACGGCAACGGCACCGGTCCGGACCGTCGCCAGTTCGGCGACGACGTAGTCGGCACCGGCGAATCCCAGGGTCGCGACGAAGGTGTCCGGAGTGGCGACGTCGCCGAGTGCGGTCGCGAGATCGAGGGCATCGGACCACAGCGATCCATAGGTGATGGTGTCCATGCGCTGCTGGAGCCGACGCACGCGGCGACCGTCGTCCGCGGGCTCGACGTCGTACGCCCGGCGACCCAGCGCGGGCCGGTCTGCGTAGCGGTCCATGACCACCTCGACCATGGCGTGCAGATCGGGCGTCAGGTCCGCCACCTGTGCCGACACCGCGGGATCCGCGGCCGCGGCGCGCACCTCGGCGTCGGTGTCGAACAGGTGCGCCGCGCGGGCGGCGACAGCGTCGGTCCGTGTGTCTCCTGATGAGATGGTGCTGGTCATGCTGTGTTTCCCCCTCTGATCGACGTCGCGCGGTCCCCGTCGCGCGGTATATCGTTACTCGAAGTAAGAGTAAGCCCTCGCGGACCTCCGGAAACGTGATGTACGACATAGCGTGCCCGAGATGTCCGGTGCGCCAGAAACTTCCGGGTCCGCGGTGCCGCGATCGATCGAGCGCAGGCACGGTGCGGGATACTGGGGAAGTGCCGGAGAAGATGCCGACGTCCAGGGTGGCCCGGGGCGCCGAGGTGGGTCGCCTCGTCGCGGGTCGCACGGCGCGTAACGCCACCATGCGAGTACGCATGGCGGGTCGCACCGAGGAACTGCGTGCCGCCCTCACGGCGAAGGAGGCGGTCCGCTCGGCCGAACGGCTGGTGACCGTCCTGGGCGGTCTCCGCGGAGCGGCGATGAAGCTGGGCCAGATGCTGTCGATGCTGGACCTGTCATTCGTCCCCGACGAGCACCGCGACGAGTTCCACCGCAAGCTCGCCGAGTTGCAGAGCCGCGCACCCACCGTCTCGTTCGACGACGTGCGCACTGTGATCGAGGCGGATCTGGGCGAGTCGATCGAGTCGCTCTACGCCGAGTTCGACGAGAGCCCGTTCGCCGCCGCGTCGATCGGTCAGGTGCATCGTGCCCGCTTGCACGACGGCCGGGAGGTGGCCGTCAAGGTGAAGTACCCCGGTATCGACGACGCGGTGCGGGCCGACCTGAAGAATCTGTCGTTCTACGTCAAGCTGTTGCCGGCGTCGATCCCGATGCTGTCCTCCCGTGCCGTCGTCGACGAGTTGCGCCGAAACCTCGAGGCGGAACTCGACTACCCGGCGGAGGAGCGGACGCAGCGCCGCGTCGCGGCACTGTATCGGGAGCACCCGCACTTCTTCATCCCGGACACCGTGCCGGAGCGGTGCGGCGCGGCGGTCCTGACGACCGAGTTCGTCGACGCGGTGCCGTTCGACGAGATCCGTGCGATGTCGGCGGAGGTGCGAGACCGGGTGGGTGAGACGGTGTTCCGCTTCTACATCGGGTCTCTGCACACGCTCGGCGAGTTCTGCGGTGACCCCCATCCGGGCAATGTCCTGCTGGCTCGGGACGGGCGCGTCACCTTCGTCGACTTCGGTCTGTACCTGCGGATGAGTCCGGCGGACGTCCGTTTCGAGAGAGAGTGCCTGCGAGCGGCGATCGAGGGGCGCGGAGACGATCTGCTCATCGCCATGTCCGCGCGGGGGATTCTCGACCCCGGCGCCGCCGTGACGGCGAGCGATTGTCTCGACTACGTCTGCGCAGCAGCGGAACTCAGTCTGAACGACGGGTCGGTCACCGTGACGCCAGAGATGGCGGGGGCGTGTTTCGTCCTCGCCGTCGACCCGCGATCGGGCAGTTTCGGCACCATGACCAAGCAGTGGTTGCCGCCCGAGCACGTCTTCTCCCGTCGCGCGGACTTCCTGACGTTCGGCATCCTCGGGCAACTTCGTGCCACCGCGAACTGGGGGCGGATCGCGCGCGAGTGGTTGTACGACGAACCGCCGAGCACCGCCATGGGTGTGGACATCGCCGCATGGCAGCCACCGCCCGCGTGAGGGAACGCATCCTCGCGGCGGCGGTGCGACGCCTCGAGCTCGGTGGTTTCGACGGCGTGACCATCAGTTCCGTGGCCGACGAGGCCGGTGTCTCCCGCCCGACGGTGTACGCGCACTTCGGTACCCGCGACGCCCTGGTGTCGGACGCGTTGCAGGACGTGAGTTCGCGTGTCATCGGGTCCGTCGTGTCCGCGGTCGGCGAGCGGGAGTCGGTGTCCGAGTTCGTCGTCGAGGCCATGGTCGCCGCGCGTGCGGCGTTCCGGTCGTCGCCGGCGTTGGCGCCGCTGGTGCATCCCGGCCGTGGAACGGTGATCTACGACGGATCCGCCTTCGGGATCGACGCGCTGAGCCTGACCCGGTCCTTCCTCACGCCTCTGGTGGGAGCGCCCGCCGAGGCCGGCGGCGATCTCGACGAAGTCGCCGACCTCTGCATCCGCATGTTCCTGTCCGTGGTGCAGTTCGACAGCGAGGCGACCCGGTCCGACGACGCGCTCCGGGGCTATCTGCGCCGCCGCCTCGTGCCGGTCCTCGACCTGCCCGGTGCGTGACCCACCCGGCCGAGACCCTCCTGGACTTGACAATCTTTACGGGTATGTCAAAGGTGTAAACCCTCCGGGGGGGCAAGCAGATCCGGACTGCCCAGCAGTGCGCTCACGAGGCGTGGGGCTCACATCATCCGCATCTCGCGCATCGGGGACTCATGCCATCGTTCGACCGCCGATCCTTCCTGTCCGCATCCGCCGCCTCGGCCGTGGCCGCCACGCTCGCGGGGGTGTGCCGGCCCGTGCCGGCGGGAGCCGTTCCGGCGGGTGTCGGGGAAGGCGTCGCCGCGCCACCCGACTTCCCACCGGGAATCCCGCTGTTCCGGCAGCGGTACCAGAACTGGTCGAAGGAGATCGTGGTCGACGCGGTGTGGACGTGTTCGCCGCGATCCGCCGACGACGTGGTGACGCTCGCGGACTGGGCTCACGCCTCCGGTCACCGGCTGCGGCCGCGCGGCGCGATGCACGGGTGGACCCCGTTCACCATCGAGAACGGCGAGAACCTGGACCGGGTCGTGCTCGTGGACACCATGACCGGGCTGACCGGTGCCACGGTGGACACCGCGTCGTCCACCGTCACCGCCGGTGCCGGCGCGACTCTGTCCGACGTCCTCCAGGCGCTGGAGGACCACGGTCTCGGATGGTCGAGTGTGCCCGCGCCGGGGGTTCTGTCCATCGCGGGCGCTCTGGCTGTCGGGGCGCACGGCGCCGTGGTACGCGCAGTGGGAGAACAGGTTCCGATCGGTTCGTCGTCGGGATCGTTGAGCAATCTGGTGACCTCGATGACGGTGGTCGCGTGGAACGGGACCGGGTACGCACTGCGGACCGTCGCCCGGTCGGAGGCCGACGCGCCGGATCTCGCGGTCCATCTCGGCCGAGCGTTCGTCACCGAGGTGACGATGCAGGCGCATCCGGCGACTCCTCTGCGATGCGAGAGCATCACCGACATCGGCTGGGCGGAGTTGTTCGGAGCGCCGGGGGCACCGGGGCGTACGTACGTCGATTTCCTGGACCGGTCCGGCCGCGCGGAGGCGATCTGGTACCCGTTCACCGACACTCCGTGGCTCAAGGTGTGGACGCCGACTCCCGTGCGACCGCCGTCCTCCCGCGAGGTCGACGGACCGTACAACTACACGTTCTCCGACACCCTCCCGGAAGCGGTGTCCGACGCGATCGGTGCTGTCGTGTCCGGGCGGACGGAACTGACGCCCGCGTTGGGTCAGGTGTTCCTCGCGACGACGGTGGCGGGGCTCGCGGCCACGGGGTCGTCGGACATCTGGGGAGCGCCGAAGAACACGCAGTTCTACATCCGTCCGAGCACACTGCTCCTGACGGAGGGCGGCGGTGCGGTGATCACGGCTCGCGCGAACGTGGCTGCGGTCCTGCACGACTTCACCCGCTGGTTCCGAGAGCGCACCGAGCACTACGCGTCCCTGGGGCAGTTCCCGATCAACGGCCCAGTCGAGATCCGGTGCTGTGGTCTCGACCAGGGCTCGGACGTCCTCGTCGACTCGGCCGGCCCGCCGACGATCTCGGCCATGCGTCCGGTACCCGATCGTCCCGAGTGGGACACGGCGGTGTGGCTCAACGTGCTGGGCATTCCGGGAACGCCCGGGATGTTCGCGTTCTATCGCGAGATGGAGCAGTGGATGCGAGAACGTTTCGACGGTGCCGATGCGGTGTTCCGGCCGGAGTGGTCCAAGGGGTGGGCGTTCGACGAGGACCGCCCCTACCGAGACGTGCAGGCGCTCGCGGCCACCATCCCCGACTCGTTCCGCGACGGGTACTCGGGCGAGCGGGACTGGGACTCCGTCGTCGGCACCGTCGACCGACTCGACCCGCACCGCGTGTTCGGCAATGCCTTCCTCGACCGATTCGTCCGGTGACGTGGTGATGCGGGCCACAGGAGCGGCGAGAACGTTGACGTGGGTAAGGATCGGTGCCTAATTTAAAACAGCTGTTTCAAACTAGCTGAGAAGAGACTCGACCCATGTCCTCACCCATCGCTGCCACGGCCGAGACGGAGGAGACCGGAACCGGACGCATCGTCGCGGTACTGGCCTTCGCCGGCATCACGGTCGCCCTGATGCAGACACTGATCATCCCGCTGGTTCCCCAGCTCCCCGCTCTGGTGAACGCCTCGGCCGCGAACACCGCGTGGGCCATCACGGCCACCCTGCTGGCGGGTGCGGTCGCCGTTCCCGTGACCGGCCGACTAGGCGACATGGTGGGCAAGCGGCGCATGCTGCTGGTCAGCCTGGCGCTGCTCGTCGCCGGATCGGTGGTCGGTGCCCTCGCGAACAGCCTCGTGCCCCTCGTCGTGGGGCGGGCACTGCAGGGTCTCGCCGCCGGTGTGATTCCCCTCGGCATCAGCGTGATGCGGGACGTGTTGCCTCGCCACAAGCTTCCCGGTTCGATCGCGCTGATGAGTGCGTCGCTCGGAGTGGGCGGCGCCCTGGGTCTTCCGGCCGCGGCGATCATCGCCGAGTACGCGGACTGGCACTTCCTGTTCTGGACGGCGGCTGCGCTCGGCGCACTGGTGGCGGTCGCCGTGGTCGTCGTCGTTCCCGAGTCGACGGTGCGCACCGGCGGCACGTTCGACATCGGTGGAGCGCTCACGCTGTCGGTCGCCCTGGTGACCCTGCTGCTCGGGATCTCGAAGGGTTCCGACTGGGGGTGGAGCAGCGCGTCGATCCTCGGCCTGCTGCTGGTGTCCGTCCTCGCGTTCGCGGCGTGGATCGTGTGGGAACTGCGCACTCCCCAGCCACTGGTGGACCTGCGGGTCTCGCTGCGGCGGCAGGTGCTGTTCACCAACGCCGCGTCGATCATGCTCGGTTTCGCGATGTTCGCACTCAGTCTCGTTCTGCCGCAGATCCTTCAGTTGCCCGCCGCGACCGGTGTCGGCCTGGGACAGTCGATCCTCGTCGCGGGCCTGGTGATGGCGCCGTCCGGACTGATCATGATGGCCGTCGCGCCGGTGTCCTCGCGCATCACCACCACGCGCGGACCGAAGATCACGCTCATGGCCGGCGCGGCGACGGTTGCCGTCGGCTACCTGCTGGGCATCGTGATGATGGGCGCGGTGTGGCAGCTGATCGTGGTCTCGCTCGTCATCGGTGCGGGCATCGGACTGGCGTACGGAGCGATGCCCGCCCTGATCATGTCGGCGGTGCCCGCCTCCGAGACAGCGGCGGCCAACAGCTTCAACACGCTGATGCGGTCCCTCGGAACGTCGTTCGCCAGTGCGGTCGCGGGGGTCGTTCTCGCGTCGATGACCGTGTCGTTCGGATCCACCGCGGTGCCGTCCGAGGCCGCCTTCCGGATCACCATGGCCATCGCCGCCGGCGCGGCGATCCTCTCGGTCGTACTCGCCTCCTTCCTTCCGCGTCACCAGGACGGCGAGGGCGAGGCGTCGGAGGTCGTCGGAGGTGCCGTCACCGACCGGGCCACCGAGCCGGTGGAATGAGCCAGGCCCGGTCGACGCGAGCCCCGTCCGCGCGCTCCGAGGCGACGCGCGAGGCGATTCTGGGTGCCGCCGAGCGGCTGTACGCGGAGAACGGTGTCGTGTCGGTGTCGAACCGTCAGGTCGGCGACGCGGCGGGGCAGAGCAACAGCGCCGTGGTCGGTTACCACTTCGGCAGCAAGGAGGATCTCGTCCGCGCGATCGTCGTCCGCCGGACGGGCGACGTCGAACGGATCCGCTCCGCCCACGTCGCGGCGATCGGAGAGGGCGCCGACCTGCGAGCGTGGGTGTCGGCACTGGTCCTTCCGTCGACGCAGTACTTCGCCGAGTTCGGCGCCCCCACCTGGTACGCGCGGTTCGCCTCCCAGGTCATGACGGATCCGGTGCTGCGGCCGATCCTGGTGGACGAGGCGCTGTCCTCGGCGACGCTGCGAGAGACGGTCGCCGGCGTCACCTCGTGCCTGCCCCCGATTCCTGCCGACGTCCGCTCGGCCAGAGGGGCCATGGCGCGCACTCTGCTGACGCACGTGATGGCCGAACGAGAGTCGGAGTTCGCCGCATCGGGCGCCGATCCGACGGCGTACTGGACGGCGTGCGGCATCGACCTCGTCGACGCCATCGTGGGGATCTGGTCCGCTCCTGTCTCCCGCTGACGTCGCGACGCGTCGTCAGCGGGCTCGCCGCGCCGACGACCGGGCACCCGTCGACCTAGACTTTCCGGATGCAGACTGCCGGGAACAGGCTCGAGCGACGGAAGGCGCGCACGCGCCAGGCTCTCGTGGACGCCGCGCGCGAGATGATCGCCGACGGGCGTTCCTCCACCGCGAGCATCGCCGACATCACGGCCGCCGCCGACGTCGGGTTCGGGAGCTTCTACAACCACTTCGAGGACAAGCCCGCACTCTTCGCCGCCGCCGTGGAGCAGGTTCTCGAGCAGATGGGGGAGACGCTCGACGGAGTCTCGCCGCGCTCGGACGATCCGGTGCAGATCTTCTGCGACGCCGTCAGGCGGACCGGTCGTGCCGCCGTCTCGCATCGTCAGGCCGCGGAGATCGTCGACCGGTCGGGGTTCGCGTTGCTCGACGCGCCCGGTGGTCTCGGGCCGCGGGCCCGCCGGGATCTCGCGGCGGCGGTGGACGCCGGACGACTCGAGATCGAGGACCTGTCTCTCGCTACGGCGATGACCGCGGGTGTGCTGTTCGCCCTGGTGCACCGGTGGCTCGAGGACCCGGGCTCCGTCGACGACCGCCGGATCGACGACGCAGCGGAGCGTCTGCTGGTGATGCTCGGAACGGACCCCGACACCGCTCGGGCAGTGGCGCACACGGATCTGGAGATGCCCCAGATCTCCTGACGATCCGGCACCGTCCGGACCTTGCGACGTCTTCCCGTGACGGCGAGTACCTGATAACCTCTGTCACAGTTAGTCACGGAGATGTACCCGCCCACGGAAGGACGACGCCATGACCAGCACACTCGACCCGGAACTCACCGTCTCGGATGCAGAGGACGTGTCTGCTCGGCTGCTCGATTCCGTCGCAGCGCTCTCGTACGACCCCATGCAGGAGGTCGACTGGGAGGCTCCTCTCGACCCGGAGCAGTTCGGCCTCAATCCCGAGTGGAGCACCCTCTACGGCACCGACCTGTGGAAGGAGATGACGCCCGAACAGCGCGTCACCCTCACCCGCCACGAGGTCTGCTCGATCATGAGCACCGGCATCTGGTTCGAGATGATCCTGCAGCAGATGGTCCTGCGTGATCAGTACTGCAGCGACTCGTCGTCCTCGGACTTCCAGTTCGCGCTCACCGAGATCGCCGACGAGTGCCGCCACTCCCTGATGTTCGCCAAGGCGTGCCGCACCATGGGCATCAAGGCGTACATCCCGCGCCGGCTCAGCATCGAGCTCGGTCGTGGCTTCAAGACTCTCGCCGTGTCCGAGGCCGCCTACGGCGGCATCCTCGTCGCCGAGGAAGTGCTCGACGTCATGCAGCGCGACTGGATGCGCGGTGAGAACGTGCTCCCGTTGGTGCGCACCACCAGCAAGATCCACGTCGTCGAGGAGTCGCGGCACATGACGTTCGCGCGTCAGCAGATGCGCGAGAACATGGCGGGAATCTCCACCGCCCGCCGTAAGTCCGCGGCCCTGCTCATCGCCATCGCCGCCCGAGTCATCGTGTCCAACATGGTGAACAAGGACGTCTACGCCGCGGCCGGTCTCGACCGGGACCGCGCCGTCCGCGAGGCGAAGAACAACACGCACCACCACGTCATGATGCGCACGAGCAGCCAGCACCTGATGGCGTTCCTCAGCGACTGTGGACTGCTGACCAAGCCCGCTGCGGCCGTCTACCGCACCATCCACATGGTCTGACGCTCCCATGGCCTTCGCGATCACCCAGAACTGTTGCAACGACGCATCGTGTCTGTCGGTCTGTCCGGTCAACTGCATCCACCCGACGCCGGACGAGCCGGACTTCGGCAAGACCGACCTGCTGTACATCGATCCGCGGTCCTGCATCGACTGCGGCGCCTGCGCGGACGCGTGCCCGGTGGACGCGATCACGCGGGTGTCGCGGCTGTCGCCGTCGCAGGCGATCTACGCGGAACTGAACGCCGACTACTACCGGGACCGGCCGGTCGATCATGTATGGGGCGCACCGACGTTCCCGCCGGCGGACATCGGCTCCGTGTCGCTGAAACGGGTCGCCGTGGTGGGAACCGGGCCGGCCGCCTGCTACACCGCGACGGCGCTCCTGCGTCAGACCGATGCCGCGGTGACCTTCTTCGACAAGCTGCCCGTGCCGGGTGGTCTCGCGAGATACGGTGTGGCACCGGATCATACGAGTACCCGGCGCATCGGTGAACACTTCCGATCGCTGTTCGTGCACTCGCGCGTGACGATGCGCCTCGGCGTCGAGGTCGGGGTCGACGTCACGGTGGAGGAACTCTCGCGGACCTTCGACGCGGTGGTCTACGCGGTGGGTGCCGATCAGGACAGGCAGCTTCCCCTCGAGTCCGAGGTCGTCCCGATGAGTGCCCGGACCCTCGTCGGCTGGTACACCGGTCACCCCGACGTCCCCGCCGACGCCGTGGATCTGCGCGGCGTGACGCGCGTCGTCGTGATCGGCAACGGGAACGTGGCGCTCGACGCGGCGCGAATTCTGACAGCTCCCGTCGACGACCTCGTGGGCACGGACATCTCGGCCCACGCGCTCGCGGCGCTGCGGGACAGTGCGGTGCGGGAGGTCACCGTGCTCGGTCGACGCGGTCCCGAGGTCGCCGCCTTCACCCGGTCCGAGTGCCAGGCGCTCGTCGATCGCACATCGGTTCCCGTTCTGGTCGCGGGCGACGACGATCTCTCCTCGGTCCTGGCGGCGCTGCCGCTGTCCGCGTCCGCTGCACCGCTCGCCGCCGCACTGCGCGCCGACGAGGCCGAGACGGGTGACGGCGCGCCGCGCATCGTCTTCTCGTTCGGGCGCGCACCGGTGGCGGTACGCCCGGGAGCGCTCGACGTCCGCGGATCCGGCACGTCCGACGCGGGGATCGCGAGCTCGATTCCCGCCGATCTGGTGCTGCAGGCGACCGGGTATCGCGGGTCCGCCCTGCCCGGACTTCCCTTCGACGCGGACCGCGGAACCGTGCGCAACGTCGAGGGTCGCGTCGTGGACTCCGAGGACCGCCCGGTGGCCGGGGCCTACGTCGTGGGATGGGCCAAGCGTGGCGCCACGGGGGGTATCGGCGACAACAAGCTCGATGCCGAGCGCACCGTCGAGCTGATGCTCGCGGACTCCCTCTCCGCAGCCACGTCGTCGCGTCGCGAGACGGCCGGCAGACGACCATTGTTCGGCCGCGCCGGCCGATAGGCGAGCCGTTCCCGCGCTCCACTCCCGGGTCTCCAGCAGCCCCGGACCGTACCTCTCGGGAGGTGTGGTCCGGGGCTGACTGCGTTCCGAGGTGTCGGTGTGGCGCTGTGAGAGCGCCCGAGTGGCCGTCGTGGAGCGCGAATTCGCCACGAATCGCCGACCCGCCGTTCGTGGCTTTTCACGAAATTCAGTCTGCTTCGTCGGTGCAGTTCTACGAGGAGTCACCAAAGCGACCCGGAATACGAACGGGTAACTCGGATATAGGTTGTCGTAACGGGTCAATGACCTGCGGTTCGTTCTCGGGCCTCGAAAAGGGCACATTCGTCGCAGGTCACCGATTTCGGGGCGGAATCCACTTTTTGCTCGGGAAGCGGGACAATAAGTGTGTGGATTCGTCGTCCGGCGAGTCCGTGGTCTGTTGGTCGGGGCGCCGGACGGCGATCCGACAACTCTGTCCGAGAGGTGTCCGATGTCGACGACTCTGCTCGCCCCCACCCGCCTGATCACACAAGGGAGCACGCGCCTTGCAGATCGTGATAGTGGGACCGTTCTGGTGATGAGTTCCCCGTCCGCCGATCGTGGGCTCTGGGACGAGTACCTCGCCTGCGCCACGCGGTCCTACGAGCGCCACGGAGTGGGCGTCGCGCTCGACGTCGAGCGCGTCGCCGACGGTGCGGACACCGCTGTGTTCTACGCGGCCGTGGACCGTGCGGGGCAGGTCGTCGCCGGCGTCCGCGGCCAGGGCCCGTACCTCAGCGCGGACCAGTCGCACGCTCTGGTGGAGTGGGAGGGCAACGCCGCTCGGCCCGACGTCGCGGAACTCATCCACGGTCGACTGCCCGCCGGTGTGGTGGAGATGAAGACCGCGTTCGTCTCCGCGGACGCCGAGCATCCCGGTGCGCTCTCCGCACTGCTGTCCCGTACGGCGCTGCCCACCATGGTCTTCACGGGCGCCCGGTACGTCATGGCCACGGCGGCCGATCACGTGCTGCGACGGTGGGAGTCCGGCGGCGGCCGCGTGGCCGAGAACATCGCCCCGGCCGCGTACCCCGACGAGCGCTACCGGACCCGCATGATGTGGTGGGACCGGTTCTCGATCATGGACGACGTGACCGAGGACGTGTGGGCACGCATCACTCGCGAGACGGAGGTGCTGACGGGCCGCGATCTGGTTCTGGCGGCGTGATCGCCGGGGTCACCGGTACCAGTCGGCGAGCCACCGAGCGCAACGTCACTGCCGCCGCGAGCGGCAGGACCGCCGCGGCCGCCCACGGAACCGCCTCGCCTGCAGGCGTGTCCGGCATCGCGTCGATGATCGCGCCGAGCGCGACCGACCCCACGAGCACCCCGATCCCGCCCAGCGAGGCCAGCAGACCGTAGTACGAGCCCGTGCTGCGCTCCCGCGCCATCCGCGGGACCAGGTCGCGCGCGAACGGCATGGCGATCATCTGACCTACCGTCAGCAGCATGACGAACGCGGCGGGCCCCACGAGCCCTGCGGCACCCTCGGTGCCGAGCAGTGCGGCCGCGGCCGCCGCGGCGAACGCGGTCGCCATGACGGCGAAACCCAGTGGGAGCACACGTACCAGCGGGAACCGGCGCAGTGCTCGGGTCACGCTCATCTGCCCGGCGACGACGAGTGCCGACGCCGCGGCGAAGAACCATCCCAGTGGTGCCTGCGATCCCCACACCTGCTCGACCCGCAGCGGCAGCAGGAGATAGAGCTGGTTGTACGCGACGAGCTGCGCGCTCATCGCGGCGGCGAAGACGAGGAACAGACGGTTGCGGGCGATCTCCCGCCAGTCGTCGAGCCAGGTGTCCGTGGTCGACTCGGCGCGTCGAGCTGGCAGCAGCACCACGTGCGCGAGCGTGATGACGACGAAGACCCCGGCCGCGACGAGGCAGGTCAGTCGGAAGTCCACCGCGAGCAGCGCGGAGCCCAGCAGCGGACCGGTGAACGCGCCGATCTGGCCGAACACGGTGAACAACGCGAACGCGTCCAGGCGGGACTGGCCACCCGCGCGTTCACCCTCGCCCGCTTCCAGCGCCACCGCGCTCTCGACGGCCGGCGAGAACAGCGCCGCGGCCACGCCGGTGAGCGCCGTGGCTGCGAGGACGGCCGGAAGGCTCTGGGCCAGAGCCAGTCCCACGAATCCGAGGACGCGCAGGACGCAGCCCGTCAGCACCACCGGCTTGACGCCGAGGCGGTCCGCCAGCGTTCCGCCGACGACGAAGAGTCCCTGCTGCGAGAACGTGCGGACTCCGAGCACGACACCGACCAGCGCGGCGCCGAGACCGAGGTCGGACGTCAGGTGCACGGACAGGTACGGCAGCACCATGAAGAAGCCGATGTTGAAGGCCATCTGCGTGAGGACGAGCAGTCTCACGGTGGGCGTGGCCGCACGGAGGTCGTGCCAGGGGAGCACTCGACCGCGGCGAGACGCCCTCAGCACGCGGAGACCGGGGTGGGACGGTCGGCCTGCGCGGCGGGACCGTCGGTGGACCGACGCCCACGGCGGGACCGGACGGCACTCGACAGCGACACCGCCGTGACCGACAGCAGAACGAGGCTCACCAGTGGCGCGAGGGCCACCCAGGGCGCCCGCTCCACCGTGGACACCCCGTCGGCCAGCACGAGACCCCAGTCGGGACTGGGTGGTTGCGGTCCGAGTCCCAGGAAGCCCAGGGCGGCGAGTGCCAGGGCGATACCCGGGAGCCGCACCACCCCGTGACGCAGAACGGCGGGACCGACCGCCGGGAGCACCGACCCGAACAGCACGCGCAGTCGACCCGCGCCGAGGGTGGGCAGGACGGCGACGTACGGCCTGGCCGCGACCTCGGCCGACAGCGCTGCAGTGTGCGCGGCCAGGGGTGCCCACGAGACCAGCAGGACAGCCACGGCTGCCGACGCGGCGCCGGGGCCCACGACGGAGGCGACGACCACGCCGGCGATGACCGGTGGCGCGGCGTTGGTCACCTCGATCGGACCGGTGAACACCCGCGCCGCCGAACCGAGAACCAGACCCACCAGCACACATCCCAGTGCGACCGTCGCGGACACGGTGACGGTGTGTGCCGCACCGTGAGCGACGCGGGCGAGCACGTCGCGTCCCGACGCGTCGGTGCCGAACGGATGCGCGAGGGACGGTGGCAGGAACTTGCCTCGCGTGGTGGCGAACGGGTCGCGGGGCAGGCCGACGAGCACCATGGTGCCCAACGCACTCGCGGCGACGGCGGGCACGACGAACGGGAACCGACCCGCGGCGACTCGAGCGGTGGGTACCGGGACGGCGTGATCGTGCACCGACCGGCCGAGCAGTGCCCGGCGGGCGGCCTGCGCGGCCACACCGATGAACACGCTGACCCCCATGAGCAGCAGGATGTCGGCCTGCAGCGCCGGAAGGTCCTGCGACTGAGCGTGTCCGAGCATCGATCGTCCGATCCCGGGGATGGCGAAGACGCGTTCGACCGCGACAGCTCCACCGAGCAGACCCACCATCACGAGGGCGATCTGGGACGTGAGCGACGAGGCTGCGCGACGCAGCACCGCACGGGCGAGCGTGCCACGGTCCACGTCGGCGACCGTCCACGTGGTCACCCATGCCTCGGTGAACGACACCGACACGGCATCGGCGAGAAGACGGCCGAGCAGCCCGCCGGCCGGGAGACCGAGTGCGAGAGCCGGGAGGATCGCCGAGGTCGGGCCGGTCCAGCCGTAGGACGGGAGCGACAGCCACACACTGCCGACGATCACCGCGACGGACGCCAGCAGGAACTCCGGCACCGAGGTGAGAACCGAGGCGCCGACACCCGACGAGCGGGTGGGCCGCCCCCGTAGCCCGGCGCGCAGTGCCGGAGCCACGATCACCGTCGCCACCGCACAGGCCACCGCGAGGGCGAACCCCATCAGGGTCGTCGAGACGGCGAGCGCGTCGAGGGCGCCGGGAAGGACGGGCCTGCCGGTGTTCCACGACGTGCCGAGATCGCCCCGCAGAACTCCGCCGAACCACCTGCGCAGCAGCGTGATCGGACCCGCATCGAGTCCCAGATCGGCGCGGATCGCGGCGAGTGCGGCGGGTGTCGGCTCCTGGTCCGCGGAGCGCGCACGCAGGATCGACAACGCCGGGTCGCGGCCCGACAGCCACGGCAGCAGTGCGACCACCACGATCACGCCCGCGACGGACAGCAGGCGAGAGGCGGAGACGAGGACGCGGCCGGACGTCATCCGACCGTGGTCTCGGTGGTGACCAACATCCGTTCCCGCGGATCGCGCGCTGCACCCGACACCGACGCGGCCTCACCCTGCACGACGCGCTCGTGCAGCATCGGCACCACCGCATCGCGCTCGAGTATCAGCCGCTCCGCCTCGAGGACGGCGGCTCGGCGCGCTGCTCCCGGCTCGGTCGCCGAGGCGGTGGACAGAGCGGCGTCGACGGCGGGGTCGCAGAACTGCGCGATGGTGAAGGAACCGGCGCAGGCGAAGTCGGAGTACATGTAGGCGACGGGGTCACCCGAGTCGAGCACGGTCGCCCGCGACAGGACGAACGCGTCGAACGCGCCGGCGAGAGCATCGGCCTCGATGAACTGGTACTCCCGGACCACCTGCTCCACCACGAAACCGCGGGCCTCGAGCTCCTGCTGCAACAACACCGCGACCTCGGGCAGTTCCGCGCGATCGGTGAAGGTGCCCAGGGTGATCCGTCGCCCCGCGGGATCGCCGGCCGGGGCGGTCGTGCGTGCGGGCCGGTCCGCCGTCCACGGCAGGGCGGGACCCAGCAGTCCGCGGGCCACGTCGGCGCGGTTCTCGTAGACCTGGTCGACGAGTCGATCGGTGTCGACGGCCTCCCGCGCTGCGGCGCGCATCGACGGGTCGGCGAAGGCGCCCGTCCTGTTGTTCAGGTAGAGGGTGTTGGTGCGCGGCATGGGCACCTCGTGCACGAGAGCCGGATCGACCAGCGCCGCCTGCGACACCGGCACCGCCTCGACGATGTCGGCGGTACCGTTCCGCAGGGCCGCGGCCCGGGCAGTGCCGTCGGGGACGAAACTCACGTCGATGCCCGAGGCCTTCGCCGGCCCACCCCAGTAGTCGTCGTTGCGATCGAGTGTCGCCGTGGACGTGCCGTCGACGGCGGTGAGCACGAACGCACCGGTGCCGTGTCCGACGGGATCGACGGGACCACCGCCCGCGTACGCGCCCGGCGAGAGGATGGCCAGCTGGGGGCTCGACAGTAGTTGCGGTACCAGCGGATCCACCGTCGCGGTGCGCACGGTCACGGTGTCCGTGCCGTCCGCCTCGACGGTCATGTCGACACCGTCGAGAATGCGGGGCTTCGGCGAGGCGGTGGTGGCCGCGGTGAGTGCGGTGACCACCGCGGCGGCGTCGAGCGGCGTCCCGTCGTGGAACCGGACGTCGGGCCGCAGGTCGATGCTCCAGGTCGTGTCGTCCACGCGAGTCCATGAGGTGGCGAGGGCAGGCTGTGCCTCGCCGAGATCGTCCAGTACGACGAGGGTCTCGGCCGTCGACCATCGGGACAACTTGAAGGAGTCGTCGCTCAGCGGGGTCAGCCCGGAGCGCGGAGGCTGCAGCATCGCCACACGCACTCGGCCGCTCCCGTCGTCGGCGGACGGTGATGCCGCGAAACAGCCGGACAGCGCGAGCACCGACACGGTGAGAACGGCGGAGAGGGGCAGCATTCGGCGGGGGGACCGCATCATGGGCATTCTTTCGAGGGAAGGTCGGACGGAACGAACTACAGGTGCGCGCGGACGGGAAGACGCGGTACCGCATCGACCAGGGCGCGGGTGTGGGTGTGCTGCGGGGACCCGAGAACCGTGGTGGTGCAGCCACTCTCGACGATCACGCCGTCGGCCATGACCAGAAGACGGTCACTCGTGCGGGCGGCGACGGCGAGATCGTGCGTCACCAGCAGCGACGCGGTGCCGTTGCGGTCGCACACGGTCTCGAGGACGTCCAGGACGAGATCTCGCAGGGGCAGGTCGAGTCCACTGACCGGTTCGTCGGCGACGAGGTAGCGGGGTCGGCACGCGAGGGCGCGAGCGATGGCCACCCGTTGTCTCTGGCCGCCCGAGAGCTCACCGGTGCGGGCGCCGACCATCGACGCGGCCACCTCCACCGAGTCCAGAGCCGCGAGGGCGCGAGCGCGGTGATCGCCCTCGCACCGCAGCCACCGCAGCGGTGCGGCGACCGAGTCGAGCACGGTGCGACGCGGGTCCAGTGAGGAACCGGGATCCTGTGGAACGTACTGCACCTCGCGGCGGAACCAGCGGGTCGAGCGGGCCGGTCCCGGCCGGATCGCGGCGCCGTCGAGTGTCACCTCGCCGGAGTCGGGTGTCTCCATCGCCAGCAGCATCCGGAGCAGGGTCGACTTGCCCGAGCCGGAGGCGCCGACGAGTGCGATTCGCTCCGAGGGCGCGACGGAGACGGTGACGTCGTCGACCGCGAGCGTGTGTCCGTCGTACCGGCGCGTCAGTGCGCGGCCGTGCAGACCGGGAGATCCCGACGTCACGATGCGACCGGGGCGGAGTGCAGCGCCGCGTCGGCGGACCGTGCGCGCGAGACGAGCCTCGCCGTGACGGGATGGCGCGGTGCTGCGAGAATGTCTGTGACGGTGCCTGTCTCGATGATCGTTCCCCGGTCGGCGACCACGACGCGGTCGCAGAGAGCGGCGGCGACGGCCAGATCGTGCGTGACGAACAGCAGGGCGGGTCCTCGATCGCCGCCGGTCGCGGCGCCGAGAGTCGCGACGACGGTGCTCTGGCTGACCACGTCGAGTGCCGTGGTGGGCTCGTCGGCCACGATCACCGGGGCATTCGAGGCCAGAGTCATCGCAATGCAGACACGCTGACGCTGCCCGCCGGAGAGCTGGGCCGGACGCGCTGCCGCGATGCGCTCGGGATCGGTGAAAGCCATGCCCCGCAACAGTTCCTCTCGATCGGCACGTCGCCGACTCGCCTCGCCGCGATGGCGCAGTGCGAGATCGAGCTGCCGTCCGACGGTGCGGAAGGGGGCGAGTGCGGACGACGCGTCCTGGAAGACCATCGCCGCCCGGGCGTCACGGGGGCGGCGGGGGACGGGCGTGCCCGCCACGTCGTGACCACCGATGCGCACGTGACCGGCGACGACCAGGTCGGGAGGAGTGACGCCGACGACGGCGGACGCGATCACGGATTTCCCGGAGCCGGACGCGCCGACCAGTGCGACACGTTGTCCCGCAACGACATCGAACGTGATGCCGGTCACGAGCGTGGTGGCGCCGACCCGGACGGTCAGGTCCTCGACCTGGAGCACGGTGGTGTTCCTCCGCCTTCTGTCGATACTGATAATCGTTGTCGTCGAGACAGTAGGGGTTCGTGACGATGGGGGCAAACCGGCCGACGTCGCCCGTCCGATCCGACAACGGTTGTCGGTAACGCTATGATCGCTGCACGTCGTCCTCGCAGGCGATTCACCGTCACCGATCCGCAGCTGCTCGCAGCGCGGTGCAGAGGGAGTCCCACCATGATGTTTCCCGTCATCGCCAAGGCGGCGTCCACCGTCGTGACCGGGGTCGTGGGCGTCGCGGCCTACAACGGTGTGAAGAAGGTCGTCGAGCGTGCACCGCTGCGCGAGGCTGCCGTCCGGGTCACCGAGGTGAGCCTGCGGGGGGTGCGCAAGGCGGAGGTCAAGGCCGAGTCCGCCCGTCTCGCGGTCTCCGACGTGGTCGCCGAGGCGAAGGATCGCATGGGTGAGGAGGTGCGGCCCCCGGCGGCGTCCGACGTCGGTCACGGCCACGACCACTGAGCGCCGACGTGAGCACCGCGGTCGCCGCTCGCACGGACACCGATCCCGCCGAGACGCCGACACCCGCAGCACCCGAGGTCCTGTCCCACGGCGCCGGCAGGATGCGCGTCCGACTCGACTGGATCGCCGGCAGTGACGTCCGCGCGGTCGCGGTCGAGGACTTTCTCGACGCCGTTCCCGGTGTCCGCGCCGTGCACGCCTTCCCTCGGACGGCGTCCGTCGTCGTCTGGTACTCCCGCTCCCGTACCGACGCCGCGTCGGTGCTGGCCGCGCTGACGGCCGTACCCGCGGCGACCGCGCTCACGCCGGGCCAGGCCGCGGTGCGCACACCACGGTCGGCAGACGTCGGTACCGGCGAGCTGCTGCGCATGACGGTGGGCGGAGCGGCCCTGGTCCTGCTGGGCCTGCGCCGGTACGCGCTGCGCCGACCTCCCGTGCTGGGCCCCACCAGTCGGCTCGTCGCCACCGGGGTCACCGTCTTCACCGGCTATCCCTTCCTGAAGGGCGCCGTGCGGTCCCTCACGGGAGGCCGCGCGGCCGGAACGGACGCCCTGGTGTCCGCGGCGACGGTCGCGAGCCTCGTCCTGCGCGAGAACGTCGTCGCCCTCACCGTGCTGTGGCTGCTGAACATCGGCGAGTACCTCCAGGAGTTGACGCTGCGCCGCACCAGGCGTGCCATCTCGGATCTGCTCAGCGGCACCCACGACACCGCGTGGATCCGGACCGGTGACGGTGCCGAGGTCTCCGTGGACATCGACTCGCTCGAGGTCGGCGACGAGGTTGTGGTGCACGACCACGTCGGAGTCCCGGTCGACGGCACCGTGATCGAGGGCGACGCCGTCGTCGACCAGTCCGCCATCACCGGCGAGACGCTGCCGGTCACTGTGACCGTGGGGACCCGGCTGTCGGCCGGATCCGTCGTGTTGCGCGGCCGCGTCGTCGTCCGCGCGTCGGCCGTGGGTCGCGACACGGCGATCGGCCGCATCATCGCCCGGGTCGAAGAGGCGCAGGAGGATCGCGCGCCCATCCAGACGGTGGGCGACAACTTCTCCCGTCGCTTCGTGCCCGCGTCGTTCCTGCTCTCGGCCGCCACGCTGCTCGTCACCCGTGACGTCCGCCGGGCCATGACCATGCTGCTCGTCGCGTGCCCGTGCGCGGTCGGTCTGTCCACCCCCACCGCCATCAGCGCTGCCATCGGCAACGGTGCCCGGCGCGGAATCCTCATCAAGGGCGGGTCCCACCTCGAACAGGCAGGCCGTGTCGACGCCGTCGTCTTCGACAAGACGGGAACGCTGACGGTCGGGCGCCCGGTGGTGACCAACGTGATCGCGTTCCACGACGCGTGGGAGCCGGAGCAGGTGCTCGCCTATGCGGCCAGCTCCGAGATCCACTCTCGGCATCCGTTGGCGGAAGCCGTGATTCGCAGTACCGAGGAACGTCGCATCGAGATTCCACCGCACGAGGAGTGCGAGGTGCTCGTCGGGTTGGGCATGCGGACCGTCTCGGACGGCCGGACGCTGCTGCTGGGCGGTGCGTCGCTGCTGCGCAGAGAGAACGTCGAGGTCTCCGAGGAGGCGTCCGACTGGGTGTCCCGTCTGCAGCACCGTGCCGAGACGCCTCTGCTCCTCGCGGTCGACGGCGTGTTGGTCGGGCTGGTCAGTCTGCGCGACGAGATCCGCCACAACGCCGCCGAGGTACTGCGCGCGTTGCGGGCCGACGGTGTGCACCGCATCGTGATGCTCACCGGGGACAACCCGGCCACGGCCGCCGCCGTCGCGGCCGAGCTCGGTATCGACGAGTGGCGCGCCGAGGTCATGCCCGAGGACAAGCTCGACGTCGTCCGCGCCCTGCAGGCCGAGGGCCACATCGTCGCGGTCGTCGGCGACGGCACCAACGACGCGCCGGCGCTCGCGGCCGCGGACATCGGCATCGCGATGGGCGCCGCCGGGACCGACGTGGCGGTGGAGACCGCGGACGTCGCTCTCGCCGGGGACGATCTGGCACGACTGCTCGACGTGCGCGCGCTGGGGCGGCGCTCGGTGGCCGTCATCCGCCAGAACTACGCCATGTCGATCGCGGTCAACGCGATCGGGCTGGCCGTGAGTGCCGGCGGAGCGCTGTCACCGGTACTCGCGGCGATCCTGCACAACGCGTCGTCCGTCATCGTCGTCGGAAACAGCGCGAGACTCATCGAGTACAGGCCCGGATCCGGGTAGGTTCGACAGGATGACGACCACCGCACCGCGCACCACCGCAGCACCCGTCGGACCACTCGATCTCTTCGCCGCCGACTCCCTGCTCGACGAGGACGAGCGGGACATCGCGGCCACGGTCCGCGCGTTCGTCGACAAGCGGCTCAAGCCCGAGGTGGGGGACTGGTTCGAGGCCGGCACGCTACCGCGGGAGATCGCTCGCGAGTTCGGCGGCATGGGTCTGATGGGCATGCACCTCGAGGGGTACGGCTGCGCCGGGACCAACGCGGTGAGCTACGGCCTCGCGTGCATGGAACTCGAGGCGGGTGACAGCGGGTTCCGGAGTTTCGTCTCCGTGCAGGGCTCGCTGTCCATGTTCTCGATCCACCGGTACGGGTCGGAGGAGCAGAAGCAGGAATGGCTCCCACGTCTCGCCACCGGGGAGGCCATCGGGTGTTTCGGACTGACCGAGGCCGACTTCGGTTCCAACCCGTCCGGGATGCGCACCCGTGCGCGACGGGACGGCGACGACTGGATCCTCTCCGGCTCCAAGATGTGGATCACCAACGGCACCCTGGCCGACGTGGCGACGGTGTGGGCGCGGACCGACGAGGGCTTCCGTGGGTTCGTCGTGCCCACGGACGCACCGGGATTCGCCGCGCACGCCATCGGTAAGAAGCTGTCGCTCCGCGCCTCGGTGACAGCGGAACTCGTCTTCGACGACATCCGGCTTCCGTCGTCGGCAATGCTGCCGGGTGCCACCAGTCTCGGAGCTCCGCTCTCCTGCCTCAACGAGGCGCGGTTCGGCATCGTGTTCGGCGCTCTCGGCGCAGCGCGAGACAGTCTCGAGACCGCCATTGCGTACGCGAACTCCCGCGAGGTGTTCGACCGGCCGCTCGCGAGTTTCCAGCTGACGCAACAGAAGCTGGCCGACATGACGCTCGAGCTCGGCAAGGGGTTCCTTCTCGCCGTCCACCTCGGCAGGATCAAGGACCGCGGTGAGATCACGCCGGATCAGGTGAGTCTGGGCAAGCTCAACAACGTGCGCGAGGCCATCGCCATCGCTCGCGAGTGCCGCACGATCCTGGGCGGTAGCGGCATCACTCTGGAGTACTCGCCGTTGCGGCACGCCAACAACCTGGAGTCCGTGCTCACCTACGAGGGAACCAGCGAGATGCACATGCTGTCCATCGGTAAGGCGCTGACCGGCCAGCAGGCCTTCCGCTGACTCCTCACCGCTTCTTCGCGGTCTGCTTCCTGTTCTCCTTGTCGATGGCGTCGACCAACTCGTCCTTGGTCATCGTCGATCGGCCGTGCACGTCGAGGTCGCGAGCGACCTCCTCGAGGTGCTTCTTCGACGCGTTCGCGTCGACGCCGCCGGCGCTGCGGCCCTTCGGGTTCGGGCCGCCGCTCTCGGCGCGCTCGTCGGAGGGGCCCTTCTCGTCCTTCGGCTCCCAGTGGTCGCCCACCTTCTCGTAGCTGTGCTTCAAGGAGGAGTAGGCGACTCGGTGCGCCCGCTGCTCGTCGTCGTACTCCTCCTCCGCGGAGTCGAGTGTCTTCGCGAAGGTGCGCTGCGCCTTCTCGTCCGATTTCTGCAGGGTGGAGGGCAGCTCCGACTCGATGGGCTTGCCGTCGTCGTTCGTGGTGGGCACGACTGCCTCCTTCTCTCGGGTCCTGACGTCGGGTCTCGTGTCCAGGTGGCCTACCCGCGTCCCGAGGCGCGAAAACCCTGCCGACGTCACCGTCTCAGCGGCACCGTCTCGCCGCGCCCGACGTAGGTGATGCGGTCACCGAGACCTCGCGCGCGCATCTCGCGGGAGAAGTCGGACAGGGGAGAGGCGAAGACACCGTAGTCGTCGACATGCACGGGCAGTACCTGCGCCGGGTCGACGAGCTGCATGGCGTCGGTGCCCTGGCGGCCGTCCATCGTCACCATCGCTCCCCAGCGCGGGTTCTGCCCGAACGGCAGGGTGGTGCCACCGAGGTGCACGACACCGGTGTCGATGTCCGGATAGCGCGTGGGGATCTCCCGGAGCCCGTCGACCATCAGGGTGTCGCCGGAGACGTACACGCGCAGGTCGACGGTGTCGGACTCCGCGGATCCGAACTCGAGCATCGTGCCCATCACCGGCGGAAGCACCCGCAGACGCTGTGCCCAGACGGGGCCGTGCCGACCGGGCATCGCCGTGATCGTCACGACCTGCTCTCCGACTCGCAGGCGTCGTGATTCCCACGTCGACAGTCCGGTCGCCGCCTCGAAGCCGCGACGGGTCAGTTTCGAGGCAGCGTGACCCGTGGTGAACACCGGCAGCGACCGGTCGAGCCCGCTCTGTGCGCGCCGGTCCCAGTGGTCTCCGTGCATGTGCGACAACACGATCGCGGACAGCGGTGGCAACTCGTCGATCGAGACGGCCGGATCGAGACGGCGTGTGGAGAACAGACCGTGACCGAGATAGGCACGCTCGCCGGCGTGCAGGAAGTTCGGATCGGTGAGCAGCGTGTGTCGCCGTAGCTCACCAACCCGGTCGCGTTACCGATGAACGTGTAGCTGCCGTGGGAAACCATGCCGGCGGCTTCCCTGCCGACATGGTCCCAAACGACCTGGTTCTACTTGGACAGCGTGAACTGCATGATGTCGATGGTTCCGCGGCGGAACTGCTTCGCACATCCGCCGAGGTACTTGATGTAGCGCTCGTAGACCTCGTCGCCGGCGATCGCGATGGCCTCGTCCTTGCGGGCCTCGAGGTTCTCCGTCCAGATCTCCAGCGTGCGGGCGTAGTGCTGCTGCAACGAGTGCACCCGGTCGACCGAGAACCCGACGGACGTTGCGCGTTCCCGGATGGTGCCCGGGCGCTCGAGCTCCCCGCCGGGGAAGATCTCCCGGAGGATGAAGCGCATGAAGACGGCGTCGCGCTTGTCGACGGCGACACCCTTCTCCTCCAGATCGTCCAGTCCGTAGCCGACGATGGTGTGCAGCAACATGACTCCGTCGGAGGGGAGCAGCGAGTGCGCCTTCTCGAAGAACGGGACGTGGCGCGCGCGACGGAAGTGCTCGAAGGCGCCGATGCTGACGATCCGATCGACCGGTTCGTCGAACTCCTCCCAGCCCTGCAGGCGTACCTCGGCCTTGCGGTCGCCCGTGAGGTCGTCCAGACGGGACTGGACGCGTCCGAACTGGTGCTCGCTGAGCGTCAGGCCGACCACGTCCACATCGAACCGCTCGCGGGCGCGGATCATCGCGGTTCCCCATCCGCAGCCGACGTCGAGCAGGCGCATGCCCGACTCGAGGCCCAACTTGTCCAGGGCCAGATCGATCTTCGCGAGCTGTGCCTCCTCGAGCGTCATGTCCTCGCGCTCGAAGTACGCACAGCTGTACGTCCACGTGGGGTCGAGGAAGAGCGCGAAGAAGTCGTCGGACAGGTCGTAGTGCGACTGAACGTTCTTGAAGAAGGGCTTCAGGTCTGTCATGTGGTCTAGCAACCTCACACTCGACGGGCAGGAAGGAGCGACGGCACACCCTCCCCCGGGGATGTCTGTCGTGCGCGAATCTACGGTCTTCCCAGTCGATCCGCGCTCGGAACCGCCAGGTCGACGCGCTAAACGAACCTGCGGTCCGAGTCTCGCGCGTCCGTCGTGGTCGGTCCCGGTTCTCGGCTCCCGCAGGTCGTCGAAGGTCCGTTTCGAGGCTGTCACTCGGCGATGTCGCGCTCCTCCAGGATCGTGGTCGCCAGGGTGCGGTAACCGTGTTCGGGAAAGTGCACGGTGACGCGGTCCGCCTCGGCCGACACCACGTTCCCCGCGCCCCAGTCGCGGTGATGCAGCGTGTCGCCGGGCTGGTAGCTCGTGTCACCGCCGTTCACGTCGGACTCGGCCGCGGTGCCGGACTCGCAGGTGTCGCACCGACCGCAGAGTTGCTCCGTCACCTCGCCGAGGTACTCGAGGAGCACCTGTCGTCGGCATCGCCGCGTCTCGGCGTAGGTCCGCACCATCTCCACCCGCGATCGCGCCGCCGTCTCCTGCCGGCGAGCCGCCTCCAGTGCGCGCTCGACGGCCTCGGTCGTCGAGAGGCTGCCGGGCACCCACCCGGCGTCCGTGTGGTGCACGGCGTCGACGTGATCGAGCAGCTCCAGGGCGGTCTCCACAGCGCGCGGTGACAGGTCGGGCAACCCCGTGAGCGACTCGGTCGACATCGGTTCCGTGGCGGACCGCAGCGCCCCCTGCACCGTCTCGAGCGCATCTCGGCGCGGTCGGCGAGTGGCGAAGAACGACGGCAGCCCCAGGTCCTCGGCGCGAAAGTGCAGGACGGCAGCGGCGTCCGCACCGTCGCGACCGGCGCGGCCGAACTCCTGGTAGTACCGCTCCAGCGAATCGGGCGGTGCAGTGTGGACGACGAACCGGACATCGGGCTTGTCGATGCCCATCCCGAACGCCGACGTGGCCGCGACGACGTCGACCGTCCCGGCCGCGAACGCCTCGTGCGCCTCGTCGCGCGCGGACCGTGCGAGACCGGCGTGGTACGCGAGCGCTCGGAGGCCGCGCTCCGCCAGCAGAGCCGCGAACTCCTCCGCCTGCACGCGAGTGGCGGTGTACACGAGACCGATTCCAGCCTGCCCGTTTGATTCCGACCGGCCGCCGGACTCCGAGCGCCGGACGACATCGTCCACGGCCGCCCGGAGTGCCATGTCCGCGTCGTGGTGCCGGACGACGGACAGCCGGATCTCGGGCCGATCGAAGGAGCCGACCACCGTCAACGGATCGAGCATGCCGAGGCGCGTCGTGATCTCGTCACGGATCGGCGGGGGAGCCGTCGCGGTGACGGCGATGATCGGCGGGCGTCCGATCGCCTCGGCCACGTGACCGAGACGAAGGTAGGCCGGACGGAAATCGTGGCCCCGGGCGGCGATGCAGTGGGCCTCGTCGACGGCGATGCACGCGACGCCGAGTGCGCGCAGCCGATCCTGCACCTCGTCCCGAGAGGCTGATTCCGGCGTCAGGTAGACGATGGTCGCCTCACCGCGAGCGAGGGACTCCCACGAACGCTCGTTCTCGGTGTCGCTCTGCTCGGAGTGCACCGCGACCGCCCGCACGTGTGTCGACCGACGACGCAGACCGTTCACCTGATCGCGTTGCAACGCGATGAGCGGGCTCAGGACGACGGTCGGCCCGTCGAGCAGCGACGCGGCGACCTGATAGATGGCCGACTTGCCGAAACCGCTCGCCAGTAGTGCCAGCACGTCTCGTCCGGACACGACGGCATCGATCGAGTCACGTTGTCTCGGATGCAGTTCGGCATGACCGAACGCCCGCGCGGCCGCATCGATGTCGGGCGGTGGGACGGTGTCGGGGCTCACGAACGCCCAGGTACCCGCGAGTGGGCGTGCGTATCCTGCGCGGCCGCACCGTCAGAAGCGGCGCGTCAACCGCAGCCGCAGTGGTCGGCCGTCGGGGTCGACCACCAGCCGGTAGAGGAGCGAGAACACCCGCTGCTTCCACAGCGGCGGCACCTCGATGGCATGCATGCGCAACCGTCCCCGCGGGCGATCACCGTCGCGGCCCCCGTCGTGCCACGCGTCGAGCTCGCTGACCTGCTCGGCGACCGCGTCGAAGCAGTCGTCCGGGTCGAGGAGGTCGGCGACGTCGGCGTCCGCGCCGCTCCCACGGGACAGGTGTTCGGCGAGGAGCTCGAGGCGGAGATCTCGGGCGAACACCCGCGCACCGTCACCCAGGCCACCGGGATCGACGGGCTCGCGCGCATCCCGCTCCTCGTCGACCACGGCCGCCGTGAGCTCCGAATCGTGCGTCCAGGAGCGGCGATTGAAGTTGTCGCTACCGACGGCCGCCCACACGTCGTCGACGATGCAGACCTTGGAGTGCACGTACACCGGCACGCTGTCGTCGTTTTCCACGTCGAGGACGAGCACCCGGTCGGCGCCCGCGTCGCGTAGTAGGTCCAACGCGGCGGCGTGACCCAGGAGCGACGGCGGGATGGTCATCGCACTGTCGTCGTCGAGGTGCCGGGGTACCACGATGATCATGCGGAGCCGGGGCGAGCGCCGCAGCGCACGCGCGAAGACCCGCGCGACGTCCACGGACCACAGGTACTGGTCCTCGATGTAGATCAGGCGCTCGGCGCGACCGAGGGCTTTGGCGTACGCACGGGCGGCGCTGCGCTCGCCGTCCTGCGCGAACGGGTAGGACGGTCGGCGACGCGGGTAGGTGCGGAGCAACTGCACCGAGCACGTTCCCGTCGCCTCCGGGTCGGGGAGGGCAGCGGGCAGCTCGGACGGCTCGCGCCGGTGCCGGCGGACGACGTCGCTCACCACGTGCCACGGCAGCCGCGACAGCGCCGCCGGATCCTCCCAGCGCTCCCGGAAGGTGTCCTCGACGTCGCGCACGGCCGGACCGCGCATCTCGAGTTGCAGGTCGTGCCAGGCGGGGGTCTCCCCGTACTCAGGTGGAAAGGGTCGGCTCAGGGCATCGCCGTGATGGTGCGCATCGTCGCGTCGCGAGCGGGCCAGGTCGATACCGCCCACGAAGGCGACATTGCCGTCGACACGCGACGCGGAGCGCATCACCACGAGTTTCTGATGATGGGACCCGAATGCCAGGACGCGCTGATCGAGAACGCACTCACCGCCCGCGTCCTCGAGGGCGGTCGCGAGGGCACTGTTCTTGCCGCCGGTGTATCCGAGGCCCTCCGCGTGCGAGCGCCACAGCAGACCTCGGACGACGACACCGCGCGAAGCGGCACCGGTCAGCGCGTCCTCGACCGTCGGACCGCGGTCGGTGAGCACCTGCTCCGGGTCGCCGCGCCAATCGGTGAACAACACCAGATCGTCCGGTTTCGCGTCGGCCAGGTGCTCGTTCAGCACGCGGAAGTAGGTGTCGCCGTGCACGAGAGCGACGCAACGGTTGCCCTCCGTCCAGGCGCGGATGCGAGTGTCCGGGTTGGCGCGCTCCTCCGCGGACAGGAACCAGGGATGCGTCTCGTCGTCGAAGTCGATGTCGGCGAAGATCGACGACCGACCCAGAGCGTTCGAGATGCGGTCGACCGCCGTCATCAGCACGTTGCCGCGCGGTGGTGCACCCGTCTCGGCGCCGTCCTGTCCTGCCCTGCGCTGTCCCGACCCGTGCGTCACGCGACGCGTGCCGCGGGTGGGAGGGACTCGGTGCCGCCGGTGGGCCACGCCAGAGGGTCGGAACCCAGGGCGTGCAGCTGACGGACCTGGTCCTGACACCACGGCGACAGATCGCTCTCGCCCGCCAACACGGTCGCGACGAACTCGTTCCACGGTTCCCAGCGGTAGTCGGCCACCTCGTCCGGTCGCGGATCGACCGTCCTGTCGTCGTGCAGGACGAGGAACACCGGGCAGATCTCGTACTCGACCACGCCGTTGTCCATCACGGCGCGGTACCGGAACGACGGGAGCACCGGAGCCGCGCTGTCCGCACCGATACCCAGTTCGTGATCGAGGCGCCGCAGAACCGCGGAGTCGAGACGCTCACCCGGCGCGGGGTGTCCGCAGCACGTGTTGGTCCAGATTCCGGGCCAGGTGCGCTTGTCGTGCGCCCGCTGTGTCACCAGGACCTCGCGCTCGCGGTTGATCACGTAGCTCGAGAACGCCAGGTGCAGCGGTGTGGCGTCGTGATGCACAGTGGCCTTGTCGTGGGTGCCGATGGCACGGCCGTCCTCATCGAGCAGTACTACGAGTTCCACACGTGTCCCTTCCGGATGTACGACCGGCCTCCGGTCCAGAGTAGTGGTCGCTCAGCGGGGCCGAGACGGGCGGATGGACACCACCTCGTGGGTGCGCACCGGCCCGGCGACGCGGGCGTGGCACGTGGTGAGGATCGGCGCCGACCGAGACTCCTGGAGGACCACCTCGACGGTGTCCCCGTGGTGGTCGAGGAGGACGTGTCGCCGACCGTCCGGGCCGGGAGCCTCCGACAGGGGATGCAGTGTGTCGATGGCGAAGTCCTGCAGGACGGTTCGTGCGGCGTGCTGGGCCACCTGCACGGCCCCCGAGAGCGCACTGCGGCCACGCAGGAACTCCGGGGTGACGAGTCCGTCGTGGTGGCGACGCAGGATGCGGACGACGTCCGCGTCGTCGACGTTGCCGTAGTAGAGACCGTGCGGCAGGACGATCATCGTGCCGGCGAATCGATCGCCACCGAGGTGCGAGCACTCCCACACCTCGCCGGGGTACGCCGCCACGGCCGGAGCGAGGATCGTGCGACCGCGGACGGCGCAACAGCGGTCGTGCCTGCCGTGGGTGCACACGGCCACGATGGTTTCCGTCGACGCGATTCCCGACGATCCGTCGAGCGGGACGTCGAGCAGATCGGCCGCGTCGGACACCTCGCCCCTGTGCACGCTCTCGTGCCCCGGCCGTGCGTCCACCGACGCCCACCGCCACCTGCCTCGGCCTCGGCGACGGCCGGGCTCCCGGACGGCGAGGGGGCGGAATCCGGCACTCTCGATGCGGCGCACGAGCGCACTACCCAGTACGGGATCGAGGACGGACGGGGAATCGAGGAACGCCGACGGGCCCCAGCTTCCCGCGAGCTCGACGAGGAACCATCGTTCTCCGCGAGAACCGCTTCCCGCCAAGGTGTCTCCCCGATCACGAGCGTTGTCGCTGCACGGGCGCCACGCCGCGGTGGTGCTCACCTGAGTCGTCACGATCGGGCGACGACGAGACCCTCGCGGAGCAGACGACGCACCACGACGATCGCGTCCTGATCATCGAGACCGGTGAGATCTCCGACAGCACAGTCTTTTCCGCTGTGCAGCTGCCGAACGGCGTCCGCCGCGATCGAGGGCAACGTGACCGTCTTGGTCCGCGTCGTCACGGCGACCGACTCGGGCGACTGCGTCACCCGCGCGGCGAGCCCGGATCGCCACGTCACCATGGTGGCCGCGGTCAGGCCGGCCATCGTGCGGACGGTCTCGAGAGGACGCACCGGGGCCGGCCGCGTGACCTCGACGAAGCGACGGCCGACTCGCTCTGCCGCCGCCCGCGCTCGACTGTCGCGGCCGTCGGTCTCGGCGAGGGCCGCGGTCAGGTCTGCGATCAGCGCGCGCACGTGCGGTGCGACGGCGTCCGGATCGGTCAGATCGAGCCCCACGGGCAGCGGGGCCCGGAAGCTCGCGTCGTCCGCGAGGGTGCCCAGCACGTGATGCAGCAGGTCGTACCGGGTGAAGGCCGACATTCCGACGGTCAGATGGATCGAGGTGTCACCCAGGGCCTCGGCGGAATGGATCCAGCCACGCGGAACGTACAGCGAATCACCCTCGCGCAGAACGACGTCGAGGGTCGGGTCCGTGCGCGCCATGGCGGCGACGGCGTCCCGGCGATCCGACCACGGCTGGTTCGACAGCGGATGCTCGTGCACCGGGGGGTGCAGGATCCACCGCTTCTCGCCGGCGATCTGGAGGACAAAGACGTCGTGCACGTCGTAGTGGGGATCGAATCCACGCGACGATGCGGGGGTGATGTACGAGTTGACCTGCACCGGGTGGCCGAGATCGGCGACCAGGTCGCCGGTGAAGTGGATGAGGGGAGGCCACAGTCGATGGAGTCCCTGCAGGACGAGGGTGTGGCCGTCCGCGAAGGCCGCCAGAATTCCGGCGGAGTCGAGCTGATCGGTCACCTCGGCCCCGAAGCCACCCGAATCGGTGAACTGACTGCGGTCGGTCAGTGCGCCGTTCCGGGCCATCCGGGCGAACGGAGTGCGCACGCCGCGTTCGGACACCAGCTCGTCGACGGCGTCCGTCGACAGCAGATCGGTGAACGGAGCGGGTAGATCGACCGCGCGCGTCAGGAGCGGCGCGCGACCCCAGTGGTCCTCGGCGAAGGCGCGGGGCTCGATGCTCAGAAGACGACGCAGCGCGGACCGGTCTCCCGGTCCGCGCTCGTCATCGGTCGGTCGGCTCAAGCCGTACCGTCCGCACCGCCGTCGTGGCCGTCGGGGTTCGAGCCGCCGTCGGCCGGGCCCTCGCCGCTGGCCGCGGAGCCGTCCGCGCCGCCGTCGTGTCCACCCGGATTCGAGCCGCCGTCCGCGGGGCCCTCCGTGCTGGACGCGGTGCCGTCGGCGCCGCCGTCGTGACCGTTCGGGTTGGAGCCGCCGTCGGCGGGGCCTTCGCCGCCTGCTGCTCCGGAAGTGGTGATGTCGTCGTCGTTGATAGCCATCGTCTACCTTTCAGTCGTCACGACCGGACGCCGGAATTCCGGCGTCGGACACACATCGAACGTCCCCGTTCTACAGGAGACAGGTCACGTGTTGACGATTTCGGGACTTCTCAAACTCCGTGTCCACCGCATCGCCGCGTAGAGCACGCCGCCGACCAGGAGCAGCACGCCGGCACGCAGCCATGTCTGTGCGGTCTGCTGCGTCGCGAGCACGCCGCAGCTGATCAGAGCGAGCACCGGAAGGATCACCGGGGTGCGGAAGTGCGGATGGTCCACACGGTCCTTGCGTAGCACCAGCACGGCGAGATTGGTGCTGACGAACACGATCAGGAGCAACAGGACGACGGTTTCGGCGAGTGCTGCGACCGTGCCGGTGGCCGCGAGAATCATGGCCACCACCGTGGTCGCGACGATGGCCACCCACGGTGTCTGCCGCCGTGGCAACACCCGGCCCGCGACGGCGGGCAGCAGTCGTTGTCCGGCCATGCCGTACGTGAGGCGACTGGCCATGATCATGGTCAGCAGGGCGCCGTTGGCAACGGCGATCAACGCGACGAGTCCGAACAGCCTGTCGGGGACACCGACGTCGGCGGCCGAGACGACGGCGAGCAGGGGCGCCGAGGTGTCCGCGAGGTCGCTCGCGGGCACGACCGCACTCACTGCGAGTCCGACCGCGACGTAGACCGCACCGGCCGCCGCCAGGGAGAGGAAGAGCGCGCGAGGGTAGACGCGGTGCACGTCCCGGACCTCCTCCGCCATGTTGGCCGAGGTCTCGAACCCGACGAACGAATAGAAAGCGAGCAGTGCCGCCGCGAGGACCGCCACGGCAGGGTTCACGGCGTCGGTGAACTCGAGGGTGCGGCCGAGATCGCCGTCGCCGCGACCGAGCACGATGCAGGCGAGGACGACGACGAGGACGAGTCCGCTGACCTCGACGACGGTCATGACCAGGTTCGCCCGCATCGACTCCTTGATGCCACGCGCGTTCAGCAGAGCGACGACGGCGAGGAACACCAGCGCGGCAGGAACCGTCGGGACGTCGAGGAAGGCGCCCAGATAGTCACCGGCGAAGGCGACGGACAGCCCTGCCGCACTCGTCACACCCGCCGCCAGCATCGAGAATCCGACGAGGAACGACACCACCGGCCGTCCGAAGGCTCGCTCGGCGAACACGGCGGCGCCACCCGCACGCGGGTACTTGGTCACCAGCTCGGCGTACGAGGCCGCGGTGAGCATGGCCATGGCGAGG
This sequence comes from Rhodococcus sp. MEB041, assembly GCF_030208955.1. Lineage (NCBI taxonomy): Bacteria > Bacillati > Actinomycetota > Actinomycetes > Mycobacteriales > Nocardiaceae > Rhodococcus > Rhodococcus sp. MEB041. Next base: position 508,104 of record NZ_JARVSZ010000005.1, read on the forward strand.
GCTACCAGCAGCGGCACCCACACGGCACCGCCGACCTCGCCGGCGATCTCGCCCACGAGTGCGTAGATGCCCGCTCCGAGAACGTCACCCAGGATGAAGACGAACAGGAGTTTGCCGGTGACGGCGCGACGCAGACCGGGGGAGTCGCCCGGGGCCGCAGGGTCGTTCAGGTCGGTGCTCATCGCAGCCGGTTACCCGTTCGCGGGGCCGTTACCCACGCGCACGATCCGGCGATCCGGGTCGTTTGTCGGGTCCGCCTCCGGGTAGCCGGGGCGCGACAAGAGCACGACCCCCGAGCACTGTCAGGAGCCTTCATGTTCCGTCACACCGACCACCTCCAGTTCGACGTGAAGCCGGAGAAGCCGGATCCCGTCTACGCCCGAAAGCTGCAAGAGTTGATCGGCGGCGCGTACGGCGAGATGACCGTCACGATGCAGTACCTGTTCCAGGGATGGAACTGTCGCATGAAAGGCAAGTACAAGGACCTCACCATGGACATCGCGACCGAGGAGATAGGTCACGTGGAGATGATCGCGACCATGGTCGCGCGGCTCCTCGAGGGCGCACCGGCCACCGAGTCCACCAAGAACGCTGCCGCCGATCCCGTCGTCGCCGCGGTGCTGGGCGGGATGGATCCGCAGCAGGCCATCGTGTCCGGCGCGGACCCACCCTCGCCGACAGCAACGGTGTCCCGTGGAACGGGCGCTTCATCGTCGCCAGCGGCAACCTGCTGGCGGACTTCCGCGCCAACGTCGCGGCGGAGGCGCAGGGCCGCGTGCAGACCGCACGCCTGTGGCACATGACCGACGATCCCGGTGTCAAGAACATGCTCGAGTTCAACCTCGCCCGCGACACGTATCACCAGAACATGTGGCTCGCGGCCATCGAGGAGTTGCAGGCGGACGGTCTGGAGGGTGTGGTGGCGCCGAACGACCTGTTCGACGAGGAGTACGACGAGCACGCGAGCACGCTGTGGCATCTGTCGGACGGCACCGAGTCCGATAAGGGCCGGTGGGCGCACGGCACCGCACCCGACGGCCGCCACGAGAACAGGTTCCTCGCCGATCCGCAGCCGCTGGGCAACAAGCAGAGCGGACCGCCGCCGGACCCGAAGCTCTACGCCACCTACGACGGTGGACTCGGCGAACCGTCGAACGCGGCTCTCGGCACGGAGAAGGGCGTCATGGGCAAGATCAAGGAGACGTTGGACCCCGACGCCGGCTGATCGGCCGACCCGAACGACGAAGAACCCCGGCGCCGATACGGCGCCGGGGTTCTGTCAGGTTGATGTGGATGGTGCGAGTCGATCCGGAGAACAGGCTCCGCGTGATCGTCCTCGCGTCGGAATGAACACGTGTCTCGTCGTCACCGTGTTGATACGCACCACCTGCCTCGAGTTCGTCCTACGACCTGTTCGGCTTGCGTCTCCGACGATAACCCCGCGGAGTGACGCTGTCCACACCTGCGTCATGACGACGTCATCCGGCAGTCGTCGCGCGTTCGTTCGGGACGCAGTGCGTCATCTGCAGGTCGGCGACATCGCGGGGGCCGTTCTTCCCGAGATTCGCGCGCCGCCGGTCCTCCTCCTCCGACAGGGTCTGCGATGCGAGCGGTTCGAGTCCGCGGACGTCGTCGGCCGAGATGCCCAGCCCCTCTCCCACGCGGGCGCCGAGTTCGTCGTCGGCCATGAAGAAGTGCCAGACCATCCGCTCCTGCACCTCGCGCGTCGCCTCCGAGATGTTCGCGACGAGATTCGCCACGAGGTCGTCCTTCTCCCACTGGTCCATCAGCTGGTACCGCTGACCGGCCTGCTCGTAGTCGTTGGTGCGATCGATCCGCTTGCGGGTGAGGCGGCCGTGGATCTCCGGACCCTGCTCGTCGTGCGTCGGGTACTCGGCCTCACGGAGACCGCCCGTGATGGAGGGCTCGTAGTTCACGTGCGGATTGCTGCCGGTGTTGTCCACCGAGTACTGCATCTGGCCGCCCTGCTGGTTCGTGGACACCCGCGCGTTCTTCGCCTGGTTGACGGGCAGCTGCAGGTAGTTCGGCCCCACGCGGTAGCGCTGGGTGTCCGAGTACGAGAAGGTCCGGCCGACCAGCATCTTGTCGTCGGAGAAGTCCAGGCCGTCGACGAGCACACCGGTGCCGAACGAGATCTGCTCGTTCTCGGCGAAGTGGTTCGAGACGTTGCGGTCCAGCACCATGCGGCCCACCACCTTCGGCGGGAACTCGTTCTCCGGCCACACCTTCGTGTCGTCGAGCGGGTCGAAGTTCAGCTCGGGATGCTCGTCGTCGCTCATCACCTGCACGCGCAGTTCCCATTCGGGGAAATCGCCGCGCTCGATGTGCTCGTACAGATCCTTGCTCGCATGGCCCAGATCGTTCGCCTGGATCGCGGCGGCGTCCGCCTCGGTGAGCGACGCGACTCCCGCCTTCGGGATCCAGTGGTACTTCACCAGGTGAGTCTCGCCCTCGGCGTCGACCCACTTGTAGGTGTTCACTCCGAAACCCTGCTGCGTCCGGTAGTTGGCCGGAATCCCGCGGGGGGAGAACAGGTTCACGAGCATGTGGGTCGCCTCGGGCGTCTGCGACATGAAGTCGAAGATGCGCGCGGGCTCCTGCCGGAACGTCACCGGATCCGGCTTGAGCGAGTGGATGACGTCGGGGAACTTGATGGCGTCACGGATGAAGAAGACGCCCAGGTTGTTCCCGACGAGGTCCCAGTTGCCGTCCTCGGTGTAGAACTTGATCGCGAAGCCGCGGGGGTCACGCGCGGCCTCGGACGAATCGCGCCCGCCGATCACCGTCGAGAATCTGACGGCGAGGTCCGTGCGCTTGCCGGCCTCGGCGAACAGCTTCGCGCGGGTGTACCTCTCGATGGGTTCGTCACCCCACTTCCCGGTGGCCTCGAAATAGCCGTAGGCGACGGCTCCGCGGGCGTGGACGACGCGCTCCGGGATGCGCTCGCGATCGAAATGGCTGACCTTCTCGAGGAACTGGTAGTTCTCGAGGGTGGCCGGACCGCGTGAGCCCACGGTGCGCTGGTTCTGGTTGTCGTAGACGGGATGCCCTTGACGATTGGTGAGGATGTCCCGGTCGTCTGCCGGTGTCGACCCCTGCGACGCGACGTCTGTCATGTGTCGGCTCCTTGACTGCTCTGTGGAACGGAGGCTTCGTGCAGCGGACCGCGTACCCGACACGATCGCGAGAAAACGTGATCCGACAGAATCCTGGAATGAGGACGAGTGCCGGTGTGCTGCTGTTCCGCGGGGGTGGGGGCGAGCTGGAGGTGCTGCTGGCGCATCCCGGCGGACCCTTCTGGGCGCGCAGAGAAGCCGGTGCCTGGTCGATACCGAAGGGCGAGTACGACGCCGACGCCGAGGATGCGCGCGCAGCGGCGGCCAGAGAGTTCGCGGAGGAACTGGGGTCCCCGGTGCCCGACGGGGACTGGATCGATCTCGGCACGGTCGCGCAGTCGAGGGCCAAGTCGGTTCGTGCGTTCGCCGTGCGCGGCGAACTCGACCCCTCGACCGCCGTGAGCAACAGTGTGGAGATGGAGTGGCCACCCAGATCGGGGCGACGGCTGGTGTTTCCCGAGGTCGACCGCGTGGAGTGGTGTGATCGCGAGTCCGCGCGGCGTCGGTTGCTGAGCGGGCAGGTTCCGCTTCTCGACGCCCTCGACCGCCACCTCGAGCAGCTCTGAGGCGCACGTCGCGCGGGCGGAGAACCTGTGTGCAGAGATCCGCGGTGAACGCGGATCTCTGCACACAGACCGTCGACGCATCGCGGAGCGGACTGGTCGCCGACGTGATGAGACGGATCGCTCAGCCCACTCAGGCGGCGCCCTGACCTCCGCCGCCGCCCTCGGTCATGCCCTCGTCACGGTCACCGTCGGCGTTGCGGAACTCGTCGAGTGTCGCCTCCGCCGCGTCGCCGGTCTGTTCGGCGGCACCGTCGGAGGAATCGTGGAGATCGTCCTGATCCGGCCCGCCCTCACGCCGCTCGGGGATGTCTCCCGCCGCCTGCTTGGCCTCGTCGATCTTCTCCTGCACGGAGTCGAGCATCGTCTCGTCCAGTTCGTCGGCCATGAGAACTCCTTCGATCGCGGGGAATGTGCCTCGTCACACTGCGTTTTCCCCGTTGTACCGGCGGGTAACCACGATCTGTCACCGAATGACACAGGGCGGTCGTTCCGGCTGCTCTTGCACCGAGACTCAACTTCCATCACAGGGGGCACATCACATGGTCAGCACCACCGCACACACCGAACGGGCGACGCTCGTCGCCCAGCTTCGCGCTCTGCTCGCGCTCACCAACACCGAGGTTCAGGTGGCCGAGACCCGCGTCGCACAGGCTCGGACGGAAGCTGTCCGCGAGGAACTGCTGCAGAACGCGTCGAACGGACGCGATCGCGCTGCTCGCATCGATGCCGCCATTCGTGAACTCGGCGGCTTCCCCGGCGTCGTCGCACCCGTCGTCGGGCGCCTCACCGCGCTGCTCAAGGCCATCGGCGAGCAGGCGCAGCCGTTCGACGAGGCCCTTCTCGGCGATCTCGCGCTGGAGCACCAGCTGCTCGACCGCGCCCGTTACGTCAAGGCTCTCGCCACGACCGCGTCCACGCCGGGCGTCGTGTCTCTCGCAGACGATCTCGTGACCGCCCACACCGCGACCGTCGAGTGGCTCACCACCGTCCTCGCCGAGGACGCCCTCGGTGGACCGGCCGCACTGCGTCGCACGCCGATCCAGGCCGCCACCGGTGCTGCCGTGCGTCTCATCAACACGCCGGTCACCTGGTCATCGCGAGGTGTCGACCGCGTCGTCGGCACGGCGAAGGACGTTCCCGCGAAGGTGTCCACCCTCATCGGCCGCGGCCAGCGCGCGACCGAACTGGCCGTCGACACCGTCACCGCGAGCCGCGACGCGGCACTCGAGACGGCCGAGGAGGTCACTCGTGACGGCGGCGCGACCGGTGTCGCCGACGCGATCCACCGCACCCGTGCGGCCGGCGGGACGCTCGAGGAGCACGAACTTCCCATCGCCGACTACGACGGTCTGAACGTCGCCGCAGCAGTCGCCGAGATCAAGGAACTGACCGATCCGGCAGATCTGCGCACCGTGGTCGCCTACGAGGAGCGCAACAAGAACCGCCACTCGGTGGTCTCCGCCGCGCAGACTCGTCTGGCAGCGCTGGCGAAGGACATCGTCGGCATCTCCTGATCCACTCACACGGAAGCCCCCGAGGATCATCGATCCTCGGGGGCTTCGTCGTTCGTCGGTCCGGTCAGCCCGCACGCCTGGTCGGGGTGTCGGCATGGTCCGGTCGTTCTCGGCGGGAGGGTGCCGAGTCGAGGGGAACCGGTCGTGCAGTCTCCGCTCCGCACCGTGCCATCACGGCCTCCCACCATTCCTGCCGCGGACCGGTCTCGGTCCAGACCACCGTGTCGATGTCCATCTGTTCATCTCCTGTCGAAACACCGGAATGCGTCGACGCCTCACTTCTCGAGCGCTGTGAGGGGGATTACCCGTTCGGAGCAGGATCACACCGACCGACCGAGACGGTCAGCGCCACCATGTCTCACTGGGGGTGACCGGAGTGGTGCGCTTGTGCCGGGTCTTGACGAACCAGTTCTCGATGGTGGCGGCGGCCTCGTCGGGCACGTCCTCGCCTTCGAGGTAGGCGTCGATCTGGGCGTACGTCACACCCAGTGCCTCCTCGTCGGGCAGCGCCGGCCGGTCGTCCTCGAGGTCGGCCGTGGGTACCTTCTTCCACGTGCTCTCCGGGGCACCGAGCTCGCGCAGCAGGGCCGCACCCTGGCGCTTGGTCAGGCCGGTCAGCGGTGTGAGGTCCACACCGCCGTCGCCGTACTTGGTGAAGAACCCCGTCACGGCCTCGGCAGCGTGATCGGTACCGACGACGAGCAGGTTCCGCTCGCCCGCGAGCGCGTACTGGGCGACCATCCGCTCGCGTGCCTTGATGTTGCCGCGAACGAAGTCGCGCAGTCGATCGACTCCGAGGGCCGTGGCAGCCGCCACGCCTGCGCCGTCCGCGGACGGCTTGATGTCCACCGTCACCGTGGTGTCGGGGCGGATGAAATCGAGCGCGATCGCCGCGTCGGCCTCGTCCGCCTGCTCACCGTAGGGGAGTCGTACGGCCATGAACGTCGCGTCGCCGCCGCCGGCGCGAACGCGTTCCGCGGCGAGCTGGCACAGGCGTCCCACGAGTGTGCTGTCCTGTCCGCCACTGATGCCGAGTACGAAGCCGGCAGTTCGGGTGGCGACGGCGTAGTCGGCGAGAAAGCCCACCCGCGTGTCGATCTCCGCTGCGGGATCGATGGTCGGACGGACCTCGAGTTCGGTTCGAATGGTGTCGCGAAGGCTTGGCATGACTCAACGCTAGCGCCGATCCTCCGCGCGTGCCGGGGATGTTTGTCACCGGACGGAGCGGGAAGGACTACCGGTCCGCGCATCACGTCGAGAGGAAGCCCGAAGTCACATGTCCCGAAGTCGTACGTCCCGAAGTCGCGTGTCGCAGCATGCCGGGCACGAGGAACTCATCGAGGGCGAGGCGGCCGAACCGGAGCAGCGTGTCGACACCGACGAGGATCTCGCCGAGCTCTGTTCGGAGATCGCGGAACTCGCACTCGAACGCGACCTCCGTATCGCCACCGCCGAGTCGCTCACCGCCGGGAACATCGCTGCCAACCTGGGCCGCGCGTCGTCGTCCGGAACGTGGTTCCGCGGGTCGATCGTCGCCTACGCCAGCGAGGTGAAGTACTCGCTGTTGCAGGTACCCCGCTGCCCCGTGGTGAGCGAGGAGGCCGCCACGGCCATGGCGAGCGGAGCGGCGTCGGCGCTCGGCGCGGATCTCGCCGTGGCCGTCACCGGTGAGGCGGGACCGGAGACGAACGAGGACGTGGAACCCGGAACGGTCTGGTTCGGCATCGCCGACCACGGGACGACCAGCGCGGAGCGCGTGGTCTTCGAGGGCGACCCGAAGGACGTCCTGGCCGCGACCATCGAACGCGCGCTACGCCTGCTGCGCGACCACGCCCGGTCAGGCGCCCAGCGCGAGTAGGGCGATGTCGTCGATCGGAGAGAGGTCGGGGATGAGGGCGACCAGATCCTCGACCATCTTCGTCGTGGACAGTCCGAGGCGGGCCTGCGTGAACTGCGCGAGACCGTCCTCGCCGAACATGGTGCGCCCGTCGGGACGTGCCTCGGTGATGCCGTCCGTGTAGAGCAGCAGTGTCTGCCCCTCCTGCAACCGGAAACTGCACGCACTGAAGGTCGCGTTCGGCAGAGCGCCGACGAACATGCCTGTACTGGAACGGATCTCGTGCACCTCGCCGCGAGCGGGATCGAGGAGCAGGGCGGGTGGGTGCCCGCCCGTCGCCAGTGTGACGCGGAAACCGCCGCGAGGATCCGGGGTGATCACACCGAACAGCACGGTGCAGAAACGCTGATGCGAGGTGTCCATCAACAACAGTCGATTGAGCTCGGCGAGCCCCTCCGTCGGATCGTCGTGGTGCAGCGCCGCGGCCCGCAGGGTGTAGCGGACCAGCGAGGTGACGGCCGCGGCGCCGGCGCCGTGGCCCTGGACGTCGCCGAGGAAGAACGCCCACCGGTCCTTGCCCAGCGCGAAGACGTCGTAGAAGTCGCCGCCGACCTGCAGGGGTGACGAGGCGTGGTAGTGCGACGCGAGCGTCAGACCCTCGATGGTGGGAAGGGAGGGTGGGAGCAGCGTGCGCTGCAGCACGGCGGCGTAGTCACCGATGATCGCGGAGTCCGCCTCGGCGCGCGTGCGGAGTTCCCGCTCGGCGCGCACGGTGGTCGCGGCCGACAGTCGCAACTCGAACTCGTCCATCGCGATGTCGGCCAGTTCCATCAGGATGTCCGCGCGATCGTCGGACACCGTGCGCGGCAGCACGTCGTAGACGTTGACCGTGCCGAGCCGGAAGCCGTCGGCGGTCACGATGGGGGCGCCGGCGTAGAAGCGGATGCCGAGATCGCCGCGGACGAAGGCACTACCGGCGGTGGCCGGGTTCGCCAGGGTGTCCGACGCGACGAACGGGCCGTCGTGCGTCATCGCCATCGTGCACAGGGCGTCGTGACGTTCGGTGTGGTCCGGGAGCCCGTCGCCGTACGTGGCGGTGAACCGCACCAGGTCTGCATCGATGATGGACACGGACGCGTACGGCGCGTCGAACCAGCGGGCCGCGAGTCGGGCGATGCGGTCGAAGGCTCCGTCGGCGGCGGTGTGCTCGACGTCGTACCGGGCCAACGCGGCCAGACGTGCCGCCTCGGCGGCCTGCGCGAGGTCGGGACCGAGATCGAAGGCATCCATCGCCGTTCTCGACGTGGCACGGCGCGGGGAGTCGAACGCGTGGGACGAGAGTGCAGTCACGAAGCCTCCGGTGATACGAGAGCGGTAATGCTCTCCCCGGGGCTGGAGGAGGAGAGGCTCGCGGGGAGCCTCAGCAATCGCGTACGAGTCTACGAGACCTGATCGTCGGTGTCGATGCCGGATGTCGGTGCCACGTCCCATGCCATGGTCACGGTGGTGCCCGAGTCGGCGGACGACAGCGTGACGTCGTCCGACAGGGTCTCGATCAGCGGCAGACCGCGGCCACGGAGAGGCCCGGGCGACGAGTCGGACCACGTCCCGTGATCACGGACGGCGACCTCGAGCCGAGCGGAGTCGTAGGTGGCCTGGAGGTCGAAGACGCGTCGACCGGTGGTGGCGGCATAGGCGTGCTCGACGACGTTGGCCATCGCCTCGTAGACGGCGAGCACGATGTCGTACGTCCGCGCCGTGTCGAACGGCGTGTGCGTCAACCACGCACCGAAGCGGACGCGAGCGTCTGTGATGCGCTGCGGTTCGGCGTCCAGATCGGTGAGGGACAACTGGGCGGGGGGCTGGTGGTGCTCAGTCGTCGCGTCGTCGATCACGAGGGGAGGAGTACCCCACGCGTGCCCGGTCCTCACACCGGGAGCGCTGCTCATGCGAGGTCGTCGACGGGCGAACCGGACGTGGTGACGGCCGCGAGCGCCGCCTCGCGGGTGTCGAGCACGGGGAACGTCTCGTCGAGACCGACCAACTGCAGGGGGCGAGCGGTGGCCGCACCGCGGGCGACGACGGCGAAGGCGACGTCGTCGCCCACCGCCTGATGCGAGGTCACCAGCACGGTCATACCGGCGGACGCGAGAAAATCGACACCCGTCAGATCGATGATCAGCGCGCTCGACGCCGTGGTCCGTACGGCGTCCACCGCGTCCTGAAGAATCGGCGCGGTGGCCAGATCGAGTTCGCCCACGACTGTCAGGATCGCTGCGTCGTCGTGCCATTCGGTGTCGACACGGAATGCGTCCGTGGTGTTCTCGGCGATCGACATCGGATGTCCTGCCTTTCGGTGTTCGGTCCAGAAAGGCCATTCAAGCAGCCGAGTCCGACCGATGCCACACCGGCTCCGAGCGCCGGGTGGGGAGTTTGACGGGGTTTTTCCAGGGTATCGAGCCCCGATGAGCAGCATCGGTACGGACGGCCGACGCGTTCTCGTCGCGGGCTGGTGACAGGGCCTCACACCCGGTCCAGCTGGTCGTCCCCCGATACGTCCGCGGTGTCGGTGGAGGTCGGCTCCGGAAGCAATGACCGGTAGACCCGATCGGTGTCGACGGCGATCTGCTCCCACGAATACCGGGCGCGAGCGCGATCGGCGGCCGACATGCCGTAGCCGGTGCGTCGACCCTCGTCGTTCAGCAGGCGACGGACGGCGTCGGCGACGGCGGCAGGTGTGCGGCGATGGACCAGCACGCCGGTGACACCGTCGATCACGGTGTCGAGGAAACCGCCGACCGCGGTGGCTACCACAGGGATCCCGCACGCCATCGCCTCGAGCGGCACGATGCCGAACGGCTCGTACGTGGGAGTGCAGACCACGATGTCGGCGGAGCGGAGAAGGTCGGGCATCGCCTCACGGGAGACCTGCCCGACCAGGCGGACGCGGTCGGCCACACCGTGGGCGATCGCGATCTGCTTCAGGCGTCGAGCCTCGTCGTCGTCCGAGACGTCGCTGCGCTCGCCGCCGGCGATGATGAGGTCGGTGTCCGGAATCGACGCGAGAGCCGCGATCATCAGGTCGAAACCCTTGCGAGGCACCAGACGGCCGACCGCGACCAACCGCCGCCGTCGCGCGGGGCCGGGAGAGCTGACCGGCGCCGGCTGGAACTTCTAGAGGTCTACGCCGCACGGCACCACCGACACCCGTCGGCGCGGTATGCCCATCCGGACCAGTTCGGTGACCTCGTCCGAGCACGTCGCGACGACGTGATCGGCTCCGCGTGCGATGAGCCGCTCGATCTTGGGTCGGCTCGGCGGCGACATGTCCCGCGTGCCCTGGTGCCGACGCTCGACCACACCGAGTGCGTGGAACGTCACCACGGTGGGAATCGCGAGCGGACGCGCCGCGAGCTGGGTCGCGAAGCCCGACATCCAGTAGTGGGCGTGGACCACGTCGGGTCGGTCTCGCGTCCAGCGCTCGGCCAGGTGCGAGGCGAAGTCGCCCATGTGGGGCAGTAGTTCGTCCTTCGGTACCGGCTCGGGCGGACCCGCTGGAACATGGACGACGCGGTAGCCCTCGTCGACGACGACCTCGTCGGGCTGTTCGCGCGAATCGCGTCGGGTGAACACCGACACCTCGTGGCCGCGGGCGACGAGGGCGACGGCGAGGCATCCGACATGGACGTTCTGCCCCCCGGCGTCGATACCGCCCGGCGCGGCGAGCGGGCTGGAATGTTCTGACACCATGGCGATGCGCATGAGGAATCCGTCCCTCGGATCGTGCGTTCCGAGTCGTCGCTGGTGACTGAACGACGTCTCGCTACTGTCGGTGGTGCAAGTCGAGGTCGGCTGGAGACCGGATCGGACAGAACGTCGGGCCCGCGGGTATGTCGAGAGCAGGCGGAAGTACGCGGGCCGTCGAACACCGTGAGTGATGAACACGCCGACGAGCTAGGTCGTGAATATCCCGAATCGAGAGAAGAAAACATCCGAACGCCGATCGGCTCCGAATGCCTGCTCCTCATCTGACGTGGGTGTCACTTCAGCGGATCGTGTCCCCAGTTCATCAGCGAGTAGCGCCACCGCGAGTGCTCCACGTCCTTCGAGGGGCCCTGGGCGCGATGTCGGTGCACGTATCCGACGACCTTGCGCATCGCGGCGACGTCGTCGTCAGTGAGATCGGATTTCTTCGTGTCCAGGATCGAGGTGATGCGCCGCCCCATCTCGTGCCCCGTCGACTCACCGTCCTTCGAGTCACCGACGGAGCGGGACTCGCCGGTCGTCAGCCAGTCCTCGAGCTCCTTCCTGGTCATGGTGACCGCGTCCTTCCAGTCGTCCCACACGTCGTCCACCGTCTCGTTCCTCTGCGTCATGACGCATCGCGTTCCCCGGAAGCGACGGCGACAATCACGATCTGTCGGCGCACCGACGCGGCGGGTCGACACCCGACGTGATCGAGCCCGCGCACCGCGCCCGTGCGACCATCTGCCGATGAGTGTGTTGGTGTGCTTCCATGCCCATCCCGACGACGAGGTGTTCGGCACCGGCGGGATCATGCGGTCGGCAGCCGACGCCGGCCACCGAGTGGTGCTGGTGACGGCGACCGACGGTGCGCTCGGTGAGGTGCCCGACGGCCTGTTGACCGAGGGCGAGTCGCTGCACGATCGGCGGCAACGTGAACTGGAGCGCTCGGCCGAGGTGCTGGGGGCACAGCGCGTGGTCGTGCTGGGATACGCGGACTCGGGGATGGCCGGGACCGAGGGCAACACGAACCCGCACGCCTTCGCCAACGTGGATGTCGAGGAGGCCGCTCGGCGGCTCGCGGACGTTCTCGTCGAGGAGCAGGCCCGTGTTCTGACGGTCTACGACTCGCACGGTGGTTACGGCCATCCCGACCACGTGCAGGTGCACCACGTGGGGGTGCGCGCCGCGGCCATCGCCGAGGTGCCGTTCGTCTACGAGGCGACGATGAACCGTGACCGCATGCGCGAGATGATGACGGCGAACCCCAACTGGGATCCGGGCGAGAACGAGGACGCCTCGCAGCTCGACATCGAGGCGTTCGGCCTGCCCGAGTCGGAACTCACCACCGCGGTGGACGTGTCCGGTGTCCTGGCCGCCAAGCGTGCGGCGATGGTGGTGCACGAGTCGCAGATCGGTGACTTCGGCCCGTTCATCCCCATGTCGGACGAGGATCTCGCGTCCGCGTTCGGCACCGAGTGGTTCCGACGCATCGTGCCCCCGGTCGACGCGCCCGGCGCCGTGCGCGAGACCGCACTGCCTCTGTAGTCCGGCACCGGGGCGGTTTGGTGGCGGGAGCGCAGGGTAGCCCGGAGCATGAGCCTCGTCACAGGAGATGTCGGAGTACGCCTCACGGTCAACGGCGAGGAGCACCGGATCGAGTGCGACGTCCGGACGACCCTCCTCGACGCGCTGCGTGAGCGGCTCGGGCTGACCGGCGCCAAGAAGGGGTGCGACCGCGGTCAGTGCGGATCGTGCACGGTGCTGTCCGGTGGTCGGCGCGTGGTCAGCTGCCTGACGCTGGCCGTCGCGGCACAGGACGACGACATCACCACCGTCGAGGGGCTCGCCGACGGCGAGGACCTGCATCCCGTGCAGGCGTCGTTCCTCGCGCACGACGCATTCCAGTGCGGCTACTGCACCCCCGGTCAGATCTGCTCTGCCGTCGCCGTGCTCGACGAGGTGAAGAACGGATGGCCCAGCGCCGTCACCGAGGACCTCGACGGCGTGCCGACGGCCTCGGACGCGGACATCCGAGAACGGATGAGCGGCAACATCTGTCGGTGCGGCGCCTACCCCAACATCGTCGATGCCGTGCGAGAGAACATCGACGGCATATCTGCAACGACGACGGAGACGGGCGCGGACCGGTGAGAACATTCGCGTACGACCGTGCCGCCGACGCGTCGACCATAGCGTCCGCACTCGCCGAGGGGTCCACCCGCGTGCTGGCCGGCGGAACCAACCTCGTGGATCTGATGAAGCTGGGAATCGAGACCCCGGACCGGCTCGTCGACATCACGGGTCTGGCCCTGGCGGACATCGAGTGGAACGACGGCAGTGGCGGCGGGGTGCCGGGTCTTCGTGTCGGGGCCCTGGTCCGCAACAGCGATCTGGCCGCCGACCCCGTCGTGCGTTCGCGGTTTCCCGTCCTGTCGCGCGCTGTGCTCTCGGGTGCGTCCGGTCAACTGCGGAACATGGCGACCACGGGCGGGAACCTGTTCCAGCGCACCCGCTGTCCGTACTTCATGAACGTCGACACAGCGTGCAACAAGCGTGAACCGGGCTCGGGCTGTTCGGCCCTGGACGGCGATCGGCGCAACGCCGCGGTGCTGGGCGCATCGCAGCACTGCATCGCCACCCATCCCTCGGACATGGCCGTGGGCCTCGCGGTGCTCGATCCCACTGTCACCGTCGTCGGCACCGACGGAGTACGCGAGATCCGGTTCGCCGATCTGCATCGGCTTCCCGAGTCCGCACCCGAACGCGATTCGACTCTGCGGCAGGACGAGTGGGTGACGCACCTCGACATACCGCCGCTTCCACCCGGTGCGCGCTCGACCTATCGGAAGGTGCGGGACCGTGCGTCCTACGCCTTCGCGAGGGTGTCCGTCGCCGCCGTCGTGGTCGTGGAGAACGGGGTGTTCACCACGGCGCGCATCGCGCTGGGCGGAGCCGCTCACAAGCCGTGGCGGGCCACGGTCGCCGAGTCCGAGCTGCTCGGGGCGATCCCGTCCCGGAGCGGCGTGATCGCTGCGATGGAGCGCGAGCTCGCCGCGGCACACACGTTCCCCGACAACGACTACAAGTTGTCACTCCTCGCGTCGACGGTGGCCTCCACCGTGATGTCCCTCGCCGACGCGGCCGCGGACGAGGCGGCCACCCGATGACCGTCACGGGAACACCGGTCGAGCGGCTCGAGGGCCGCGACAAGGTCACCGGAGCCGCCCGGTACGCGGCGGAGTACCGGGACGTCGGTGGAGAACCAGCGCACGCGGCGATCGTCGGCGCCGCCGTTCCGGCGGGGCGTGTGCTGGACGTGGATCGTGCTTCGGCGCTGACGCTTCCGGGTGTCCTCGCCGTGCTGTGGCACGGCAACGCCCCGACGCTCGGGTCCGCCGGGGACGGCGAGTTGCAGGTGCTCCAGTCCGATGTCGTCGCCTACCGCGGGCAGATCGTCGCCGTGGTCGTGGCGGAGACGTCGGAGCAGGCGACGTGTGCGGCCTCCGTTCTGGACGTCACGTACGAGAGTCGCCAGTGCGACAACGAATTACGGGAGCATCACCCGGGCATCTACGCACCCGAGCAGGTGAACGCGGGCTTCGACACCGATGTCGTCACCGGGGAACCGGAGCGGCGCTTCAAGGAGTCCGCGGTGCGCGTCGACGTCCGCTACACGACGCCGCCCGAACACAATGCGCCCATGGAGCCGCACGCGTCGATCGCCGCGTGGAGCGAGGACCGGTCGACCCTCACGGTCTGGGACTCTACGCAGGCGCCGTCCGGCGTGGCCGGAGATCTCGCCGAGCTCTTCGGCGTCGACTCGGACGCCGTGCGCGTCATCGCCCGGCACGTGGGCGGCGGCTTCGGATCGAAAGGGAGCACGCGACCGAACGCGGTCGTCGCGGCCATGGCGTCGTCCGTCGTGGGTCGACCGGTCTCGTTTCCGGTTCCACGCCGGTCGACCTTCGACTTCGTCGGCTACCGGACGCCGACGATCCAGCGGGTCCGACTGTCGGCGGACGCGGACGGCTCGATGACGGCGTTGCTGCACGATTCGCTCCAGCAGACCTCCACCGTGATGGAGTTCGTGGAGCAGACGTCCGAGGGCAGTCGCCACGTGTACGACATCGACGACGTCTCGACCACGCATCGCGCGGTCGCGCTGGACGTCGGGACACCGCGCTGGATGCGCGCTCCCGGTGAGGCGCCCGGCATGTTCGCTCTGGAGTGCGCGGTGGACGAACTGGCCCACGCGCTCGGAACGGACCCCGTCGAGTTGCGGCTGCGGAACGAGCCGTCGGTCGATCCCGCGGACGGGCAGACCTACAGCTCACGTACCGTCCGCGCCGTCTTCGAGGAGGGCGCGCGGCGCTTCGGTTGGGCCGGTCGTGACCCGCGGCCCGCGATACGCCGGGAAGGACGCACCCTCGTCGGGACCGGTGTCGCGATGGCGACCTACCCCGCGATGACGTCGCCGAGCACGGCGCGGGCGACCGTCCGTGACGACGGGACGGTCGACGTGTCCGTCGCCGCGTCGGACATCGGTACCGGCGCACGAACGGTGCTCGCCCAAATCGCCGCCGACGCGCTCGAGGTCGCGCTGGACCGGGTCCACATCCACGTCGGGGACAGTGCGCTGCCCACGGCGCCCGGCGCAGGCGGGTCCTCGGGTACCTCGTCGTGGGGCTGGGCGGTGACCAAGGCCTGTCGTGCGCTGCGCGCGGACGGAGACCTCGCACCGGGTGCGACGGCCACCGCGGACACCACCGACGACCTCGAGGAGCGTGCGGCGCTGGCGCGGCAGGCGTTCGGCGCCCATTTCGCCGAGGTGCACGTCGACGTCGACACGGGGGAGGTCCGCGTGACGCGGATGCTGGGCGTCTTCTCCGTGGGCCGTGTGCTGAACCCTCGGTTGGCTCGGTCACAGCTCCTGGGCGGCATGGTGTTCGGTATCGGCATGGCACTCATGGAGGAGGGCATAGTGGATCGACGACACGGCGGCTTCCTCAACGCCGACCTCGCGGAGTACCACGTCCCGGTGGACGCCGACGTCGCCGACATCGATGCGATCTGGGTCGAGGAGCACGACGACGATCTGAACCCGATGGGCAGCAAGGGGATCGGCGAGATCGGCATCGTGGGGTCGCCTGCTGCCATCGCCAACGCGGTGTTCCACGCGTGCGGTGTCCGGGTGCGAGACCTGCCCATCACTCTCGACACCCTGATCGAGCGGATGGACCCCGCGCTGCGCCTGTGACCACCCGGTCAGCCCAGCAGATCGTCCAGGCGCTCGTAGCCCTCCCGCATGCCCTTCTCCATGCCGCTCGCTGCCATCGAGTCCCGCGCCTCCAGTGTCGGGTACACCGAGTGGCCCTCCAGCCGGCAGCGGTCACCCAGGTCGACGAACGTGAGGAACTCGATGCTCACCACGTCGGGGAAGCCCTCGTACTCGAAGGTCTGCACGGCGAACTCGTTCGTCCGCACCGTGTGGAACATGCCGTGGAACGCGTACTCCGCACCGCCGGGATCACGGTGGACGTAGCGGTACCGGCCACCGCCGCGGAAGTCGTACTCCTCGACCGACATCTCGTAGCCGGCGGGACCGAGCCAGCGGGACACCAGTTCGGGCTCCGCGTGCGCCCGGAAGACCGCGGACACGGGTGCGTCGAACTCGCGCCGGACATCGATGAACGGCAGACCCGCCGGTGAGTGGATGTGCAGCGCCCTGTCGCCGGTTCCGGTCATCGTCGTCTCCTCGATCTCGGGTGGCGGGGAGGTCCAGTGTGAATCAGTGCTGGTCGTCGGTCGTGTGGATTCGAGAAGAACGGAAGGTGGTAGACACATCGGGACATGATCGCCGGTTCCACCGCGGCGAGGGTGTCTGCCATCACACTGCCGCGACAGCTCGGGGGACCCACGTGCGTATCGCTCTGCTGTCCTACCGGAGCAAGCCCCACGTCGGCGGTCAGGGTGTCTACGTCGCGCGTCTGAGTCGAGCGCTGGTGGACGAGGGGCACGAGGTCGAGGTGTTCTCGGGTCAGCCCTATCCCGATCTCGACCCGCGGGTGCGGCTCACGCGAGTACCGAGCCTCGACCTCTATCGAGACGACGATCCGTTCCGCACCCCGCGGCCCTCCGAGATCCGAGACCTGGTCGACGTGTCCGAGGTGCTGACCATGTGGACGGCCGGGTTCCCGGAGCCCCGCACGTTCGGGGCGCGCGCCGCTCGTCTGCTGCGCGCGCGAGCCGACGAGTTCGACGTGGTGCACGACAACCAGTCGCTGAGCTACGGATTGCTGCGCATCCCGTTGCCGCTCGTGGCCACCATTCATCACCCCATCACCCGCGACCGCGCCCTCGACCTCGCGGCTTCGCCGTGGCGACGACGGATCACCGTGCGGCGCTGGTACGGCTTCCTCACCATGCAGCGGCGGGTGGCGCGCCGGATCCCGCGGTTGCTGACCGTGTCCCGCTCGTCCGCGGTGGACATCGTGGACGCCTTCGGTGTCGCTCCGGGTGCGGTGACGGTGGTGCCGCTCGGGGTCGACACCACCGTGTTCACCCCCGGCGCGGCGCCGCGAGTGTCCGGCCGCATCGTCGCGGTCGCGAGTGCCGACGTCGCACTCAAGGGCGTGCGGCACCTTCTGGAGGCGGTCGCGAAGATCCGCACCGAGCGGGAGGTCGAACTCGAACTGGTGTCGAAGGTGGACCCCGCAGGGCCGACCCGGACGTTGATCGACGATCTCGGAATCGACGACATCGTGCGGACGCGGAGCGGTCTCGACGACGCCGAGCTGGCCCGCGTGCTGGCGTCGGCCGACGTGGCCTGCGTGCCGTCGCTGTACGAGGGCTTCTCGCTCCCGACCATCGAGGCCATGGCCTGCGCGACCCCCCTGGTGGTGAGCCGCACCGGGGCGATCCCTGAGGTCGTGGGGCCCGACGGGGTCTGCGCCGATCTGGTGCCCCCCGGTGACAGCGACGCCCTGGCGCGGGCATTGATGCGCGCGCTGGACGACGAGCCCCGCCGACGCGCCATGGGCGAGCGCGGGCGGGAACGAGCCACGCAGACCTACGGCTGGCCGGCGGTGGCCGCCGCGACCGTCGCGGAGTACGAGAAGGCGATCGCCGATCGCCGTGGACGAGGGAATCGAGAGACGACATGCTGACGATGGACTTCGACCGGCTCGGCTTCGGTGCGGGCGATCGCGTCATCGACATCGGGTGCGGCCAGGGGCGCCACTCCTACGAGTTGTACCGCCGCGGGGCCCATGTCACCGCCTTCGACCAGAACGCGGACGAACTCGACGAGGTCAAGGTCATGTTCGGCGCGATGGCCGAGGAGAAGCAGGTACCGGAGTCCGCCACGGCGGAGACGGTCGTCGGCGACGCGTTGTCCCTGCCGTTCCCGGACGAGTGGTTCGACGGGGTGATCGTGTCCGAGATGCTGGAGCACGTGCCGGACGACGCGTCGGCCATCGCCGAGATCGCGCGCGTGGTGCGCCCCGGCGGCACGGTGGCGGTGAGTGTCCCGCGCTGGTTGCCCGAGCGGGTCTGCTGGTCCCTCTCCGACGAGTACCACGCGAACGAGGGTGGCCACGTCCGGATCTACCGTGGGAGTGAGTTGGCGGCGTCGCTCACCGCGGCGGGCCTCGAGGTCACGCACACCCACCACGCGCACGCACTGCACGCTCCGTACTGGTGGCTCAAGTGCGCGGTCGGGGTGCGGAACGACGATCACCCGCTGGTGCGCGGCTATCACTCGATGCTGGTGTGGGACATGATGAAGGCCCCGCGCACCACCCGAGTGCTCGAGCAGGTCCTGAATCCCGTCATCGGCAAGTCCGTGGTGATCTACCTGCGCAAGCCGGAGACCGGGATCGGCGGACCGGGGGCCGGACGTGGCGCTCACTGATCACGTGACGCCGTCGGTTCCCGGAATCCTGTCCGCCGAGCAGTGTCTCGCCAGTGCGCGCAGCATCGCCGCCGTCCAGGTCCGGTCCGGGGCGATTCCGTGGTCCGAGGGCGGGCACCTCGACCCGTGGGACCACGTCGAATCGGCCATGGCGCTCAGCGCCGCGGGCCTCGTCGAGGAGGCCGACGCCGCGTACGAGTGGTCGCGGCGCACGCAGCGCAGCGACGGCACCTGGCCGATCCGGCTGCGCGGCGACGTCGTGGAGGACGCCGGCGCCGACACCAACTTCTGCGCATACATCGCGGTGGGGGTGTGGCACCACTTCCTCGTCACCGGCGACGACAACTTCGCCCTGGCCCTGTGGCCCACCGTGCGCCGCGCCGTCGACTTCGTCCTCGGTCTGCAGACCGACCGCGGCGAGATCGCCTGGGCCGCAGGGCCGAACGGATCGCGTGCCGAGGCCCTGCTCACCGGGAACGCCAGCATCCACCACAGTCTGCGGTGCGCGCTGGCGCTCGCGGCGTACATCGGCGACCCGCAGCCGGACTGGGAGGTCGCCGTCGGCCGGCTGGGTCACGTTCTGCGGCATCACCTCTCGGCTTTCACGCCGAAGCCGTCGTACTCCATGGACTGGTACTACCCGATCCTGGGCGGCGCCGTGCGCGGACGGGCGGCCGGGCGGCGCATCGACGACCGGTGGTCGGACTTCGTCGTGGAGGGGCTCGGCATCCGCTGTGTCGACGACCGACCGTGGGTCACCGGTGCCGAAACGTGTGAGCTGGTTCTGACTCTCGACGCGATGGACCGGGTCGACGTGGCGACGGACCTGCTCGGAAGCATGCAGCACCTGCGGGAGGACGACGGGTCGTACTGGACCGGGCTGGTCTATGCGGACGGCAAGCGGTGGCCCGTCGAGAGGACGACGTGGACCACCGGAGCCATGATTCTGGCGGCCGACGCCCTGTCCCGGTCCAGTGCCGGATCCGGCATCTTCCGGGGGGACGATCTGCCCGTCGGGCTCTCCGGCGCGCATCGCAGCTGCGGCTGCGCGGGGGAGTCCTACCCGGCGAGCGTGCCCGGCTGACCCGAGGTCCGCACCAGCACTCGCAGTGAGCCGACCACGCGGTTCTCGGTGAACATGCCGCTGTCGAGGGCACGCCGGTAGATGCGGTACGGGGCCTGCCCGCCGTCCGCCGGATCCGGGAACACGTCGTGGATGAGCAGGGCGCCTCCGACCGCGACCCACGGCGCCCACCCCTGGAAATCGACGGTGGCCGCCTCGTCGGTGTGGCCGCCGTCGATGAACAGCACGTCGACGGGATGCTTCCACAGCGCGGCGACGTCGCCGGAACGGCCGACGACGGCGACGACGACGTCCTCGAGGCCCGCCCCCGCCAGGGTGCGGCGGAATCGTCCGAGAGTGTCCAGCGCACCGGTGGCCGGGTCGACGAGCGTGGTGTCGTGGTACTCCCAGCCGACCTGGTGCTCCTCGGATCCGTGGTGGTGGTCGACGGTGACCACACGGCCGCCCGTGGCGCGCGCCGCGGCGCCGAGGTACACGGTCGACTTGCCGCAGTAGGTGCCGATCTCCACCACCACGCCGTCGCCCAGGAACTCGGCGGTGGCGTCGAAGAGCGCGAGTCCCTCGTCGGCGGGCATGAATCCTGTTGCCGCCTCGGCGAACTCGCGCAGGTCGTCGGGCATGACGGGACGTGCGGGGGTGTCGGTCACACGGGCGAGCCTAGCTGGTCGAACACCTTGCCCGGGTTGAGGATGCCCTGCGGATCGAGTGCGTCCTTGACCGCGCGGTGCATCGCGAGGACCACCGGATCGAGTTCCTGGACGAGTCCGTGCATCTTGAGCAGGCCGACGCCGTGCTCGCCGGTGACCGTGCCGCCGAGGGCGAGTGCGGCGTCGATGATCTCGGCGAACGCCGCCTGCGAGCGTGCTCGGGCGGCGTCGTCGCCCGGGGGTGTGATGAGCAGTGGGTGCAGGTTGCCGTCGCCGGCGTGGGCGATGTTGGCGATGACGACGTCGTGGGCGATGCCGATCTTCTCGATCCGCGACAGCATTTCCGGCACATGGCGTTTGGGGACGCACACGTCCTCGGTGAGCACCGGGCCCAGTCGTTCCATGGCCGGGTAGGCCAGGCGCCGCGCCGCGAAGAGCGCGTCCGCCTCCTCCTGATCGGTGGACACCGCCGACCAGGTGGCGCCGCCCTCGTCGAAGCAGGCGAGCATTTTCTCCGCCTCCTGGTCACCGATCTGCCCGGGGGTGTCCACGCGGCCGAGCAGCACCACTTCGGCGTCGACGGACAGTCCCATGTTCTTCCACGCGTCCACCGCGAGGAGGCACTGCTTGTCCACCAGTTCCAGAGCGGAGGGGGTGAGCCCGGCGGCGGCGACGGCGGCGACCGCTCGGCCCGCGTCGACGATCGAGTCGAAGTAGCCGGCGACGGTGCGTTGCGGGTCCTGGAGGGGGCGCAGCTTGACGGTGATCTCGGTGATGACGCCGAGTGTTCCTTCCGAGCCGACCATCAGTCCGGCGAGGTCGTACCCCGCGACGCCCTTCGCGGTGCGTCGGCCGAGTCGGACCTTCTCACCGGTGCCCGTGACCACCTCCATGCCCATGACGTAGTCGCGGGTCACGCCGTACTTCACGCAGCACAGGCCGCCGGCGTTGGTGGCGACGTTGCCGCCGATGGTCGACCACGGCGAACTCGCCGGATCCGGTGGGTACCAGAGGCCGACCTCCGCGACGGCCGCGCGCAGATCGTCGTTGATCACGCCCGGTTGCACGACGGCGTACCGCTCGAGGTGATCGATCTCGGTGATCGCGGTCATGCGGTCGAGCGCGAGGACGATGCACCCCGCGGTGGCGTTCGCGCCCCCGGAGAGCCCTGTCCCGGCGCCGCGGGTCACCACGGCGGTGCCGTGGTCGAGGCACGCCCGTACCGTCGCCTGGACCTCGTCGGCCGTGGCCGGACGCACCACCGCGAGAGGGGTCGCGGACGGCGCCCACTCGGCCTCGTCGTGCTGGTAGGACGCCATGACGTCGGGATCGATCACCACCCGATCGGCGGGGAGTACGGCGAGCAGGGCATCGACGATCATCGGTCGAGCGTAGCGCCGGGCGACCGCCCGCCCGCCGGATCCCGCCCCCCTCTTCGGAGGGTGGTGGGAGTGGTTCAGGTCACATACGTTCCTCCCGAGTCCGACGATTCGGACGATCCTCACCTCGGATGGAGAACCATGACCACAGTTTCGCCGGACGACGCGACGGCGCGCGCCACCTCGGCACCACCCGTCGCGGCACCGCCCGCCACGAGCGTCCGCAAGGTGGCCGTCGCCAGCGGCATCGGAACGACCATCGAGTTCTACGACTTCTTCATCTACGGCACCGCGGCCGCGCTGGTGTTCCCGACGGTGTTCTTCCCGGCACTGGGATCGACAGCCGGCACCGTGGCCTCGTTCGCCACCTTCGCCGTCGCGTTCGTCGCGCGTCCCGCGGGAGCCGTGCTGTTCGGCCACTTCGGCGACCGCATCGGCCGCAAGAAGACGCTGATCTCGACGCTGCTGCTGATGGGTGTCTCCACCTTCGTCATCGGGCTGCTCCCCGGTGCCGCGACCATCGGCGTCGCCGCACCGATCATCCTGGTGGTGCTGCGGTTCGGGCAGGGGTTCGCCGTCGGCGGCGAATGGGCGGGAGCGACGCTGCTGACCGCCGAGTACGCACCGGCGAAGCGGCGCGGCTTCTACGGCATGTTCCCGCAGCTCGGTCCGGCCGCCGCCTTCATCCTCTCCAGCGCGACGTTCCTGGTGACCGGCGCCGTGTTCGGCGACACCAACGACACGTTCCTGAACTACGGGTGGCGGATCCCGTTCCTCTTCAGCGCCGTGCTGGTGCTGATCGGTCTCTACATGCGCCTCGCGATCGAGGAGACGCCGGTGTTCAAGGCCGATCAGGCCGCCGCCGCGACCACGCCGTCCGCTCCCACCAGGCTCCCGGTGCTCGAGGCGTGGCACGTGCAGAAGCGCGAGGTGCTGCTCGCGGCCGGTGCGCTGGCGTCGCTGTTCTCGCTGTTCTACATGGGCACCGCGTATCTCACGAGCTACGGAACGAAGACCCTCGGCTTCGACCGGCCGTTCGTGCTGTGGACCGGCATCGTCGGTGCGGTGATCTTCGGCATCACCATCGCGCTGTCGGCGACGTTCTCGGATCGGGTGGGTCGGCGCCGCGTCATCATGGTGTCCTGCGCGGCGGCCGTTCCCTGGTCGCTCGCCCTGTTCCCGATCCTCGACACGGGATCGAGTACGGCGTACGTGATCGCGATGTGCGTGACCCTGTCCATCTTCGGTATCGCCTACGGCCCCACCGGTGCGCTGCTCCCGGAGCTGTTCCGGACCCGGTTCCGCTACACCGGTGCCGGTCTCGGCTACAACCTGGCGGGCGTGCTCGGCGGTGCGATCCCGCCGCTGCTGGCGGCTCCGTTGACGGCGCAGTTCGGCAGCATCGCCGTGGGCGTCATGCTGGCGCTCCTGTCGGTGCTCAGTCTGATCTGCACGCGAGCACTGGTGGAGACGAAGAACAACGACCTGACCTGACCTGACCCCACGACGACGAATCCGGTGCAGAGATCCGCGGTGAACGCGGATCTCTGCACCGGATCTCGTGTGCGTGGAGGCTAGCGAGTGCCGCCCTTGGCGTACTCGGCGATCGCGTCGATGTTCGTCGAGTCGATGAAGGCCGGGCCGGTCAGAACGGGCGTGCCGCCACCGATGGTGTTGCCGTTGTTCAGGTACAGCCACAGCGAGTCGACGGCCAGGTAGCCCTGGAGGTACGGCTGCTGATCGACGGCCCACGCGACGTCGCCGCTCTGGATGGCCTCGACGAGTGCGGCGTTGGTGTCGAAGGTGACCACCGTGGCCTCGGAGTTGGCGTTCGCCTTGGACTGCACCGCGGTCAGCGCGATGGGGGCGCCCAGGGCGACGATGTGGTCGATGGTCGGATCCTGCTGCAGCTTGGCCGTGATGGTGGCCTCGACGGACGGCATGTCCTTGCTGTTGACGTTCAGGATCTCGGTGGAACCGCCGGTGAAGCCCTGTGTCACACCCGCGCAACGGGATTCGAGGGCGACCTGGCCCTGCTCCTGGATGATGCAGAGGGTCTTCTTCGCACCCTCGGTGGTCAGACGCGCACCGACGGCCTGGCCGGCGATGGTCTCGTCCTGGCCGAAGTACTGCTGGACGCCCTGGTCCTTCCACGCGTCGTAACCGGAGTTGAAGGCGACGACCGGGATGCCGGCGGCCGTGGCGGCCTCGACGGCGGGTGCCATGGCGTCGGGCTTGGCCAGTGTGACCGCGATGCCGTCGACGTCGGAGTCGATGGCGCTCTGCACCAGGTTGGCCTGGTTCGGTGCCTCGGGATCGGCCGAGTAGCGCAGCTCGATGTTGTCCTTGGCCGCAGCCGCCTCGGCGCCCTTGCGGATGAGGTCCCAGAACGTGTCACCGGGAACCTCGTGCGTGATCATCGCGATGGTGGCGCGCGGGGTGTCGGCCGTGCCGGCGTTGCCGCCGCCGTCACCGGAGGACTCCGGTGCGCCGCCCGAACTGGAGCAGCCCGCTGCCAGGCTGACGCTCAGTGCCACGCCGAGAGCGACAGCAGTGCCCCGACGGGTGAAATGACGTGTCATTCGGTCTCTTTCTCGAACGCCGACGAGAGAACAACGCGGCGACATACTGGGTACGACTGGAATGGATCGAGCCGGTGACCTCTTCGGTCGCGGCCCGACATATGTGTAATCCACATCACAAGGGAAGTCAATAGTTTGTTCGGACAATACGTCCGCAGCACAGCGAGCCGTCAGGATCGAGGTCCGGTCGCGATCATCGCCAGGACGGCCGGGCGGTCGAGCTTGCCGCGGGCCGTGCGGGGGAGCGCGGTTACCGTGACCACGCGGGTGGGCATCGCCGGTGCCTCGAGGTGCGCCCGCAGATGACGCCGCAGAGCGGTGCGGTCGACCGGCTCCGAGACCGTGATCGCCGCGACCGGGACGTGCCCCATCCTCGGATCCGGCTCGCCCACACACGCCGCGTCGAGCACGCCGGGAAACCCCCGCAGGGCGGTCTCCACATCGAGTGGCTCCACCTTGAGGCCGCCGCGCACGATGGTGTCGGAACTGCGGCCCGCGAGAAACAGCCACCCGCCGTGGATCTCGCCCCGATCGCCCACGCTCGTCCACCCGTTCACGGGCCCGTCGGACGGTTCCGCGTGGTCGGGGTGGGTCAGGTATCCGTCGAACAGCATGTCGCTGTGCACGCTGACGACGCCGTCCACAGTTCTCGTGCGGACACCCGAGACGAGCCGCCCGGCGGAGCCGTCGGGAACCGGTTCGGTGGAGGAGTCCACGGCCACCAATGACAGTTCCGAGGCGCCGTAGAAGTGGACGAACCGAGCGCCGGGAACGCGAGCGGACAGGGCGTCGCGACCGGAGCGCGGCCAGAAAGCACCCGAGGACAACACTTCTCGGACCTGCGCCAGCCGGGGTCGGGTGGACACGGCGATGTCGTGTGCGAGGGTGGGCACGGTGTAGACGTGCGTCGGGTCGACATCTCCCGCGGAGGACCACGACTCGAGGGGTCGTAGGTCCACGGCAGCACCTCGCGTGAGCGCGTGCACCAGTCCGTAGAGGAAGTGGGTGTGGTCCAGGACGCCCGGTGCGGCCACCCGGGAGTGCCGGTCCACGGTGAACTCCTCGTCGGACCGATCGAGCGTGCGCGACCACGACCGCCGCGAGCGGACGAAGAGCTTGGGGGTGCCCGACGTGCCGGAAGTCAACCCCGCCAGCAGTTCTCCGGCCTCGTCCGGTGCCGGGAGGGGGACCGCGGGCGCGGCGGCGAGGTCGTCGGGCGAGGTGAGCGTGCCGGTGACGCCGAGTCGACGCAGCCGGGTCCGCCCGCGCTCCGTGGCGATCACCGCAGCGGGGCGACCGATCTCGAGAACCGATGCGAGGTGGTCGGGAAGCAGGTGGCGGTGCAGGAGGACGAGCGAGCAACCTGCACGGATCGCGCCGAGAACCGTGACGACGGAACCGAGATCGGACGCCGGGAGTACGGCCACTCGCTTCGCACCGAGCAGGCGTGCGGCGACGCGTCCCGACCGATCCCACATCTCACGATAGGTGAGACTGCCGTCCGCGGCGACGACCGCGAGCGAGTCCGGACGGTCCCGGGCGCGACGACGGATGCGCTCGTCGATCGAGTCCGCGATCACGCGTCATCGTCCCGGTCGTCGTCCACACCGCGGGCGACGAGACTGTCTCCCAGCGCATCCGCGGTCCGCAGCGCGCGGACCACCACGGGTGTCGCCAGCGCGGTCATCGACCACTGCAGTCCGCGGGCCTTCCGTGCGTCGGAGACCTCGTGCACGATGCCGGTGAGGACGGGGACGAGCCGGATCGTCAGTGCCAGCAGCAGTCCGATGCGGTCGGGGTCGACGCCGAAGCGCCGCAACGGTTCCAGGACCCTGCCGCACACGTCGAGCATCGCGGTCACCCGGGTGGTGAGGGTGACCAGACTCGCCGCGGCCACCGTGACGACGAGAATCCCGCACACGACCACGGCGCGGGCCGGGGTCGTGATGATCACCTGGAACACCGCGATGATCGCGATCATCCAGAAGAGCGGCCGGATCTGCGCGAGTGCGGTCCGCGGGCCGATGCCCCCGATCCCGAAGAGAACGGCGACCACGCCGGCAGCGACCGCGACGTCGACCGGTCGGCGAACGAGGGCGATGACCGCGATGACGCCGACCATGAGCAGCAGAAGCTTCCACCCGGCCGGAAGTCGGTGCAGGAGCGAGTGACCGGGTCGGTAGAGGCCGATCATTCGAGCAGCGCCTCGTACGCGGGCAGGGCGTCGGCGGGCCGTCCGTCGTGGGCGACCCGAGCGTCGTGGATCACGATGACGCGATCGAAGTTCGTCAGGAGATCGAGGTGATGTGTCACCACGACGACCTGCTGCTCGAGAGTGTCGAACACCGCGCCGACCTTGCGGGAGTTGCGGAGATCGAGAAGCGTGGTGGGTTCGTCGGCCACCAGGACCTCGGGTCGGCGGATCAGCACTGCGCCGATCGCCAGCATCTGTTTCTGTCCGCCGGACAACAGGTGCGCGGGATGATCGGCGTGACCGGCCAGCCCGAAACGGTCGAGCATGTCGGCGACGCGGTCCGCCACCTCTTCCTTCGACGCTCCGGTGCGGCGCAGCGAGAACGCCAGATCTTCGGCGACGGTCGGCATCACGATCTGGTTGTCCGGGTCCGTGAACACGAACCCGACCTTCCGTCGCACCTGGCCACCCTTGCGCGCGACGTTCAGACCGTCGACGGTGACGGTGCCGGAACTCGGCGACACCAGACCGTTGATCATGCGGGCCAGGGTCGACTTCCCGGAGCCGTTGGATCCGACGATGCCGACGCGGTGTTCGCTGATCTCGAGATCGATGTCGCGCAGCACGGGCCGATCGCCGTATCCGTGCGAGACGTGATCGAACCGGATCACGCTCATGCTCCGACTCGTTCCACGAGCATGGCGATGCCCTGACCACCGCCGATGGCGCACACCGCAAGACCGAGAGCGGGGGAGTCGGTCGTGGCCATCTGCTCAGCCAACCGGACGAGGAGAATCGCTCCGGAGGCGCCCCACGGGTGTCCGAGCGCGATGGCCCCTCCGTGCGGGCACACGATGTCCGGATCGATGCCCAGCCGGTCGACGGCCGCCAGGGCCACCGAGGCGAAGGCCTCGGTGATCTCGACGATCCCGACGTCGGACAGGTCCACTCCGCAGCGGTCGAGGACGGCGCGGACCGCGGGCACGGGGGACAGTCCGGGGAGCGCGGGATCCGTCCCGGCGACGGCCCAGCCGAGTACCCGCAGGGCAGGGCCGTCGGCCCGGTCCGCGGTCGTCACGGCGAGCACGGCCGCGCCGTCGGAGATGCCGCACGAGTTGCCCGCGGTGGCGGTGCCGTCGGGGGAGAACGCCGGACGCAGCCTGCTCAGACGCGCCGTGGTGAGTCCGCCGCGCACCCGCTCGTCCCGATCGATCCCGGCGACGGTGACGATCTCCGCCGAGAAGTCCGTCTGCGAGGCGAGTCGGTGCGAGCGTTCGGCGTACGCGTCCTGTTGCTCCCGGTCGATGCCGAGCGTGCGGGCGAGATCGTCCGCGGCCGTGCCCATGTCGGGGTCGGGGTGACCGCGCGGGGTGAACGGTGCGCGCGTGTACCGCTGCGGACCCCCGTCGCCGACCGGGGCGTGGAAACGCCACGGCGCCGTGCTCGCCGATTCGACTCCCCCCGCGAGAATCAGGGCGTCGTCACCCGCGCGGACACGGGACGAGGCCAGGGCCACGGCGTCGAGGCCCGAGCCGCACTGGCGGTCGACCGTCACGCCAGGGACGTGGTGACCGAGACCGGCCTGCAGCGCGGCGACCCGAGCGAGGTCGCCGCCGGGACCGAGGCAGTTGCCCAGGACGGCGTCGTCGATGCGGCCGAGATGGTGCACCCGGCGAGCGACGTCGGCGAGGACGGGTGCCGCGAGGTCGGCGGCCGTCAGGTCGGCGAACGCATGCCCCGCCGTGCCGATCGCCGTCCGCCGTCCCGCCAGCAGGATCGGATCGCGCGGGGACAAGCGCACCATGTCAGGCGGCGGACCCGACGGTCGCGCGACGCCGCGGCGCGACGAGACCGGGGTAGGCGCGGTGCACGCCCTTCGCGACGACGGTCGCGACGACGACCTTGACCGCGTCGCCAGGAACGTAGGCGCCCGTGGACGCGATGGCCGCCCCTACGCCGAGGTCGGTGCGCAGCAGGAGGCCGAGGACGCCGAAGACGTAGATGACGGCGATGCCGCCCACGGCGTTGACGAGCAGACCGGCCCACAGCGGGTAGGACGGGACGATCAGCCGCGTGAGCGCGCCGATGACGAAGGCGCCCACGACCCATCCGACGAGGTACCCGACGCTGGGGGCCGCGAAGACGCCGAGACCGCCGCGTCCGCCGGCGAGCAACGGGAGGCCGATCGCGACGAGTGCGAGCAGGACCAGTACCGCGGCCGCACCCTTGCGGGCGCCGAGAACCGCGCCCGCGGCGATGACGCCGAGGGTCTGCAGGGTGATGGGCACACCGCTGATGCCGACCGTGATGGAGCCGGGAAGGCCGAGTGCCGCGATCAGTGCCGCGAAGACGGCGACCTGAGCGAGGTCACGAGCCGAGAAACGAGGGGACACGGTCGGGACTCCTGTGCGTGGCGTGAGCGAGGACCACTTGAACGGTGTTCAAGTGCGCGGAGTCACGCTAGTGGGGTGCTCGTACCCGGTGCAACTCCCCGTCGTGTCACAGCGACGCGACGAGGGCGTTCAGGGTGGCGGAGCTGCTGTGCGCGGGATGCCACCCGAGGTCGCGCTTGGCCTTCGAGGTGTCCATGACGACGGACGTCCGTCCCACGTGCACCCACTCCACCATCGACGGGACGAACGGGAGGGTGCGGATCACCGCCGACGCCGCAGACCCGAGGAGGGACGGCACCCGCACCGGGAAGGCGCCCAGCGCGGCCGCCACCTGCGACAGGGACACCACCCCGTCGCCCGCGATGTTGTACGGACCGGAAGGTGCGTCCGTGGTCGCAGCGAGCGCGATGGCCGTCGCCACATCGTCGTGGTGCACCAGTTGCAGCGGATGCCCCGGGTCGGGGAACACCGGACGCACCGCGCCGACCACGGCCCCCAATGGTGCGGGGAGCTGGGCCGCGATCGAGCGCCACGGCATGGAGTCGGCCAGGGCGGGCGCTTTCGGGCCGGCGACGATGCACGGCCGCAGGACGTACACCTCGAGGTCCGATCCCGCGGTGACCTCGTCGAGGACCTCCTCGAGTTCGGCCTTCTGCTCGGAGTAGTAGTGCTCCTTCGATCCGCGCGTCGGCGTGTCCTCCGTCAGCGGCACCCGGTTGTCCGAGTGATAGCCGTACGCGGCGACGGACGAGGTGTAGACGAGCCGTGTCGGCTTCGCGGCGGCCACCGTCGCCTCGAAGACGGTGCGAGTCCCGGCCAGGTTGATCCGTGAACTCTCGGCACGAGATCCCATGATGAGGAAGGCGAGGTGCACCACGACATCCGCCTCGGCGACGAAGGCGTCCACCGCCTCACGATCGAGAATGTCGCCCTGCCGGTACTCCGTCTTGGTCCAGCCGTGCTCGGCCACGTCGAACGGTCGTCGCGCCATGCCGAGGATGCGGTCCACGGCCGGATCGCGCTCGAGCGCGTCCACCGCCGACATCCCGATCTCGCCGGTCGGACCGGTCACTGCCACTGTGAGTCCCATGGGTCGATGATGCCCGCTGACGTCGAGATTCACGCAGGGTTCGGTCGGAGTGGGAGACTGCGACGATGCAGGATCCGGACCATGTTCTCGGCGCGCTGCGTCGCTCTCCCGATGTCGAGGCGCCCAATCTCCACGCCGTCGACGCCTCCGACCGGCTGATCCTGGCCGAGGCCGCGGAGTCGACCTCCACCGCCGCGCCCGGGACGGTCGTGGTGATCGGCGACCGGTACGGCGCGCTGACCCTCGGGACCGCCGCCGCGCACGGCCTCACCGGCATTCGCGTGCACCAGGATCCCCTCACCTCCGAGCTCGCGCTGGCTCGCAACGCCGGCACGCTCGGCCTCGGCGACGTCTACTCGAACCACGCGTTGGATCGGGAGTTGCTCGACGGTGCGGCCGTGGTGCTGCTGCAGCTTCCCCGCGCCCTCGCCGAGCTCACCGAGATCGCCGAAGCCGTTGCCCGCTGGGCGGATCCGTCGGTCCGCGTCATCTCGGCGGGTCGACTCAAACACATGAGTCGGTCGATGAACGACGTGCTCGCCGCGAACTTCACCGACGTGGCGGCCACCCGCGCGGCGCAGAAGTCCCGCGGGTTGGTGGCGACCGGGCCGCTACCTCGCGAGAACGCGACGTACCCCGTGTCGACCGTCCTCGCCGATCTGGACCTCACCGTGGTCGCCCACGGCGCCGTCTTCTCCGGGGACCGGTTGGACATCGGCACCCGGTACCTGTGCACGTTCCTCGACCGGATGGCGCCCGACGCGCGCCGCATCGTCGACCTGGGGTGCGGGACCGGCATTCTGGCAGCCCTCGCCGCGCGCCTACGACCGGATGCGGAGGTGGTCGCCACAGATCGTTCGGCCGCGGCGGTGGCGTCGGCGGCGGCCACTGCGGAGGCGTCCGGCGTGCGGGTGACGGCGCGTCGGGACGACGCCATGGCCTCGGAGGCGCCCGCGAGCGCGGACGTGATCCTGTGCAATCCGCCGTTCCACGAGAACGCGGCCGTGCACACCGGGGGAGCGGAGAAGCTGTTCGCAGCAGCACGGGCCGTCCTGCGCCCCGGCGGCGAGCTGTGGGCGGTGCACAACTCACACCTGCGGTTCCGCTCCATGCTCGCGCGCATGGTCGGGCCGACGGAGGTGATGGGCCGCAACGACAAATTCACCGTCACCCGGTCGATCAGGTGACGGTGAATGTGTCGGCCGCACAAGTCAGGCGGACGTGACTCAGTCGAAGTAGGAGCCCGCGTCCTCGGGGGTACCGTCGATCTGGCCGCGGTGCGTCGCGGAGTTCTCCACCACGACTCCGTCCACCACATCCGCGTCCTTCACGGCGGCGCCGTCCGTGCCGTCGTCCTCCGTGGCGTCCGCGATGTAGTCGTTCTCGTCGTCGCTGTCAACGACTCGGTCCACCAGTTCCTCGGTCAGATCGTCGTCTGGTGTCGCCGCCACGGGGACGTCGAGTTCCTCCTCCAGCGGGACGTCCGGCACTTCCTCGGCCAGCTTCTGGTCGAGGCTCTCACCCTCCCGTGCCTCGCGCTCGGTGGTGCCGAACTTGTCGGCCTCGGTCCACGAGTCCGGCGGGGTGACCACGTCGTCGACGTCGTCCGTGCCTCGGATCTCGTCCGAGTCGAGACTCTCACTCTGGTCCAGCGTGTCTCCGGGTCCGTCTTCGATGCTCATGAGGGAGAAGGTGCCCGGATCGCCCGAGCGACAAACGTGAGCGGACAAACGTGCGCCGACCGTGTGTACTGATGCGGTACTGCGCTGGGGGAACGGCGACGTCCGCCCGGTACAGTCCGTTTTGTCCGATGGGAACTTTTCCGTCGCATCCGAACGTTGAGAGATACACAGGCTCCACCACACGAAAGGGATGAGACACGGTGCGCACTTCCAGCAACCCGGTGTTCCGCAATCTGCCCAAGCAGGCGGGAGGCGGATATGCCTCCTTCGGTTCGGCCGCCGCCGGTGCCGGTGCGGTCACCCAGCAGTACGGCTCCCCGCAGGGACAGCCGCAGCCGTACCAGACCGGTCCGCAGCAGCGTGCGATGACGATCGACGACGTCGTCACCAAGACGGCCACCACCCTCGGTGTCCTGACGGTGTTCGCCATCGCGTCCTACGTGCTCGCGAGCAACAACCCCGGCCTGGCCCCGATGTTCGTCATCGGCGGCGGACTCATCGGCTTCGTCCTCGTCCTCGTGGCGACGTTCGGCCGCAAGATGGACAGCGCGCCCCTGGTGCTCGCGTACGCGGCCTTCGAGGGCGTGTTCCTCGGTGCCCTGTCGCTCCTCTTCACCGGTCCGATGTTCGGCGTGAGCAACGGCAGCTCGCTCATCGTGCAGGCTGTGCTCGGTACGTTCGGCGTGTTCTTCGGCATGCTGATCGTCTACAAGACCGGCGCGATCCGCGTGACTCCTCGCTTGACCCGCATGATCGTCGGCGCCCTCATCGGCGTGGTCGTACTGATGCTCGGCAACCTGATCGCCAGCTTCTTCATGGACGGCGGTTTCGGTCTGCGCGACGGCGGACCGATCGCCATCATCTTCAGCCTCGTCTGCATCGGCCTCGCAGCGTTCAGCTTCCTGCTGGACTTCGACCAGGCCGACCAGCTGATCCGTGCCCAGGCACCGGAGAAGGCTGCCTGGGGCGTCGCGCTCGGTCTGACCATCACCCTGGTCTGGCTGTACGTCGAGATTCTGCGACTGCTGAGCTACTTCAACAACGATTAGTTCCAGCGGTAGTCGTCACAGCCGACAGCCCCCGTCCTCCTCTCGGAGGGCGGGGGCTGTCTGCTGTACGAGACCGACTCAGCTGAGGCGCTCGAGCACCATGGCCATGCCCTGTCCGCCGCCGACGCACATGGTCTCGAGACCGAACTGCTTGTCGTGGGCGCGCAGGTTGTTGAGCAGGGTCGCGGTGATGCGGGCACCGGTCATGCCGAAGGGGTGTCCGAGGGCGATGGCGCCGCCGGAGACGTTGAGCTTGTCCTCGTCGATCTTCAGTTCCCGTGCGGAGCCGATCACCTGGACGGCGAAGGCTTCGTTGATCTCGACCAGGTCGATGTCGTCGATGGTCTTGCCGGCGAGCGCGAGCGCCTTCTTCGAGGCCTCGATGGGGCCGAGGCCCATGATCTCGGGCGAGAGGCCCGAGACGCCGGTGGACACGACGCGGGCGAGCGGGGTCAGCCCGAGCTCCTTGGCCTTGGTGTCGGACATGATCACCAGTGCCGCGGCGCCGTCGTTCAGCGGGCAGGCGTTGCCGGCGGTGATGGTGCCGTCCGGGCGGAAGACCGGCTTGAGCTGCGAGATCTTCTCGTAGGTGGTGCCGGCGCGGGGGCCGTCGTCGGTGCTGACGACGGTGCCGTCGGGCAGCGTGACCGGGGTGATCTCGTTCTCGAAGTGGCCCTTGGCGATGGCTTCCTCGGCGCGGTTCTGGCTGCGGACGCCCCAGTGGTCCTGCTCCTCACGGCTGATGCCGGTGAGCTGGGCGACGTTCTCCGCGGTCTGGCCCATCGCGATGTAGGCGTCGGGGAGGTTGCCGTTCTCGCGGGGGTCGGACCAGGTCTGGCCACCCTCGGCGATCTTCTCGGTGCGGGCCTGGGCGTCGGCGTAGATGGGGTTCTGGGTGTCCGGGTACGAGTCGGAGTTGCCCTTGACGAAGCGGGAGACGGTCTCGACTCCGGCGGAGATGAACACGTCGCCCTCGCCGGCCTTGATGGCGTGCAGTGCCATGCGGGTGGTCTGCAGCGACGAGGAACAGTAGCGGGTGATGGTGGTGCCGGGGAGGAAGTCGTAGCCGAGCTGGATGGCGACGTTGCGGCCGATGTTGAAGCCCTGCTCGCCGCCGGGCAGACCGCACCCCATGAGGAGGTCGTCGATCATGGTGGGGTCGAGGGCGGGCACCTTGTCGAGGGCTGCCTTGACCATCTGCGCTGCGAGGTCGTCGGGACGCATGCTGACGAGCGACCCCTTCATCGCGCGCCCGATGGGCGAACGGGCCACGGACACGATCACTGCTTCTGGCATGGGAGGACTCCTGGGGTTGGCGACGATATGACTGGAGGGTAACTCTCGTCCGGTGGGCCCCCGGTCACTGCAGGGCGTCTCGCGGCCGTAGCCGCGACACGTGGCGGTTGGCCGAGGCGGTGAGGCGGGAGACGAGGCGACGCTGCTCGGCGACGTCCGACACCGTGGGCAGCGTCGGCAGGGGGCCGCCCGCCCATTCGCCCAGCGCGGCCGCCAGCACGGGCAGGATCTGCTGGGCAGCGAGTTCGTATCCGGCCGCGGACGGATGGAAACGGTCAGCCGAGAACATCCGCTCCGGTGCCGCGAGGAACTCCGGGGCGAGCAGATCCGCCAGCGCGACGGGGTGGCCGCCGGCGGCGAGCGTCGCCGACGTCTGAGCCCGCGCGAGTCGGTGGCCCCACGTCCGCACGACAGCGCGGAGCGGCTGCGGGATGGCGGTGACGACACCGAGATCCGGGCACGTTCCGACGACCACGACGGTGCCCTCCGCCCGCAGGCGACGCACCGCGGTACGCAGGCGCTCGGCCGAGGCCGCCACCGCATGCTTCTTGGTGACGTCGTTGGCGCCGATGAAGACGACCGCAGCGTCGGGCCGGTCGTGGTGGGCGACCAGCATCGCATCGACCTGACCCTCGAGTCCCTTGGATGTCGCGCCGGGAATGGCCTTGGTGCTCAACCGGATCCGCTTCCCGCTCTCGTCGGCGAGACCCCGCGCGATCAGCACGCCCGGCACCTCGTCCGCGACGACGCAGCCCATGCCGGCCGCCGTCGAGTCGCCGAAGATCATCAGGTGCAGGTCGGACTGCACGCCGGGGCGCCACCGCTGCGGGACGCGCGCACCCGGGGCGTACACACCGTCGGCCTCGGGCGGCCGGTCCGTGCTGCGGCCGATCACGGTCCGGGCAGCGGCCGCCTGCGCCAGCAGGTGCCGGTACGCGGCCCAGGACAGCGTTCCCGCGCCGGATCCCGCGACGACGGTGGCGGCTCCCGCCACCGCTGCCTGTCGCCACCCACCGCGACCCGAGCCGCCCTGCTGCATCGCACCTCCGTTCACCTGTCCGATTCTAGGTGCGCCGACGGTGGTGCCGTGCAGTGCGATCGCCACAGCGCGACGAGGCTCGGTGGGTGTCCGGCCGGACATCTGGGAGGATGGACGCATGCGCATTGCAAACAGCGTCGTCGACCTCATCGGCAACACCCCGCTGGTGAAGCTGAACACCGTCGTCGCCCCCGGGTCCGCACTCCTCGCCGCCAAGGTGGAGTACCTCAATCCCGGTGGTAGTTCGAAGGACCGCATCGCCGTCAAGATGATCGAGGCGGCCGAGGCGTCCGGTGAACTGAAGTCCGGCGGCACCATCGTCGAGCCCACCTCCGGCAACACCGGAGTCGGCCTGGCCCTCGTCGCACAGCAGCGCGGCTACAAGTGCGTCTTCGTGTGCCCCGACAAGGTCGGCGAGGACAAGCGCAACGTCCTACGTGCCTACGGCGCGCAGGTCGTCGTGTGCCCCACGGCGGTCGCGCCGGAGGATCCGGACAGCTACTACAGCGTCTCCGACCGGCTCGTGCGCGAGATCGACGGGGCGTGGAAGCCCAACCAGTACGCCAACCCGGGCGGCCCGCAGAGCCACTACGAGACCACGGGCCCCGAGATCTGGAACGACACCGACGGCAAGATCACGCACTTCGTCGCCGGCGTCGGCACGGGCGGCACCATCACCGGCACCGGCCGCTATCTCAAGGAGATGTCGGGCGGAAAGGTCAAGATCATCGGCGCCGACCCCGAGGGTTCCGTCTACTCGGGCGGGACCGGCCGGCCGTACCTCGTCGAGGGCGTGGGCGAGGACTTCTGGCCCAGCGCGTACGACCCGTCGATCCCGGACGAGATCATCGCCGTGTCCGACGCCGACTCGTTCGAGATGACGCGTCGCCTGGCCCGCGAGGAGGGCCTGCTGGTCGGCGGATCCTGCGGTATGGCCATGGTCGCCGCGCTGCAGGTGGCCGAGCGCGAGGGCCCGGACGCCCTCGTCGTCGTCCTGCTGCCCGACGGTGGTCGCGGCTACCTCGGCAAGATCTTCAACGACAAGTGGATGAGCTCCTACGGCTTCCTGCGCACCCGGCTCGACGGCGGCACCGCCGAGCCCACCGTCGGTGACGTGCTGCGCGGCAAGTCCGGCGCACTGCCCGACCTCGTGCACACGCACCCGTCCGAGACGCTGCGCGACGCCATCGAGATCCTGCGCGAGTACGGCGTCTCCCAGATGCCGGTCGTCGGCGCCGAGCCGCCGGTCATGGCGGGCGAGGTCGCGGGCAGTGTCAGCGAGCGCGATCTGCTCAGTGCCGTGTTCGAGGGCCGGGCGAACCTGTCCGACGCCGTGAAGACGCACATGAGTGCGCCGTTCCCGCTCATCGGCGCCGGTGAGCCGGTCTCGGCCGCGACGAAGACGCTCGGCGACACCGACGCCGTCATGGTCGTCGACGACGGCAAGCCGGTCGGCGTCATCACCCGCCACGATCTCCTCGGATTCGTCACCACCGCGTCCTGACACACGGAACTACTGACCTATCCCGACCGGCCTCCGGCCTGCCCGCTCGTTAGGCTGGTGCGCATGAGTGAGCAGCGCAGCAAGTCCGACACGACGTCCTGGCAGGGGTTCTCCACTCGCGCGGTGCACGCCGGGTACGAGCCCGACCCGCTGACCGGTGCGGTCAACGTCCCGATCTACGCGAGCTCCACCTTCGCCCAGGACGGCGTGGGTGGTATGCGCAGCGGGTTCGAGTACGCCCGCACCGGCAACCCGACCCGGCGTCCGCTCGAGGCCAACCTGGCAGCCCTCGAGAACGGCCACTACGGTCGCGCGTTCTCCTCGGGCATGGCCGCGACGGACGCCCTCCTGCGGGCGTCGCTGCGCCCGGGCGACCACCTCGTGATCCCGAACGACGCGTACGGCGGCACCTTCCGGCTCATCGACAAGGTGTTCACCCAGTGGGGCATCGAGTACTCGGTGGCCGCGGTGTCGGACGTCGACGCCGTGCGCGAGGCCATTCGCCCCAACACGAAGCTGGTCTGGGTCGAGACGCCCACCAATCCGCTGCTCAACGTCGGCGACATCGAGGCTCTGTCGGGCGTCGCACACGAGGCGGGCGCGAAGATCGTCGTCGACAACACGTTCGCGTCGCCGTACCTGCAGCAGCCCCTCACGCTCGGCGCCGACGTGGTGCTGCACTCGACGACCAAGTACATCGGTGGACACTCCGACGTCGTCGGCGGCGCCCTCGTGTGCAACGACGAGGAACTGGACGCGTCGTTCGCCTTCCTGCAGAACGGCGCCGGCGGTGTTCCCGGACCGTTCGACGCGTTCCTGACACTGCGCGGCATCAAGACGCTCGCCCTGCGCATGGAGCGGCACAGCGACAACGCCGAGAAGATCGTCGAGCTGCTGACGGGTCACCCCGCCGTCTCCTCGGTCATCTACCCGGGATCCGAGAGCCACCCGTCCCACGCCGTCGCCGCCAAGCAGATGCGTCGGTTCGGCGGCATGGTGTCGGTCCGTCTGAAGGGTGGCCGCCAGGCGGCGCTCGACCTCTGCGCGCGCACCGAGATCTTCACTCTCGCCGAGTCGTTGGGCGGCGTCGAGTCGTTGATCGAGCATCCCGGCGCCATGACCCACGCCTCCACCGCCGGCTCGCTGCTCGAGGTGCCGGACGACCTGGTGCGCCTGTCCGTCGGCATCGAGGACGCCGCCGACCTGGTGGGCGACATAGAACAGGCGCTCGCCTGACGCTCGACGGCGAACAGGCGCTCGCCTAGGGGCATTCGGGTTTAGGGTTCCAGCCATGGATCTCCTCACCGCCGACCGGCTGGACCGCGCCACCGCGCTGCTCGCCCCGGTCATGCGCCGCACACCCCTCGTGGCGTCCCGTGTCCTGTCCGATCGCACCGACCGCCAGGTGTGGCTCAAGTGCGAGAACCTGCAGCGCACCGGATCGTTCAAGCCGCGGGGTGCGTACAACCGGATCGCGGGTCTGACCGACGAGGAGCGCGCTCGTGGGGTGGTCGCGGCCAGTGCCGGCAATCACGCGCAGGGCGTCGCGTGGGCGGCGTCGGAACTCGGGGCCGCGTCGACGGTGTTCATGCCGAACGGTGCGCCGCTGCCGAAGTTGGTGGCCACCAAGGCGTACGGGGCCACCATTCACCAGGTGGGCACCACCATCGACGAGGCTCTCCTGGCGGCCATGGCCTTCGCCGACGAGACCGGCGCCGTGCTGATCCACCCGTTCGATCACATCGACGTGGTCGCGGGCCAGGCCACGGTCGGCGTCGAGATTCTCGACCAGATGCCCGATGTGGGCACCATCGTGGTGCCGACCGGCGGCGGCGGTCTCGTCGCCGGCATCGCCGCTGCCGTCGCGTTGAGCGGCAAGGACATTCGCATCGTCGGGGTGCAGGCGGAACAGGCAGCCGCGTGGCCCGGATCGCTCGAGGCCGGTATGCCGATCTCTGCCGAACGGATGTCGACGATGGCCGACGGTATCGCCGTGGGGCGTCCCGGGGCGGTCCCCTTCGCACACGTCACCGAGATGGTGGACCGCGTGATCACCGTCAGCGAGGACGCGCTGTCGCGGGCACTGCTGCTGTGTATGGAGCGCGCCAAACTCATCGTCGAAGCCGCCGGAGCGGCAGCCGTCGCTGCGCTCATGGACCATCCCGAACAGTTCCACGGTGACGGGCCGATCGTCGCCGTCCTGTCCGGCGGCAACATCGATCCGCTCCTGCTGACACACGTCGTCGCGCACGGGTTGCGAGCGGCGGGTCGCTATCTGACGGTGCGCATCGTCATCCCCGACCGCCCGGGTGGCCTGGTGGGGGTGCTCGGCGTGGCACGCGACACGGCCGCGAGTGTGGTCGACGTGGTGCACGCGCGCACGGCAGGGCGGCTGGCGATGGACGAGGTCGAGATCATGATGACCCTGGAGACCCGGGGCCCGGATCACCGCGCCGCCGTGCTGTCGGGTCTCGCGGCCGCAGGATACGAGGCCGAAGTTCAGGAGTGATCAGGCGGCGATGAAGACCGCGGCGGAGGCGTGGTCGGCGGCGCGATCGACCAGCGCGTCGGCGCCCGCTGCCGCGGCGCGCGACAGCGCGGCTGCCACCACGGGGGAGGACGCGGCCACCGTGGCCGTGGTGGTGCCCGTGGTGGTCACCATCGTGGTTCCCGAGGCGATCGGAACGAGGCGTTCCGCCGAGCCGTCGATCACCGAGATCTGCCATCCACGAACGGGTTCCGGCCCGGCGACGGCAATGTCGGTGTCGGTCGAGTTCGCACCCGACACCGACACCAGTGCCCCGCAGGCGAAGCGGCGTGCGATCGTCGCGGCGATGCGCTCCACGACCACGGCGAGCGCTGTCGCGTCCAGATCGACTGTGGCCCAGCCGGGAAGGCGCACGCCGAGACCGTCGACCTCGATGGCCTCGTGAGTGTCCGTGCCCGAGCTGCGGAGCGGATCGACGGCGCCGGCCGTCAGGTCCGCGGCGGCGAGGGCGTGTCGCACCTGGTCCGCCAGAGCAGGGGAGACGCGCACGGTCCGGCCGAAGGAGCGGTTCAGTCGCTGCAGTTCGGAGTCCGCACGGGTGAGCGAGACGATGTCGAGCCACGTGTCCAGGGCGGTGCGCGCCGCGGCTGCCGCATCGGTGATCACGGCCGCGTCCGTGACGACCACCCGCACGTGGCGGTCGTCGATGTCGAACCCTGCGAATGCCTTCGTGGCGAGACTCATCTGGTGGCACCTCCATGGCGTTCATCGCTCGGCGAGCGCGTGCCTGTTACACCAGGGCTTCGAGCCCGGCGGCCACACGGATGGGAAACGCAGTTCGGCCCCGTACGCGAACGTGCGGGGCCGAACGGACATGCGTCGTGCGAGATCAGTTGTGGTACGGCTCCGCGCTCGCGAGCGTGACCTTCATGGTCTTGCCGTTGGGCAGCGAGTACTCGCGCGTGTCGCCGACCTTGGCGTCGATCAATGCGCCGCCGAGGGGCGAGTTGGGGGAGTAGACCTCGAGCTTGCCGTCCCGTGCGCCCTCCTCACGCGTGGCGATGAGGAACGTCTCGGAATCGGACTCGTCACCGTCGTAGTAGACCTTGACGACCGACCCGGGGAGCGCGACGCCCGACTGGGTGGGAGCCTCGCCGACCTTGGCGTTGTTCAGCAGCTCCTGCAGCTGGCGGATACGCGCCTCCTGCTGGCCCTGCTCCTCGCGGGCGGCGTGGTATCCACCGTTCTCCTTGAGGTCGCCCTCTTCCCGTCGCTCGTTGATCTCCGCGGCGATGACGGGTCGGTTGGCGATGAGCTGGTCGAGTTCGCCCTTGAGCCTGTCGTGCGACTCCTGGGTCAGCCAGGTCACCTGGGTCTCGCTCATCTCGATCACTCCCTCGTGTTCTTCAGAGCCGTTCGGCTCCGGTATTCGTAGGCGGCGTGCGGTGGTGTCACCGAGCCCACACGTGAAAGAGAGCCCGCGCTGGTGCGCGAGCTCCGTCACGAGCAGGGCGTTCCGCCGGGGCGGAACGCGGTCGATGCGAACGGCCCTTGGCTCGAGTGCTCGCGTTACGCCCGTCAATGCAGCAATACACGGCCCCACTGGGTGAGCCGTGTACGAAGCGATTTTACCACGAAAGAACTTCGTGGTTTCTTGGTCGGCACCCGACGGTCACCGAGGTGTGAGATGTTCTGGCACGTCCAGGCTGCATCCGTAGAGGTCGGCGAGGCCCGGCGCGGCCGAGGTGATCACGAAGCTGCGGACGTCCTCGGTGCCGTTCTCGGACGCCGGGATCAGTACTTCGCGTCGCCCGGTCTCGGTTCCGTCGCGCGATCGCGATCGGATGATGCAGACCGCGGGCTGGGACGGGTCGTCCCTGGTCACGTTCAGGCGTACGTCGACGCGGTCCTCGCCGACGATGTCGAACGACACCATGGTCCCGTCGACGTCGGGGGTGGTGAACTTGGTGTATCCGAGGTAGGCGACGGCCACGCCCAGCGCGATGACCAGAAGCGTCAGAGCCACGGCGAGGACACGGGACGGGGCGATTCCCCGACTAGTGGGGTAGCGACCCTCGGGGAGACTCTGCGGCGTGGTGGACATCGCCGTCGAACTTACCCGCGGACCCGGTACCGCCTCGGCGGGGTACCGGACGAAGTGGAACTATTGGAGGTGCCCGGACCGGAACCGGAGCACCACCGATAGTTGAAGTGAGGCACACGTGAGCGGACTGCGACTGATGGCAGTGCACGCCCATCCCGACGACGAGTCCTCCAAGGGCGCTGCCACCATGGCGCGTTACGCGGCCGAGGGCAACGAGGTGCTGGTGGTCACGCTCACCGGCGGTGAGCGCGGCGACATCCTCAACCCGGCCATGGACATCCCCGGTGTGCGCGAGCGCATGTCCGAGGTGCGCAAGGAGGAGATGGCCGCTGCCGCAGCCATTCTCGGGGTGCAGCAGACGTGGCTGGGGTTCGTGGACTCCGGTCTGCCGGAGGGAGATCCGCTGCCGCCGCTTCCCGAGGGATGCTTCGCGCTGGTGCCGCTCGAGGAGTCGACCGAGGCTCTGGTGCGCGTGGTGCGCGACTTCAAGCCGCACGTCATGACGACCTACGACGAGAAGGGTGGCTACCCCCACCCCGACCACATCCGCTGCCACGAGGTGTCGGTCGCCGCGTACGAGGCGGCCGGCGATCCCGAGCAGTTCCCCGGAACGGGCGAGGCGTGGGAGGTCTCGAAGCTCTACTACTCCCACGGCTTCATCCGCCAGCGCATGCAGTTGTTCGACGACGAGATGATCGCCTCCGGTCAGGAGGGGCCGTTCACGGAATGGCTCGCGCAGTGGCCGAAGGATCGCGGCGAGATCATGGAGCGCGTCACCACCCAGGTGGAGTGCGCGGACTACTTCCAGCAGCGTGACGACGCACTGCGTGCGCACCGCACCCAGATCGATCCGAACGGCCGCTTCTTCGCGGTCCCGGTCGACGTGCAGAAGAAGCTGTGGCCGACCGAGGAGTACGAGCTGGCGCGGACCCGCGTGCGTACGTCGCTGCCCGAGACCGACCTGTTCGCCGGGATCGAGTCCTAGATGACCGTGCTCAGCGCGTCGATCATACTGGCGCAGAACAACACCGGGCCCGAGTTCGGTAAGGCGTCACCCGTCGGCCTCGTCATCATCGTGCTGTTGCTCATCGGTACCGCCCTGTTGGTGCGGTCGATGAACGCGCACTTCAAGAAGCTCCCGGCGTCCTTCGAGCCGGAGGATCCGACGCCGGACCAGGCGGCGGACGAGGGCACGGACCGCGGAGGCTTCCGACCCGAGCGGTGATTACGCCGGGTGTCACGGGGGACACTTCAGGGGTGGCCACCCGTGAGCGCAACACCCTGTCCGACTCGACGAGCCCCTACCTGCGTCAGCACGCCGACAATCCCGTGCACTGGCAGCAGTGGGGTGACGACGCCCTGGCGTGGGCTCGCGAACGAGACGTCCCGGTCCTGCTGTCGGTGGGCTACTCGGCGTGTCACTGGTGTCACGTGATGGCACACGAGTCGTTCGAGAACGACGCCATCGCGGAGATCATGAACGCGAACTTCGTGTGCATCAAGGTCGATCGCGAGGAACGTCCCGACATCGACGCCGTCTACATGAACGCGACGGTCGCGATGACGGGTCAGGGCGGTTGGCCGATGACGGCATTCCTCACCCCCGACGCGGAACCGTTCTACTGCGGCACCTACTTCCCGCCCACACCTCGGCAGGGGATGCCGTCGTTCACGCAGCTGCTCGAGGCCATCTCCGAGACGTGGCGCACCCGTCGTGACGAGGTGCAGCAGGCGTCGGCCTCGGTGGTCGCCGAACTGCGCAGGACCGCCGCGGGCATTCCGGAGGGCGACCGAGTCGTCGACGCCGCCCTGCTCGACGAGGCGGTGGCGCGCGTTCTGGCGGACGAGGACGTGCCGCGCGGCGGCTTCGGCGGAGCACCGAAGTTCCCACCGTCGTCTCTCGTGGAGGGGCTGCTCCGCCACGTCGAGCGCACCGGGTCGGAGCCTGCCCGCGCTGCGGTGGGCCGTACCGCCGACGCCATGGCCCGCGGCGGGATGTACGACCAGCTCGGGGGCGGTTTCGCTCGGTACTCCGTCGATGCGGACTGGGTGGTGCCGCACTTCGAGAAGATGCTCTACGACAACGCGTTGCTGCTGCGCTTCTACGCTCACCTGGCGCGCCGCGGCGATGCGTTCGCTCATCGTGTGGCCGTCGACACCGCCGACTTCCTCCTGCGCGATCTCGGCACGGACGACGGGTGCTTCGCCTCCGCCCTGGACGCCGACACCGACGGGGTGGAGGGTCTGACCTACGCGTGGACACCCGCGCAGCTGGTCGAGGTGCTGGGCGACGAGGACGGGGCTCGGGCCGCACAGGTGTTCGGGGTGACCGACACGGGCACGTTCGAGGAGGGGGCGTCCGTGTTGCAGCTGCGGGCCGAACCGACGGACCCCGAGCGTTTCGCACGCATGCGCGCAGCACTGGCCGCGTCGCGTGCCACGCGTCCTCAGCCGGGGCGCGACGACAAGGTGGTGACCGCCTGGAACGGCTTCGCGATCACGGCGCTGGCCGAGGGCGGCGCCGCGCTGGGGTACCGGAACTGGGTCGATGCGGCAGCACGCTGCGCGGAC
The DNA here is from genome assembly GCF_030208955.1 of Rhodococcus sp. MEB041. NCBI lineage: Bacteria > Bacillati > Actinomycetota > Actinomycetes > Mycobacteriales > Nocardiaceae > Rhodococcus > Rhodococcus sp. MEB041. The sequence goes on from NZ_JARVSZ010000005.1 coordinate 551,919, forward strand.
CGCATCCTGGACCTGCACCGCGTCGACGGCCGACTACGGCGTGCGTCCCTGGGCGGTGTCGTGGGCGATGCGGCGGCTATCGCGGAGGATCACGGCGCACTCGCCGTCGCTCTCGCCGCGCTGCACCAGGCGACCGGGGAGGCACGCTGGCTGACGGCGGCGGAGGAGGTACTCGACGTCGCGCTCGACCACTTCGCCGATCCTGAGCAGCCGGGCAGCTGGTTCGACACCGCCGACGACGCGGAGACGCTCGTGACCCGGCCTCGCGATCCACTCGACAACGCGACCCCGTCCGGAGCGGCACTGATCACCGAGGCTCTGCTGACGGTGGCCGCGTCCAGCGAGAACTCCTCGCGGTTCGGTGCGGCGGCGGACAGGTCGCTTGCGCGAGCGTCGATCCTGCTCGAGCGGGCACCCCGGTCGGCCGGCCACTGGTTGACCGTCGCGGAAGCCGCGGTGGCGGGACCGGTGCAGGTGGCGATCGCCACGGAGTCGGTCGACGACGACCTCGTACGCACCGCCCGCCGCGTCGCCGCCGGCGGCACGGTGGTGGTCGCGGGTCCGCCCGACTCGGTCCCGCTGCTCGCGGATCGCCCGCTGGTGAGCGGCGAGTCGGCCGCGTACGTGTGTCACGGCTTCGTGTGCGACCGACCGGTCACCGACCCCGAGGACCTGACCGCACTCCTGGTCCGGTGACGCCGGATCAGGTGAAGAGCACCAGCCACACGGCGATGTAGTGGCACACCGCGGCGACGACCGTCGCGGCGTGGAAGAACTCGTGATGGCCGAACGTGGTGGGCCACGGGTTGGGCCACTTCGTTGCGTAGAGAATCGCGCCGATGCTGTAGAACACGCCGCCCGCCACCAGCAGTGCCATCGGTCCGACGCCCACACGATGGGTGAGTTCGCCCGCGACCGGCACGATGGCCCAGCCCAGCACGAGATACAGGGGCACGCCCAGCCAGCGAGGGGCCGTGGGCCACAGCATCTTCAGCGTCACTCCGGCCAGCGCACCGGCCCACACCACGATCAGCACGATGGTGCCGGTGCGGCTCGGCAGCCCGAGCACTGCGAACGGCGTGTAACTGCCGGCGATGAACAGGAAGATCATCGAGTGATCGGCGCGCTTCATCCACGTCCGGCTGCGCACGGTCTGCCAGTGGACGCGGTGGTATGTCGCGCTCACTCCGAAGAGACCGCACGTCGCGACGGCGTAGACAGTGATCGCGAGACCGGCCCGGACGGACACCGCCGAGTAGGCGAGCACCACGAGCACGATCCCGCAGACCACCGACACCCCGAAGGCGTACAGGTGGATCCATCCGCGCATGCGCGGCTTCACCGGCAGTTCGTCGAGCCCGAAGACAGTCACGAACCTACGGTACCGTAGGTTCGCGCTCCGACCGTGGCCGAACTAGCGGTCACCGAGTGTCAGATCCATCAGGGCACTGATCGTCTTGCGGTGAACCCATCCGCGCACACCGTCGCTCGCCAACGCGGCCCTCGCCGCAGCCAGTCCCGGTGCCCCGTGCACGCCGCCGCCCGGATGGGCGGACGCGCTCCCGAGGAACAACCGACCGACGGGAGTCTCCGTACGTCCGAGTCCGGGAACGGGCCGGAACACCAACTGCTGCTGCAGTTGCGACGTTCCGCCGTTCACCGCGCCACCGAACAGGTTGGCGTCGTCCGCTGTCAGGTCGCCCGGCCGCTGGACGTGCTTGCCGACGATCGACGCCGCGAACCCGGGCGCGTACTCCTCGAGGACGGTGTCGACCCGCTCGGCGAGCAGGTCGCCCGAGGCGTCGTCCGTCACACCGCGGGGGAGGTGTGTGTACGCCCATGCGCTCTCCGTCCCGGCCGGGGAGCGGGTGGCGTCCGCGGTCGTCATCTGACCGAACAGCATGAACGGCCGCTCCGGGATGCGGCCTGTCACCAGGTCGGCGTTCCATCGCACCAGACCGTCGTCGTCTGCGCCGACGTGCACCGTGCCCGCCTCGTTCAGACTCTTCGAGCGCCACGGGATCGGGGAGTCGAGCGCGTAGTTGATCTTCACCACCGGGGTGTCCCACTCGAACTTCTCGAGATCGCTGTGCACCCGGGCGGGAACCGCGTCCCGCGGCAACAGCGAGCCGTACAGCGCGGGAGCGGACACGTCTGCGACGACGGCTCGCCGTGCGACGTACGTGTCGCCGCCTGCCGTCCGCACGCCGCGGGCGACACCGCCGGAGACGTCGATCGAGGTCACCTCGGTTCCGCAGACGACCCGCGCCCCGGCGCTCTCGGCACGGCGCACGAGCGCGCTGGTCAGCTCCTGCGCACCGCCGACCGGGACGGGGTAGCCGACATCCTGCGCGAGCATCGTCAGCAGGTAGCCCATGATGCCGCTCGCGGGTGCGTCGGTGGGGACGTCGGCGTGCATGGCGTTGCCGAGCAGCAGGCATCGCGCCGCCTCACTGTGGAACAACTCGTGCGCCATCGCCCGGGCCGGGAGTACCGCGAAGCGCAGGAATCGCAGTGTCTCCGCGGTCCCGAGGCGCCGGAAGAGCGTCGCGGCACCCTTGACAGGCGGGAAGGAGCTGCCGAACAGCGAGTGCAGCAGAGGATCGCGGATCCGGTTCCACTGATCCACCACGGACATCCACGCCTCGCCGTCGCGCGGATCGTGCTCCGCCAGCATGGCGGCGGTGTCCTCGGGATCGTGGTGGACCACCGGGGCGTCCTCGTCGTCGGGCGAGCGCGGGTGACCGAAGACGACGGGTGAGTGGGTCCAGCGGAGTCCGTGGCGGTCGAGCTCGAGCGCCGTGAACGCCGGGGACGACGCACCGAGGGGATAGAAGGCACTGAACAGGTCGCTCACGTATCCCGGGGTGAGCTCGGCGCTGCGGACCGCGCCGCCGGGCACCGGGGCGGACTCCAGGACGACGACGTTCCATCCTGCGTCGGCGAGCACGGACGCCGCGACGAGTCCGTTGTGGCCCGCTCCGATCACGACGGCGTCCACCGTCGTGGTCGTCATCGGGGAACCGCGGAACGCTCGGCCAGCAGCGCGAGTCGCCGTGTCGCCTCGGTGTTGCGGGGATACACGAGTGCGCGCTGGACCGACTCGGGAACGAGCGAGAACGGGAGGGTCCGAGCGTGCTCGATCATCTCGATCCGGCACCCCGAGCCTCGCGGCGTCAGGCGCAGGACGATCGTCGCCTTGCCTGCCGGAATCCCGCGCGCTTCGAGTGTCACCTCGCGTCCCTCCGTCATGCTCAGTACCCGCGTCTCGTCGTTCAGCACGGCGGGCCACAGCCCGACCGAATGGTGGATCCGCGAGCCGCGCGCGGGGAACTCGGGGTCGACGGCGCGGATGCGCGAGGCGCCCACCACCCACGTCGCGTAGCTCCACCCGTCGGAGAGCACGTTCCACACGGCTTCGACGCTCGCCGTGGTGTCCCGGACAACAGTCATGACTGCTCCTGTTCTCTCGTGTGCGGTCGGAGCCGGGTACCCCGTACGCCACGGAACCATCATGCGGCGCGGTGACGAGTCGGTCACGCCGATCGCGTCGTACTGCGGGCGTAGGGTGATCACCTGCTGAACAATTCTGTCGAAGTGGGGAGCTGGGTGAAGGCTCGCGGTCTGCTGTACACGCTCTACGAGAGGCGCCTGCTGCGTCAGCTCGAGGGCGCTCAGCACCCTCGGCACGTCGCCGTGATGTGCGACGGCAATCGTCGCTGGGCCCGGGAGAACGGCTTCACCGACGTCAGCCACGGGCACCGGATGGGCGCGCTCAAGATCGCGGAGCTGCTCACGTGGTGTGACATGGCCGGCGTAGAGATGGCCACCATCTACCTGTTGTCCACCGAGAACCTGCGCCGGTCACCGGACGAGCTCGACTCGCTGCTCGAGATCATCACCGACGTCGTCGAGGAGATCAGCGGACCGGGAAAGAACTGGTCCGTGAAGATCGTCGGCACGATGGATCTGCTTCCCGCCGAATCCGCCCGCCGCCTCAAGGAGGCCGCCGCCGGCACGGCCGGCCGCTCGGGAACGCACGTCAACGTCGCGGTCGGGTACGGCGGCCGTCAGGAGATCGCCGACGCCGTGCAGTCGCTCATCGCGGAACGGCTGTCCGACGGTGCCGACGGGGACGAGTTGCTCCGCTCGGTCACCGTCGAGGGCATCGACTCGCACCTCTACACGTCGGGCCAGCCGGATCCGGATCTGGTGATCCGCACGTCGGGGGAGCAGCGGTTGTCCGGGTTCCTGCTGTGGCAGAGCGCGTACTCGGAGATCTGGTTCACCGAGGCCTACTGGCCCGAGTTCCGCCGCGTCGACTTCCTGCGCGCGCTGCGCGACTTCGCCGCGCGGCACCGGAGATTCGGTACCTGAGCCGGAGCCGGGCAGGCCGGAGGCCGGTCGTCACAATTTGCGCAGGCGCAGCCGGTTGATGGTGTGGTCGGCGTCCTTGCGCAGCACCAGGGTGGCGCGGGGGCGCGTCGGCAGGATGTTCTCCACCAGGTTGGGCCGGTTGATCGACTGCCAGATGTCCGCGGCCGCGATCCTGGCGTGCTCGTCGGACAGTCCCGAGTAGTGGTGGAAGTGCGAGGCCGGGTCGGCGAACGACGTGGAGCGCAGGGCGAGAAAGCGGTCGACGTACCACTTCTCGATGTCCTCGATGCGGGCGTCGACGTAGATGGAGAAGTCGAAGAGGTCCGAGACCATGAGGCGCGGACCGGTCTGCAGGACGTTGAGTCCCTCGATGACGAGGATGTCCGGCTGTCGCACCTCGGTGTACTTGCCCGGCACAATGTCGTACGAGACGTGCGAGTACACGGGTGCGCGTGCGGATTCGGCGCCGGATTTCACCTCGGTGACGAAGCGCAGAAGCTTGCGCCGGTCGTAGCTCTCGGGAAAACCCTTGCGGTGCATGATTCCTCGACGCACCAGCTCGGCCGACGAGTAGAGGAACCCGTCCGTCGTCACCAGGTCCACGCGCGGGTGGTGCTCCCATCGCGCCAGCAGTGCCTGCAGCACGCGCGCGGTCGTGGACTTGCCGACGGCGACGCTGCCGGCGATGCCGATGACGAACGGGACCTGGCGGTCCGGCGTCTTCTCCCCGAGGAACGTGGCCGTCGCCGCGAACAGGCGTTGGCGGGCGGCCACCTGGAGATGGATGAGTCGAGCGAGGGGGAGGTAGACCTCCGCGACCTCGTCGAGGTCGATCTGTTCGCCCAGACCGCGCAGGCCGGTGAGCTCGTCCTCGGTCAGGACCAGGGGTGTCGCGTTCCGGAGAGTGCGCCACTGTCGACGGTCGAATTCGACGTACGGACTCGACTCGCTCACTCGGGACACGCTGCCTCCATGACTGAATTGTGCTGGGTGGCTCCGGCGAACCGACAGCCGGGTGGTGCGTGACTAGAGTCGAGCGTCATGCACGCCGACACTCTCGTCCACGACTACCTCGTGCTGGGGTTGTCCTTCGATCGCCTCGAGGAGGGGTTCGTCGACGCCTACACCGGCGACCCCGCTCTGCGACGCCAGGTCGAGAACGCGCCCCCGCCCGAACCTCGCGCGCTGGCGCGGCGGGCGGCGGAACTGCGGACCGAACTGCCCTCGTCGGGGCTCTCCGAGGACCGCGCCGCGTTCCTCGACGTCCACCTGCGCGCGCTCGAGACGTCGGCACGGAAATTGGCCGGTGACGAGATCGGATTCGTCGACGAGGTGCACGACTACTTCGACGTCGCGATCGCACCGGGCGACACCGACGACTACCGCGAGGCACATCGCCTGATGGACGAGGTGCTGGCCGGGGCGGGGCCACTGGGGGAGCGGGTGCGCGCTCACCGCGTGGCCGACGAGATCCCGCCCGAGCGGCTCGCCGAGTGCGTCGAGGCGTTCTCCAGTGCGTTGCGCGACAAGGTGCGCGGCCGGTACCCGCTGCCCGACACCGAGAAGGTCACCTACGAGGTGGTGGGCGACAAGCCGTGGTCCGGGTTCAACTACTACCTGGGCGACTACCGGTCCACCGTCGCGATCAACTCGGACCTCAAGCAGCACATGGCGCATCTGCCCCATCTCATCGCACACGAGTCGTACCCGGGCCACCACACCGAGCACTGCCGCAAGGAGGCCGGGCTCGTGCGCGGTGCCGGGCAGGCGGAGCAGACGCTCTTCGTCGTCAACACTCCGCAGTGCCTGATGGCCGAGGGCCTCGCGGACCTGGCGCTCGAGTCGATCGTCGGGCCGGGCTGGGGAGTGTGGGCGCAGGAGATCTACGCCGACCTCGGCCTGCGATTCGACGGGGAACGCGCCGAGGCGCTGCAGACCGCGTCGGCGAAGCTGCTGGGGGTGCGTCAGGACGCCGCGCTGCTGCTGCACGACGAGCACCGCAGCCAGGACGACGTGGCCGCGTTCCTGGGGCAGTGGTCGCTCGCGACACCGGAACGCGCCCGTCAGATGTTGCGATTCCTGTCCTCACCGCTCTGGCGTGCCTACACCAGCACCTATGTCGAGGGGTATCGCCTGCTGCACTCGTGGCTGCACCGGGCCGACTCCGCGGACGGCCGAGCCGACCGCTTCGAGCGGCTGCTCGACGAACCCCTCATCCCGTCTCAACTGCGCTGATCACGGGCATTAGACTCGGCGGCATGACTGCTGCGCCCGTCTCTGCCACCAACATCGACACCGCCTCCCTCGCCGAGGTGGATCCCGAGGTCGCCGCGGCGATGGCCGGCGAGCTGGGACGCCAGCGCGACACCCTGGAGATGATCGCGTCGGAGAACTTCGTTCCCCGCGCGGTGCTCCAGGCGCAGGGCAGCGTCCTCACCAACAAGTACGCCGAGGGTTACCCCGGTCGTCGGTACTACGGCGGGTGTGAGCACGTCGACATCGTCGAAGATCTGGCTCGGACCAGGGCGAAGGAGCTGTTCGGTGCCGAGTTCGCCAACGTGCAGCCGCACGCGGGCGCCCAGGCCAACGCCGCCGTTCTCATGGCTCTGATCAACCCGGGCGACAAGATCATGGGTCTGGACCTGGCGCACGGCGGCCACCTGACGCACGGCATGAAGCTGAACTTCTCGGGCAAGCTCTACGAGGTCGAGTCCTACGGTGTGAGCAAGGAAGACCACCGCATCGACATGGACGAGGTGCGCAAGCAGGCGCTGCACGCACGCCCACAGGTGCTCATCGCCGGATGGTCGGCCTACCCGCGGCACCAGGACTTCGCCGCGTTCCGCTCCATCGCCGACGAGGTCGGTGCGCTTCTGTGGGTCGACATGGCGCACTTCGCCGGGCTCGTCGCCGCCGGTGTGCACCCGTCGCCGGTGCCCTACGCGGACGTCGTGTCCTCCACCGTCCACAAGACCCTCGGTGGGCCCCGCTCGGGCATCATCCTCGCCAAGAAGGAGTGGGCGAAGAAGCTCAACTCCGCGGTGTTCCCCGGCCAGCAGGGCGGTCCGCTCATGCACGCGATCGCGGCCAAGGCCGTCGCCTTCAAGATCGCCGGCACTCCCGAGTTCCGGGAGCGTCAGGAACGCACCCTGCTCGGTGCGTCGCTGCTCGCGGAGCGGCTGACAGGCGCCGACGTCTCCGACAAGGGTGTCTCGGTGCTGACGGGCGGAACCGACGTCCACCTCGCGCTGGTGGACCTGCGCAACTCGCAGCTCGACGGCCAGCAGGCCGAGGATCTGCTGCACGAGGTCGGCATCACCGTGAACCGCAACGCGGTGCCGTTCGATCCGCGCCCGCCGATGGTCACCTCCGGTCTGCGTATCGGTACCGCGGCGCTCGCGACCCGTGGGTTCGGCGAGGCCGAGTTCACCGAGGTCGCCGACATCATCGCGACGGCGCTCGCCACCGGCGAGGCCACCGACGACCTGCGTGGTCGCGTCAGCACGCTCGCCCACGACTTCCCGCTGTACGAGGGACTCGAGGGCTGGGGACTGCTGGGCTGATCCGACATGCGGCTCACCGTGGCGGGTCTGCAGACGGCGGGGTCACCGGGTGACGTCGACGCCAACCTCGCGGAACTCGACGGAGCCGCGGGGGCGGCTCTGGCGCGCGGAGCCGACCTCCTGGTCACGCCGGAGATGTTCGTGACCGGGTACGACATCGGCGATCGCCTCGGTGAGCTGACGTCACGGGAGCTTCTCTCCGAGGTGTGCGCACTGGCGCGCCGCCGCGGCATCGCGCTGCTCGTGGGTCTGCCGGAGACCGAGGCGGGAGCGGTGTACAACACGGTCGCACTCGTCGATGCGGACGGCAGTGTGATTGCGCAGCACCGCAAGTCGCACCTCTACGGTGAGCTCGACCGGGAGTGGTACTCGCCCGGGCTCGACTCGGTGACGGTCGTCGACTTCCGCGGGGTGCGGCTCGGTCTGATGATCTGTTACGACGTCGAGTTCCCCGAGAACGTCCGAGCCGCGGCCCTCGCGGGCGCGCACGCCCTGCTCGTTCCCACCGCGCAGATGGTGCCGTTCACGTTCGTGGCCGACGTCGTCATCCGCACCCGCGCATGGGAGAACCAGCTCTACGTCGCGTACGTCAACCACGTCGGAACCGAGCGCGCCACCACCTACGTCGGCCGTAGCAGCATCGTCGGCCCCGACGCAGAGGTGATCGACCGGCTCGACGACGAGACCGGCCTGATTCTCGGCACGGTGGACACCGAGGTCGTGGCGGCGGCCCATCGAGACAACCCCTACCTGGTGGACCGCCGCCCCGGCCTCTACTCGTCGATCGCCCGCGACCTCAGTCGCGAGTGAGCGGCAGGCCGGCGCGGCCCAGGAAGTCGAGGATGTCCGACTCGACCTCGCTGCGGTTGGTCTCGTTCAGGATCTCGTGCCGCGCACCGGGGTAGACCTTCTCCTCGAACGACGGGCCGCGCAGTGAGCGCATCGCCTCGGTCGTCGGCTCCAGCGGCACCAGCTGATCGTCGCCGCCGTGCAGCCACAACGTCGGCTGGTCGCCGAGAGTGCCGGAGGACGACACCGTCTCCACCGCGGCCGTGAAGGTCTCGAGGGTGACGCGCGCGAAGGGGCCGTGGAAGACCAGCGGGTCCGCCTGGTAGGCGGCGCCGACCTCGGGGTCGCGGGACAGCACGGACGGGTCGATCGGGATCTCGGGGATCTCGTCCATCGACAGCAGCATCGAGAAGGCCGGGTTCTGCCCGACCAGCGGACCGGACAGCACGAGTGCCGCCAGCTCGCCGGGGTGGGTCTGCGCGTAGCGCGTGGCGATGAGACCACCCATCGAGTGGCCCAGCAGCATCACCGGTAGATCGGGGTGCTCGCCGCGGGCGATGTCCGCGATCGAGTGCAGATCGGCGACGATGCCGTCCACGTCCGTGATCTCGGCGGGCGTCCCGTCGGACCGCCCGTGCCCGTGATGGTCGGGTGCGTACACCGCCGCTCCGGCCGACGTCAGGGTCGACGCCAGGTGGCCGTAGCGACCCGAGTGTTCGCCGTACCCGTGCGCGAGCAGCGCGACGAATCCCGGCGTGGTGGACGGCCAGGAACGGTAGGCGACGGTGCCGTGGGTTCCCCTGAGCTGCTGCATTTCCTGCGCGTTCTGCATCGGCCGAAGTTAACACCGTGGCCTTCGGCCCCGTGCGCCTTTTGCGTACTCCTGGATGCGCGAAAGGCGCACGGGCGTGTAACGCAGAGTTCACCCACACGTCCCCACGTGTCGCCGAGCCTGCGCCCCCGATCCGGTCTAGCGTCAGCAGTGCGGGTGGCGGGGAAGCCGTCCGTACGGGAGGTCCTCACACATGACTGAGTCATTCGGTCGGGAGGGGCCGGCCCCGGTCCCTGCGGTGTCGGGATCGACCGGTCCAGCGATCGACGGATGCGCGGTGACCGCGCGTCCTTAGGAGCCCCACGTGACTGCAGCTCGCTCCGGTTCTTCCGTCCGCACCTACGTGCTGGACACCTCGGTTCTGCTCTCGGACCCCTGGGCCGTGACTCGGTTCGCCGAGCACGCGATCGTCCTTCCACTCGTCGTCATCAGTGAGCTCGAGGGCAAGCGGCATCATCACGAACTGGGGTGGTTCGCGCGCGAGTCGTTGCGGATGCTCGACGACCTGCGGATCCGCCACGGGCGCCTCGATCAGCCCGTGCCCATCGGCACCGAGAACGGCACCCTGCAGGTCGAGCTCAATCACACCGACCCCGCTGTGCTTCCCGTCGGCTTCCGGACCGACTCCAACGACTCGCGGATCCTCGCGTGCGCACTGAACCTCGCCGCCGAGGGCAAGGACGTGGTGCTGGTCAGCAAGGACATCCCGCTGCGCGTCAAGGCCGGTGCGGTGGGTCTGCCGGCCGACGAGTACCACGCTCACGACGTCGTCCCGTCGGGATGGACGGGCATGGCCGAGATCGAGGCGTCGCGCGCGACCATCGACGGCCTGTTCGCCGAGGGATTCGCCGATATCGACGAAGCGCGAGAGTTGCCGTGCCACACCGGTGTTCGACTGCTCGGCGGCACGTCCAGCGCGTTGGGTCGGGTGACGGCGAACAAGCAGGTGCAGCTGGTGCGCGGCGAGCGTGAGGCGTTCGGCCTGCACGGCCGGTCCGCCGAGCAGCGCGTCGCCCTGGATCTGCTGCTCGACGAGAGCATCGGCATCGTCTCGCTCGGCGGGAAGGCCGGCACCGGTAAGTCCGCGCTCGCGCTCACCGCGGGCCTCGACGCGGTGCTCGAACGACGGACCCATCGCAAGGTCGTCGTGTTCCGGCCGCTGTACGCGGTCGGCGGCCAGGAGCTCGGCTACCTCCCCGGCAGCGAGAGCGACAAGATGGGCCCGTGGGCGCAAGCGGTGTTCGACACGCTCGACGGTCTCGCGAGTCCGGAGGTCATCGAGGAGGTCACCGCACGCGGCATGCTCGAGGTGCTGCCGCTCACGCACATCCGCGGACGGTCGCTGCACGACTCGTTCGTCATCGTCGACGAGGCGCAGTCGCTGGAACGCAACGTCCTGCTGACGGTGCTCTCGCGGCTCGGCACGGGATCACGCGTGGTGCTCACGCACGACGTGGCACAGCGCGACAACCTGCGGGTCGGACGCCACGACGGTGTCGCCGCCGTGATCGAGAAGTTGAAGGGGCACCCTCTCTTCGCCCACATCACGCTGACCCGCTCGGAGCGGTCGCCCATCGCCGCACTGGTCACCGAGATGCTCGAGGAGTTCGGGCCGGCCTGAGTCACCGTTCGCGCCGGGCGGCACGGACCGCCCGGCGCGATGTGACGCCGAACTATCACCGACCTCTTTGTCAGGGAGATCACCGGAATCCGCGTCGCGCGGTCCGAAGGTTCGGAGTGGACACCTACGGCCGTTATGCTGCTGTGATGCCGAAGAGTGACCAGGACCTGTTGAGCGAGCTCGAAGCCGATGCCGCGCACCTGCTGCAGAAGCACATCGACGCTGCTCGGGACTGGCAGCCCCACGACTACGTTCCGTGGGACTCGGGTCGCAACTTCGCGTTCCTCGGCGGCGAGGACTGGTCTCCGGAGCAGGTGACGCTCGGTGACGCCGAGGTCGTCGGTGCCACCGTCAGTGTGCTGGTCGCCGACAACCTGCCCGAGTACCACCGCGACCTGGCGTTCGCTCTCCGGAGCAGCGACGTCTGGTGGAAGCTGATCGGCCGGTGGACCGCGGAGGAGAACCGGCACGCCATCGTGCTGCGCAACTACCTCATGACGACTCGCGCGGTCGACCCGGTGGATCTCGAGCGTGTGCGCATCGAGCACATGACCACCGGCTACTCCGCACCGTCTCTGCACGTGCTGCACATCCTCGCCAAGTTCGCCCTCGACGAGCGCGCAGCGGCCGTGCGCCACCGTCGCGCCTCCGCGTCGTCGCAGGACGCTCTCCTGTCGAGCATCCTCGACCGCATCGCCGAGGACGACGAGCTGCAGACCACGCTCTTCACCGACCTGGTCTCCGCCGCGATCCGCGTCGATGCCGACGGCGCCGTCCGCGCCATCGCCGACACCGTCGCGTCCTTCTCGGTCCCCACCGTCGATCTCCCCGGCCGCGGTGGCAGCGCCGAACTGCTCGCCGGCATCGGGCTCTACGACCGCACCATCGAGACCGAAGAGGTGATCAAGCCCCTGCTGGAGGCATGGAACGTGTTCACCCTCGACGGCCTCGGCGAGGACGGCCTCGCGGCCCGCGCGGAGCTCGAGAGCGCACTCGCCACTGCCGCGTCCTGATCAGCGCGTGATCGCGAACCCGCCCACCACCACCGGCTGACCGGCACCGACGAAGTACACGGTGCCGTTCCAACGGTTCGGGTTCACGGCGTCGCGCGTCATCTCGTCGTGGAAGACGGCTCCGAAGGCGGGGGACAGGCGCGAGTAGTCGACGTGGACCACGTCGGCCCCGGTCGCGATGCTCGGGGCGCGGTAGACGTCGCCCGGGATCGCGTTCACGCCGAGAAGTCGGTTGACCGTCGTGTCGCCGGTGATGGTCTTGCCGTCCCACAGCGGGACGGGAGCGCCTTCGGGCGTGGTGCCGACGTAGACGCCGTCGGGAACGGGTCCGGCGGACGCCAGTGCGGGGGCGGCCAGCGCCGTGCCGATCGCGGCGGCGCCGCCGAGGAGTGCCACTGCAGTTCGTGTCATGACACGTCACACTCCTCCTGATCGCCCCGCACCACAGCGTTTCGCCGTGATGCGGGGCGGGGAGTGCTGGGTCAGTCCTGGACCTTGGCCATCGCCAGGACGTCGAGGCGCTTGTCGAGTTCTTCTTCCGACAACTTCTCGGGGACGAGTCCACGCTCGAGGACGACCTCGCGAATGGTCTTCTTGTCCTTCAAGGCCTGCTTGGCGACGGCCGCAGCTTCCTCGTAGCCGATCGCACTGTTGAGAGGTGTCACGATGGACGGCGACGACTCGGCGAGCTGCTTGAGGTGCTCCTCGTTGGCGACGAGGCCGTCGACACACTTGTCGGCGAACAGGCGGGAGACGTTGGCGAGCAACGTGAACGACTCGAGCAGGTTGCGCGCCATCATGGGGATGTAGACGTTGAGTTCGAAGGCTCCGGCTGCGCCGCCCCAGGCGATCGCCGCGTCGTTGCCGACGATCTGCGCCGCCACCTGGGTGGCCGCCTCGGGGAGAACCGGGTTGACCTTGCCGGGCATGATCGAGCTGCCGGGCTGCAGGTCGGGGAGCCGGATCTCGCCGAGACCGGTGAGCGGGCCCGACCCCATCCAGCGGATGTCGTTGGCGATCTTGGTCAACGAGACGGCGATGGTGCGCAGCGCGCCCGACGCCTCGACCAGACCGTCACGAGCCGCCTGGGCCTCGAACGAGTTCTTCGCCGCGGTGAGGGCCTCGACACCGGTCGACTTCACCAGCTCGGTCACGACCTTCGGGCCGAAGCCGTCGGGGGCGTTGAGACCCGTGCCGACGGCGGTGCCGCCGATGGGGAGTTCGCCGAGGCGGGGGAGCGTGGACTGCACGCGCTCGATGCCGGCCTCGATCTGACGTGCGTAGCCGCCGAACTCCTGGCCGAGCGTGACGGGCACCGCGTCCATGAGGTGGGTGCGGCCCGACTTCACGACGGTCTTCCACTCGGTCGCCTTGGCCGCCAGAGCGGTGTGCAGGTACTCGAGGGCCGGGATCAGGCTGGTGACCGCGGCCTCGGTCGCGGCGACGTGCGTCGCGGTGGGAAACGTGTCGTTGGACGACTGCGACATGTTGACGTGGTCGTTGGGGTGCACCTCGACGCCCGCGTTCTTCGCGATGCTCGCGATGACCTCGTTCGCGTTCATGTTGGAGCTGGTGCCCGAGCCGGTCTGGAACACGTCGATGGGGAACTGATCGTCGTGCTTGCCGTCCGCGATCTCGCCGGCCGCCGCGATGATGGCGTCGGCCTTGTCCGCATCGAGCAGACCCAGGTCCTTGTTGACCTGTGCACATGCGGCCTTGAGCAGCCCCATCGCGCGGATCTGGGTGCGCTCGAGGGGGCGGCCCGAGATGGGGAAGTTCTCGACGGCGCGCTGTGTCTGCGCACGCCACAGCGCGTCGACGGGTACGCGAACCTCTCCCATGGTGTCGTGCTCGATGCGGAACTGCTGATCGTTGTCTGTCATGTACCTCGTGCCTCGGTAGATGGGTCGGGAAGTCGGAGTGCGCGTCAGAAGGACGGGACGGCGCCGGAGGTGTCACCGTCGAAGTCCACGGACGAATACTCCCGCAGTTTGTTCAGCTGGTGGTACGCGTCGATCATCCGCACGGTGCCCGACTTGGAGCGCATGACGATGGACTGCGTGTGGGCACCGCCGCCGGAGTAGCGCACTCCGCGCAGCAGATCGCCGTCGGTGACGCCGGTCGCGGTGAAGAAGACGTTCTCCCCGGCGACCAGATCATTGGTGTTCAGGATGCGATCGAGATCGTGGCCTGCGTCGACGGCCTTCTGGCGCTCGTCGTCGTCCGTCGGGGCGAGCCGGCCCTGCAGTGCTCCCCCCATGCAGCGCATGGCCGCCGCGGCGATGATGCCCTCGGGCGTGCCGCCGGTGCCGATCAGGATGTCGGTGCCCGAATCGGGGCGGGCGGCCGCGATGGCGCCGGCGACGTCACCGTCCGAGATCAACCGGATGCGGGCACCGGTGTCGCGGATCTGCTGCATCAGCTCGGTGTGGCGGGGACGGTCGAGCACACACACGGTGACGTCCGAGGACGACCCCTTCTTGATCTTCGCGATCCGGGCGATGTTCTCGGCGACCGGAGCGGTGATGTCGATGGCATCGGCGTAGTCGGGGCCGACGGCGATCTTCTCCATGTAGAACACGGCCGACGGATCGAACATCGCACCGCGCTCGGCCACCGCGAGCACGGAGATCGCGTTGGGCATGCCCTTGGCCATCAGCGTCGTGCCGTCGACGGGATCGACGGCGAAGTCGACCTCGGGACCGTTGCCGTTGCCCACCTGCTCGCCGTTGTAGAGCATGGGCGCCTCGTCCTTCTCGCCCTCTCCGATGACCACGACGCCGCGCATCGACACCGAGCTCACCAGCTGGCGCATGGCGTCCACGGCAGCGCCGTCGCCACCCTCCTTGTCGCCGCGGCCGACCCAACGCCCGGACGCGAGCGCCCCGGCCTCGGTGACGCGGACGAGTTCGAGCGCGAGGTTTCGATCCGGCGCCATCTGCGTGGGAACGTCGGTGTTGGCCGTCATGGGGCTGTGCCTCCTTGCACATGGCGCGGTTCGCAGCCCGACTGACGGGCGTCGTCCGCACGGAATGAACATCGACTCGGGCGAAAAAGACTCGGCGTGATTGTCGCACTAGTCGCACGGCCCCGGCCTGCCGGGGGAAGCGCGGAGCTGCGCGGATGGCGAGCCCCCGCGCGCTCGATGCGATACTGGAGAGGTGGCCGACAAAAAACCCAGGTACCTGCAGAACAACAAGGACATGGCCTGGTCCCTGATCCCGCTTCTTCTCGCATGCCTGGTGATCGCGGCCATCGCCGGTCAGTGTTCGTTGCGTGTGGGCGGCCCCGAGGCGGGTGAGGTTCCTCGCATCGATCTGGGGGCGTCCCTGCAGGCGGACGCGAATGCGCTGACCTTCCCGGTGCGCAGTCCCGACGTGCCCGATCAGTGGATCCCGAACTCGGCGAACCGTGGCCCTGTCTCGGGCTCGGAGTTCCAGTCCAGCACCGTCGGCTTCGTCACCGAGAACGGCAATTTCCTCTCGCTCACCCAGAGCGACGCCTCCGAGGACGAGCTGGTCCGCTCGAAGACCGAGGGATCACGGGTGTCCGCCGGCGGCGCGGAGGCCATCGCCGGGCTGAACTGGGTGGTCTACGGCAACGACGACACGGAACCGTACTGGGTGGCCGATCTCGGCGACACCCGCGCGATGCTCACCGGTTCCGGGTCGCAGGAGGAGTTCATCGCGCTGGCATCCGCCACGGCGACGGCTCCGGTACTCGACAAGCGCTGACGCGCTCGCTCACTCCTCGTCGCGGGCCAGCGCCTTCTCGATGCGCGTGCGCGCGCCGGCCAGGTGCTGCTCGCAGTGCGTCGCCAGTGCTTCGCCGCGCTCCCACAGCGCCAGTGAGGCATCGAGATCCAGGCCGCCCTGCTCGAGCAGCTTGACCACGTCGACCAACTCGTCGCGCGCGTCCTCGTAGCCCAGCTCGGCGATCGGTGTCTCGTTCATGAGTCCCAATGCTGCCTCGAGAGTCCGACAGCGGACGAGTCAGGTGGCGGAACTGCGACCCATCGTGACGGCCGTGACCACGCCGTCCGCGACGCGGACCCGGAGCTGCGTACCCGGCGCGGCGTCGTCGACCGACCGAAGCACCTCGGGGTCGGATCCGGGGACCATGCGCTGCACCACCGAGTAGCCCCTCGCCAGAGTCGCCGCCGGTCCGAGCGTGGTCAGACGCGCGCGCATGTGCTCCACCGTCGTCGCCTCTCGCGACACCGCGCGCTTCACGTCGCGGCGGACGACGCGGCGCATCTCGGCGATCTCCTCCTCGCGGCGGGCGACCGCGGAGAGGGGATCGGCCAGCACGGGCCGGTGCCGCAGGGCGTCCAGTGCGCGCGCCTCGCGCTGCACCCAACTGCGGAGCGCTGCGGCGCTGCGGCTCCGCAGCTCGGCGACCAGTTCCCGTTCGGCCACGGCGTCGGGCACGACGAGCTTGGCGGCATCGGTGGGGGTGGCCGCACGAAGATCCGCCACGTGATCGCTGAGTGGACTGTCCGGTTCGTGTCCGATGGCGCTCACTATGGGCGTCGTCGCACGGGAGATCGCGCGGCAGAGCGCCTCGTCGGAGAACGGCAGCAGATCCTCGACACTGCCGCCGCCACGGGCGAGTATCACCACGTCGACCGTGGGGTCCTCGTCCAGCTCGGCCAGCGCGCGCAGGATGCCGGGCACCGCCGACGGGCCCTGCACGGGAGTGTTGCGTACCTCGAAGCGCACCGCCGGCCACCGCCGTTCCGCGACGCTGAGCACGTCGCGTTCGGCAGCACTGGCGCGTGCGGTGACGAGCCCGACGACGCGGGGCAGGAAGGGGAGCGGCCGCTTGAGTCGCGGATCGAAGAGTCCCTCGGCCGCGAGAAGACCGCGCAGGCGCTCGATGCGGGCGAGCAGCTCGCCGACTCCCACCGCTCGAATCTCCGTGGCGCGCAACGACAGTGTGCCGCGACCGGTGAAGAAACTGAGCTTGCCGTAGAGGATGACGCGAGCGCCCTCGGTCAACGGCACGGGAGAGTTCTGGATGAGCATCGGTGAGCACGTCACCGACAGCGACATGTCGGCAGACGGGTCGCGGAGCGTCAGGAACGCCGTGCGCGTTCCTGCACGCACCGAGATCTGCGTGATCTGGCCCTCGACCCACACGCTGCCGAGGCGATCGATCCACCCGGCGACCTTCGTCGCGACCGTACGGACGGGGAGCGGGTTCTCGGCGGTGCTGGTGGCGGCCGTGGTCATCGTGGTCCGAGAATCACTTCGCTCGGGCGGTGGTGATGCGGTTCTCGAGCATGGTCCGGTACGGCGCGCGGTCCGAGGCCGACGTCTCGTACTCGAGAAGTGACGTGAGGTCCTCGACCGACAGCGACCGCAGACGGGCACGCAACTGAGCCAGCGTCAGGGCGTCGTAGTCGAGGTACTCCACGATCTCGGGAGTCGCGGTCGGCGCGGTCGCGAGAGCAGGGGCCGGAACGGGTTCGGTCGTCTCGATCTCCGACGGCGGGGTGGAGTACAGGGCGAACCGCCCTGCGGGCGCACCGGGCTCCGGCACGTCGATCTCTCCGGCCGGGTCACCGACCGGCTCGGGCTCGGTGGACAGCGGCACCTGCGTGTACCGCGCGGGTGCGACGTCCGCGTCGTCGTCGAAGGTCGCCCACTCCGCGGTCTCGACCGGGCGTGAGCCGATCAGGGAGAACACCTGGTCGCCCTTGATGGCCAGCTCGGTGACGGTCTGTTGCAGACGCATCGCGGTCTGGAGGACCTCGCTCACGGCGGTCATCGGCAGGGAGATGGCGGTGGTGGGGAGACGCCGAGCCTCCTCGACGACGGTCACGGCGATTCCGAGCGCGACGCGGGCGGCGAAGGGTGGACGGATCATGTCTCACAGAGTGCCCCACGCCGCGCATTTTTCCCAGTCGACGTGCGCGGGAAGCGACGCCCACCCGACTACCCGTATCCTCGTGGTATGTCTTCGGCTCTTCCGGTGTCCTCGTCCTCCACCACCTCCTCCGCCATCCCGCTCGAGCTGGGTATCGCCCGGCCGGCGGTCACAGGTGAGGTCTACGACGGCCCGCTGCGCGTTCTGCTCGCCGAGCCGCGCGGGTACTGCGCCGGTGTGGATCGAGCGGTGGAGACGGTCGAGAAGGCGCTCGAGAAGCACGGCGCCCCGATCTACGTGCGCAAGGAGATCGTGCACAACCGCCACGTGGTGGAGACGCTGTCCGATCAGGGCGTCATCTTCGTGGACGAGACCGACGAGGTGCCGGACGGCGCACTGCTCGTGTTCTCCGCGCACGGTGTATCACCGGCGGTCCACGAGTCCGCGGCCGCCAAGAACCTGCGCACCATCGACGCGACGTGCCCACTGGTGACGAAGGTGCACCAGGAGGCCAAGCGGTTCGCTCGCGACGACTTCGACATCCTGCTCATCGGCCACGAGGGTCACGAGGAGGTCGAGGGCACCGCGGGCGAGGCCCCGGACCACGTGCAGGTCGTGGACGGGCCGGATTCCGTCGACGCCGTCACCGTCCGGGACGAGAACCGCGTCATCTGGTTGTCGCAGACCACGCTGAGTGTCGACGAGACCATGACGACTGTCGCGCGACTGCGGGAGAAGTTCCCCAACCTGCAGGATCCGCCCAGCGACGACATCTGCTACGCCACCCAGAACCGGCAGGTGGCGGTCAAGGCTATGGCGCCCGAATGCGACCTGGTGATCGTGGTGGGGTCGACGAACTCGTCGAACTCCGTCCGTCTGGTCGAGGTCGCCCTCGCTGCGGGCGCGCGCGCGAGCTACCTGGTCGACTACGCCAAGGACATCGATCTCGCCTGGCTCGAGGGCGTCCGCACGGTGGGCATCACGTCCGGCGCATCCGTGCCGGAGGTGCTGGTGCGTGGAGTGCTGGACCTGCTCGAGACACATGGCTTCGGCGACGTGAAGTCGGTGACGACGGCCAACGAGACGCTGGTCTTCGCGCTTCCTCGCGAGCTGCGGACCACCAGCCGGGTGTGAGCCGGCCGCGCCCGGGAGATCAGTCCCGGTCGCGGTAGCGCACCCGTGGTGCGGGGTACGGCGACAGATTCTCCGCACCGGTTCGCCGGGGTTCGTACGGCGTGGGTTCGTACCGGGGGCGAGCTTCCCGTGGGCGACCGTTGTCGGAAGCCGTGACCTGGCCCTCGTAGGCGCGCGGGGCGGGCCGAGCAGCGCGTGACTCCTCGCGCGGTTGCGGTGCGGCGGGCCGTGCACGCCGGGTGCGGTCGTGTCGAGCGTCGGGTGCGTCCGTCCGCGGTTCCTGGCGGGTCCTGCGGCGTTCCTCCGCCCGTCCCGCCGTCTCGCGAGTGGCGGGACGTTCGGAGCGCGACCGTCGGGGTGCGGCGTCACGCGCTGCCGCGGCCGGTCGCGCTGTGCGCGCCGGCTTCCGGACCGGAGTGGGGCGACGATCGAGCGCGAGCCGGGCGCCACCGACGCCGAGGACCAACAGCGTGGTCAGCGCCATGAGCGGGAAGCGATCGACGAGCGGCACGGCGACGGTCAGGACGATGTCCTTGATCGAGGTGCCCGCTCCGTCGGTGAGGATCTGGTATGCGATGGGGACGCCGAGGAACATGATGAGCGGCGGCTGCACCATGGCGGTGAAGAGTCCACGATGGCGGACCGCGACGACGGCGATGAGTGCACCGAGCACGTACAGGACGGCGAACGTCGATCCCAGTTCGTCGCCACGCATGGCATCGACGAGAAAGCCCAGGACGGCTGCGCCCACTGCCACCGCGACGGCGCCCCATGCGGGGATTCCGGGTACCGACGGCACAGCGGAGCGCTGGTCGAGAGGCACTCCCGAGCGTGCGCGTTGGGGGGAAGACACACAGCGAGGTTAGCGTTGATTCAACGACTTGCGTCGTCGGCATGCCCGCGACACGTCGACGAGGTGCCCTCCATCGCAGTCGCGGTCATGGTTCGTGGCCGCTGGTCCACACTCGTGACCTGCGGCGGTTCGCCGTCGAAGAGGGACATCTCGTGCAGCTTGCGTGCTGTGACGAAGACCCGGGCGTCCAACGATCCCGCCGCCGCGTTGAACGAGTCCACGGCCTTGCCCAGCTGTGATCCCAAGCGATCCACGTGGGCTCCGACCGTGCCGAGGCGCTCGTACAGCTCACGGCCCAGCACGCGCACGCGAGCGGCGTCCTCGGCCAGTGCGTCCTGTTTCCACGTGTAGGCGACGGTCCGCAGCAGGGCGATGAGAGTGGTCGGGGTGGCGAGCACCACGTTCCGGGAGAAGGCGTGTTCGAGCAGGCCGCGGTCGCGCGTCAGCGCGGCATCGAGGAACGGATCGCCCGGAACGAAGAGGACGACGAATTCCGGCGACGGGTCGAACGCGTGCCAGTACTTCTTGTCGGCGAGCTGGTCGACGTGTGTGCGAAGGTGCTTGGCGTGGCGTTCGAGATGCCGATCGATGGTCTCGGGATCCTGCTCGGCGCTCGCGTCGAGGAAGGCGACCAGCGGAACCTTGGCGTCGACGACGATGCGCTTGCCACCGGCGAGCTTGACCACCAGATCGGGGCGCACGCCGGGTGCGGCGACCTGGGTGTCGAAGTCGCAGTGGCGCGTCATGCCGGCCAGCTCCACGACCCGCTCGAGCTGGATCTCGCCCCACCGGCCGCGAATCTGGGGCGCCCGCAGCGCGGTGACGAGCTGGTCCGTCTGCGACGCCAACTGCCGCGAGGCGCGGTGCATCCCGGCGACCTGCTCGGTCAGTCCCGCGTACGCGTGAACACGGTCGCGCTCGACGAGCCGTACGTGTTCCTCGAGTGCGTCGACCGCCTCCCGCAGCGGGTCGACCACGTGGGAGACCTGTTGACCGATGGCGCCGGAGTGGCGCCGCGCGGAGTCCTCGTTGAGCAGCGACAACGACCGCCGCAGCGTCTCCTCGTTGTCCGCGGAGACCGCGAGCCGCTCACCCGCACGGGCGAGTTCGACGTCGCCGCGTGCGGCCCGCAACCACCAGCCCAACCCCAGGCCGACGAGAAGGGTGGCGAGAGTGGTCACGGCAGTGAGGGCGGTCATGAGGCTCACTATGAACCGGGGTACCGACACACCTTCGGCCCGAGCGTCTTTGTCGTAGGTCTCCGTTAGCGTCGGCGACATGAGAATCCTGCACACCTCGGACTGGCACATCGGGCGCACCTTCCACGGTGTCGACCTGCTGGCCGATCAGCGTCGTGCTCTGGAGGCTCTCGCCACCGTCGTCCGAGAACAGAGTGTGGACGTCGTCGTGGTCCCCGGGGACATCTACGACCGTGCGGTGCCCAATGCGGACGCGGTCCGGCTGTGCAACAAGGCATTCGAGGCCATCCGTGACGCGGGGGCCGTCATCGTCGCCACGTCGGGCAATCACGACTCGCCCGCCCGGCTCGGTGCCGGGTCGGCGTTCTCCGCTGCCGGCGGTCTGCATCTGTTCACCACCGTCGACGCCGTCGACCGACCGGTCGTGCTGGCGGACGAGCACGGTGACGTGGCGTTCTACGGCATTCCGTACCTCGAGCCGGACGCCACCCGCGCCGAGCTCGGGGTACCCGGCGCTCGTTCGCACGCCGCGGTGCTGCAGGCGGCGATGGGCCGCATCGCGGCCGATCTGGCGACGCGGCACTCGTCGGTCCGCTCGGTGGTGCTGGCCCACGCCTTCGTGATCGGCGGCGAGGGTACGGGTTCCGAGCGTTCGATCTCCGTCGGTGGCGTCGAGACCGTGCCGGCCTCGATCTTCGGCGGCATCGACTACGTCGCGCTGGGCCACCTGCACTCCCCGCAGACCATCGACGACCACATCCGGTACTCGGGATCGCCGCTGCCGTACTCGTTCGGCGAGCGTTCGCATCGCAAGGCTGCGTGGCTCGTCGACATCGACGGCTCGGGTGGCCGCGTCGTCACGCGCGTCGATCTGCCGGTGGTGCGGGGCCTGTCCGTCCTGGAGGGAACGCTCGAGGAGCTCTGCACGGAGAACCGGTTCGATTCCGCGACAGAGCATTACGTCTCCGCTGTGCTCACCGATGCGGTGCGGCCCGTCGACGCGATGCGCCGTCTGCAGGAGCGTTTTCCGCACGCGGTGCACCTCGAGTGGAAGCGCCCGGCCGGTGTCGATTCCGGGAGCTACCGCGAGAAGGTGCAGGGTAGGTCGGACCGTGAGGTGCTCACCAGCTTCCTCGCGGACGTGCGGAGCGCGCCCTCGTCGTCCGAGATCGAGCTGCTCGATCGTGCGGTCGAGAACGTCACGGGTCAGCGGGATTCGACGTCCGCATCGCCGGTCGAGCACGAGTGGGTGCGCTCGGCGTGAGACTGCATGCGTTGTCGGTCACCGCGTTCGGGCCGTTCGGCGGCACGGTCGACGTCGACTTCGACGATCTCGGGGCCGACGGCCTCTTCCTCCTGCACGGCCCCACCGGAGCGGGAAAGACGTCCGTTCTCGACGCCATCGCCTTCGCTCTCTACGGCGTTCTCCCCGGCTCGCGCCGAGAGAGTCGACGCCTGTTGTCGGATCACGCTGCGCCGGGTGTGGTTCCGCGCGTCGAACTCGACGCGACGTTGGGTGGCCGCCGCCTCACCATCGTCCGGCAGCCGGAGTTCCTGCGCCCCAAGCGGCGCGGGGTGGGAACCACGAAACAGAACGCCAAGGCGACGCTGACGTGGCACGACGGCCGGGGCGAGAACCTGACGCGCATCGACGAGATCGCGCTCGAGGTCGAGCGCCTGCTCGGCATGCGGGTGGACCAGTTCTTCCAGGTCGTCCTGTTGCCGCAGGGGGACTTCGCGCGGTTCCTGCGGGCGCGCAACGAGGAACGGGGTGCGCTGCTGGAGCAGTTGTTCGACACCGATCGGTTCCGCGACATCGAGACGTGGTTCCAGGATCAGCGTCGCGCCAGCGCGGAGCGTCTCGCCGGGCGATCGGAGTCCGTCGACAGACTGGCTGCCCAGGTGGCCACCGCCGCCGGCGTGGACCTCTTCACGGGCACCGACGTGGTGGAGTGGGGGACCGATCTTCTGGGCGGTGCCCGAGAGCTGGCCCGTGGGCGCACAGAGCATCTGCGGACAGCGCGCGCCGAACACGCCGCGTCTCGTGAGACCGCTCGGATCGCGCACCGCCGCCGGGAGGCACGCGAGCGGGGGGCCGCGGCAGCAGCGCGACTCACGGTGCTGGCGGACGGCGACGCCGAGCGCGCGCAGCAGATCGCTGAGCTGGACCGTGCGCGTCGGGCGCTGCCGGTGCGCGATCGCGCCGTCACCCTCGACCAGCACCGTCAGCGCGCGACCGCCGCCGCCGCGACGATGCGGCGCCGGGAGCGGGCGGCTGCCGAGACCGAGGCCTCCGTGCTGGTCGGGACGTTGTCGTGGCCGCCCCGTCCTGCCGATGCGGAGGTGCTCGATGCCGCGGTGCACCGGTGGAGCGGCGAGTGCGCGGTGCTGGACAGTGTCGCGGGCGACGAGTCCGATCGAAGGACGGCGGTGGCCGATCGGGAACGCGCCGTCGCCCGGGTGCGCGGTCTGGAGACGGACCTGCGGGCGGTACGGGTACGTCTCGACGCGGTACCTGCGGAGCGCGCGGCACTGGACGCCGAGCATCGAGTAGCCGTCGCGGCTCGTGCGGGTCTCGCCGGCCTGGAGGCGCGGCATCACGGCGCCGAGGACGCGGCACGCGCACACGTCGAGTGGGCTCGCGAGTCCGAGCGCCTCGCGGCGGCCGTGACGACGGCCGAGCGTGCCCGGACCCGCTACGACGATCTGCGCACGGAATGGTTGGACCTGCGGGAACGCCGTCTCGAGGGGATGTCCGCGGAGCTCGCGGCGGGACTCGAGGACGGCGCCCCGTGCGGAGTCTGCGGCGCGACGGAACATCCGGCGCCCGCATCTCCGACCGCGGGGCGGGTGTCCCGGGACGACGAGAACCGCGCGGGACAGCGGGTCGGTGCAGCCGAGGCGGAACGCACCACGGCGGACGCCGCGGTGCAGCGCTGCCGACAGCGTGTGGACGAGCTCGCGACCCGGTGCGCGGATCGCACCGCAGCGGAACTCGCGGCCGAACTGGACGCGGCCACGACGGCACTGGCGGAGGCGCGGCGTGCCGCGGATCGTCGCGCGGCGATCGACACCTCGCTGGCGGCGCTGGACGAGGAGACCGCCGGTCTGCGGGTGCGGGCCGATGCGATCACGACCGAACTGGGCGTCACTCGCGGGCGTACCGAGGCGCTGGAGACTCGGATCGCGGAGGCCACCGCGCGCATCACGGCCGCCGTGGGGACGACGTCCACCGTTGCGGAACGGCGTGCCGCACTCGACGCGGCCATCGCAGCCGCGGTGGCGTGGCGCGATGCTCGCCGCGACGCCGACTCGGCCGATCAGGCGGTGATGCGGCTCGAGACCGACCTGGTGGAGTGCGCGCGCGAGCACGGATTCACCGAGGTCACGGAAGCCCTGGCGGCGGTCCGTGACAGGGCCCGGTGCACGGTGCTGGAGAACGCCGTTCTCGACGCCGAGAAGCAGCGCTCCGCGGCTGCGGCCGTGCTCGCGGAGCCGGACGTGGCGGAGGCGATGGTGGGGGAGACCGTCGACACCGCTGCTGTCGATGCGGAGGAGATCCGACTGCGGGGGTTGCTGGACGAGGCCATCGCCTCGGCCGGAGACGCCGACAGTCGGCTACGCATGCTCGAGGACCTCGTCGCCCAACTGTGGGCCGCTGCGGACCGTCTGGGACCTGCCCACCTCGAGCACGCGGAACTCGAGCAGCTGGCGGAGGTGGTGGCCGGCAAGGGCGCCAACGCGCGTCGGATGTCGCTGCGGTCCTACGTGCTGGCCGCGAGGCTCGAGGACGTCGCCACCGCGGCATCCGTGCGCTTCCGGTTGATGTCGCAGGGCCGGTTCGAGTTCGTGCACTCCGACGACGTTGGTCCCCGAGGCACCCGCGGCGGGCTGGGTCTCGACGTACGCGACGACTACACCGGAGTGGTCCGGTCGGCGGGCACCCTGTCGGGCGGCGAGGCATTCTGCGCGTCGCTCGCGCTCGCGTTGGGTCTCGCCGACGTCGTCGCGGCCGAGGCGGGCGGCATCACCCTGGACACGATGTTCATCGACGAGGGGTTCGGAAGTCTCGACTCGGGATCACTGGACGCCGTCATGGGAGTCCTCGACGAACTCCGGTCCGGTGGGCGCACGGTGGGCATCGTCAGTCACGTCGACGAGATCCGTGACCGGGTCCCCTCACGCCTCGAGGTGATCCGCGAACGTCACGGATCCACGGTACGAGTGCACGCGGGAGTGTGACCGCTCAGTCGTCCTTCTTCTCGTCGTCCTCGTGCGTGTCGACGTCGATCGGAGTCGGTGCCACGTCGTCGGACTGGTCCGAGGGCGCCGGCGCGTATCGGGTCTTCTCGTCGTGGACGACGACGGGCGCGTCGTCACCGGGTGTGCCGAGATCGTCGTGGATGCGTTCGGCGATGTCGTTCGCGCCGGGATCCTCGTCGGACCGAAGTTCGATCTGCTCGTTGATGTAGCGCAGCAGCACCGCGGTGGCCGCAGCGACCGGGACCGCGAGGAACGCCCCGATGATGCCGAAGATGGAACCGCCGGCGGTGACGGCCAGCAGCACGATCGCGGCATGCAGGTTCATCGACTTGCTCTGCAGGATCGGCTGCAGGACATTGCCTTCGATCTGCTGCACGGCCAGGATGATCGCCAGGACGATGACCGCGGTGGTGAACCCGTTGGCCACCAGCGCGACCAGGACGGCGAGGGCACCGGCGACGAAGGCACCCACGATGGGGATGAAGCCACCGAGGAAGGTGAGCGTCATCAGCACCGGGGTCAGCGGCACGCCGAGGATCACCAGGCCGATGCCGATGAAGATCGCGTCGATCGCGCTGACGATGGCCTGGGTACGGATGAAGCCACCCAGGGTGTCCCACACTCGTCGGAGTACCTCGGCGAGATGACCACCGGCCTTGCGTCCGGCCAGTCCGTGCAGCCAGGGGAGGAAGCGCGGGCCGTCCTTGATGAAGAAGAAGCTCAGGACGAGCACCAGACCGAGCGTGACCAGGATCGACCCGGCGGTGGCGACGCCGGCGAAGACGCCCGAGGCGATCGCCGTGCCGCTGTCCTGCAGCTGCGTGACGATGGCTTCGACGGCGCTGTCGATCTGCTCGTCGTCCAGATTGATGGGCGGGCCCTCGAGCCACTCCTGGACCTGCGAGACGCCGAGGGTGGCGCTGTCTGCGAGATCGGGAGCCTGGCTGATGACGGAGGGGACGATGAACGCGACCACACCGGCGAGTACCGCGAGGAAGCCGAGGAGTGTGGTCAACGCGGCGAGCGCGGGCGGAAAGCCGATGCGGCGCAGCAGCCTGGTGGGCGGCCAGAGCACCGTCGCGACCACCAGTGCCAGCAGAACCGGGAGCATGATCACCCACAGCTGGCCGACCAGCCAGCCGGCGATCCACAGCGCTGCCGAGACGACGAGGAGCACGGCGGACCACTTGGCCAGCCAGAGTCCGCCGGCGCCGAACAGGTCGCTGCGATCACGGCCCGACGCGGAGCCTGCGGAAGTGGTGGGCGCGTTCTCGCTCACGTGTGTCCTCTCGTCTGACGTTGATGCGGCGAACGCAGAGTCGAACGCGCTGTGACTGTACCCGGGAAGCCGATTCCGCACGCATGGCGACGGAGGGACTACCCGATGGTGAGCCCGCGGGCGAGAAGGGCAGTACGCCACAGGTGCATGGAGGCGTAGGACCGCCACGGTGACCAGTGGGCGGTGTCCGACAGATCGATGTCGAGGAGGGCCGCGCCCTGCCGGACCACCAGGTCGGTGTCGAGCAGCACGTCGGGGTCGCCCAGCAACCGCATCGACACGTAGCGGGCGGTCCACGGGCCGACACCGCGCAGTGCCAGCAGTGCACGCTCCTGGGTGGCCGCGTCGCCGTCGTGACGCACGTCCACGGCGCCCGATGCCAGAGCATCGGCTGTCGACTCGATCGCGGCGACCCGCCGCGCCGGACCGGTGAGGATCTCGGTGCCGCGTGTGGCCACGGCCTCGGGAGTGGGGAACAGGCGAGTGATGCCGTGGTCGGCTTCGCCCTCGTCGTCGCCCACCGGATCCCCGAGGGCCGCGACGAGCCGGGCGGTGTGCGTGGCCGCGGCACCGAGCGAGATCTGCTGACCGATCATCGTGCGAAGAAGCACCTCCGCGGCATCGAACGCCCCGGGAACGCGGATCCCCGGGGCCGCGGCCACCGACGCGGTGAGCGCAGGATCTGCCGCGAGCGCAGCGTCGACGGGAGCCGCGTCGACGTCCAGGGCCAGTACCCGCCGCACTCGGGACAGCGCGGTGGGGACGTCCGACTCGTCCCGGGCTCGCGTCTCCACCCGGACGACTCCCGCGCCGCCGTCACCCGGGACGAACCGGCACGTGACGACGGCGGGGCCGTGATCGAGGCGCAGAGCCCGGCGGTAGACGCCGTCCGTGAAGGTCTCCATGCCCGGAACCGCGTGACCCGCCAGGAACCACCGCATCCACCCCGTGTCGTACGGAGCGGAGTACGGCAGCTCGGAGGTGTCGAGGGTCCAGCGCGGCGACGTCACCCCGTCATGATCTCAGCAGCAGCGTGCGCCCGGATTCGCGTCCGCCTCCGCATGACGTGCCTTCCAGTACTCGCGCTCGGACGGCACCGGATGCCCGGGATGGACCCGGTTCCGGTGCTCGACGAAACGCTCGTAGTCGTGATCACCCATGACG
Source organism: Rhodococcus sp. MEB041 (assembly GCF_030208955.1). Taxonomy (NCBI): domain Bacteria; kingdom Bacillati; phylum Actinomycetota; class Actinomycetes; order Mycobacteriales; family Nocardiaceae; genus Rhodococcus; species Rhodococcus sp. MEB041. The sequence goes on from NZ_JARVSZ010000005.1 coordinate 579,877, forward strand.
GAGGTGATCCACCACGTCGCGGCGCGAACGGACTTCAGGACGGCGTTCATGTCAGTGGCCCGTTCCCGGCCGACGGACCGTGCCGTCGGCGATGAGGACGTCCCACTCCGCCTGCACCGACTTCTCCGCCTCGGTGGGGAGGAAACCGCTGGGCGCGAACAGCTTCGACGGTACGTCCTCCTCCTCGCTGCTGGGCAGTCCACCGGCGCGGATCGCCTTGAAGCAGACGGCGAATCCGGCGAGCGCGACGATGAGGACGAGCACCGCGAAGACGATGGACAGCGTGCCCTGGATGAAGGTGTTGCGGATGACGGCGTCGATGGCCTCCGGTGTGGCGGCAGACCGGAACTCGGTGAGGCCCTGCGACTTCGCTTCCTTGAAGTCGCTGTGCTGCGCCCAGTAGCCGATGGCCGGAACGTCGGAGAAGATCTTCTGGTATGACGCCGTCATGGTGACCACGAGGTCGAAGGCCAGCGGCAGCGCGGGGATCCAGGCCCACTTCAGCAGACCCTTCTTCACCACGACGGTCAGGACGACCGTGAGCGCGATGGCGGCCAGCAACTGGTTCGCGATGCCGAACAGCGGGAAGAGCGTGTTGATGCCGCCCAGCGGATCGGTGACGCCCATGAGCAGGATGGCGCCCCAGGCCGCGACGACGATGACCGAGCAGATCCAGGCACCGACGCGCCACGACGGATCGCGGAACTTCTTCGCGCCGCCACCGAGATTGCCGAGCGAGTCCGACAGCATGAAGCGGGCGACACGCGTGCCTGCGTCGACGGTCGTGAGAATGAACAGCGCCTCGAACATGATCGCGAAGTGATACCAGAACGACTTCAGGCTCTCGCCGCCGAAGACCTGGTGCAGCACCTCGGACATGCCGAACGCGAGTGTGGGGGCGCCGCCGGTGCGCGAGATGATCGACTCCTCACCGACGTCCGTCGCGGCCTGCGACAGCTCGGCCGCGCTGACGTCCCCGCCTGACAGTCCGAGCCCGTTGACGTACGCCGCGGCGGTCTCGGGTGTTCCGCCGGTGAGTGCGGTCGGTGCGTTGAGCGCGAAGTAGATGTGCTGATCGAGAATGCAGGCGGTGACCAGAGCCATGATGGCGACGAAGGACTCGGTGAGCATGCCGCCGTAGCCGATCATCCGCATCTGCTTCTCCTTCTCGAGAAGCTTCGGCGTGGTGCCCGAGGAGATCAGCGCGTGGAAACCGGAGAGCGCGCCGCAGGCGATGGTGATGAAGAGGAACGGGAAGAGCGATCCGGAGAACGCGGGTCCGTTGCCCTCGCTGGCGAACGACGTCATGTCCGGCATCTGCAGGACGGGTCGAGCGATGAGGATGCCGACGGCGAGCAGCACGATGGTGCCGATCTTCATGAACGTCGACAGGTAGTCACGCGGGGCGAGCAGCAGCCACACGGGGAGGATCGACGCGGCGAGACCGTAGGCGATGAGCAACCACGCGACGGTGACCTTGGACAGCGTGAACCAGTCGGCGCCCCATTCGGTCTCGGCGACCCAGCCGCCCGAGATGATGGCGAGCAGCAGCAGGACGACGCCGATGAGGGAGACCTCGGAGACCTTGCCCGGGCGCAGGTACCGCAGGTAGACGCCCATGAAGAGGGCGATGGGAATGGTCAGTGCGATGGAGAAGACGCCCCACGGGCTCTCGGCGAGTGCGTTCACGACGACGAGTGCGAGCACCGCGATGATGATGATCATGATGACGAAGACGCCGATGAGGGCGGCGACACCGCCGACCACGCCGAGCTCCTCGCGGGCCATCTGACCGAGGCTGCGGCCACGACGGCGGGTCGAGATCCAGAGCACCAGGAAGTCCTGCACCGCGCCGGCGAAGACGACGCCGATGATGATCCACATGGTGCCGGGCAGATATCCCATCTGCGCGGCGAGGACGGGACCGACGAGGGGACCGGCGCCCGCGATGGCGGCGAAGTGGTGGCCGAACAGCACCCGACGGTCCGTCGGCATGTAGTCCTTGCCGTTCTCCAGGATCTCGGCGGGTGTGGCCCGATCGTCCCGTGGATGGACGATGCGGTTCTCGATGAGGCGTGCGTAGAACCGGAACGCGAAGATGTAGGTGCAGACCGCCGCGACGACGAACCACACCGCGTTGACCTGCTCGCCGCGGATCACGGCGATGACGGTCCAGGCGACGGCGCCCAGCAGACCGATGATGACGAAGACGATGCGTTTGGGCACCGTCATCGGTGAGCGGTCGACGACGCCCACTGGGGGAAGGTCGTCGTCGGTCTTGAGGAACTCGACGTGCGAGTTCCCCCTGTCGGACACGGCAGTCATCTGCGGGCTCCTGGCATGCGGTGGAGGGGCGGCGATCATCGTGTGATCGCAGTCACTGTAAGCAGACCGACCGACATTTCGTGCGGTTGTGAGCCTGGCGTGTGCGGATCGTTGCGCCGAGCGGTCCGGGACCGTCGCCGAACGTCACGACATGACAACGAGACCCCACTCGCGCGCCCCGACTGCCTACGATGCTCGTGTGTCAGACCACCCCGAGTACCCGCAGCAGCCGTACACCGGTTCGTCGTACGAGCCCGACCTGACGAAGGGGCCGACGGACACCGGAGCGTTCCCGACCAGCGGAGCCTTCCCGCAGCAGCAGCCCCCCAGTTATCCCCAGCAGCAGTACGGTCCGCCGCCGCTGCCGCCGACCAACGCCGGCTGGGCCGCCGCCGCGCTGATCTTCTTCTGGCCGCTGGCGTTCTCGGCGTTCAACCACTCGAGCTCGGTGTTCCCGCGGTGGTCGCTGGGCGACTATCAGGGTGCGCACTACGCGTCGGAACGCACGAAGCAGCTGGGCAAGTACTCGCTCTACATCTTCGTGGGGCTCTTCGCGCTGTTCATCCTCTTCTACGTGCTGCTCATCGCCTTCGCGATCTCGGCGGGATCGGGCACCGACTACACGTACTGACAGGGCGGTCGGGGGCGGCACGTAGACTCTCCTCCCTGTGAGCCTCACCCTCGGAATCGTCGGACTGCCCAACGTCGGCAAGTCCACCCTCTTCAACGCACTGACCAACAACGACGTGCTGGCGGCGAACTATCCGTTCGCCACCATCGAGCCGAACGAGGGCGTCGTCCCGTTGCCGGATCCGCGGCTGAACGAGCTGGCCAAGATCTTCGGTTCCGAGAAGATCCTTCCGGCGCCCGTCACGTTCGTCGACATCGCCGGCATCGTGAAGGGCGCGTCCGAGGGCGCCGGCCTGGGCAACAAGTTCCTCGCGAACATTCGTGAGGCCGACGCCATCTGCCAGGTCGTGCGCGTGTTCGCCGACGACGACGTGGTGCACGTCGACGGCAAGGTCGATCCGGCCGCCGACATCGAGGTCATCGAGACCGAGCTGATCATCGCGGACATGCAGACCCTCGAGAAGGCGATCCCGCGTCTCGAGAAGGAAGTTCGCACGCAGAAGGATCGCGCGCCGATGGTCGCCGCGGCCAAGGAAGCGCAGACGATTCTCGACAGCGGCACGACGCTCTACTCGGTGAAGGACACGTTCGACGCGTCGTCACTGCGTGAGCTCAATCTGCTCACCACCAAGCCGTTCCTCTACGTCTTCAACGCAGACGAGTCGGTGCTCACCGACGATGCGAAGGTCGCCGAGCTGAAGGCTGCTGTCGCACCCGCCGACGCCGTGTTCCTCGACGCCAAGATCGAGTCCGAGCTCGTCGAACTCGACGACGAATCCGCGATGGAGCTGCTCGAGAGCATCGGCCAGGCGGAGCCCGGCCTGCACGCCCTGGCCCGCGCCGGCTTCCACACCCTCGGACTGCAGACCTACCTCACGGCGGGGCCGAAGGAGTCCCGCGCGTGGACCATCCATCAGGGCGACACCGCACCCCAGGCCGCCGGTGTCATCCACACCGACTTCGAGAAGGGCTTCATCAAGGCCGAGGTCGTGTCCTACGACGACCTCGTCGCCGCCGGATCCATGGCCGCCGCCAAGTCGGCCGGCAAGGTCCGCATCGAGGGCAAGGAATACGTCATGGCCGACGGGGATGTGGTGGAGTTCCGCTTCAACGTCTGAGCGGGACTGCTACCGCCAGCCCAGCTCAGGTGCCACGTGCGTCAGCACCGACTCGATGAGGTGTGCGCAGTACTCGACGCCGAGCTGGTTGGGCACGGTCAGGAGCAGTGTGTCGGCCGCGGCGACGGCTTCGTCCTTCGCCAGCTCCGCGATGAGCTTGTCTGGTGAGCCGGCGTAGGTCTTGCCGAAACGAGCGATGCCGCCGTCGATGTAGCCGACCTGATCGCCGCTTCCGCCCTCACGGCCGAAGTAGGCGCGATCGACGTCGTCGACGATCGGGAAGATGCTGCGGCTGACGGACACTCGTGGTTCGAAGGAGTGTCCGGAATCCGCCCACGTCTTACGGAAGCGCTCGATCTGTTCTGCCTGCAGCTCGTGGAACGGCACGCCGGTGTCCTCGCTGAGCAGAGTCGAGCTCATGAGGTTCATGCCCTGCTGCGCCGTCCACTCGGCGGTCGCACGAGTACCTGCACCCCACCAGATGCGCTCACGCAACCCGTCGGAGTGCGGCTCGAGGCGCAACAGGCCGGGCGGGTTGGGAAACATGGGGGAGGGGTTCGGCTCCGCGAAGCCCTTGCCCTCCAACAGGTCCAGGAAGATGCGTGTGTGCTCACGGGCCATGTCTCCGCTGTCGGTGCCCTCGGCCGGGGCGTAGCCGAAGTAGCGGAAGCCGTCGATGACCTGCTCGGGCGATCCCCGGCTCACTCCGAGCTGCAGCCGCCCGCCGGAGATCAGGTCGGCGGACCCGGCGTCCTCGGCCATGTAGAACGGGTTCTCGTAGCGCATGTCGATGACGCCGGTGCCGATCTCGATGCGACTGGTCTTGGCACCGACGGCCGCGAGCAGAGGGAACGGCGACGCGAGCTGGTTCGCGAAGTGGTGAACGCGGAAGTACGCGCCGTCTGCACCGAGTTCCTCTGCGGCGACCGCGAGGTCGATCGACTGCAGCAACACGTCCGATGCGGAGCGCGTCTGCGAGTGCGGCGACGGTGACCAGTGCCCGAACGACAGGAACCCGATGTTCTTCATGCACCGGAGAACGCTGACGGCGCCCCAATATTTCCCTTCCGGCGGCCGCCACCGTCGCCTAGCGTGGATCCATGGCTCAGGTGAGACAGGTGCAGGTCACCTTCGATTGCGCGGACCCCGAGCGAGTCGCCGGATTCTGGTGCGAGGTGCTCGGATACGTGGTGCCGCCGGCGCCCGCGGGCTTCGCCGACTGGGCGGAGTTCGACCGTTCGCTCCCCGCCGAGAAACAGGGGTCGGCCTTCGCCTGCGTGGACCCGAACGGGGTGGGTCCACGCCTGTACTTTCAACGCGTACCCGAGGCGAAGACCGTCAAGAACCGCGTCCACCTCGACGTCCGTGTGGGCATCGGCATGGTCGGTGACGAGCGCCTCGGGGCTCTGGAAGCGGAATGCGCACGCCTCGTCGACCTCGGAGCCACGCGAGTGCGGCTCCTGCCCGCGGGCGACGGAGAAGAGTCCTGCATGGTGATGCAGGACGTCGAGGGCAACGAATTCTGCCTGGACTGATGTCCCGTCAGAACGGTGGTGGGTCGTCGTTGTCGGCGAACTCTCGTCTACGTCGGTTTCGGGAGCGTTCGGACCGCCGCCGCGCATGCTTGTCCGCCAGGCGGGTTCTTCGCCTGGTCGGTGATGTGCGCGGGGCATCCGGTGGGGCCTGCGCCGGCTGTTCGAAGGTGATGTCGGCGAGTCCGGGGTACAGGTCGTACCCGCTGTGCGCCGGGCCCGGAATCACGCGTCCCTCGGGTGTGGCGATGGTGGAGACGACTCGTCCGGTGTCTCCGTCGAGGTACTGGTCGTCGACGAAGTCGCCGAACGTCTTCAGGTTGTGGTGAAAGCGGCACTTGGCGCCGAGGTTGACGTCGGTCGTCTGTCCACCGGCCGCGGGATCGTCGTGGTCGTACTCGGTGATGTGGTCGAGGTCGCCGGTCCAGACGGCGTTGCTGCAGCCGGGCCAGGTGCAGTACTGATCGCGGATGCGCACGAACGTGTCGAGGGCACTGGACGGGCGGTAGGGATCCGCGGGTTGCGAGGCGGGGTTGGTGGCGGCGACAGGCCTCAGAACCGCGTCGGGGCGCGCAGCGAGGTCGGCGACGTGGTCGGCGGAGATGACGCCGTGGCCCGCGAGGAAACCCGGGTTGCCCTGCTGCGCGGAGGCGGTGTCCCCGTTCACGGTGGCGGCGTCGGCGACGACGTGCACGATGACGGTGGTCAGGAGGCCGTCCTCGCCGGTCCAGCCGGGAGCGTCGCAGTCGTCACGGTCACACTGGCATTCGAAGGGGGTGCGCGTGGCGAGGGCGAAGAGGGCGTCGCTGCGTCGGGCGCCGGCGCTGCGCGGGTCTTTCGGGCAGACGCGTCCGGCGAGGTCGTCGACAGCAGCGGCGACGAGGACGGCGTTCTCGGCGGGCATGGTGGCGCACTGATAAGCCATGCCGTCGGGTGCGGGGTCGATCCAGAAGCCGCGGTCGTCCTTCGCGCGAGTGCGACGCTCGCGGACGGCGTCGGGGTCGTGGCGGTAGACGATACGGTCGACCATGTCGCGCATCCGGGCCACTGACCAGGAGCCGCGTCGCCGTAGTGCCGCCGCGATCTCGGCATCGACCAGGTGGGCATGGTCGGTGCCGTCGACGAGGTCGGTGCGGGCGATGATGGTGTGGATGTACTTCGGGGTCACGAGGCCGTCGCGGAGGCAGGCGGCAACGTCGGGCAGACGATCTCGCAGGGCCACGGCACGGGTGAGTATGCCCTCGCCTGCGCCCCGGGGTGATCGACAGGACTGCGGCGATGCGAGCGGCACAGTGGGTGGTCGCGTCGAAGCGGCGGCGGTCGGCGGTGTCCATTGGTGCGACCAGTCGGGTGTGCAGTTCCGCCGCGGCCCGGTAGCGGGTCCATTCGAGGTACGCGGCGCCGGCGGTGGCGTGGGTGAGTGCGCCGAGGACGCCGTCGACCGTGACATCGGCGAGGTGTCCGGGTAGGCCCATGGCCTCCGGATCGCGCGTCGCCCACCCCTGTTCGAACATGTGTGCGAAGGTAGCAGCGGGCACCGACACGAACAGGCCGAGAGGGGCAGAATGCGCACCATGCGAGTCGAGCGCATCACCACCAACCTGCCGGTCGAGGACATCGCCGAGGCGAAGTCGTTCTACACCGATTTCCTGGGACTCGCGGTCGAGGAGTTCGATCTCGGTTGGGTCGCCCGCTTCACGTCACCGGAGACCGGTGCGCACGTACAACTGGTGACGCGAGATGCGACGAGTCCGGTGGAGTCGGCGATGTCGGTTCACGTCGACGACGTCGATGCGGCGTACGAGGAGGCCGTCCGTCGCGGTCACGAGATCGTGCATCCGCTCACCACGGAGGAGTGGGGAGTCCGACGATTCCTCGTGCGCGCTCCTGACGGAAACGTCGTGAATGTCGTGATGCACCGAGCGTGACAGTGACTCGTCACCGACATCCGCCGTCCGAGGTGCACGCCTGCAACGACGCGTCTTGACTGTCGGGGACAGATGTTCCCTGCAGTGAGGACTACCGCCATGCTTTCGCTCTGGATCTGGAATCAACCGTGGGTCTGGTCCTCGATCGTGTCGAACCTGACCGATCTCCTCTGACGGAGACGTCAGCCGAGGTCGATACCCGTGGCCTCCACGACCGCGCCCCACAGTGCGTCCCGTGCCTCCGGCGAGTCCCGCCGCCAGGACGGGTAGTGCGTGGGGCGCGGTCGTCTGTCGTGCCAGAACATCCCCGTGGATGCGAGTGGCTGATCGGCGGCCGCGAGCCACACGATGGTGTCGGCTCCGTCGTCGGCGGTGCGCAGGATGGGTTTCATCACCGAGCCGAACATCGGAATGGAGTCCGTGACACCGGGTGTGGCCGCCCACCCCGGGTGCATGCTGTGCACGACGGGATCGTCGGGCCCGGTGAGGCGCTCCGCCAGTTGCTCGGTGATCACCACCTGCATGCGCTTGGTGCGGGCGTAGGCGGTGAGGCCCGAGTAGTCGCCGTGAGCGAACTCGACGTCGGTGGTCTGCAGCGGCACCGGATACATGCCGCCGCTGGAGACGAACACCACGCGGGACCCCGCGTCGAACAGCTCGCGTAGCCCGACCGTGAGCGCGACGGGCCCGAGCACGTGGGTCGCGAAGGCCATCTCGTGCTTCTGTGCCGTCTCGGTGCGCTCGGGCGGCATGACGCCGGCGCAGTGCACCACCGCGTGGATCGACGTCAGCTGAGCGGTCAGTGTGGTGACCAGCGCAGCCACGGCATCGAGGTCGCTCATGTCGCACTCGTGCGCGACGAGCTCGGCGCCGGGCACGGTGTGGCGGATCTCGGTCGCGGAGGCGTCGAGCCGCCGCGCCGAACGCCCGACCAGGTGCACCCGCGCACCGAGGACGGCCAGTTGTCGGGCGGCAGCTGCGCCGAGACCCGAGCTGCCGCCGGTGACGATCACGTCGATGGGGGCGGGGAACGGGGCCGGATCGGCCGCCCAGAATCGACGACGGACGGCCGACCCGATACGGGAGTAGCCGGGCACGACCGTCCGGTCGAGCGCCTCGTCCAGCACTCCTGTCAGAAAGTTCCCCACCGCGACCACTAGGCGGGAGGACCGTCGGTGCGGTCGCTGTTCTTCTCGCCGATGGCGTCCTTGGCCTTGTCCAGCGCGCCGTCGATCTGGGAGTCGTGCCCGGCGAACTTCTTCTTGGCCGCGTCGCCCGCTTTGTCCAGTGCCTGTTCGACCTTTTCCTCGTTCTGGTCGAGCTTGCGCTTGATCTCGCCGAAGTTCACCATCGGTCGTCCTCTCGTTGATCGTGTGAGCTGCAGTTCGAGGCTACCCACTGCCGGGCGTGGAAGAATCCCGACCATGCCGCGCACCGCCGTACCCGACGCGATCCACGACATCATCGGTGCGGCACTCGCCCCGCTCCCGCCGCACCGGCGGGACACCTTCACTCTCCGTGTCGAGCGCTGGTGGCCCGATCTCCACGAGGCCGTCACCGCCCTGTACGCGGAGCCCGATGCGGTGGCGCGCACCCTCGTCGAGCGCGCGGCACACGCGTTCGCGGACCGGCCCGACGAGCTGCACCGGCTCGACGAGCGGCGTCTGCTGGAGCCGGACTGGTTCCAGCAGCCCACCATGTTCGGGTACGCCTGTTACGTCGACCGTTTCGGTGACACTCTGTCCGGTCTGGCGGATCGGCTGGACCACCTGACGGATCTCGGTGTCACCTACCTGCACCTGATGCCGCTGCTCACGCCGCGTCCGGGCGACAACGACGGCGGGTACGCGGTCATGGATTACCGCACGGTGCGGGAGGACCTCGGGACGGTCGACGATCTGCGGGCGCTCGCCACCACCCTGCGCGAGCGCGGGATCAGTCCCGTGATCGACCTGGTCCTCAATCACGTTGCTCGCGAACACGAGTGGGCGGAACTGGCGCAAGAGGGCGACGCAGTCCACCGCGACTACTTCCACATCCATCCCGATAGGTCGACGCCCGACGCCTACGAGCGCACGCTGCCCGAGGTGTTCCCCGACTTTGCACCGGGGAACTTCACGTGGGACGACGGCGTCGACGGCTGGGTCTGGACGACCTTCAACGAGTGGCAGTGGGATCTGAACTGGGCCAATCCCGCGGTGCTGGTCGAGTTCGTCGACATCGTCGCCGCTCTCGCGAACCTGGGCATCGAGGTGGTCCGTCTCGACGCCATCGCCTTCCTGTGGAAGCGGCTGGGAACCAACTGTCAGAATCAGCCCGAGGTGCACGCGATCACGCAGATCCTGCGGGCGACGGCGCGCATGGCCTCGCCTGCGCTGTTGTTCAAGGCCGAGGCGATCGTCGGACCACGAGATCTGTTGCCCTACTTGGGAACCGGATCGCACACCGGTCGGGTGTCCGACATCGCTTACCACAACAGCCTCATGGTCCAGGTGTGGTCGATGCTGGCCTCGGGCAGCACCGAGCTGGCGCGCCACGCCCTGTCGACACTGCCACCGACTCCGCCCGGCGGGACGTGGGTGACGTACGTGCGGTGCCACGACGACATCGGATGGGCGATCGACGACGGCGACGCGGCCGCGATGGGTCTGTCCGGCGCCGGCCACCGACACTTCCTCGCCGATTGGTATTCCGGAGAGTTCCCGCAGTCGTGGGCGGAAGGTCTGGTGTTTCAACACAATCCGGAAACAGGCGACCGTCGGATCAGCGGGACGGCGGCGGCGCTCTCGGGCCTCGGTGCGGAGCGACGGGATCCGGACGGCGCGTTCGCCCGGCTGTTCCTCGCCCACGCCCTCGTCGCGGTCTGGGGCGGGATCCCCGTGGTGTGGAGCGGGGACGAGATCGGCTCGCCGGGTGATCCCGACTGGGCGGCGGAACCCGGCCACGAGGACGACAACCGGTGGGTGCACCGACCGCGCGTGACCGACGCCGACAGGGCGCGACGCCACGAGCAGGGCTCCGACGCGCAGCGGGTGTTCGACGGCATCGCGCACATCGCCCGCGTGCGGTCGGATCTGCCCATGCTGCATGCCGAGGCGCCGGTCGACGTTCTGGGCGATCTGGACGACGGAGTGCTGGGTGTCCGCCGTCGGCACCCGAGCGGCACACTCGTCGCCCTGTTCAACGTGAGCGACACACACCGCCCGGTGGCGGTGTCCGTCCTCGGCCGCTCGGGAATCGTCGCTCCGCGGGAGGTGCTGACGGGCGTCGGGTCGGTCGACGACGACACCGTCTGGCTCCCGCCGTACGCCGCCTGGTGGGTGGTGGACGGCTAGCCGTCCCGGAACCTCGCGTCGATCCACCGCATCGCGAACGGCAGACCGGACAGCGCGCCCACGAAGTGGTCGCCGAACACAGGCCGGTACTCCACGTCCGCGCCGCGTCCGCGCCACGCGTCGACCAGGTTCAGGACGCCCTGCTCGGGGATCCACCGATCGGCGAACCGGGGCACCGCAGCACCGTGATAGAACGCCACGGGTACGACGGGCGCGTCCGCCCCCGGAGTGTTCGCCTCGATGACGGCGCGCGCGGTGGCGGACTCGAACACGCCCGGGTCCACGGACAGCCGTTCCAGTCGCAACCGCGCCAGCCCGGACAAGGCCAGCGGTACGACGGACAGGTCCTTGATCATCGACGCGAGAACGATGCCGGTGGGGCTGAACTGCTCGACCAGGGCTGGGTGTTCGCGAGCCATGCCGATGATCGCCGCCCCGAAGAGGCCGGCTCCGAGAGTGCCGTTCATGGTCCCGCGCAGCAAGCCGACGTCGACCGGTGATCCTCCAGCCACGGCGCCGCGCAGGACGAGCTCGGGCGCGTAGGAGGGGTGCAGTTGCGCGGCCCAGGCCGTCGCGATGGCACCGCCGCTGTAGCCGTAGAGGGCGGTCGGGCTCGTCGCGTAGGACGAGTCGAGCGCGACGAGTCCGCGGATGCTGTCGAGCACGGCGTGCCCTGCCATGGTCCCCTCGGCGTAGGCCATACGCGGTCCCTGATGGTCCGGAATCAGCACCGCGTACCCGCGCTGAAGCCAGAGCGGAACCACCGTGGGGAAGTCCTGGCCGACGCCGTGGACGATGCGATACGACGGTGTCGACCGGGTGCCGAGCGAGTCGATCGCGACGTTGTGCACGACCACGGGCCGGGGACCCGACCCGCGCCACGGCCTCCTCGGTTCCATCAGCGTGGCGGTGACGGGCACCGGACGACCGAGAGCGTCGGTGGAGCCGACCATGAACTGGCGCAGGCGGGTTCGTGGTCGCGGGAACCATCCCGTCGCATCGCGGTGGCGCACGAGGACACCCGGTGACAGGTCGTGATCAGGCGTGTCGAAGAAGGAGTCGTCGGCGATGGGGGTCGGCAGGATGGCGGCGTGCGGATCCGCCGCCATCTCCGGTGTGATCCGCCCCGCGATCAGTCGATTCATGCTGCGCGACAGCGCCATGGTTCCCCCCGTTCGGGTCACCGTACTGCCTCGGGCAGCGGGCGTGGCAAGAATCTCCTCGAGTCCAACGGTGTCGGCCGACGGCGCCGACGAGCAGTCTCGTCTCCCGTGACGACGACACACGACCGAGTGACCGACGGCCCGGCGACCGACGAGGCCCTCCGCGCCCGCTTCCAGCCCGTCTTCGACCGCATCGCCGAGGGCGCGGTGGCCCGCGAGAAGGACAGACGGCTCGCCCACGACGAGATCGCGCTGCTGCGCGAGGCCGGCTTCGGCGCACTGCGCGTGCCGGTCGAGCACGGTGGCTCCGGCGCCTCGGTGACGCAGTTGTTCTCGCTGCTGGTCGATCTCGCGGCCGCCGAGTCGAATCTGCCGCAGGCGCTGCGCGTGCACTGGAGCTTCGTCGAGGACCAGGTGGCGGCAGAACCGGGACCCGACCGCGACGCGTGGCTGCGGGCGATCGCCGACGGCACTCTCGTCGGCAACGCGATCACCGAGCCGGGTGTCGGGGCGGTGGACCACTACCGCACGACGGTCACGCGCGGCCCGGACGGTCTGCGTCTGAACGGCGAGAAGTTCTACAGCACGGGCAGTCTCTACTCCGACCACATCCTGGTCGCTGCCGACCTCGACGGCGAGCGGGTGTCCGTGCTCGTCGACTCGGACGCTCCCGGCGTCGTGCAGCGTGACGACTGGGACGGCTTCGGGCAGCGGCTCACCGTCAGCGGCACCACCACGTTCACCGACGTCGCCGTCGACGAGTCGCGCCTGCTCGGACCGGGGTACGGCGCACCCGGACGCACGTACGCGACGTCGTACCTGCAGCTGGTCCAGCTCGCGGTCCTGGCCGGCATCGCGCGCCGCGCCGCCGACGACATCACCGCGTGGGTCCGCGCCCGCACCCGCAGCTACACCCACGCCGCCGCCGACCTGCCGCGACACGATCCGGTGGTGCAGCAGCTCATCGGGCGGCTCGAAGCTGCCGCCTGGTCCTCCCGCGCCCTGGTCCTGTCGGCGGCCGCGGACGTCGAGAGCGCCGTCGAGGTGGGCGACGACGCATCGCTCGACCGGGCCGAGCTGAGCACGTCGCACGCCCAGGCCGTGGTCGTCGACCTCGTGCTGGACGCGACGACCCACTTGTTCGAGGTCGGCGGAGCATCGATCGTGTCGGAGACCCTCGCCCTCGATCGGCACTGGCGCAACGCGCGCACCATCTCCGTGCACAACCCGGTGCTCTACAAATTGCGCTCGGTGGGTGCTCACCTGCTCAACGGCGATGACCTGCCCTACGCCTGGTCGGCGGGGAACAAGACGAGCATCGCGGCGCCCGCTACCGGCAGGGGATAGCGTCACGGGCATGACACACGCCGGTGGCACCGACCCGAAGCCCTACTCCACGGGGGAGCGGGTGTTCGGTCCGCCCAACGGCACGTTCGACGCGGACTGGGCGGCGACGGCCCTGCGCTCGAACCGGCCGGAACTCGATCACGCGACGTCGGTACGTCTGGTGGAGAAGGCCTGGGACCTGCTGCGCTCGCAGGGGCTGCGCGGCAGCGAACTCGCCGATGCCCTGGATCTCGAGCCCGGGCTGGCGTCCGCGGTGTCCGACGTGGCGACCGAGACCGCGCGCTTCTACCTCGACCGGTGACCGCTACGCGGTGGTCGGCCGAGCGCAGCGCCGAGGACTCGCACGCCTACGTCGCGCGCTTCCGGGAACTGGAGGCGTCGGGCGCGGACATGCACGGGGAGGCCCGCTTCGTCGACGCCGTGCTGCCCCGAGCCGCGCGTGTCCTCGACGCAGGATGCGGAACCGGACGACTGGGCGCGGAACTCGCGCGGCGCGGACACACGGTGACCGCCGTGGATCTCGACTCGGTCCTGGTCGAGGAGGCGCGTCGACAGCACGGCATCACGGTGGTGGAGGGCGACCTGGCGACCATGGATCTGGAGCCGCAGTCGTTCGACGCGATCGTGGCTGCCGGCAACGTCATGGTCTTCCTCGCCCCGGGCACCGAGTCGACGGTGCTCCGGCGCTGGCACGACGCGGTGGTCCCGGGCGGGGTGGTGATCCTGGGGTTCGCGACGGACCGCGAGTACACCGCCGACCGGGCCGAACGAGACGTCCGGGAGGCCGGCTTCACGGCCGTGCAGCGCTTCTCCACCTGGTCGGTGGCACCGTGGCGCGAGGGTGCGGAATGGGTTGTCCTGACCGGGTACCGACAAGCGGGAAGTCTCTCGGGCATCGGCACGCCTGGCTAGAATTCGGACATGACACGACCCACGATCGACATGGACTACACGGTTCTCGACTGTCCCGATCCGGTGGCGCTCGGGCGTTTCTACACCGCTCTGCTGGGGTGGAAGGTGGTGCAGGACGATCCCGACTGGACCGTGATCGAGGGCACCGGCGGCTCGCGTCTGGCCTTCCAGAAGGCGCCCGACTTCGTCCCGCTGTACTGGCCTCGGGAGGGCATCCGCATCCACCTCGATCTCGTGGTCGACGACATGGAGGCGGCGCAGGCCTTCGCTGTGGAGCAGGGTGCCCGCGTGCTGGACGACGACGGCGAACACCCGGGTTTCCGCGTGTTGCAGGATCCCGTCGGTCACCTCTTCTGCCTGTGCAGGCGCGACTGACTGCTGCGCCCTACCATCACCCCATGACCACCGACAGGGTCCACGAGTTCGTGATCGAACGTTCCGTCCTCGTCGACGCTCCGGCGTCGACCGTGCACGGTTTCCTCGACGATCTGCACCGGTGGACGTCCTGGTCGCCGTGGGAGGGCAGCGACCCCGATCTGTCCCGCACCTACAGCGGCTCGGAGTCCGGGGTCGGGGCGTCCTACGCCTGGTCGGGTAATCGCAAGGCCGGTGCCGGGTCGATGACCGTCGTGGATTCGACGGACGATCGTGTCGTGCTCGATCTGCTGTTCAGGAAACCGTTCAAGGCCACGAACGTGACCATCTTCCTGCTGTCGCCGGCAGGAAGCGGCACCGAGGTGACGTGGCGGATGACGGGACAGCAGAACCTCGTCGCGCGTCTCGTCGGCAGGATCGTGCCGATGGACAGGTTCATCGGCAGGGACTTCGAGAAGGGACTCGCCGCGCTGAAGTTGCAGGCGGAGCAGCAGGACCGTTGACGTGACCGGTCGGCTCACGGCCACCGACGCCCGCATGTACTGGCTGTCGCGGCGCCTGCCAAGCGACCAGTTCCTGCTCTACGCGTTCGACGGTGCGCTCGACGACCCGGAGGCCGCCGCCGCGGACCTTGTACGTAGGGCGGGCCTGGTAGACGGGCTGGCAGTCCGTCTGCGCGAAACGCGGTGGACGGCCGACTACCCCTACTGGGTGCCCACGGGGGTGACCCGCGACCGGGTCCGCGTCCACGCCGGCGGGACGTGGCAGGACTGCCTCGACCGGGTGGCGGAGACCTTCGGGGATCAGGTCGAGCCGCGCCGCGAGCCGTGGCGCGTGCATCTGTACCCGTGCGTCGACGGGGTGCCCGGCACGACGGGGTCGGCGACGGTGCTCGTCCTGCAGATCGCGCACGCACTCGGGGACGGCGGGCGGGTGTCGGCGCTGGCTCGCGCGTTGCTGTCGGACGAGCCGTCAGCGGCGGTGCGCACGGTGGTGGTGCCGGCGCCCCTCGCGGTCGCGCGTGGTGCCGTCGAGCTTCCCGCACGGGTGATCGGCATGGTGCGTCGGGCACGTGAGGCGGTGGTGGCCGATCGTCGGCGCACGGCCGACACGGCGGCCGGCGTCATCCCCGGCCCGCCGCTTCCCCGAGCGCCGACGCTGCTGTCCCGCCCGGCAGGCGGAACCACCCGCATCCGGTGCGTGGTGTGCCCGGCGTCGGACCTCCGCACCGACACCGTCAGTGTCACCGTGGCCGCGCTCGTCGTGGTGTCGGACGCGATGAGTCGGCATCTCGCGTCCCTGGGCGAGCCGGTTCCGGACGACCTCGGGGCCGAGGTCATGATCGCCATACCGGGGGATAGTCGAACCACCGCTGCTGCCAACGCTTTTCACAACGCGGGGGTGGATCTGCACCCGTCCGTGCAGGATCTCCGCGCTCGGGCACGGGCGATCGACGACTCCCTGCGAGATCGGCGAAGACGGCTGGAACACCCCGCGTTCGGGGTCGGCGATCGTGCGACGGAGACCGTTCCCGCGGTGATCGTCCGGCGCGACGTCGACCGCGCCGACCTGTCGGTG
This sequence comes from Rhodococcus sp. MEB041, assembly GCF_030208955.1. Lineage (NCBI taxonomy): Bacteria > Bacillati > Actinomycetota > Actinomycetes > Mycobacteriales > Nocardiaceae > Rhodococcus > Rhodococcus sp. MEB041. The sequence continues at coordinate 596,120 of NZ_JARVSZ010000005.1, forward strand.
GCGCAGACGACGGTGGCGGGTCACACGGTGGTCTCCAGTGTGAATCGAGGCGTCGCCGACCTCACGCTGAGCGGTCGGCCCGTCGTGCTGAGCGCCGGGTTCCCGGCCCTCTCGCCGACGGTCGGCGTCACGCACGGAGTGCACGGCATCGGCGACGTGGTGACCCTCTCGATCGTGACGAGCGACGACGTCATGGACGCCGACGCGTACACCGACTGCCTGCGGGAGGCCGTCGATCGAGTGCGGGAAGCGCTCAGGTGACCCGCCTACGCTGCTGACATGGCACTGTCCACGTCGGTACGACCCAGCCCCGTCTTCCTCGCGGTCGTCGCCGTCGCCGTGATCGGCGGTGTTCTGGCCTGGAACTCGACCAGGCCGGGCGACGTCCTGTCGTATGCCGGTGTCTTCGTCCTCGTCATCGGTGGATGGGTGGTGTCCCTGTGTCTCCACGAGTTCGCCCACGCGGTGACGGCCTGGCGCTTCGGTGATCACGACACCGCCGCGCGCGGCTATCTCACGCTGAACCCCCTGAAGTACACGGTGCCCGGACTGTCGATCGTGCTGCCGCTGATCTTCGTCGCGCTGGGCGGGATCGGTCTGCCGGGCGGCGCCGTGTGGCTGAACACCAGCGGTATGACCAGGCGGCAGCGGACGACGGTGTCCCTGGCCGGCCCGTTCGCCAATCTCGTTCTCGCGGTGATCCTTCTGGCGATCGTCGCGGTGTGGGCACCGGGCAGCGAGCACGCCTCCTTCTGGTTCGGCATGAGCTTCCTCGCCTTCCTGCAGGTGGTCGCCGTGGTGCTGAACCTGATCCCGATGCCGGGCCTGGACGGTTTCGGGGCGATCGAGCCCTACCTGTCGCCCGGTGCGCGGCGGTCGTTCGCGCAGATCGGGCCCTACGGGGTTCTCATCGTGGTGGCCCTGCTGTTCGTGCCGCAGGTCAACCGCGTCTTCTTCGACGCGGTGTACTCCCTGTACGAGCTGTCCGGCGTCCCCGCGGGGTGGGCCCAGAGCGGCGGCGTGCTCACGCGGTTCTGGACGCAGTGGTACTGATCGCTGGGGACGAGGGGACTCACGGGACTAGCGGGGTCCCTGAGGTCTGTGGTGCAATAGCGCCGGAAATCGTGAGAAGTTACCAGCCCGGGCCGTCATGTCGAGGAAGGCGCGCCGGGCGAATCGAGAGGTAGACCCCAGTGCACGTGTCGCGTCGTCAATTGTTCCGCTATGCCGCCGCCGGTTCCGTCGCGGTCGGGGTCACCGGTGTCGCCGCTCGCGGCGTCGCCTCTGCCGCGCCCGCAGCACCCGCAGCGTTGGGCACGATCGTCGACTACGCCGGGGGAGTGCCGTCTGCCTCCGCCATCGCCGCCGCCGGCCATCTGGGCGCCATCCGCTACGTCTCGGACCGTCGACCCGGTGCCGCCTGGATGACGGGCAAGCCGATGACCGCCGCCGAGGCGGACGAGCTCACCGCGGCCGGTCTCCAGGTGGTGTCGTGCTACCAGTTCGGCAAGGGGGCGACGGCCGACTGGCGTGGCGGATTCGCCGCCGGCGTGAAGCACGCGACGCGCGGCCTCGAATTGCACACGGAGGCAGGCGGACCGGCGGACCGGCCCATCTACGCGTCGATCGACGACAACCCGACCGCGGTCGAGTTCGCCGCGATGATCGCGCCGTACCTGCTCGGCTGGCAGTCGGTGGTCGGGGCCGAGAACACGGGCGTGTACGCCAACTCGCCGACCATCGACCTCGCGGCGGCAGCGGGACTCGGTGCCTGGTACTGGCAGCACAACTGGGGGACGCCGAAGGGCTACGTGAACCCGGCTGCCCACCTGCATCAGATCGAGATCGACAAGCGAGCGATCGACGGAGTGGGTGTGGACGTCAACACCGTGCTGCGCGAGGACTACGGGCAGTGGAGCCTGTCCGCGTAACGCGGCGGCGACCTCTCACGACACACCTGTCACAGCAGTCACAACTACGGAGAGGCACCATCATGGAGTTCATCGATTACCTGTACGCGATCGCCGGAGCGATCTACACCCAGATCTCGACCGCGTTCGGTTCCTGAACGCCGGTCTCGTCCCGATCGTCAGACGACGAAGGCGCCGATGGTCGGCAGGAAGCTGCACGTGATGCCGGCCTCGGTGCTGATCGACCCGGAGACGGCGGCCAGGACGCGACCGGTCCCGGTGTCCGCGAGTGCCGAGAGCGTGGCCGGGCCGTCGGGGTTGATCCCCGCGGCACCCGTGAGCACGGTCGCTCCGGTGCGACCCGTGTCGACGTTGACCCAGTTTGCCGTCAGCGGCGCTGCCTGCACGTCGGCGAGCGGTGCGGTGCCGAGTGCCGTGAAGACGAAGCCGGCCTGACCGGCTGCGGGTCCGGGAGGCGGCAACTGTGCCGGGCCGGGTACCGCGAGCGCGCTCGCGACGGAGTCGGCCGTGGCCGAGATGCAGCCCTTGCCGACGGTGGGGTAGAAGAACTGCGAGATGACCGGGCCGTTCTCGGGGATCTCGGGGCCGCCACCACCGCTGCCGTCGAGGAACGTGATGATGCTGGTGAGGATGCGCTTCGCCTGTTCCGACAGCGGGGCCGTGGCCAGCAGCGCCTTCGCGCGCACCAGCAGATCGCTCTGCGGCGACGCTGCGTCGCGCTCCGCGGCGTCGAGCAGGGTGGGGGCCAGGGCGGCCAGTGCCTCGTAGCCCGGCACCACCGGAACCTCGGCGGGCAGCGGCAGGACGGGGGCGGGTGCCGCGCCTGCCGCAGCGGGTGCGACGAAGGCGCAGGCGGCGGCGACGGCCACTCCGCCCAGAACACGTCGCGCTGCGACGCGCGTTCCCGTTGTCCCGATGTCCCGCATGATGTCCCCGTTTCTCCTCCGGCCGCCTCGAACCGATCCGAGGCGACCCACGATGCACTATCTGCCCGTCACCGCCGTGCGAGGCAGTCGGGCGCGGGGTCACTCTATGTACACGGAGTGACGGTTGTACAGCAGCTCACCGGTCGATCGACCCGTGTCGCTCGCTCCGATTCGAACGGTAGTCTGTTAATAGAGTGTCTGGTGTTGTCAGAGTGAACAGTGATGCGATCGTTACTGCTGTGAGCCGTGTCGCGTGACAACGCGGCGGCTCCGTGGTGCAGAAGAGTCACGTCGCACGGTGCGGATAGGCTGCGCTCTGGCTTCGACCCCCGTCGATCGGAAGAACACTCGTGAGTGAAGTACGGCGATCGGCCGGGCGCACGTTGCTGGCAGCAGCACCGGCCCTGTTCGTGATCTCGCTGATCCTGCGTGTGGTGTGGACCGTCGCCACCCCCAACGGCAGCAACTGGGTCGATCTCCACGTGTACGTCGACGGTTCGGCCCGCCTGTTCAGCGGCGACCTCTACGACTTCACCTACTCGGAGGAGACTCCCGACTTCCCCCTGCCCTTCACGTACCCACCGTTCGCCGCGCTCGTGTTCTATCCGCTGCATTTCCTGCCGTTCCCGGTGGTGGGCGCTGCCTGGATGATCGCCACGATCGCCGCGCTGTACGCGGTGGTCCGGCTCGCACAGGGCATGGTCGGGTCGGGCCTCTGGTCCGGACATCGGGCGGCGTTGCTCTGGACGACGGTGGGCCTGTGGACCGAGTCGATGCGCACCACCCTGGACTACGGCCAGGTCAACGTGTTCCTGGTTCTGCTGGCGATGCTCGCGGCCCGCAGCGCCCGCTGGTGGCTGTCGGGTGCCCTGGTCGGCGTCGCGGCAGGCGTCAAGCTCACCCCCGCCATCACCGGCCTCTACTTCCTGGCGCAGCGTCGGTGGGCGGCCGCCGCGTTCTCCGCCGTCGCCTTCGCGGCGACGGTCGCGATCAGCTTCCTGCTCGTGGGGTCCGCCGCGACGACGTACTTCACCACCCTGCTGGGCGACGCGGACCGGATCGGTCCCGTCGGCTCGGTGTGGAACCAGTCCCTGCGCGGAGCGCTGTCACGCGTGGCCGGGCAGGACGTCGGCCAGGGGCCGGTGTGGCTGGTCGCGGCGGCCGTGGTGCTGGCCGCGGCATTCCTGGCCTGGCGGACGCTGGCACGCGACGATCGCCTGGGGACGCTCGTCGTCGTCTCGTTCGTGGGCCTGATGATCTCGCCGATCTCCTGGTCCCACCACTGGGTCTGGGTGGTGCCCATGTCGATCTGGCTGATGCACGGTCCGTTGTCGGGCGCGCCGGGAGCGCGCGTGCTCGCGGGGTACTGGCTCGTGGTCACCCTGATCGGCGTGCCGTGGATCCTCAGCTTCGAACAACCGTCCATCTGGGACATCTCGCGCCCGTGGCCACTCGCTCTGGCGGGATCGGTCTACGCCGTCGGCACCCTGGCACTGTTCGTCTGGATCGCGGTGGTGGGCCGCCGCGTCACCTCGCCAGGCGGTCGATCGCGGCCGCGAGCAGGACGTCCTTCCCGGTGAGTCCACCCGCGGAGTGCGTCGACAGCCGGTAGGTCACCGACCGCCATCGGACGTCGATGTCCGGATGATGGTCCGCCGATTCTGCCTCCTCCGCGACGCGCCGGACGAGGTCGATCGCCTTGAGGAAGCTCGCCGACTCGACGGTGCGGACCAGGGTGTCCCCGTCTCGCTGCCAGTCGGTCAGGCGGGTGAGTGCGTCGTCGATCTCCGTGTCGTTCAGCAAGTCGGCCATACTGCGATGGTGCCAGTTCCCGAGCCCGCGCTGGTGGTCGCGGGCGCCCTCGTCGAGAACGGGCGCCTGCTGCTCGCGCGTCGCGCCTTCCCACCGGAACTGGCGGGACTCTGGGAACTGCCCGGCGGCAAGGTCGACCCCGGCGAGACCCCCGAGGACGCACTGGTCCGGGAACTGCGCGAGGAACTGGGTATCGAGGTGACCGTCGGCGAGCCCGTCGGTGTCGACGTCGCACTCTCGGCGTCGCTGACACTGCGCGCCTACGCGGTCACACGGTTCTCCGGGACGGCGACGGCGCTCGAGCACGAAGCCCTCCGCTGGGTCGACGCGGCGGATCTGCACGGAGTCGATCTGGTGCCGGCGGACGCCGCGTGGCTGCCGGATCTCGCGGCGCTGCTGTAGTCAGGCCGCGCGGGCTTTCTTCAGACCCTTCTTCAGGTCCTTGCCCGTGACACCTGCTTGTTCCAGTTTCTTCATCCGCATGATCACCACCGGACACGTCAGACAGCGAGTCTTGCTGCGGCAGCACTTCTTCTTGGCCTTGCCGCGAGCGACCTTCGATGCCGAGGACATCGGGTGAGGGTACCCTGAGGTGGAGCCCGTGCCGACCGTCCCGGCCTGCGTGACCGCCGTCACCCGAGCCGACCGAGTAAACTGATCCGGTCGCGCTTCTCGTCGGCGACGCAGCGCGCTCTCTGGGAGAGGAAGCCGCTCGCTCTTCACCCCGCATTCGACCCAGGAGATTTCACGCGTGACCAGCCCCACCGCCAGTCAGACCGTACCCACCACCTTCCGCAACGTCGCCATCGTCGCGCACGTCGACCACGGCAAGACCACGCTCGTCGACGCGATGCTGCGCCAGTCCGGTGCCTTCGAGGAACGCGCCGAGGCCATCGACCGCGTGATGGACTCGGGTGACCTGGAGAAGGAGAAGGGCATCACGATCCTGGCCAAGAACACGGCCGTGCACAAGCGCAACGCCGACGGCAGCACCACCGTCATCAACGTGATCGACACCCCCGGCCACGCCGACTTCGGTGGCGAGGTCGAGCGCGGCCTGTCCATGGTCGACGGTGTCGTGCTGCTCGTCGACGCCTCCGAGGGCCCGCTGCCGCAGACGCGCTTCGTGCTCCGCAAGGCGCTCGCCGCGTCGCTGCCCGTCATTCTCGTGGTCAACAAGACCGACCGTCCCGACGCGCGCATCGAGGAGGTCGTCTCCGAGAGCCACGACCTGCTCCTCGACCTGGCGTCGGACCTCGACGACGAGGCCTCCGAGGCTGCCGAGCTGGCCCTCGACCTCCCCGTCCTGTACGCCTCCGGCCGTGAGGGCAAGGCGTCGACGAAGCAGCCGGAGAACGGACACGCTCCCGACGCGGAGAACCTCGACGAGCTGTTCGAGATCCTGCTCAGCTACATCCCGGCACCGAAGGGCAACGTCGAGGCGCCGCTGCAGGCTCACGTCACCAACCTCGACGCCTCCGCCTTCCTGGGCCGTCTCGCCCTGGTCCGCATTCACAACGGTGAGCTCAACAAGGGTCAGACCGTGAGCTGGATGCGCGAGGTCGACGGCGAGCCCGTCGTCCAGAAGGCCAAGATCACCGAGTTGCTCACCACCATCGGTGTCGAGCGCGTTCCCGGTCAGAAGGGTGTCGCCGGTGACATCGTCGCCGTCGCCGGCTTCCCGGACATCATGATCGGTGACACGCTGGCCGACCTCGAGAACCCGGTCGCCCTGCCGCGCATCACCGTCGATCAGCCGGCCATCTCGGTGACCATCGGTACCAACACGAGCCCCCTGGTGGGACGCGTGAGCGGCCACAAGCTGACCGCCCGCATGGTCAAGTCGCGTCTGGACCAGGAGCTCATCGGCAACGTCTCGCTCAAGGTCCTCGACATCGGTCGCCCCGATGCGTGGGAGGTCCAGGGTCGTGGCGAGCTCGCGCTCGCCATTCTGGTCGAGCAGATGCGCCGCGAAGGCTTCGAGCTCACCGTCGGCAAGCCGCAGGTGGTCACCCGCCAGGTCGACGGCAAGCTGCACGAGCCCTTCGAGGAGCTCACCATCGACACTCCCGAGGAGTACCTCGGCGGCGTCACGCAGCTGCTCGCCGCCCGTAAGGGCAAGATGGTCCAGATGACGAACCACGGCGCAGGCTGGGTTCGTATGGAGTTCATCGTCCCCTCGCGCGGTCTCATCGGCTTCCGTACGGACTTCCTCACCGACACGCGCGGCACCGGCATCGCCAACGCGGTCTTCCACGGTTACGCACCGTGGGCCGGCGAGATCCGCGCGCGCCACACCGGCTCGCTCGTCTCGGACCGTCAGGGCAGCGTCACCCCGTTCGCCATGATCCAGCTGGCCGACCGCGGCACGTTCTTCGTCGAGCCCGGTGCGGACACCTACGAGGGCATGGTCGTGGGCATCAACCCCCGCCAGGAGGACCTCGACATCAACGTCACCCGCGAGAAGAAGCTGACCAACATGCGTCAGTCCTCCGCCGACGTGATGGAGACCCTCGCCAAGCCGAAGAAGCTCGACCTCGAGATGGCGATGGAGTTCTGTGCCGGCGACGAGTGCGTCGAGGTCACGCCGGAGGTCGTCCGCGTGCGCAAGGTGCACCTCGACTCGAACGAGCGTGCGCGTGAGCGTTCGCGCAGCAAGTCGCGTGACAAGGCTGCTCTGTAATCATGTCGGTGGCGCGGGTGGGTGCGGCGCTGGCCGCTGCCCTGCTCGCGCTGTCCGCGTGCACGGCCGATCCGCCGCCGCCGATCCAGAGCACCGAGACGGCCACGACGACGCCTCCCGCAGCGCCGGCGGCCACGGGTAATCCGGTCGTGGTGGCCATCGACGACGTCGGTACGGGATTCAACCCGCACCTGCTGGCCGACCAGTCGCCCGCGAACACCGCGGTGTCCACGCTGGTGTTCCCCAGCCCCTTCCGCCCCGCGTCGGTGGGGACAGGAGTCGAGTGGCTGCCCGACGCGTCGCTGGTGCTGTCGGCCGAGGTGACGTCGCAGGCCCCGTTCACCATCACCTACCGGCTGCGCAACGAGTCGCAGTGGTCGGACGGTGCGCCCATCGCGGCCGAGGACTTCCGCTACCTGTGGCAACAGATGATCGACGCGCCCGGCGTGGTGGATCCCGCAGGCTACGAGGCGATCGACGACATCGCGTCCTCGGACGGCGGCAAGACCGTCACCGTCACGATGGCGACGCCGTACCCTGCGTGGCGCGAGCTCTTCGAGAATCTGTTGCCCTCCCATCTGCTCAAGGACTCGCTGGGCGGCTTCGAGCGCGGACTGCGCGACAACGTGTCCGTCTCCGGCGGACACTTCCGCATCGAGTCGATCGATCGTGGCCGCGACGAGATCCTGCTCGAGCGCAACGACCGCTACTGGGGGTCACCCTCCACGCCCGATCAGATCCTCCTCCGACGCGGGGGCAGCGACGCCCAGCTCGCCGACTCGATGCGCTCCGGTGACGCCCAGATCGCCGAGGTGCGTGGCGGTTCGGCGACACTGGCGCAACTGGGCGCCATCCCCAACGTCCGCACGGACACCCGGTTCCGTTCGCGGACCCTCGAACTGACGTTGAACGGCCGGGTGCCGGAACTCGCGGACGCCGACGTGCGCCGCGGCGTCATGGGTCTGCTGGACGTGGACCTGCTGTCCACCGTCGCGTCGGGTACCGGCACGGCCGCGAACACCGTTCGCGCGCAGGTTCTCTCGCCGTCCCAGCCCGGCTACGTCCCCACGGCTCCGCAGACTCTCCCGCGGGACGAGGCACTGCAGCTGCTCGCCGACGCGGGATTCGTTCCGGTGCCGCTGCCGCCGGCCCTGGCTCCCACCTCGGGCCAACCCACCGCGACGACGACGCCGGTGCCGGGTACCACGCGCGCGCTGACCGTCGTGATCGGCGCTCCCGAGAACGACGCGGTCGCGGTCGCGGTGGCCAACACGGCCGCCGATCAACTCCGCGACGCGGGCGTCGACGCCAGCGTCGCTCCCACCGATCCGGAGGAGTTGTACGGCACCGCGCTGCTCGAGGGCACGGTCGACGCCGTCGTCGGGTGGAGCCACGTGGGTACCGATGTGGCCACCGCCTGGTCGTCGCGCTACGGATGTGCAGCAACCGATCTCGCGACGTCGACGACGACGGCACCCGATTCCGACGCCGACCCGGTGGCGGCGAGCAACCTGTCCGGAGTCTGCGATCCGTCGCTCGAGCCGGTGATGGACCAGAGCCTGAGAGGCGACGTGAACCCGACCGAGGCCGTCATCGCGGCGCAGCCGCAGCTGTGGAACCTGCACACCGTGCTCCCCATCGCGCAGGACAGTTCCGTCGTCGCCGTCGGTCCCGGCGTGAGCGGCGCGACGCTCGCGGGGCCCGTCGAACTCGGTGTCTTCGGGGACGCGGACGACTGGATGCGGGTGACGCCGTGACGGAGCGGCCCCGGATGCTGGTCGTCCATGCGCACCCCGACGACGAGACCATCACCACCGGCGGCACCATCGCCCGCGCCGTGCGGGCGGGCGTGGACGTGACGGTCCTGACCTGCTCGCTCGGCGAGGAGGGTGAGGTGATCGGGGAGACGTGGGCCGGACTGGTCGCGGATCGCGCGGATCAGTTGGGCGGGTACCGCATCCACGAGCTGACCGTGGCGCTCGAGGCGCTCGGATGCCGGCCGCCGCGGTTTCTCGGCGGTGCCGGGCACTGGCGCGACTCGGGCATGGCCGGAACCCCCGCGGCACGCCACCCGCGTGCCTTCGTCAACGCCGACCCGGACGAGGCCGTCGGCGCGATGGTCGAGGTCATCCGTGACGTTCGCCCGCAGGTCCTCGTGGCCTACGACCCCGAGGGCGGCTACGGCCACCCGGACCACATGCAGGTGCACCGGCTGGCTGGACTGGCCGTCGAGGCGGCGGAGGACCCTGCCCGGTTCGCCGAGACGGGGCCGGCCTGGTCGGTGGACAAGATGTACTGGACGGTCACCGGTCTGCATCAGTTGACCGCAGGCCTGAGCGACCTCGGCGACGTCCCCCAGCAGTGGCGCATGCCTGTCGAGGGCGAGCTGCCGAGCGTGCCCGACGACACGATCACCACGTCCGTCGACGTCCGCCCGGTGCTCGATCTCAAACGACTCGCGTTGCGCGCGCACCGAACTCAGGTCACCGTCGCGGAGTCCGGTCGGGTCTACGCCCTGTCGAACGACATCGCGCAGCCAGTCCTCGAGGACGAGCAGTACATCCTCGTCCGCGGCGATCTCGGACCGGTCGACTCGTCGGGGCGCGAGACCGACCTGTTCGCGGGGATCGTGTGACGGCCCCCAGTGTCTGCCCGGGGACGGTGTGCGGGTCCGAACCGGGCTCGGTGCCGGGTTATGCTGTGAGCGGCATCACCGGACGGGGTCGGACGTACCCGGTGAGTTCGACTCGAAGGAGCTCTTCCCATGAATTTCGATCTTCAGTACGCCATCGTGGCGTTCGTGGATTCCCTGCGACCCACAGCCGATCTGCAGCGCGAGATCTACCTGAACTCCGTGGGCGGCTTCGCGACGTTCGTGAGCAATTACCTCACGTCGATCGGGTTCCCTCCTCGCTGACGTTCACGGCGCCGACAGGATCGGCGCGATGACGGGCCACGCCGGGGAGGGCGTGGTGTCCGGCATCAAGGCGTCGATCGTCGGCGCATTGGTGCTCGACGGGTTCCTGTGCGCCGTGACCGCAGTGCTGTTCCTCCCGCTGTATCTCGGAAGCACTCCGTTCCCCGTCAGTGGTGTCCTCGCCGGCATCGTCAACGTGATCCTCGTGCGGGTCGCGTTCTCGGTGACGCACAACGTCTCCCGCGCCGCTCTCCCGGTCGCGGGATTCTTCGTGGGTCTCGTGCTGGCCATGCTGGGGGGACCGGGTGGAGACGTGCTCGTCGTGGCCGACTGGCGCACCCTGGTCCTCGTGGCAGGCGGGTTGCTTCCCGCTGTGGTGCAACTGTTCGCGTTGCGCATGGGTCAGTTCGCCGAACTCGGACGCGGCTGACTCCTGTCGATTCCGGCGGCGTCGGCCGCCGCGGCGAGCACCTGCTCCACCATGGCCGGCGTGAGCCGTCCGGTGAAGGTGTTCTGCTGGCTGACGTGGAAGCACCCGAACAGATGCAGGTCCGGCAACTCCTTCTCGGGTGACGTCAGCACGACGTGCGCACCGTGGCCGAACTTCGGGCGCGGTCGGGGGATTGTCCACCCCGCGCCGTCGAGGACCGGAAGCAGTGCCTGCCAGCCGAATCCGCCCAGGACCATCACTGCCCGAACGGTCGGCGCCAGGATGTGCAGTTCCGTCTCCAACCAGTGACGGCACCGGTCGCGCTCCTCCGGTGTCGGCTTGTTGGCCGGGGGAGCGCAGTGCACCGGCGACGTGATGCGCGTGCCGATCAACTCGAGGCCGTCGGCGATGTGGGTCGCCGTGGGCTGCGTGGCGAGGCCGACGGCGTGCATGGCCGCGTAGAGAACGTCGCCGCTGCGGTCGCCCGTGAACATCCGCCCGGTGCGATTCGCGCCGTGAGCCGCCGGCGCCAGGCCGACGATCAGCAGCCGAGCGTCCACGGGGCCGAAACCCGGAACCGGTCGGCCCCAGTAGGTCTCGTCACGGAACGCGGCACGCTTCTCGCGCGCCACCAGCTCACGCCACTCCACCAGGCGCGGACACGCGCGGCACTCCGACACCGCCACATCGAGTTCGGGGATGCTCCGGGGTGTACCGGAGGCGGGTGTCACGGGCGCTCGACCCACACGTCGCCGGCACCGGGCTGAGCGCTCTCGACGATCGACCACGCGTGGTCGGCGGGTACGTCGAGGACCGTGTAGCGGCCCGTGCCGGCCGCGGTGGCGGCGACGATGGTCGCGACACCGGCCCGTCGCTGGAAGAAGGTCTGCCGGACACCCCAGGCGACCACGCCGTCGGTGTCGAGGACGACGCGTCGCCGGTCGAGGCTGCCGTGCTCGGTGATCAGAACTCCCGGGTGGGCACGGTGGCCCAGGGCGGCGTACCGATCGAGCGCCAGGGCGACGGCGGCCACCACGAGGAGCGCGACGCCGATCCACGCGGCGATCGGGACGTCCCGGCCGGTCGACCGGACCACGAGGAGTGCGACAGCGACCAGCAGGACCGGCCCGACGGCGCGGGTGAGCCTGCGCCGCAAAGCCGCCGGTCCGTGCTTCTGCAGTGTCACCGTGGCCGGCGCGCTCTCCGGCAGACCCGCCAGCACGTCGTCCATCGTGTGGCGGGCGGCCGGCAGGGGAGCGGGTGGCAGGAGCAGCGACGACTCCTTCTCCGAAGCGGACACCCCGGTCATGACGGCATCCAGGCGTGCTCCGCGCGCCCACCGCAGGACCAGCGGTCGACGCAGCGTCGCGCCGCGGAGGCGGTCGCGGTCCAGCGTCGTGTGCCGCGTCGACAGCAGTCCGTGGCCGACGCGGAGCCTGGTGCCGTCGTCGGTCACGGAGAGGTTGCCGTAGACGACCAGGTAGCGCACCACGGAGACGATGCTCGACACGACGAGCAGCAGGGCCGCGGCGACGACCACCGCGACCACGATGCCGAGGCGCAGAACGGCCTGATAGGTGTCGTCGAGGGCCGGCGAAGAGGCGATGTCACCGGCGAACCCGGACTGGAACACGAGCCCGAATCCGGCACCGACGACGACGATGCCCGTGGCCGTGAAGGGGGCGAATCGAACCCAGCCGGTGCGAAAGTGGGCGATCTCACGTTCGGGCGTCACGGCGGGTTCGGTCACTGCGACCGGATCCACTCCCACCGTCCGGCCGGTGCCCGCCAGCAACTCCTCACGCAGGGCGGGGACCAGGTTCGAGGCGAGGGCGTTCAGCTCGAACGAGTCGGCCTTGTCCGACTTCTGCTGACCGGTGCCCACGGTGAGGATCGACAGTCCCAGCAGTCGGTGCAGCGGCCCGGCTCGCACGTCCACACTGCGGATGCGACCACGCGGAATGGAGAGCACCTTCTTCTGGAAGAGCCCGCGGCGCAGCTGGACGTCGTCCGAGCCGATGCGGTACCCGGTGGTGAACCAGCGCAGGATCGCCGCGCCCACGAGGAGGACCACGACGATCAGGCCCCAGACGTGCGTGCCGCTCTGCGATCCGAGGACGAGGGACACCAGGAGCACCGGCAGCAGGCGGACCAGCTCGGTGACCGGGTGGATCAGGAGCATGCGCTTGTCGAGTCGTAGCCACGGCAACTCGTCGACGCGCAGGCCGGCGTCCTGCGTCACGTGGCGTCGCCTCGTGAGCGTGCGGCCGCCGCGGTGATGGCGGCGACGGTGCGATCGGCGGTCGCGAGGTCGAGCCCCGCGATCTCCAGAGCTCCCGCGGAGGACGCGGTCGTCACCGTCACGGTGGCCAGTCCGAGTGCCCGGTCGAGCGGCCCGCGCTCGGTGTCGACGGTCTGCACTCGGGACAGGGGAGCGATGCGCCGTTCCTGAGTCACCCAGCCGGTGCGCGTGTGGACGGCGGTGTCGCTCAGTTCCCAGCGGTGCACCCGATAGCGCCACTGCGGCGCGATGGTCACGTGCGCTCCCGCGAGGACCACCACGGCGACGGCAGCGGCCACCACGGGCGTCCAGGACGGGCGCTCGACGTTCACCGCGAGCACCACGGCCCACACGATCACGGCGACGACCACCGGGAGCCACAGCAGGGCGGCTGCCACGGCCCACAGAATCTTCGCCCGCGGATCGGGGCGATGCGCGGGATCGGTGAGGACCACACCGGGACTGTTGTCGGACACGTCGCATCACCCCTGCTGTGGCACGCCTCCGGCCGGAGGGCGCATGATCGAACGGTGACGATGTTGCCCGATCCGAGTACTCCCGCGCGCGCCGACACCCGAGTGACGCCTCCCGACAGCCCGGCACCGACCGCATCGGCGCTGCGGCGTGCGCTGCGCCGTGCCCGCGACGGTGTGGTGATCAGTGTCGACGAGGCGACCACGCTGCTGCACGCCCGCGGTGACGACCTGACCGATCTGTGCGCGTCCGCGGCGCGGGTGCGGGACGCGGGACTGCTCGCCGAGAACCGCCCCGGCACGGTGACCTACTCGCGCAAGGTGTTCATTCCCCTCACCCGGCTGTGCCGGGACACGTGCCACTACTGCACGTTCGTGACGGTCCCCGGCAAGCTGCGCGCCGAGGGGCACGGGATGTTCCTCGAGGCCGACGAGGTGCTCGACATCGCGCGGCGCGGTGCCGAACTGGGATGCAAGGAAGCGTTGTTCACGCTCGGCGACCGCCCCGAGGCCCGCTGGCCCGAGGCGCAGGAGTGGTTGGACGCGCGCGGCTACGACTCGACGCTGGACTACCTGCGGGCGATGTCGATCCGCGTGCTCGAGGAGACGGGTCTGCTCCCGCACCTCAATCCCGGAGTGATGAGCTGGGAGGAGATGTCGCGCCTCAAGCCGGTCGCACCGTCGATGGGCATGATGCTCGAGACCACCTCGCGTCGACTGTTCGAGGAGAAGGGGCAGGCCCACTACGGCAGCCCCGACAAGGACCCCGAGGTGCGTCTGCGCGTGCTCACCGACGCCGGTCGTCTCACCGTTCCGTTCACCACCGGCATCCTCGTGGGCATCGGCGAGACGATCCGTGACCGCGCCGAGTCGATCATGGCGATCCGGAAGTCGCACAAGGCATTCGGTCACGTGCAGGAAGTGATCGTGCAGAACTTCCTGGCCAAGGACGACACCGCGATGCGCTCCGCGCCCGATGCCGGCCTGGAGGAGTTCCTCGCCACCATCGCCGTGTCCCGTATCCTTCTCGGCCCGGCCATGCGCATCCAGGCGCCGCCGAATCTGGTGTCCGCGCAGGAGTGCGCGGCGTTGCTCGCCGCGGGCGTCGACGACTGGGGCGGTGTCTCGCCGCTCACCCCCGATCACGTCAATCCCGAGCGGCCGTGGCCGAACCTCGACACTCTCGCGCAGCTGTCCGCGGACGCCGGCTTCACGCTGACCGAACGCACGGCGGTGCAGCCGCGGTACGTCCTGGCGGGCTCACCGTGGATCGATCCGCGGATCTCGGCGCACGTGCGTGCGCTCGCCGACGACGCGACCGGGCTGGCGGTGCCGGAGACGATCCCGTCCGGCCTGCCGTGGCAGGAACCCGACGAGGTGTGGGAGTCCACCGGCCGCGTCGACCTCAACACCGGCATCGACACCGAGGGTCGCAACACCGAGACGCGCAGCGACATGGGCAGCGCGTTCGGCGACTGGGAGTCCATCCGCGAGCAGGTGGCGCACCTCGCGACCCTGGACAGCGTCGACCGCGACGTGGTCGCCGCCCTCCGCGCCGCGGAGAAGGATCCCGGCAACTGCACCGACGAGGAGTACCTGGCGCTGGCCACCGCCGAGGGTGCGGCGCTCGACGCGGTGACCGCCTTCGCCGATCAGCTGCGCCGTGACGTCGTCGGTGACGACGTCACGTACGTCGTGAATCGGAACATCAACTTCACCAACATCTGCTACACCGGGTGCCGCTTCTGCGCCTTCGCCCAGCGCAAGGGCGACGCCGACGCGTTCTCGCTGTCGACCAGCGAGGTCGCCGACCGGGCCTGGGAGGCGCACGTCCTCGGCGCCACCGAGGTCTGCATGCAGGGCGGCATCGATCCGGAGCTGCCCGTGACCGGATACGCCGACCTGGTGCGCGCGGTGAAGGCGCGGGTGCCGTCGATGCACGTGCACGCCTTCTCGCCCATGGAGATCGTCAACGGTGCGTCGCGCGGTGGCCAGTCGGTGCGCGACTGGCTGACCGAACTGCGGGAGGCCGGGCTGGACACCATCCCCGGGACGGCGGCGGAGATCCTCGACGACGAGGTCCGCTGGGTGCTCACCAAGGGCAAGCTGCCCGCCCAGACGTGGATCGACGTCGTCACCACGGCGCACGAGGTGGGACTGCGGTCGAGCTCGACGATGATGTACGGCCACGTCGACAATCCCTCGCACTGGGTGGGACATCTGAACGTGCTCAAGCGGATCCAGGACCGCACCGGGGGTTTCACCGAGTTCGTGCCGCTGCCGTTCGTGCACCAGAGTTCGCCGCTGTACCTGGCGGGGGCGTCACGACCCGGACCGACGCAGCGCGACAACCGGGCCGTCCACGCACTGGCGCGGATCATGCTGCACGGCCGCATCGACAACATCCAGACGAGCTGGGTGAAACTCGGCGTGACGGGAACTCGGGTGATGCTGAACGGCGGCGCCAACGACCTGGGTGGCACGCTGATGGAGGAGACGATCTCGCGGATGGCGGGATCGCAGCACGGATCGGAGAAGACCGTCGAGGAACTACACGCGATCGCCGAGGGAATCGGACGACGCGCAGTCGAGCGCACCACCGCCTACGCAGACCGGACGGAAGCAGCATGAGCGCTGATCGATTGGGCGACGAGCGCGTCGCCGGAGTTCTCAAGGCCGCGGTGCGCGTGATCGTGCCGGTCCTCGAACTGCTCGCGGACCGCGACCCGCTCGGCCTCAAGAAGCGCACGTTCCGCGAGCAGGCGGACGCGAACGGCACGAAGGTCGACGCGGCGCTGAACGCCGTCGCGTCGGTGTTCGACGCCGCCGACACACCGGGAACCAAGGCGTGGGAGTCGATGACCGTCGACCAGCGTGTCTCGTGGTGGGTCGGCCGCGTCGGCGGGATCGGCACCGTGGCGGTGGCGTTCCCCGGCATCTTCGGTGTACTCGCTCGCCGACTCCCGCTCGGCGACGTCCTCGGGTTCGCGAACCAGGCCATCGTCCTGGTGGCCGTCGCCCGCGAGTACGGCATCACCGAGCAGGACGAGCAGGTCCGCCTGCTGGCATCGGTGCTGTGCAACCGCGAGCTGCCGAAGGGTGCCAGCATCCACGCGCCCGAACCCGACGTCGACGGCGTCACGGACGACAGCCGTGTCACCGAGCCGTCCGGTCGCTTGTCCCGGTCCCCGTTCGCGTTGCTGTCGACCTTGTGGTCGGTCACCAAGATCCTCAAGGCCGTCACCGACGAATTGGACAAGCGGCCCCGCAGCCGTACCGTTTACAGATGGCTCGGTAACCTGCCCGTGGTCGGTGCGGTCGCCGGGTACTTCGGTGAGCGCGGCGCACTGTCCCGAGCTGCGAAGCTGGGGCGCCGGTGGGTCGAGCAGAACAGCACGTCCGCGTCGAACGCGTCCCCGCGGGGCCGCGACACGCTCAGAGTTCGGAAAGGCTAAGGAGAACCTCAGTGCCGTACACGATTGCTGAACCGTGCGTCGATGTCCTCGACAAGGCATGCATCGAGGAATGCCCTGTCGACTGCATCTACGAGGGTGGACGCATGCTCTACATCCAGCCCGACGAGTGCGTGGACTGCGGTGCCTGCGAGCCGGTGTGCCCCGTCGAGGCGATCTTCTACGAGGACGACGTCCCCGAGCAGTGGTCCGCCTACGTCAGCGCCAACGTCGACTTCTTCGACGAACTGGGCTCACCCGGTGGCGCGGCCAAGGTCGGCAAGACCGACTACGACCCGCCGTTCATCAAGGCTCTGCCCCCCATGGGTGAGAACTGAGCGTGACGGACGCACCCGTCGTCTCGCGTCGGTCGCCCGCTGTTCGTCGATCCGTGGCGAGCCTGTTGCCCGAGTTCCCGTGGGACACGCTGGCCGACGTCACCGCGCTGGCGCGGTCGCATCCGCACGGCATCGTGAACCTGTCCGTCGGTACGCCGGTGGACCCGGTCGCCGACGTCGTCCGTGACGCTCTCGCGGCGGCCTCCGCGCAGCCGGGGTACCCCACGACAGTGGGCACACCCGAGCTGCGGGCGGCCGCCGTCAGTGCGCTCGCACGCCGCTACGGCATCGGTGGGTTGGACGAACGCTCGATCCTGCCGGTGATCGGAACCAAGGAAGTCATCGCCTGGTTGCCGACCCTGCTCGCGCTCGGCCCGGACGATCTCGTCGTCATCCCGGAATTGGCGTACCCCACCTACGAGGTCGGGGCCCTGCTCGCGGGATGCCGCACACTGCGCGCGGACGGGGTGTCGCGTCTCGGTCCCGAACGCGCGTCCCTGATGTTCGTCAACTCGCCGTCCAATCCCAGTGGCCGGGTGCTCGGTGTCGCCCACCTGCGCAAGGTGGTCGAGTGGGCCCGCGAACGCGGCACGATCGTCGTGTCGGACGAGTGCTACCTCGGACTCACCTGGGAGGGACGCGCCGTCTCGATCCTCGACGACGAGGTGTGCGGCGGGGACACCACCGGCCTGCTGGCCGTGCACTCGCTGTCCAAGACGTCGAACCTCGCGAGCTACCGCGCCGGCTTCGTGGCCGGCGATCCCGCCCTGGTCGCGGAACTGCTCGCGGTGCGCAAGCACGCGGGCATGATGGTTCCCCTTCCGGTGCAGGCGGCCATGACCGCGGCGCTGAGTGACGACGAGCACGAGAACGTGCAACGCGAGCGCTACCGCGATCGTCGGACCGCGCTCGCCGCCGCCGTGGTGGCTGCCGGATTCACCATCGATCACTCCGAGGCCGGCCTGTACCTGTGGGCCACGCGCGGTGAACCGTGCCGGGACACCGTGCGCTGGTTCGCCGAACGCGGCATCCTCGTCGCTCCGGGGGAGTTCTACGGTCCCGACGGCGGCACCCACGTCCGCATCGCGCTGACGGCGACCGACGAGCGCATCGCCGCTGCCGTCGCCCGTCTCACGGTCTGAGCCCGGCCGTGGGAGCGCTCGACCGTGCGCAGGAGGATCTGGCCCGCGGGGAACCATGGAGTGCGCGCAAGCGCCTGACAGCGCTGCTGGATCAGGACGCCGCCTCGCAACCCGCGCTCGACCTCCTCGGCTACGCGTGCCTGGCGATGGACGACCCGGCCGGTGCCGGTGCGGCCTGGTTCCTCACCGATCGAGACGACGCCGACCCGCTGGTGCGGCACGCGCTCGACTCGTTCGTCGCCGCGTGCCCGACACCGCTGGTGCTCGCGCGTCGGCTGCCCATCAACGCGCCGTCGCGGGCCTATCCGCCCCGCGTGCGCGAGCGGCTGGCCGTGCTCGAGTCGCGGGTGCGTGCCAGCGGCGAGGAGTGGGAGCCGCCCGGCGAGGTGCACTACTTCGCGCAGGAGGGCGTCGATGTCGAGGCGTTCGACGAGTGGTCGGACGCTCCCGCCGCGTCCCGGTCCGGTGTGAAGATGGTCGCCGCCGTCCTCGTGGTCGCCATGATCGGCACCGCGTCCATCGCGACCGTTCTCACCGTCTTCTTCTGACGACGCGCCGTCGCGAGGCCGAGGACGTGTCGGGGGCCGGTGGTACAGATGGAGTCATGAAGGATTCGCTGACCGGATGCGTCGAGTGTCTCGGCGCTCTCGACCACTGTCACGGCACGCTCGTCGTCCACCTGCACGGTGCGGTCGAGTGCACCGACGACGCCTGTGTTCTGCTGCACGCCGTCCGGCACACCCTCGTCGTCGACTGTTCCGCGGTCGCCGGGGGCTGCACGTGCATCGAGGTCACGGAGCAGCTGCGGGCGTCGTGAGAGACTGCTCGGTGTGCTGCTCCGGTCTCTGAACTCGTACGCGATCACCCATGGCGGCGACGCCGACGACGCGGTCACCGTGGGTGACGTCGTCCTCTCTCGAAGCGATCTGCTCGGGGCCGCCACGTCGGTGGCCGAGCGCATCATGGGCGTCGACCGGGTGGCCGTCCTCGCCGAACCGACCGCCCGCACCGTCGTCGCCGTGGTCGGTGCGCTCATCGCCGGAGTGGCCGTGGTGCCGGTGCCCCCGGACTCCGGGCCGACCGAACTCGACCACATCCTCGCGGACTCCGGTGCCCGCGGGTGGCTGGGTGTCGCGCCCGAGCACGACGGCGGTCTGCCCGTCGTCCCGGTCCGCATGCACGCACGGTCCTGGCACAGCTACGCGGAGCCGTCGGACGACACGACCGGTCTCGTGCTCTACACCTCGGGAACCACGGGCCCTCCGAAGGGCGTGATCCTCAGCCGCGGTGCGCTCGCCGCCGGCATCGACGCGCTCGCCGAGGCGTGGGGATGGACGGCGAACGACACTCTGGTGCACGGACTCCCGCTCTATCACGTGCACGGGCTCGTGCTGGGAGTCCTGGGTCCGCTGCGACTCGGCAGTCGAGTGATCCACACCGTCAAGCCCTCCGCGGAGCGGTACGCCGCGGCGCGGGGAACGATGTACTTCGGGGTTCCCACCGTGTGGTCGCGAGTGGCGGCCGACCCGGAGTCCGCCGCGGCGCTGTCGCACGCTCGGTTGTTGATCTCGGGCAGTGCCCCGCTGCCGGTGCCGGTGTTCGAGAAGATCGCCGCTCTCACGGGTCTCGAGCCGATCGAGCGCTACGGCATGAGCGAGACCCTCATCACGCTGAGTACGCGCGCCGACGGCGAGCGACGACCCGGTTGGGTCGGAGTTCCGGTGCGCGGCATCGAGACTCGGCTGCGCGGTGAGGACGGGTCGGAGGTCCCACGCGACGGGGAGTCCATCGGTTCGTTGGAGGTGCGCGGCCGGTTCTTCGACGGTTACCTGAACAAGCCGGAGGCCACCGCGGCCTGCTGGACGGACGACGGGTGGTTCCGGACGGGAGACGTCGCGGCGATCGACCCGGCGGGCTTCCATCGGATCGTCGGCCGGGAGTCGACGGACCTGATCAAGACCGGTGGGTACCGCGTCGGCGCGGGCGAGGTGGAGACGGCGATCCTCGGTGTTCCTGGAGTGCGTGAGGTGGCGGTCGTGGGACTGCCCGACGACGATCTCGGCCAGCGCATCGTGGCGTTCGTCGTGGGTGACGAGGTGGAGCCGAGAGCAGTCGTAGACTCTGTGGCACAACAGCTCTCGGTGCACAAGCGCCCGCGTGAGGTACGCGTGGTGGACTCGTTGCCGCGGAACGGGATGGGCAAGGTCCGCAAGAACCTGTTGGAGTAGCGTCGGGAGGCATGACCTCCTCCACTCGCATCGTCCTGGCCTCTCGTCCCACCGGCGCACCCACTGCCGAGAACTTCCGGACCGAGACGGTCGATCTCCCCGAGGTCGGTGACGGTCAGGTCTCGCTGAAGACCCTGTACCTGTCGCTGGACCCGTACATGCGCGGCCGGATGAGCGACGCCGAGTCGTACGCGGAGCCCGTCGAGGTGGGCGACACGATGGTGGGCGCCACGGTCTCCGAGGTGATCGAGTCCCGCAGTGACGCCGTGTCGGTCGGCGCCGTGGTGCTCGGCTACACCGGGTGGCAGTCGCACGCGGTGGTCGACGCGTCGTCCGTGCGAGTGCTGGATCCGGAGAAGGCGCCCGTGTCCACCGCGCTGGGCGTGCTGGGGATGCCGGGCTTCACCGCGTACTCCGGCATGACGAAGATCGGGCAGCCGAAGGCGGGGGAGACCGTCGTGGTCGCGGCAGCCAGTGGGCCCGTCGGCTCGGCCGTCGGCCAGTTCGCGAAGATCAAGGGTGCGCGTGCCGTCGGCATCGCCGGCGGTCCCGAGAAGTGTGCGTACCTGATCGACGAGCTCGGCTTCGACGCCGCCGTCGATCACCGCGCCCCGGACTTCGAGGATCAGTTGAAGGCCGCGACTCCGGACGGCATCGACGTCTACTTCGAGAACGTGGGCGGCGCCGTCGCGAAGGCGGTGCTCCCGCGGCTCAACCTCTACGCACGCGTGCCGGTGTGCGGTCTGATCGCGCAGTACAACGACATGCAGGCACCGGAGGGCCCGGATCGGCTGCCCGGCTTCTTCACGCGCGTGCTGACGAAGAGCCTGACAATCCGCGGCTTCATCCAGAGCGAATTCGTCCCGGAGCTCTACAAGGACTTCCTGCGCGAGGTCGCCGAGTGGATCGAGAACGGGTCGTTCCGCTACCGGGAGGACGTGGTCGAGGGTCTCGAGAGCGCTCCCGACGCGTTCTTCGGGCTGCTCGAAGGCAAGAACTTCGGCAAGCTCGTCGTCAAGGTGGCGTGACGGTTAGAGTACACGTGTGCACTCGAATCGCGATCGGAACGAAGTAGCGGGCGCTGCCGACGTCGTGGCCACGGCCATCGACATCCTCAGCCGCCCTGTCCAGGGGACCCACCGCGCGATCAACGATGTGGTGTTCGGGGTGCTGGGCCGTTCCGCGGCACCCGTGCGCATCCTGAACGAGGGCATCGCCGACCTGGTCTACGAGGCTGTGCGCGGGGGCGGTGTGGCGGCCGCCGAGGCTGTCACCGCGGTGTCCCGGCTGTTGCCCGAGGACCGCGTGTCCCACGCGGTCACGTCCACCGCGGCCGGATCGGTCGTGGTCGGCGCCGTCAACGGGCTGCTGGGCGACCGGCTCGCCGCCGAGGGCAACGACCTGACGGTGGAACTCGGGCCGCATCACGAGCGCCGCATCGTCGGGAACGACACCGCGATGCTGACCACCGCGTATCCGAAGGCCACGGGTCACGTCGCCGTGCTCGTACACGGGCTGGGGGAGACCGAGCAGGCCTGGTACTACCGCCACGACGGGCGGGGCAGTTACGGCGAGGCGCTGGCCGCGCACGGCATCAGCGCGGTCTGTCTGCGGTACAACACGGGCGCCGGGATCGAGGACAACGGGGCGGCACTGGCCGGCCTCCTCGACGAGCTGATCGCGGTCTGGCCCGTCCCCGTCGAGCGGATCGACCTCGTCGGGCACTCGATGGGCGGGCTCGTGGTGCGGCGTGCCTGTGCGGTCGAGGCGAGCAGGGCGACCTGGCTGCCGCTGGTGCGCACGGCCTGCTACCTGGGCACCCCGCACGAGGGCGCACCGCTCGCGACGGGCGTGTACCACCTCTCCCGTGCCCTGCGGAAGGTGCGGCAGACGGCGGTGTGGGCGGACCTGCTCGACGTCCGCAGCCGCGGCGTGGACGACCTGAGACTGGCCACGGACGTGGCGCTCGCCCCCGGGATCCGGCACGTCGCGGTCGCCGCCACCCTGGCCGCCGACGACACGGCCTGGTGGGCCGACGCCGTGGGAGACGGACTGGTGACGCTGCGCAGCGCACGGGGGCCGATGACGGAGTTGCACACGCTCGTCGGCACCGGGCACCTCGCGCTGCTGTCGGATCCGCGGGTGCTCGACGTCCTCACCGAACTCATGGCGGACGCGACACCGGCCGAGATCGACGACGTCACCGAGCCGGACGAGACGGTGGCCTGAGACCACCGTCCCGCGTCAGACCAGGCTCTCCTGCCACGCCGTGTTCAGGTGCGCGAACCTGCCGTCGCCGGCGACGAGGGCCTCCGGGGTGCCGTCCTCGACGATCCGTCCGTCGGCCATGACGAGAACGCGGTCCGCGATCGCGACCGTCGACAGGCGGTGCGCGATGATCAGTGCGGTCCGACCGTGCAGGATCGTCTCGAGGGCGCGCTGGACCAGGCGCTCGCCGGGGATGTCGAGGCTGGACGTGGCCTCGTCGAGCACGATCACCGACGGTGCGGCGAGGAACACCCGCGCGAAGGCCACCAGCTGTCGCTGTCCGGAGGACAGACGTCCACCGCGCTTGCGCACGTCGGTGTCGATGCCTCGCGGCAGTGCGGCCAGGAACGGGGTGAGGCCCACGGCGTCGGCGGCCGCCCGCACCTCGTCGTCGGTCGCGGACGGTCGGCCGAGGCGGATGTTGTCCGCGATCGATCCGGAGAACAGGAACGATTCCTGCGTCACCATGACGACGTTGCGACGCAGGTCGTCGTCGGCCAGGTCGCGGAGATCGATGCCGTCGAGACGGATCCGGCCGTCCGTGGGGTCGTAGAACCGCGCGAGGAGCTTGGCCACCGTCGACTTGCCGGCACCGGTGGCGCCGACCATGGCGACCACCTGTCCGGCCGGCACGTGCAGCGAGAAGGGCTGCAGCACCAGCGCGTCCGCGGCGTAGCCGAACGAGACCCGGTCGAACTCCACGTCGCCGGCCGTGATTCCGATCGGCACCGGGGTGGTGGGAGGCGCCACCGTCGGTTCCTCCTCGAGCACGCCCGAGATCTTCTCGAGCGCCGCCGCGGCCGACTGGTACGCGTTGAACACCTGCGCGAGTTCGTCGAGCGGCCCGTAGAAGCGGCGGAGGTACAGCACGTAGGCGGCGAGCACGCCGATGTCGAGGGCACCGCCGATGACCCGCATGCTGCCCACGACCACGATGACGGCGAGGGTGGCGTTGCCGATCCAGCGCACGATGCCGGTGTAGCTCGCCATTCCGCGCAGCGCGGTGGTGGTGGCGTCCCGGTACTCGGTGTCCTCCGCGAGCAGGATCGCGTCGTTGCGGCGCTCGCGGCGGAACACCTGGACGGCGCGGATGCCGACCATCGACTCGACGAAGTGCACCACGACGCGCGCGATGGACACCCGGGTGCGTCGGTAGGCGCGGCGCTGGCGGCGCTGCGACCAGCGTGTGATCAGTAGCAGCGGAACGAATCCCGCGAGCACGACGAGGGCCAGCGGAACGTCGAGCCAGAACAGGATGATCGCGATCGAGACCATCGACAGGATCGCGGTCAACGCATCGTTGAGCGCGCTCTCGAGGAGCGTCTGCAGCGATTCGACGTCGCTCGTCAGTCGCGAGATGACCTTGCCGGACGTGTACTTCTCGTGGAAGGACAGCGACAGTGCCTGCGTGTGGCGGAACACCCGCTCGCGCAGATCGAACAGGATGTCCTGGCTCAGGCGCCCCGAGACCATGAGGAACGCGTACGTCGTGGCGGCGCCGAGGAACCCGACCACGACGTATCCCGCCACGGTCCACACCAGCGGCGCCCATCGTCCGTCGACGGCAGCGGCGACGCCGGTGTCGAGGGCGTGGGCGATGAACAGCGGTCCGGCGACGAACGCCAGGTTGTCCAGGAAGATGATCGCCATCGCGAGGACCGTGCGGCGGCGGTGCGGGCGCAGCAGCGAGAAGAGCAGTCGACGTGAGCGACCGGCCAGGACGAGGTTGCCGGCCCGGTCCACGTCGGTGTCCTCACCGCCGACGCCTCGCCAGTCGGTGTCAGCCACGGTCTCGCTCCGGTCCGGACATCGAGCCCATCACGTCGCGGTACGCCGCCGAGGTGGCGAGCAGGTGCTCGTGCGTCCCGGTCTCCATCACCGTGCCGTGGCCGAGGTGCACGACGCGATCCGCGAGCGCGGCCGTCGAGGGGCGGTGCGCCACCAGCACGGTCGTGGAGTGCGCGAGCACGGTGCGCAGCCGGCGCTGGACCTTCGCCTCGGTGTCCACGTCGAGCGCGGAGAGCGGATCGTCCAGCACCAGCACGCGGGGCCGGCCGAGCACCGCCCGCGCCAGCGCCAGACGCTGGCGCTGACCTCCGGACAGGCTCAGTCCCTGCTCGCCGATCCGGGTGTCGAGGCCCCACGGGAGCTTCTCGACGAAGTCCGTCGCGTGCGCGATCTCGAGTGCCTCCGCGACGTCCTCGTCCGTCGCGTCGGGACGGCCCAGCGCGACGTTCTCGCGCACACTGGCCGAGAACAGCACCGGCTCCTCGAAGGCGACCGAGACCACCGAGCGCAGATCCGCCAGCCGCATCGATCGGACGTCGACACCGTCGAGAGTGATGGCGCCACCGTCGACGTCGAACAGCCGAGGGATCAGCGCCGTCAGGACGGACTTCCCCGTTCCGGTGTTGCCGACGAGAGCCACCGTCTCGCCCGGACGCACCTCGAACGTGACGTCGTGCAGGAGGTGGTCGGACGCGTCCGGGAATGCGAAGGAGACGTGGTCGACGCGGATGTGCCCCCGCACCGGATCGGGCAGGGGGACGGGCGATGCCGGATCGACGATGGTGTCCGGGGTGTCCATGATCTCCCAGTACCGATCCGCCGCCGTCCGCGCGTTGTTCAACTCGGCGAGCAGGAAACCGAAGGACTCGATGGGCCACAGCAGGAAGGCGACGATGGCCATGGTCGCCACCAGGGTTCCGGCCGTCAGGGTCCCCGTCACGATGGCGTACGTCCCGTAGGCGAGCATGCCGCCGACGGCCACCGGTGGCAGTCCGACGATGACGGTCCACAGGATCGCGAGGTACCGCACCTTGGTCAGCTCGGTCGTGCGGAGCGTCGCGGCCTGCGCGAGGAAGCGGCGGCCCAGGTGCGCGCTGCGGCCGAACGCCTTGAGCACCCGGATGCCGTGGATGGACTCCTCGACGGTGGTGGTGACGTCGCCGGCCTGGTCCTGGGCGTCGCGTGCGACGACGCGATAGAGCTCCTCGAACCGGACACACGCCCACACCAGCGGGATCGCCACGACGAGCATGATGACGCCGAACTGCCATGCGCGGGAGAGCAGGACACCGAGTCCCACGACGAGGGTCACCGCGTTGATGATGATGAACGGTCCGATGAAGGCGACGAAGCGGCGCAGCGCGGACAGGTCGGAGATGGCGCGGGAGAGCAGCTGGCCCGATTCCCAGCTGTCGTGCGCGGCCACCGACACGTGCTGCAGCTTCGCGAACACGTGCGCGCGTGCCGTGATCTCGAACTGACTCGACGGCCCCGACACCAGGTACCGGCGGATCCAGATGCCGGCGGCGTCGATCGTTCCGAGCAGCAGCACGAGCGCCGCGGGCCACCACACGCCGGCGACGTCGCCGCGGGTGATCGGGCCGTCGATGATGCTCTGGATGACGAGCGGGATCACCAGGCCGGTGAGCGTGGCGATCAGCGAGACCACGATGGACCCGACGAAGTACCAGCGATACGGCGCCAGGAACGGGGCGAAGCGGCGGAGCGACGAGGTCACCGTCGCGGAGGACGCCTCGACCGCACGTCTCGTTCCGCGATCGAGCACTCCGGTGGACACACACGACTCCTCACGTACCGCTCGACTGTCTCATCGAGCCGTACTCGGAGCCAACCGATTTATCGCGGGGCCTGTTCCCCCCGTTCTCACGTCACCTCCGCTTCGCGTCACCGAACGGTTCGTCGCGTTCCTGGACGGCCTGCCGGAATCCGACGGTGGCAGCGCGGGTCTGGAACGCGAAGCCCTCCCGGGTGTGCCGGGCGACGCCGTCAAAGACCGTGCTGATCATCGTGGAGGTGTGCACGCCGGAGCTGATCAACGCGCTGTTGAGCGCCAGCTTGACCATCATCAGCTGGTTGATCGGCATGCGCGCGATCCGTGCGACCAGTTCCTCGGTGCGGGCGTCGAGCTGATCCGCGGGCACCGATTCGACGGCGAGACCCCACTCCGCCGCCTGCGCCCCGGTGAGACAGTCACCGGTCAGCAGCAGTCGTTTGGCGCGCTGGTCGCCGAGGCGGTGTGCCCACATCCCGGCGGCGGGAACGCCCCAGACGCGGGTCGGCGGGTAGCCGATCCGCGTGTCGTCCGCACAGATGATCTGGTCGGCGTACAGCGCGATGTCGGTACCGCCGGCCACGGCGAAACCGTGCAGCTTGGCCACCACCGGCTTGTTCGCGTGCAGCAGGCTGGCGAATCCGCGGTTGAATCGGCTCATCATCGCGTAGTCGATCATCGGGTCCCACTGGCCCGACGGATCGTGGTTGCGGGCCTGGACGACGGGATCGAGAACCGTCCCCGTCGTGTCCACGGCCCCGCTGTCGCCCCGATCGAGATTCTCGGCGTAGATCGACAGGTCGTAGCCGCCGCAGAACCCCTTGCCGCGACCGGACAGCAGCATGACGTGTACTCGCGGATCGAGATCTGCCCGCTCGACGGCCGCCGCCAGTTCGACGGGGGTGTCCGCGGTGATGGCGTTGCCGTGCTCCGGTCGGTCGAAGGTGATCCGGGCGATCCGCCCGTCGACCTCGTAGGTGAGCGTCCGGAACGTCGGGGAGTCCTGCTGTGGAGTGCGGCCGGTGAAGGGGGAGTCGGCTCCCTCGTCCCACCCCTCCCGCCACGGGGCGGGTGCGTCGGTCACGCCGGAACCTTCGGCGTCGATCGCTCGATGATGGCGGCCGTGTCCACCCCGGTCGGCAGGGTGCCGTACACGCTGCCCCAGTCGCCGCCGAGTCGGCTCGTCGTGAACGCGTCGGCGACCGCGGGGTGGCCGTGCCGCACGAGCAGCGAGCCCTGCAGTGCCAGTGCCATCTCGCCGACGACGCGGCGTGCCCGCTGTTCGAGGGTGGCGATGTCGGTGAAGGAGTCCTTCAGCGACCGCACCGCGGCGTCGAGCGCCGCATCGGCTCCGCGGCAGCCGTCGAGCTCGTCGAAGAACACGGCGAGCGTCTCCGGCTGTCGTGCCACGGCGCGCAGGGTGTCGAGCGCCGCGACGTTGCCCGAACCCTCCCACACCGACAGCAGTGGAGCCTCCCGGTAGAGCCGCGGCATCCTCGACTCCTCCGCATACCCGTTGCCGCCCAGGCATTCCAGGGCCTCCGCCGCATGCGCCGAGCCGCGCTTGCACACCAGGTACTTGCTGACGGAGAGGCTGATGCGCCGCAGTGCGGCGGCACGCTCGTCGCCCGCAGCTGCCTGATCGGTGAGCGCGGCGAGCCACAGGGCGACGGTCGTCGACGCCTCGGACTCGATCGCGAGATCGGCCAGGACGTTCCGCATGAGCGGCTGGTCGACGAGGTTCTTCCCGAACGCCTGCCGGTGCACCGCATGATGCACGGCCTGAGCGGTGCCCGCCCGCATTCCCGTGGCCGACCCCAGGGTGCAGTCGAGCCTCGTCATGTTGACCATCTCGATGATGGTCCGCACGCCGCGACCCTCGTCGCCGACGAGCCAGGCGGTCGCGTCGTCGTACTCCACCTCGCTCGAGGCGTTGGAATGGTTGCCCAGCTTGTCCTTCAGGCGCTGGATCGCCATGGCGTTGCGGGTGCCGTCCGGGAGGACGCGGGGCAGGAAGAAGCACGACAGGCCGCCGGGCGCCTGCGCGAGGACCAGCAGGACGTCCGACATCGGCGCCGACGTGAACCACTTGTGGCCGGTGATCCGGTACGAGCCGTCCGGCTGCGGCACGGCCGTCGTGCGGTTCGCCCGGACGTCGGAACCGCCCTGCTTCTCGGTCATGGACATGCCCGCGATCAGACCCGTCTTGGTCGCGGGAGGACGGTACGAGGGGTCGTACGTCGACGAGGTGAGCAGCGGTTCGTACAGCGCGGACAGTTCCGCGTTCGCTCGGAGTGCGGGAACGACGGCGTACGTCATGGAGATCGGGCACCCGTGCCCCGCATCCACCGCGCCCCACACGCTGAACTTCGCGGCACGGATCAGATGCGCGTGCGGTGACGGGTCGCGCCACGGCGCCCCGTGCATGCCGAATTCGACTGCCGTGCGCATCAACTCGTGGTACGCCGGGTCGTAGACCACCTCGTCGATGCGGTTCCCGTAGCGGTCGTGCGTGTGCAGGACGGGCGGGTGCTCCTCGGCGAGATCGCCCCAGCGCTGCGCCTGCTCGCTCCCGGCCAGCCGACCGAGCCGGTGCAGCTCGTCGAGCGCGTCGTCGGCGCCCTCGCGGTGCAGGGCCTCCAGGACGACCGGGTGGTCGGCGACGTCGTGGCCGATGAGCGGCGGAACCTGATTGGTGACGGTGTGCGTGGGGGTCATGACGCTCTCCTGTCGGTCGGGGCGCCGAGGGCGCGGAGTGTGAAGGTCTCGAGTGCGGCGAGAATGCGAGCGTCGGCCTCACCGCGGGCGAGTGGGACGACCAGTGCCTCGCCGATGGCGCCGACGATGCACGCCGCCGTCAGTGACGCGTCCTGGTCCGGGAGTTCACCGGCCTCGACGGCGGCACGGATGGCGGCGGCGAACGCGTCCGCGAACGACTGCCGGAAGGCGAGGCGCTCGGTGTCGACGAGTGCGTCGATGGGCTCGGCCAGCAGCGCGTACGCGAGAGTCGGTGCGCGACAGGCGCGATCGCAGAAGGTGTGGACCGAGGCGAGCAGGCTGTCGGTGTGGGTACCGGTCGCGGCGGCGCGCACACCCGCCGCTGTGGCGGCGGCGACCTCGCGGCTGCAGGCGTCGCGGAAGACCTCGGCGAACAGTTCGCCCTTGCCGGGGAAATAGCGGTAGACGGTGCCCACCCCGATGCCGGCGCGGGCGGCCACGTCGGCCATCGAGCATGCGGCGTACCCCCGCTCGGCCACGAGAGACTGTGCAGCGGTGACGATTCGAGATCGGGCTGCATCGAGCCGCTCCTGGACCGCAGCGGTCCGTCGGTACACCATGGCAAGAAGTGAACGCCCGTTCCGCACTGGTGTCAAGGATGGAACGGTGATTCACATGTTCGGGAGGGCAGGACTACCAGCGCGACCCGACGCGATTGTTGACCAGCAGCGTGCCGTCCGGATCGAGACGGGACTCGGGACGGAACACCATGACGGCGTCGTCCTCGTCGGGCGGTGTCGGCTCCTCCGTGTTGCCGATGCCGCCGAGCAGTCCGCGCCACAGCACCCAACCGCGCCGCTCGTAGAACCCGACGGCGTCGGGAAGGGAATTGAGCACGCCGACCACGTCGTCCGACTCGATCTGCTCCTCGATCGCGGCCATGAGCCGCGCACCCAGCCCGGTGCCCCGGAACTCCGGGTCCAGGGCGACGGCCTCGACGAAGCCGCCGTCGAACTCGTCGCCGCCGTGGTGGAGAAGGCGCGGCACCACGGCGGCATGGCCGATGATGCGGTCGCCGTCGCGGAGGATCACGTGGGTACCGCCCAGGGCGTGCTGCCAGTCGTGCGGGGTGAAGCGCTCGCCGAAGGCGCCGCGCACCAGCCCCTCGCACGTGTGGGCGTCCGCGTCACCCAGATCGTCGGTGATCACCGACTCGAGTCGCGGTTCCTGCTGTATCGCTTCCTGGCTCACGGTCCCCCCGGACGCAGCCTGCCGCCGAATCGCTCAATCGTTGGCGTGCAGGATCGAGTTCAGCTCGACGCCCGTACCCTTCCACGGCACGACCTCGACGGCACCGGAAACGGAGTTACGACGGAAGAGCATGTTCGACTGCCCACTGAGATCGGCCGCCTTGACGACGGTGCCGTCCGGGCCGGTGACCTTGGTGCCCGCGGTGATGTAGAGGCCCGCCTCGACGACGCAGTCGTCGCCGAGGGAGATGCCGAGCCCCGCGTTGGCGCCGAGCAGGCAACGCTGTCCCACCGAGATGACGGCCTTGCCGCCGCCGGACAGAGTGCCCATGATCGAGGCGCCGCCGCCCACGTCGGAGCCGTCGTCGACGACGACGCCGGCGGAGATGCGGCCCTCGACCATGGACGAGCCGAGCGTGCCGGCATTGAAGTTCACGAAACCCTCGTGCATGACCGTCGTGCCGGACGCGAGGTGGGCGCCGAGGCGTACGCGACCGGCGTCGCCGATGCGGACACCGGTGGGGAGCACGTAGTCGACGAGTCGCGGGAACTTGTCGACACTGAAGACGGTGACGGCGCCCCGTGCACGGAGACGGGCGCGCGTCGCCTCGAAGCCGTCGACGGCCGCCGGGCCGTGGTTGGTCCACACCACGTTGGACAGCAGGCCGAACTGGCCGTCCAGGTTGAGGCCGTGCGGCCGGACCAGGCGATGCGAGAGCAGGTGCAGGCGCAGGTAGACGTCGTGCGCGTCGACCGGGGCGTCGTCGAGGGAGGAGATGGTGGTGCGCACCGCGACGATGTCGAGGTCGCGGGCGTCGTCGTGTCCGACCAGCGCGGCCAGTTCCGGGGGAACGTCCGCCGCGTCGAGCCGTGCGGTGCCGGTCTCGGCCACCTCGGCGAGCTCGGGAGCAGGGAACCAGGTGTCCAGCACCGTTCCCGACGGGGTGATGTGTGCGATGCCGACTGCCGATGCTCCTGTGGTCACGGGGACCGAGCCTAGAGGACGACCGGACGGCCGGGCGAACGTAAGGTCGGCTGCGTGAGCGCACCGATCTCTCTGGACCTGCACGCCGATCCCGTCGACCTCACGGCGGCGCTGGTGGACGTTCCCAGCGTCTCGCGAGACGAGGCCACGCTGGCCGACGCGGTGGAGCGGGCGCTGCGCGAGCAGACCACGGGATTCGAGATCGTGCGCTCGGGCGACGCCGTGCTGGCCAGGACGAACCGGGGGCTCCCGACGCGGGTGATCCTCGCGGGGCATCTCGACACCGTCCCGATCGCCGACAACGTGCCCAGCAGACGTGAAGGCGACGTTCTGTACGGATGCGGAACCGTCGACATGAAGTCGGGGGACGCGGTGTTCCTGCACCTGGCGGCGACGGTCGCGGAGCCCACCGCGGACCTGACGCTGATCTTCTACGACTGCGAGGAGATCGAGGCGTCGGCCAACGGTCTGGGTCGCATCGAGCGGGAGATGCCCGAGTGGCTGCGCGGAGACGTCGCGATTCTCGGTGAGCCGTCGGGTGGCTACATCGAGGCGGGGTGCCAGGGGACGCTCCGCATGCGGTTCACCGCGACGGGGACGCGCGCCCACTCGGCCCGATCATGGCTGGGAGACAACGCGATCCACAAGCTGGGCCCGCTGTTCGACCGGCTCGCCGCGTACACGCCGCGCAGCGTGGACATCGACGGCTGCGTGTACCGGGAGGGACTGCAGGCGGTCCGTGTCGGCGGCGGCGTCGCCGGGAACGTGGTCCCCGACGAGGCATTCGTCGACGTCAACTTCCGCTTCGCCCCCGACCGCAGTGTGGAGCAGGCGATCGAGCACGTGCGCGAGGCGACCGACGCGGAGCATCTCGATCTCACCGTCGAGGTGACCGACAGGTCGCCGGGCGCGCTGCCGGGTCTGGCCGCACCCGCGGCGGCGGCGCTGGTCACGGCGGCGGGGGGAGAGTTCCGCGCCAAGTACGGCTGGACCGACGTCTCCCGGTTCTCCGCGCTGGGCATCCCGGCGGTGAACTACGGTCCCGGCGATCCCAACCTCGCGCACAAGCGCGACGAGCGTGTACCGGTGCAGCAGATCACCGATGTCGCCGACGTCCTGCGCCGGTATCTGACCGCCACCGACGCCCACTAGCCTCTCCGTCATGGGAGCGCACGAGAGCCGGGAGAACGCCGGCGAGAGGTCCACGAACTACCGCGGGCCCGTCATGGACCGACGGGAGTTCGGTGGGTCCACCACCGATCAGCGGCTCCTCGACTCGCGGGGCTCCGCCGACTGGCTGCACACCGATCCGTGGCGGGTGCTGCGGATCCAGAGCGAGTTCGTCGAGGGCTTCGGCGCACTGGCGGAACTGCCTCGGGCCGTCACGGTGTTCGGGTCGGCGAGGACGTCGCGCGAGTCCGCGGAGTACGCGCTCGGCGTCGAGCTGGGCACCGCGTTGGCGGGCGCCGGCTACGCCGTGGTGACGGGCGGGGGACCGGGCGCGATGGAGGCCGCCAACAAGGGGGCCTGCGAATCGGGCGGGTTCTCGGTCGGCCTCGGTATCGAGCTGCCCTTCGAGCAGTCGCTCAACGAGTGGGTGGACCTCGGCGTCAACTTCCGCTACTTCTTCGTCCGCAAGACGATGTTCGTCAAGTACTCGCAGGCCTTCGTCTGCATGCCGGGCGGATTCGGCACGCTCGACGAGTTGTTCGAGGCACTCACGCTGGTGCAGACCCGCAAGGTCACCCGGTTCCCCATCATCCTGTTCGGCAGGAAGTTCTGGGGCGGGCTGCTCGACTGGATCCGCACCACGCTGGTGGCCGCCGGCACGGTGTCCGAGGCGGATCTCGAGCTGATCCGCTGCACGGACAGTGTCGCGGAGGTGGTCCGCTGGGTCGACGAGAGCCGGGCGGCCGAGATCGCGGCGACCGAGTCGCGGGCGAGCGAGACCGAGCAGTGACCGGGTCGATCGCGGTCTGTGTCTACTGCGCGTCCGGCCCGGTGGAGCAGCATCACCTCGATCTGGCCGCCGCCGTGGGCACCGAGATCGGACGTCGCGGCGGCACGTTGGTGTCCGGGGGCGGCAACGTCTCCATGATGGGCGCCGTCGCGGCGGCCGCACGCGCCGCGGGGGCATTCACGGTGGGAGTCATCCCGCAGGCCCTGGTGCACCGCGAGGTGGCGGACATCGATGCCGACGAGCTGGTGGTCACCGAGACGATGCGCGAGCGCAAACGCATCATGGACGACCGGGCGGACGCGTTCATCACGCTCCCGGGCGGTATCGGCACGCTCGAGGAACTTTTCGAGACCTGGACCGCCGGATATCTGGGAATGCACGACAAACCGGTCGTAGTCTTGGATCCCGTGAACCACTTCACACCGCTGTTCGACTGGATGCGCTCGCTCGTCGGGACGGGATTCGTCTCCGAGCGCTCGCTCGATCGCCTGGTCGTCACGGCAGACGTGGACACGGCTCTGACGGCGTGTGGGCTCGTGCAGGGCACGCGCACCGTGAACATTACCAATCAGTAAGGTAAGCGTCGTCACAGCCGGAGACGCAGCCGGCTCGCCAGGGGAGGGAACCACAGCATGGGTGCCGAGGCTCGTCACAAGGTCGGATTGCTCGACATCGCCGCCACACTTCCGAAGATGACGGCGGCGCTGCCCAGTGTCCTCCGGGGTGTGCCCGGGTTCCTGCGCAAGCCCGACGACAAGGAGTCGATCGGCCACATCTTCCAGCGCGTCGCGGCGAAGACGCCGGACCACCCATTCGTACGTTTCGAGGGAGACACCCTCACGTACGGCCAGGCCAACGATCTGGTGAACCGGTACGCGAGCGTGCTCACGGACCGCGGCGTCCGGCGCGGTGACGTCGTCGGTGTGCTGGCCAAGAACTCGATGCGCACGCTGCTGGTGGCCCTGGCCACCGTCAAGCTCGGCGCCACGGCCGGAATGCTGAACTTCAATCAGCGCGGCGACGTGCTCGAGCACAGTCTCGGCATCCTCGACGCGCGCGTCCTCGTCGTGGACGGCGACTGCGTCGAGGCCCTCGAGTCCCTCGACGAGGCCCTCCCGGAGAAGGTCATCCTGCACGCGGACGAGCTGGACGAGAAGGCGGCGTCGGCGAGCGCGGAGAACCCGGCCACCACGGCCGAGGTCCAGGCCAAGGAGAAGGCGTTCTACATCTTCACCTCCGGCACCACGGGCATGCCCAAAGCCAGCCTGATGAGCCACTTCCGCTGGATGAAGTCCATGTCCGGTCTCGGCAGCATGGGCGTGCGTCTGGACAAGAACGACGTCCTCTACTGCTGCCTCCCGCTCTATCACAACAACGCGCTGACGGTGTCCCTGTCGTCCGTGCTGGCGTCCGGTGCCACCATCGCCATCGGCAAGCAGTTCTCGGTGTCCAACTTCTGGAAGGACGTACGCGAGAACGAGGCCACCGCGTTCACCTACATCGGTGAGCTGTGCCGCTACCTGCTGACGCAGGACGAGACCCCGCAGGACTCCGACAACACGATCAAGCTGATCGTGGGCAACGGGCTGCGCCCGGAGATCTGGGAGGAGTTCACCACCCGCTTCGGCATCGAGCGCGTGGCGGAGTTCTACGGCGCCAGCGAGTGCAACATCGCGTTCATCAACGCCTTCAACATCGACCGCACCGCAGGCTTCTGCCCGTTGCCGTACGCCGTCGTCGAGTACGACGACGAGACGGGCAAGGCCAAGCGGGACGACAACGGTCGGCTGCGCAAGGTGGGGTCCGGCGGCGTGGGCCTGCTGCTGTCGAAGATCACCGACCGCGCGCCGTTCGACGGGTACTCCGACGAGGAGGCCACGAACAAGAAGCTCCTCAAGGACGGGTTCAAGGACGGCGACTGCTGGTTCGACACCGGAGACCTGGTGCGTCAGCAGGGCTTCCGGCACGTGGCGTTCGTCGACCGTCTCGGCGACACATTCCGGTGGAAGGGCGAGAACGTCGCCACCACCCAGGTGGAGGGCGCGCTCAATTCGCACCCCGACGTCGATCAGGCCGTGGTCTTCGGTGTCGACGTTCCCGGTACCGACGGCAAGGCGGGCATGGC
The DNA here is from genome assembly GCF_030208955.1 of Rhodococcus sp. MEB041. Taxonomy (NCBI): domain Bacteria; kingdom Bacillati; phylum Actinomycetota; class Actinomycetes; order Mycobacteriales; family Nocardiaceae; genus Rhodococcus; species Rhodococcus sp. MEB041. The sequence goes on from NZ_JARVSZ010000005.1 coordinate 631,619, forward strand.
GGCGGTGACCCTGCGCCACGACAAGAGCTTCGACGGCGCGAGCTTCGCCGAGCACGCCTACAAGAACCTGCCCGGCTACGCCGTGCCGCTGTTCATCCGCGTCGTGGACTCGCTCGAGGCCACGTCCACGTTCAAGAGCAAGAAGGTCGAGCTCCGCAAGGTGGGCTACGGCGACGGGGACGGCGACCTGTTCGTCCTGAAGGGCAAGTCCGGCGGTTACGTCGAGAGCTACGACGAGTACGTCGACGAGGTCGGTGCCGGCAAGCTGCCCAAGGGCTGAGGTGGCCCCCGGGGACGGGCATCATGGTGGTGTGAGCGCACCCGAGACGTCCGTCCCCGCCGACACCCTGTGCGGTAGACCGGTCGCGACCGACCGTGCGCTGGTCATGGCCATCGTCAACCGCACCCCCGACAGCTTCTACGACCGCGGCGCGACGTTCGAGGACGACGCCGCGATGGACGCGGTCCGCCGTGCGGTGGACGAGGGTGCCGACCTCGTCGACATCGGCGGTGTGAAGGCCGGACCCGGCGCCACCGTCGACGCCGCCGAGGAGACCCGACGGGTCGTGCCGTTCGTCGCCGCCATCCGCGCCGCATACCCGGATCTGGTGATCAGCGTGGACACCTGGCGGGCCGAGGTCGCTCGGCTCGCGTGCGCCGAGGGCGCCGATCTGATCAACGACACGTGGGCCGGCGCGGACCCCGAGCTCGTGCACGTCGCCGCCGAGGTCGGTGCCGGCATCGTCTGTTCGCACACCGGCGGAGCCGTTCCCCGGACCCGGCCGCACCGCGTTCGCTACCCCGACGTGGTCGCCGACGTGCTCTCCGAGGTGACTCGATCGGCCGAGATTGCTCTGGCCGCGGGCGTGCGAGCGGACGGGATCATCATCGATCCGACCCACGATTTCGGCAAGAACACCTATCACGGGCTCGAACTGTTGCGTCGGATCGACAGTCTTGTAAACACCGGATGGCCTGTCCTGATGGCACTGAGCAACAAGGATTTCATCGGGGAGACTCTGGGTGTAGGACTTGCCGAACGGTTGGAGGGAACATTGGCCGCGACAGCTTTGACGGCATCACAGGGTGCTCGGATGTTCCGGGTGCACGAGGTGGCAGCGACGAGACGGGTGGTCGACATGGTGGCAGCGATAGCAGGCACCAGGGCTCCCGCCCGGACGGTACGGGGTCTGGCATGACACTCGCAGGCATGCTCACCACCGCGACCGACTGGGATCGCGAGAACAGCTGGGAATCACCCTCCTGGACCCTCGAGGAGCTCGAGGCGGCGAAGGGTGACCGGACCGTCTCGGTCGTGCTTCCCGCACTGAACGAGGAGGAGACCGTCGCCGGTGTCCTCGACACCATCTCGCCGCTCCTCGGGCGACTGGTCGACGAGTTGGTGGTGCTCGACTCCGGGTCGACCGACCGGACCGCCGTGCGTGCGACGGCCGCCGGTGCCACCGTCGTCTCCCGGGAGGAGGCGGTTCCCGAACTCGCCCCCGCTCCCGGCAAGGGGGAGGTGTTGTGGCGCGCGATCGCGGCCACGACGGGCGACGTCATCGCGTTCGTGGACTCCGACCTGATCGATCCCGACCCGCAGTTCGTGCCCAAGCTCCTCGGGCCGTTGCTCATGGGGGACGGCATCCATCTGGTCAAGGGCTACTACCGCCGGCCGCTGAGCGGGTCGACCGAAGCACACGGTGGTGGGCGCGTGACCGAACTGGTGGCCAGACCGCTGTTGGCCGCGCTGCGTCCCGAGCTCGGAAGGGTCATCCAGCCGCTGGGCGGGGAGTACGCGGGCACCCGCGAACTGCTGTCCTCGGTGCCCTTCGCGCCCGGGTACGGCGTGGAGATCGGTCTGCTGATGGACACGTACGACCGGTTGGGCATGGACGCGATCGGGCAGGTGAACCTCGGAGTCCGGCGTCACCGCAACCGGCCGCTCGTGGAGCTGGGGGCCATGAGCCGTCAGATCGTCGGAACCATGCTGGCGCGCGCCGGCATCGCCGACTCGGGAGCCGGTCTCACGCAGTTCGTCCTCGACGGGGAGACCTTCGTGCCCTCGATCACCGACGTCTCGCTGGCCGACCGGCCGCCCATGCGCACGGTGCGGCCGTGGGCGGGCAAGTCGGGAGTCGAGAAGTCGGGGGGCTGAGAAGTCGGGGGACTGAGAAGTCCGGGGGCGCAGAGGCGCACCACCGCCGCGGATCCTGTCGCCTCGTCGTGACAGGATCCGTGTCATGGTGACGATCCTGCTGTACGTCGTCGTGATCGCGGTCGTGGCCGCGGCCCTGTTCCTCCTCGCGTCCGTCGTCTTCGGCCGTGGGGAGGAGATGGAACCGTTGCCGGAGGGGACCACGGCCACCGCGCTGCCCGCTCGTGGCATCTCCGGGCGCGACGTGCGCGCGCTGCGATTCTCCCTCACGCTGCGCGGGTACGACGCCCGCGAGGTCGACTGGGCCCTCGATCGACTCGCGGTCGAGATCGACAGCTTGCGGCTACGCCTGCGCGAGGCCGAGCCGTCGGAAGCCGTCGTGGAGGACGCGCCCGGTGACGACGTCTGAGTCCGGTCTCCGGATCGGTTCGGACGGACGGGCCCGCTGCCTCTGGGCCGGTGACCCGACGACCGATCCGCTGTACGCCCGGTACCACGACGAGGAATGGGGCGTCATCGTCCACGGTCGCGACGCGCTCTACGAGCGGATCACCCTCGAGGCGTTCCAGTCGGGACTCTCGTGGATCACCATTCTGCGCAAGCGCGACGCCTTTAGAGCGGCGTTCGCGCACTTCGATCCGACCGTCGTCGCACGGTGGGGAGACGACGACGTCGAACGCCTCATGGGTGACGCGGGAATCGTCCGCAACCGCGCGAAAATCGTTGCGGCGGTGCGCAATGCGCGGGCCATCGTCGATCAGGACCTCGATCTCGACGCGCTCCTGTGGTCGTTCGCACCGCCGCGCCGCGGTCGCCCCACGAGCCTGCAGGACGTTCCCGCGGTGACACCCGAGTCCACCGCTCTCGCGCGCACTCTCAAGAAGTCCGGCTTCGCGTTCGTCGGTCCCACCACGGCGTACGCGCTGATGCAGGCGACCGGAATGGTCGACGATCACCTCGCCGGATGCTGGGTTCCCGCGCGCTAGTACACACCCGTGTCCCGCTCGTTCGAGGGTGTCCGTTGCCCACGGATCCGGAGGATAGGGAACAATAAGTGCACGAGCCTCGTCGGACCCCGGCGAGGCGCGACCGAATTGATGCAGCGCGCGATGCAGGGCAGCGCAGATCTGGAGGGAGCAGAGAATGGCGGCCATGAAGCCCCGGACCGGGGACGGTCCGCTCGAGGCGACCAAAGAGGGACGAGGAATCGTCATGAGGGTTCCACTCGAAGGCGGAGGACGCTTGGTCGTCGAACTGACTCCCGACGAGGCAGCCGCTCTGGGCGACGAGCTCAAGGGCGTCACCAGCTGACACCACTCCTGTCATCACCGTGAGAACAGCCCCACCGGCCGACCCTGACCGGTGGGGCTGTTCTCGTCCCGACCGAACGAGCGACCCACCACGACGAGCGGAGGAACCGTGAACGACGATGCGGTGGCCCTGCTCGCGTGCCCACACTGCGGGTCGGACCTCGAGGCCGACGATCCGGACTCGGGATCTGCCGCGCTGCTGTGCGACCGCGGGCACACGTTCGACGTCGCGCGCCAGGGATACGTCAGCCTGCTCTCCGGGTCCGGCGGCAAGATCGTCGGCGACTCCACCGAGATGGTCGCTGCACGCGCCGAGTTCCTCGACCGCGGGCACTACGACCCGCTGATGGACGCCGTGGCCGACGCCGTGGGGGACCGGCGCCGCGTGCTCGACGTCGGAGTGGGCACCGGGCACTACCTCGCCCGCGTGCTGGACGCGGGCGTCCCCGATGCCGTCGGCGTCGGTCTCGACGTGTCCAAGGCGGCTGCGCGCCGCGCCGCACGATCGCACCCTCGGGCCTCCGCGGTGGTCGCCGACGTCTGGCAGAGCATCCCGGTCCGCTCCGGCGTGATCGACGCGGCCCTGTCGGTGTTCTCGCCGCGCAACGCCGAGGAACTCGCGCGCGTGCTCGCACCCGCCGGGGTGCTGGTGGTGCTCACCCCCACCGAGCGCCATCTCGTCGAGTTGGTCGACGATCTGGGTCTCGTCCGGGTGGACGAGAACAAGACGCAGAGGTTGGGCGACACGCTCGGCAGCCGGTTCGAGCGGGTGCGCCGGGTCCCGGTCACCTACTCGACCACGCTCTCGCGGGACGAGATCGTCGACGTCGTGAGCATGGGGCCGTCGGCGCGCCACATCCCGGCGGCGGATCTGCGCGCGCGGGTCGACGAGATGCCGCCCGCGCGCGAGGTCACCGTGTCGGTGACCCTCGGTGTCTACGCGCGGGCCGCGGCGTAGACCTCCATCGTCTGCTGCGCGATCGACTCCCAGGAGAACTCGGCGACGGCGCGCTCGCGACCGGCGACACCCTGCCGCGCTGCTCGACTCTCGTCGGCGACGAGGTCGTTGACCGCGGCGGCCAGGTCCGCCTCGAACGTGGCGGTGTCCGCGGCGTCGTAGTGCACGAGAGCCCCGGTACGGCCGTCGGCCACGACCTCGGGGATGCCGCCCACGTCGGACGCGACGACGGCCGTCTCGCAGGCCATCGCCTCCAGGTTGACGATGCCGAGGGGCTCGTACACCGACGGGCACACGAACACGGCGGCCGCCGAGAGGATCTGGCGGATCTGCTCGGTCGGCAGCATCTCGCGGACCCAGAACACGTTGCCGCGGCTCTCGGACAGGGCGGTGACGGCGCGCTCGGTCTCGACCGCGATCTCCGGGGTGTCGGGCGCACCCGCGCACAGCACCAGCTGAATGGACGGATCGAACGAGTGGGCCGCGGCGATGAGGTGCCCCACGCCCTTCTGCCGGGTGATGCGGCCGACGAACGCGACGATGGGGGCGTCGGTGCGCACGCCGATCGCCTCGAGCGCGGACGGCGCGCCGTCCGCGGGGCCGCCGGCGTGCCACACCTCGGTGTCGATGCCGTTGCGCACCACGTGAACTCGGTCCGGATCGATGCGTGGGTAGCAGTCCAGCACGTCGGCCTTCATGCCGTCGCTGACGGCGACGACGGCGTCGGCGTACTCCATGGCGTTGCGCTCGGACCACGACGAGATGCGGTAGCCGCCGCCCAGCTGCTCGGCCTTCCAGGGGCGGCGCGGTTCCAGCGAGTGCGCGGTGAGCACGTGCGGGATCCCGTACAGCTCGGCCGCGAGGTGGCCGGCGAGGCCGGTGTACCAGGTGTGCGAGTGCACCACGTCGGCGCCGCCGGCGGCGTTGGCCATCCGCAGTCCCGTGGAGAGTGTGGTCAAGGCCGGGTTCGCGTCGACCAGGGCCGGGTCCGGCGAGTGCACGACGGCGGTCTCGCGCGGCGCGCCGATGCAGTGCACGTCGACCTCGCACAGTGCGCGGAGACGGTCGACCAGCTGCGTCACGTGAACGCCCGCGCCGCCGTAGATCTCGGGGGGATATTCCTTCGTCATCATCGCCACTCGCATGAGAGGAACGTAACGCGTCGGTGTGCATTCGGCCTATACGTAGCGATTGCTCGTCACAACCGGATAGGTTGGCTGTTGTGAGGACCCAGCCGCATGTACTCGGAATCGTGCTCGCCGGAGGTGAGGGCAAACGCCTGTATCCGATGACAGCCGATCGCGCGAAGCCCGCGGTCCCGTTCGGTGGTGCGTACCGCCTGATCGACTTCGTGCTGAGCAATCTCGTCAACGCCGGCTATCTGCGGTTGTGCGTTCTGACCCAGTACAAGTCGCACTCGCTCGACCGGCACATCTCCCAGACCTGGCGGCTGTCGGGTTTCGCGGGTGAGTACATCACCCCCGTGCCCGCGCAGCAGCGGCTCGGCCCCCGCTGGTACACCGGCAGTGCCGACGCCATCTTCCAGTCCATGAACCTCGTGTACGACGAGGATCCCGAGTACATCGTCGTGTTCGGTGCGGACCACGTGTACCGCATGGACCCCGAGCAGATGGTGCAGCAGCACATCGATTCCGGTGCCGGTGTCACGGTGGCCGGCATCCGCGTACCGCGCGCCGAGGCAACGGCATTCGGCTGCATCGACAGCGACGCCTCGGGCAACATCACCGAGTTCCTCGAGAAGCCGTCGGACCCGCCCGGAACGCCGGACGACCCCACCATGACGTTCGCGTCGATGGGCAACTACGTCTTCACCACCAAGGTGCTCGTCGATGCCATCCGTGCCGACGCCGAGGACTCGGATTCCGATCACGACATGGGCGGCAACATCATTCCCGCGCTCGTCGCGGCCGGGAAGGCATCGGTCTACGACTTCAAGGACAACGTCGTCCCGGGTGCGACCGAGCGGGACAAGGGCTACTGGCGCGACGTCGGCACCCTGGACGCGTTCTACGACGCGCACATGGACCTGGTGTCGGTCCACCCGATCTTCAACCTCTACAACAAGCGGTGGCCGATCCGTGGCGCCGCGGACAACCTGCCGCCCGCCAAGTTCGTGCAGGGCGGTCTGGCGCAGGAGTCGATCGTCGGAGCGGGATCGATCCTGTCCGGCGCGACGGTGCGCAACTCGGTGCTGAGCTCGTCGGTGATCATCGACGCGGGCGCCACCGTGGAGGGCAGCGTCATCATGCCCGGAGTGCGCATTGGTCGTAATGCGGTCGTCCGCAACGCCATCCTGGACAAGAACGTGGTGGTGAACGACGGCGAGATCATCGGCGTCGACCGCGAGCGGGACAGCGAGCGGTTCAACGTGAGCGCCAACGGCGTGGTCGCCGTCGGCAAGGGTGTCTGGATCTAGGTCACTCCGGCACGCGCGAGGCGCACAGCAGGCCGTCGCCGAGGGGAAGGACGACCGCTGTCAGGCTGTCGTTCTCCGCGATGGCGCGGGCGGCCGCGCGGACGGCGACGGTGGCCTCGTCGCGTGACGAGGCGTCCGCGACGCGTCCACCCAGCAACGCGTTGTGCAGGATCAGGGCGCCACCGGGGCGGAGCATCCGCACGCCCTCCGTCACGAATCCGACGTGGTCCCGCGGCGTCGCGTCGACGAACACCAGGTCGTAGGACGCGTCGGCCAGGCGGGGGAGCACGTCGAGGGCGCGGCCGTTGATCAACCGGGTCCGCGATGCCCCGATGCCGCCGGAACGGAACGCCTCCTTGGCGGCGCGCTGATGCTCCGGTTCGGTGTCGATGGTGGTGAGGACCCCGTCGGGCCGCATCCCGTCCAGCAGCCACAGCCCGCTGACACCGGCGCCGGTTCCGACCTCCACCACCGTGCGCGCTCCGGACAACTGCGCGACCATGCTGAGCACGGCACCGACGGACGCCGGTATCGGCGCGGCGCCCAGATCCACCGCGCGCTCGCGCGCGGCCTGCAGGATCTCGTCCTCCACGACGGAGGCTTCGGCGTAGTGCAGCATCTTGGCGGCGTCGGCAGTCACGAAGGGACCCTAACCCGCCCACGAACTCCTCGCGTCCAGACTCTCAGCCCACACTCAGCCTTCTCACACGGGTCGCACACCTGCCCGCGACATAGTTTCCTTACGCGGGTTCGTCGGATCGTCCTCACGCTTCGGTCGCGCCGAACACGGGTAACACCACATCGCACGTCGACACCACGCCGCGATGATCGCCCGAGTAGGAGGATTGAACGATCCACATGATCACCAGCCCGCGCGAACACGCTGCCCTCACGTCCCCGACCTCCCGCCCCGCCGCCGAGTCCGAACTGACCGTCGATGGTCCCGAGGAGCTGTCCGGCACCGCGGTGTTCGACGCGACCGGAGACGTGACGTCGATGCCGTCCTGGGACGAACTCGTCCGCGAGCACGGTGACCGCGTCTACCGCCTCGCCTACCGGCTGTCCGGCAACGCGCAGGATGCCGAGGACCTCACGCAGGACACCTTCATCCGCGTGTTCCGCTCGCTGCAGAACTACCAGCCCGGCACCTTCGAGGGCTGGTTGCACCGCATCACGACGAACCTGTTCCTGGACATGGTGCGTCGCCGCAACCGCATCCGCATGGAGGCGCTGCCGGAGGATTACGACCGGGTGCCGTCCGACACCCCCGATCCCGAGCAGATCTACCACGACGCCCGGCTCGACCCGGATCTGCAGGCGGCGCTCGACTCGCTCGCTCCCGAATTCCGTGCAGCCATCGTGCTGTGCGACATCGAGGGTCTGTCCTACGAGGAGATCGGCGCGACCCTGGGGGTCAAGCTCGGCACCGTCCGTAGCCGTATCCACCGTGGCCGCCAGGCGCTGCGCGACCACCTCGCCGCCAGTCGGCGTACCCGCGAGTCGCTGACCTCGGCCGAGTAGCCGCCGACGCGAGTACCGTTCTGTGGGGAACGAATGCGGGCCGGGAACTTCCGGCCGGTGCCGTGCGTTTCACCCCGGGACGATCCGCACATCGGCACGGCATGAAGTGGAGGCAGCATGACTCGGTTTCGTGATCCTCGGCAGTTCAGCCCCACCGACCACCTCGCCAGTGAGGCGGTGGCCGCCTACGTCGACGGCGAACTGCGCATGAACGCCTATCTGCGCGCCGCGCGGCACGTGTCGGAATGCGCTTCCTGTGCCGACGAGGTCCAGGTGCAGCAGCAGGCCCGTGTCGCCCTCCAGGGCTCGCCGGAGATGTCCATGCCGTCCTCGCTCCTGGGTCTCCTGCACCAGATCCCGCACTGCACGTCTCCCGAGCCCGGCCGATCCGAACCCGGCATCGGCTCCGGCCTGCGTCATGGCCTGGGGTCGGTCGTCGGGTCACGTTTCCGGCGCCGGTAGCGTGCAGAGGTGACTCCAGCCGACGAGTACCGACCGGACCCCACGGCTTCTTCGGCGGACGGGGGAGCACCCGACGACGATGCGCCGCGGCTTCCTCCGCGTCCGCTCTACCGGCCCACCATCGACGCGCACGTGGTGCGGGCGTTCGGTCGCCCCCACGGCATCCGCGATTCCTTCGGTGACGCGCAGACCCGGCGACGGGATAGTTCGTCGATCCGCGTCGCGGCGCCCGATCCCGTCCTCACCGAGGCCTTCGGTCGGCCGCCCGGTGTCGCCGAATCCCTGGTGCGCGAGCCCGAGGCGCCCGAGGTCGAGCAGGAACCCGAACCTCAGAACCCGTGGCGCGTGCCCTCGTCGGCTGTCACGACGGTCTCGCCCGCGCTCGACGAACCGGAACCCGCGCCGCTGACGCCCGGCACGAGACTGGGTGCGCGGGACGTACTGTTCGGCCGCCGCGTCTCCGCCGGCGCTCTCGCCTCGCTCGCGGGTGTCGCACTGGTCATCGGCCTGCTCGGCGGCGTCGTCGGCAGTGTCGCGGCCGATCTGGGCGGCTCGCTGACCAGCTCGCGCGTGACCCTGGAACAAGGCGGCAGCGAACTCCCGCAGGGCCAGGTGGCCAGGGTCGCCGAGGCCGTCCTGCCGTCCGTGGTGTCGGTCCAGGAGACGTTCGGCGGCAACGCCGGCACCGGCTCGGGAGTCGTCATCGACGGAGCCGGCTACATCGTCACCAACAACCACGTCATCTCGATGGCCGCGACCAACCCGGGCGCGACGCTCAACGTGACGTTCTCCGACGGCACCAAGGTGCCCGCGCAGATCGTCGGCCGTGACACCAAGACCGATCTGGCCGTTCTGAAGACGGACGTCGCGGACCTCAGCGTCGCCCGACTGGGCCGCTCGTCGGACGTGGCGGTCGGCGACGACGTCGTCGCCGTCGGATCTCCACTGGGACTGAGCAAGACGGTCACCCGCGGCATCGTCAGTGCGCTCGATCGTCCCGTGCGACTGTCCGGGGAGGGCACGGACACCGACGCCGTCATCGACGCGGTCCAGACCGACGCGGCGATCAACCCCGGTAACTCCGGCGGTCCCCTGATCGACGCCGAGGGTCGCGTCATCGGCATCAACTCCGCGATCCGCAGTGAGAGCGGGGGATCGGTGGGTTTGGGCTTCGCCATCCCCATCGACGACGTCACCGAGGTCGCGCAGTCCCTCATCCGGACCGGCGCGATGAATCATCCCGACATCGGCGTCAACGCGCGGTCCGTCGTCAACGACGCGCTCAGCGGTGCGCAGATCGCCAACGTCACCGCCGGTGGCCCCGCTCAGCAGGCGGGTATCGCGGAGGGCGACGTGATCGTCCGCGTCGGCGACCGCACCGTCTCCGGTGCCGACGAGCTGACGGTCGCCGTCCAGGAGCAGGAGATCGGTACGCCGGTGCAGGTGCAACTCGTCCGCTCGGGGCGGACCGTCGACGTGACGGTCACTCCGGTGTCGGATGCGTAAGGTGTAGACGTGTTCTCGAACATCGGCTGGGGCGAGATGATGGTTCTTCTCGTCGCCGCACTCGTCATCCTGGGTCCCGAGCGTCTGCCCGGGGCCATCACCTGGACCACCCGGTCGCTCCGGCAGGTCCGTGACTACGCCAGTGGGGCCAGTCAACAACTCAAGGACGAGCTGGGGACGGACTTCGACGATCTTCGCAAGCCCCTGGCCGACCTGAACCAGCTCCGCGGCATGACCCCGCGCGCGGTCATCACCAAGCACCTGCTCGACGGCGACGACTCGATCTTCACCGGGAAGTTCGACGAGAAGCCGCAGTCCGGGACACAGTCGTCGACCCCGCAGTCCGGGACGCCGAACATGACGAAGTCCAGCGGGTCGGCGCCGTTGCCGACCGGGGACCGTCCCCCGATCGACCCCGACGCGACCTAGGTCCTTCCGGCCGTCAGAGGTGCCGGGTGGTGTCGATACCCAGGCTCATGCCCGCGAGGCCGCGACTACGGACCGACAGCTTCTCGGCCACCTCGATCATGGCCTTGGCCGCGGGCGACTCCGGATCGCTGAGCACGATCGGAACGCCCGAGTCGCCGCCCTCGCGCACCGCGGTGTCGAGCGGGACCTGGCCCAGCAGCGGGACCTTCGCGCCGACCGCGGTGGTGAGTCGCTCCGACACGGCCTGGCCGCCGCCGGAACCGAAGATGTCCATCCGCGATCCGTCGGGCAGCTCGAGCCACGACATGTTCTCCACCACCCCGACGACTCGCTGACGCGTCTGCAGGGCGATGGCTCCGGCACGTTCCGCGACCTCGGCCGCGGCCTGCTGCGGGGTGGTCACGACGAGGATCTCGGCGCCGGGGATCAGCTGGGCCACCGAGATGGCGACGTCGCCGGTGCCCGGCGGCAGGTCCAGCAGAAGAATGTCCAGGTCGCCCCAGAACACGTCGGCGAGGAACTGCTGCAGGGCGCGGTGCAGCATGGGACCGCGCCAGACGACGGGCGTGTTGCCCTGCGTGAACTGCGCGATCGAGATCATCTTCACGTCGTGCGCCACGGGCGGCATGATCATGCGCTCGACCTGTGTGGGGCGAGCGTCGGTACCGAGCATGCGGGGCACCGAGTGGCCGTAGATGTCGGCGTCGAGGACGCCCACCGACAGTCCCTTGGCGGCCATCGCGGCGGCCACGTTGACGGTGACGGACGACTTGCCGACACCGCCCTTCCCTGACGCCACCGCGTACACGCGGGTGAGGGAGCCGGGCTGAGCGAACGGGATGACCGGCTCGGCGGAATCTCCCCGCAACGACTTGCGCAGTTCGGTGCGCTGCTCGTCGTTCATGACGTCGAGCTCGACGCGAATCTCGCCGACACCGGCGACGTCGGCCACTGCCTTGCGTACCCGGTCGGAGATCTCCGTCTTCATCGGGCACCCGGCGGTGGTCAGATAGATGCCGACGTCCACGGATCCGTCGTTACCGAGCGCGACACTCTTGACCATGCCGAGTTCGGTGATGGGCTTGCGAATCTCGGGATCGTTCACACGCGCGAGGGCGCTGCGAACGTCCGATTCGGTGGCTACGGGCATCTCTCCATGGTATGCGGTACCGCGTCAGTGAATTCGGGGCAGGTCCGCTTCGGAGGGGGCGATGCCGGTGGAGTAGGCGACCGACCACGCGACCACGTTGGCCACGTAGGCCATCGAGTTGTTGTAGCGCAGGATCGCCTGTGTGGCCTGGATCGGATCCGCCATGTTCAGGCCGCCGTCGCACAGGTACTTCCCGGTGGTGGCGGCGCTGTCGAACAGGTTCTGCGGGTCGGCCCTGCCGTCCCCGTTCCCGTCCGTGGCGTAGTGCTTCCACGTCGCCGGCAGGAACTGCATCGGCCCCACGGCGCGGTCGTACGTGGCGTTGCCGTCGAGCTCGCCGCCGTCGGTGTCCATGATCACGTTGTTGCCGGCGAGGCTGCCGTCCAGGACCGGTCCGAGGATCGGCTCGAACAGCGTTCCGTCGGCACCCGCCTTGCCGTCGTTCGCGTGGGTGGACTCGACCCGGCCGATACCGGCGAGGAGGGCCCAGTTCATCGAGCAGCCGGGGGTGGTCTGCGCCAGGAGGGTCTCGGCGCTCTTGTAGGCGGCGACGTTGATGCCCGGGACGCCGAGCGGGCCGGCCGCGAGGGACTCGGGCAGCGCGGGGGCGGGAGCGGGCTCCGGCGCGGGCGGTGCCACGGGCTCGGGCGCGGACTGCGTGGTGGGTGCGGGCGCGACGTCCACTGCCGGGGCCACGTCGGTGGGCTCGAGGGCGGACTCGCTGGCCGTGGTGTGCGTGCGGAGGAACGGGATGTCGGCGCTGGCGCCGTAGCCACTGGCCACGGTGATCGCTCCCGCGGGGATCAGACCGGTCAGCGCGATGACCGTGTTCCGTCGCAGAGTGGAAGACGATCGTTTGCGGTGCCGACCCACGGATACACAACCTCCTCGCCCCCGCGAGACTCGTGATCCGCGACGACTGTTCCCGCCCCGTTCCGGGGCGCTTCCGACCTTTGCTGTCGGAGCGAGGCTACCTGATCCGTTGCCGATCCGTTACCGGCCCGTGATGTGAGCCACGACCAGTCACGGTGTCGTGACGGACGTGTCCTGCTCAGGTGGGGCGGGTGGTGCCACTGGTGCAGGAGGGCACAGGAGACACGGGATCGTGGGGAGCTCGATGACCGGGAGCGGCGGCAGTCCGGGGATGCCGAACGCCGGCGGTGGTGTCACCGGAGTGAGCGAGGTGTCCGGCATCGCGGTGGTCGTGGCGGTGGTCGTCGGGGCCGCGGTCGTGGGATCCGTGACCTCGCCGCCGGCGGCGGCCGCCGCGGCGACGGCCAGCGCGTCCGCGGGGGAGGGCGCCGCCTCGCCGATCCGGCCGACGACAGGGGTGCCGCCGCCGGAGTACGCGGCGGACCAGGCCAGCACGTTGGCGGTGTACGCGGCGGAGTTGTTGTAGCGCATGACGGCGGTGGTCGCCTGCGCCGGATTCGTCATGTCCAGGCCGCCCGAGCACAGGTACTTGCCCGCGGCGAGAGCCGCGTCGAAGACGTTGTTCGGATCGCTCCGACCGTCGCCGTTGCCGTCCGAGGCGTATCCGGCCCAGGTGGCGGGGATGAACTGCATCGGCCCGACCGCACGGTCGTGCCCCGCGTCCCCGTCGAGCGCGCCGCCGTCGGTGTCGGTGATGACCGCGTCCGCGGCCGATCGTCCGTCGAGCACCGGGCCCAGCACGGACGTGATCGTGGTGCCGGCGGCATCGGTGCGGCCGCCGCCCGCGTGGCCGGACTCGATGCGCCCGATGGCGGCGAGAAGATGCCACGGCAGGTGACAGCCCGGTGTCGAGGTGGCGAGCTGGGCCTCGGCGGAGCGGTAGGCCTGCAGGACGAGTTCGGGAATGCCGAGTGCGCCGACGAGCACGGCGGACAGCGGCGCCGCAGCAGCGGCCGGGGCGCCCGCGGGCGCGGCGACGGCTGGTTTCGGGGACCGGAACGCGACCGGTTGCCGATCGGCGGGCTCGACCAGGCCGACAGCGCGCTCCCGTGGTGGGAGTGTGGGCGCCGCAACCGATTCGGCGGCCGCCATCGCGACGGAACCGTGCGCGGAACTCGGCGTCACCGAGCCGGCGGCCAGCGTGACCGCGCTGAGAAGAAGAATCGAGGCACTCAGTGCACCTCCGAGTCGAGAGTCTCGACCGACGCGCATACGACAAACCCCCACGAACACTCGGCTGCGCACTCACCGAGACCCGACGCGCAGTGTGACCGAGGTTACCGTCGCGTGTCCTCGCTGTGGTCGAAACGAGTTGTTTCCTCGACGGAAGGGGCGGCGGCGAACGAGGTGGAGTCCTCGTCGACCGACTTCTTGCGAGACTTCTTGCGCGCCTTCTGTTCCTCGGCCGCCGCCTGCGCGGGATCGAGCAGCGCCGCGCGCAGGTCGTCGAGTTCGCGGCGGAGGTAGTCGCGCGTGGCGACCTCGCCGACCGCGATCCGGAGCGCAGCGAGCTCACGAGCGAGGAACTCGGTGTCCGCCTTGGTCTGCGCGGCGCGCGAGCGATCCTCCTCGAGCGACACCCGGTCGCGGTCGTCCTGCCGGTTCTGAGCGAGCAGGATCAACGGGGCCGCATAGGCGGCCTGCGTCGAGAACGCCAGATTGAGCAGGATGAAGGGGTAGGGGTCCCACTGCAGGCTCACCGCGAAGACGTTGAGCAGGATCCACACGATGACGATCCCCGTCTGGATCGCCAGGTATCGCCCCGTACCGAGGAATCGCGCGACGTTCTCGCCGGTCCGGCCGACCGAGTCGACGTCGATGTCGAGCTTGAACCGTCGGGATCCGCGTGGAGTGTCGAGGCGCTGTCTGGCGGTCGCCGCCGACTTCTCACTCATGTCCCACGTGCTCCTGTTCGCGCCAGTCGTCGGGAAGAAGGTGGTCCAGGACGTCGTCCACGGTCACGGCGCCGATGAGATGCTCCTCGGCGTCCACGACCGGTCCGCAGACCAGGTTGTACGCCGCGAAATATCGCGTGACGGCGGCGAGACTGTCGTCCGGGGAGAGCGTCGACAGTGTCGTGTCGATCACGCCGCCGACCAGACTGGCGGGCGGTTCGCGCAGCAACTGCTGGAGATGGACGCAGCCGAGGTAGCGGCCCGTGGGCGTGGCCGTCGGCGGTCGCACGACGAAGACCAGTGACGCGAGGGCGGGCGTGAGGTCGGGGTTGCGCGCACGAGCGAGCGCCTCGGCGACCGTCGCGGACGCGCTCAGCACCACCGGTTCCGGTGTCATCAGACCACCCGCCGTGTCGGGGGAGTGCTCGAGGAGACGTCGCACCGGCTCGGAGTCCTGCGGATCCATCAGGCGCAGCAGCGATTCGGCCTCCGGCTCCGGCAACTCGCCGAGCAGGTCGGCTGCGTCGTCGGGGTCCATGGCCTCGAGCACGTCGGCGGCACGGGCGGGGGCGAGCGCCTGCACCAGGTCGATCTGATCGTCGTCGGGCATCTCCTGGATGACGTCCGCGAGGCGCTGGTCGTCCAGGGCGAAGGCGACCTCGAGTCGCCGCTTCTCCGGGAGGTCGCGGATCGCGTCGGCCACGTCGGCGGGCCGGAGTCCCTCGAACTGGGCGAGAAGCTGTGACACACCCTGACCCGGCAGGGACAGATCGGACCAGGTGAGGCCCTGCACGTTCTGCCAGTCGAGCACGTGGATGCTGCCGCGGCGACCCAGCCGGGTGCGGTGGGGGCGCACGGCGACGCGCGCGATGACCCAGTCCCGCGTGCGGGTCTGCTCGATACCGAGGTCGACGACGACGCAGTCCACGCCGTGCAGGTCCTCGGCGTCCGGATCGTCGGTCCGCACCCGCGAGTCCAGGACCTGGGCCAGGGCCAGCACCTCGCCCGGTCGCTGGACGAAGCGGCGCATACTGACGTTGCCGGTGGTCAGCGTCACCGACGTCGGTTCGACGGCCGTCACGCGCAGCATCGGAACGAAGATCTTGCGCCTCGTGGCCAGATCGACCACGAGGCCGAGGACGCGGGGTTGCTGGCGGCCGACGCGCACGGTCACGACGATGTCGCGGACGCGGCCGATGCTCTCACCGTCGGGTCCGAGCACCACGAGGCCCGCGAGCCTGGCGGCGAACACCTTGTTCACTGCTGCCATGGGCGCAACAGTAGACGGGGGCCTCGCATGCGGTGCGGGCCGATAGTGTGCCGTGGTGACCACCACAGTGCCGCGCGCCCGCCTCCGACGCTCCGTGCTCGCCGTGCCGGGCAGCAGTCCGAAGATGATGCGCAAGGCTCTGAGCCTGCCCGCCGACGCCGTCTTCCTGGATCTCGAGGACGCGGTCGCGCCGGCCGCCAAGGCGCAGGCGCGCATCGACGTCGCCGACGCGCTCGGATGGGACGGGTGGGGCACGCAGCTCCGGCTCGTGCGGGTCAACGACTGGACGACGGAGGCCACGTTCCGCGACGTGCTCGAGGTGGTCGGACGGGCGGGTGCCCACCTCGACGCCCTCGTCCTGCCCAAGGTGCGCTCGGCCGGTGAGGTGCAGGCGCTCGATCTGCTTCTGACACAACTCGAACGCGAGTCGGACCTGCCCGTCGGCCGCATCGGGATCGAGCCGCAGATCGAGGACGCCGTGGGTCTGCTCCACATCGACGCCGTCGCGACGGCCTCGCCGCGGGTGCAGACCCTGGTGTTCGGGCCGGGTGACTTCATGGCCGACGTCGGCATGCGCACCCTCACGGTGGGGGAGCAGCCGCCCGGCTACGAGCGCGGCGACGCCTACCACCACGTGCTGATGACGATCCTGCTGTCGGCGCGGGCCCACGGGCTCCAGGCCATCGACGGACCCTGGGTGCAGGTACGCGACACCGACGGGTTCACCCGCGCCGCCCGGCATTCCGCGGCTCTGGGCTACGACGGCAAGTGGGTGCTGCACCCCTCGCAGATCGACATCGCCAACGAGACGTTCTCGCCGCGCCAGGCCGACGTCGACCGCGCCCACGACATCGTCGAGACCTACCGTCGGTACCTCTCCGTCGACGGGGGAGCGCGCGGGGCCGTCATGGTGGGGGACGAGATGGTCGACGAGGCGGGTCATCGAATGGCTCGGGCCCTCGTCGAGGCCGCCGACGCGGCCGGCATGGTGCGCAGCGGTGCGCGGCCCGCACCGGACCCCACGACCGACCCGCCAGCAGGCACAATGGAGTCATGACGAACCCCATGTCGCAGTCCGGCCGCCCCGGACAGGGCCTCCCCACCCCGCCGTCGGGCTGGCCCATCGGTTCCTATCCCACCTACGCCGAGGCGCAGCGCGCGGTCGACTACCTCTCCGATCAGGAGTTCTCGGTCCAGGACGTCACCATCGTGGGTGTCGACCTCATGCAGGTCGAGCGTGTCATCGGTCGCCTCACCTGGGCCAAAGTGATTGGCGGCGGCATCATCTCGGGCGCCTGGCTCGGTGTCTTCCTCGGACTCGTTCTCGGAATCATCACGAACACCAACTACCTGAGCGCGCTCCTAGTCGGTGTGCTGGGCGGCATCGTCTTCGGACTGATCTCGGCCACCATTCCCTACGCGGCGACCAAGGGGCAGCGCGACTTCGCGTCGACGATGCAGTTGGTCGCGGGGCGGTACGACGTGCTGTGCGAGCCGAAGACGGCCGAGAAGGCGCGCGATCTGCTGGCGCGTCTCGCCATCTGACCTCTCACCACCGACCCGTCGGTACCGAAAGCATCACGGGATTGCAACAAGCCACCGTTTTCCTCTCAGCTTTCGACTAGGTTCCACTTCGCAGGGAATGCGTGTCCAACGAAGCACACGCTGCGGAGTCGGGCCGACTGTGGCGCCTTCTCTTGCGGCAGAGGAGGCGGTCGTGCCGAAGAGGTACAGGGCGAGGAAACTCGCAGCGACAGGGGCCGCCGCGGTGGTGGCCGGAAGTCTGTTGGCGGGGTGTGGATCCTCCGACGACGGAATCGTGTTGAGCTTCTACACCGCCGCCGACGGCGCGGAGCAGTACGCGGCGGCGGCGCAGGCGTGCACCGAGCAGTCGGGCGGCGCGTACCGGGTGGAGCAGCGCACTCTCCCCAAGAGCGCCAACGATCAGCGCCTGCAGCTCGCTCGCCGTCTGGCGGGCAACGACCGCACGCTCGATCTGATGACACTCGACGTCGTCTGGACCGCCGAGTTCGCCGAAGCCGGTTGGGCACTGCCGGTTCCGGACGATCTCGAGGCGAAGCTGCGCGACGGATCGGTGCTCGAGGGCCCGCTCGCCACCGCCGAGTGGCTCGACCCCGAGACGGAGCAGAAGGACAAGCTGTACGCGGTCCCGCTGAACTCCAACACCCAGTTGCTCTGGTACCGCTCGGACATGGTGCCGAACGGCCAGCCCCCGGCGACGTGGGACGACCTCATCGCCACCGCCGGCGAGAACGCCGCCTCCGGCAAGCCCGCGGCCATCGGTGTGCAGGCGAAGCAGTACGAGGGCTTCATGGTCTGGTTCAACACCCTCCTCGAGAGTGCCGGCGGATCCGTCGTCGGCGAGGACGGCACCACCGTGACACTGAACGACACCCCCGAGCACCGCGCGGCCACCGAGAAGGCGCTCTCGATCATCAAGAGCGTCGCGACCGCTCCCGGCGCCGACCCCTCGGTCTCCCAGAGTGACGAGGGCACAGCACGTCTCGGCGTCGAGGCGGGCACCATGTTCGCCGAGGTTAACTACCCGTTCGTGCTCCCCGGACTCAAGGAGAACGCCGCCGCGGGCGGCGTGTCCTTCCTCGACCTGTCCACCGTTCCCGCCGACCAGCAGGACGCGGCGGTGAACGAGGTGTTCCTCAGTGCGCCGTACCCCTCGGTGAACCCCGGTGAGCCCGCCAAGGTCACCATCGGCGGGTTCAACATCGGTGTCGCCAAGACCACCGAGCATCCCGACGAGGCGTGGGCCGCCGTCGCGTGCCTGACCGACGAGCAGAACCAGCGCAACAACGCCGTCGACGGCGGTGTGCCGCCGGTGATCCGCTCGCTCTACGACGATCCCGAGTTCCAGGCCGCCTACCCGGCATGGGAGGGCGTTCTCGGCTCGATCGAGAGTGCCGCGGTCCGACCGGTGTCGCCCGCGTACCAGTCCATCTCGATCCTCCTGACCGACGCGCTCAACCCCCCGCAGGACATCGATCCCGTGGGAGACGTCGACAGGCTTGCCGATCTGGTCCGCCAGGCCGTGAACTCCGAAGGGCTGATCCCATGACCGTCACCGACGAGCCCCGACGCCCGCAGAAGCACGCCAAGGCGGCCGAGGCGGTGTCCGAGGGCAAGAAGGCGGAGCGCCGACTGGGGCTCCTGCTGGTCGCTCCCGCCGCGATCCTGATGATCGCCGTCACCGCATATCCCATCATCTACGCCTTCTGGCTGAGTCTGCAGAAGTACAACCTGGCATTCCCGGACGACAAGGAATTCGTCGGCCTGTCCAACTACGTCTCCGTCCTCACCGACGGCTACTGGTGGACGGCGTTCGCGGTGACCGTGGGCATCACCGTCATCTCGGTGATCATCGAGTTCGTCCTCGGCCTCGCGGTCGCGCTGGTCATGCACCGCACCATCTTCGGGCGCGGCGTCGTCCGCACCGTCGTGCTGATCCCGTACGGCATCGTCACCGTCGCCGCCGCGTACAGCTGGTACTACGCGTGGACACCGCAGACCGGCTACCTGGCCAACCTGCTTCCCGAGGGCAGTGCGCCTCTGACGCAGCAGCTTCCGTCGCTCGCCATCGTCGTGCTCGCCGAGGTGTGGAAGACGACGCCGTTCATGGCACTGCTGCTGCTCGCCGGTCTCGCGCTCGTTCCCGACGATCTGCTCAAGGCGGCCCAGGTGGACGGCGCCGGCGCGTGGACCCGACTGATCCGCATCATCATCCCGTTGATGAAGCCGGCCATCCTCGTGGCGCTGCTGTTCCGCACGCTCGACGCGTTCCGCATCTTCGACAACATCTACGTTCTGACGAAGGGCAGCAACAGCACTGGTTCGGTGTCGATCCTCGGGTACGACAACCTCTTCGGGGCGTTCAACCTCGGTATCGGGTCGGCCATCAGCGTGCTGATCTTCTTCTGCGTGGCCATCATCGCCTTCGTCTTCATCAAACTGTTCGGGGCCTCCGCACCCGGCTCCGACGCGGAAGGACGCTGACCCATGGCAGCCACCACGAAGACGAAGGCCGGCTGGTCCATCGTCAACCTTCTCGTCCTGCTGTACGCACTGATCCCGCTCGTGTGGATCATCAGCCTGTCGTTCAAGCCGGTGGCGAACATCGCCGACGGCAAGTTCATCCCGACGACGTGGACGTTGGACAACTACAAGGGCATCTTCCAGACGTCCCAATTCACCAGCGCCCTGATCAACTCCATCGGCATCGGTCTCATCACCACGCTCATCGCGGTGGTCATCGGCACGATGGCGGCCTACGCCGTCGCTCGTCTCGACTTCCCCGGCAAGAAGCTCCTCGTCGGCGCCGCGCTGCTCATCGCGATGTTCCCCCAGATCTCGCTCGTCACACCGCTGTTCGACATCGAGCGTGCGCTGGGCCTGTTCGACACCTGGCCGGGCCTGATCATCCCGTACATCACGTTCGCGCTCCCGCTCGCCATCTACACGCTGTCGGCGTTCTTCCGTGAGATCCCCTGGGAGCTGGAGAAGGCCGCCAAGATGGACGGTGCCACCCCGGGACAGGCGTTCCGCAAGGTCATCGCACCGCTCGCGGCACCGGGCATCGTCACCGCGGCGATCCTCGTCTTCATCTTCGCGTGGAACGACCTGCTGCTCGCCATCTCGTTGACGGCCACCGAGCGTTCGGTCACGGTGCCGGCAGCGATCTCACAGTTCACCGGTAGTTCGCAGTTCGAGGAACCGACGGGCTCGATCGCGGCTGCGGCCGTGGTCATCACCATCCCGATCATCATCTTCGTCCTGTTCTTCCAACGTCGTATCGTGGCGGGCCTGACGTCCGGCGCAGTGAAGGGATAAGTCCATGGCCGAAATCGTTCTCGACAAAGTGACCAAGCTGTACCCGGACGGTGCCGCGGCGGTGAGCGACGTCGACATCACCATCGCCGACGGCGAGTTCATCATCCTGGTCGGACCCTCCGGCTGCGGAAAGTCCACCACGCTCAACATGATCGCCGGCCTCGAGGACATCTCGAGCGGCGAGCTGCGCATCGCCGGTGAGCGCGTGAACGAGCGGGCACCGAAGGATCGCGACATCGCGATGGTGTTCCAGTCGTACGCGCTCTACCCCCACATGACGGTGCGCGACAACATCGCCTTCCCCCTCACACTCGCCAAGATGAGCAAGGAGGACATCGCGAAGAAGGTCGACGACGCCGCCCGCATCCTCGACCTGGGCCAGCACCTCGACCGCAAGCCGTCCAACCTCTCCGGTGGTCAGCGTCAGCGCGTCGCGATGGGACGCGCGATCGTCCGCAGCCCCAAGGCGTTCCTCATGGACGAGCCGCTGTCGAACCTCGACGCCAAGCTGCGCGTGCAGATGCGGACCGAGATCGCCCAGCTGCAGAAGCGTCTCGAGACCACCACGGTGTACGTGACGCACGACCAGACCGAGGCCATGACGCTCGGCGACCGCGTCGTCGTGCTCCGCGGCGGACTGGTGCAGCAGATCGGCTCGCCGCAGGAGCTCTACGATCACCCGCGAAACCTGTTCGTGGCGGGCTTCATCGGGTCGCCGTCCATGAACTTCGTGTCGGGTCGTCTGACGGACGGCGGGGTCACCACCTCGCTCGGCGAGATCCGGTTGAGCGACGAGGCGCGGCAGAAGATCGCCTCGAAGAACGCGAAGGGGGACGTCGTCGTCGGCATCCGCCCCGAGCATCTCGAGGACGCCTCGCTCGTCGAGTCGTACCAGAAGATCAACGGCAGCACGTTCTCGGCGCGAGTCGAGGTGCTGGAGTCGATGGGGTCGGACAAGTACATCTACTTCTCCGCCGAGGGCCCCAAGGTCACCTCGCGCGAACTCGACGAGCTGGCCGCGGACTCCGGCGCGGACGGCGGCCAGTTGGTCGCTCGACTCTCGGCCGAGTCCGCCGCTCGCATGGGTGAGTCCATCGAGCTGTGGTTCGACCAGAAGCGCGTGTCGGTGTTCGACGTCGAGTCGGGTGCCAACCTGACGCTCTGACCGCTCGAACGCGACGACGGCCCCCACCGCACGATGGGGGCCGTCGCCGTCTCGGTCGGCGCCCGTCTCAGTTCGGGGCGGCCTCCTTGAGCTGCGCGATGATCTCGTCGTTCCAGATGTGACTGCGCACCAGGCGGTAACGCTCGCGCGCCACCCACATGTAGGCCTCGGCGTCGGTGTGGCGGGTCAACATGCCCCCGACGGACCGCACCATCCGGACGACCGGCAGGAACTCCTCACCGAACCAGCGGCGGGCGACGGTGCGCCGGTCGACGAACTCGCCGAGCTCCTGCATCAGCCGGAAACCCCAGGCCTCCACCGCATCCGAGAGTTCGGCGTACTGCCACGGATCCGTGAACTCGATCGCCTCGCGCGACTTCCCGGTGAGGGGGACGCGGCTGAGGAAGATGCGCCGGTGATCCTTCACCAGGAGATCGCCCCTCGTGGAGATGCCGTCGGGGGAGATGCGGGTGATGATCTCGGTGACGTAGGCCTCGATGGTGAGACTGTGCATCGCGCAGGCGATGGACACGCGATGGTGCCCGTCGATGACGAAGTGCATGCCGCCGACGCGATACACCTCGATGGGCGGCATCGGTTCGCCGCGGCGCCAGGCGGTGGCGAGGCGCTGCCAGCGTTCGCGTGTCCGCGTCGACGTCGGGCGGAAGTACCGGTCGAAGTCGCGGGTGCGATCCACGCTGCCCACGATCGAGTCGACCCGGATGACCTCGAGTCCGACGCGGCGCTCCCGCACCTTGCCCAGGGCGGCGACCACCTCGTCGAACGGCAGGATCGTGTTGATGTCGTCCGGTTGACGGCGCAGCCAGCCGACCAACCGCGCCACGTCCGCGCGCCGGCGCTGGCGGGAGAAGTCGTTCTGCGCGTCGGCAGCGGGGAATCCGGTGTCACGAGCCATGACGTCGCCTCTCGATGATGGGCGCGGTGTCGCCGCCCGGGGTGATGTCGATCAGGGCGTAGCCGACGGTGTTGATCACCGTGGCTCCGTGCAGCTGTCGGTCGGCCGGCCTCGTGCCGTGCGGGTGGATGTGTCCGTGGACGAGGAGCTGAGGCCGCAACCGCTCGGTGAGCGGATCGAGACACCGGAAACCGCGGTGTGGTGCGTCCTCGGCGTCGCCGACACCGAACGGTGGGCTGTGGGTCAGCAGGACGTCGACCCCGTGTGCGTCCGCTCCGCGTCGCAGCAGCGGGTGCCAGGTGTGGGTCCGGATCAGGGAGCCGGAGCGCCGCTTCTGCTGCCGTTCCGTCCACTGGTTGGGTCCGTCGCGGTAGCGGATGGACCCGCCCAGCCCCGCGATCCGCAGACCGGCGGCGCTGACGATCCGTCGATCGGCGTTGACGGCGCCGTCCGGACCGGGCCAGCTCGACGGCAGCCCGGCACGCATCCAGCCGGCTCGACCGGCCGAGTACCCGGTGAGGTCGGCGTCGTGGTTGCCGGGGACGAAGACGCACGGGGCGTCGGCGGCCTCGGCGAGGTGCTCGAGGTACTCGAAGGGCAGGTCGCCCGCACCGAGGACCAGGTCGACGTCGAACGGGAGTGTGCGGGCGTTCCACAGGCCTTCGACCACCTCGTCGGACACGGTCAGCACAGTCACCACACGCAGGACCGTACCGGCACGCCGGTCCCGTCGGAGCCGGTACGGACGTCGTGGGGTTGGATGGACGGTGTGAGTGGGAGCGACGTGACAGCGCAGGTGCGAACCCATCTGCAGACGGTGCTCGGTCAGGACGACCCGTCCAGCGCATCCGTGACCTTCCTGGGCCTCGAGCCGCTGGAGGTGTTGCTGTTCGCTGCCGACGTCGAGGGAGTCGTGCGGTTCGCCACACTCGGGTGCTCGCGGCATCCGATGGCCGACCCGTCCGACATGGTCACCGACTCGCACCGAGGCCCGCGCGCCGAGCTGATCCTGGCCCTGCGCGGAGTCGACGAATCCGTCGCCGAGGTCTGGCGCACGCTCGCCGTCTTCGCCGCCTCACCCGCGGTGGAGGGCATCGTGCTGGTGCCCGACGCCCTGCTGGACGCCGGCGAGCCTCTCTGGCCCGGCGCTCCGTTCACGGCGGTGCTGTTGACGGCCGAGTCCGGGGTGGCCGACCTCGAGCTGCCCGAACCGTACGATCCGGTGCGGTTCCTGCGGGCAGTCCCGATCACCGGCACCGAGGCCGCGTGGGTGCGCCTGCGCGGAGCCGATGCGTTGCGCGACGCGTGGACCGAGGCGGGCATCGACATCGCCGACCCGCGGCGCTCGGCGGCGTCGCTGCGCCCGCCCACCTGAGCGCTCGCGCACCTGACAGACTGGGCGCGTGCTGATCGATCTCCACACCCATTCCACGTCGTCGGACGGAACCGAGACGCCCACCGAGCTGATCGCCACGGCGACCGCCGCGGGCCTCGACGTGATCGCGTTGACCGACCACGACACCACTCACGGCTGGGACGAGGCCGTGGCCGCGGTGACCGCGACGCCCGGTGCGCCCACCCTCGTCCGTGGCATGGAGATGTCGTGCCAGGGCCGCGGAGCCGACGGTGACCCGGTCACGGTGCATCTGCTCGCGTACCTCTTCGACCCCGGGCACGTCGCCTTCGCCGAGGAGCGCAGCCGGTTACGTGGGGAGCGGGAAGTGCGTCTGCGCAGCATGATCGACCGTATGGCGGCCGACGGCTACGACGTCGACGCCGACACCATCCTCGCCGCGGCAGGTCCGTCGGCGGGCCGCCCGCACCTCGCCCGTGCACTCGTCGCCGCCGGAGTCGTCGAGACCGTGAACGACGCGTTCACCGACCTGCTGCGGACCGGTGGGACGTACTACGTCGAGAAGGCGGACACCCCACTCGACCTCGCCGTCGAGTTGATCGCCGACGCCGGGGGAGTGCCCGTCATCGCCCACGCCCGCGCGCGCACGCGAGGTCGACTCCTGCACACCGACCACATTCTGGAGCTCGCCGCCGGTGGGCGACTCGGCGGACTCGAGGTCGATCACCCCGACCACAGCCCCGAGGACGCGGACGTCCTGCGCGACATCGCGCGCGAGCACGATCTCGTCGTGACCGGATCCTCCGATTACCACGGCACCAACAAGACGACGCCGATCGCGGCCCGCACCACCGCCGAGGACCAGTTCGACGCGTTGGTGAGCCGGGCGACGGGCGTGCCGCTCGTCGTACCCGGAGGCCGCCGGTGAAGGCGCTCAGCGGATCGATCACCGCGGGTCTCGTCGTCCTCACGGCGCTCGTCATCGCCGCCGCCGTCGTCGGCGGTGATCGGGGATTCCCCGGCCCCGGCACCGCGTCCATCGCGTGGCACGTCGCCGCCGTCGTCGCGGCGCTCCTGCTCCAGCGGATCGCCGACCATCGCTCGCGTGGGGTGTCGTTCCTCGGCTCACTGGGCGTGCTGGTCGTCGCGGGAGCCCTGCTGTGGACGCAATGGTGGGGCTGACGAGACAAGGGTGAGGCTGACCGGCACCTGTTTGCTCCCGAGGAACCGGCGGTGGCACACTGGCTCCACTCGCGATCACCGCCACCCCGTGGTGATCGACCCCGGTCACCGCTCGTCGGTGGCGCGCGAAGTCGGCTCACCCGCCGCGCACGCATCGAGATGTCGCCTGCCCTCGGTTCTCATCCCCCGGGCGCGCATCTCGACTTCCCCTCACGACTGTGATCCGCACCCTTCGTGCGGACGATGAAGGAGCGCCCAGTGACCGCCGCAACAGATCCGACCGAACACACGACCGGCCTCCGGCCTGCCCGCGACGACCTCACGACCATCACGGACGACGAGATCTTCCTCAGCCACGTGGGCGGCAAGCTGTCCGTCGAGCTCACCGCGCCGCTCGAGACCAAGCGCGACCTCTCCATCGCGTACACCCCCGGGGTGGCCAAGGTGAGCAGTGCGATCGCCGCCGATCAGGAGCTGGTGAACAAGTACACCTGGACCGAGCGACTCGTGGTGGTGGTCAGCGACGGCTCAGCGGTATTGGGTCTGGGCGACATCGGCCCGCGCGCCTCGCTGCCCGTCATGGAGGGTAAGGCGGCACTGTTCAAGAAGTTCGCCGGCCTCAACTCGATCCCGCTGGTGCTCGACACCAACGACGTCGACGAGATCGTCGAGACGCTGATCCGCCTGCGCCCCAGCTTCGGAGCCGTGAACCTCGAGGACATCTCGGCACCCCGGTGCTTCGAGATCGAGAAGCGCGTCGTCGAGGCACTCGACTGCCCGGTCATGCACGACGACCAGTACGGCACGGCCATCGTCGTCCTGGCTGCGCTGAAAGGCGCTGTGGCAGTGCAGAAGCGCGAGCTCGCGGGTCTGCGTGTCGTCATCTCCGGTGCGGGAGCCGCGGGCGTCGCGTGCGCGAACATCCTACTCGCCGCGGGCATCTCGGACGTGGTGGTGCTCGACTCGAAGGGCATCGTCGGTGCGGATCGCGCCGACCTCAATCCCGTGAAGGTCGACCTCGCCTCGCGTACCAACCCGCGCGGCCTCTCCGGGACGGCCGCCGACGCCCTGACCGATGCGGACGTGTTCCTCGGGGTCTCCGCGGGGAAGATCGGGCACGAACTCATCGCCTCGATGGCAGACGACAGCATCGTCTTCGCCCTCTCCAACCCGAACCCGGAGATCCATCCGGAGGACGCGAAGAAGTACGCCGGCATCGTCGCCACCGGACGCAGCGACTTCGCCAATCAGATCAACAACGTGCTGGCGTTCCCGGGTGTGTTCCGCGGTGCTCTCGATGCGGGCGCGCGGCGCATCACCGAGAACATGAAGCTCGCCGCCGCGGACGCGATCCTGTCCGTGGTCGGCGACGATCTGAGCGTCGACATGATCGTGCCCAGCCCACTCGACCCGCGGGTCGCTCCGGCCGTCGCGGCGGCAGTGGGCGCGGCTGCGAAGGCGGACGGCGTCGCCTGAGAGGTCTCAGAGACGGGGCGCGCGGCGCAGCCGCCCCGTCCCGGGCGCCGAGACCCACACGGCGAGGGCCAGCAGGCCGTCCGCCACGAGAGCCAGCACGGCCACCAGGATCGCGCCGACCACCACTCGGTCGTAGCTGTAGAGCGCCAGACCGTCGAAGATGTACCGCCCGAAGCCGCCCAGGTTGACGAAGGCGGCGACGGTGGCGGTGGCGATGACCTGCAGGGTGGCGTTGCGGATGCCCCCGAGCAGCAGCGGCAGCGCGTTGGGAATCTCCACCCGCAGCAGCACCTGGCGTTCGGTCATGCCCATCGCCCGTGCCGCGTCCACGACGGTGGCGTCGACATTGGCCACACCCGCATACGTCCCGGCGAGGATCGGCGGAATGCCCAGGAGCACGAGGGCGATCAGTGGTGGCACCAGGCCCAGCCCGAGCAGCAGGACGAGGAACGTCAGCACGCCGAGCGTCGGCAGCGAGCGCAGACTGTTCACCAGGCCGACCAGGGCCACCTCGCCGCGGCGCAGGTGCCCGATCAGCAGTCCCAGCGGAACCGCCACGACGACGGAGAACAGCACGGCGAGAAAGCTGTACCAGACGTGCTCGGTGAGACGCGTCGCGATGCCGGTGCCGCCGGACCAGTTGGCGCCGTCGAGGATGTAGCCGATCGCGTCGGAGAAGATGCTCATGCGCGGGCCCCCGTCACTCGTCGCCGGCGCGTCGAGGGCGCACCGGCGCGGGTCCACGGCGTCAACGCACGCCCGAGCAGGAACAGCAGCGCGTCGAAGACCAGGGCCAACACGACGATCGCGATGATGCCCGCCAGGATCTGGTCGGGGTAGTCGCGCTGGTAGCCCTGGGTGAAGAGCTGTCCGAGACCACCGATGCCGATGACCGACCCGACCGACACCATCGAGATGTTGGTGACCGCGACGACGCGGACGTTCGCGACGAGCACGGGAAGTGCCAGCGGCAGTTCGACGGTCGCGGCGCGGCGGAACCGTCCGAAGCCGACCGCGGTGGCGGCGTCGACGACGGCGGGGGACACCGAGTCGAGTGCCTCGGGCACTGCGCGGACGAGCAGCGCCGTGGAGTACACCGTGAGCGCGATGACCACGTTCAACGGATCGAGGACACGCAGTCCCGCGATGAGCGGGATGGTGACGAACAGTGCGAGCGAGGGGATCGTGAATGCGACGCTCGCCACCACCAGGGTCAGGCGCCGCAGCCAGCCCACCGTGCGCACGGCCGCGCCCACGGGCACCGCGACGACCAGTCCGACGAGCAGCGGCACCAGCGACAGGTACAGGTGGGTCCGCGTCAGCTCGAGGACGATGTCGATGTTGTCGATCAGCCAGCGCATCAGGGCTTCTCGAAGTACTGGCGGCCGCGCTCGCGGTCCTCGGCTCGACGCTGGTCCGCCAGCAACGCCACCACCTCGGTGGCGTCGATACCGCCGAGGACGGCGCCGTTCGCGTCGACCGCCACGCCGACGCCGGAAGGCGACGAGATGGCCGCGTCGAGCGCCTGTCGCAGATCGCCCGACGGCGGGTACAGCGAACCGCCCGCGGAGGTGCTGTCCGCGATGCTCGCGCCGGACTTGAGCGCCTCGAGGCCGGTGACGTCCATCCAGCCTCGCGGACGGCCCTCGGCGGAGACGACGAGAAGCCACTGGCCCTGGTCGAGACGGACCGACGCCGCGTCCTGTTCCGACGCCGTCGTGATGGGATGCAGGGACACCCCGTCACCGTGGCGGAACGACAGTCCACGGTAGCCGCGGTCCCGACCGACGAAGGACGCGACGAAGTCGGTCGCGGGAGCCGACAGCACCACGTCCGGGGTGTCGTACTGCTGCAACGTTCCGCCGGTGCCGAACACGGCGATGCGATCGCCGAGTTTGATGGCCTCGTCGATGTCGTGCGTGACGAAGACGATGGTCTTCTTCAGATCGGCCTGCAGCCTGAGCATCTCGGTCTGCAGGTCTTCGCGCACCACCGGATCGACGGCGCTGAACGGCTCGTCCATCAGCAGGATCGGAGGATCTGCCGCCAGGGCACGCGCGACCCCGACGCGCTGCTGCTGGCCGCCCGACAGCTGAGCGGGGTACCGGGTGGCCAGCGACAGATCGAGGCCGACGCGCTCGAGGACCTCCATCGCGTCGCGACGGGCCTCCTTGCGTGAACGACCCGTCAGCACCGGAACGGTGGCGACGTTGTCGACGACGGTGCGGTGAGGCAGCAGGCCGGCGCTCTGGATGACGTAACCGATGCCCAGCCGAAGCTTGACGGCGTCGACGGTCGAGATGTCTCGACCATCGACGCTGATCGTGCCCGACGTGGGCTCGATCATCCGGTTGATCATCCGCATCGAGGTCGTCTTGCCGCAGCCCGACGGGCCGACGAAGACGGTGAACGACCGGTCCTCGATCCGGAGATCGAGAGAGTCGACCGCGAGCGTTCCGTCCGGGTACTGCTTGGTGACTCCCTCGAACGAGATCACGAGACCGGCTTGTCCAGACCCTGCTCGACGACCCAGGCGTTCGCGGCGGCGGCGGGCTCGGTCTTCGCGTCGCCCGACACCTCCTGGTTCAGCGCCAGCAACTCGACCGTCGTGAGCTTGGCCGACACGGCGTCGAGGACGGCGGTGAGCTTGTCCGACTTCTTCGACGAGTTGTAGACCGGGACCACGTTCTGCGCCGGGAAGTTGTTGTCCGGGTCGCCCAGTGCCACGAAGTCGTTCTCGACGATCGCGGGCGTGGTGGTGAACAGGTTCGCCGCGGTGATGTCCCCCGCAGCGAGGGCGGCCACGGTGGCCGGGCCGCCGCCGTCGGAGATCGGGACAAAGTTGGCGGCCGGGATGTCGACGCCGTACTTGTCGCGCAGGCCGGGCAGGCCGACGGGACGCTCGGCGAACTCGGGCGGCCCACCGAACTTGACCTCACCCGCGTACGGCGCGAGATCGGCGATGTTGGTCAGGTTCCAGCGCGTCGCGGTGTCCCGCGTGACGACGACGGCGTCCTTGTCCTCGCCGGGGGCCGGCGTGGATGCCAGGAGATCGTCGCTCAGTGCCGCCGTGAGGGCGGTGTTCACCTCGTCGGGCGCCGTGGCCGTGGCCTCGGGGTCCAAGTACAGCAACAGGTTTCCGGTGTAGTCCGGGATGAGGTCGATGGAGCCGTCGCGCACGGCCGGGATGTA
Source organism: Rhodococcus sp. MEB041 (assembly GCF_030208955.1). Taxonomy (NCBI): domain Bacteria; kingdom Bacillati; phylum Actinomycetota; class Actinomycetes; order Mycobacteriales; family Nocardiaceae; genus Rhodococcus; species Rhodococcus sp. MEB041. The sequence continues at coordinate 661,793 of NZ_JARVSZ010000005.1, forward strand.
GGCCTCACGGCTGCCGATGGACAGGCGTGTGCTGGCGTCGAAGCCGTTGGCCTTCAACGCGTCGGCGTAGATGTTGGCGATGATCTCGGACTCGGTGAAGTTCGCGGAACCGACGACGATGGTGTTCGGATCGCCTCCGCTACCACCCTCACCGCCGCTGCTCAGTGGATCGGAGTCGCCGCCGCAGGCGGACAGGGTGAGTGCTGCAGCGGCCACCAGAGCGGTGGCGGCGACGCGCACGGAACGTGAGGTGGTGCGACGTGTCGTGTTCACTGTTCGAGTGTAACGATAGGCCCCGACACCGGCCCGCTTTCGGCGCCGGAACGCCGGTACCGGGTTCGAGAGGATGGTCGATGCGGGTCTGCAGGTCGGCCGTCGCGTCGCTGCTCGCGGCCTCGGTGGTGGCCGGGTGTTCGAGTACCGGCGGCCCCGAGGGGACGACGCGCCCGCAGCCGCTGGTGGTCGCCGACACCGGAACTCCGGTGCAGACGGTGCTGGCGCACCTGTACGCCGACGCGCTGTCACGCGGGGGAGCGGACGCTCGGGTGGACACGGTCGACGGTCTCCCCGGCGCGCTCGCCGGCCTCGACGACGCCTCGGTCGCGCTCGTCCCCAGCTTCACCGGATCGCTTCTGGCGCAACTGGATCCGTCGTCCGCCGCGCGGGCGCCCGAGGACGTCTACGCCGATCTGGCGCGTGCACTGCCGGAGTGGCTGGCGGTCACCGACCAGGGTCTCGCCGAGAACGGGCCGACGGTGTCCGTCACCGCGGCCGCGGGATCGGCTCTCCCCGAAGCCACTCTGTCGGCTCTGTCTCCGCAGTGTTCCCGCCTCTCCGCCGCCGTCGACCCGGCCGTCGATGCGTCCGCGGTGACACGGGCCCTCGCCGAGAGTTACGACTGTGCGTTCGCTCCTGCCGGCCCCACCGAGGTGACGATCGTCCGGGCCACGGACCGGGTCGCCGTGGTCGATGCGACCGACGTGGTGCTCGCCGACGATCGAGACGGCCTCACCGCCGACGTCCTCGTCCCCCTCCTCCGCAAGGGCTCCGTGGACGAGACGCTGGACCGTCCGCTGCAGATCATCGCCGGCGAACTCACCACTGCGGATCTCGCGGAGATGGTCGACCGTGTCCGCGGCGGCGAGGATCCGGGCGCGGTCGCCGCGAGTTGGCTAGGGACGCAGTCGTTCTGAGTGGGCGGTCGCGTCGCGGACGAAGGCGCCGATCTCCCTGACCGCTGTCGCTGCCTCGGCCAGCAGGGTGGCCTGCAGGTGGGCGACGTGCCACAGATCCGTGAGTTCGGTGCACCGCACGGAGACACCGGCCTCGGTCAATGCGTCGACGAAGCGAAGGATCTGGGGCCGCAGGATCTCGTCGGCGGAGTACTGGATCATCGTCGAGGGGAAGCCGGTCAACGTGCCACGCACGGGGGCGTAGCGCGGATCGGTCGGGTCGCCGTCGCCCAGATACTGCCGCGCCGAGTTCCGCAACCAGCGAGCGTCGAGCAGGAAGTCGCGCGGCGCCGGGAAGTCCTGGTCCGCCGGATCGGCCCACGGGGAGATCATCGCGACGCACGACGGTGATGTGCCACGGTCGACGAGCGCCTGTGTCGTCGCCGCGGCCAGACCGCCGCCGGCCGAATCGCCGACCACGGCAATGTGATCGGCCGCGACACCGTCGGCGACCAGCCCGTCGAACACGGCCAGTGCGTCCTCGAGCGCGGCCGGGCAGGGATGCTCCGGAGCCAGACGGTAGTGCGCCGCCACCACGACGGCGCCACTGTCGCGGGCGAGCGACGACGTGACGACGCGGTGCGTCAGCGGCGACCCCAGCGTGTACGCACCGCCGTGCAGATACAGCACGGCGGTGCGTCGGACGGTGGCACCGACGGTGACCCGTTCGACCGGGACACCGCCCACGGTCTCGCTGCGGATCACCGTGCCCTCCGGCAGCGGTAGCGACCGGGCCGCGACCTCGAGCAGTGTGCGCTGCACCGGAACCGGGAGGCGCGGGTTCAGAATCACCCGGAACACAGGCTTCAGAACTCGGGACACCACGGGCAACGGCAGAGTCATCGGTCGCATCGCCCGAACCTACCGTCAGCCCTACCGCTGGGTGGTCGTCCGCGGCAGGACGCGCGAGGACAGCCTGACGATGATGTCCTGGTACCGCGATCCCGTGATGCGGGCGAGGGCGTCGAGCGCGCGGGCGTCGTTGCCGATGAGCACGCGGGCCTTGTTCTTCTCCACTCCGCGCAGGATCACCAGGGCGGCCTGCTCCGGGGTGGTCTTCGCGAGGCGACGGTCGAAGAACTCGGCCACCGACTTCTGGTCCTGGCCCTCGGCGACGGTCGCGTTGCGGGCGATCGCCGTCTTGATGCCGCCCGGGTGGACACACGTGACGTGCACCGGGTGGCGGGCGATCAGCATCTCCTGGCGCAACGCCTCGGTGAAGCCGCGCACGGCGAACTTGGCTGCGTTGTACGCGGACTGGGACGGGATCGACAGGAGGCCGAACAGGCTGGACACGTTGACCACGTGACCGTCTCCCGACTCGACGAGATGCGGGAGGAATGCCTTCGTACCGTTGACGACGCCCCAGAAGTCGACGTCGATCACGCGCTCGAGATCCTTGAACTCGGTCTTCTCGACGTCGCCGTGGAAGGCGATGCCGGCGTTGTTGTAGACCTGGTTCACCACACCGAAGTGCCGACGCACGGTCTCCGCGTAGTCGAGCACGCTGCCGCGTTCGCTGACGTCGAGGTGGTCGCTGCGGACCTCTCCGCCGCGCTGCTCCACGGCCGCCACGGTGGCGGCCAGGCCGACCGAGTCGACGTCGGACAGCGCGAGTCGTGCTCCGCGCGACGCCAGTTCGAGAGCCAGCGCACGGCCGATCCCCGATCCGGCTCCGGTCACCACGGCCACTCGTCCACGGAACTCGCTCATCGGGAGATCGCCTTCTCGTCGTCGTTGTCGGTCGTCGCAGGGGTGGGGGTGCCGTCGACGGCGCTCACAGGCCTCGTGACGTTGCCGGCCGCGAGGGCGTCGTATGCCTCGAGGTCGAAGTTGCGGGTGATGCGGCGGAACTCGAAGGTGAAGTCCGGCCACAGCGTCGTGTTGTTGCCGTGCTTGTCGAGGTACCAGCTCGCGCACCCGCCGTTGAGCCACACCGTCTTGTTCAGCTTGGTCTGCAGGTCGGCGTTGAACTCGTCCTGCACCTCGCGGCGCACCTCGACGACACCGAGATCGTGCTTGTCGATCGTGTTGAGCGCGTCGATCACGTAGTTCAGCTGCGACTCGATCATGAACACCATCGAGGTGTGCCCCAGGCCCGTGTTGGGTCCGACCAGGAAGAACAGGTTGGGGAAGCCCGCGACCGTGGCGCCCTTGTATCCCTGCTGTCCGCGCTCGTCGAAGACCTCGGCGAGCGAGCGGCCGTCCTTGCCGAAGATGCCCTGGAAGGTGGGGGAGTCGGTCACGTGGAATCCGGTGGCGACCACCAGGGCGTCGATCTCACGCTCGGTTCCGTCGGCCGTCACGATGGAGTGCGCCCGCACCTCACGGATACCGTCGGTCACCAGGTCGACGTTCGGTCGATCCAGTGCCGGGTAGTAGTTGTTGGAGATCAGCATGCGCTTGCAGCCGATGCGGAAGTTCGGCGTCACCTTGCGGCGCAGCTCGGTGTCGCGGATGCCCTTCGCGATCTGTCGGCGCGCGATGAACTCGAACGCCTTCATGAGCTTGGGGACGCGGGTGAGGCCGACGACCTGGGTCTCACGTGCGGCGTAGATGCCGGTGCGTGACAGACGCTGGTAGCCGGGGAGGTACTTGAACGCCAGCTTCTCGATGCGGGTGTACTCGCGGTCGAAGCGCGGGAGGACCCACGGGGCGGTGCGCTGGTAGACGTCGAGATGGGCGACCGTCGGCGCGATGGCCGGGACGATCTGGATCGCGGAGGCGCCGGTACCGATGACGGCGACGCGCTTGCCCTCGAGGCTCGCGTCGTGGTTCCAGCGGGCCGAGTGGAAGATCTCGCCCTGGAAATCGGTGATGCCGGCGATGTCCGGGAGGTTCGGCTCGCACAGGGCGCCGACGGCGGACACGACCTTCTTGGCCGTGAAGTTCCCCCGGGTGGTCACGATGTCCCACTGCGAGGTGGCGGTGTTCCAGCGGGCCGACTCGACGTGGCAGTCGAAGACGTGGCGGTCGTACACGCGGTACTGCCGCGCGACGCTCTCGATGTACTTCTGAATCTCCGGCTGACGGGAGAACGAGCGGGTCCAGTCCGGATTCAGCGCGAACGAGTACGAGTAGAGGTGCGAGGGCACGTCGCAGGCGGCACCGGGGTAGGTGTTGTCGCGCCACGTGCCACCGACGTCGCTGCCGCGCTCGAGGACCAGGAAATCGGTGCTTCCCTGCTGGCTCAGCTTGATCGCGGCGCCCAGTCCTGCGAAACCGCTGCCGATGATGATGGTGTCGACGTAGCGTGCAGCGACAGCGTCGGTATCTGTAACTGGAAGACTCATGAACCCAGACTAGGTCCTTATTGAGCGCAGGTCAACAGTTACTGACGAACGTTCAGTAGTATGGAGCGCATGGACAGCGTGAAGCGAACGCGGCTCAGTCCGGAACAGCGGCGGGCCCAGCTCATCGACCTGGGGGTCGAGATGCTCTCGGAGCGCACGCTGGACGCCATCTCGGTCGAGGACATCGCCGACCAGGCGGGCGTGTCGCGTGGGCTGCTCTTCCACTATTTCTCGTCCAAGCACGACTTCCACGTCGCGATCGTCGAGCACACCAGCCGACAGATGCTCGACGCCACCGAGCCGCCCGTCGGGCTCGACCCGTTGACGACGCTCGCCGTGGCACTCGCGTCCTACGTCGACTACGTCACCGAGCACCGCTCCAGCTACGTCTCGCTGCTGCGCGGCACCGCGAGCGGGGATCCCGACATGCGGGCCGTCTTCGAGCGCACCCGCGACGTCATGGTCGAACGGACGGTGTCGCAGCTCCCGCTGCTCGGTGTCGAGCGCACCCCGCGGATCGCGCTGGCCATCCGCGGCTGGGTGGCGTTCTGCGAGGAGGTCACCATCACCTGGCTGAACCAGGAGGACCTCAGCCGGGACGAGCTGATCGAACTGCTGGTGCACGCGCTGCCTGCCGTGGCGCTGCCGACGGCGGACACGACCGAGTTGTCGTGGGCGAGTGCCGACGCGGGATGACACCTCGAGCGACACCCCCTTCGATCGACGGGTCCGCACCAGTAACGTGAGGGCGTACACCGGCGCACGAGCGGCGGTCGGCAGCACGAGAGGACGGCCTTCGATGGGCGCGCAGATCAGTATCCCGACCGAGACGCGACACTCGGGAATCCTGGGAATCGGGGCCTACCGGCCCGAGCGTGTCGTCACCAACGAGGAGATCTGCAAGACCATCGACTCGAGCGACGAGTGGATCCGTACCCGTACGGGCATCGAGTCCCGCCGTTTCGCCGGGGAGAACGAGAACGTGGTCTCCATGTCGATCGAGGCCGGACGCCGTGCCCTCGAGAACTCCGGCGTGGACGCCGCCGAGATCGGCTGCGTCATCATCGCGACGTCCACTCACCTGTTGCTCACACCGCCCGCCGCGTCGATCATCGCGGACGCGCTCGGCACCGGTGGCCCCGGCGCCTTCGACCTCGGCGCGGGCTGCGCGGGCTTCTGCTACGGCCTCGCACTCGCCTCGGACATGGTCCGCGCGGGCACGTCGGACAAGGTCTTGGTCATCGGCACCGAGCACCTGAGCGTCACGACGCGACCCGACGATCGCGGCACGCGCATGATCTTCGGCGACGGTGCCGGCGCCATGGTCGTCGGCCGCACCGAGGAGCCCGGCATCGGACCGGTCGTCTGGGGTTCGGACGGCTCGCAGGCCGACGCCATCAAGCAGGACAAGGACTGGTTGCAGTACTTCGCGGACCTGAAGGAGGATCCGAACGCCGATCGTCCGTGGATCGCGATGACCGGTATCGCGGTCTTCCGCTGGGCGGCGTTCGAGATGGCCAAGGTGGCACGCGAGGCCCTCGACAAGGCGGGCGTCAAGGCCTCCGAGCTGGACGTCTTCGTGCCGCACCAGGCGAACTCCCGCATCACCGATCTGCTGGCGAAGAGCCTCGAACTCGCCGAGGACATCCCGGTGGCACACGACATCGCCGAGGCCGGCAACACCTCGGCCGCCTCGATCCCGCTCGCGGTGGAGGAGGTGCTGCGCACCGGCAAGGCGAAGAAGGGCGACACCGCCCTGCTGCTCGGTTTCGGTGCCGGCCTGTCGTTCGCCGGCCAGGTCGTCACGTTGCCGGAGGCCCCGACCGCCTAGTCGTGTCAGAGGTGGCGCAGGAACCGGTCGGGGGCGTCGAAGAACGCCGACCAGTCCCGGACGACCTGCGCCTCCTCCCACGTCGTGGACGACAGACCGTCCTCGCCGAGTTCGAGCAGGCGTGCTCCCGGCATGGCCGCGAGCACCGGCGAGTGCGTCGCCATCACGATCTGTGAGCCCTCCTCGACCAGTTCCTTCATCACCGAGATCAACGCCAGACACGACTGGAACGACAAGGCCGCCTCGGGCTCGTCCATCAACCAGAGTCCGACTGCGACAGGGCGATCCGCGACATAGCGCAGAAACGACTGTCCGTGGGACAGCGCGTTGTAGACGACGTCGGTGTCGCGGACTCGCCGTGCGTCCGCGGACTCGAACAATCCGTGCATCGTCTCGGCGCGCAGGAAACACCCGCCCTGCGGCCGCGGTCGGGCACCGTGGCACGTCAGGTGCTTGTGCAGGTCGGTGTCCTGCGCCCCGCCGCCGGGTGACCACATCGCGTCGGCCGCACCGAGACCGAAGGCCCAGCACGCGGCCAGCGCCTCCATCAGCGTCGACTTCCCGGTTCCGTTCTCCCCGACGATCACGGTCATAGGACTGTCGAAGTCGAGCCCGGTGCGCACGATCTCGGCGACCACGGGTACCTGCAGATACCACGAAGCCGGGTCAAATCCCCTCCGTGGAGTGAACTCGACCCGGCTCAGTGGCAGCGTCACAGGTGAACGATCACCCGTTGAAGGCCGTGTCGATGATCTCGGCCTGCTCGACCGCGTGGACCTTGCTCGAACCCGACGACGGTGCGGACATCGGACGCCGCGAGACGCGCTTGATGCCGGACAGACGCTCGGGAAGCAGCTCCGGGAACGCGAGACCGAACGTCGGCCACGCACCCTGGTTGGCCGGCTCCTCCTGGACCCACCGGTACTCGGTGGCGTTGGGGTAGCCGTCCAGCGCCTCCGCGATGCGGCGGCTGGGGATCGGGTAGAGCTGCTCGACCCGCACGATGGCGACGTCGTCCCGCTTGTTCTTCTGCTTGAAGGCGAGCAGCTCGTAGTACAGCTTGCCGCTGACCATGAGCACCCGCTCGACCTTCTTGCGGTCACCGTCGCCCGAGTCGTAGGTGGGCTCGTCGAAGACGGAGTGGAACTTGCCGTCGGTGAAGTCCTCGATGTTGCTGACCGCAGCCTTGTTGCGCAGCATCGACTTCGGGGTGAACACGACCAGGGGCCGCTGGATGCCGTCACGTGCGTGACGACGCAGCAGGTGGAAGTAGTTCGCCGGCGTGGACGGCACCGCGACCGTCATCGATCCCTCGGCGCACAGCTGCAGGAACCGCTCGATGCGTCCCGAGGTGTGGTCGGGGCCCTGGCCCTCGTGGCCGTGCGGCAGCAGCAGAACGACGTCGGAGAGCTGTCCCCACTTGGCCTCACCGGACGAGATGAACTCGTCGATGATGGACTGGGCACCGTTGACGAAGTCGCCGAACTGCGCTTCCCACAGCACCAGAGCGTCCGGGTTGCCCACGGAGTAGCCGTACTCGAAGCCCACCGCCGCGTACTCGCTCAGCGCGGAGTCGTAGACCAGGAACTTGCCCGGATCGTCGCTGCCGAGGTTGTGCAGTGGCGTGTACTCCTCACCGGTCTTGCGATCGATGATGACCGAGTGCCGCTGCGTGAACGTGCCGCGACGGGTGTCCTGGCCGGACATGCGCACGAGCTTGCCCTCGTCGATCAGCGTGCCGAGTGCGAGCAGCTCGCCGAACGCCCAGTCGACCTTGCCCTCGTAGGCCATCTCGCGACGCTTGTCGAGGACGGGCTGCACGCGCGGGTGCACGGTGAAACCGTCCGGGACGTTGACGAACGCGTCGCCGATGCGGTGCAGAACCGACTTGTCCACCGCGGTGGTGAGCTTGGCGGGCAGCTGCTGGTCGAGCTCGACGGACTCGCTCGGCTCCGGTGTGTACTTCTCGAGTTCGCGCACCTCGTTGAAGACGCGTTCGAGCTGGCCCTGGTAGTCGCGGAGTGCGTCCTCGGCCTCCTTGAGGCTGATGTCGCCACGACCGATGAGCGACTCGGTGTAGCTCTTGCGGACGCTGCGCTTGGTGTCGATCACGTCGTACATCGCCGGCTGCGTCATCGAGGGATCGTCACCCTCGTTGTGGCCGCGACGGCGGTAGCAGATCATGTCGATGACGACGTCCTTGTGGAACTTCTGACGGAAGTCGACCGCCAGTCGAGCCACCCAGGCGCACGCCTCCGGGTCGTCGCCGTTCACGTGGAAGATCGGTGCGCCGATCATCTTCGCGACGTCGGTGCAGTACTCGCTGGAGCGCGAGTGCTCCGGCGCCGTCGTGAAGCCGACCTGGTTGTTGACGACGATGTGCACGGTGCCGCCGGTGCGGTACCCGCGCAGCAGCGCGAGGTTCAGCGTCTCCGCCACCACGCCCTGGCCCGCGAAGGCCGCGTCGCCGTGCAGCATGAGCGGCAGGACGGAGAAGCCGTCGGACGAGTCGCCCTTGTTCAGCATGTCCTGCTTGGCGCGGACCAGGCCCTCGAGGACCGGGTCGACCGCCTCGAGGTGCGAGGGGTTGGCCGTGAGCGACACCTTGATGTCGTTCTCGCCGAACATCTGGATGTAGTTGCCCTCGGCACCGAGGTGGTACTTCACGTCGCCCGACCCGTGTGCGGCGGCCGGGTTCATGTTGCCCTCGAACTCGGTGAAGATCTTCGAGTACGGCTTGCCGACGATGTTGGCGAGCACGTTCAGGCGTCCACGGTGCGGCATGCCGATGACGACCTCGTCGAGGGCGTGCTCGGCGGACTGGTCGATGACCGAGTCCATCATCGGGATGACGGACTCCGCGCCCTCGAGCGAGAAGCGCTTCTGTCCGACGTACTTCGTCTGCAGGAACGTCTCGAACGCCTCGGCCGCGTTGAGCTTGCTGAGGATGTACTTCTGCTGAGCGACCGTCGGCTTGACGTGCTTGGCCTCGACGCGCTCCTGGAGCCACGCCACCTGGTCGGTCTCGAGGATGTGCGTGTACTCGATGGCGGCGTGACGGCAGTAGGAGTCGCGCAGCACGCTGAGCACGTCGCGCAGCTTCATCTTGTCCTGGCCGTGGAAGCCGCCGACCTGGAACTCGCGGTCGAGGTCCCACAACGTCAGGTCGTGGCTGATCACGTCGAGGTCCGGGTGCATCCGGAACTTGTCCTTGGTGAACATCAACGGATCCGTGTCGGCCATGAGGTGGCCACGGTTCCGGTAGGCCGCGATGAGCTCGAGGACGCGCGTGTTCTTGTCGACGCCGCCGGTGGGCAGGTCACGACGCCAGCGGATCGGCTCGTAGGGGATGGCCAGACCGTGGAAGATCTGGTCGTAGAACTCGTCGCTGATCAGCAGGTTGTGGATCGTGCGAAGGAAGTCGCCCGACTCCGCGCCCTGGATGAGGCGGTGGTCGTACGTCGAGGTGAGCGTCATCAGCTTGCCGACGCCCATCTCGGCGATGCGCTCCTCGCTGGAGCCCTGGAACTCTGCGGGGTACTCCATGGCGCCGGCGCCGATGATGGTGCCCTGACCGTTCATCAGACGTGGAACCGAGTGCACGGTGCCGATGGTGCCCGGGTTGGTCAGCGAGATCGTGACGCCGCTGAAGTCGGCGGCGGTGAGCTTGCCGTCGCGCGCACGACGGACGATGTCCTCGTAGGCAGTGTGGAACTGGTTGAACGTGAACTCCTCGCACCCCTTGATCGCGGCGACGACGAGTGACCGCGAACCGTCCTTGCCCGGCAGGTCGATGGCGAGGCCGAGGTTGGTGTGCGCGGGGGTGACCGCGTTGGGCTTGCCGTCGATCTCGGCGAAGTGCCGGTTCATGTTGGGGAACGACTTGACCGCCTGCACGATGGCGTAACCGAGCAGGTGAGTGAACGAGATCTTGCCACCGCGGGTGCGCGCGAGGTGGTTGTTGATCACGAGACGGTTGTCGATCATCAGCTTCGCGGGGATGGCGCGCACGCTGGTGGCCGTCGGGATCTGCAACGAGGCGGCCATGTTCTTGGCGACCGCGGCCGAGGCGCCGCGGAGCACCTTGGTCGTGTCCTCCTTCGGCGCGTCCGACTCCGGCTGTGCGGGCGGCACGGCCGCGGACTTCTTCTCGGCCGGACCGGCGGCGGCGGTCGACTTCGCGGGGGCAGCTGTGGTCACGGGCTTGGTCTCCGCCTTCGGTGCCGGCTTGTCGGTCTTCGCGGCGGCCGGCTTGTCGGCCTTCGGCGCGGCAGGCTTCTCCGCCTTCGGCGCGGCAGGCTTGTCCGCCTTCGGCGCAGCTGCCTTCGCGGAAGCGGGTGCGGCTGTGGTGGTCTCGGTGTCGGTGGCGGGATCGCCGCTACCGTTCTGCTCGGGCGTGTAGTCGGCGAGGAACTCGTGCCAGCTCTCGTCGACCGACGACGGATCGGTCTTGAAACGCTGGTACATTTCGTCGACCAACCACTGATTCTGTCCGAACTGTGTTGTAGAGCTGCTGCTCACGGCAGGTGTTCGCCTCGTTTCCTTCTTCGTTCTCGCTCAGCGCACGGCACGATCAAGGTTAGACCTTTCGGTCCGCGGCCGTGTGTCCGGATCACCCTTGTGATCGGCTTCACCGGTGTGTGGCGTGGTCGTGCCGTCGCCGGCTGCGTGACCCGCGCCACTCACAGCCGCGGTACGTCCCTCGGTGGTTTCCCAGAGTTCGGCGTAGAAACCGTCCGAGCGCACCAGGTTCTCGTGGGTTCCGCTCTCCACGATGCGCCCGTCGTCGACCACCACGACGAGATCGGCCCGCGCGGCGGTCGCGAGGCGGTGCGCCACGATCACCGATGTCCGACGGGTGGTCACGGTGCGGCCGGCGTCCAGGACGGCTCGTTCCGTCTCCGGGTCCAGGGTCGCCGTCGCCTCGTCGAGCAACAGGATGTCGGGATCGACCAGCTCGGCGCGCGCCAGCGCCAGTAACTGCCGGGTTCCCGCCGCGAGGCCGCGGCCACGTTCTCCGACGGGCGTCGCCATGCCGAGGGGGAGTGTGGCGATGGCGGGCAGTGCCCCCACGGCGCGGGCCGCGCTCTCGATGTCGGCGCGCGTCGCCTCCGGACGCCCGAAAGCGATGTTGGAAGCGATGGTGCCGCTGAAGAGATGCGCCTCCTGCGGAACGACTCCCAGACGTCGGCGGTAGTCGCCGAGCGGGTACGACCGCACGGGCACGTCGTCCACGACGACGTCCCCGGTGGTCGGGTCGTAGAACCGCGCCATCAACTTCACGATGGTCGACTTGCCGGCGCCGGTGCGACCCACCAGTGCCACCGTCGATCCCGCCGGAACGTGCAGGTCGACCGACGTCAGCGCATCCCGCGGAGCCCCGGCGTAGCGGAAGGTGACGTCCTTCAGCGCGATGTCGCCGCGCAGTCGCGGTGGGACCGAGACCGGCGTCGACGACCCGGCCTGCTCGATCGAGCTGCGGGTGCGCAACAGGTCACCGATGCGAGTGAGACCCACGGACGCCTGCTGATAGCCGTCGAACACCTGGGACAACTGTTGGATGGGGCCGAAGAGCAGACCCAGGTACAGCACGAAGGCGACGAGGGCGCCGGCCGAGGTGCGCCCGTCGGCCACGCGGTACGCACCGACGAGGACCACGGCGGCGAGGGCGAGGTCCGACAGGAACGCGATGAACGGGAAGAACACCGAGATGGCCCGTTGCGACCGCATCCGGCTGCGGCGGTACGACTCGGAGCGGGCGAGGAACGAGCGTGCCGCAGCCGTCTGATGCCGGTACGCCTGCGTGACCCGTAGTCCGGTGACGTTCTCCTGGAACTCCGCGTTGACGGCCGAGATGCGCTCGCGTGACGTCGAGTACGCGCGAGCGGAGATGCGGCGGAACACCAGCGTCGCCACCACCAGGATCGGGACGACCGACAGGGCCACCGCGGCGAGGACGCCGTCGGTGAGGATCAAGGCGGCCGACACGCCGACGATCGTCAGGAGGCTGACGACGGCCGTCGAGAGACCCGTCTGCATGAACGCCGACAACGCGTCCACGTCGGTCGTCATGCGGGTCATGATCCGGCCGGACAGTTCTCGCTCGTAGTAGTCGAGGCCGAGACGCTGCAGGTGCGCGTAGCTGCGGACGCGGAGCCCGAAGAGCACGCGCTCACCGGCCCGCGCGGTCACCACCGTCATGGTGCGGACCACGAGCCAGTCGACGATCACCAGCGCAAGCGCGATGCCCGACACCGCCGCGAGGATTCCGGTGGACCTCTCGGCGACACCGTGGTCGACGGCGAACCGCACGATCGACGGGAAGGCGATGGTGACGGCCGAGTCGAACGCCAGGCAGACCATGACCACCGCGAGCAGTCCGGCGACGGGGGCGAGGGTGCGCCGCAGGGTGAACGTCGACTCGTCCCGCCGAGCCGTCGCGGTGTCGACGCGCGGGTCCTCGTCGGCCGGGGCGAGTCGGGTCAGGATCTCGGTCATGGCCTCGGTGGGCACGGCGCCGCCGAGTGACGACGCCATGTGACCGCCCGGGCCGGGAGGGCCGCCGGCAGCCGCGCCGTCCGCGCTCGCGCGGGAGGCGGGTGAGGACGCGAACTCGGTGGAGTCGCCGTCGTCCGGCCACAGCGAGTCGGCGGGCACGTCGTCCTGCGCCGGCTCGGACTTCTCGCCTGCGCCGGACATCAGCGCGCGGAACAGGGGGCAACGCTCGTCGAGTTCGGCCTCGGTGCCGATGTCGACGATGCGCCCCCGGTCCAGGACGGCGACGCGATCGGCCAGCGCGAGCGTCGACCTACGGTGCGCGAGCAGCACCGTCGTCCGGCGTGGACCGGAACGCAGCCGGTCGAAGATCGCTGCCTCCGTGCGGGCATCGACGGCCGAGGTGGCGTCGTCGAGGACCAGGACGCGCGGGGAGGACAGCAGGACCCGCGCGAGCGCGATGCGTTGGCGTTGGCCACCGGACAGCGAGAGCCCGCGCTCACCCACCGTGGTGTCGTAACCGTCGGACAGGTCGCGGACGAAGTCGTCGGCCATGGCGCGCGTGGCCGCGTCGCGGACACTCGCCTCCGACGCGTCGGGGGCACCGAGGGCGATGTTGCGCGCGACGCTGGAGGAGAACAGGAACGGATCGTCGAACGCGACCGACACCGCCGCGCGGAGGTCGTCGGCGGACAGGTCGGCGATGTCGACGTCGCCGATCTCGGACGTGAGCACGATGCTGCCCGACGACGGTCGGTAGAACCGCGGCAGCAGCATGGACAGGGTCGACTTGCCGCTGCCGGAGGGGCCCACCACCGCCACCGTCTCGCCCGGCGCGACCGTGAGGTCCAGTCCGTCGAGCACGGGGGCGTCGGGGTCGAAACCGAATCGGACGTCGCGCAGACGCAGCCCCAGTGGTCCGTCCGGGATCGGTACCGGATTCTCGGGTTCCTCGTGCGCCGGCCGGGTGTCGATGACGCCGTACACCCGTTCGACCGCGGCACGGGACAGCTGGGCCATGACCACGACGGACGTGAGTGTCCGGGTCACGGCGGCCATCGTGGCGACGTAACTCGCGAAGGCCAGGAACGTGCCGACGGTGATGGAACCGGACAGAGCCGACCACCCACCCAGGGCCACCACACCCACCAGACCGAGCTGCGGCAGCGCCGCCATGCCGGGGGCGAATCGGGAGTTCACGACGGCGGCACGCAGGCGCTCGGCGTACAGCCGCCGGCCGATGCGCTCCAGCGTGTCCACGGCACGCGATTCCTGGCCGAAGCCCTTGACCACGCGCACGCCGGTGACCGTCTCCTCCACGTGCCCGGCCAGTTCCGCGGCCTGCTGCTGGGCCGACCAGGTGGCCGCGTACAGCGTGGGGCGCATGCGGACCACCAGCACGCTGATGGCCGGTACGACGGCGAGCGCCACCAGGGTGAGCAGCGGCGACAGATACGCCATCACGCCGAGAGCCAGGACGAACTGCAGCAGGGCGCCCGCCGACAACGGGACCATGGCGAGCAGACCCTGCACCAGCTGCAGGTCGGTGATCGAGCGCGACACCACCTGACCGACCTGTACCTCGTCCTGCCGCTCGCCGTCGAGGCGGTGCAGCGACGCGAGCAGGCGTTGGCGCAGTCCGTGTTGCACGTCGATGGACAGGGCGCCGGCGAGGAGGCGCCGCCCGAACTGGCACGCGAAGCGGACGACGGCCAGTCCCGCGATGGCCGCGGCGATGGTGGCGATGTGGTCGGTGCGGCTGGCCGCCGCGCCGTCGACGGCGGCGCGGGTGAGGAGGGGGAACATGATGTCGATGGCAGCGGCCACGAAGGTCACCGCGAGTGCGCCCACCGCGACGCGGCGATGAGCGAAGCAGTCCGACGCCAGCCTGCGGATCCACCCTCGCGAATCGGGAGTGCTCACGTCACGTCTCGGCGAGTGGTGCGCAGCCACCCGGCTCCGGCGATGCCGATGGTCCACAGCAGCAGTCCGATGACGGCAGCGGAGAACGGAAGCAGCATGTCGCCGTCCGTCCCCTTGTCCGCTGCCATGATCGCGACGGTGGTGGCTCCGGGGAGCAGGGCGGCGACCGCCTCCGCGCCGATGCCGCTGAGCACCGCGATCACGACGAGCTCTCCGATCGGTAGCCACGCGACCACGACGATCGCCGCGATGGCAGGGGAGCCGGTGAGCAGCCCGAGCCCGCAGCCGAGGACACACCACAGCGCGGAGACGACGATGCCGAGAAGACAGACCGCGATCACCAGTCCGTCGTCCACCACTGTGTTGCCCCCGAACAGTGCGAGCGACGCCACGCTGACGAGGACGGACACCACGGCGTACGCGGCACCGACGGCGGCCGAGACGAGAATCCTGGCGGCCACCACCTGACCGCGACGCGGCGCGGCGAGGAAGGTCGTGGACGCGGCGCCGTGGCGCAGGTCGGTCGCGGCGTGCACCGCGCCGAACACGGCGGCGAACAGCACCGACACGCCCACGGTGACGTACAACCCGATGAGAGCGGCGACGCGATTGGCGTCGTCGACGCCGGTGAGCGCGTCCGACGACGCGATGGCGGCGTACACGGCGCTGGCGAATCCGCCGATCAGCACGGGCGGTAGACCCAGTGCCCACCACGACCGCAACGATCCGACCCGGCGGATCTCCGATCGGAGCAGACCGCCTGCCGTGGGGCTCATCGCCGAGCTCCGGTGAGGGCGGGATGCGGACCGACCGGGGTCGTGAGGGACAGGTAGATCTGCTCGAGGTCCACGGCGGACACCACGGTTCCGTGGACGGTCACCCCGGACGCGAGCGCCGTCGACCGGATCACGGCCTCGCCGACACCGGTGACCACGAGTCGGCCGTCGGGACCCAGCACGGCGTCGGTGTGGCCGGACGCGGCGAGGCCCAGTGCCAGGGCGGCGGGGTTCGAACTGTGTACCAGGATTCGGGCGGGACGGGTACCGCGGAGCTCACCGATACTGCCGTGGAAGACGACCGAGCCGCGGTCGAGGATCACGACGTGGTCGACGATCGCCTCGAGCTCGCGAACGACGTGGCCGGACACCAGAACGGAGCCGCCCGCACGAGCGAATCCGCGCAGGAAGTCGCGGAGCCACACGATGCCGCCGGGGTCGAGACCGTCGGTCGGCTCGTCCAGCACGAGGATGCGAGGTGTGCCGAGCAGTGCCGCCGCGAGCGCGAGGCGCTGCCGCATCCCGAGAGAGAACTCGCCGACGCGGCGACCGGCGACGTCGTGCAGACCGACGAGTGCGAGCACCTCCTCCACGCGTGAGTCGGCGACACCGAGGACGGGCGCGAGAGTGCGCAGGTGTGCGCGCGCCGTGCGGCGGGGGTGCGCGCCGCCGCCGCCGAGCACGGCACCGACGGCGCGGCCCGGCTCGACGAGTGCCGCGTACGGCAGGCCCTCCACCAGCGCCGCACCCTCGTCGGGCTGCACGAGCCCGAGGAGCATTCGCAGCGTGGTCGACGTGCCGGAACCGACGGGTCCGAACAACCCGGTCACCGATCCGCGCGGTACGACGAACCCGATCCGCGCGGCGGCGACCGCGGTTCCGTACGTCTTGGTGAGGTCACGCGCCTCGAGCGCGTGTCCGGGGCTCGTCTCGGTGGTGACGTGCACGCGTCAGGCGTCCGGCTCGACGACGCCCGGTGCGTCCTGCCACCGCGCCGGCGGCGGCCCGAAGGCGTCCCGTGCATTGGTGACGACGCCTTTGCCCAAGGCGCGGTTGCCGGCTCCGCCGATGACGGCTCCGATGCCCGCGGGCAGCAGCGTGCCGAGCATGACCGCCCCTCGCTTCGCGGCGTACTTGGCGACGAACTTGCGGACGAGCCGCTTGTTCAGACTGCCGAGGTTCGCGCCGGGGATCCCGGCGGTGAGCACGCGGCCCACGTTGCCGCGGCCCAGTGTCCTGCCGACGATCTCCCGGCCGGACTCACCGAGAGCGACCGCCAGCACCAGCGCACGCCGCTGTTCGTGGTCGTGCACGGCGATGCCGTGGACAGCGGCCACCGACAGGGTGAGCAGTGCGGAGGCCTCGACGAAGAAGGCCGTCTCGGTGCCGACGGCAGCGACCGACGCGACGGTGCCGATGCCGGGCACCGCGGCGGTGGCCCCGGCAGCCCCGCCGCTTCCCGTCACGGCGTTCAGGAACGTCTTCTCCAGGCGACCGATGATCTGCGCCGGCGACTCGGTGGGATGCGCGCGGCGAATTCGCCAGACGTACTTCTCGACGGCGGGGCCCTGCAGTCGGCTCCCGTTGTCGAGGATCGACACCAACGCCTTCTCGACGCGTCCTGGATCCTCGGCCATCGATCGGTCCTCCTCGTCCGCAGTGTGTGCACGAATGCCGGGCGGCCTCGCTCGTACCGTTCTACCGTGTGCCCATGACAGCCGTGTCGGACGGCGCGACCGCGGTGCCGTCGCGGGCCCTCCGCGGCCTCGTGCGTCGCTACGAGGGGTACCGCCTCTCCGGCTTCGCGCCGGGCTCGCACGTCGGCATGCCGTCCGTCGACCTGACGATCATTCTGCCGATCGGGCCACCGCTCACGATCTCCCGCACCGCGATGGCGGATCAGCGGCCGGGGGAGTTCGGTGCCCTCGCGTCGGGTCTGGGGACCGAACCCGTCGTGATCGAGCACGACGGCGAGCAGCATGGTGTCCAGATCACGGTGACGCCGGCGGGGTGCCGCGCGCTGCTCCACGTCCCGCCCGCCGAGTTGCGCCAGTACATCGTGCCGTTGGAGGACCTGCTCGGGCGCGATGCCGCTCGGCTTCTCGACGGCGTGCACGCAGCGACCGGATGGCGTGAGGCATTCGCGCTGCTGGACCGCACGCTGTGCGCGCGACTGGGCCGGGCCCCGCAACCGGATGCCCGGCTGGAACGGGCGTGGGCGCGGACCACCGGCCCCACCGCGATGTCGGTGGAGCAGGTCGCCGCGGAGGTCGGATGGAGCCGTCGACGCCTCGAGACCGCGTTCGCCTCCGAGTACGCCGTCACGCCGCGGGACGCGGTCCGGCTGGGGCGCTTCGCCCGAGCGCACGCGATGCTGCGGGTGGCCGAACCGCCCCGGCTCGCCGAGGTGGCGTCGGTCTGCGGCTACTTCGACCAGGCACACATGGCACGGGACTGGCGCGCGCTGGCGGGATCGGCGCCCTCGGTGTGGCGTGCGAACGAGGTGTTCGCATCCGTACAAGACGAGCGCACCTCCGCGGCGACAGGATCGACGGCATGACCGAGACACAGCACACCGAGACCACCCCGACCGTCGTCTGGCCCGCACTCCGCTACGACGACGCGCGTGCCGCGATCGCCTTTATCGTCGACGTCCTCGGCTTCACCGAGGCCGCCGTGTACGGCGAGGGGGAGCGCGTCGACCACGCCGAGCTCGTCCGCCCCGGCGGCGGAGCCGTCATGCTCGGCTCGGCGCGACCGGACAGCACCATCGCGGGCCTGCCGCCCGGAGTCGGCGCCGTCTACGTTGCCGTGGGACAGGACGAACTGACGCGACTGCACGATCGCGCGCGCGAGGCCGGCGCCCGTATCGTGGAACCCCTGCGCGACGAGGACTACGGCGGCCAGGGTTTCACCTGCCGCGATCCCGAGGGGGTGCACTGGTCCTTCGGCACCTATCGGGGCCATTCGGGCTGAGGGTGCTCCGCGCCTGTGGACGGCTGGTTTGGCCTGCTCGCTCCGACCCGGTAACATGGAACGTCGGTGCGTTCACGCGTGCCTGCACGAAGTGTGGTTACGAGACGTCAATCAGGTGTGCAAACCAGGATCGCGGAGGATATGGCAAAGAAGGACGGCGCAATCGAGGTCGAGGGCCGAGTAGTCGAACCCCTGCCCAATGCGATGTTTCGCATCGAGCTGGAGAACGGTCACAAGGTGCTCGCTCACATCAGCGGCAAGATGCGGCAGCACTACATCCGCATCCTCCCCGAGGATCGCGTCGTGGTCGAGCTGTCTCCCTACGACCTGACACGCGGGCGGATCGTCTACCGCTACAAGTAGTCAAGAGTCCCCGGTTCCTCGCGAGCCGGGGATCAACCATGTCCGAGGTTCGGCGCGTTCGCGCGTGATCCTCGGACGCGACCAGGAGATCGAAAAGACGTGAAGGTCAAGCCGAGCGTCAAGCCGATCTGCGAGAAGTGCAAAGTGATCCGCCGTAACGGCCGGGTCATGGTGATCTGCGACAACCTGCGCCACAAGCAGCGTCAGGGCTGATCAACCCCCCTCTCGAAGATCTACTTGGCTCCACATGCCAGAAGAAGACCTCCCAGCACCAGCTGCCCACACGCGGGTAGTACACCCCCGGCCGCGGAGGCCGGGGCCCCGAGCACCACATGTATGGGGACGGACTGGGAGCAGACCTCCGCACGAATGAAGGAAAACGCCACATGGCACGTCTAGCCGGTGTGGATCTTCCGCGCGAGAAGCGCATGGAGATCGCACTCACCTACATCTACGGCATCGGCCGTACCCGTTCGCAGGAGATTCTCTCCGCCACGGGCGTCAGCCCCGATCTCCGGAGCAAGGACCTCACCGACGAGGACCTGACCAAGCTCCGCGAGTACATCGAGGAGTCGCTCAAGGTCGAGGGCGACCTGCGCCGCGAGGTGCAGGCCGACATCCGTCGCAAGATCGAGATCGGCTGCTACCAGGGCCTTCGCCACCGTCGTGGTCTGCCCGTCCGTGGACAGCGCACGAAGACCAATGCGCGCACCCGTAAGGGACCGAAGCGCACCATTGCCGGCAAGAAGAAGGCGAAGTAATGCCCCCGAAGTCACGCACCTCCGGTCCGAAGAAGACCCAGAAGACGCGCCGCAGGGACAAGAAGAACGTCCCGCACGGCAGCGCTCACATCAAGAGCACGTTCAACAACACGATCGTGTCGATCACCGACCCGTCGGGCAACGTCATCTCGTGGGCGTCCTCGGGCCACGTGGGCTTCAAGGGCTCGCGCAAGTCGACTCCGTTCGCCGCTCAGCTCGCTGCCGAGAGTGCCGCGCGCAAGGCGCAGGAGCACGGCGTCAAGAAGGTCGACGTCTTCGTGAAGGGTCCCGGCTCCGGCCGCGAGACCGCGATCCGTTCGCTCCAGGCGGCAGGCCTCGAGGTCGGCACCATCTCCGATGTCACCCCCCAGCCGCACAACGGCTGCCGTCCGCCCAAGCGCCGTCGCGTCTAGCGGGAAGGAAGTAACAGAACATGGCTCGTTATACCGGACCCATCACCCGCAAGTCGCGTCGACTGCGCGTCGACCTCGTCGGAGGCGACCAGGCCTTCGAGCGTCGCCCGTACCCGCCCGGCCAACACGGCCGCGCGCGTATCAAGGAGAGCGAGTACCTGCTCCAGCTGCAGGAGAAGCAGAAGGCACGCTTCACCTACGGCGTCATGGAGAAGCAGTTCTCGCTGTACTACAAGGAAGCGAACCGCCTCAAGGGCAAGACGGGTGAGAACCTGCTCCGCATCCTCGAGACGCGTCTCGACAACGTCGTCTACCGTGCGGGCCTCGCTCGCACGCGTCGTCAGGCACGCCAGTTGGTCACGCACGGCCACTTCTTGGTCAACAACAAGAAGGTCGACATCCCCAGCTACCGCGTCTCGCAGTACGACATCATCGACGTCCGCGAGAAGTCGCTGAGCACGCTGCCTTTCCAGATCGCCCGCGAGACCTACGGCGATCGTCCCGTTGCCGGTTGGCTGCAGGTCGTTCCGAACCGTCTCCGCATCCTGGTCCACCAGGAGCCGGAGCGTTCGCAGATCGACATCCCGCTGACCGAGCAGCTCATCGTCGAGTACTACTCGAAGTAAGGCGCTTCGCGCCCCGTGCGCCTTTCGCGTATCTCCGGATACGCAAAAGGCGCACGGGGCCGTAGGCCACATCCCGAGCGTCAAATAGCGGACGCTCTTCCCAGGAGGACATCAATGCTCATTTCTCAGCGACCCACGCTGACCGAAGAGGTCATCGCTGACAACCGCTCGAAGTTCGTCATCGAGCCCCTCGAGCCTGGCTTCGGGTACACCCTCGGCAACTCGCTTCGCCGCACGCTTCTCTCGTCGATCCCCGGCGCTGCTGTCACCAGCATCCGTATCGACGGCGTTCTGCACGAATTCACCACGGTCCCCGGCGTGAAGGAGGATGTCACCGACATCATCCTGAACCTCAAGGGTCTCGTCGTGTCTTCGGAAGAGGACGAGCCGGTCACCATGTACGTCCGCAAGCAGGGCCCCGGCACTGTCACTGCAGGCGACATCGTTCCTCCGGCCGGCGTCACCGTGAACAACCCGGATCTGCACATCGCGACCCTGAACGACAAGGGCAAGCTCGAGATCGAGCTAGTCGTCGAGCGTGGCCGCGGATACGTTCCGGCTGTTCAGAACAAGGCGTCGGGCGCCGAGATCGGCCGTATCCCGGTCGACTCGATCTATTCGCCCGTGCTGAAGGTGACCTACAAGGTGGAGGCCACCCGCGTCGAGCAGCGCACCGACTTCGATCGGCTCGTTCTCGACGTGGAGACCAAGAACTCCATCACCGCGCGGGACGCGCTCGCCTCGGCGGGCAAGACCCTGGTCGAGCTGTTCGGGCTTGCCCGTGAGCTCAACGTCGAAGCAGAAGGCATCGAGATCGGACCCTCGCCCGCCGAGGCCGATCACATCGCATCCTTCGGTCTGCCGATCGAGGATCTGGACCTCACCGTCCGGTCCTACAACTGCCTCAAGCGCGAGGGTGTTCACACCGTCGGCGAGCTGGTCGGCCGTACCGAGTCGGATCTGCTGGACATCCGTAACTTCGGACAGAAGTCCATCGACGAGGTCAAGGTCAAGCTGCACTCGCTCGGCCTCTCGCTCAAGGACAGCCCCGCGACGTTCGATCCGAGCACTGTCGCCGGATACGACGCCGCCACCGGTACCTGGAGCGACACCGACACCGCCGTGAGCGATGCCGACGGCGCCGAGCAGGACTACGCCGAGACCGAACAGCTCTGACGCACTCGCGTCCCGAGCTCTTGATCAGGAGAGATTGACATGCCCAAGCCCACCAAGGGTCGCCGTCTCGGCGGATCGGCGTCGCACCAGAAGGCGATTCTCGCCAACCTGGCCACGGCGTTGTTCGAGCACGGACGGATCACCACCACGGAGTCGAAGGCCAAGCGCCTCCGCCCCTACGCCGAGAAGATCATCACGCACGCGAAGGCCGGCTCGCTGGCTCACCGTCGTGAGGTCATGAAGGACATCCGCAACAAGGACGTCGTTCACACTCTGTTCGCAGAGATCGGCCCGCACTTCGCCGAGCGCGCAGGCGGCTACACCCGCATCATCAAGACCGTCCCCCGCAAGGGTGACAACGCTCCTCAGGCCATCATCGAGCTCGTTCGCGAGCAGACGGTGTCCAACGAGGCGGACCGTGCTCGTCGTGTCCAGGCATCGCAGGCCGCGCCTGCCGCCACGAACGACGAGACCGCCGCTGACGAGGCTGCATCCGATCAGAACGTCGTCGAGGCCGTCGAGGCCGAGGCAACCGACGCTCAGGTCGAGAATGCAGACGCCGTCATCGAGGGTGTCGAGGCAGAGGACGCTCACGCGGCCAACGCCGATGAGGCAGACAAGAAGTAAGAGTGTCCACTACGGACTCCCTGGACGAGCCCGCCACCCTCACCGGTGGCGGGCTCGTTCGTTTGCGTCTCGACATCGCCTACGACGGCACTGCCTTCGCCGGCTGGGCTCGACAACGCGACCAACGGACCGTGTGCGGTGTGCTCGAGGAGCGACTGTCCGCCATCTTCGGTACCCCACTCGATCTCACCGTGGCCGGGCGGACGGATGCCGGCGTGCACGCCGAGGGCCAGGTCGCCCACGTCGACGTGCCGCGAACCGCGTTGGCCCGCATCGATCCTCGCGATCCCGACCGCGCACCCGACCCGTCGTTGCTGGTGCGGCGACTCGCGCGTTTCCTGCCGACGGACGTCCGCGTCCTGCGTGTGACGTTCGTGTCCGACGATTTCGACGCCCGGTTCTCCGCACTGCGGCGGCACTACGAGTATCGATTGTCCACCGCGCCCTACGGAACTCCGCCCCTCCGAGCGGGTTTCGTGGTGCCGTGGACCCGCACACTCGACGTGGCGGCGATGCAGGAGGCATCGTCGACCCTCGTCGGCCTCCACGATTTCGTCGCCTTCTGCAAGCGCCGTGACGGTGCCACCACCGTGCGGGAGCTGCAGCGCTTCGACTGGGTGCGGGACGGCGACGATCTCACCGCGCACGTGAGCGCGGACGCGTTCTGCTGGTCGATGGTGCGTTCCCTGGTCGGGGCGATGCTGGCTGTGGGCGAAGGACGCCGTGACCTGACGTGGGTACGCGGCCTGTTGTCCAGCGATGCCAGGTCCAGCTCGATCACCGTGGCCCCTGCTCACGGGCTGTGTCTGGTGCGCGTCGACTACCCGGCAGAGGATCGGCTGGCGGAACGCAACGTGACGACGCGAGCGACGCGGTCGATGCCCGGCGGCTGCTGCGGTTAATCTCGGCGGTATGGCACCAGTTCTCGGCGTGATCATCGGCAGTGTCCGCGAAGGGCGAATCGGTCCGACCGTCGCGGCGTGGTTCGTCCGGCAGGCCGTCGCCGACGGCCGGTTCGAGGTGCGGGTCCGAGATCTAGGGGACGACGACGGCGGTTTCACACAGTGGGTCGGGGAGTGCGACGCGTTCGTTCTGGTGACGCCCGAGTACAACCACGGGTACTCCGCAGCGCTGAAGGGTGCCCTCGACTTGGTGAAGTACGAATGGCGCGGCAAGCCTGTGGGTTTCGTGTCCTACGGTGGCTCGGCCGGGGGAGCGAGAGCTGTGGAACAGCTGCGACAGGTCGTCGCCGAACTTCACATGGCGTCGGTGAGAGACGCACCGCTGTTCGCGCGCGTGAAAAAGGCCTTCGACGAGAACGGTGACACGACTGACGGAGCCGCCATGGACGCCGCCGCTCGCATGATCGACCAACTGTGGTGGTGGCGTCGGGGCGACGCGTCGACCTACCCGGGTACGTGACTTCGCTGACGGATACTCGTTCGCGGACGGCCGATGGCTTCCGTTTCCGCGGCAGTGGTCACCAGGCGTAGAGCGATACTCCGGTGCCCGACGGTGACGACGACATGATCGCCGATCGAGTCCGCCTGGTCGTCCTGGATGTCCGCGTCGCCGGATCGTCGGTCGGTATCGACGTGGAGGACAGTGGAACCGGTGGGAACGGGCCGGACGGAGGGATGGTCCGCGACGACGAGGTCTGCGTCGTGACCCTGCGAGGATTCGACCGCGACCACGCTCAGCGTTCCGGAGTCCGCCACGGACGCAGCGAGATGACGCCACGCGTGGTGACGATCGGTGACGACGACGACGGTCGCACCGATGGCCACTGCGCGGAAGACGATCTGATGCACCAGGTACAACTCCGCCCGCACCCTGATCGACCGAATTGCAGGCCCGTAGACGCGCATGGCGACCGCTGATCCGTGTCCGTCGACACCGAGTATCTGACCGCAACCCGCGACAGGAAACACCAACGGGCCCTTTGGTGCAAGATTCAGAGGTGACCAACCAGCGAAAGCGTCGTCGCCAGGCTCTGCCGGGAACCGCCGTGGGCTACATGCGCTGCTCGACGGACGAGCGGGCGGTCTCGAGGCTTGGACTGGAGGCGCAGCGAACCGCCATCCTTGAGGGCGCTGCGAAGAAGGCGTGGCGTGTGGTTGAGTGGCACGTTGCAACGGCGGTGTCTGGCCGGGTTCAGGTTCACCGACGGCCCGTCTTCCCTCTGGCGTTGGCGACCCTCGACGAAGGCCGAGCGTAGCGGCTGATGGTCGCGCGTTTCGATCGAATTGGGCGGGATGCAGGAGACGTCTTGAACCTAGATCGCGATCACCCGGGCGCGATCTACATTTGCGACAGGGACCTCGATAGTTCGAATTCGAACGATCGCCTGCAACTGGTGGTTATTGCGGGTGTCGCCGAGAATGAACGAGCCAAGATCGGCGAGCGAACCGAAGCTGCGCTCGCTGCCAAGTAAGCGCGGGGTGAACGTGTAGGGGCGCCACAGGTGCTCCCGGACGAGTTGGTCACTCGGATAATAGGCGAGCGTCGTGACGGCTCGACCCTGCAAGCCATTACAGACCGTCTCATCGCCGACGGTGAGCCAGCGGCTCGTGGTGGGCGCTGGCAGCCCAGTGTCATACGCAAAGTCTTGATCAGTCAGCGCGCAGTCGAACTCCAGGAAGGTCGCAGTTATGGACAATGATCAGCTTTGGATCGAATCGAACTGGCCTGCAACCACGATCGACGGCACTCCAGTCGTCGTTTCTGGCACTTGCGAACTCTTGAGGCAATCTGATGGATCCCTTATTCTGACCGGTTCCACTGGATCAGTCGGGGCCCGGCCTGAGGACTGTGACTATTTTGAGTTCATCGTGGACTCAAAGGATGTCGCGAGATTGCGCAGGTTCCTCCTGCAGTGATCTCCGAGGCCGGCCACGTGCAGAACATCTCCCCGGTCCTTATGCTGATACGTCGGAACAGCATGCCTGTAATTTGTTGCGTCGTAACGAGGTAGGTTCATCACATGCTCGGATCGCCTTCGGAGGTAGCCGCCCTGGTCGTCAGCGTGCTTACGGCACTTGGCTTACTGGCCGGCCTGAGCGAAACGAGGCGCCTAAGACGGCGGGCAGACTTGTTGAAGGAAGCAGCAGCAGGACTGCCAGAAGGTGCTCCGCAACGACCGGCGATCGCGAACCACTACACCGCGACAGTTGCTAGGTTGCTTGCTCGGCAACTGTTCGGTGTGTGGAGATATGTGTGGCCGTGGATTCCCGTGATGGCGATCGCTTATATGGGTTATGACCTGAGTTATCGGGGTGTCATGTATGCGCATAAATACGATGGGTTCAGCTTCGACACGTTTGTCATCGACGTCCTTGGAACGCCGGATGTTGCAATTATGCTCCCTGTCATCGTGCTGATATTTGCTCCGATCGCCGTTCAACTATTTGTCGTAGCTTGCGTTGATAGGGCCGCCGCTGCCGTAGAATTCTATGAGTCCGGCACCTTGCGGCTACGTCCACTCCAAGATCAGAAGCCCGTTCCGAGCGCAGATACGGAACCCCCCAAAGTTGACACATTCTCGCGGGCGGGAATTGCTTCGGGCATGAAAAAGGTCAGACAAGGAATTGGCGCGTGGTGGCTTTTGGTCAGTCCCATCCTATTTTTCTACGCATCAGCGTCGTTGATCGGATCATTCATTGCTGCACGCCGAACCGGTGATTCAAGTTTTGCGCTTACGGATCCGTTTGTCAGGTATTTTAACCTGGGCCTGATTGCGCTTCTGGCAGTAACGATAATTTCGTTCTTATCTCTGGGGATGGAAGTCAATAAAGAGTTGCGTCGGTTAAGGGCGTTCTTGGAGTATCTGCCCTCGACGACTTCGGAACCCAAACGTCCTCAGGGCGACACACCCTCTTCGAGGATGGTCGGCCGAAGTCCGCTTTCTGCTAGGTCAGCACGCGTCTGGACCCTGGGAGCTGGCGTCGCGTTAACAGCTTTCGTTATAGGTAAGAGAGCGAACAGCATTCATGAACTTGTTCGCCGTAAGTCCTGAAGCCAACCGTGCGTTGTCAATTGAAGTCTTGATTCAATGTTCCTTGTCGGAAATATTGGTTGATTCTCTCTCGGCGGCTTCCATGACTGCGCGGACGCTAGTTGGATCGCCACGTGCGAGTAATTTTAGGGTTGTCAGTTTCGCGTCCATTGCCGCTTGCAGATGGGGCGTTGCATTGGAACGGTTCTTTTTGACAAGACGAACTGCGCGGCGGTAGTTAACTTCGCGTTTTACATAATGGACCGCAAGCACGTACCAAACTCTAATCTGCCGAAGAGGAATTACAATACGGCCCTTATAAAAGTTTTTCACTCGTAGACGCCGTATGCGGCGTACTAAGTCCCGAATTGTTTCTTCTGCATCGATTCTGGCTACGTTGCACGCTTCAACCGTCGTCATGAACTTTGTGTCACACGCAATGTCCGCCGACCGGTCGCGTATTGACGCGGCGATGTCGAAGACGTCTCCAACGCCGGGCACCCACTGCTTGCTGATAAGTTTGGCCTTTGGATAGTGCAGTCCCGTTGGTGCCCTTAGCTCCGAAAACAAAGCGAAGATGAGGCGATCGGCGGCCATAGTGTTCCGGAATGAGAAGTGGGATATGAAGCCCGCGCCGAATTCGAGCGCAATAAGGCCCCATACGAGCCAGCTACGCCCGTCGCGAAGAAGTAGAAGCATTGCCAGCGATGCTGCGACCATTACAGTCGCGAAACTGAACGTTGGAACACGCCGACGGATTGTTCTCGGATACTCAAGGAGGAAGGCCAACCTCAGAACGGCGTCGTCCGAATTACGCCTGAGCTGAGCCCAGCCCGCCACGCCGCGATCCACTTTGTCGGACAGTTCTAGAGCGACCTTTGCTCTAGTCTCCAAGCGACTCCGCTCAGAATATGCCTTGAACGCTGCAGGCAGGCCGACAAGCGCTGCAACCGCCACTATGGCAATTTGGATCACTTGGATCAGGGGCACCAGTACACACTAGCGAGCCGCCTCGTCATGCGCTCTAGGGTGCATTTTCCGCTGTTCGATTGGACTCGACTCGGCGCCGCATGTCGCCGCGGTGATCACCAACCTGTCCGAGGAAGCAGGAATGGTCGAGAGGATGCGGGACGCCCTCGCGGGCGAGATGAGCCGCCGACAGGAGTTCCTGCGATCGGTCGGGAACTTCGCGAACGTGTCCGACTACTCCAGAGCTCGCCTCTCCGGCGCACCGCTGGCTCCGTTGCCCGCGCTCTTCGTGGTGGTCGACGAGTTCTCCGAATTAATCAGTCGTTTCCACGAATCCGCGGATCTCTTCGTCGCGATCGGAAGGTTCGGGCGGTCGTCCGCTAGCGGTGGGCCGACTAGCGTTGCGCCAACCTTGATCCATTCAAACCACCAAATCATTTCAAGTCCTCCTCTAGGAACTTTTCTGGCTCCTGCTTTCTAAGAGCGTTAACGCGTTTATTGAACTCACGGCGGATGGACTCAAACCCAGCCTTATTGTGAAAAGAAAATTCTAGTGCGCCAACCTCAAACTTTGTCATGGCTTGGAGGTCGCCACGAACTTCTGTCAGAATCGTGCGTGCAGAATTGAAGTTTGTAAGGTGTGTGTCCGTTGCTGGCTGCCTAGCGGGTAAAGCATATAAAGCGTATCGCTGCAGATCAATGCTGAAAAGCGCAATGTCGAAGC
This sequence comes from Rhodococcus sp. MEB041, assembly GCF_030208955.1. Lineage (NCBI taxonomy): Bacteria > Bacillati > Actinomycetota > Actinomycetes > Mycobacteriales > Nocardiaceae > Rhodococcus > Rhodococcus sp. MEB041. Next base: position 689,972 of record NZ_JARVSZ010000005.1, read on the forward strand.
ATAGATCTGCGTAAGGCTTGGATGCTATGAGGCCAAAAATTGTTTGCGCAGAGGTGAGTTTGGATACTGCCGTCCCCAACTGTTCAAAACGCGCGTGTTCATCTTGACCAATCATCGTGCGTGGCTATCTCCCGCGTGAGGTTTTCGACATCGTCGAGACACTGGTAAAAAGCAATCGCAGCATCAGTTAGTTGCGTGCGACGCCAGTTCTGAAGGTCGCGGGATGTTGCGTCAAGATGCGTCTTTTTCCATCCTAGGTAAACGAAAAATACGCCCAGTGCCGGACCGGCGAGAGGGAAGTATGGGGTCACTGCACCGAGGACAGTCGAGTACGAGTATTGCAGTACGGCTGAGCATAAGGAGATGACGCCTCCGGCGGTTACCAATGCGGCTGACACGACCATTTGTTTTTCAGTGCTTATTCGGGGCATGGCGGCATGTTTCTATTCCAATTCAACGCAGCGACACTTTCAAAGATTAAGCCGTCTGATTCGTGACAGGGTTGACGATCCAGAATATCGGGCGTTTTTTCAAACCGTAAGACCTCTTTACCTGGCTCGATTAGTGTCGTCCACCTCACATCCGAACTCAGCGTGACGGCTGTTATGTCGCTATTATCCGAGAGTTTGACCTTCTCGGTGGTTAACCAAGGGGTTGGAGTCCATATGGCCATAGCGACAATTATTAGAGTTAGTGCGACGGAGGTAACAACTTGCTCTTTTGTCGGCAAAACTTCATTTGACCTCGTTTTATTTCTGGTATAAGCGCGTCGTTGTAGAAGTTCGATCACGGTAAATCCGAGTGGTATTACAATTGCCCACAAGATTGGGCAATACAACATCGGGACTATGGTGAGAGCCAGAATGATTGTCAGGGTCACCGCGTTCATATGGTACGCACGTCTGTCATGGTTTACGAAGTATCGGGCTAGGAAGAGCGATCCCGCGAAAACTATAGCCATGGGTGCGTATGGCAAGATGACAGCGTAGGCAAGTGAGAGCAGATTGAGAGACTGGGCCACTGCATTCATTGCCTGAGGGTTGCCGCCCGTAAACCTAAGTATTTTGGAACCAGCGATGAACGCTATGACCGCACTCAGGACGACCACGGGGTTGCGCTGAATCCAACGCCACAATTTAGCGTTGGTCTCATTTTGAGTCTTGTCATCGCCGGTACGAGGTCGGAACGCTCGGTAGTGCGACGCGCGTCTACTACCTGGCTTGTGCCGACGATGCATTCCAGGATTGTAGTTCGTAGGCCGGTGACCGGTTCGTAGAAGCCGTAGCCCAGTGGCTTCAACGGTGGACTCCATACATGAGCCAACAGGCTCTAAGTCGCTCTCGGCTCCATCGGAGACGCGATCAAGTCCAGCGGGACGGCGAACGGCGCGTCGGACGACGACAACACGCGTTCGGTGACCGCTGCCGGCGGATCACTCAACCTCTGACCGACCCACACGATCGACGGAAAGGATCTATGGCCAGGAGGTACGTACTCGGAGCGATCGATCAGGTCACCGGCCAGATCAACGCGAAGTAGGCCACGCTGAACAGCAAGCTGGACGAGCTGCGTCATGTGATCTCGCCGCTCGTCGCGGACTGGGAAGGTGCCGCGTCGGAGTCCTACCAGGACAAGCAGCGGCAGTGGGACTCGGCGGCGCTCGAGCTCAACCAGGTCCTCGAATCGGTAGGACGCGCGGTCGGGCAGGGCAATGCCGACATGCAGGCTCGTGAGGCGGCCAATCGGGGGATGTTCCCCTGACGTGAAGGAGGGCGTGGCGGAGAACCGGGGTGTGGGGGGTGTCCGGTTCTCCGCTACGTCCTGCGTTCGGAGGATGATGGAGGTCGACATGACCGATCCGCCGTATGCCCAGCCCGCCGACAAGGCACGCGCACGCGCGCGTGTCGCATCCGAACGCGCTGCGACCGAGGCGCGCATCGTCTCTCTCGCGCGTCAGCACCAGACCATCGTCGAGGGATCCCGGTGGACCACCGACGACGACGAACACGACCCCGAGGGCTCGACCATCGCCTTCGAGCGCGCCGCCATCGCGTCCATGTCGCGGGAAGCTCGCGACGAACTCCGCGAGCTCGACGACGCGGAGCTGCGCGTCGAGCGGGGAACCTACGGAGTGTGTGAAGTGTGTGGGGGAGCCATCGCGGAGGCGCGGCTGGACGCGCTGCCGACGGCGCGGCGGTGCATCGACTGCACCTCTCGTCGACGGTGACGGTTCAGGGTTCGACCTGGGGGTTTTGACCTGCCAGTACGTGGGCCGGTAAGGTACACCGTTGGCGTTCGGTACATCGAGTCGTCATGCACGACCGATACCGGTCCCTCGGGTCTCCACTGGCCGCCGAGACGATCGACCACGCGCCTGGCCAGCACCATCAGCGATGAGACAAGGAAGTTCTGTGTCCACGTACAGCCAAAAGGCCGGGGATGTCACCCGGACCTGGCACGTGATCGATGCCACCGACGTCGTTCTCGGCCGCCTCGCAGTCCAGGCAGCAACTCTGCTGCGTGGCAAGCACAAGCCCACGTATTCCCCCAACCTCGACGGCGGAGACTTCGTCATCGTCATCAACGCTGAGAAGGTCGCGATCAGCGGCAACAAGCGGACCGACAAGTTCCACTACCACCACTCGGGCTTCCCGGGCGGTCTCCGTGCGCGCAGCATCGGTGAGGTTCTGGACAAGAACCCCGACCGCGTCGTGGAGAAGGCCATCAAGGGCATGATCCCCAAGACCAAGCTCGGCAACCAGATCGCCGGCAAGCTCAAGGTCTACGCAGGTCCCGATCACCCCCACACGGCTCAGCAGCCCGTCCCGTACGAGATCAAGCAGGTGTCCCAGTGACCGCTCCCGAAGAGAACGTCGTGACCGAGACGGCCGAAGAGACCGTCCCCATCGGTGACTCCGTCGAGATCGCCGACGAGTTCGTCTCCGTCGAGGAGCCCGAGGTCGTCGCCGACATCGAGGCAGCCGCTCGTCCCGCCATCTACATCGATCGCCCCGTCACCACGGTCGGTCGTCGTAAGGAAGCCGTCGTGCGCGTGCGCATGACCCCCGGCTCGGGCGACTTCAAGCTCAACGGCCGCACCCTCGAGGACTACTTCCCCAACAAGGTGCACCAGCAGCTCATCAAGTCCCCGTTCGTCACCGTCGAGCGTGCGGACGGCTTCGACATCGTCGCCCTCCTGCACGGTGGCGGCCCGTCCGGCCAGGCAGGCGCCCTGCGTCTCGCCATCGCCCGTGCCCTCATCGAGGTCACCCCGGACGATCGCCCCGCCCTCAAGAAGGCCGGCTTCCTCACGCGTGACCCGCGTGCCGTGGAGCGCAAGAAGTACGGCCTGAAGAAGGCTCGTAAGGCATCGCAGTACTCGAAGCGCTGATCTCAGCACTTCTGGAGAAGCAGGCGCTCCGGCTGGTCCTCGGACCGCCGCGGGCGCCTGCTTCGTGTCACGGCACCTGCATTCGCTCCACCTGCTCGGAAGAGGTAACTGTCATGGCCCGGTTGTTCGGTACCGACGGAGTTCGGGGACTGGCGAACGAGGAGGTGACGGCAGACCTCGCACTACGACTCGGCCGTGCCGCCGCAGCGGTGCTCGGCGAGGTCGCCTCGTCGACCACCCGCCCCCTGGCCGTGGTGGGACGGGACCCGCGCGCGAGCGGCGAGATGCTCGAAGCCGCGATCGTGGCCGGACTGTCCTCCGCCGGAGTCGACGTCCTCACGGTCGGTGTCGTCCCCACCCCGGCCCTGGCCTACTTGACCGACGACTACGACGCGCAGCTCGGCGTCATGATCTCCGCATCGCACAACGCGATGCCCGACAACGGCATCAAGTTCTTCGCGGCCGGCGGCCACAAGTTGGACGACGACCAGGAGGACCGCATCGAAGCGTTGCTCGACGCGCCCGCCACGGGCCCCGTCGGTGCCTCCATCGGCCGCGTGCGACAGGCCCCGGACGCCCTCGCCCGCTACGAGAGCCATCTCGCGACCATCGTCACCCGACGCCTCGACGGCATCACCGTCGTCGTGGACTGCGCTCACGGAGCCGCCTCGACCGCCGCGCCGGACGCCTACCGCGCCGCGGGCGCGACCGTGATCGCCATCAACGCAGACCCGGACGGCCTCAACATCAACGACGGATGCGGGTCCACTCACCTCGACGTGGTGCAGAAGGCCGTCGTCGAGCACGGCGCAGACCTCGGACTCGCCCACGACGGCGACGCGGACCGCTGTCTCGCAGTGGACGCGAGCGGCGCCGTGGTCGACGGGGACGCGATCATGGCGATCCTCGCGATCGCGATGCACCAGCGCGGCGAGCTTCCCGACGACACGCTGGTCGCCACCGTCATGAGCAATCTCGGACTTCACATCGCGATGCGTGACGCCGGAATCACGGTGCGCACCACCGCTGTCGGCGATCGCTACGTTCTCGAAGAACTGCGCGCCGGCAATTATGGACTCGGCGGTGAGCAGTCGGGGCACATCGTCCTGCCCGCCTTCGGCACCACCGGTGACGGTGTGCTGACGGGCCTGCAGATCATGGCCAGAATGGCCGAGACGGGACGCACCCTCGAGGACCTCGCGTCCGTCATGCGCACGCTGCCCCAGGTGCTGATCAACGTGCCCGTGCAGGACAAGTCCGCCGCGACGTCGGCTCCGCTCGTGCAGGATGCGGTGACCCGTGCAGAGGACGAGCTCGGACGAGAGGGGCGAGTGCTGTTGCGTCCCTCGGGAACCGAGCAGCTCGTCCGCGTGATGGTGGAAGCGGACACTGCAGACACCGCCCGCCGGCTCGCCGACCACATCGCGGATGTGGTCGGCGCCGTCTGACGTCTCGGCCCGTCAGCCGATGAGGGCCTTGAGCTGCTCCACCTGACTCACGCGGCCAGCGGTGTCGGCTGCGATGGGGTGGATGTTCAGTGTGGTCACACCCGCGGACTCGAAGGCGGCGAGGCGCTCCTTGACGTAGCTCTCGGTGCCGATCAGCGAGATCGACCGGACCAGCTCGTCGGGAACGGCGGCCGTGGCCTCCTCCTTCTTGCCGGCCAGGTAGAGGTCCTGGATCTTCTCTGCCTCCGCCTCGTACCCGTACCGCACCGCGAGGTCGTTGTAGAAATTCTTGCCCTTGGCGCCCATGCCACCGATGTAGAGCGCGAGCTGGGGCTTGATCCACGGAAGGAACTGGTCGGCGTCGTCGCCGATGGCCACGGCGGGGCTGGCGTAGACGTCCAGCTCACCCAGAGACGGGTCGCGTTTCGCCTTACCGGCCGCGAGCGACTCGCCCCACACCGACTCGGCCTTCTCCGGATGGAAGAAGATGGGCTCCCAGCCCTGGGCCAGCTCGGCGGTGAGCGCGACGTTCTTGGGTCCGAGTGACGCGATGACGATCGGAATGTCGGCTCGCACAGGATGATTGATGAGCTTGAGGGGCTTGCCCAGACCCGTGCCCTGATCGGCGGGCAGCGGAATCTGGTAGTACTTGCCCTCGAACTGCACCTTCTCGCGGCGCCACACCTGGCGGCAGATCTCGATGATCTCTCGGGTGCGGCCGAGCGGGGCGTCGTATTTGACGCCGTGGAATCCCTCGATCACCTGGGGGCCGGACGCGCCGATACCCATCACGAATCGTCCGCCGGAGACGTAGTCGAGACCGGCGGCAGTCATCGCGAGCAGCGACGGCGTGCGGGTGTAGATCTGGAAGATGCCCGACGCCAGCTGGATCGTCGAGGTCTTCGCCGCGAGGAAGCCGATCTGGCTCACCGCGTCGAACGAGTACGCCTCGGGAATGAACGCGATGTCCATTCCCGCCCTCTCCAGGGCCCCGACCTCCTCGACCGTCTCGCTGAACCCGCCCGAGTAGTTCAATTGCATACCGATGCGCATGGGGCTCCCTGATCGCCGAAGTGTGTGTTACTCACCTGTGAAATCGGAGGTTACCGGTCCTACCGGCCGTGCCCACCGACGGCTGCCGTTTCGCGGGAACGCGGGGAAGCGGCGGTGCGTCTGATCTGTGGGGATCGCGCTCTCGAGCATCACTTCGGAAGGGACGACATGGCCAGTGGAACGTCGCGAGGCGGAACGACGCTGGACGAGGGGGCAGCCCGGGCGGCGATCGCGGCCCTCGAGGAGTCCGCGACAGCCGTACGAATGTCCGCCGAGCGCGGTGTGGGCGGTCTGTTCGGTGTCGAGTCGGCGGGCCGGAACCACCGGGCGGAGGCGGCCGCCCTGCAGGACAGCCTCGGGCGGTTGTCGGAGGGCCTGCGGTCCTGGTCGGACGCCACCGCTGCGACGTCGGCCGCCCTGCGGGCGTCGATCGACGGCTCGGTGTCGCTCGACGATGTCACCGCCCTGCGCGTCGCGGCGCCGGGTGTGCCGGCACAGCGAGGTGACCGGTGACCGCACCGGTGCCGTCGACGATCGACGGTCTGCTGGATCTCGGGAGTGAGGGCCTGACGTTCTTCGCGACGTTCCTCCCGCTGGTCGGAGCGAGCGGCGCGCCGATGACCACGACCCACGTCGCGCTCTGCGCTCGCTACGACGAGCAACGCGGACTCGACACCGAGGCTCTCCGGGCTGACGCCGACCGCCTCGGCGTCGCGGCGGCCGAGGCGCGCGCGGAGATCGGGCGTCAGTCCGACGCAGCGGAGTCGTTGGGGCAGGCCTGGTCGGGAGATGCCGCCGACGCCGCGCTCGACCTCCTTCGACGGCAGTGCGCGAGGTCGGCCGGCCACGCCGATCAGCTCGAGGCGATCGGTTCAGCGATGGCCTCCGCGTCGGCGGGGTTGCACGCGATCGTCGAGGACAAGTCGATCGCCGCCTCCGCGTTCCGCACCGACCACGTGGGCGGTCGCGATGCAGCGCAGGTCGCGGCCACCATCGCCGGAGCCGGAGGTGCATCCGCACCCGACGCGGTGCGGACGCTGGCCTCGGTGTTCCCGGGCCTCGAGGCGATGCTGCTGTCCGCGTCGGATCCCGGCCGGCGGCAGGCCGAGGTCCTCGAACCGGTCGCAGCCCGATGCCGAGAGTGGTTGGACACCGTGTTCGTGCCCGCGATGACCGAGCGTGTGGCCGCATTCGAGGAACTGTGCACCTCGACGGAGACCGCCGTGTCCGAGATCTACGCGGCACTCTGCGCCGCTGCGGCGGACATCGACGGCTCGCCGTGGCCGAGTGGTCACCGGTCCGTCGAGGACGACGCGTGCGAGTGTGTGCCGGCGGAAGGCACCGCGCCGGCTGCAGCGACCGCGCCGGCGTCGGTGACGGCGCCGGCCGCTGCACCAGAGCCGCCGTCGCTCGCCGTCGCGCCCTCTCCTGTGGTCGCGGAGCCGCCCACGACGCTGCCTGTCGCTCCCGTCGAGGATCGCTCACCGCTCGCCGAACTGATCGGTCGGGCGGTGCGGGACGCGGTGACCGAGGTGGTGTCGACTGCGGCGCCGTGCGACCCACCGCCCGCCGAGGCGCAGATCTCACCGGAGGCGGCGCTGACTGCGCCTGCCGAGAACGTCGAGCGCGGTCACCTCGAGGCGGAGCTCGACGGTCGCGGGGTGAGTGTCGCCCTCGGCGCGGACGGGGCCGTGGACATCCGCACCCACGACGCGGCGGGGGAGTCCCACCACTTCGCTCTCGCTGCCGGGCCTCTCGGACTGCCCGTCCTCACCGAGGTGATGGACGAGGCGGCGCCGCAATCGGAACAGCCGTCGGAGCCGTCGTCCGAGACCCCGGACACAGCGGAACGGGACGAGCCGCATCGGGAGGCAGTCGAACAGGACGCAGCGGATGAAGGGCTCCCGGTCGTCGAGGCCCCGGTCGTCGAGGCCCCGGTCGTCGAGGCCCCGGTCGTCGCACCACCGGTCGTCGCGCCACCGGACTGCATTCCCGCTGCTGCGGAATCCGGCGGTGTCACGGAACCCGGTGTGCTGCAACCGGACACAGACCCGAGCGGTGAGGCAGCGACGGTCGGCGAGCCGGCGCGACCCGAGATCGCGGAAGCCGGTCCGCTGTGAACTCGCAGAACACCGCGGACATCATCGACGCCGTCGTGCGGGAGCACCGGCGGGCGACGCGACGTGTGCGGACCCGCCTCGCGGCCATCGACGAGGAGGCTCGGAAGCGCTCGGAGGCCGCGCGGGTGGTGCCGCGTCGCGCCGGAGTGATCCTGCGATCGCCCACAGAGGCGGTGGCCGGCGACGAGGCTCCGCCGGCGGCGCCTCAGCGACCGGCGAGGTGGCTCAGTTGACGGATCGCGCTGACCTTCTTGGGGGCGTCCGCGGTCGGCGCGTTCGGGTCGACCACCTCGGTGCCCTTGACGACGGCGTCGGGATCGGAGAAGTCGGAGTACGTGTCGTCGCCCGCGAGGCGGTGCAGGAGGAAGCCGGTGAGCAGTGCCTGCACCGAGCGCCGAGTCTTCGGCTGGGCGTTGCCGACGCCGAGGAAGCTGAGCAGCTTCCGGCCCTCGACCATGCCGTCACCTTCCGACTTGTCGATCACGCGGAGCAGGGTGGGGCCACCGAGCGCATCGGCGAGCGCGACGGGCTCGGCGGTGAGGGAGTTCAGTTCGGAGGGACTGCCGAGAACCAGAGCGGGCGCCGTGACCGCGTCGGCGATGCCGGGCGACAGGGCGCGCGGAGAGGTGGGCGCCGGATAGAGCGCACCGAGAGCGGCGACGTCCGATCGCTGAGCCGCGGCGATCACCGCGGCGCCCGCGCCCATGGAATGGCCCACCAGGCCGAGCTTGGCGGGGTGCACGCTGATGTCGCCGGTGCCGAGACGGATGCCGGTGCACACGTCGAGCGCGACGAGGAGATCCTGCGCCAGGGCACTGTGGGAGGGCACCGGTCCGCGCTGCGTGTTCGGCGCGACGACGACGATGCCCCACGACGCGAGGTGCCGCAGCGTGGAGTCGTAGTGCGAGGCGCCGGTCATCCAGCCGTGCGCGAAGGCGATCGCCGGCAGTCCCGTGCCCTCACTGGGCGTGTAGATCACACCGGGCAGGCCCGCGAGAGCGAGGTCACCGCGCAGCACGCGATGGGGACCCCGCTTGGTCAGGTCGGCGACCAACTTCTGCGTCTTCGGCACAGCACTGACCGTAGTCGACGCGGCAGTTCGCCATGCCGTCGACGTGCGGGCGGCCGGAGCGCCGTCCGCGCCGAAGTAGGCTGTCGTCCCATGTGCGGAATCGTCGGGTACGTCGGACATCGTCGAGCGCTACCGGTGGTGGTGGAGGCGTTGCGCCGGATGGAGTACCGCGGATACGACTCGGCCGGCATCGCCGTCCTGGACGGGTCCGGGGGAATGGCCGTCGAGCGCAAGGCCGGAAAACTGGCGAACCTCGAGGCCGAACTGGACGAACTCGGGCGGGACACCTTCGTCGGCACCAGCGGGATCGGCCACACCCGGTGGGCCACCCACGGACGGCCCACCGATCGCAACGCCCACCCGCACCGCGACCGCGCCGACCGCGTCGCCGTCGTGCACAACGGCATCATCGAGAACTTCGCGCCGCTGCGCGCCGAACTCGAGAACGCAGGCGTCGAGTTCGAGTCGGACACCGACACCGAGGTGGCCGTCCATCTGGTCGCCGCCGCCTACGACGAGGGCCCCACGGCCGGAGACTTCGTCCAGAGCGCCCTCGCGGTGCTGCAGCGCCTCGAAGGCGCCTTCACGCTCGTGTTCACCCACGTCGATCACCCCGACACCATCGTCGCGGCCCGTCGCTCCACCCCGTTGGTCGTCGGCGTCGGCGAGGGCGAGATGTTCGTCGGGTCCGATGTCGCCGCCTTCATCGAGCACACGCGCGACGCGGTCGAGCTCGGGCAGGACCAGGTCGTGGTGATCACCGCCGACGGCTACGACGTCATGAACTTCGACGGGTCCGAGGCCGAGGGGCGTCCGTTCCGCATCGACTGGGACCTCGCCGCCGCCGAGAAGGGCGGTCACGACTACTTCATGTTGAAGGAGATCCAGGAGCAGCCCGCGGCGGTCGCGGACACCCTCCTCGGACACTTCACCGACGGTCGCATCGTCCTCGACGAGCAGCGACTGTCGGATCAGGAGCTGCGCGACGTCGACAAGGTGTTCGTCGTCGCGTGCGGCAGCGCGTACCACTCGGGGCTGCTGGCGAAATACGCGATCGAACACTGGACCCGCCTCCCCGTGGAGGTGGAGCTGGCCAGCGAGTTCCGTTACCGCGACCCCGTTCTCGACCGCTCGACACTTGTGGTGGCCATCTCCCAGTCGGGCGAGACCGCCGACACGCTGGAGGCGGTCCGGCACGCGAAGGAGCAGAAGGCCCGAGTCCTGGCCGTCTGCAACACCAACGGTTCGCAGATCCCGCGCGAGGCCGACGCGGTGCTCTACACGCGGGCGGGACCGGAGATCGGTGTCGCGTCGACCAAGGCGTTCCTCGCCCAGGTGACGGCCAACTACCTGGTCGGTCTGGCGTTGGCGCAGGCTCGCGGTACCAAGTATCCGGACGAGGTCGCACGGGAGTACGCGGATCTCGAGGCCATGCCGGACCTGGTGAGGAAGGTGCTCGAGACGGTCGAGCCCGTCCGTGCCCTGGCCCGCGAGTTGGCGTCGTCACCGACGGTGCTGTTCCTGGGTCGCCACGTCGGTTACCCGGTGGCCCTCGAGGGTGCGCTCAAGCTCAAGGAGCTCGCGTACATGCACGCCGAGGGTTTCGCCGCCGGCGAGCTCAAGCACGGTCCGATCGCCCTCATCGAGGACGACCTGCCCGTGATCATCGTGATGCCGTCGCCGAAGGGCCGAGCGGTGCTGCACTCGAAGATGCTCAGCAACATCCGCGAGATCCAGGCGCGCGGCGCCCGGACCGTCGTGATCGCCGAGGAGGGCGACGAGACGGTGCGGCCGTTCGCCGATCACCTCATCGAGATCCCGGCCGCGCCGTCACTGCTGCAGCCGCTGCTGTCGACGGTGCCGCTGCAGGTGTTCGCCGCCGAGGTCGCGCAGGCGCGCGGCTACGACGTGGACAAGCCGCGCAACCTCGCGAAGTCGGTCACCGTCGAGTGATCAGCTCTCTCGGACGATGACGGTGCCCGTCATGTTCGGGTGCACCGAGCAGAAGTACGGGTACGTGCCGGGGTCGTCGAACGTCTGACTGAACTGACCCGACGAGATCATCGGGCTGTGCAGCAGACGGGACGCAGCGTCGATGCCGATCACGTTGTGCGCGACACCGGTGTCGTCGAAGAACCACGTGACGGTGTCGCCGGGCGAGATGGTGACGCTGGCAGGGGAGTAGGCCATTGCGGCGACCGTGACGACGTTCGGCCCGGTCGGACGTTCGGCGGTGGGGGCGTCCTCGGTGCACGATGTGAGCGACAGTGCCAGTGCGGCAGTGACTCCGATCGTCGCCGCGAGTGTTGTCAGGCGAGCCATGATTCCCACGGTAGACCTGCCGTGCATCGTGGCCTGTCGGCGCTACCGTGGGACGCATGCGTCACTTCCACACCGCCGACGAGGTGCGAGCGGCGGAAGCCCCGCTGCTGGCCCGACTGCCCGAGTACGCGGCGATGCGCCGCGCTGCCCACGGACTGGCGACGGTCGTCGCTCGTGAACTCCGGGCCCGCACCGGCGGGGTGGTCGGCAGACGGGTGCTCGTTCTCGCCGGATCCGGGGACAACGGCGGCGACGCGCTGTTCGCCGGCGCCGAACTACGCCGACGCGGTGTCGCCGTGGAGGCACTGCTGCTCCGCCCCGATCGCGCCCACCCCGCCGCACTGGCGGCGTTCCGGGCCGCCACGGGACGTGTGGTGACGCTGGCCGGCGACCCCGATCTGGTGATCGACGGCATCGTCGGCCTGTCCGCGCGGGGATCGCTCCGACCGGACGCGGCCGCGATCGTCGACGGACTCACCGCCCCCGTCGTGGCTGCGGACCTGCCGTCGGGTGTCGACCCGGACACGGGCGACGTCGACGGTCCCGCCGTCCGTGCCGCCGTGACCGTGGCGTTCGGCGCCTACAAGCCGGTGCACGTGCTCGCGAGCGCGTGGTGCGGCGAGCTGCACCTGATCGACATCGGCCTCGTTCCGGACGCCGCGACGATCACGTCTCCCGACGACGGCGAGGTGGGCCGCGCGTGGCCGGTACCCGGACCTGCGGACGACAAGTACTCCCAGGGCGTCACCGGCATCATGGCGGGCAGCGAGAAGTATCCCGGCGCGGGCGTGCTGTGCACGGGCGCTGCGGTGGCGGCGACGTCCGGCATGGTCCGCTACGTCGGGCAGGGCGGCGCCGAGGTGGTGCATCACTACCCGGAGGTGGTCACCGCCCGTTCGGTCGACGAGGCAGGACGTGTACAGGCCTGGGTGGTAGGGCCCGGCTTCGGCACCGACGACGACGCGGCCGACCGGCTGCGCTCCGTCCTGGAGTCCGACGTCCCGGTCCTCGTCGACGCCGACGGACTGACCGTGCTGTCGCAGCGACCCGAGCTGGTGCGCGGACGGTCGTCGGCGACCGTGCTGACACCGCACGCGGGAGAGTTCGAGCGACTCACCGGGTCCGCGCCCGGACCCGATTGTGTCCGGTCCGTCCGCGCCCTCGCGGCCGACTGGAACGTGACGGTGCTGCTCAAGGGGCGAGCGACGGTGATCGCGGATCCCGACGGCGCCGTCTCCGTCGACGACGCGGGGTCGTCCTGGTCCTCGACGGCCGGGTCCGGCGACGTGCTGTCCGGCATGATCGGAGCGCTCCTCGCGGCGGGCGTGCCGGCCCGCACCGCCGCCGTCATGGGCGCTCGCGCGCACTCGCGGGCGGCCGCGCTCGCCGCCACCGATCGAGGTCGGCGTACCGCTGCTCCCATCTCCGCCTCACCGCTGCTCCGCGCCGTTGCGGACGCGGTCGGCGACCTCCGCGCACAGGCCTGACACCCGCCACCGCACGTCGGTGCGGGGTGTCGATGGCAGAATGACGCCGGTGAACAGCGCGCAGGAGGTGCCGACGAGTCCGGTCGCACCGGCTCCGACTTCTCGCCCGCAGGCCGAGGCGCTGATCGATCTGGACGCCGTCGCGCACAACACCCGCATCCTGATCGAGCACGCCGGCGATGCTGCGGTGATGGCCGTCGTCAAGGCGGACGGCTACAACCACGGCGGAGTGGAGGTCGCTCGGGCGGCGCTCGCGGCCGGTGCTCGCGAACTCGGTGTCGCCACGGCTGCGGAGGCGCTCGGACTGCGCACCGCGGGTCTCACGGCGCCGGTGCTGTGCTGGTTGCACGCCCCCGGCACCGACTTCACGGGACTGATCGACTCGGACGTCGAGATCGGCGTGTCCTCGCCCCGTCAGATAGCGGAGGTCGCCGACGCCGCACGCCGTGTCGGCCGTCCCGCCGTGGTGTCCCTCAAGGTCGACACCGGCATGAATCGCAACGGGGTGGGTGCGGACGAGTTCGACGCGGCCGTCGACGCCCTGGTGGCGGAGCAGCGTGGTGGCGCGCTGCGCGTGCGCGGCCTGTTCTCCCACCTGGTCGATGCGGACGTACCCGGCGATCCGATCAACGACCGGCAGAAGGAGCGCTTCGACGCCGCCGCGGACGCGATGGCCCGAGCGGGCGTGGCACCCGAGGTACGGCACATCGCCAATTCCGCCGGTGCCCTGACCCGCCCCGACCTGGCCTACGACATGGTCCGACCGGGCATCGCGCTGTACGGCCTGTCCCCGGCACCCGATCTCGGATGGTTCGAACTGCGCCCCGTGATGACGCTGCGCGCCACGGTGATCCTGCTCAAGCGGGTGGCTGCCGGCGACGGCGTCTCCTACGGCCACGAGTGGATCGCTCCCGTCGACACGACGGTGGCGTTGCTGCCCGTGGGCTACGCCGACGGCATCACGCGTGCGCTGAAGAACCGATACGAGGTGTCGATCCACGGCGTGCGGTATCCGGCGGTGGGCCGGGTGTGCATGGACCAGATCGTCGTCGACCTCGGACCCGGCCGCCCCGACGTCGCCGAGGGGGACACCGCGTACCTCTTCGGACCGGGCGACCACGGGGAGCCCACGGCCCAGGACTGGGCGGAGACGCTCGACACGATCAACTACGAGGTGGTGACCGGTATCCGCGGTCGAGTACGACGGACGTTCGCCGGAGGGGTCTCGTGATCAGCGCCCGTCTCGCCGGAATGGCCGGGGGCGCAGCGAGTATCGCGGCCGTGGCCGCCGTGGCCGGCATCACGGCGGTGCGGCGCCGGGTGGGCCCGCCGGTGCCCGACGCCGGTCGGCGCGAGGACTTCGAGTCGATGGAGTTCGATCGCGGGTGCGTCGTCGCCAGCGGAGACGGAGTGCCGCTGGCGGTGCGCGAGGTCGGTCCACTCGAGGCGCCGCTGACCGTGGTGTTCGTGCACGGGTACTGCCTGCGCATGGAGTGCTGGCACTACCAGCGCCGCGAGCTCGCCCGCCGGTGGGGCGACGACGTGCGGATGGTGTTCTACGACCAGCGCGGTCACGGCCGATCCGGCGACGTCTCGCCGGACGAATGCGACATCGCCCGCCTCGGCATCGATCTCGCCGACGTGATCCGGGCCGTCGCACCGCGTGGGCCGCTGGTGCTGGTGGGCCACTCGATGGGCGGCATGTCGGTGCTCGCGGCCACTCGCCAGTTCCCCGACGCGGTGGCCGAGCGGGTCGTCGGAGTCGCGCTGATGTCCACGACCGCAGCGGGTCTCGCGCGTACCGGTCTCGGACGGAACCTCCAGAATCCGGCCGTCGACGCGTTCCGGCTCGCGGTGCGGACCGCTCCGGGTGCGGTCCAGTTCGGCCGCGGTGTCGTGCGCGGGGTCATCGCCCCGGTGCTGCGCGCGGCGTCGTTCGGCACCGCGGTCAGTCCCGCCCTCGAGGCGTTCGCCGAGCAGATGATCCACGACACCTCGGTGGTGACGATGGTCAACTTTCTCCAGGCGCTCGAGCTGCACGACGAACTGGAGGCGCTGCCCGTCATCGCGGACACGGCGACCCTGGTGCTGTGCGGCGACGACGACTGGGTCATCCCGTTCGACAAGTCGGAGCAGCTGGCCGACGCGCTCCCGCACGCCGAGATGGTCCGGGTCCGCCGCGCCGGTCACCTGGTGCAGCTCGAGTTCCCCGACGAGGTGAACGACGCCCTGGACCGTCTGGTACAGCGTGCACGCGACGGACGGGTCCGCGCCGAACCGACGAGGCGAACCGTTGGCTGACGCGGTGCCGGTCGAGGGGGAGGCCGTCCTCTCGACGGCCGAGGACACCGAGCTCCTGGGCGAGCGCCTCGCCGCGGAGCTCGAAGCGGGCGACGTCGTGGTGCTCGACGGACCCCTCGGCGCAGGTAAGACGACGCTGACGAAGGGCCTCGCCCGCGGACTCGGCGTGCTCGGCCGCGTGAGCTCGCCGACGTTCATGATCGCGCGCACCCACCGCGCCGGCGGGGACACCGGCCCCGGGCTCGTGCACGTCGACGCCTACCGGCTGGGGCTCGGAACCGGCGCCTCGGCGATGGACGAGCTCGACGCCCTCGACCTCGACACCGAGCTGGCGGACTCCGTCGTCGTCGTGGAGTGGGGCGAGGGCATCGCGGAGGCCCTCGCCGACCGGCACCTGCTGATCCGGCTGCGGCGCGAGCCGGAGTCCGACGTCCGCACCGCCACGTGGCAGTGGATCGGGTGAGCACGGGTAATCTGGATCCCCGTGCTGATACTCGCCGTGGACACCTCCACTCCCGCCGTGACGGCCGGGGTGGTGCGGCTCGACGACACCGGCCCGCAGCCGCTCGCGACGCGCGTCACCGTCGACGCCCGTAAGCACGCCGAAGTTCTCACCCCACACATCCTCGAGTGCCTCGCCGACGCCGGCATCAGCGCGGACGACCTGTCCGCTGTCGTCGTCGGCACCGGACCGGGGCCGTTCACCGGCCTGCGCGTGGGCATGGCGACGGGAGCCGCCTTCGGTGACGCCCTCGGCATCCCGGTGCACGGTGTCGGCAGTCTCGATGCCATCGCCGCGGCCGTGCCCGGTGATCGCGAGGTCCTCGTCGTCACGGATGCGCGTCGCCGGGAGGTGTACTGGGCACGGTTCCGCGGCGCCGAGCGCGTCGCCGGACCGTTCGTCTCGCCCGCCGCGGACATCGTCGTGGGGGAGTCGACGGTGGTGGCCGGATCGGCACTGCACGTCGATCTGGTGGACCTGCCCGTGGAACCGGTCGAGAGTCCGTCCCCGGAATGCCTCGTCGCCGTGGCCGCGCAGGCGCTGCGCTCCGGCGCGGAGCCGACGTCGTTGGTGCCGCAGTATCTCCGGCGTCCCGACGCGGTGGCGACGGCCGATCGAGCGGCGAAGACCCGCGCATGATCGGCACGGTCGAACCGATGCGCGTCGAGGACGCGGACCGGTGCGCGGAGCTCGAGGCCGTGCTGTTCCCCACCGACGGGCCCTGGCCCGCATCGGCCTTCGTCGAGGAACTGCGCGGCCCGCACGTGCGGTACTTCGTCGTGCGAGAGGACGACGGTCGGGCCGTCGGGTACGCCGGGATCGCGTTGCTGGGCAAGGGCGAGGACACCGAGTCCGAGGTCCACACCATCGGCGTCGATCCCGCCGCGCAGCGTCGCGGTATCGGCAGGGCACTGCTCGACGCGTTGCTGCACGAGGCGGACCTGCACGGCGGTCCGGTGTTCCTCGAGGTGCGCACCGACAACGAGCCGGCCATCGAGTTGTACCGCCGTGCGGGCTTCGACATCGTCGGGACGCGCCGCCGCTACTACCAGCCCAGCAGTGCGGACGCGTACACCATGACCAGGCCCGCCCCGACTACGAGAGGTGGTCACCCGTGATCGTCATGGGGATCGAGAGTTCGTGCGACGAGACCGGTGTCGGCATCGTCCGCTACACCGGAGACGCGTCGGGCACCGGCACGTGCGAGATGCTCGCCGACGAGGTCGCGTCCAGTGTCGACGAGCACGCCCGCTTCGGTGGTGTCGTCCCCGAGATCGCATCGCGCGCACACCTCGAGGCCATCGTGCCCACGATGCGACGAGCGTTGGCGCAGGCGGGCATCCGTCGCCCGGACGCCGTCGCCGTCACCATCGGACCGGGCCTCGCCGGAGCGCTCCTCGTCGGTGTCGCGGCGGCGAAGGCCTACGCGGCCGCGTGGAACGTGCCGTTCTACGCGGTCAACCATCTCGGTGGTCACGTCGCGGTGGACACCCTCGAGCACGGCCCGATGCCGGAGTGTGTCGCGCTGCTGGTCTCGGGCGGACACACGCACCTGCTCGAGGTGTCCTCCCTCGCCGAACCGATCGTCGAACTGGGCAGCACCGTCGACGATGCGGCGGGAGAGGCCTTCGACAAGGTCGCCCGGCTCCTCGGACTCGGGTATCCCGGCGGTCCCGTGCTCGACGCGCTCGCCGCAGAGGGTGATCCGCGCGCCGTCGCGTTTCCTCGCGGCATGACCGGACCACGCGACTCCCGCTACGACTTCTCGTTCTCCGGCCTCAAGACCGCGGTGGCTCGCCACGTCGAGTCGGCGCAGCGCGCCGGCCGTCCGATCGTGGTGGCCGACGTGGCCGCGTCGTTCCAGGAGGCCGTCGCCGATGTCCTGACGATGAAGGCGCTGCGCGCTGTGACCGACCGGGGGATCGGCACCCTCGTCCTGGGCGGCGGTGCCACTGCGAACTCGCGTATCCGATCGCTCGCCGAGGAGCGGTGCGCCGCGGCCGGGGTGACGTTGCGCGTGCCCACTCCGCGTCGATGCACCGACAACGGCGTCATGATCGCCACGCTCGGGGCGCACATCGCTGCATCCGGAGCCGAGCCGTCACCACTGACGGCGGCGACCGATCCGGGCCTGCCCGTCTCGGTCAGCCAGGTCGTCTGACGGCCCGTCAGGCGGGTGGTGCAGTCGACGGTGTGACCGCCGGAGCGGACGTGGTCGGTACGGGAACGAGGCCCTCGGGGAGCACGGACTCCGGCACCACGGCACCGGGCGCGGGCGACACCGGTGTCGATCCGGACTCGGGCGTGCTCTCCGGCGTCGTCACCGGCGGGGTCGGCAGCACACTGGTCAGGTCCGTCCACCACGGCGGGATTCCGGGAACGTCCCGCAGGACGATGACCGGAAGATCGGGAGCCGGGCGGAGTGTCGGGGTGGTGGATGTCGGCGGCGCCACGGTCGTCGTCGCCGTGGCCGACGGTGACGACGAGCGAGTCGGGTAGGGACGCACCTCGGGGGTGTAGGTGTAGTCGGTCGTCGGCCACGGTTCCGCGGCCGTGGGCTCCGGCGCGTCGTCCTCCCAGCCACCGGTCAGAGCGGGCGGCGCCGCCTCGGGTGCCGACGCGCTGGTGGCCGTCTCCTCCGTGGTCGAGTTCGGGAGTTCCGAGGTGGCCACCGTGGTGACGGCCGGCTCGCTCGACGGGGTCAGGGCCTGGACGCCGTACGCGAGCACGACGGCCATGGCCGCGCACGCCGCGGCGAGCAGCCCGACCGTTCGCAGGCCCCCGGCGATCGAGGTGGGCGGCCGGGTGGACGCGGGCAGCACCGAGTGGCCGAGGTCGCGGGCCAGCAGGGCTGCGCCCTTGGCCACGGCGGCATCGGGTTCGGGCGTCGGCACCGCGGGCACGTCGGCGGCGTGGGTGATGGTCTCGACCACGGCGGGCACGTGGGCGCCGCCGCCGACCACGGCGGCCGCCTCGGGGCGTGCGGTCGGGCCGGCCTCGTCGAGCACCTCGAGAACCAACTCGCGCAGCGCAGCCAACGGTGCGGCGATGGCGACGACCATCTCGGCGCGAGTCACGGTGAGCGTCTCGGCTCCGGGCAGATCCACGGTGACGGACTCGTGGAAGGACAGTTGCTCCTTGGCCGTGCGCAGACGTGCCGCGACCACCGGGCGATCCGAGGTGGTGACCGCGGGCAGCCTCTCGGCGGTCAGGGCGAGGAGGTGCGCGTCGAGGACGGCTCCGCTGACCTCGTCGGTGCGCCGGACCGCGCGCACGGTGCCGTCGACCTGATCGATCACCGTCGTGGTGGTGCCCGAGGCGCCGACGTCGACGAGCAGGACGTGGCCGTACCGCGCCACCTCGCCGGTGTGCCGGAGCCAGCACAGCAGAGCGTCGGTGTCGGTCACCAGATGGTCGTCCGTCACGTGATGACGACGGGTCGCCGACAGAATGGACCGCGACCCGAGGCCGCCGCGATGCGCCACGGCGATACGTCCGCCCGACGTGGCGGGGCGGGTGTCGTCGTCGACGAGGTGGTGGGACGCGAGATCGAGCGAGGTGGCGACCAGGTCACCGATGTCGGAGCGGGCGCCCTCGGCGGTCACGGTGCGGTAGTCGAAGGTCTCGGTACCGTCGGGAGCGGTGGTGAGGACGGCGCAGCACACCACCTCGGACCCTGCCGAGACCCCGATGGTGGGTTCGGGGACCACACTCTCCTGCTGTGTGTCCGACACGTGCATGCACCTCCTCGGGCGGTCGTTCCTACGCTGCCGTTATACGAATGTTACCGAAGTCCGCCGGAAATAGTGCACATCTCGCGCCGGTTCCACCCGCGGAGGGACACCGAACCCCTTCCTGACCAGTGCAATGACGAGACGTCACGAAAGTGAGAAAGGGGCGCGTCACCGTGCCTGCGAGCGTCGAGATCGGCATCACCTACCTTCGCCGAGACCTACCCGGAGGAGGGAGTCCAGGAGGTGCGCGGCCACGGTCGACGACTGCGCGAGGTGGTCGAGGAGGCCCAGCTCGCCGACGAGGTGGGACTGGACGTGTACGGCGTCGGTGAGCATCACCGCGAGGACTTCGCCGCGTCCGCGCCCGCCGTCGTGCTCGCGGCGATCGCGGCGCGGACCGAGCGCATCCGTCTGACGCATCAGCGTCGGCACGCTGCCCCACGAGACGGTGCTGCGCTCCATCGAACTTCTGGGCCGCGAGGTCGCGCCTCTGGTCCGCGAGGCGATGGCGTCCTCGACGCGACACGAGAATGTGCACTCGTGAAGGTTGAGTGCTGGCACTCGCGTGTATAGAGTGCTAGTCGACGACAGGTTCAGTGACCCGGCACCCGCGACGACGGGCCACCGCAATCGTGCGTCGTGAACCAGAGCAGTACCCAGCAGGACGAACACCAGCACAATCCGTGCCGGGGACCAGCCCCGGACCGACAATCGTGAAAGTGGAGGGCTCATCGTGGCAGGCGTGAACATCAAGCCGCTCGAGGACAAGATCCTCGTCCAGGCCGTCGAGGCCGAGACGACGACCGCCTCCGGCCTGGTCATCCCCGACACCGCCAAGGAGAAGCCCCAGGAGGGCACCGTGGTGGCCGTGGGTGAAGGCCGAGTGACCGACAAGGGAAATCGCATCCCTGTCGACGTCAAAGAGGGTGACACCGTCATCTACAGCAAGTACGGCGGCACCGAGATCAAGTACGCCGGCGAGGAGTACCTGATCCTGTCCGCACGCGACGTGCTGGCAGTCATCTCCAAGTAAGCCCCACGCCCTCCGCCCCGGTGTCCTTGTCTCGAGGACCCGGGGCGGAATGCGTCACGCCGTACTGATGAGGAGTTGGTAGGCCACATGTCCAAGCAAATCGAATTCAACGAGGTCGCACGACGCAGCCTCGAGAGGGGCGTCGACAAGCTCGCCGACGCCGTCAAGGTCACCCTCGGGCCCCGCGGCCGGCACGTGGTGCTGGCCAAGGCCTTCGGTGGTCCCACCGTCACCAACGACGGCGTGTCCATCGCCCGTGAGATCGACCTCGAGGATCCCTTCGAGAACCTCGGCGCACAGCTCGTCAAGAGCGTCGCCACCAAGACCAACGACGTCGCCGGTGACGGTACGACGACGGCGACGGTACTCGCACAGGCCCTGGTCAAGCAGGGGCTCAAGAACGTCGCCGCCGGTGCCAACCCCATCGCGCTCGGCGCCGGCATCACCAAGGCCGTCGAGCACGTGTCCGAGGCACTGCTCGCCGCCGCGGTTCCCGTGCAGGGCGAGAAGTCCATCGCGCAGGTCGCCACCGTGTCGTCCCGCGACGAGGTCATCGGCCAGATGGTCGGCGAGGCGCTCACCCGCGTCGGCGCCGACGGTGTCGTGACGGTCGAGGAGTCGAGCTCGCTCGTCTCCGAACTCGTCATCACCGAGGGCGTGCAGTTCGGCAAGGGCTACCTCTCGCCGTACTTCGTCACCGATCCGGACAGTCAGGAAGCGGTGTTCGAGGACGCGCAGATCCTGCTGTACCGCGAGAAGATCTCGTCCCTTCCCGATTTCCTGCCGCTCCTGGAGAAGATCGCGGAGTCGGGCAAACCGGTTCTCATCATCGCCGAGGACATCGAGGGCGAGGCACTGTCCACGCTCGTCGTGAACTCGATCCGCAAGACGGTCAAGGCCGTCGCGGTGAAGGCGCCGTTCTTCGGAGACCGCCGCAAGGCGTTCCTCGAGGACCTCGCCATCGTCACCGGTGCCACCGTCATCAACTCCGACATCGGCCTCAGCCTCAAGGATGCGGGCCTCGACCTGCTCGGCAGCGCACGCCGCGTCGTCGTCACCAAGGACGAGACCACCATCGTCGAGGGTGCGGGCACCGCGGAGGCCATCGCCGACCGCGTCGGACAGCTCCGTCGCGAGATCGAGGCGACCGAGTCCGACTGGGACCGCGAGAAGCTCGAGGAGCGTCTGGCGAAGCTGGCCGGCGGAGTCGCGGTCATCAAGGTCGGTGCCGCCACCGAGACCGACCTCAAGGAGCGCAAGTTCCGCGTGGAGGACGCCGTCAACGCCGCCAAGGCAGCTGTCGAGGAAGGCATCGTCTCTGGTGGAGGCGCCGCACTCGTGCACGCCAGCCGCGGCCTGAAGGACCACCTCGGTCTGACGGGCGACGAGGCCATCGGCGTCGAGGCAGTGCGCCTCGCGCTGCGGGCCCCGATGTACTGGATCGCGAGCAACGCCGGTATCGACGGTTCCGTCGTCGTCGGCAAGCTCGTCGACGCGGACGACGGCACCGGCTTCAACGCCGCCACGCTGACGTACGGCGACCTGGTCGCCGACGGCGTCATCGACCCGGTCAAGGTCACTCGCTCGGCCGTGGTGAACGCCGCGTCCGTCGCGAAGATGATCCTCACGACCGAGTCGACCGTCGTCGACAAGCCCGAGGTCGTCGAGGACGAGGGCGGCCACGGTCACGGCCACAACCACTGACCACCCTCTCGACGAGCGAGGCCCCATCGGACACTGTCCGGTGGGGCCTCGCTCGTTCGTGGGGTCAGGAGGCCAGACGGCGACGGTTGCGCCGCGCGAAGACCTCTCGCTCGGTCTCGGACATGCCGCCCCAGATGCCGTACGGCTCGCTCACGGCGAGCGCGTGGCTCCGGCACTGGGCGAGGACGGGGCACGCGCGGCACATCTCCTTGGCCTTCATCTCGCGTTGCGCTCGCGCTCGTCCTCGTTCACCATCGGGATGGAAGAACATCGACGAGTCCTCGCCGCGGCACGATCCGTGCATCTGCCAATCCCAGATATCGGCATTGGGTCCGGGAAGGTGATTGGGCTGGGGCATTGTGTACTCCTAGGACTCTCACGCACGGTCGTGAATTCTTCTGGTGCAGTTCACGATCTGTCGCAACCGTAGAGCCGGGCGAGTTTCACCGTCAACAGTCTCGATCGTGGTGATCTGCATACTCCGAGCAGGCATTAATTAACTCGGACGACACTTTTCTCTGGTGTCGAGCCGGTAGGGGAGTCCTCGTAATGTCCCTGTCACATCGTCGACAAGACACCGACACACTGTGCCCGGAAATGTCGTGACATTTCGTGTGTAAATTCCTGGATAACGCCCGAAGACTATTCTGTTTCCCGTGCAGTCCTCGTGTCCTCCCGTGCCCGGTCCGGACTCCCTGACACGGTGGTCGGAGGCCGTCGACGCCGGGGCCCGCGGGTGGTACGCCGCCTCGCTCACCGGGGCCCGGTCGCTGCGGCGCGACGCCGATCCGGCCGTGCGGTCCCTGGGCGCGAGCCTCGAGGGGTCGCTGCTGCGCCAACTCGGCCGCCACACCGACGCCGCGGTGCGTGACGGCGCGGCGCTCGTCGACAGCGGCTTCTCCCGCGGGACAGGTCCGCGCCGGGCGATCGACGTCGACGCCGCCGTCGACGCCCTCGTCGGTCTCGCCGCCGATGCCATCGGTCCCCGCCGCCTCGCGCGGGCCGACGTCCTCCTCGCCCGGGCTGAGTCGGTGCTCGCCACCCGGCCGGGGCACCAGCGAGTGTCTCTCCGCGTGCTGTGGGTCCGGGCGGAGGTGGCGATGGCGTCGGGTGACGCGCGGCGCGCCCTCGACGCGGCGGAGGCATCCGTTCGGGCGGCACGGGAGTTCCGGTCGCCGCGGCACCTCGTCAAGTCCCGTGTGGTGCACGCCGCGGCCCTGCTGGTGGGGGGTGATCACGCGGGCGCCGCGACGGCAGCGCGCGCGGTGCGCGACGACGCCGTCGCCGCCGACCTGCTCCCGCTCGCGTGGGCCTCCGCCTGCCTGTCCGAAGCGTGCGGTGACCGCGACGCCGGCGCTGTCCGACGAGGGTTCGAGGTTGCGATCCGGTCACGCGGTGGGCAATTCTCGTGACCGAACCGTACGGTTCGGTCGAGCCGCGTCGGGCGGCGACTATCCTTGAGAGGTTCCGCACCGGGCCGTCGGGGACCGGGAGGAAGCGCGCTCGATTCCGGAGCGGGCCCGATGTGAGGTGGGAAACACTCTGACGATGATTGCCACGGGTGAGGGGCTGGACTCGGCCGTCGCCGCAGCTGCTCGCGGCGACCGAAGGGCTCTCTCCGTCGTCCTCGAAACCATCAGGCCGATCGTGGTCCGGTACTGCCGGGCGCGCGTCGGTGCAGGTGAGAGGGGTCAGCTGTCTGCTGACGACGTCGCCCAGGAGGTGTGCCTCGCGGTCATGACAGCGCTGCCGCGCTACGAGGACCAGGGCCGCCCCTTCATGGCGTTCGTGTACGGGATCGCATCGCACAAGGTCGCGGACGCCCATCGCAGCTCGTCGCGTAACAAATCCGAACCGATGGCCGATGTACCGGATGTCATGTCCATCGAGGACGGCCCCGAGCAACGGGCGCTGGATTCGGAGGCAGGACGCCGCATGAACGAACTGCTGTCGACGCTGTCGGAGAAGCACCGCGAGATCCTGGTGCTCCGGTTGGTGGTCGGGTTGTCGGCAGAGGAGACGGCCGCCGCCGTGGGTAGTACCGCAGGCGCCGTTCGTGTGGCGCAGCACCGGGCAATAGCGAAGCTGAAGAACGAAGTAGTGGGAGCAGGTGACAAGTATGGCTAGGGACTCGTGGCGCGGCAGCGCTGGAGATTCTCGGCACGGCGCCTCCGGACACGGAGCCACCGGCCGCCCCGACGCCTCCGGCGCAGGTGGCGTCGATCCCCGAGCCGTCGACGACCTCGAGTCGTCCGGCCCCGTCGACATCATGGCCGTGCGCCGTGACGACGCGCTCATCGATGCGATCGCGAGCGACGGTCCCGTCGCGACCGTCGACTCCGACGAGTATCGCCTGGCCAGTCTGCTGGCCGAATGGCGTTCCGACATCCTCGCCGACCCGCTCCCCGAGAGTCCCGATCTCGATCAGGTCGCCGCGGCGATCGATCTCGCGCTGGCCGAGGACGCGCTGCACCGTCAGCGCACGCGGAGCCGGATGCGTTTCCTGCGCCCCGTCGCCGGTGCCGCGGCCGCCGTCGCGTTCCTCGCGGGTGGTGTCACGGCGTTCTCGTACAGCGCGATGCCGGGCGATCCCCTGTGGAAGGTGAAGGAGGTCGTCTTCACCCAGCAGGCCGATTCGACGGTCGCGCAGGTCGACACCACGTCGGCGCTGCAGGAGGTCGAGGATCTGCTCGCTCGTGGTGACGCGGAGACGGCCAAGACTCGTCTGGCCGAGGCCGCACAGCGCACGGAGAGCATCCGCGACGAGGA
Organism: Rhodococcus sp. MEB041; assembly: GCF_030208955.1. Taxonomy (NCBI): domain Bacteria; kingdom Bacillati; phylum Actinomycetota; class Actinomycetes; order Mycobacteriales; family Nocardiaceae; genus Rhodococcus; species Rhodococcus sp. MEB041. Next base: position 714,908 of record NZ_JARVSZ010000005.1, read on the forward strand.
CGAGCGTGCCCAGCTGCAGATGTGGTGGACGCGCCTGTCGGACGAGTTGGCAAAGCTGACAGCGCCGGCCGCCGTTCCGCCGCCGGCGTTGCCGACCACGCCGGTCACCACGGTGCCGACCGTGCCGCAGGACGTCATCCCGGAGATCCCCGTCGATCCGAGCCTGCAGCTCCCGCAAATCCCGCTCCCGACGGAGATCCCGCAGCTGCCGACGGACATCCAACTGCCGGGGATTCCGCTGCCGACGAACCTGCCGTTCTTCCCGCAGGCGCCCACCACCACGGTCACCGTCCCGCCGGAGATCCTGCGGGCACCGATGCCCGTGCCGTCGACGACGGCGGCGGTCACTCCGGACACGTCCGTGGTGCCCAACTGACCTCGAGTCACCGACCACGTGCACGACGAAGGCCCGCAGACACTGTCTGCGGGCCTTCGTCGTGAAGTGGTGTCGCGCGCCGACGCCCTAGGAGTCGTACCCGTCGCCCTGGAGCGCGTCGTTCATGGACGCGTCCGCGTATCCGCGGCAGTAGTCCCACGTGACGTACGCGTCGGGAATCGGGTCGTACGCGGGCTCGTGGGGACGCACCGTGCCGTCGACGAGAAGCTGCAGCAGGTTCGCGCGCAGCATGTCCCAGTCGTGGTAGTGGTCCTGCTGGCAGTCCTCGCAGCACACGACGAGGCCTCGCACGCCGCGGTGGGCGAGCAGTGCCTCGTAGACGGCGAGATCCGCGAGATCCTCCTCGACCGCCAGGCGTTCCTGGGGATCGAGGGGCTGTCCGGGCTCGATGGCGTCGAGGGCGGCCGAGGGGTCGGCTGGATCGCCGGCGAAGGGATCCGGCGGCAGACCTGGAGGCAGTTGATCGCGCACACGTCCACGGTACGCAGCAAGTGCCGGTCTGCGCCAGCGCTACACGGCTCCGCGGGGGTCCGGCGGCCTCCGGCGCACGGGGTGACCTGCGCCGGGCGGGGGACCGATACGATGTACCGCGAGCGGACGAGGGAAGTCCCCGGCTCGCACATCGATCGACCGCAGCTCAGGAGGGCCCGATCCGTATGAGTACCCCCGACAGGCCCGTGACCGCCGCAGAGGACTCGACCGCCCGCGTCGAGGCGACCCGTGTCCGCACCGGTGGCGACGACCCGAACAAGGTTGCCATGCTGGGCCTCACCTTCGACGACGTTCTCCTCATACCCGCCGCATCGGATCTCATTCCGAGCAAGGTGGACACGTCCAGCCAGCTCACCCGCGAGATCCGGCTGCGCGTCCCCCTGGTGTCCAGCGCCATGGACACCGTCACCGAGGCACGCATGGCCATCGCCATGGCTCGCGCCGGCGGTATGGGCGTCCTGCACCGCAACCTGTCCGCGGCCGATCAGGCGGCGCAGGTCGAGGTGGTCAAGCGGTCCGAGGCCGGCATGGTCACGGATCCGGTGACGTGCTCGCCGTCGGACACGCTCGCCGAGGTCGACGCGCTGTGCGCCAAGTTCCGCATCTCCGGCCTGCCCGTCACCGACGAGCGCGGCGAACTGGTCGGCATCATCACCAACCGCGACATGCGGTTCGAGGTCGACCAGAACCGCACCGTCGCGGAGGTCATGACCAAGGCTCCGCTGGTCACCGCGCGCGAGGGTGTCACGGCCGACGCCGCGCTGGGGCTGCTGCGTCGTCACAAGATCGAGAAGCTGCCCATCGTCGACGGACACGGCCGGCTCACCGGTCTGATCACCGTCAAGGACTTCGTCAAGACCGAGCAGCACCCCTACGCCACCAAGGACCGCGACGGTCGCCTGCTGGTCGGTGCCGCCGTCGGCGTCGGCGACGACTCCTGGTCCCGCGCGATGCTTCTCGCGGAGGCAGGGTGCGACGTGCTCGTCGTCGACACGGCGCACGGGCACAACTCCCAGGTCCTCGAGATGGTCAGCAAGATCAAGGCCGAGGTGGGCGAGCGTGTCCAGGTCGTCGGCGGCAACATCGCCACCCGCTCGGGAGCGCGCGCCCTGGTCGAGGCGGGTGCGGACGCCGTCAAGGTGGGCGTGGGTCCCGGTTCCATCTGCACCACCCGCGTCGTCGCCGGCGTCGGTGCCCCGCAGATCACGGCCATCCTCGAGGCGGTCGCGGTGTGCAAGGCTGCCGGTGTGCCCGTCATCGCCGACGGCGGACTGCAGTTCTCGGGTGACATCGCCAAGGCTCTCGCCGCCGGCGCCTCCACCGCAATGCTCGGATCCCTGCTCGCGGGCACCGCCGAGTCGCCCGGTGAGCTGATCCTGGTGGGCGGCAAGCAGTTCAAGAGCTACCGCGGCATGGGTTCGCTGGGCGCCATGCAGGGACGCGGCGCGACGAAGTCCTTCTCCAAGGACCGCTACTTCCAGGACGACGTGCTGGCCGAGGACAAGCTGGTGCCCGAGGGCATCGAGGGGCGCGTGCCGTTCCGAGGCCCGCTGTCCCAGGTCATCCATCAGCTCACGGGCGGACTGCGGGCCGCGATGGGCTACACGGGGTCGAACTCGGTGGAGGAGCTGCAGGAGGCGCAGTTCGTGCAGATCACCTCTGCCGGACTCAAGGAGAGCCACCCGCACGACATCACGATGACCGTCGAGGCACCGAACTACACTGCCCGCTGACTCGATTCCGGCCGGAGTCGAGCGCCTCCCGACCCACGAGGTCCGGGAGGCTTACGAGAGAGGACGCGCGTGCGCGACCTGGTGGAAATTGGCATGGGCCGCACGGCTCGACGGACGTACGAGCTCGAGGACGTGGACATCGTCCCGTCCCGGCGAACCCGGTCGTCGAAGGAGGTGTCGACGGCATGGCAACTGGACGCCTACCGCTTCGACATCCCGATCGTCGCGCACCCGACCGACGCGTTGGTGTCTCCGTCGTTCGCGATCGAGCTGGGCAAGCGCGGTGGCCTCGGCGTCATCAACGGTGAGGGCCTGTGGAGCCGCCACGCCGACGTGGAGTCGGTGATCGATCAGCTCGTCGAGCTCGCGGAATCGGACGTCGACGCGGACGCGCCGGTGAAGATGCTGCAGAAGCTCCACGCCGCACCCCTGCAGCCGGATCTGCTGGCCGCCGCCGTCGCGCAGGTGCGGGAGGCCGGTGTCACGGTCGCCGTGCGCGTCAGTCCCCAGAACGCACGGTCGCTGACTCCGGCACTGGTGGCCGCGGGCATCGACCTGTTGGTCGTGCAGGGCACGATCATCTCCGCGGAGCACGTGGGACACCCGAGCGAGGAACCGCTCAACATGAAGACGTTCATCGCCGAGCTCGACGTTCCCGTCGTGGCCGGCGGCGTGAGCGACCACCGCACCGCCCTGCACCTCATGCGGACCGGCGCCGCGGGTGTCATCGTCGGCTACGGATCCACCGAGGGTGCCACCACCACGGGCGAGGTCCTCGGTATCGGTGTCCCGATGGCCACCGCGATCGCCGACGCCGCCGCCGCCCGTCGTGACTACCTGGACGAGACCGGCGGCCGGTACGTGCACGTGCTCGCCGACGGCGGGATCTCGACATCGGGTCATCTCGCGAAGGCCATCGCCTGCGGTGCGGACGCCGCTGTGCTCGGCGCACCGCTCGCCCTGGCCGACGAGGCTCCCGGCCGCGGCTGGTACTGGCCGTCGGCAGCGGCGCACCCGTCGATGCCGCGCGGTGCGTTCCTGCCCGTGTCGTTCGGCGAGGACCGTCCGTCGCTGGACCGCGTCCTGTCCGGTCCGTCGACGGACCCGTTCGGTTCGCTGGACCTGGTCGGCGGCCTGCGACGGTCGATGGCCAAGTCGGGCTACTCCGATCTCAAGGAGTTCCAGAAGGTGGGCCTCAACATCCGCGGATAGTCGCGACCAGTTCCTGTCACCCGGATTCACACGTACGGTATCGTGGTGCCGATCACGTCCGGGTCTATCAGGAGGTCTCGATGAGCGACGCAACCACGACGAGCGCCACCCCGCACTACGACGTCCTCGTCGTGGGGTCCGGCTTCGGTGGCAGTGTCACGGCGCTGCGGCTCGTCGAGAAGGGGTACTCGGTCGGCGTTCTCGAGGCCGGGCGTCGGTTCGAGGACGACGACTTCGCGGCGACCAGCTGGGACCTGAAGAAGTTCCTCTGGGCGCCGAAGCTGGGCTGTTTCGGCATCCAGCGCGTCCACCTGCTGCGTGACTGCCTCATCCTCGCCGGCGCCGGTGTCGGCGGCGGGTCGCTGAACTACGCCAACACGCTCTACCAGCCGCCGCGGACGTTCTTCCAGGACCAGCAGTGGTCGCACATCACCGACTGGCACTCCGAGCTGACGCCGTTCTACGAGCAGGCGCAGAAGATGCTCGGTGTCGTGCAGAACCCGCACATGACCCCGGCGGACCACGTCATGAAGTCCGTCGCGGACGACATGGGCGTCGGCCACACCTTCATCCAGACGCCCGTCGGCGTGTTCTTCGGCGACGAACCCGGCAAGACGGTGCCCGATCCGTACTTCGGCGGCATGGGCCCGGACCGCACCGGCTGCATCGAGTGCGGCGAGTGCATGACGGGCTGCCGCCACAACGCCAAGAACACGCTGCTCAAGAACTACCTCGGCCTCGCGGAGAAGGCCGGCGCGGACATCGTGCCGATGACCACCGTCACCGACCTGACACCGCGACCGGACGGCTCGTGGGTCGTGTCCACCGAGCGGACCGGTGCCCGCCTGCGTAAGGGCCGTGCCACCTACACCGCGGGGCACGTCGTCCTCGCCGCCGGCACGTGGGGCACCCAGCAGCTCATGCACAAGTTCCGCGACACGGGTTCGCTGCCGAACCTCTCGCCCACGGTCGGGCGCCTGACGCGCACCAACTCGGAGTCCATCGTCGGCGCGGGCAAGCTGACCTACGACCCGTCGATCGACCTCACCCGCGGTGTCGCGATCACGTCGTCGTTCCACCCCAGTGCGGACACGCACATCGAACCGTGCCGCTACGGCAAGGGCTCCAACGCGATGGGCCTGCTGCAGACGCTCATGACGGACGGCGGCGGCCGCACCCCGCGGTGGCTCAAGTTCCTCGCCGAGGTGGTCAAGAACCCCGTCCGGTTCCTGCGCATGATGAACACGCGGCACTGGAGCGAGCGCACCATCATCGCGCTGGTGATGCAGAACCTCGACAACTCCATCACCACCTTCACCAAGCGTGGTCCGTTCGGGCGTCGCCACGTCAGCAGCCGGCAGGGACACGGCGAGCCGAACCCCACGTGGATCCCGATGGGCAACGAGGCCACCCGGCGCATCGCGAAGAAGATCGACGGGATCGCCGGCGGGACGTGGGGAGAAGTCTTCAACATCCCGCTCACCGCCCACTTCCTCGGCGGCTGCGTCATCTCCGAGGACGTCGAGAACGGCGTCATCGACCCGTACCACCGCGTGCACAACTACCCGACGCTGAGCATCGTCGACGGCTCGTCGGTGTCCGCCAACCTGGGCGTCAATCCCTCGCTGACCATCAGCGCACAGGCCGAGCGGGCCGCGTCGCTGTGGCCGAACAAGGGGGAGAAGGACCTTCGGCCCGCGCAGGGACTGCCGTACGAGCGCATCGAGCCCATCGCGCCCCGCAGCCCGGTGGTTCCCGCGCACGCACCGGCGGCGCTCGTGCTGCCCATCGTCGAGATCCGGACGCCGACGAGTACGCCGCCGTCCTCGACGCGGGTCGTCAGCCACGCGGGCAGCACCGGCGCGGCATGAGGGCGGACGCGCTCTCTAGACTGTGCGCGTGACCGACTCCCCGCAGCAGGATCCCGTCCCGCCCCTCGAGAACGCGAATCCCGTGCTCGTCGTCGACTTCGGCGCGCAGTACGCCCAGTTGATCGCGCGGCGCGTCCGAGAGGCACGGGTGTTCTCCGAGGTCGTATCGCACACGATGACGGTCGACGAGATCGCGGCGAAGAAGCCCGCGGCGATCGTGCTGTCCGGTGGTCCGTCGAGCGTCTACGCCGAAGGTGCGCCGCAGCTCGATCCGGCGCTGTTCGACCTGGACGTCCCGGTCTTCGGTATCTGCTACGGGTTCCAGGCAATGGCGGGCGCGCTGGGAGGCACGGTCACCCACACGGGCACCCGCGAGTACGGGCGCACCGACATCGACGTCTCCGGCGGAACGCTGCACGACGGGCTGCCGTCGACGCAGCCCGTGTGGATGAGTCACGGCGACGCCGTCACCGAAGCTCCCGAGGGCTTCGAGGTCGTGGCGACCAGTGCCGGCGCCCCCGTCGCCGGCTTCGAGAACCGGGCACGACGCCTCGCCGGGGTGCAGTATCACCCGGAGGTCCTGCACTCCCCGCACGGTCAGCAGGTGCTGTCCCGCTTCCTGCACGACATCGCCGGCATCGCGCCGACGTGGACGGCGGCGAACATCGCGGACGCACTGGTCGAGCAGGTGCGTGAGCAGGTGGGCGACGGCCGGGCCATCTGCGGTCTCTCCGGCGGTGTCGACTCGGCGGTCGCCGCGGCGTTGGTGCAGCGCGCGATCGGTGACCGCCTGACGTGTGTGTTCGTCGATCACGGACTGCTGCGAGCGGGAGAGCGCGAGCAGGTCCAGCAGGACTTCGTCGCCGCCACCGGCGCCCGGTTGGTGACGGTGGACGCCGTGGACACCTTCCTGCGCGAGCTCGACGGCGTCTCGGATCCGGAGACCAAGCGCAAGATCATCGGCCGCGAGTTCATCCGATCGTTCGAGGGTGCGGTGAGCGCGGAACTGGGTGACAGTGCGGCGCACGGGGAGTCGATCGACTTCCTCGTCCAGGGCACGCTCTACCCGGACGTGGTCGAGTCCGGCGGCGGCAGCGGTACCGCCAACATCAAGAGCCATCACAACGTCGGCGGTCTGCCCGAGGATCTGCAGTTCTCGCTCGTGGAGCCGCTCCGGCTGCTGTTCAAGGACGAGGTCCGCGCCGTCGGCCGGGAGCTCGGCCTGCCCGAGGAGATCGTGGCGCGGCAACCGTTCCCCGGCCCGGGCCTGGCCATCCGCATCATCGGATCCGTGACGCCCGATCGCCTGGTGACGCTGCGCCACGCCGACGCCATCGCCCGCGAGGAGCTGACAATGGCGGGTCTGGACTCCCAGATCTGGCAGTGTCCCGTGGTGCTGCTCGCCGACGTCCGCAGTGTGGGTGTGCAGGGCGACGGCCGGACCTACGGTCATCCCATCGTCCTGCGTCCGGTGTCGAGCGAAGACGCGATGACCGCGGACTGGACCCGGCTGCCGTACGACGTGCTCGAACGGATCTCCACCCGGGTCACCAACGAGGTGCGCGAGGTGAACCGGGTGGTGCTCGACGTGACGAGCAAGCCGCCGGGCACCATCGAATGGGAGTGAGCCCGGCGGCGGACCGCCTGCGGTCGAACGGCGAGAGCTCTACTGCGAGCGTGACTTCCGGCGCCTGACGGGTGCCAGGACGAGGACCACGCCGACGACGATCGCGGCGATCACCAGGGTCCAGCCCGACGCGGCGCCGGCGACGATCGCGGTGGGGTCCGCGCCGACGAGCGTCGGGATCGCCAGCAGCAGTGCCGCCACACCGGCGATCAGCAGGACCGGTGAGGGTCCGCGGCGATCGGTACCGCTCGTGTCGTGTCCGGTCTCATCGGTCACGGTGCACCTCCAGGTTTCCCAGCGCAGTGCTGGCCTCGATGGTCAGGGTCGGTCCTGCCGTCCCGTCGGATCCGCCGTCGACCCCGCCGGCGCCGATGCAGTTCGCGTTGCCGACGGCGCTACTGCAGTCGGTGACGACGTTCATGGTCGGTGACAGCAGAATCTCGGTGTTGCCGACGGCCTTCTCCACGGTCACGGTGCGGTCCTCGGTGAGGTCGAGCCCGCGCAGGTCGAGGACGAAGTTCCCCACACCGGACTCGTACGCGGGCGCCAGCGCGGCCATCGACGTGGGCGCGATCGTCACGTTGCCCATGTTCGGCGACTCGACACCGCGCAGGTCCTGCACGTCGACCAGGGACGACACGAGGACGAACCCGGCGAGCGGGGCCGCGAGAACGAGCAAGCCGTAGCCGCGCCGCAGGAACGCGCCGATGATCAGTCCGATGCCGACGACGGTCAGCGCCACCGCGCCGACACGGGGAGCGGTCACGACGGCGGCGCCCGTGGCGGCGCCGATGCCGATGGTCACGGCGGAGGCGATGATGGCGAGGCCGATCACCGTGGACGTCAGGTGCGACTTCCGCGTCGGTGCGGGGACCGGGAGAACGGGCCGACCCGGTTCGGGGAGGTCCCAGGCGAACGGGGCGACTCCCAGAGGATCCCAGCTCGGCGGCGGCGGAGTGGACGGTGTGTCCGGGTCGTCCTTCGACAACGAGAGGGGCGCGGGGTGGGCGGCGGGTTCCGGAACGTACTGGTCGGGGAGCGTCGAGTAGGCGTTCCATTGCTGTGCAGCCGGATCGTGCGCGGAGAGGGGAGCGCCGGCGAGCTCGGCCGGTGTCGGCGCGTTCGGAGTCCGACGGAACAGCAGGTACAGGGCCCCCAGCATGGCGATCGTGGACACCAGCCCCGATCCCATTCCGAGTGGTCCGACCGTGAGGACCGAGATGACGAGAGCGACGGACAGCACCACGGCCGTCGTGTGGGAGTCCGACGTGCGGCCGCGGCCGAGCAGCGACTCCGCCGGCGACACGACATCGCCGCGGCGCGGAAGCACCAGCCAGGCAGCGAGATACAGGACCAGGCCGGATCCACCGAACAGGGTGGAGACGACGAACGCGACACGGACGAGAACGGGGTCGACGCGGAAGCGGTGCCCGATTCCGGCGGCGACACCGGCACCGGGGCCCTGATCGGGCAGGCGCACGGGTCGGGTTCGCCAGATCTCGGACAGCTGGGCGGACGCGGTGGCGTGGGTCATGGATACATCCTGGGCTGCCGAGGCGTCCCGGCACATCGGGGCGAACCCTGATTTCGCCGGTGTCCACGCTTCGTGCGACTCGACCGAGATGGGGGAGAACCCCGATACCGCGGAGCCGTGAGCCGTGCCAGTATCGAGGCGTGTCCACCCTGCCCGCACAGCCTCCGCACACGCGGGAGCCCCCCGGCCGTCCGCCGTTGCCGACGCCGGCGCTCCGTCGCCGTGCTGCCGGCCGTGTCGTCGGCGGTGTCGCGGGCGGTGTCGCCGATCACCTGGACGTCGACGTGTTCCGGGTGCGGGTCGTCTTCGCGGTGCTGTGCGCCGCGGCCGGCGCCGGTGCTGTCGCCTACGGACTGCTGTGGATCTTCACCTCCGCGGGTACCGACGTCCGCAGGCCGGACCGCTCGGAGAAGCGTCGCGCGTACGGGCTGATCGCCCTCGGGATCGGCGGCGCCGTCGCGCTGGGGTCGGGGCTGACGGGCAGCTCGTCCACGATCATCGCCCCTGTCGTCGTCGTCGCGCTCGGCGCCGCGCTGGTGTGGCGGGAGTTCGACGCGGCCGGGACCCGGACGGCGGACACCCGGCCTCGGCACGCACGCACGTCGGTACTCGGGTGGGCGCGCATCGTCGCCGGGGTCACGCTCGTGATCATCGGGCTCTGTGTCGTGCTCGTCGCCCGCGTGGACGTGCGGGCGCTGCAGTCGTCCCTGCTCGCCGTCGTCGTGACGCTGGTCGGGGCGGTACTGCTCACCGTCCCGCTCTGGATGCGGTTGTGGCGCGCCCTCGGTGACGAGCGCGCGGCACGCATCCGGAACGACGAACGCGAGGAGATCGCGTCGCACCTGCACGACTCCGTGCTGCAGACCCTCGCCCTGATCCAGAAGCAGTCCACCGACTCCGCCGAGGTGATGCGCCTCGCGCGCAGCCAGGAACGAGAGCTGCGCAAGTGGCTGTTCGGGGGAGACCGGGACGACCACGCGTCTCTCGTCCGCGCGTTGGCCACCATCGCCGGTGAGGTCGAGGACCACTACGGTGTGACCGTGGATCCCGTGACCGTGGGCGACGTGGCCCTGGACGAGCCGGTCGAGAGTTCGGGGTTGAACCGTGAGGTCGCCACCGCTCTGCTCGGAGCCACGCGCGAGGCACTCGTCAACGCCGCCAAGCACTCCGGGGTGACCTCCGTCGACCTGTACGCCGAGGCGGGCTGCGACACCGTCGAGGTCTTCGTCCGCGACCGCGGGTGCGGATTCGATCCGGACAGCGTGCCGCAGGATCGCCAGGGCCTGGCGCGCAGTGTGCGGGCACGCATCGAACGCCGCGGCGGCTCTGTGCGGGTGCGGTCCGCACCCGGGCAGGGTTCCGAGATCCACATCTGTGTGCCGCGGGTGCGCGGCACGGGTACCACCGGGCACGCGGACTCCGTGCCCGACACCGCGAGAGAGGAACGGTCCGCGTGACCCTGCGAGTCTTCCTGGTCGACGATCACGGAGTGTTCCGGTCGGGGGTGCGCGCGGAACTGGGGCGCGAGACCGACATCGAGGTGGTCGGTGAGGCCGGGGGCGTCGCGGACGCGGTCCGCGGTATCGACGAGATCCGTCCCGACGTCGTCCTGCTCGACGTGCACATGCCTGACGGCGGTGGGGTCGCCGTTCTGCAGTCCATCGCGGAGGGCCCGGTGTGCCTGGCGCTCAGCGTGTCCGACGCCGCCGAGGACGTCATCGCCGTGATCCGCGCCGGTGCTCGGGGTTACGTCACCAAGACCATCTCGGGGTCCGATCTCGCCGACGCGGTGCGCCGCGTCGCGGGCGGTGACGCCGTGTTCGGACCGCGGTTGGCGGGGTTCGTCCTCGACTCGTTCACCGGTCGCTCCGCGGCACCGGAACCGCCGCTCGATCCGGAGCTCGACTCCCTGACGCCGCGCGAGATGGAGGTGCTGCGTCTGCTCGCCCGTGGCTACACCTACCGCGAGATCGCCGAGACGCTCTTCATCTCGATCAAGACCGTCGAGACCCATGCCTCGAACGTGCTGCGGAAGACGCAGCAGTCCAACAGGAACGCCCTCACCCGCTGGGCACACCGACGGCGCATCGAATGAGGGCCCGTGCGGTCGCGGCCGTCGTCGTCGGCCTCGGTGGGCTCGCCGCGGGTCTGGTGGCCGTCGTCTCGTCGATGCTCGAGACCCGCAGCATGGTGGTCGTGGGTCCCGCTTCCGCGGCGCCGATCCTGTTGTGCGTGACCGTCGTCGGAATCCTGGTGTGCCTGCTCGCGCGGCGGTGGTGGATCGCCGCGGCGTCGGCCGTTCTCCTGGGGTCGGCCGCAGTGGTCGTGGTGCCGTTGTACGTACCGGGCGCCGCGGGAGTCGCCGATGCCGCCCCCGGTGAGCCGCTGCGCGTGATGCAGGCGAACGTCAAACTGGGAGAGGCGGATCCACAGGCACTGGTGGCGTCGGTGCGGGAGCGCCGCATCGACGTCCTGACCGTGCAGGAGCTCACCGAGGAGTCGGTGGGGGCGTTCGACGCGGCCGGGCTGTCCGCCGCGTTGCCCTACCGGTTCGTGGCGCCGTATCAGGGCGGCGCGGGCGCCGCGATCTACAGCCGGTTCCCGCTGTCGAACGGCCGGGAACTGCCCGGTTACCTGCTCGCGAGCGTGACGGCAGATCTCGATGTCGGTGCGGCGCAGCCGCTCCGGGTCTACGCGGTGCATCCGGTGCCGCCCTGGCCGACACCCACCCCGGTGTGGGCGTCGGAGCTCGACATGCTCGGTGACGAGTTGGCGCAGGCGTCGCCGGGAGCGGTGATCGTCGGCGGTGACTTCAATTCCACGCACGCGCACAAGCGGTTCCGCGATCTGCTCACCGGCGGATACGTGGACGCGGCGGACGCTGTCGGTGCCGGGGTCATCCCGACCTACCCGATGGACAAGTGGTACCCACCGGTGGTCGGGATCGACCATGTGGTGGTGCGGGACGCGCAGGTGCGCTCCCTCGAGCCCGTCGACATCGTGGGATCGGATCACCGGGGGCTCGTCGCGACCGTCGACGTCCCCTGACCCACCTCGATCTCTCGCCGGGTCGGGAGCGGGTCAGAGCACCAGGAGCAGGACGATGAGCAGGAGCAGCACCGCGCCGCCGATCGCGAGGTAGAGCGGCAGCCCGGCGGGGGCGCTGAAGGACTTGGGTTCCTTCGTCTCGAACGCGGGCGGGGAGTACGTCGGGCGCGGAGCCGGCCCGGGTGCCGGCGTGGTGGACGCCGCCGTCGGACGCGGAACCCGATCCAGAGGGGTGGCGGTGTCCGCTGCCGGGAGCCCCGTCATGGTGCGGCCGTGGATGCGTTCGCCTCGCCGGGAGGTGCCCGGGACTCGGGAGCCGCGCAGCGCCCAGAACGGGACCTGACCGTCGGCCGCGCGCAGCGGGTGGTTGATCACCGATCCGGCGTTGCCGTTCTTGCCCACGGCGAGGGTGACGAAGCGGGTGCGGACCTCGGCCATGGTGGGGCGGCGCGCGGGGTCGGGTTCGAGCATGTGCAGCAACGTGGCCGTCATCGGTCCGCTCTTGCGCGGTGGGATGATGCGCCCCCCGGCGACGCGGTGCAGCAGGGCGATGGAGTCGGCGTCGATGCCGAAGGGTGGTTGTCCCTCGGTCGCGGTGTACAGCGTGGCGCCGAGCGAGAAGACGTCGCTGGCCTCGGTGGGGTCCGCGCCGCGCGCCACCTCGGGTGCGAAGTACGCGGGTGTGCCGGTGATGACGGCGCTGTTCTCCTCGTGCGTGTCCGTCTTGGCGCGCGAGATGCCGAAGTCGCTGATCTTGACCATGCCCAGCGCGCTGCCGCGATCGGCGACCAGGATGTTGCCCGGCTTGATGTCGCGGTGCACGATGCCGGCGGCGTGGGCGGCGGTGAGGGCGTCGGCGATCTGGGCGCCGATCTGGATGACCTCGTCCGGGGGCAGCGACTCGGCGATGTTGAGGGCCATCGCGAGGCTGCGGGCGGGGAGGTACTCCATGATGAGCCAGGGCTCGCCGCTGTCGAGTGCGACGTCGTGCATGGCGATGGCGTGCGGGTTGTTCAGCTGGGCCGCCATCCGCCCCTCGCGCATGGCGCGTTCGCGGATCTCGCGGGCGGCCTCGGGAGTGAGGTCCACGGTCGAGGTGGCCTGTTTGACGGCCACCTTGCGGCTGAGCAACGTGTCGCTCGCGAGCCACACCGCGCCCATTCCGCCGCCGCCGAGCTTGGAGTCGAGTCGGTAGCGACCGGCGAGGAGGTAGTCGGGTCCGATGACCGGTCGCGTGCGCCCCGAGCCGGCCACCGCTCCGCTGGGCTGCTGGTGATCAGTCACGGTGTTCGAGGTTATCGGACGAGCCGATCGAGTGCCGGGCAGGGCTGTCACCAGGACGTTTCCGGGCGTCTTGACGTTCGAACGGGCAGCGGCTTTACTGGTGTGAGCGTTCGAAAGTATGTTCGAATTCTCGGTCTTCCCCCGGGTCTCCAACGCAGTCTCGACCGTCCCGACCGGGGAGTGAGTATGCCTGTTTCCGTTGATCTCGAAGGCCTCGAAGGGCTGTCCCGCACCGAGCGGATCGAGTTCCTGCGGCGTCGTATCCGGTCCTCACCTGCGCGTGTGGCCGATGCCCCCGCTCCTGCCGCACCGGTCACCCTCACGGCCACCGCGCCTGCCCCGGATCCTGCGCCGGCCCGGGTCCGCCCGGTTCTCCCGGTCCCGGAGGCGTTGTCGGCGCTGCTCCCCGAGGGTGGGTTGGCCCGCGGCACGGTGGTCTCGGTGTCCGGCGCCGGATCGTTGCTCCTCGGGATCCTGGCGTCGGTCACCGGATCGGGACGGCACGCCGCCGTCATCGGTTTGCCGCGGCTGGGACTGTTGGCGGCGTCGGAGATGGGGGCGCATCTGCAGCGGGTGGCGCTGGTCCCGGATCCCGGGCCGGACCCGGTGGAGGTCGCCGCCGTGCTGCTCGACGGCATCGATCTGGTGGTGCTGGGGCTGGGCGGCATGTCGGTGCCGCCGTCGCGAGCGCGGGCGGTGGTCGCTCGGGCGCGCAACAAGGGCGCCACGCTGATCGTCACCGACGGACGCTGGGACGGCGCCGAGCTCCGGTTGGACGCCCGCATCCGCGGGTACGGCGGGCTCGGCTCGGGGGCCCGTACGGGTCACGGCCGGGTGCGCGCCGTGCATCTGGGCGTCGAGGTGCAGGGCCGTGCCGTCCGGCCGCGGACCGGCCGGTTGACCCTGACGTCCACGGGCGACGGGGTCGAGTGGGGATCGGCCGACTCCGCCGTGTCGCATCAGGATCCGGTGCTGGAAGCGCTGCCGTCGTGAGCACCGACCGCCGGAGCCGGGTGCTGGCTCTGTGGTGCCCCGACTGGCCGGCCGTGGCCGCTGCCGCCGCGGCGGAGATCCCGGCCTCGTCGCCGGTGGCGGTGGTCTCCGCCAATCGTGTCGTCGCCTGCTCCGCGACGGCACGCGCCGAGGGGGTCCGTCGCGGCGGCCGACGCCGTGAGTCGCAGGCCCGCTGTCCGGAACTGTATGTGGCGCGGGCGGATCCGGATCGTGACGCGCGACTGTTCGAGCCGGTCGCCTCGGCGGTGGACGAGGTGGTGCCCGGTATCGAGGTGCTGCGGCCCGGCCTGTTGCTGCTGTCGGCGCGCGGTGCGGCGCGGTACTTCGGTTCGGAGGAGGCCGCGGCGGAGCGACTGGTGGACACCGTCGCGGCGGTCGGTGTCGAGTGTCAGGTGGGGATCGCCGACGAGGTGTCGACGGCCGTCGTCGCGGCTCGGCACGGCGCGATCGTGCCGCGGGGGAGCGGCGCGCAGTTCCTGGCTCCGCTCCCGGTGGCCGAGCTGTCGGCGGAACCGTCTCTCGCGGCGCCGGACCGGGCGGAGCTGGTGGATCTGCTGGTGCGGCTGGGTCTGCGCACGGTGGGGGACTTCGGGGCACTGTCACCGGTGGACGTGGCCTCCCGCTTCGGCACCGACGCGGTCCTCGCGCACCGCAGCGCGCGAGGTGAGCCGGAGCGGCCGCCCTCGGCGCGCGTGCTTCCTCCCGATCTCGAGGTCGAGTACCGCTGCGACCCTCCGATCGCTCGCGTCGACGCGGCGGCGTTCGCGGGTCGCGCCCTGGCCGAGAGACTGCACGTGACGCTGTCGGCCGCGGCCGTGGCCTGCACCCGGTTGCTGGTGCAGGCCACCACGGCCAACGGTGAACACCTCTCCCGCACGTGGCGATGCGCGGAACCGCTCACTCCCGAGGGCACCGCGGATCGCGTGCGATGGCAGCTCGACGGCTGGCTCACCGGCCGCAGTGAGAACAAGCCGACCGCCGGCATCGTCCTGCTGCGTCTCGAGCCGGTGGAGGTGGTGTCGGCGGGTGCGCTGCAGCTGGGACTGTGGGGCGGAGTCGGCGACGAGGACGAGCGGGCCCGCCGTGCCCTGGTGCGGGTGCAGGGTCTGCTGGGCGGCGACGCCGTCCAGGTGGGTGTGCTCAGCGGTGGTCGGGGGCCGGGTGAGCGCGTGACGATGCTGCCGTGGGGCGACGAGCCGGTGCCCGATGCTGATCCCTCCGCTCCGTGGCCCGGCCGGTTGCCGTCCCCGTCGCCCTCGGCGCTGATGCCGACGCGTCCGGAGATCGCCGTGACCGACGAGTCGGGAGTGGCGGTGCAGGTCACCGAGCGCGGCATGTTCGATCGCGTGCCCGGCCGGGTCGACTGGGGATCGCGGAGCTGGGTGCTGCACGGCTGGGCGGGACCGTGGGCGGCGGACGAGCGGTGGTGGGATCTCGGCGCCACCTCCACGGCCCGCCAGGTGGCACGGGCGCAGGTGCTGCTGGAGGACACCCGTGCCCTGCTGGTCCTGCACGACGGTGGACGATGGTTCGTGGAAGGGATCTACGAATGACGGCGGAACGCGCACGGGAACGCACGGGCGAGGCCACGATCCTGCATGCGGACCTCGACTCCTTCTACTCCTCGGTGGAGCAGCGGGACGACCCGTCGCTGCGCGGGCGACCCGTCATCGTCGGCGGTGGTGTGGTTCTGGCGGCGAGCTACGAGGCCAAGGCCTTCGGCGTGAAGACGGCCATGGGTGGCCGGCAGGCGCGCGCTCTGTGCCCGCAGGCGGTGGTGGTGCCGCCCCGGATGGCCGCCTACTCGCAGGCGAGCAAGGACGTCTTCGAGGTGTTCGAGAACGTCACCCCGCTGGTCGAGGGCATCTCCATCGACGAGGCCTTCCTCGACGTCACCGGGTTGGCGCGGCTGTCCGGATCGCCGTCGGACATCGCTCGGGACCTGCGTCGCACGGTGGCGGAGGACGTCGGTCTCCCCATCACCGTCGGGGTGGCGCGTACCAAGTTCCTCGCCAAGATCGCCAGTGCCGTCGCCAAGCCCGACGGCCTGCTGGAGGTTCCGCCGGATCGTGAGCTCGAGTTCCTGCATCCGCTTCCGGTGGAGCGCATGTGGGGCGTCGGCAGGATCACCGCCGACAAGCTGCACGCGCAGGGCATCCGCACCATCGGTGACCTCGCCGCGCACCGCGAGGGCGCGCTGGCCGCCGTCCTCGGATCGGCCGCCGGTCGGCACCTGCACGCCCTGTCGAACGGTGTCGACGCGCGCCGGGTGAGCACCGGCAGGAGCCGGCGGTCGGTGGGCGCCCAACATGCTCTGGGGCGTCGTCACAAGACCCCGGCGGACATCGACGCAGCCCTCGTCGGACTGGTCGACCGTGTCACTCACCGCATGCGGAAGGGTCACCGGGCAGGTCGCACGATCACGCTGCGCCTGCGTTTCGACGACTTCACGCGAGCGACGCGATCCACGACGCTGAGCCGCGCGACGGCCGACACCCACGTCGTGCTCACCGCGGCCCGATCGCTGCTGGGCGCATCGATGTCGACCATCACGATGCAGGGCCTCACCCTTGTCGGCGTGGCGGTGTCGAATCTCGAGGACGGCGCCGCGATGCAGCTCGAGCTGCCGTTCGAGACGCCGGAGGACGAGCATCCGACCATCGACCGGACGGCCCTGGACGAGGCGCTCGACGGAGTGCAGCGCCGGTTCGGCACCTCCGCGCTCACGCGCGGTGTGCTGCTCGGGCGAGAGGAGCAGACATCGGTGCCCATGCTCCACGAGTGAGGGTCGGCGCCTCTGGGAGGATGGCTCGATGATCATGACGGACGGCGTGGTGGACGCCGAGGGCGTGCGGCTGCACTATCGAGATTCCGGTGGTGCCGACGTGCTGGGGTCGCCCGTCGTGCTGGTGCACGGCATGGGCGGCGACGGCCACACCTGGGACACGTTCGCGCGCACGCTGGTTCGGCGGGGCCGCCGTGTCGTCGTCCCCGACCTCCGCGGGCACGGCCGCAGCGGACGCGCACGGAGTTACCTGTTCGGTGAGTTCGGCGACGACCTCGAGGCGCTCCTGGATCATCTCTCGCTGACTCGCGTCGACCTCGTCGGCCACTCCCTGGGAGGCCACGCCGCGACGCTCGTCGCCCAACGCCGTCCGACGACGGTGCGCAAGCTCGTGGTCGAGGAGGCCCCACTCCCCATCCGTCCTGGTGACGAGACCCCGTCGATCACGACGAAGTTCCCGTCCGCGCGCGAACTGTTGCACGCCACGACCAGCGTGATCCGACACCCCCGCGCCGTGCTGGCCTTCGATCGGTCGATGACCTCGTCCGCGCTCACCCAGTTCCGCGCCCCCGATCCGCTGTGGTGGGAGGCGCTTACGCACATGGAGAGTGATGTGCTGTTGGTCGTGGGTGGTCCCACCGGCATGGTCGACCGCGCGCGCCTCGAGGCGATGACGGCGCTGGTGCCGCGCAGCCGGGTCGTCGCCGTGGACAGCGGCCACAGTGTGCATCGGGATCGGTTCGCCGAGTTCGACGCCGCGGTCGGCCCGTTCCTCGCCGAGCACCAGGAAACTCCCCGCGCCCTGTGAGGCGTCCAGAACCGACGACGTCCTCGCCGTCCCTGGCGACCACAGTCGTTACCGTCGGCGCATGACGGCACCCACCCAGCAGTTCACCGTGACCCGGACCGACGGCGAACTCGCTGCTCGGGCCCTGATGTACGCCGTGTCCGAGCTCAGCCTCATCAGGGTCACCGGCCAGGGCGGGGCCGCCTACGCGCAACTGCAGGTGTGTCCGTCGGGTGCGCGCTACCGGTCGGTCGTCGACGGGATGAGTCCACGCGCCGCGCGGGAGCTGACCAACGGATACCACGCCAACTTCCACCACCCGGTGCTCTACGCGGCGGCGCTGCGGCTGGGCGCCGTGCGGCTCGCCGAGCTGGTTCCCATGTCGCGGTCGTTGCGCGCGGTGCTCGTCGCCGCCCCGGCCGTCGCGGCCACCGCGGACATCACCGAGAACGTCGTCAACCTCTACCTCCACCGCGACACCCGCCGCATCACCGACACGACCGCGACCGTGTCGAGTGCGCTCAGCATCGTCAAGTGGGGCGGGACGGTGGGACCGTTGGCCTACATGACCGTCGGCTTCCTCCCGATCTGGGGCCGAGCCGTGCGGGACCGGTTCGCACGCGGTCGATAGGACCGCACAGCCGCCGAACGATCCGCCGGTTACCGTCGTGTCATGACCGTCACCCGGCCCCGCGCGGCGACGCTGTCGCTGCGGAGTCGCATCCGACTTCTCACGGTGAGCGTGGCGGCGCTGGCCGTCGCGATCTGCTCCTTCGTGATCTACATGGTCACCGAGGACGCTCTGCGTGCGCAGCTCGCCGATCGGGTGGGCCGGGACGCCGACAAGTTGATCGCCAGTGACTCCTCCGGACTCTCGCCCGCGGCCTTCGGTTTCGCTGCCGGACCTCGCGCGGGACGCTATCTGCAGGTGGGCATCGTCAGCGAGGACGGTGACGTGTACTCCGCGTCCGGAAGTTTCACTCCGTTCGCCTCTCCCGACGGCGTGCTGGAACCGGTGGTCGCGTCGGTGGTCGCGGGGGAGTCGGACCGCGTCGTCACCGACCTGAACGGCTACGCGGTGGCCATCGAGAAGGCGCCGAGCGGGTCGACGGTGCTGGTCGGAGAGTCCTACCGGTCGCTCGACGGGGTGATGAGTGGACTGCTCCTCATCTTCGTCACGGTGGGCGGCGCACTGGTGGTGCTGGCAGGGCTGTCGGGGTATCTGGTGGCGCGGACGGGCCTGCGCCCGGTCGGCCGACTCACCCGCGCCACGCGGCGGATCACCGAGACCGGCGACCTCAGTCCGGTGGCCGTGGTGGGTGACGACGAGCTGGCGCATCTCGCCGATCGGTTCAACGACATGCTGGCGGCCCTGCAACGCTCGCGGCTCGCACAGAACCACCTCATCGTCGACGCGGGTACCGAGCTGCTGGCGCCGCTCACCGCCTTGCGCACCAACATCGAGTTGCTCATCGAGATCGGTGACCCCGATCGTGCGCCCGCGGTGCCGCTGGATCAGGATGCGGTGGACCAACTTCGGCGCGACATCGTCGATCAGCTGGACGAGGTCGCACGCCGTATCCACCGCCTCGTCGACGAGGCGCGGGAGGCGCACACGCGGGACGGGTGAGTCAGGTGTCCGCTCGGTAGCGCGCGGGGGGACTACCCACCAGGGCGGTGAACGCCCGGATCAGATGGCTCTGATCCGCGTATCCGAGGTCGGCGGCGAGCGCCGCCCAGTCCACCGTGCCGTCGGTGTGCGCGGCACCCGCCACGTCCAGGAGTCGGCACCGCTGCACCACCCACTTGGGCCCGACGCCGACATGGTCGGCGAACTGTCTCTGCAGCGTCCGCAGGCTCACTCCCGCGCGATCCGCGAGCTGCTGCGCCCGGATGACCGTCGTGTCCGTCTCGGCCAGCTCCACGAGGTCCGCGATGTCGGCGGCCACGGGGTCGGCCGTCGCGGTCCGCTCGATCAGCCACGAGGACAGTCGGTCCACACACGTGGTGACGTCCGCGTCCGGGTCGAGGAGGAGACCGGCGAGTCGGCGATCGTCGGTGCCCAGCACGTCCGCGACGGTCCCGACCCGATCGGTCATCGAGCTCACGGGCCGGCCGAGAACGGGGCGGAAACCTGCGGGACGGAACGCTGCGGCGACCGTGCGCCCGTCGCCGACGAGGGTGCGCTGGAAGCGACGTCGCATCACGCCGTGCACCAGCAGCCGCGGAGCGCCGTCCCGAGATTCCGCCGTCAGATGGACCACCGGGCGCGGGACGACCTCCTGCACGTGCGGTTCGGGGCAGTGCCACTCCACCCACCAGAAGTAGTCGACGAGGGTCGAGAGGTCGTCGGGAGGGCGGGAGCGGCCGACGGTGATCCGACCCTCCGCACGCGCGGGGTGCAGGATCGCCGACTGCGCGCGTCGGCCTGCTCGGGTCAACGGATCCTCCGTCACGGAGCGAACCGTACCGCTCGGGCTGGCGCGTTTGTTCACGTCACGGTGCCGATCGTGAGGGAGGCTGAGGTCATGACGACGACGCGACTGGCGATGACGACCCTGGACTGTGCCGAGGTTCCTCCGGTGGCCGAATTCTGGGCGGCGTTCCTCGGTCTGACCCAGACGATGGGTGACGGCGAGAACTACGCCATGCTCTCTCCCGCGAACGGGGGCCCGGCGCTGGGCTTCGGCCGCGTGGACGGCTATCGGCCACCCGCCTGGCCGAACCCCGACGGGAGCAAGCAGTTCCACTTCGACATCGCGGTCGAGGACATGCCGGTGGCCGAGGCCCGTGCGATCGAGCTGGGGGCGACGCTCGCCGAGCCGCAGCCGGGCGAGACGTGGCGCGTTCTCCTCGATCCGGCCGGCCATCCGTTCTGCCTGACGGATGCCGCCAACTGGGGCTGACCACACGCGTGGTGAACTGGCATCGACAGCGATCCCCGACCGAACGGACGTCCCGTGGCCATCACCGCTCTGCTCGAACTGCGTCTCGATCCCGCCCGCCTCGAGGAGTCGCACCGCATCATCGACGAGACCCTCGTCGCCACCCGCGCGTTCGAGGGATGCCTCGGTGTCGAGGTGACGGCGGACGTGAAGGATCCGGCGCACGTCGTCATCGTCGAGAGCTGGGCCAGCGTCGAGGCCGACGCCGCCTACCGCGCGTTCCGGGCGACGCCCGAGGGTCGCAGTGAACTCGGTTCGATCGTCACCGCGGCGCCGGTGCTGACCGTGCTGGCGCCCGTTCGATGACGACGGACGCGACTCCCTCGGTGGCCTTCGTCCAGGCCACCTGGCATCGCGAACTGGTGGACCGGGTGCGCCAGGGTTTCGTGCGGGAGTTCGGGCGTGACGTGGACACCTTCGAGGTGCCCGGTGCGTTCGAGATCCCCCTGCACGCCAAGCGACTCGCGCTCACGGGCCGGTACTCGGCCGTCGTCGCGGCGGCGCTGGTGGTGGACGGCGGTATCTACCGGCACGACTTCGTCGAGACGGCCGTCATCGACGGACTCATGCGGGTGCAGCTCGACACCGATGTGCCCGTGTTCTCGGTGGTGCTGACCCCGCACCACTTCCACGAGCATGCCGACCACACGAGCTTCTTCGCGGAGCACCTCGAGAAGAAGGGTGTCGAGGCGGCGAGCGCGGTGGTGCGCACGCTCGCGTCCCTCGACTCGATCGGCCGCTAGCTGTCGGGTCGGTCCTGCCAGACCGAGGGGTCGACGAGCGCGAGCTTGGCTGGTGACCGGATCATGTCGATCCGCGACACCAGGCCCGTCGACGACACCTCGAACGAGACGACGCCGACCAACCCGTCGCCCGCCACGAGGGCGAGTCCCGTTCTGCCGTTCACACGGCACGGACGCACCCGCAGACCGTCTCCCGCCTTCGCCGCGATGCCGAGGAGGAATCTCGCGACGTGGTCGGCGCCGATCACGGGACGCCGTGCCGCCGAGACGACTCCGCCCCCGTCGCTGACGAGAACGACGTCGGGGTCCAACGTCGTCAGCAGATCGGCGAGCACTCCCGTACCGGCGGCACGGGTGAAGTCACGCACGGCGCCGGCATGCAGTTCGGGCGACACCGCGAAACGTGGAGCCCCCTCCGTCACGTGCCGTCGTGCACGAGACGCGAGCTGCCGCACGGCATTCGGAGTGCGGCCCACGATCCGCGCGATCTCGTCGAACGGGACGTCGAACACGTCGTGCAGGACCCATGTCGTGCGTTCGGCCGGGGACAGCGTCTCGAGCACCACCATGAGCGCGAAGCGCACGCTCTCGTCGAGCGTCACCCGGTCGGGCGGCGAGTCGGCCGGTCCGACCAACGGCTCGGGCAACCACGGTCCCACGTACGTCTCTCGTCGCACGCGGGCCGACCGCAGCACGTCCAGTGCTGCGCGCGAGACAGCGACCACGGCCCACGCCTCGACGTCGAGAACGGGTGACGTCGCATCGGCCGCGACCAGTTTCGGCCAGCAGTCGGACACGACGTCCTCGGCGTCGGCGTGCGAACCGAGGACGGCGTAGGCGATGCGGACCAGCCGTGGGCGGACGCGGACGAAGTCGTCGGTGACACTCACCGGGTCGAGGCACCCACGCGCGCGAGCCACTGATCGAACGTCTCGTCACCGTGCGCAGCGTCCGGACCGGGAAGGAGCCCACCGTTCGCCATGCCGCGACCCCCGGCGCCCGGCAGCCGCAGGGGGAGGACGAGACGCTTCGATCCACGCGCGCGCAGCAGCCTCCGGGCAAGATCGGGTTGGTACTCCGGGCGCGGACCGGCGTACTCCACGACCGAGGTGAGCGGTGTCCCCACCGCCAGGTCGACGATGTGGGCGGCGACCTCGGCGGTGCTGACCGGCTGACTCCGCATCGTCGGGACCATCGCGACCGGACCCGAAGTCATCGCGAGAGCCTGATCGGTGAACTCGTGGAACTGCGTCGCACGGAGGATCGTCCATGGCAGCGTCGACTCGCGTACGAGCTTCTCCTGCAGACGTTTACCGGCGTAGTAGCCGTAGTCGACACGATCGCACCCCACGATGGACAACGCCACGTGGTGACGGATTCCCGCGCGCTCACCGGCGGCCAGCAACGTCGACGTGACGGCGCCGAAGAACTTCTCGGACGCGCGCGCCGACATCGTCGTGACGTTCGCGGCGTCGATCACCGCGTCGACGTCCGTCAGTGCCCGGTCGAGCTCCGGCGTCGGCCGCACGAGATCGATTCCGGCCGATCTCGCGAGTACCACGGGAGTGTGTCCTCGCGCCCGCACCTGCTCCACCACGTGCCGCCCCGCTGCGCCCGTTCCGCCTGCCACTGCGATCCGCATGGCGTCATCCTTCCCTCGTGCGAGTCCTCGGTGGAACCCGTTCGAGAGTAGGACGAGAGAGAGCCGGCATCTGTGACATCACCAGTGGGCGCCGGGAACCCATCGTCCGGCCCGCCGCACGACCCGGGGCATCCGGAACTCGCGTCGGTTCTTCTTCGGTGCACGGGGACCGGACGACCACGAGCTGGTGTCGGTGATTCCCTTGGCGGCGGCACTGTCCGGATACGCCTTGTAGTACGACGCCAGCACGCGGTCCTTCGAGCGAGGCATCAGCAGGTTGCCCCACTCCGCGGCGGTTCCGGTGGGAACGTCGATGCGCTTGGGCTTCTCGATCAGTGCCCGCATCACCATCGCGGCGGCCTTCTCCGGCGTCTCGACCTTGTTGACGTTCTTGTTGCCGGTGGGGGCGATCATCGGGGTGTCCACGAGGGGCATGTGCACGGTGGTGAACGAGACACCGTCCGCCAGGGTCTCCGACGCGGCGACCGAGGTGAAGGCGTCGAGCGCCGATTTGCTCGCCACGTACGCGGCGAAGCGCGGCGGGTGGCTCTGCACCGAGGCGCTGCTGATGTTGACGATGTGGCCGTACTTCCGCTCGCGCATGTGGGGGAGCAGCGCGAGAATCAGGCGGAGTGCCCCGAAGTAGTTGACAGCCATGGTCCGCTCGAAATCGTGCAGACGGTCGGTCGACAGGGTGAGTGAGCGCCGGATCGATCTGCCCGCGTTGTTGACGAGCATGTCGACGTGGTCGTGGTCGGCCAGGATGGCGGGCACCGTCTCTGCCACCGACGCGTCGTCGGTGATGTCGCAGACGTAGCCGTGCGCTTCCGCACCCGTGGCGCGGATCTCGTCCACCACCGTCGTCAACTTGTCGCCGTCGCGGGCGATGAGGATGACCCGTGCGCCCTTGCGGGCCGCCGCGAATGCCGACGCCTTGCCGATGCCCGACGATCCGCCGGTGATGACGACGTGACGCCCCACCAGCGGTCCCGCGGGATCGTCACGACGAGCGCGATAGGGGTCGAGATTCGCGCGCCAGTACGACCAGAGGGCGGGCGCGTAGTCCCGTAGAACTGGAACCTCGATCATGTTCTCGCCCAGTGCATCCGACAGGGCTCTCCGTGTCCGGGTGGCGTCGAACCGCGTCGGCAACGTCAGATGCTCCGCCATGACAGGGGGGATGTCGTAGTTCTCGAATACCGAATCCCGTGCCGCCGCAACGTGCTTGTTGGTCGAGCGCAACAACGGCGTGACGACGGCACCGGGAATGCTGCCGACGGCACGAGGAGCGCCGGCGGCGTCGGCCAGGGCCGAATAGACCTCGCGCATCGGCTGCGGGCGGGGATTGACCAGGTGGAAGGCGCGACCGTCGAGACCCGATGTATGCAGCAGGGCGACGAGCGCATCGGCGACGTAGTCGACGGGGACGATGTTGGTCGCGCCCAGAGCCGGCACCGTCATCGGGAGCAGCGACGGTAGCTCGGCCAGCAGCGAGATCAGCCGGAACAGGTAGTACGGGCCGTCGATCTTGTCGATCTCGCCCGTCCTCGAATCGCCGACGACCGCAGCCGGCCGATAGACCCGCCACGTCAGGCCTGGCGTCTCCCGGACGACTTTCTCCGCCTCGAATTTCGTGCGGTGATACGGCGTCGGAAAGCCTTGTCCGCGGTCGAAGTCGTCCTCGGTGAACGTGCCCCGGAAGTCGCCCGCGACCGCGATGGACGACACGTGGTGCAGGGTGGCGTCGAGTGACCGAGCGAGTTCGGCGACAGCGGCCGTTCCCCGCACGTTGGTCGATTCCTGTTCCTCGCCGGCGGTCAGGTCGTAGATCGCGCCGAGATGGATCACGTGGTCGACCGCTGTCAGAGCGGACAGTGCTGAGTCGTCGATGCCGAGACCGGGTCGCTCGAGATCGCCGATCAGCGGGCGAACGCGGTGACCGGACGACTCCGCGACGCCGCTCAGGCGGTGTTCCGAGGTCGGTCGCACGAGAACGTGGACCACAGCGTTGGCGTCGCGTTCGACCAGCCGGCGCACCACGGCCCGGCCGAGGAATCCTGTGCCACCGGTGACCACGTAAGTACTCATGCGCGGACCTTACCGCGGAGTAAGTACCGGCGGTATCAGTGACCGATGCCGACTTTTTCGTGCACCTTCTTCATCCACGCGGGTGCCCACCAGTTGGCCTCGCCCATGAGCTTGACCAGCGACGGGACCAGCAGCATACGGATGATCGTGGCGTCGATGATCAACGCCAGAATCATGCCGACACCCAGGAATCGCATGATGGACAGTCCGGACATCGAGAACGCCCCCGTCACGATGATCAGGATCAACGCCGCCGCGGTCACGATGCGTCCGGTCCGCTGGGCGCCGATCAGCACCGCCTCCTCGGTGGTGGCACCGGCCGTGCGCGCCTCCACCATGCGGGACATCAGGAACACCTCGTAATCGGTGGACAGCCCGAACACGACCGCGAGGATGAGAACCACGAACGTCGCCTCGAGCGGTGCCGGTGTGACGCCGAGCAGGCCCGCCCCGTGACCCTCCTGGAAGATGAACGTCAGAGCCCCGAACGTCGCGGCCATGCTCAGTCCCGCCATGGCAACAGCCTTGATCGGCAGCACCACCGAGCCGAACGCCAGGAACAGCAGGATCAGCGTCGACACCACCATGATGGTGAGCATCACCGGCAGCCAGTTCACGATGGCGTTGTTGCCGTCGAGGACCAGGGCCGCCGCTCCGCCCACCGTCAGGTCGGTTCCGTCGGGTGCCGGGATCGCGCGGAGTTGTTGCACCACATCCTGTTGCGCTTCCTGGGACACGTCCGAGGAAAAGGTCGCGTTGATGACCACGAAGTCGCCGCTGGCCGTGCCGAACTGAACGTTGGCGATCCCGCTCACCGCGCGCGCAGCCGTCGTGACCGCATTGATGGCGGGGCCGTCCGGCCGCGCCGACTCTCCGTCCAACACGATGGTGGCGCTGTCGCCGGTGCTGCTGAAGTCCGAGGCGAGGGTTTCGAACGCGATACGCGCGGGATCGTCGGCGGGCAGCGCGGTGTAGGACACCTCGCCCAACTGGGCCTTGACCAGCGGTGCGGCAACGACCAGCAGGCCGACGATGATCAGGGTGGCGACAGCGATGGGGCGCTTCATCACCTTCGTGACGACCCCGCCCCAGAACCTGTGTGCGCGTGCATCTCCGCGATCCGAGGCGGTCCTGGACCAGGTGATGGCATTGATGCGGTCACCCAGCATGGCCAGGACGGCCGGTACAGCCGTCAACGACAGCAGAGCCGCACATCCGACGGCCGCCATCGCGCCGAAGCCGAGGGATCGGATGATGGCCTGCGGGAAGACGAGCATCCCCGCGAAGGCGCAGATGAGCAGCAGACCGGAGAAGACGATGGTGCGCCCGGCGGTGAGCATCGTGCGTCGTGCGGCCTCGTGGGACGTGGCTCCGCCCCTGAGTTCCTCGCGGAACCTGCTGACGATGAAGAGGCCGTAATCGATGGCGAGTCCGAGACCCAGCAGGCTGGCGACGTTGACGGCGAAGGAACTGATCTCGGTGAACGTGGTGAAGATGCGCAGAACGGTCAGCGCGCCGGCCACCGAGAGCGCTCCCACGATCACGGGCACTGCGGCGGCCACGACGCCGCCGAAGATGACGACCAGAAGAATCAGCGTGATCGGGATGGCGATGATCTCGGCACGGACCAAGTCTTCCTGGAGCTGGGTGTTGAAGGAGACGCCGGCGACGGAGGCGCCCGCGAACTGCGTGTCGATGCCGGCGACCTCGAGCTTGGGGAGCAACTCCGAGAACGACGCGACCGTGATGCCGCTGGCGTCGCCGAGGGTGACGGTCGCGAGTCCCTTCGTGCCGTCCTTGCTCTCCAGGAACGGCTTCTGCACCGGTCCGGCCGTCCAGTAGGAGGTGATGTCGTTCGGACCCACCTCCGCCCGGAACGCGTCGAGCACCGGCGTGACGTCCGCGCCGATGTCGTCGAGTGTGCGGCCGTCGGGCGCGGAGTAGATGACGATGATGTCCGGGGCGGCGGTTCCCAGGCCCTGGATCTGTCGGGCGACCTGCACGGCCTCGCTGCCGGGATCCTCGTATCCGCCCTGGCTGAGGCTGCCGAAGACCCCGAGTCCCCACGTGGCGCCTGCCAGAACGATGACGATCGCGGCGGTCAGGACCCACCGTGCCCGCGACACCACGAACGAAGCCCAGCGAGTCACAGAAAATCCCCATATCGGTCAGGTCGAGCATCCACGGTCGTGTGTGACTGTAGTGAACGGTTCTGGGGAAGCTCTGAGAGCGGGGACAGACCGGGCGGTACAGTTCGGGCCATGCGAACGGCACGGCAGATCAGCGAACGGCTGACGGTGGCGATGCTCGTGCTCTCGACGACTCTCACGCTGATCGTCGCGATGCCGCAACCCATCGAGGTCGCCGTAGCTGTGGCCGTCACCGTATCGGTGGCTCTGCTCGCCGCCGCGTTCCTGCGACCCGAGTCGTTCGTGGCGCGCGTCGAGTCGGCGAACGGCCCTCCCGCCGACGAACGCCGACTGCGCGGATCCTTCCGCCGTCAGTCCCACCCCGCCACGCCGGGCCGTCCCATGCCCCGAGCACCCGGAGCTCTCGCGGGGGCGCAGCCGAGCTGATCGGCGCCGTGCGTCTCCGCACCGACGACACCGTTCACATCTCGGATCGTGGGAGAGAGACCTCATGTTGCACCTGTCCGGCATCACCCGTGCCCACGGAGAGTTCACCGTCTTCCGGCGCGTCGACCTCACTGCTCGTCCCGGCTCGGCCTGCGCCGTGGTCGGTGCCAACGGCTCCGGAAAATCGACGCTCCTCCGCTGTGCCGTCGGCGCAGACGACGTCGACGAGGGGCGCGTGCTCCTCGACGGCACCGACCTCGACGAGACCGATCCCGCCACCCGTACGGCGATCGCGGCCGTCCTCGACGACGGGGGCATGTTCCCTCACCTGTCGGTGCGCGAACATCTGACACTGATCGCCACGGCCCATGCGGTCGACGACGCGGAGGCCGTCGTGACGGCGATCCTCGACGGGCTCGCCCTGTCCGCCGCGGCCGATCAGCTCCCGGTCACGCTGTCCAGTGGTCAGCGTAGGCGGCTCGTCCTGGCCTCCGCCTTCGTGCGACCTCGTCGCGTCCTCGTCCTCGACGAACCGGAGCAGCATCTCGACTCGGACGGGCGCGCGTGGCTCGCCCGCACACTGGCGGCCGAGAAGGAGGCCGGAGTGGCGGTGCTGTTCGTCTCGCACGACAGGGCAATCGTCGACGCCGTGGCCGACGTCGTCGTCGACGCCGACACATGGCGATGACCTCCGCCGCCGATCTGCACCGAGAGCTCCGCCGACGCCGCCACGGCACCGAGAGTGCGGTCGAGCAGGTGTCGATCTGGGGTGGCGGCGCCTTGTCGACGGTGGCCGTCGCGCTATGGGTGCTGTCCGGCCGCGGGACGGGATTCACATTGGACCCGGTGCTGTCGGCGTCGGCATCGACGAGTGTCGGAATTGTCCTCGCGGCGGCCGCACTCCATGTCCTGCGCGTCGTCGGACCGATCGGAACCGACGCGGCCACGACGCATTGGCTCGTGTCGGCGCCGCTCGATCGACGCACTCTTCTGCGCGGCCAGGTGCTCGCCTGGACCGGCGCGCTCGTCGCACTCGGAGTGCTGGTCGCTCGTCTGCTGGCACTGATCGCGGGTGCGACGTCCTGGTGGCCGTTGGCCGCCGTCGGGGCGGCGGCCGGTGCGCTGGTGGTCGCCCTGGCGGTGTTGGGGCAGCAGTCCCGCAGGTGGTCGTCCGCGCTGCCGATGATCGAGCTCGGAACAGTCGTGTCGGCGGGCGTCGCGACGCTCGCACCGCCTCCTCCAGCTGTCGCGTGCGCGACTGTGCTCGCCGTCGCGGCCGTCATCGGATGGTGGGCGGCCGACTCCCGCCTCGGGCGAATTCGTCGGACGTCCCTGACCTCGGGGGCCGATCTGCTGGCGGCCGGGTCCGCGGGACTGTCCTTCCTCGACGTCGGGTTCCTCGTGTCCGCGCTGGAGACCAGGGCCCACCGACGCCGAGGGGCGGTGCGCCCGCGGGGTCGTGCCGGAAGATCCGTCGGCCCGGTCCGCGCCCTGGTGCGGTCCGACCTGATGCGGCATCGCCGGAACACGATGCTGCAGGCGGTCCTGGTGACCGGACTCGGTCTCGTGCTCGCCGCCTCCGCGGTGTCGATGCCGTACTGGGCGGGCGTCGTGGGCCTTCTCGTGGGCTACGTGGCGACGTCGGCGGCCAGCATCGGATTCCGAGACGTGTCGGCGGACAGAGCATTGCGATTCTCACTCGCCCTGCCGGACCGCACGGTGGCCGGTGCGTTCCTCGTGGTGCCGTCGATCGTGGCACTCACCGTCGCCGTCACGGTGGCGGCAGCGGTGTCGTGGTGGGCGGGCATCGTGGTCGGGTCGACTTCGCTGGTCGCCGTTGTTCGCTCCCGCACCGCGCCGCCGCGTGTTTACGACGGCCTCGCCGTGGTGACCATGTTCGGCACGGTGCCGGTCGACGTGATCCGGCAGGTCCTGCGTGGCCCGGGCCTGCTCCTCGTCGGTGCCGTGCTGCTCCTGCTGTGACAGGAGGACGCGATCACTCCAACCCGGCCAGGTCGACGTCCACCCTCGACGGGGGTCGCAGTGCGGTGGTCGTCGCCCATCCGCGGGCGACGAGGCCGGCGTCGCTGTCGTCGTCGTCGCGCGCGTGGATGGCGTCGAAGCGGACGGTGACGAACTCGTCGTCGGTGTCGCCGATCTCCGCCTGGACGGCGCCGAAGGCTGCAAGGTCGGCCGGGCGGATGCCGCGGAGCTCCGATGGCGCGACCGGGGGGATGTTGACGTTGAGAACCCAGTCCGCTGCACCGTGGTCGACGAACCAGTCGAGTGCGCGCCGGGCCACGAGGTGGGCGGTGTCCCAGCTCGGAGCGCCCGAGGCGACCTCACGGTCGACCTGGTCGTGGATGTCGCCAGGCGCGGCGAGAGACGCCGTGTCGAGGCCGGCGAGGGACAGGGCCATCGCCGGAACCCCGTGGGTGGACGCGGTGAGGGCCGCCCCCACGGTGCCGGAGTGCAGAACGGCGGAGCCGGTGTTCGGACCGTGATTGATGCCGGACAGCAGGATGTCCGGCCGCGGACCGAATGCTCCGCGCGTCGCGACGAACGCGATCATGGCGGGCGAGGCCTGTACGGCGAACGCGTCGACGTCCAGGTCGGCGACCGACGCGCGGGAGACCACGAGCTGGTCGCGGTTCTGGAGCGCCGACAGCGACGCACTCGCACCGCTGCGCTCCTCGTGCGGCGCCGCCACCACGACGTCGTGACCGGCCTCGACGGCGACCCGAGCGAGCACGGCGATCCCGTGACTGTCGATTCCGTCGTCGTTCGTGATGAGCACGCGCACGTGTGCCTCCTGCGAGTGGGTGCAGCCGGTCAGGACGAGAAGGGGCGTACCTCGACCGTCGACATGATGGTCTCGACGAGCCCCACCTGTCCTGTACCCAGTCCGCGGCGGGTCACGTTGGCGGTGCCGGCGGCGCCGCCGAGGGCGAGTGCCTCCTCGATGGACATGCCGCGGGCGAGTCCGGTGGCGATGCCGGCGCTCATGGAGTCGCCTGCACCATGGTGGTCCGTCTGTTCCAGGTCGGGAGTGACCACCTCGAGCACCGTGCCGTCGACGAGGGCGAGCGCCGGGTCCGCCGCGCGGGAGAGAACCACGATGTCGGCACCCTCGTCGTGCAGGGCGCGCATCGCCTCGATGAGGACGTCCGGGTCGTCCGACTCCGCGCGCCCGTCCTCGATGAGGTCTTCGTGGCTCATCTTGAGCACCGTGAGACCGCCCTGCAGAGCCGCCGTCGCGGTCGGTCCGGACAGATCCGCGACGACGGGCTTCGACAGCGATCGCAGATCGGTCGTGAGCCGCCGGTAGAAGTCCGCGGGCACCACCGACCCGGTGTGCGGGCCCCCCAGCAGCACGATGTCGGACGATGCTCCGGACTCAAGGGTGATCCCGTACAGGTCGTCCAGCGCGTGCCGGGCGAGGTGCGGGGGATCGATCGTCGCCACCTCGGTGCGGTCGCCGTCCCGCCGGTCGTGAATGTAGGACCCGGACTCGTGACCGATGTCCACGGCACGCACGGTGATTCCCTCGCGGTGGATCAGATCCCGCAGTACGCCGCCGCTCTCGCCGCCGAACGCGCCGGTCAGCGTCACGTCCATGCCGAGGTTGGTGGCCATGCGGGCGATCCAGTGGCCTTGGCCGCCGGCGTGCACGTGGAGTTCGGTGTCGCCGTTCGGCGCTGCGTCCAGGGTGATGGTCAGCAGCGGGGACGGCGCGAATACGGTGGCGGTGGGCGCGTGTTCGGCAGTCGACATCGCCGTGATGTGCCCGATTCGTCCCTTCCTCAAACCCGGCGTCGGACGGTCGACTAGTCAGCTTCCGAAGGCCTCCGCAAGGTCGTCGAGCGACGGGAAAGCCGGTTCCGGTGCTGCCTCGGGCACCGTGATCACCGTCGACGCCTGCTGGACCGTGTAGACGGTCCAGGGCAACACCGTGGCCATGTACTCAGCGAAGCCGGGGTAGTCGGACACCCACATCGCCTCGGTCGCGTCGCCGTCCTGGAGGGCACAGGTGGCCAGCGCGACGTATGAGCCGGGAGGTACGTCGGACACCGTCTGGGTCGACGCACCGGGTTCGATGTCGCCGCCGTCGTAGAGGGTCTGGCCGGGTCCGAGAACGTCTTCCAGCGGCGGCAGAACACCGTCCGGTGCGGGTGCCAACGACGTGGCACAGCTGAGGGTGTCGTCGGCAGTAGAGGTGATGGTGTTGGTGACGGACGTGCCGTCGACAGCGAACGCGTAGGTGACGTCGGTGGGTTCCGCCGCGGCAGCGAGACCGGGAGTGGCGAGGGTCAGGGGAATCACTGCTGCAGTGCCGAGAAGGGTTCGGGTGAGTTTTCGCACGGCATGTCCTCTCCGTCGTCGATGGTCGCTTCCAGGGGAAGTGTGCAACGGAAGCGGACCATTCGGCACCTTTCGTACCGGGTGTCCCCGTGGGGGTGTGGTTCCGGGCGAGACCACGGTTTCCGACGACTTGCCGCCGGAGTGGAGGTGGTGGTCCAATGGGAACATACGTTCGAAGAGTGGGGGTGCGTCATGGGCTGGAACGACGGGCCGCCCAGCTGGACCGAGATGGAGCGGCTGCTCTCGGGAAAGCCCCGTGTCATCGATCCGCTGGCCGCGGGCGACGGCGGTGACAGTCCGGCCTGGTCGCGGAAGCGGGATCCGTACGAAGGCGCGGTGGTGCGCCCGAAGAACACCGTCCCCTATGCCGAGTTGCACGCGCATTCGTCGTTCAGCTTTCTCGACGGAGCCTCCCAGCCGGAGGAGATGGTCGAGGAGGCCGTCCGGCTGGGTCTCGACGCCATCGCGCTGACCGACCACGACGGCATGTACGGCGTCGTGCGCTTCGCCGAAGCGGCGCGCGAGCTGGACATGAAGACGGTGTTCGGCTCCGAGCTCTCCCTGGGTGACCCGGGCATGCCGACCGAATCACGCACCGGCGCAGCCGATCCGGACGGAACTCATCTGCTGGTACTCGCTCGCGGGCAGGAAGGCTACCGACGGCTCTCCCGGGAGATCGCCACCGCGCATCTCGCCGGGGGCGAAAAGGGGCGTCCGCGCTACGACATCGATGCTTTGGCCGACGCAGCAGGAGGGCACTGGCAGATCCTGACGGGGTGCCGGAAGGGCAGTGTGCGACGTGCGCTGACCGAGAGCGGGCCGGCGGCGGCAGAGCAGGCACTACGCGAACTCGTCGATAGGTTCGGTCGGGACCGGGTCACGGTGGAGCTGACCCGTCAGGGAATCGCGGAGGACGACGACCGCAACGACGTGCTCGCGGAACTGGCCGAGCGGTTGTCGCTCCCGGTCATCGCGACGACGTCGGCGCACTTCGCGCGGCCGAGTCGGCGCCGACTCGCGATGGCCATGGCAGCGGTCCGTGCGCGGCGCAGCCTCGACGACGCGTCGGGCTGGCTTCCGCCGCTGGGTGGGACGCACCTGCGCTCCGGGGCCGAGATGGCGCAGCTGTTCTCGGCGTATCCCACCGCCGTGTCCCACGCCGCGGCGCTGGGGGAGGAGTGCGCGTTCGACCTGCACCTCATCGCGCCGCAGCTGCCGCCGTTCGACGTGCCGGAGGGCCACACCGAGATCACGTGGCTCCACGAGTTGACGATGCGCGGTGCCGAGCGACGCTACGGTCGACGCGAGGACGAACCTGCGGCCTACGCCCAGATCGACCGCGAACTCGCCGTCATCACCGAACTCGACTTCCCCGGCTACTTCCTGGTGGTCCACGACATCGTCGACTTCTGCAAGAGGGCCGACATCCTGTGTCAGGGGCGAGGATCCGCGGCCAACTCCGCTGTCTGCTACGCGATCGGCATCACCAACGTCGACCCGGTGCGCAACGGTCTGCTGTTCGAGCGGTTCCTCTCCGTCGAGCGCGACGGCCCGCCGGACATCGACGTGGACATCGAGTCCGACCGTCGGGAAGAGGCCATCCAGCACGTCTACGCCAAGTACGGCCGCGACTACGCGGCACAGGTGGCCAACGTCATCACCTACCGCGGGAAGTCGTCGGTACGCGACATGGCGAAGGCGCTGGGGGCATCGCAGGGTCAGCAGGACGCGTGGAGCAAGCAGATCACCCGCTGGTCGGGGGTGCCGGGGCGAGACCTGTCCGCCGAGGCCCGCGAGACCACCATCCCGCTCCCGGTGCTCGAACTCGCCGCGCAGATCGAGAACTTCCCACGGCATCTCGGCATCCACTCCGGCGGCATGGTGATCTGCGATCGGCCGATCGCCGACGTGTGCCCCGTCGAGTGGGCGCGCATGGAGAACCGCACCGTGCTGCAGTGGGACAAGGACGACTGTGCCGCAGTGGGTCTGGTGAAGTTCGACATGCTCGGGCTCGGCATGCTCTCGGCGCTGCACTACATGATCGACCTGGTGAAGGAGCACAAGGGACTGCACGTCGATCTCGCCGAACTCGACCTCGGCGAGGCCGCGGTGTACGAAATGCTGCAGCGCGCGGATTCGGTCGGGGTGTTCCAGGTGGAGTCGCGGGCCCAGATGGCGACGCTTCCTCGCCTCAAGCCGCGGGAGTTCTACGACCTCGTCGTCGAGGTGGCCCTCATCAGACCCGGACCCATCCAGGGACATTCGGTGCACCCGTACGTCCGGCGCCGCAACGGACTCGAGCCCGTCACCTTCGATCACCCGTCGCTCGAGCGGGCACTCGAACGCACTCTCGGCGTACCGCTGTTCCAGGAGCAGCTGATGCAGATGGCCGTCGACGTCGCCGGGTTCTCGGCCACCGAGGCGGACCAACTGCGTCGGGCCATGGGGTCCAAGCGCAGTCCGGAGAAGATGGACCGCATGCGTCAGCGTTTCTACGACGGGATGCGCGACCTGCACGGCATCACCGGCGCGAAGGCCGACCGCATCTTCGACAAGCTCTACGCCTTCGCCAATTTCGGCTTCCCCGAGAGTCATTCGCAGAGTTTCGCGTCGCTGGTCTTCTACTCGTCGTGGTTCAAACTGCACCACCCGGCCGCATTCTGTGCGGGGCTGCTCCGCGCTCAGCCGATGGGCTTCTACTCGCCGCAATCATTGGTGGCCGACGCTCGCCGGCACGGTGTCCTGGTGCACGGGCCGGACGTCCGTGCCAGTCTCGCCCACGCCACCGTGGAGAACGACGGCCTCGAGGTGCGCCTGGGATTGTCCGACGTGCGGTCCATCGGGACGGCGTTGGCCGAGAAGATCGTGGCAGCGCGGGAGTCCGGCGGGCAGTTCACGTCTCTGCTCGATCTCACCGGACGTGTCGAACTCTCCGTCACGCAAGCAGAGTCGCTGGCCACCGCCGGCGCCCTGGCGTGTTTCGGTGTGACACGTCGAGAGGCGCTGTGGGCAGCCGGGGCCGCCGCAGCCGAACGCCCCGATCGACTCCCGGCACTTGGTGCGTCCACCCGGGCGCCGTCGCTGCCGGGAATGAGTGCGTGGGAGTTGGCCGCCGCGGACATCTGGGCCACCGGTGTCTCGCCCGACAGCTACCCCACCCAGTTCCTGCGCGAGCGGCTCGACGAGATGGACGTGGTCCCTGCGGACCGCCTGCTGTCGGTGGCCGATGGAGATCGGGTGCTCGTGGCCGGGGCGGTCACCCACCGTCAGCGTCCCGCCACCGCCGCGGGAGTCACGTTCATCAACCTCGAGGACGAGACCGGGATGATCAACGTTGTGTGCTCGGTGGGACTGTGGCAGAAGTACCGCTCCGCGGCGCAGTTGTCACAGGCCCTGTTCATCCGCGGCATCGTGCAGAACGCCGAGGGGGTGGTGACGCTGGTGGCCGACAAGCTCGAGACGCTGGACCTGCGAGTGCTGCTGCGCTCCCGAGACTTCCGCTGATCCTGTGGTTGGGCGTTCTGCTCCTCTCGCGCGCCGATCCGGCGGGATCCCGCTCCGCGCGCCCTCGACCGGAGCACAAACGCCATTCGACAGTCCGGGAAGCTCAGACGCTGCCCTCGAAGTCGCACTGACGCCACGCCTCGTAGACGACGACGGATGCGGCGTTGGTGATGTTCATCGAGCGGCGCCCGGCGAGCATCGGAATGCGCAGGCGATCGGTGACATGGGGGTCGGCGAGAACCTCCGGTGCGAGGCCGGTGGGCTCGGGCCCGAACAGCAGCACGTCGCCGGGCCGGTAGGACACCGACGCGTAGGACGTGGTGGCATGGGCGGTGAAGGCGAAGACCCGCTCGGGCGCGAGGGTGTCCCACGCCGCCTCGAGGTTCGGGTGCACCGTGACCGACGCCAGGTCGTGGTAGTCGAGACCGGCGCGCCGCAGCTTGGGCTCGGACAGGTCGAAGCCGAGCGGTTCGATCAGGTGCAGCTCACACCCCGTACCGGCGACGAGGCGGATGGCGTTTCCCGTGTTCTGCGGGATACGCGGTTCGTGGAACATCAGACGGAACACCTGATCAGACTGCCACGTCCCACCCGCCTGCCCGAGCGTGGGAAACTGTGCGGTGTGACCGCAACGCGACTGGACGGCAAACTCACCCGCGACGAGATCTTCGTCGACCTCACCGCGCGGGTCACCGCACTGCGCGAGCGTGGGATCACCCCCGGCTTGGGGACGGTGCTGGTCGGTGACGATCCGGGCTCCGCTGCCTACGTGCGAGGCAAGCACAACGACTGCGCCAAGGTGGGCATCGCCTCCATCCGGCGCGACCTCCCGGCGGACGTGTCCAGCGACGAGCTCGACGCCGTCATCGACGGGCTGAACGCCGACCCGGCCTGCACCGGCTACATCGTGCAGCTCCCGCTGCCGAAGCACCTGGACGAGAACCGCGCCCTCGAACGCGTGAACCCCGAGAAGGACGCCGACGGCCTGCATCCCGTCAACCTCGGCCGACTGGTCCTGGGCGAGGACTCCACCCTCCCGTGCACTCCCCGCGGCATCGTGCACCTGCTGCGTCGCTACGACGTCCCCATCGCCGGTGCTCATGTGGTCGTCGTCGGACGCGGCGTGACCGTCGGCCGGCCTCTCGGGCTCATCCTCACCCGGCGCTCCGAGAACGCCACCGTGACGCTGTGCCACACCGGTACCCGTGACCTGGCCACCGAGGTGCGGCGCGCGGACATCGTCGTCGCCGGTGCCGGCGTCGTCGGACTGATCACCCCGGACATGGTCAAGCCCGGTGCCGCGGTCATCGACGTCGGCGTCTCACGCACCGACGACGGGCTGAAGGGCGACGTGGCCGACGGTGTCGACGAGGTCGCCGGCTTCCTGTCCCCGAATCCCGGCGGCGTCGGACCCCTCACGCGCGCGTTCCTGCTGAGCAACGTCGTCGAGCGCGCGGAGCGCATGCTGGCCGCATCGGAGTCGGTCTCGTCATGAGCGGGAAGGCCGGAGGCCGGTCGGTGACGGGCGGGAAGGCCGGAGGCCGGCCGTTCGTGAGAAAGCCGACGCGGCGGAGGCCGGCGCGGGACATGCTCCGGCGCAGCATCCCGGTGGTCGCCGTCGTGCTGGTGATCGTCGTCGCCGTGGTCTTGGTGCTCGCCGACCGGTGGCGCCGCGGCGCGTTCGTGTTCGGTGTCGCGACCCTGATCGCCGCCGCGTGCCGGTTGTGCCTCGGAAGTGAGCGTGTCGGGATCCTGGCCGTGCGGTCGCGCGCCTTCGACACTTTCTCCCTGGCTGCTGTGGGCAGCGCGGTGGTGTGGCTCGCCGTCTCGATCGATCCGCTCGGGACGGACTAGCCCTCGCGTGAGCGGGTCACCCGTAACGTCAACGGGACGAAGATCGCGAGGATCAGCAGCGAGACGATCACGGAGTACAGCATCGGGTGTGTCGACGCCCAGTTGATCGGCTCGCGGATCGCGACGGACGGCGCGGTGGGATTGCCGAACGACTCGCGCGTCGACCGGGCCACCGAGGTGATCGGATTCCACTGTGCGACAGCGCGGAGCGGACCCGGCAGCGTCGAGGACGGCACGAACGCGGACGAGATGAACGTGATCGGGAACAGAATGATCATGAGCGCGCTCTGGGCACTCTCGGCAGTGCTGGCGACGGATCCGACCACGGCGCCGATCCACGACATGGCGAAGCCGAAGAACATCAGCAGCAGTACGGCGCCCAGTGCGTCGAGAGCGCTCCCGCGGATACGCCACCCGACGGCGTAGCCCGCGCCGATCATCACGGCGATGCTCACCACCGACACGAGCATGTCGGAGAGAGTGCGCCCCAGCACGATGGACAGACGCGACATCGGCAGCGAGTGGAACCGGTCGACGATGCCCTCCTTGCTGTCGGTCGCGAGCCCGATGGCCGTGAACGCGGCGCTGAACACGACGGTCTGCGTGAAGATGCCGCCCATGAGGAACTCGCGGTAGGTGGCACCGCCCAGTGCTCCGCCGAAGACGTAGCTGAAGAGCAGGACGAACATGAGGGGCTGAATCGTCGCTCCGAGCAACAACTGTGGGACCCGCAGGATGGTCAGCAGGTTGCGCTGGGTCATGGTCACGCAGTCGACGAGGAAGCTCGAGGCGTTCTGCTCCCGGACTCCGCGGGGACCGACCAGTTCGGCGGTCATGCGGTGGCCGTCGCGAGGGCGGCGGCGGGGGACGCGCTACCGGTCGACTGGAAGAAGACGTCGTTGAGATCGGGCACGTTCACCCGCGCGTCGCCGACACGGATACCGGTGCCGTGCAGGCGACTCAGCACGTCGACCATGGATTCGCTGCCCCACGGCGCATCCACAGTGAACCATCCGGCGGACGCAGAGGCGCGGTGCACGCGGAAGTTCATCCGCGGGAGCAGATCCGCTGCCAGGCGCAGGTCACGAGGGTCGGCGAGGCGCACCTCGACGGACGGCGGACGGACGCGCGACTTCAGATCGGACGGGGTGCCCCTGGCCACGACGACACCGCCGTCGACGACGACGATCGCGTCGGCCAGTCGGTCGGCCTCCTCGAGATACTGGGTGGTGAGCAGCACTGCCGTTCCGTCCGCCTTGAGGTCGGTGACGATGTCCCACATGTCGTTCCGACTGCGGGGGTCGAGACCGGTGGTGGGTTCGTCGAGCACGATGAGGGGTGGCCGCGCCACCAGCGCGCCCGCCAGATCGAGACGACGGCGCATACCGCCGGAGAACGTGGAGACCGAGCGGGTTCCCGTGTCATCGAGGCGGAACCGGGTGAGGAGCTCGCGCGCCCGCGCGCGTGCGTCTCGGCTGCTGAGCCCGTAGAGCCGCCCGAGCATACGGAGGTTCTCGTAGCCGGTGAGCCGACCGTCGACGGCGGCGTACTGGCCGGACAGCCCGATGAGCCCACGCACAGTGCGCGGGTCCTTCACGGCGTCCACGCCCGCGACGTGGACGGAACCCGACGTGGGCCGAATCAGTGTCGCGACGATCCGCACGGTGGTGGTCTTGCCTGCGCCGTTGGGGCCGAGCACCGCGGTGACCTGTCCCGCAGCGGCCGTGAGGTCGACGCCGTCGAGGGCCCGGTGCATGTTACGTCGTCCCGTGTAGTCCTTGACCAACGATCGGACGTCGACGGCGAGAGTCGCTCCTCCGGAGAGTCCGGCGGTCACCGGGCACCGGCGAGCAGCGCCGGACGCACACCGCCGAGGCGACGTGCGACGGCGGCCAGCGCGTCCGGCGTGCCCATCGCGTTGTGCGGGACGTCGACGGGGTAGTCGGTGATCGACCCGGCGATGTAGCGCCGCCATGCCCACGGCGTGAGGGTGGGATCGGAATCGACGGTCGCGGAGAAGAACTGGAGATCGCCCGAGAACCGGGCCGGGGTGTGGTCGTGGCCGAGGTCGACGAAAAGCTGGTAGCGCTCGTACAGCCGTCGCATCTGCCCCTCGTCGAGATGGGCGGTCGGTCCCCCCGCGCCGCGGATCATGGCGATGGCCTCGTCGAGATCGATGTCGTCGTCGACGGTCACCTCGAGAGGAAGGAACTCACGCATCAGCGACGCCACGGACATCTCGGTGCGCGGGCGGTCGCTTCCGGCGAGGGGATACGCGTCCATGACGAACAGCTCGACCTCGTCGCCGAGCTTCTCGATCTCCACGGCCATCGCGTGGGCGATGAGACCGCCGAGTGACCACCCGAGGAGTCGGTAGGGGCCGGTGGGGAACTGGGCGCGCACGGTGTTGACGTAGTCGCGCGCGATCTCCGCGACCGACGCGGGCTCGGGTGCGGGGATGCCGATGCCGCGGGCCTGCAGACCCAGCACCGGGATCGACGGATCGAGGTGTGGCAGCAGTCCGGTGTAGCTCCAGGAGAGACCGATCGCCGGATGCACGCAGATGAGGGGAGTCACACCGTCGTCGCCGGCACGCAACGGCAGCACCGCGTCGGTGCTGGTGCGGCGGACCGGCGGCTTCGGGGTGCGAGCGGACGGCTCGGCGACGGGCGGGGGTGCCGCGTGTGATCCGGTCCTCGTGGCGGTTCCGTTGGCTGCGGACCCGTTCGTGCCCGAGCCGTTCGTGGAGGAACCGTTCGCGTGGCTGCCGCCGTCGCCTCGGGTG
This sequence comes from Rhodococcus sp. MEB041, assembly GCF_030208955.1. Classification (NCBI taxonomy): domain Bacteria; kingdom Bacillati; phylum Actinomycetota; class Actinomycetes; order Mycobacteriales; family Nocardiaceae; genus Rhodococcus; species Rhodococcus sp. MEB041. The sequence goes on from NZ_JARVSZ010000005.1 coordinate 755,191, forward strand.
CCGTGATTGTCGTCGAGCATGATCAGCTCCTGTACGCGAGCGGACAACGCAGCCGGGGTGGCTGCGTCGAAGAACCAGGTGACGTCGATGGAATCGGGGTCGACGTCGGTAGCGATGTCGGCACGGAGGCGCTCACGTAGGACGTCCATGACCCGCACCGCGGCGAGGGAGTTCCCGCCGAGAGCGAAGAAGTCGTCGTCCGGGCCGACGGCGTCCACCCCGAGCACGTCGGCGAAGACGCTCCGGACGGTGTCGAGCAACGACCGGGCGGGCGCGATCGCCGTGGCGGTGGTCGTCCGGGTAGGTGCGGCGCTCAGATGATCCGGAGCCAGCGGTTCGAGCCGGCCCAGGGGGATGAGCAGTGCGCGTCGGTCGACCTTGCCGTGCGGGGTGCGCGGCAACGACGAATGCACGGTGACCGTCGCGGGGACGAGGGCACGGGGGAGCTTCTCGGCGGCGAAGCTCCGCAGGGCGGCGGAGTCGACGGTGCCGTGCACCGTGACGTGTGCCGCGAGCGCCGCGCCGACGGAGTTCTCCTCGACGACGACGGCCACCGACGTCACGGCCGGATGTGCGGCCAGCACGGCCTCCACCTCGGCGGGTTCGATGCGGACACCGCGGATCTTCCTCTGGGTGTCCGATCGGCCCGTCATCTCGACCATGCCGTCGGATGCGACCCGCACCAGGTCGCCGGTGCGGTACGTCCGGCCGCCCGGGCGGCCGGACGGGTCGGCCACGAAGCGTGCCGCCGTGAGCCCCGGGCGTCCCGGATAGCCCTGTGCCACTACGGGTCCGGAGACGTACAGCTCACCCACGTCGCCGTCGGCGACCTCGGCAAGTGTCGTGTCGAGCACGCGCAGGGCGGTCCCGGGCACGGCGAGTCCGATGTGGGGTGCGCGGCCGGCGCGCTGGACGCCCATCGTCGCCGCCACCGTGGTCTCGCTGGGGCCGTAGGCGTTGACCATGCGGCGACCCGGGGCCCACGCCTCGAGCAGAGCCGCGGGAAGCGCCTCGCCGCCGGTGCCCACCGACCGCACGCCGGACACGGTGTGAGGATCCAGGGTCGCCAGCGCGGCAGGCGTCAGGAACAGCACGTCCACGCGCTCACGCTCGATCAGGGCCTCGAGCGCCCTGCCGGCGTAGGCGGCGGGCGGCGCGACCACGGACGTCGATCCGCGGATCACCGTCAGCAACATCTCGAGGATCGCCGCGTCGAACCCCGGTGACGCCGCGTGCAGGACGCGAGACGTCCGGTCGGTGTCGAACGCGGTTCCGAGGGCGACGGCGAGGCTCTCGATGCCGCGATGGGTGACGCCGACGGGTTTCGGGCGCCCGGTCGTTCCCGAGGTGTAGACGAGGTAGGCGACGTCGTCGAGGCTGCGCCGGACCGTGGCCGGGAGGGCCGCGTCGGGCGTGGAGGGGTGATCGGGCGTTCCGTCGATGTCGAGGGTCCACCACCTGACGGCGTCCGGCGCGACCACGGGATCCGAGGCCGCTCGCAATGCCAGGACGGGTTTCGCGTCGTCGAGGATGTAGCTCAGACGTTCCTCGGGATACGTCGGATCGAGAGGGAGGATCGTCGCACCGGTCCTTGCGACGGCCCAGAACGCCGTCACCGAGGACGCGGACCGGCTCATCGCGAGCGCCACGGTACGTCCGGGCCCGGCGCCGGCTGCGCGGAGTCGGTCGGCGAGAGCGTCTGCAGCGGTGAGGAGTTCACCGTAGGTGCGGGTGCCCTCGGGAGCGACTACGGCCACGCGCTCCGGGGAGTTGCGCGCGACACGCTCGACCAGCACGTCCAGGAGCTCCGTCTCGGACGGGAGGCGGGACGGGCCCGTGAGGCTCGCGATCGACAGTGCGGGATCGGACGTGGCGCGGTCCACGGTGTCCACCACGGCGTCGGCCAGGTGACGAGCGGTGCTGGGCAGGAACAGGTCTCGGGCATAGGTGACCGACACGTCGGCACCACCGTCCGTCCGGGCGCGGACGGTCACGACGAGATCGAAGGCGGATCGCTCCACGGGCAGGCGGAGCGCGGAGACGGTGCGCCCGCCGAGGTCGAGGTGCAGCGGCGGTGCGGCGTGGACCGAGAGCATGATCTGGACGATCGGGTGGCGTGCCGGATGACGTTCGGGCTGCAGTGTCGACACCAGCGTCTCGAACGGAACCGCGGCATGGTCGAGCGCCGCGAGATCGCGGTCCCGCACCAGCTCGACGATCTCGTCGAAGGTGGATGCCAACGACACCGGCACCCGCAGCGCGAGGGTGTTCACCGCCATGCCGACCATCGACTCGGCTCCGGCGCGGTCCGCGTAGGGGGTGCCGACGACGACGTCCGCCGTTCCGAGCAGCGGGTCGATCCCGGGGGTGTGCGCGGCCAGCACGGCGGCCAGTGCTGCGTGCACCACCATGAACTCGGTACCGCGGTGATCGGCCGCACAGGCCAGCACGCGTTCGCGGACCTGCGGACTCAGGACCGCGTCGACGACGTCGGCGCGGCCGGTGGGCCGGTCGGGGCGCGGGCTGTCCAGAGGTACCGAGTGCACGGGGGGAGCACCGTCCAGGGCGGAGCGCCAGAAGTCGACGGCGCGGGTGTGGTCGGCGCTGCCCACCGAGAGTGTGAGTGCCAGCGCGTGATCGATGTACTGCACCGGCTCCGTCGGCCACACCGGTGCGACTCCCGTGCGGCGAGCCTCGTAGGCCAGCAGCAGGTCGGTGGTGAGCGGCGCCACCGATTCGCCGTCGGCGGCGATGTGATGGACCGCGACGCCGACGACGTGGCTGTGCTCCGACAGGCGCACCACGACGGCACGGACGGGAGCCTCGGTCGCGAGATCGAACCGTCGCCGGGCGACCTCGTCGAGTGCCGCCTGCACCTCGGGCGCCGACGGATCGAGGTCGGAGTCGGAAGGTGTGACCAGCTCGACGGAGACGGGAGCGGCGTCGAGGACCACCTGCACCGGCTCGCCCGCGACCGTGGGATACACGGTGCGCAGCGATTCGTGCCGCGCGATCACGTCGTTCACGGCCGCACCGACGGCGTCGACGTCGAGCGGACCCTCCACGAGCAGTCCGGCCACGATCGTGTACGCCGTGGCGGTGCTCGCCACCTTCGACGAGAACCACATCGACAGCTGCGCCGGCGTCAGCGGGACGGGATCGGGTCGCTCCGCGGGTGTCACCGCGGCGGCCGATGGGAGGGTGCCCGGATCTGTTGTCACGTCGGCGAACTCGGGCAGTTCGGCGAGCTCGGCGACCGTCGGTCGATCGAAGATGGTGCGTACGGCGACGGGCACACCGGTGACCTCGGTGATGCGCGCGGCGTAGCGCGTCGCGGTCAGCGACGTTCCCCCGAGCGCGAAGAAGTCCGCTGTGGCACCGACCCGCTCGACACCCAGGACCTGCGCGAGTACACCCGCGAGGGCTGCCTCCGCGGCGGTTCCGGGAGCGCGGTCGTCCTCGTCGACGAGGACGGACGGCATCGGCAACGCCGCACGGTCGAGCTTGCCCACCGGTGTCAGCGGAAACGCGTCCACGACGACGATCGCGGTGGGCACCATGTGACGCGGCAGCCGAGTGCGGGCGAGGCGGAGCAGATCGTTCGATCGCAGGGCGGCCGGCTCGTCGGCGACGGGATGGACGAAGGAGACGAGCAGGGTCTCGCCGGTCGGTCCGGGCGTCGTCAGCGTGACGGCTCCACCGACACCCGGTGCCGACGCGAGCACGGCGTCGATCTCGCCGAGCTCGATCCGCAGACCACGGATCTTGACCTGGAAGTCGCTGCGACCGGTGATGCGGACGACCGGTTCGGTGCTATCGGGATCGGCCGCGAAGGTCCACCGGGCCAGGTCGCCGCTGCGGTAGGTCCGGCTTCCCGGCGGGCCGAACGGGTCGGCGACGAAGCGTGTCGCCGTGAGGCCCGGCCGGTCGAGGTAACCCCGTGCGAGTTGTACTCCGGCGAGGTGCAGTTCGCCCTCGACTCCGGGCAGCACCGGTTGCAGCGAGGCGTCGAGCACGGTTGCCCGCATCCCGGCGACGGGGCGCCCGAGTGCGACGTCGTCACCCTCGTGCAGCGTCCTGGCGTGGGTGCAGATCGCGGTCTCGGTGGGCCCGTAGATGTTGATGACGGTGCGTCCGGGCGCGACCGCATCGAGCAGTTCCGAGCCGAAGTTCTCGCCGCCGACGCCGAGTGCGGACAGTAGCACCGGGTCGCCGGGGACGAGGTCGTCGGCGGAGAGCGTCGACAGGACGGAGGGGGTGAGGAAGCAGTGCGTCACGTCGTGGCGGCGCAGCAGCGTCGCCAGTTCCTTACCGCCCACGACTCCGGGGGGCACCACCACCAGCGCGCCTCCGGATCCGAAGGCGAGGCCCAGTTCCAGCATCGAGGCGTCGAAACTGGGAGAGGCGAAGGCGAGCACGCGGGCGTCGGTGTCCGCCCCGTAGGCGCGCACCAGTTCGCTGGTGATGTTCGCGTATCCCTGACGTGTGACCTGGACGCCCTTGGGGCGTCCGGTCGTTCCCGACGTGTAGGTGACGTACGCCGTGCAGCCGAGCGGAACCACCCAGCCACCGTCGTCGGGACACGTCGGGACGTTCTCCTCGGCGAACAGTGAGTCGGTCGTGGACCACAGGAAGCCGTCGCTCGGGACGTCCGAGGGATCGGAGCAGACGGCGTGCAGCGTCTTGCTGTCCCGCACCATGAACGAGCGCCTGTCCGCCGGGTAGTCGGGATCGACGGGCACGATGGCACCGCCGGCGCGTGAGACGGCGAGGATCGCGGCCACCGACTCGGTCGAGCGTCGCAGCAGGCCGATCACACGCGTGTCGGCGGAGACGCCGTTGTCGACGAGGCGTGCGGCGCCGCGGGCGACGAGTGCCTCGAGCTCTGCGTAGGTGGTCCGCCGGTCGCCTTCGACCACGGCCACCGCGTCCGGAGTGGCCTCGGCGTGATGCGCCACGAGAGCGTCGAGCGCGGAGGTCGAGTCCGTCGACCGAGCTCGCGCTCGTTCCCGCATCGGTACCGTCGCCGCGCGCTCGGGAGGCAGCAGGACGTCGATGTCGGCGACGAGCGCGTCGGGGTCGGCGGCGATCGCGTCGAGCACGGCCAGCAGTCGATCGAGGACTGCCCGCGCGGTGCGCTCGTCGAACAGGTCGGTGGCATAGGTGAGATCGATGCTCGACCGCGGGCCGGCATGCCCGGGTGACTCGTCGAGCACCAGTTCCAGGTCGTACTTCGCCCGCGCGACGTCGATCCCGTGGGCGGTCACCCGTGCATCGCCCACCGCGCCCGACGTGTCCGGCGTGCTGCGGGTGGTGAGCATGACGTCGAACAGCGGGTGGCGGCCCGGAGTGCGCGGTGGGTCGAGGAGATCGACGAGGGTGTCGAAGGGCATGTCCGCTCGGGCCAACGCGTCCAGGTCGGCCGCCCGCACGGCGTCGAGATGGTCGGCGACGGTCGCCGCGCCGTCGACCACGGTGCGCAGCACCACGGAATTGACGAACATGCCGACGACCCCGTCGAGGTCCGGGTGATCGCGTCCGGCGACGGCGGTGCCGATGGTGACGTCGTCGCCTGCTCCGGACCGACTCAGCACCAGGACCAGTGCGGCGTGCACGATCATGAAGTGGGACAGGCCGACTCGGCGGGCGAGGGCATCGACGTGCACTCCACGATCGCCGTCGAGGACGACGGACACCGTCGCGCCCTGTCCGGACGGTTCCGCGCGACGCGGGCGATCGGCACCGGGAGTGGGGACGTCGGGGAGATCCGCGAGCGCGTCGGCCCACCAGGTCGCGGACGTCGCGAGAGCCGACTCCGGATCGTCCGCGGACCCGAGTGCCAGCCGCTTCCATTCCGAGGCGTCGGCGTACTGCACGGGCAGCGGGGACCACGCCGGGGTGCGACCCTCGAGCCGCGCGGAGTACGCGACGACGAGGTCCGTGGCCAGCACGCCGAGCGACCACCCGTCGACACACACGTGGTGGAGGACGAGAGCCAGGACGTGATCGGCCGCCGGTCCGGACGTGCCGGCGACGCGGACGATCCGGGCGCGCAGGGGCAGGTCGACGGCGAGATCGAAGGGGCGGGACGCGACGTCCGACAGCGCCGGGAGGACGGCGTCCGTGTCCGGCGCGTCGAGCACGTCGACATCGAACAGAGCTGTGGCCGTGTCGATGTCGAGGACACGCTGCACGGGGCCGTCGACGGCGTCGTCGCGGTCGAAGAGTGTGCGCAGGCTCTCGTGACGATCGAGGACGTCGAGAAGCGCGGCCCGCGCCGCCTCGACCGAGAACGTACCGGTGACGCGGAGAGCGAGCGGCACGTGATAGGTCGCCGACGGCCGGTACTGCTCGATCCACCACATGCTGCGCTGGGACGGCGAGGCGGGGATCGGCACGGAACGGTCGACGGGCACGGGGCCGTCCTGATCGCCGGTGGACGGGGTGCCGTCGTCCAGGTGCAGTGCGAGCGCTTCGACCACGGGATGCCGGAACACCTCGCGAACCCCGAGGGCATGGCCCCCCACCGCGGAGATCCGGGCGGCGACCCTCGTCGCGAGCAGGGAGTTGCCGCCCAGTTCGAAGAAGTCGTCGGTGGCGGCCACGTCGTCGAGGCCGAGGACGTCGGCGAGGACGCTCGCCACCAGGAGTTCGTTCTCCGATTCCGGAGCGCGCGCGGGACGGCTCTCACGGGCACGCGGTTCGGGGAGGCGTCGCCTGTCGATCTTGCCGTTCGGCGTCAACGGCATCTCGTCGAGGATCGTGAGCCGGTTCGGCACCATGTAGTGGGGGAGCAGAAGAGCGAGATCGTCGAGCAGCGTGTCGGCGACGGCGCCCGCGTGCGTCATGCGCACGTAGCCCTCGACGGTGCGGAGGGTGCCGTCACCGCGGACCACCACGGCGGCGTCCGCGACGTCGGGCAGCGCGCGCAGCGCCTCCTCGATCTCGCCGAGCTCGATCCGGAATCCGCGCACCTTCACCTGGCTGTCCCGGCGCCCGAGGTAGACCAGGGTGCCGCGGGAGGTCCACTTCACCAGATCGCCTGTGCGGTAGAGCCTGTCGGAGTGTCCGAACGGATCGGCGACGAAACGTTCGGACGTGAGGGCGGTACGGCCGAGGTACCCGCGAGCGATGCCGGTACCGCCGAGGTAGAGCTCACCCACACAGCCGGGCGGTGTCAGTGCGAGCGAGCTGTCGAGGACGAAGGCGCGGATACCCGGGAAGGGCGACCCCAGCTCCACCTCGTGTTCGGCGACCAGGGGACCGAACGTCACCGCCACCGTGCTCTCGGTCGGCCCGTACACGTTGACCATCCGGCGTCCGGGCGCCCACTCGTCCACCAGCGCGACCGGGACGACGTCCCCGCCGACTCCGATGGCACGCGGACCCGCGCCCGGCGCCACAGGAACGGTGGCGAGGGCCGAGGGCGTGATGAAACCGGCGTCGATGCGCTGGGAGTCGAGCACCTCGGCCAGCTCCTCGCCCCCGTGCACGTCGGTCGGCACGACGACCAGCGTCCCGCCGGACCCGAAGGCCAGCACCATCTCGAGGACGGAGGCGTCGAATCCCGGTGACACGAAGTGCATCACCCGCGCGCCGCGCGGCAGACGATGCGCCGAGACGGCCGCGTACGTCATCGCGGCGAAGCCCCGGTGCGTCACCGCGACGCCCTTCGGCGTCCCCGTGCTGCCGGAGGTGTAGATCACGTAGGCGAGGTCGTCCGGTCCGGGGCGCCGTGCTCCCACGAGGCCCTCGCCGGTGAGCGGTGCTCTCTCCTCGTCGACGAGGACCCATTCGACCTGCGCGGGAAGCGAATTCACCAGTGCGCTCGTCGTGATACCGACCAGTGCGCCGCTGTCGCCGATGATGGTGGTGATCCGGTCGGCAGGCAGGGCGGGGTCGACCGGCACGTATGCGCCGCCCGCTTTCGCGATGGACCAGGCCGAGGTGACGGACGCGTGGGAGCGGGGGAGCGCGGACACGACCATGACGTCGGGACCGACACCCAGATCCAGCAACTCGCGGGCCAGGGCGTCCGAGCGGCGGTCGAGCTCGGGATAGGAGAGTGCGATGTCGCCGTCGACGACGGCGGGCACCTTCTCGCCCAGCACCAGCCCGTGCGTGAGGATGTCGGCGAACGTGGCGAACGGCGGCACCAGCGGATCGAGTGCCGGCAGGACGGCGGCGCGGTCCTCGTCGGTCACGAGGGACAGCGCGCGCAGCGGTGTGTCGACGTCGGCCTCGGCGAAGTCGACGAGGAAGCGGGCGAACCGTTCGCTGTGGACGACCAGTTCGTCGGCCGTGTACAGGGCGGGGTTGCCCTCGAGGTCCACCCGCAGGCGACCCGTGGTGGTGCTCTCGTGCACCGTCACGGCCATGTCCGCGGTCGGTCCGGAGGTCAGTAGTTCGAGATCGGCCGGGATGTCGCCCAGCACCACACGTTCGCCGAACATCATGAGGTTGATGGTGGGACCGAGGGTGACGCCGGGGGCACCGAGCAGGTGGGCGATCTCCGAGGCGGGAAGCAGCTGGTGACGGAGTGATTCGCTGACGCGGTTCCCGACCTCGCGGACCACCGAGCCGATGTCGACGCCGCCGCCGCAGTGCGCGGGCACGGGTACCGCGTTGGCGGCCATGGACGCCGATTCGCGCATCCACGACGTCACGCGGGCGGCCATCGGCATCGTCAGGACGACGTCGGGTGTGTCGGTGACACGCGCGAGGAACGCGGCGAACGCGGCGGCGACGACGACCGCGACGGTGGATCCGTGACGCTCCGCCGCGTCGTGAACCGTCCGGTCCGCCGAGGTACCGAGCAGCGTGTCGCAGCGGTGGTTGAACGCGGACGGCGGCGCGACCCGCCCGGACATCGAGACCGGCTCGCCGAGGACATCGCGCAGACCGGCCCAGTGGGCTCGATCGCGCTCGTACCGCGACGACGCCCGGTAGCGCGCCTCGGCCTCGGCGAAGGCTCGGGGATGCCGTGCTCGCGACGGCGGTGGATCCTCGCCGCGTACCAGCGCGGTGTAGATCTCGGCGGTGCGAGCGGCGGCGACCGAGGCTCCGTAGCCGTCGATGGCCACGTGATGGCCGCGGGCGTACCAGTAGTGGTGGTCCTCGGCCAGGGTGATGACGGCGGTGTAGCCCAGCGCGTCCCGATACATGTCGAGGGGACGGGTGAACTCCGTCATGATCTCGGCCGCCGCCTCCTCGGGAAACTCGTCGTCGCTGACGTCGATGCGATCGAGGTCGATGTCGAGGAGCGAGAGGTCGAGCCGCTGGCGGAGCGAGTCGGAGTCGACGCGCTCGTCCTGCGCGTCACTCGTGACGAGTCGGGTGAGCATCGAGCCGGTGTCGAGAGTGGCGAGACGCATGGCCTGCTCGAGAAGGTCGACGTCGAGCGGGCCGCGGATGTCCATGTAGTGCGCGACGGCGAAGGTGACCTCGGGGTCGAGTTCCTGCAGCAACCACATGTCCCGCTGCGCGCGGGTGAGATCGAAGACCTCGGTGTAGTCGTCCGCTCCCGCGCCCGAGCCCGGGTGATCGTCCGACATGCTGTTCCCCCGGCTCGCTCGCATCCCCACGGTGGGCCCTTCGGTCACCGCAGCGTCGAGCGCTGCGGTGCAGACCACACGATGTCGAACACTAACAAACCAGAAACTTGATTTCCCTCGTCCTCGAGGACTCCAAGTTTCTTTGTGAGAGTTGCCAAGCTCAGGGGAGCGTGAGGGTCAGTCCTCCGCCGCGAGCGCGTCGGAGGCCAACGCCATGGTGGCCACGAGCATCGTGGACACCGCGTCGGGTTCGGTGAGGAAGCCGTCGTGGCCGTCGCGCGAGGAGATGATGCGCAACCCGTCGCACCCGGGGATCAGATCGGCGATCTCCTGCTGCTGCCGCAGGGGGTACAGCCGGTCGGAGTCGACGCCGCCCACGATGGTGGGCGTGCGGATCGACCCCAGGGCCGCCTCGAGCCCGCCTCGCCCGCGGCCCACGTCGTGCCGGTTCATGGCCTCCGACAGCAGCACGTAGGTCCCGGCGTCGAAGCGGTCGACGAGCTTGGTCGCCTGATGCTCGAGGTAGCTCGCGATCGCGTAGCGCCCGCCGTTCAGCGGGTCCTCGCCGATCTGGGGCTCGTTGCCGAACCGGGCGTCGAGTTCGTGCTCGGTGCGGTAGGTGAGGTGCGCGATGCGCCGAGCGACGGCGAGTCCGGCACGCGGAGCGCGACCGGAGGCGTGATAGTCACCGCCCTGCCAGTCGGGGTCGGCGGTGATGGCGGCGATCTGCGTGGTCTGGGTGCCGATCTGGTCCGCGGACGCGCGCGCACCGACGGCGAGCACCAGTGCCGAGGCGACACGGTCCGGGTAGGAGACCAGCCACTCGAGAGTGCGCATACCGCCCATGGAGCCGCCGACGACCGCCGCGAAGCGGTCGATGCCGAGGGCGTCGGCGACCATGCGCTCCGCCGCCACCTGGTCGCGGATGGAGATGGCCGGGAATCGGGATCCCCACGCGACACCGTCCGGATCGAGCGACGCGGGACCCGTGGTACCTCGGCACCCGCCGAGCACGTTCGTCGCCACCACGCACCAGCGATCGGTGTCGAGGGGTGCGCCGGGACCCACCATGCCGGTCCACCACCCGGGCGACGGGTGATCCGGTCCGGCCGGTCCGGTGACGTGCGAGTCCCCGGTGAGCGCGTGCTGGACGAGAACGACGTTGTCCCGCGCGGGCGAGACCTCGCCCCACCGCTGCACGGCGACCGTCGCGTCGGGAACCACGCGTCCGCTCTCGAGGGGAACGTCGCCGATGTGCACGGTGCCCACCTGCCCGTCCGCCGGCGGAAATGCCGACGGACGGGCAGGCGAGTGGAGATCGAGTGTCAAGATGCGGCCCGGAAACCCTTCTCCAGATCGGCCAGGATGTCGTCGATTCCCTCGATACCGACTGCGAGTCGCACCAGGCCCGGAGTGACTCCGGAGGCCAGCTGCTCCTCGGGCGTCAACTGCGAGTGCGTCGTCGACGCGGGATGGATCACCAGTGAACGCACGTCTCCGATATTAGCGACATGGCTGTGCAGCTCCAGCGCATCCACGAAACGCTTGCCCGCGTCGACACCGCCCGCGAGTTCGAACGCCACGATGGCACCCGCTCCGCGCGGGGCGAGTTCCTGTCCGCGCTCGTACCACGGGGAGGAGGGCAACCCGGCGTAGTTCACGCTGGTCACCTCCTCGCGCTGCTCGAGGAACTGTGCGACCGACGTCGCGTTCTGCACGTGTCGCTCGAGGCGCAGGGACAGTGTCTCGATGCCCTGGCCGATGAGGAACGCGTTGAACGGGGAGACCGCCGCGCCGATGTCGCGCAGCAGTTGCACGCGGGCCTTGAGTGCGAAGGCCGGAGCGCCGAGATCGGCGAACACCACACCGTGGTAGCTGGGATCGGGGGTGGTGAAGTTGGTGAAGCGACCCTGTGTCCAGTCGAAGCCACCGCCGTCGACGATGACGCCGGCGATCGCGGTGCCGTGGCCGCCGAGGTACTTGGTGGCCGAGTGCACCACGATGTCCGCACCGTGCTTCAGCGGCTGGATCAGATACGGCGTCGCCACGGTGTTGTCGACGATCAACGGGATGCCGTGGCGGTGTGCCACGTCGGACACTCCGCGGATGTCGAAGATGTCGTTCTTCGGGTTGGAGATGGTCTCGCCGTAGAACGCCTTGGTCTCGGGGCGGACGGCCTTCTCCCACTGGTCGAGGTCGTCCGGATCGTCGACGAAGGACACGGTGATGCCCAGCTTGGGCAGCGTGTAGTGGAAGAGGTTGTACGTGCCGCCGTACAGACGGGGGCTGGAGACGACGTGGTCGCCGGTCTCGGCGATGTTCAGGATCGCCAGCGTCTCGGCGGCCTGGCCGGACGAGACGAGCAGTGCGGCGACGCCGCCCTCGAGCGAGGCGATGCGCTGCTCGACGACGTCCTGCGTCGGGTTCATGATGCGGGTGTAGATGTTGCCCGGCTCGGCGAGCCCGAACAGCGCGGCGGCGTGGTCGGTGTTGTCGAACGTGTAGGACGTCGTCTGGTAGATCGGCAGGGCGCGCGCGTGGGTGGTGACGTCGGGAACCTGTCCGACGTGCACCTGCCGCGTCTCGAAGCTCCAGTTCAGTGCCGGATCCTCGACGGGTGCTCCGGCTGCGTCGACGACGTCGCCCTCGGTGGCACCGGTGTCGGAAGTGTGATCGGTCATGGGTGTCGTGCTCCTCGTGGGGGTGGTGCTCGAGTGGAGTGCTCGAGTGGGATCCACGTCGGCAGCCGCCACGCCCGCAGCACGAGAGGCACCTCACCGTGTGCAGAGCGCAGTAGGCGAGCCGATCTTCGTGGAGAGAAGGGTCGGGGCCTATCGCCGGCTACAACACAGTCGGTGGGAGAACATGGGTACCTCCGAGATCGTCGGTCGGTGGGCCCGAGGAGACGGGCCCGCGCTTGCTCTCGGCCCGTTCGGGCCGAGTAACCCGGTCATCACCCGGGGCACCCCACCGCGGTTGGAGGGTTGCCGGCCAGCAAGCCGGGGCTCGATGCTGGCACTCATGACCTTGGCGGGAATGGTAGCGGGTCGGGTGTCGACGGCACGAGGGTGGCCGAACTCACGATCGTTCGATTGGCGAATGATCCTGCCGACGGTCAGACTGGTCAGGTGATCGGGCGCCTCTCGGGGCGCCCGTCGTCGTTGACCACCCGAGCGCTTCTGAATCGATCATGAACGATCGACGACGGGCGCAGACCAGAAAGTGAGCTCGTGACACCCCCCTCCGTCGCGTTCGACGTCCTTCCCGCTGCTGCCGCGGACCCCGCGGCGGATCGGCTGCGGGTGCGCCGCCGACGCGTCGCGATGCTGGCGCTCGCGCTCGGCGGTTTCGGCATCGGCACCACGGAGTTCGTCTCGATGGGCCTGCTCCCGGAGATGGCGACCACGATGGGGGTGTCCGAGCCCAGCGCCGGCCACCTCATCTCCGCCTACGCCGTCGGTGTCGTGGTGGGTGCGCCCGTCATCGCCGCGCTCGCGGCGCGGATACCGCGGCGGACGTTGCTTCTCGCCCTCATGGTGGCGTTCACTCTCGGCAACCTGGGCACGGTGTTCGCGCCCAGCTTCCACGAGCTGATGGCCTCCCGCTTCGTCGCCGGACTGCCGCACGGCGCGTACTTCGGTGTGGCAGCGCTGGTGGCCGCCCACCTCGCCGATCCCGGTGCGCGTGCCAAGTCGGTGGCCATGGTGATGATGGGACTGTCCGTCGCCAATGTCGTCGGTGTGCCGGCGGCCACGTGGATCGGCCAGGCGTTCGGCTGGCGCAGCGCGTTCGGCATCGTCGCCGTCATCGGTGCCCTCACCGTCACCGCCCTCGCGGTGTGGCTGCCGCGACTGGACTCGATGCCCACCACGAACCCGCGGACCGAGCTGGGCGCCTTCCGGCGCACGCAGGTGTGGATGACCCTCTTCGTGGGCATGGTGGGCTTCGGCGGCATGTTCGCCGTGTACACCTACATCGCCACGACTCTGACGGACGTGGCCGGTCTGTCCAAGGCCGCGGTGCCCCTGGCGCTGATGATCTACGGCCTCGGCATGGTGGTCGGCAACATGGCCGGCGGATGGATCGCGGACCGCATGCTCGTCCCCGGGCTCTTCCTGGCGATGACGTCCGTCGCGGTGAGCCTGGCGGTGTTCGTCGCCGCGGCGCACAACCCGGTGACCGCTCTGATCGTCGTGTTCCTCATCGCCGCATCGGGATCCGCCATCGTGCCCGGACTGCAGACGCGACTGATGGACGTCGCCGCCGATGCGCAGACCCTCGCCGCCTCGCTCAACCACGCGGCGTTCAACTTCGCGAACGCGCTGGGGGCCGCCCTCGGCGGCGCCGTCATCGCCGCGGGCTTCGGCTACACGGCGCCGGCCGTGGTGGGTGCCGGTCTCGCGATCGCCGGCATCGCCGTTCTGGCCACGTCGGTGGCGATGCAGCGTCGCACCGACGCTCGTCTCGCCGCCTGACGGTCCTGTCCGCCCTGTCGGATACGGTGCTGCGGTGTCTCACACCATCACGTCGGTCAACGTCAACGGAGTGCGCGCCGCGGTGCGCAAGGGCATGCTCGAGTGGCTCGAGCAGTCCGCGGCGGACATCGTCTGCCTGCAGGAGACGCGGGCGACGGACGAGGAGCTGCTCGCATGCCTCGCTCCCGCGCTGGGCGAGGGCTGGCATCTCGTGTCCGCCGAGCCGTCCGCGAAGGGCCGCAACGGTGTCGCCATCCTGTCGCGGGTTCCTGCGGACAGTTTCGTCGTCGGGTTCGGGAGCGCCGAGTTCGACGACGCGGGGCGCTGGATCGAGGCCTGCTTCCCGGCAGTCGGAGCAGATCCGGCCGTCACCGTCGCCAGTCTCTACCTGCCGTCCGGTGAGGTGGGCACCGAGAAGCAGGACTCCAAGGAACGGTTCATGGCCGCGTTCGAGCACCGTCTCGCGGCGCTCGCGTCCTCGGGCGAGCATCACGTGGTCTGCGGCGACTGGAACATCGCGCACACCGAACGGGATCTGAAGAACTGGAAGGGCAACCGCACCAAGTCCGGCTTCCTGGCGAGCGAGCGCGCCTGGCTCGACGCTCTCGTCGGTGAGTCGGGAGCATGGGTCGACGTGATGCGAGCGCTCCACCCGGACGTCGACGGGCCCTACAGCTGGTGGTCGTACCGCGGTAAGGCCTTCGACAACGACGCCGGGTGGCGCATCGACTACCAGATGGCCACCCGGGACTTCGCGGACCGCGCGAAGGACGCCGTGGTCGAGCGGGCCGACACCTATGACCAGCGGTGGTCCGACCACGCACCGGTCACCGTCGTCTACCGCTGACCGGTCGGCTCACAACGCGGCGGCCAGTCGGTGGTACGCCGCGTTCCAGCGCAACGTGCGCTGGAAGTCTCGTGTGGTGGTGCCCTCCTCGATCGTGAGCAACTCCACCGCGATCATGTCCGAGAACGCTTCCAGTACCGGCAGATCGAGCGCGGTGCTCAGCACCGTGTGATGCGGTGCGCCGGCTGTGAGCCACGACTCCGCGGACACCGACAGCGAGGGCTGCGGTTTCCACACGGCGCAGGCCACCGGCAGGGAGGGCAGCGCCTCGTCCGGCTCGACGACCTCGATGACGTTGGCGGTGAGGCGGAACCGTTCGCCGACGTCGGAGATGCCCACGACGATGCCGGCGCCGGGATCCGCCGTGAAGCGCAGTCGTACGGGATCCTCGCGCCCGCCGATCGACAACGGATGGATCTCGAGAGTCGGGGTCGCCGTGGTGATGGACGGGCACACCTCGAGCATGTGTGCCCCCAGGATCTTCTCCTCGCCGGGCACGAGGTGGTACGTGTAGTCCTCCATGAACGACGTGCCGCCGGGCTGCCCGATGGCCATGGTCTTCATGGCGCGCAACAACATCGAGGTCTTCCAGTCGCCCTCGCCGCCGAAGCCCCACCCGTCGGCCATGAGCCTCTGGACCGCGAGTCCGGGGAGCTGACGCAGGCCGCCGAGGTCCTCGAAGTTCGTGGTGAAGGCGCCGAATCCGCCCTCGGTCAGGAACTGTCGCATTCCCGCCTCGACCCGTGCGCCGTAGCGCAGCGACTCGTGTCGATCGCCGCCCGGCCGCAACGCGGACGCGACGTCGTAGGTCTCGACGTACTCGTCGACCAGGGCGGACACCGCGGACTCGTCCACCGCGGAGACGACCTCGACGAGATCGTTGACACCGTAGGTGTTCACCGAGACGCCGAACCGCAGCTGAGCCTCCACCTTGTCGCCCTCGGTGACGGCCACGTCGCGCATGTTGTCGCCGAAGCGCGCCAGCCGGAGCGACCGCATGTCGGCGCGACCGCGCGCCGCACACGTCCACTGTTCGACGCGCCGGACGACGGCGGGATCGTCGACGTGTCCGGCGACGGTGGTCCGCAGCACACCGACGCGGGACTGGATGTGACCGAACTCCCGGTCGCCGTGCGCGGCCTGGTTGAGGTTCATGAACTCCATGTCGATGGTCGACCACGGCAGCGACATCCCGGCCTGCGTGTGCAGATGCAGGAGGGGCACGTCGAGGGCGTCGAGGCCGGCGATCCACATCTTGGCGGGGGAGAAGGTGTGCATCCAGGTGATCACCCCGATGCAGTCGTCGGTCGTGTTGGCCTCGCGCATCCGGTTCAGGATGGACGACGCGTCGAGGAGCACCGGCTTCCAGACCACCGTCACACCCAGTGCGTCGTCGAGTTTCTCGGCGATCGTGCGGGACTGCACCGCCACCTGCTCGAGAGTCTCGGGACCGTACAGACTCTGGCTGCCGGTGAGGAACCAGACCTCGGGTCGGGCGACACCGGACGGTGCGGGCGAGGGGGACGGGGCGGACCTGGTTTCGACGACGGACATGGGAACCTCCTGGTCACCGCAGAGGCGGTGGAACGAGTGCGGGTGAAGTCGGGTGCGGAGCGAGTGGTGCTGCGGCGGTTCAGCGTTGGCCGTACACGTTCTGGTAGCGGTCGTGCAGTGCGTCGACGGCGTCCGGCGGGATGGGCAGCGGCCGGCCGAGCTGGTGTGCGAGATGCACCGACCGTGCGACGTCCTCGCACATCACCGCTGCCTTGACGGCGGACCGCGCCGTCGGGCCCACTGCGAAGACGCCGTGGTTCTGCATCAGCACGGCGGGCGACCTGCTGCCACGCAGCGTGTCGACGATGCCGCGTCCGATCGAGTCGTCACCGATCGCGGCGAACGGTCCGACGGGGATGTCGCCGCCGAACTCGTCGGCGCACATCGTGGTGACCACCGGGATCGGCTCGCCGCGGGCGGCCCACGCCACCGCGTAGGGGGAGTGGGTGTGCACCACGGCGCCGACGTGATCGAGGTGGCGGTAGACGTAGGCCTGGGCCGCGGTGTCGGAGGACGGGGCATGATCGCCCTCGACCACGGTGCCGTGCAGATCGCACAGCACCATGTTCTCGGGGGTGAGGTCGTCGTAGGAGACGCCGCTCGGCTTGATCACGAAGAGGTCGTGGCCGGGGACCCGAGCGGACACGTTGCCGGCGGTCCACACCACCAGTCCGTACCGCACCAGTTCGGCGTGCAGCGCGCACACCTCGGCGCGGACCGCCTCCGCGGTGCCGCGAGCGCTGTCGAGAACGGTCATCGTCGAACCGCCTTCCGGTCGAGCACGTCGCTGCGGAGGGCCCGCAGGTCGCGCATGGTGGACACCTGACGTCCGAAGTGGTCGTGAAGATCGGAGTAGATGCGGAACAGAGCGTCGTAGGCCTGCGACCGGCCCTCGTCGGGTTGGTACGCGCCGCGGTGCACGCGGCCCATCGCCTTCGAGGCCACGGGCACGTCGGCGTAGCAGCCGGCCGCGACTGCCGCGTGGATCGCCGATCCCAGCGCCGGACCCTGGTCGGACCCGATGACCGAGAGCGGCATGCGCAGCACGTCGGCGTAGATCTGCATCAGCAGTGGGTTCTTCGCCAGTCCGCCGGCGACGACGAACTCCTCGACCGGAACACCGCTGGCGCGGAAGGTCTCGACGATGACCCGCGTGCCGAAGGCCGTGGCCTCGAGCAGTGCCCGATAGATGTCCTCGGGCCTGGTGGCGAGAGTCGTACCCAGCAACAGTCCCGACAGTCGGTGGTCGACCAGGACGGATCGGTTGCCGCTGTGCCAGTCGAGGGCCACCAACCCGTGTTCGCCGACCTCCTGCTCGGACGCCAGCCGGGTCAGGTACTCGTGGACCGACTCGCCGGCCTCGGCGGCAGCGTCGCGGTAGTCGGCAGGAACCCCGGTGCGCGTGAACCATCCGAAGATGTCGCCGACTCCGGACTGCCCGGCCTCGTACCCGTAGGACCCCGCGACGATGCCGCCGTCGACGACGCCGCACATCCCCGGAACCTCCCGCAGTACGTCGGCGCTCATGACGTGACAGGTGGAGGTGCCCATGATCGCCACCATGCGCCCGGGTTCCACTGCGCGGGCCGCCGGCGCCGTGACGTGCGCGTCGACGTTGCCGACGGCCACGGCGATTCCCTCGGGCAGTCCGGTCCACGCGGCCGCCTCGGCGGTCAGAGATCCTGCACGAGAACCCAGTTCGCCGATCGGCTGGTCGAGCTTGTCGGTGACGAACGCGGCGAACCCGGGTGCCAGGGCGGTGAGGAACTCGGCCGACGGGTACTCGCCGTCCTGGAGAATGCCCTTGTAGCCGGCCGTGCAGGCGTTGCGGACGTAGCGTCCGCACAGCTGCCAGACGATCCAGTCCGCCGCCTCGACCCACCGCTCCATGGCGTCGTAGACCTCGGGGTCCTCCTCGTGGATCTGCAACGCCTTGGCGAACTCCCACTCGGACGAGATCAGTCCGCCGTAGCGGGGGAGCCACGTCTCGCCGCGCTCCGCGGCGAGGGCGTTGATGCGATCGGCCTGGCCCTGTGCCGCATGGTGTTTCCACAGCTTCACGTAGGCGTGCGGCCGATCGGCGAACTGCGCGACCTCGTCGAGCGGGGTGCCGTCGGCGAGTGTGGGCACCATCGTGCACGCCGTGAAGTCGGTCCCGATACCGACCACTCGGTCGGGTGGGACACCGGCATCGCGCAGGGCGGCCGGGACGGCGGTGCGGAGCACGTCGCGGTAGTCGTCGGGAACCTGGAGTGCCCAGGCGTCGCCGAGCCGCACGGAGCCGCCGGGCAGCGTCGACTCCAGGACTCCGTGTCGGTACTCGTGCACGGCCGTGCCGAGTTCGGCGCCGTCGGAGACCCGCACGACGACGGCCCGTCCGGACAATGTGCCGAAATCGACTCCGATGGTGTAGGTCTCGTGATCGGGCGTCGTCATGGCTGTTCTCCTGTGGCTCGGGTGGTGCTCGCGCGCACGACGAGTTCCGGAGCGATCTGCGTCTCGGGACCGCCGGTCCCGTCGATCGCCGCTCGCAGGATCTCGATGGCGCGTCGGCCCACCTCGGTGAAATTCTGTCGGATCGTCGTCAGCGGAGGGATGAGATAGGCGGCTTCGGGGATGTCGTCGAAGCCCACGACGCTCACGTCCTCCGGCACCCGACGGCCGTGCTCGTGGAACGCACGCAGCAGGCCCAGCGCCATCTGATCGTTGGCGCAGAACACCGCCGTGACGTCGGGATCGGCCGCCAACCGGGAGCCGCGCTCGAACCCACTGCGCGCGGACCAGTCACCACGGAGCGGAGGGGTCCACGGCAGCCCCGCCTCGTCGAGGACCTCCCGCCACCCCTGTTCGCGCGCGCGAGCCTCGGCCCAACCCAGCGGACCCGCGAGGTGGGCGATGCGTCGATGTCCGGAATCGACGAGGTGACGGGTGGCCAGGCGGGCGCCGCCGACCTGGTCGATGCCGACCGTCCAGCGCGAGGTCAGCGGATCGCCCTCCACGACGACGACGGGCACCACCGCCTCCTCGGAGCGCGCCGCGGCCACCGCGTCGTCGGTCGCGGCGATGAGGACGATGCCCTCGACGCCCTGGTCGTGCAGGTGGTGCATCGCGTCGACGAGCTCGTCGCGCGAGAGGGTCGTGAGACTGACAGCGCTGACCGAGAAACCGGCCTCGCGGGCGGCGCTCTGGACGGTGCGGTGGGTGGTGCTCGGGCCCCAGAATCCGAGCTTGGAGCCGATGATGCCGATGGTGGCCGACCGCTTCGTCACCAGGGCGCGGGCGGCCCGGTTGGGCCGGTACCCGAGCTGGTCGATGGCGCGCTGGACCCGTTCCCGAGTCTCCGGACGAAGGTTGTTCTGTCCGTTGATGACTCGGGAGACCGTCTGATGGGACACGCCGGCGAGCCGGGCGACGTCGGCCATGACGGGAGGTCGACCGTCCGTGCCGGTCGTGGTGGTCATGCTCGCCTCGGACGGAAGCGGGCCCGCGGCACCGTGGTCAGACGCTGAGCGACGACGAAGACGAGCAGCAGTGTTCCGACCGTGATCCGAGTCCACCACGAACTCAGGGTCCCGTCGAACGCGATGAACGTCTGGATGGCACCGAGGATGAGGACACCGACGACCGAGCCGAGAACGTAGCCTCGGCCACCCGTGAGCAGCGTCCCACCGATGACGACGGCGGCGATCGCGTCGAGCTCCATGCCGACCGCGTGGAGGCTGTAACCCGACAGGGCGTAGAACGCGAACAGGAGTCCGCCGAGCGCGGCGCAGAAACCGCTGATCGAGTAGACACCCACCTTCACCGCCGCCACACGCAGTCCCATCAGCACGGCCGACGCCTCGTTGCCGCCGATGCCGTAGACCGACCGGCCGAAACGGGTGCATGCAAGGACGTAGGCCGCCACCGCGACGGTCACGAGTGCGATGACGACGCTCCACGTGATGGTGTAGCCGCCCGGGAGCTCGATCACGGCGAACGCGATGGAGCTGAACGTCTCGTCGGTGATGGGGATGGACTCGACGCCGATCATGTAGCAGAGACCACGGGCGAGGAACATGCCGGCGAGCGTGGCGACGAACGGCTGGATCTGGAGGTAGTGCACCAACACGCCCATCGTGGTGCCGAGCAGCGTGCCGCACAGCAGCACGGCCGCGATGACGAGGAAGGGGGACCAGCCGAGTTGCAGTGTGCGCGCCGCGATCATGGTCGACAGCGCCACGACGGAGCCGACCGAGAGATCGATACCGCCGGTCAGGATGACGAAGGTCATGCCCACAGCGAGGACGATCAGGAACGCGTTGTCGACGAACAGGGAGAGGAACAGCTGCGGGTCGGCGAAGCCGGGGTAGCGCATCTCGCCGACGCCGAACAGGCCGACGAGCAACGCGAAGGTGGCGATGACCGGCAGGAACCTGCTCGGCGGCGAATAGCGCCGGATGCGGTCCCAGCGGGACGGCGCGGTGGAGGTGGCCGGGGGGCGTGTCAGCAGATCGGTCATGACCGGGCCGCCTTTCGAGTCGTCGGTCTCCTATGTCGAAGGCCCAGCAGTGACGCTCGGGCACGCGGTGACTGCAGGAGGCAGACGACGATGACGACCAGAGCCTTGAAGAGGTAGTTGGCCTCGGAGGGGATGCCGAGATTCGGGATGGTGCGGGTCAGGGTGCCGATGAGCAGCGCACCGACCACGGTGCCGGCGAGCGAGAAGCGTCCGCCCGTGAGTGCCGTGCCGCCGATCACCACGGCGAGGATCGCGTCGAGCTCGATCCACAGACCGAGGCTGTTGGCGTTCACCGAGTTGGTGTTGGCGGCGATGATGAGACCGGCGATGCCGGAGCATGTCGCCGCGAAGACGTAGACGGTCCACACGATCGTGCGGGCGCTCACTCCCGCGAGGCGACTGGCCTCGGGATTGATGCCGACCGCTTCGACGAGCATGCCGAGGGCGGTACGGCGGGTCAGCAGGGCGGTCACCACGACGACGGCGAGCGCGATCAGCAGTGCCACGGGGAGTCCGAGGACGATCCCCGAGGCGAGCGAGCTGAAGGCCCCGTCCTGCACGGTGGTGATCTGACCGTCCGTGATGAGCATGGCCAGGCCGCGGCCGGCCACCATGAGGACCAGGGTCGCGATGATCGGCTGAATCCCGAACACCGACACCAGCAGTCCGTTCCACAGGCCCAGCAGCACACTGGCTCCCAGTGCCCACACGACGGCCATGACGACGGTGGTGACGGCGCCCTCGTCCGGGGCGGCCGCGATACGGGTGCAGGCCACGGCCGCCGCGATGACGGCGACGGCGCCGACCGACAGGTCGATGCCGCGGGTCGCGACCACGAGCGTCATGCCCACCGCGACGAGGATGAGCGGTGCGGAGTTCCGCGCGATGTCGACGACGTTGCCGAACAGGCCACCGTTCTCGATCCTGATGTCGAGGAAGTCCGGTGTCGCGACGACGTTGACGACGATCAGCGCGATCAGGGCGAGCAGCGGCCAGACGACCGGGTGCGACATCCATCCCGGGGTCCGGCGACCGGCCGGGGCGTCGGACGCCGGCCGTGGCGGGGGAGTCGACGTCGGTCGTACTCCCAGAGTGTCGGTCATGCCTCGGAACTCCTGTCGTCTGCGCGGGTTCCCGCCGCGATGGTCGCGAGGACGTCGTCGACGGAGACTCCTCGGTTGACGCGCTCGTCGATCAGGTGGTGATCGCGCATCACGACGACGCGGTCGCTGAGGCGCAGGATCTCCTCGAGCTCGGCCGAGATGAACACGACCGACATCCCGCGTTCGGCGAGATCGGCCACGAGAGCCTGGATCTGCGCCTTGGCGCCGATGTCGATTCCGCGGGTGGGCTCGTCCAGGATCAGGATCTCCGGTTCCGTGACGAGCCAGCGCGCGAGCAGCACTTTCTGTTGGTTGCCGCCGGAGAGGTTGCGCATCAACGCGTTCGGGTCCGCGGGGCGGATGTCGAGTGCAGTGATGTACTTCTCCACCAGGGCGGTGCGGGTGGCGCGGGGGATCGGGCGCATCCACCCACGAGTGGCCTGGAGCGCGAGCATCATGTTGTCGGCCACCGTCAGGTCGCCCACGACGCCGTCCGCCTTGCGGTCCTCGCTGGTGAGCGCGACCCGTCGATCGACCGCGTTGCGTGGTGTGCGGAAACGTCGACGGGTGGAGTGGATCTCGATGGTGCCGGAATCTGCGCGGTCCGCCCCGCCGAGCAACCTCGCCAGTTCGGTGCGGCCCGATCCCAGCAGCCCCGCGACGCCGACGACCTGCCCGGCGTACAGCCGGAGATCCGTAGCCTCGAGGGCGCCCTTGCGGCCGAGGCCGAGCACCTCCATGACGGGTTCGGTGGTGGGATCGACCACCGTGGGCTCGCGGTCGTCCAACTCGCGCAGGGTGTCGAGTTCCCGGCCGATCATCAGTTCCACCAGGGTCAGTTGCGGGGTGTCCGCCACCGACCGCTCCTCCACCAGGCGTCCGTTGCGCAGGATCGTCATGCGATCCGAGATGCGATAGACCTGGTCGAGGAAGTGGGAGACGAAGACGACGGCCGTACCCGCGTCCCGCAGCCGCTCGATGACCCCGTACAGGGTCTCCACCTCGTCCTTGTCGAGGCT
Organism: Rhodococcus sp. MEB041; assembly: GCF_030208955.1. Lineage (NCBI taxonomy): Bacteria > Bacillati > Actinomycetota > Actinomycetes > Mycobacteriales > Nocardiaceae > Rhodococcus > Rhodococcus sp. MEB041. The sequence continues at coordinate 778,244 of NZ_JARVSZ010000005.1, forward strand.
GGAGGTGGGCTCGTCGAGGATGAGCACGCGGGCGTCGACGTCCACCGCACGAGCGATCGCGATCAACTGCTGCACGGCGATGGGGTGATCGCCGAGCACCGACGCGGGATCGACCGCGAGGCCCAGTCGATCGAGCGTCGCACGTGCGCGGCGGTTCATCGCCCGGGTGTCGATACCGCCCACGGCGTCGAGAACGGTGCGCACCGCGCCGCCGGTGCTGCCGAGCAGTCGGTCGAGCCGCCGCGGCTCGCGCCCGAGCAGCATGTTCTCGGCCACGGTGAGGTTGGGCAGGAGGTTGACCTCCTGGTACACCGTGCTGATGCCGGCGGCCTGAGCGGCCGCCGGACTCGCGAACTCGTGCACGGTCCCGTCGACGGTGACGGTGCCGCTGTCGATCGGGTAGACGCCGGTGAGCGCCTTGATCAACGTCGACTTGCCGGCACCGTTCTCGCCCATCAGCGAGTGGACCTCGCCCGGGTAGAGCCGCAGGGAGACGCTGTCGAGGGCACGGACGGCGCCGAAGGTGATGGAGATGTCCGTCATCTCCACGATCGGTTCCGTCGCCGTCGTGGTCGGCGGGGGGACGATCATCTCGGTGCTCATGTCAGTACTGGCGGTCGGCGAGCACGGAGGCGGCCTGCTCGCGGGTGAAGGTGGTCTCCTCGGTGACCACGCGCTTGGGTACCTCTTCGCCGGCGACGACCTTCTTCGTCAGGTCCATCAGTTGCGGTCCGAGCAGCGGGTTGCACTCGACGATGTAGTCGATCTTGCCGTCGGCCAGCGCCTGCATGCCGTCCTTGACCGCGTCGACGGTGATGATCTTGATGTCCTTGCCGGGGACGAGGCCGGCCGCCTCGATGGCCTCGATGGCGCCGAGGCCCATGTCGTCGTTGTGGGCGTAGACCACGTCGATGGCCTTGTCGGAGTTCAGGAACGACTCCATGACCTGCTTGCCGCCGTCGCGGGTGAAGTCACCGGTCTGGGACTTGGAGATGGCGATGGTCGGTTGTGCGGCGATGGCCTCGCGGAAGCCCTCGGCGCGATCGATGGCCGGTGCGGCACCCGTCGTGCCCTCGAGCTCGACCACGTTGATGCGTCCGTCGGCGTTGACGTCCGACGTCGCGCTGTTCTCGACGAGCCAGTCGCCGGCCTTGACGCCCTCGGCGACGAAGTCGGATCCGAGGAACGTGGCGTACAGCGACTCGTCCGTCGTGTCGACCGAGCGGTCGGTGAGGATCACGGGGATGTTCGCGCGCTTCGCTTCCTGCAGCACCGGCTCCCAGCCCGTCTCGACGACCGGGCTGAAGGCGATCACGTCCACCTTCTGCTGGATGTAGGTGCGGATGGCCTTGATCTGGTTCTCCTGCTTCTGCTGTGCGTCGGAGAACTTGAGATCGATTCCGGCCTCGCTCGCCGCGCCCTGGATCGACGTGGTGTTGGCGGTGCGCCAGCCGCTCTCGGCTCCGACCTGCGAGAACCCCAGGACGGTCCCGCCTCCGCCGCTCGCGGAGTCGCCTCCGCCGCCGCAGGCACTCAGGATCAGCGCACTGCTCACCAGGAACGTGCTCGCTGCAACGACTCTCTTCGACGTCATCGTGGTCTCCTCTGTAGGCATCACTCCGTGTGACGCGTGACACAGAGTGTGAGCGTTAACATTCCTCCGCGTCAAGAGGTTCGCGAACATTGCCGAAACTCGATGTGAACGCTCACATCAGTGGCATCATGGGCCGGTCGTGAGGCGGCAGGGCCGGACGACCACACCGCGGGAAGGCTGGAGGTGGGCCGACTATCGCGCGGCGAACCTGTACTCGATCACGCAGCGAGACGTCTCGCCCGGGCGCAGGACGGCCGACGGGAACGCCGGCCGGTTCGGGCTGTCGGGGAAGAACTGGGGCTCGAGCGCGAGTCCGTCGCCCTGACGCAGCGCGGTACCGCGTCGGGACACGGTGCTGCCGTCGAGGAAGTTGCCGGTGTAGACCTGCAGCCCGGGCCGATTCGTCCACACCTCGAGCGTCGTGTCGCTGCGATACGACGTGACACGCGCGGCGCGGCGCAACTCCCCGCCGTCCTCGGGTCCGTCGAGGACGAAGTTGTGGTCCACCCCTCGCGTGGCCGCAACATGAGGATCGTCGGACCGGACGACGTCGCCGATGCGGCGCGGGAGCCGCAGGTCGAGTGCCGTGCCGTCGACCGGGACGACACCGTTCGTGGGAATTCCCGCGGAGTCCACGGGCACGAACGAGGCCGCCTCCACCTGCAGTTCGAGGTCGTCGACACCGCGTCCGTCGAGATCGATGTACGCATGGCTGGTCAGGTTCACCACTGTCGTACGTGAGGTCTGCGCGAGGTACTCGATGCGCATCGTGTCTCCCCGGACCGAGTAGACGGCGCGTGCCCGCACCTCGCCGGGGTAGCCCTGGTCGCCGTCGGGACTCACCAGGGACAGTTCCACCTCGTCAGCGGTGACCCGCTCCACCGTCCAGGTGCGGGAGTCGAAGCCGTCGACTCCGCCGTGCAGGTGGTTGTCGCCGTCGTTGCGCGACACCTCCACCCGCTCACCGTCGAGGTCGAATCGCCCGTGCGCGATGCGATTGGCGTAGCGCCCCACGGTCGCCCCGAGGTAGTCCGTGCCCGCGCGCAACTCGGCTTCGCCGGCGACGCCGACCGACACGTCGCGGCGCACACCGTCCCCGCCCGTGACTGTCAGGCGCAGCAGGGTCGCACCGTACGGCAGCACCTCCACCTCGATCCCCGGCGCCGAGCCGATGGTCACGGCGGTGTCGGACGTCCTGTCAGTGGTCATGGCGCAGACCCTACGACGGTCATAGCGCAGACCCTACGACGGTCATAGCGCAGACCCTGCGACGGTCATGGCGCGGACCCTGCGACCAGAGGTGATTGAATCTGTAGATCATGACGACCGACACCGCGACCGACAGCGCAGGAGTCGCACCTCGGCACCGAGTGCTCTCCGGCATCCAGCCCACGGCGGATTCCTTCCACCTGGGCAACTACCTGGGCGCGGTGCGGCAATGGGTCGAACTGCAGGACGAGTACGACGCCTTCTACTTCATTCCGGACCTGCACGCCATCACGGTGCCGCAGGATCCGAAGGAGTTGCGCGCCCGGACTCGCCGCGCCGCAGCGCAGTTGCTGGCCGTCGGCATCGACCCCGCGCGCTCCACGCTGTTCGTGCAGTCCCATGTACCCGAACACGCCCAACTCGCATGGGTTCTCAACTGCATCACCGGATTCGGCGAGGCCGGCCGCATGACGCAGTTCAAGGACAAGTCGGCACGCCAGGGCAGCGATCAGGCGAGTGTGGGCCTGTTCACCTACCCCGTGCTGCAGGCCGCGGACATCCTGCTCTACCGCCCGCAGCGAGTGCCCGTGGGGGAGGACCAGCGCCAGCACCTCGAGCTGACCCGCGATCTCGCCCAACGCTTCAACTCGCGCTACAAGAAGACGTTCGTCGTGCCGGAGGCGCACATCGTCACCGGTATCGCGAAGATCTACGACCTGCAGGAGCCGACGGCGAAGATGAGCAAGTCCGGCTCCGGCGTGTCGGGCCGGATCGACATCCTGGACGACCCCGCCGTGTCGGCCAAGAAGATTCGCTCGGCGGTCACTGACAACGAGCGTGAGATCCGCTACGACACGGCGGAGAAGCCCGGTGTCAGCAATCTGCTCACCATCCAGTCCGCCCTCACCGGCACGCCGGTCGCGACGCTCGTCGAGGGATACGTCGGAAAGGGATACGGTGATCTCAAGAGCGACACCGCGGATGCGGTGTCGGCGTTCTCCGCCCCGGTGCGCACGGCGTTCACGGAGTACATGAACGATCCGGCCGAACTCGACCGGATTCTTCGGGACGGGGCCGAGCACGCACGCTCGATCGCGTCCAGGACGCTGGCACAGGTGTACGACAGGGTCGGATTCCTTCCACCGAAAGGCTGAGCGCCATGCCGGACTTCGCGGCGATCATCGAGGAACGTCGACGGCGGTGGCCGTGGTTCGATCACCTCGCGCGGGCCGGCTCGGTGTACCAGCAGCAGAAGGGCGACTACTACGCCGCGGGTATCACCTACTTCAGCGTTCTGGCCCTCTTCCCGCTGCTGATGGTCGCGTTCGCCGTGGTGGGCTTCGTTCTGGCCTCCCGGCCGGACCTGTTGACGGAACTGCAGTCCCAGATCGCCGAGAACGTTCCCGGGAGTTTCGCGGGCACCATCAACGAACTGGTCTCGAGTGCCATCGAGTCGCGCACCAGCGTGGGCATCATCGGTCTCCTGGGTGCGCTCTACGCAGGCCTCGGATGGACGGCCAATCTGCGGGAGGCGCTCACCGCGATGTGGGAGACGCCGCACGAGGCGGGCAGCTTCCTGGCCACCAAGGCCAAGGATCTCGGAGCGCTGCTCGGTCTGGGTCTGGCCCTGGTGATCTCGCTCGGCCTGTCGGCGGTGGCCAGCGGGTCGGTGGTCCCCGCACTCCTGAAGGCCGTCGATCTGGACGATGTTCCCGGTGTCGGCGTCGCCGTGCAGATCGCGTCGTTCGCCCTGGCGATCGCCGCGACGTGGGCACTGTTCGTGTGGGTCATCGCCCGGCTGCCCCGTGAGCCCGTGACCGTGAGCAGCGCGGCACGCGCCGCGCTGTTGGCGGCCGTGGTGTTCGAGATCTTCAAGCAGGTCGGCGCGGTCTACCTCGAGAGCGTCACGTCCGGTCCGGCCGGTGCCACGTTCGGACCGATCATCGGCATCCTCGTGTTCGCCTTCACGACGTCACGCTTCCTCTTGTTCTCGACGGCGTGGGCGGCGACGGCCACGGAGAACCTGTCCCTCGCGGCACCCGCCGTGCCCGACAGTGCGGTGATCGCACCGCAGGTGGTGGTCCGCGAAGGGGTCTCACCCGCCGGTGCGGCAGCTCTCGTCGGCGCCGGCGTGCTCACCGTGCTCGGCCTGGGCGGATGGCGCGGCCGGCGCCGACGCTGACGTGCAGCGTGGTCAGGACCGTCTGCGGTGCAGCGTGCGCGCCCACAGGAGGAGCCCGATCACGACGATCAGACCCAGAACTCCCGCACCGACCCTGATCGCCACCTCGCTCTCGTCGTCCACTCCGGCATAGGCGCCGCCACTGCTCGCCTCGGTCCGCCGATCGGTCGGCGCGGTCGAGGCGGGGGTCGACGAGGTCGGCGCCGCCGCCGCGTCCGGGCTCCCGGTCACCAGGGTGCCCACCACCGTGTCGGCAGGCTGCGTGAAGCCGTAGTCGAGCAGGCGGGCGGCCTGCTCCCAGGGCCGGATGGGCAGCACGTCGGCATTCATGAGCGACACGGCCAACCGGCGGCCACCGCGTTCGGCCGCGCCGACGAAGGTCTGGCGTGCGTCGTCGGTGTAGCCGTTCTTGCCGCCCAGTGCATCCGGGTAGTTGAACAGCAGCGCATTGTCGCTGGCGAGGGTGAAGCCCGGCCGGTCCTCGTTGAGCGGCAGATCGGGGTTCACCGGCACGCCGGGCATGTCGGGCCGTGAGGGGTTGTCCGGCTTCGACGCGTCCTTGGGATAGCCTGGGAACGGAACCGATTCGGTGGCAACGAGTTCGGCGAAGGTCGGATCGTCCATCGCGGCCCGGAAGATGAGCGCCAGATCGTAGGGTGAGCAGGCCATGCCCGGTCCGTCGAGACCCGACGGCGACGAGGTGCGCGTGTCCAGGGCACCGAGCTCACGGGCCTTCGCGTTCATCTTCTCCACGGCGGTGTCGACGCCGCCGAGCTGGACGGCGAGGGCGTGCGCGGCATCGTTGCCCGACGCCATCACCAGCCCCTGCATCAGCTGGCGCACCGAGTACACGCCGCCGGTACCGATGCCCACCGCGCTGCCCTCGGCGGCCGCGTCCTCCGCGGTGGCCACCACGGTGCGATCGAGATCGAGCTCGTCGAGCGCGACGAGCGCCAGCAGGACCTTGATCGTGCTCGCCGGCCGGTACCGGCCGTGCGGATCCTTCGCCGCGATCACCGCGCCGGAGTCGAGATCGGTGAGCACCCATCCCGCCGCCGAGATGTCTGCGGGAAGAGCGGGCGCACCGGCAGCGGTGATCACACCGCACGCCGCCAGTTCCTCGCCGCCGACCGTCTCGGCCGGGACGGGTACGGGCTGCGGTTCCGCGTCGCCGGGAGCGGGGACCTCGGACGCGTCGATGGCCGGTGGTGGCACGTCACGGTGGGGACAGGCGTCGGTGTCGGGCGTCCGGAACGGGGTGGACGTCGGAGGCGGTGCGGGCTGCGCCCCGGCGAGACTCGGAAGGAGTGCCGGCGTACCCACGAGCACGACCGCCGTCGCGATCGCCGCGGCTGTCCGTCGGCCGCGTCCGGTGCGGTCGTGAATGTTCATCACCGGTCACCCTAGGCGGCGCGCTCGCGCACGCCGCCCCGGGTGACCGGGTGTGTCCGGATCGAGAAGTCAGTCGGCGGACGGCCGGAGGTACGGCCGCTGGACCTTCTTCCACGCCTCGTACGTCTCGTACGCCGTCTGCGTGCTCTCGAGCGTCGAGGTGGCGCTGACCGGGACGTCCCACCAGGACTCGCTGTCCGGAGCGGCGATCAGCGGATCGGTCTCGACGTGGATGACCGTGCAACGGTCCGCCGCCTTGGCCACCTTGACGGCGTCGGCGAACTCGCCGGCGGTGTTCACGCGGATGACGTCGGCGCCGAGACTCTGGGCGTTGGCCGCCAGATCGACGGGCAGCACACCGCCGTCGAGTCGACCGGACTCGGACCGGTAGCGGTACGCGGTGCCGAAGCGCTGGGAGCCGAGCGACTCCGACAGTGATCCGATGGAGGCGAAGCCGTGGTTCTGCACCAGCACCAGGATGACCTTCACGCCCTCCTGGACCGCGGTGACCAGCTCGGTGGCCATCATGAGGTAGCTGCCGTCGCCGACCATGACGAAGACGTCGCGATCCGGTGCCGCCATCTTGACGCCGATGCCGCCGGCCACCTCGTAGCCCATGCAGGAGAACCCGTACTCGACGTGGTAGCCCTTGGCATCGCGTGTGCGCCAGAGCTTGTGGAGGTCTCCGGGCATCGAGCCGGCGGCGCACACGACGATGTCGCGTGGGTCGGACAGCGAGTTGGTGAGACCGATGACCTGGTTCTGGTTCATGCCGAGGTTGTCGTCGTCCACGGCGTAGACCGAGGCGACCGTGCGATCCCACTCGGCGGCGAGTTCGGTGGCGCGCGCACGGTACTCGGCGCTCACCTCGTGGTCCGCGAGCGCGTCGGTCAGTGCCTCGAGCGCCTCGCGGGCGTCGGCGACCACGGAGAGACCGCCCTGCTTGACCGAGTCGATGGACGCGACGTTGATGTTGACGAACCGCACGTCGGGGTTGGAGAAGGCCGTGCGCGACGCGCTGGTGAAATCGCTGTAGCGCGTGCCGATCCCGATGACCACGTCGGCCTCGGTCGCGAGGGCGTTGGCGGCCGTGGTGCCGGTGGACCCGATCGCTCCGACCGACTGCGGGTGGTCGTACACGAGGGAGCCCTTGCCTGCCTGGCTCTGGCCGACGGGGATTCCGGTCTTCTCCGCGAACGACGCGAGCGCCTCGGTGGCACCGGAGTAGATGACGCCGCCGCCGGCGACGATCAGCGGCGCCTTCGCCGAGCGGATGATCTCGGCGGCGCGGGCGACGACGGACCGCTCGGGCAGCGGGCGGGCGACGTGCCAGGTGCGCGGCGCGAAGAACGACTCGGGCCAGTCGTGTGCCTCGGCCTGGACGTCCTGCGGGACGGCGACCGTGGCGGCGCCGGTCTCCACCGGGTCGGTGAGGACGCGCATGGCGCCGAGCAGAGCCGCGGGCAGTTGCTCGGCGCGCCACACTCGATCGAAGTAGCGCGAGAGCGGCTTGAACGCGTCGTTGACGGTGACGTCGCCGCTGGACGGGAGCTCGAGCTCCTGCAGCACCGGTGAGGAGGCGCGGGTGGCGAAGGTGTCCGCCGGGAGCAGCAGGACGGGCAACCGGTTGATGGTGGCCAACGCCGCGCCGGTGAGCATGTTGGTCGAGCCCGGTCCGACACTGGCGCTGACGGCCCAGGTCTGGAGACGGTCCTTCTGGCGGGCGAAGCCGACGGCGCTGTGCACCATGGCCTGCTCGTTGCGGCCGAGGACGTAGGGAAGCTCCGGCTCGGTGCCCGCCTCGACGGCGTCGATCTCGGCCTGCAGCAACGCCTGTCCGAGACCGGCGACGTTGCCGTGGCCGAAGATGCCGAAGCAGCCCGCGAAGAACTTGGTCCGGACCCCGTCACGCTCGACGTACTGGTTGGCGAGGAAGCGGACGATGGCCTGGGACACCGTGAGGTGCACCATCGGCTCGGCGTTCTCGGTCTTGCTCTGTGACATCGGTGCGGTGGACACCATCGTCAGGCTCCTTTTCCACGGTGCGCTGAGTCCAGCGGAGGTCGGGGGGTGAGGGGGAGGCGTGGATCGACGTCCTGGCCGTCCCACGTGCTGCGGATCCAGGTGTGGTCGGGATCGTCGACGATCTTCCAGGCGCGCTCGCTGCCCGGTCCGGCCATGACGTTGAGGTAGTACATGTGGTAGCCGGGCGCCGCGACGGACGGCCCGTGATACCCGTGCGGGACGAGGACGACGTCACCCGTGCGCACCTCTTCGAGCACCTCGATGGGACGCTCGGGTGTGCCGTACACGCGGTGGTATCCGAAACCGGCGGAACCGTCACGGCCACTGTCGATCTCGAAGTAGTAGATCTCCTCGAGTGCCGATTCGGTCTCGGTCTCCTCGTCGTGCTTGTGGCCGGGGTAGGACGACCAGTTGCCGCCGGGGGTGATGACCTCGCACGCGATGAGCGAGTCGGCCTCGAAGGTGTCGGCGGTGCCGAAGTTGTGCACCTGCCGGCTGCAGTTGCCCGCGCCGCGCAGTTCGACGGCGACGTCGGTGGCGGGAACGTACCGGAACGGCAGGGCCCGCGAGGCGCGTGCGCCGCACAACGCGAAACGTCCACCCTGCTCGCTGCGCAGGGTGTAGCTGCTGTCACGGCCGACGTACGCGAAGTCGGAGGGCCCGTCGAAGACCGACGCGCGCCCCGTCAGTGCGAACGACTCCTCGCCGCACGTGACGGTCGCGGATCCCTGCAGAGGGACCACCATGATCTCGTTGTCGTCGGAGGTGAGATCGACGGACTCGCCGGGTGCGAGAAGCACTGTGCGCAGACTGGACTCGGTCCATCCCGCGCTCTCCGGGGTGACGGTGACTCCGGCGCCGGGGACGGCGGGAATGTAGAACTCGCTGTTCACTCGTCCGCCCCGCCCCGCACCATGTCGACTGCGGTCGCCACCGCGGTGGCGACGTCGCCGTCCTTCGGGTAGAGCAGTGTGCGGCCCACGATGAGGCCGCGGACGGCGGGGATCTTCAGTGCGCGTGCCCAACTGGCGAAGGTCTCGTCGGGCGCGGTCTGCGGGTCGCCGCCGAGGAGCAGCGTCGGGAGCGTGGTGGCGTCCATGACGCGCTCCATCTCGTCGACCACGGGCAGCTTCATCCAGGTGTACGCCGACGACGCGCCGAGGCCCTGGGCGATGTGGATGGACTTGATGACGGCGTCGGCACGCAGATCGTTGACCACCTTGCCGTCGCGGCGCGACGACAGGAACGGCTCGACCATGGCCATGAGGCCCTCGGCCGCGAGTTCGTCGATGGCCTGCGCGCAGGCGGTGAGGGTGCCGAGCGTGCCGGGATCGTCGAGGTCGATGCGGGTCAGCATCTTGGCGCCGTTCATCCGCGCCTTCGCGGTGGACGCCGCGGTCGCGCCGGTCATCCGGTCGTCGAGCTCGAACGACGCGCCGGCGAGTCCGCCGCGGTTCATCGAGGAGATGACGACCTTGTCATCGAGGGCGCCGAGCAGGACGAGGTCGTCGAGAATCTCGGACGTCGCGAGGACACCGTCGACTCCCGGGTCGGCCAGCGCGGTACGCAGGCGGTCGAGCAGTTCGGTGCGACTGTTCATGGCCGTCGGGTTCGAGCCGACCGACAGGGCACCGCGGGCGGGGTGATCGGCGGCCACGATCATGAGCCGCCCGTCTCCGCGCACCGTCTCACGGGTGACGCGAGAGGCCCAGGCGCGGTCGATCGCGCCCGGGTCGTGCGCCCGGATCTCGGTGACGTCGGCGTACGTGGTGCAGGTCGCGGTGATGGTCTCAGACATGTGCTTCCTCGGAATCGGCGAGATCGGAACCCGGTGCGGTGACCGCGGACTCGGCGAGGGCGGCGACCTCGTCGGCGGTGGGCATGGCGGTGGAGCATTCGAGGCGCGACGCGACGATGGCGCCGGCCGCGTTGGCGTGGCGGAGGATCTTCTCGAGTGGCCAGCCGGACAGCAGTCCGTGGCACAGCGATCCACCGAAGCTGTCGCCGGCACCGAGTCCGTTGACGACGTCGACGAAGTTCGGTGGCACCTCCACGCGCTCGGTGCGCGTCTTGCCCAGTACGCCCTTGGGGCCCTGCTTGACGATCGCCAGTTCCACCCCCATGTCGAGCAGCGCGTCGGCGGCCCGGTCCGGCTCGGTCTCGCCGACGGCGACCTCGCACTCCTCGCGGTTGCCGACGGCCACCGTGACGTGTCGCAGTGCGCGCTGGACCTGCTCGGTCGCGGCGGCGGGGCTCTCCCAGAACATGGGCCGGTAGTCGAGGTCGAGCACCGTCAGCGGAGCGCGTTCACGCGCCTCCCAGGCGGTGAAGTGTGCACTGCGCGAGGGCTCCTCTGACAGACCGGTGACCGTCGACCAGTACAGAGCGGCGCTCCGGACGGCCTCGGTGTCGATGTCCTCAGGACGCACCTGCAGGTCCGGCGCGGTGGGCTTGCGGTAGAAGTACAGCGGGAAGTCGTCCGGCGGGAAGATCTCGCAGAACGTGACCGGGGTGGCGTACTGGCCGTCGACCACGACGTAGCGGTTGTCGACGCCGAGGCGGGCGAGCTCGGCGCGCACGAAGCGGCCGAACGGATCGTCGCCGGCGCCGGAGATCAGCGCGGTGCGGCGCCCGAGTCGCGCGGCGGCGACGGTGACGTTGGCGGCGCTGCCACCGAGGAACTTGCCGAACGTCTCGACGTCCTCGAGGCCCACACCGACCTGCAGGGGATAGATGTCGACTCCGCTGCGTCCGATGGCGAGCACGTCGAAACGTGCATCACCGGTGGGGCCGGTGTTGTTCACTGTGGTCAAGGTCTGCTCCATCGATACTCGGGGCGTGTGCGTGGGGGCCGGTATCACTGTGCTCCGCGCCACACCAACCTGTCAATAGTTTGTCCTGACATTCTAACTTGCCGTCATATTGCGCACGGTCACTTACACTCTGTTCTCGGGCAGCCCGCCCGCACACCCGCCTAGTTTCGGATCGGAGCTGGTACGTGAGTCAACCGCTCGCCGTGGAGCTCGACAGGTCGAGTCCCGTTCCGCTCTACTACCAACTCGCGCAGGCCATCGAGGGCGCGATCCTCGGCGGCAGTCTGGCCCCGGGTGACCGCTTCGAGAACGAGCTCGCCCTCGCGAAGCGCCTGAACCTGTCGAGGCCGACCACGCGTCGGGCCATCCAGGAACTGGTGGACAAGGGGCTGCTGGTGCGCAAGCGTGGCGTCGGCACACAGGTGGTGCAGAGCCCGGTGCATCGACCGGTGGAGCTCACCAGCCTCTTCGACGACCTGGCGCGCGCCGGCCAGGACCCGACGACGAAGTTGCTCGAGTACTCGGTCGGGCTGCCCACCGAGGACGTGGCGCGCGAGCTCAACATCGGGCCGGAGTCCGAGGTGGTCACCGTGCGGCGTCTGCGACTGACCAAGGGTGAACCGCTCGCGCTGATGATCAACTACATGCCCGTCGACGTGGCGCCGGAGCCCGCCGAGCTCGAGGCGCACGGCCTGTACCAGTCGCTTCGCACCAAAGGAGTCCACATCCGCCTCGCTCGCCAGCGCATCGGGGCGAAGGCGGCCGATCGCGACGAGGCGCACCTCCTGGACGAGAAGCCGAAGGCGCCGCTGCTCACCATGCACCGAACGGCGTTCGACGACTCCGGCAAGGTGGTCGAGTACGGGTCGCACGTGTACCGCGCGTCGCGGTACTACTTCGACACGACCCTCGTCGACCGCTGACCCGGAGGCGTCAGCCTGCGATCGACCGGAGCGTCGGCCGAACCTTCTCCAGCGCGTACGTCAGCGACGCCGGTGACGGTGTGTTCAGCGCGATGATGGTCGCGTAGTCCGTGATCAGCATGCCGCCCGAGCGCACCGAGGGCAGATCGGCCCATCCGGGCAGTGCCTCGAGATCGGCGGCGGTACCGCCGTTCACGAGGATGATCACCAGGTCGGAGTTCAGGACGTCGACGCGTTCGGGCCCGACGACGAGCCGGTTGCCGGCCGTGGCGGGCAGGTCGACGGCCGGCAGCGTCATCCCCAGTTCCTGATAGAACGCCAAGGCGCCGTCGTCGGGATCGGCCACCACGACGAGCTGCTGGGTGGCCGGGATGTACTGCGACAGCAGCGCTGTCCTCCCCGCCAGTCCGGGCAGCTCCGCGGCGGCGTCGGCGAGGGCGGTCCGCGTCCGCGCGATCACCGCGTCGGCGTCGTCCTCGCGGCCGAGCGCCGTGCCCAGCGCGCGCGTCAGCGCGTCGTAGGGCGAGACCGTGTCGCCGATGACGGGAATGGTCGGGGCCAGTGCGGTCAACTGCTCGTACTGGGTCGGTGTCGACGCGGCGAAGTCGGCGAGGATGAGATCCGGTGCGTACGAGGCGATCTCCTCGATGGGGAGGGTGCCCTCGACGGGGACGGGAATGAGCGGTACGTCCGCCGCCAGCTCCGACTGCCAGGGATAGCGGCCGTCCGGTGCCCCGGTCGTGTCCGAGGCGAAGGCCACCGGCTGCACCCCCAGGGCGAGCGCGGCGTCCACGGCCGGAGCGGTGAGGGCGACGATGCGAGGGTCGGACCCGAGTTCGGCGCGGTCGATCGCGGTGGAGCCCAGTGCGTGCTCGATGGTCACTGTGCCCGTCGGGGCGTCGCTGTCGGGCACCGCGTCGGACGCCTGATCACTGCTGCACCCGGCCGCCGTGAGGAGTGTCAGAACGGCGACGGCCGTGGCGAATCGTCGTGATGTCGTGCTGCGCATGCGGTACCCCTGCTGCTCGCGATGCCTCCGGAGACCGCGGAGGTAGGGGTACCCTAAGTCACCTGGGAGGCCGCGTGGGGAGCTACGTGTCGGCTGGCGGTGCCGTGCTTCCGCGCACCTGCAGTGTCGGCGCGATGAGGTCGAGGGTGCCGGCTGCCGTCGGACGAGCGATCCGGTCGATCACCGCCGCTGCGGCCCGGCGACCGACCGACGCGCTGGCGTTGTCCACCGACGTCAGGGAGACGTGGCGCAGTTGTGCGATGGAGGTGTTGTCGTATCCGACTATCGAGATGTCCTGCGGCACGGTCAGTCCCGCTTCCTGACAGGCCGTCATGACACCGACCGCGGCGATGTCGTTCACCGCGTACACGGCGGTCGGGCGGGGGGTGCGGGCGAGGAGTCTCCGGGCGGCGTCGTATCCGCCGTCCTCGGTGAGGTCGCACGCTTCGACGAGGCCGTCGGTGTCCAGACCGCGCGACGCCATCGCGGCGCGGTAGCTGTCGGCGCGCAGGGCGGACACGGCGCCGAACGACCCGGCCACGTGGGCGATCCGGCGGTGACCCAGTTCCGCGAGATGCGCCACCGCCAGCGCGGATCCCGCGGTGTCGTCGTTGGCCACGACGTCCGCGCGGGGGAGTTCGAGGTCGCGGCTCGCGACGATCACCGTCGGCATGGACGTCGCGGCATCGGCGACCAGGGGAGTGGGCGACCGGGTGCCGACCAGGACGAGCGCGTCGAGTCGCAGTTCGGTGAACTTGCGGACGACGGTGTCGTCCCCGCTGCGGTCGGCTCGACCGTCGCCGAGCATCATGGTCAGCCCGTGTGCCTCGAGCACCGGGGCCATGCCCTCGAGGCAGTCCACGAACCACGGGTTGCGGAGGTCGTTGATGAGGACCCCGACGATGTCCGTCCGTTGCCGGGACAGGTTGCGGGCCGACAGGTTCGGCCGGTAGCCCAGCTCGTCGATGGCGGCGTGCACGGCCGCGCGCTTCTCGTCGCTGACGTTGGGGGAGTCGTGCAGGACCAGGGAGACGAGCGACTTGGACACGCCGGCGCGTTCGGCCACGGTGCGGATCGTGGGTGGCCGCTCGATGTTCGTCACGGCTTGCTCCGTCCGGTGAGGCGGCCCCGCCGAGTTGGACCGTGCCAAACGCAGCCTAGCGGGACGGACGCGGTGAGCGGAAGAGCGTTGACAGCGCGATCGGGCGGCGGGCAGACTGCGGACAGTCTTCTGTTTGGAACGGTCCAACAACCCCCTCGTCTGGAGTGCACCCATGTCCGACCCTCGCCTCACCACTCTGCCTGTCGCCGTCGTCGGCTTCGGCTGGATGGGCCGCGTCCACACGCAGGCCTACAGCCGCGTGCATCACCACTACCCCGCGCTCCGACCCCTGCCCGTTCTCGCGACCGTGGCCGACGAGGTGCCCGGCCGCGCCGCCGAGGCTGCCGAGCAGTTCGGCTTCGGCTCGTCCACCGAGTCGTGGCGCGACGTCGTGGCCGACCCGTCCATCGGTGCCGTGTCGGTGACGTCGCCGAACTTCCTGCACCGGGAGATGGGCGTCGCGGTGACCGAGGCCGGGAAGCACCTCTGGATCGAGAAGCCCGTGGGACTGTCGGCGGACGATGCCCGTGCAGTGGCGATCGCCGCGGAGAAGGCAGGCGTGCAGACGGCAGTGGGCTTCAACTACCGCAATGCACCGGCCGTGGAGCAGGCGCGCGGCATCATCGCGTCCGGCGAACTGGGCGACGTGACGCATGCACGCTTCCGGTTCTTCAGTGACTACGCGGCCCACCCGGACGGCGCACTGAGTTGGCGTTTCGAGCGTGAGCGCGGCGGCAGCGGCGTGCTCGGCGATCTGGCGTCCCACGGCGCGGATCTGATCTGGTACCTGCTCGGCGACATCGCCTCGCTGGTGGCGGACACCGCCGTCTTCATCCCGCAGCGTGCCAAGCCGACGGGGGTGACCAGCGGCCACATGCGCGCCTCGGGCGGTGGGCAGGGCCCGGTGGAGAACGAGGACTTCGTGTCCGCGCAGCTGCGCATGGCGACCGGTGCCCGGTGCGTCCTCGAGGCCAGCCGCGTGGCGGTGGGTGACCAGAACTCCTACGGGTTCGAGATCCACGGGACCAAGGGCTCGGTCTCGTGGGACTTCCGTCGGATGGGGGAGCTGCAGCTGGGCCTGCGGGCGGCCGGCGAGGATCAGCCGCTGTATCAGGACCAGCCGCAGTCGACGCTCTTCGTCGGTCCGGGAGCGGGCGAGTACGGCGTCTTCCAGCCGGGGTCCGCGTCCGCGATGGGGTACGACGACTTGAAGGTGGTCGAGGCGGCGCGCTTCCTGCAGTCGATCGCCGAGAACGCCTCCGTCGGCGCGACCGTGCGGGATGCTGTCCGCAGCGCCTCGGTGCTGGACGCGATGACGGAGTCGGTGGAGTCGGGAAGGTGGGTCACGCTCTAGCGGGTATGTCCGGCTGCAGTCCTAATGTCCGAACAAAGTATTGACTTATGGCTGTGATGCGTATTACATCGACATCACACGGAACGTTCGCCGCTCGCCTCCCTCACGGGGTGTCATCCGAACGAATGCTCCGCCAGCGCAGAGAATCCCCCGTCAGGTAAGGAAGTCCATGTCCACTCAGGCAGATCTCGATCTCGCCACGCATACCGTCGTGACCGACGAGCGGGTGAAGAAGCAGAAGCCGTTCCAGCGTCTGCTGGTCCGTCCGGAGATCGGTGCCCTCTTCGGCGCCATCATCATCTTCGTGTTCTTCGCCATCGTCGCCCCGCCGTTCCGGAGCCCCGAGGCCCTGGCCACCGTGCTGTACGCCTCGTCGACCATCGGCATCATGGCGTGCGGCGTGTCGGTCCTCATGATCGGCGGCGAGTTCGACCTGTCGACCGGTGTGGCGGTGACGTTCTCCTCGATCGCCGCGTCCATGCTGGCCTACAACCTCCACCTCAACGTGTGGATCGGCTCGGTCCTCGCCCTGGTGCTGGCACTGGGGGTGGGATTCCTCAACGGGTACCTGGTGATGAAGACGAAGATCCCGTCGTTCCTCATCACCCTGTCCTCGTTCCTGATGTTGACGGGCATCAACCTCGCGGTGACCAAGCTCGTCACCGGCCAGGTCGCGACGCAGTCCATCTCCGACATGGACGGGTTCGAGTCCGCGAAGAAGGTCTTCGCCTCGTCGTTCTCGGTCTTCGGTGTCTCGGTCCGCATCACCGTCCTGTGGTGGCTCGTCTTCACGCTCATCACCACCTACGTGCTGATGAAGACGCGCGTCGGCAACTGGATCTTCGCCGTCGGCGGCAACCAGGACTCGGCTCGCGCCATCGGTGTGCCGGTGACCAAGGTCAAGATCGGCATGTTCATGTTCGTCGGCTTCTGCGCCTGGTTCGTCGGCATGCACCTGCTCTTCGCCTTCAACACCGTCCAGTCCGGCCAGGGTGTCGGCAACGAGTTCCTCTACATCATCGCCGCGGTCATCGGTGGCTGCCTGCTCACCGGAGGTTTCGGTACCGCCATCGGTGCGGCCATCGGCGCCTTCATCTTCGGTATGACCAACCAGGGCATCGTCTACGCCGGCTGGAACCCGGACTGGTTCAAGTTCTTCCTCGGTGCGATGCTGCTCTTCGCCGTCATCGCCAACAACAGCTTCCGTTCCTACGCTGCGAAAAGGTGACACCTGACATGAGTGCAACCATCGAGACTCCCCTCGAATCGAACAGTGGCGGCAAGACCCCGCTGATCGAGCTGAAGAACGTCGGCAAGAGCTACGGCAACATCATCGCCCTCGGCGGGATCAACCTGCGCGTCGGCGCCGGCGAGGTCACCGGTGTGCTCGGCGACAACGGTGCCGGCAAGTCGACCCTCATCAAGATCATGGCCGGCCTGCACCAGCAGACCGAGGGCCAGCTGCTCGTCGACGGCGAGGAGGTCAAGTTCTCCTCACCCAAGGACGCGCTCGACAAGGGCATCGCGACGGTCTACCAGGACCTCGCCGTCGTGTCCCTGATGCCGGTGTGGCGCAACTTCTTCCTGGGCCAGGAGCTCCGGAAGAAG
Source organism: Rhodococcus sp. MEB041 (assembly GCF_030208955.1). Classification (NCBI taxonomy): domain Bacteria; kingdom Bacillati; phylum Actinomycetota; class Actinomycetes; order Mycobacteriales; family Nocardiaceae; genus Rhodococcus; species Rhodococcus sp. MEB041. The sequence goes on from NZ_JARVSZ010000005.1 coordinate 795,455, forward strand.
GGCGTCTTCCGCACCCTCGACGCCGCCGCGATGCGCGCGACGACCAAGGAGGAACTCCACAAGATGGGCATCGACCTGCCCGACGTGGACGCCCCCATCGGCTCGCTCTCCGGCGGTCAGCGCCAGTGTGTGGCCATCGCCCGCGCCATCTTCTTCGGCGCCCGCGTCCTGATCCTCGACGAGCCGACCGCCGCGCTGGGCGTCAAGCAGTCCGGCATGGTGCTGCGCTACATCTCCGCAGCCAAGGAGCAGGGCTTCGGCGTCGTGTTCATCACGCACAACCCGCACCACGCGTACATGGTCGGTGACCACTTCGTGCTGCTCAACCGCGGTCGCCAGAAGCTCGACTGCTCCTACGACGAGATCAGCCTCGACGATCTCACCAAGGAGATGGCCGGCGGCGACGAACTCGAGACGCTCACCCACGAACTGCGCCGCTGACGCTCGACTCCCGGGCCCCGCACCTCACACGAGGTGCGGGGCCCGTGTCGTGTCGGCACCCGGACCGCGCGCGCGAGTGCTCGTGAGCAGAACTGCACGAACGACGACGGCCCCGCACCGAGGTTTTCGCCAAGGGGTGCGGGGCCGTCGTTCTCGGGGGCTAGCGGAGAGGGAGACCTGCCGCCGTGTACGCGGCATCGACGAGCTCCATGGTGGCCACCGCGTCGTCGGCGTCGAGGGGGATCGAAGCGCCGCTCTGCACGTGCGCCGCGAAGGCCTCGAGCTGGTACTCGTACGACGGGCGGGTGCCGAGGTGCTCCACCGTCGTCCCCGACGCATCCGTGACGGAGACGCGGTCGTCGGTGTTCGGCTTGATGTGGTTGTGCGCGAACGCCGTTCCCTCGGAGAAGCTCAGCAGCACCGTGAACTCGTGCTCGGCGTGCTCCATCGAGTTCGTCACGGTGCCGGTGGCGCCGTCGGGGAACGCGAGTTCGATGGTCGACGTCGCGTCGACGCCGGGGTCACGTTCGGTGGCGACGGCGGAGACCACGCGGGGAGGCCCGCCGGCGACGTCGGCGAGAAGGCGGTGCACGTGGAGCCCGTAGCAGCCCAGGTCCATGACGGAACCGCCCGCGAGGTCGAGCGACCATCGCGGATCGTCGTCGGCGGGTGCGGGCATGGCCATGACGACCTCGACCCGCGTGAGGCGACCGAGGGTGCCGTTCGCGGCGATGTCCAGCAGCCGCCGCGTCACCGGGTGGAAGAGGTAGTGGAACCCCTCGACGATCACTGCGCCCGTCTCGCGAGCCACATCGCGCACTGCCCGCGCCTCGGCGGCGTTGCGTGCGAACGGCTTCTCCGTCAGGACGGCCTTGCCGGCGCGCAGCGCGCGCATGTTCCACTCGGCGTGCAGGGCGTTGGCGAGCGGGTTGTAGACGGCGTCCACCTCGGGATCGTCGATCACCGCGTCGTAGTCGTCGGCGACGCGCTCGACGCCGTACCGCTGTGCGAAGGCCTCGGCGCGGCCGCGATCGCGAGCCGCGACGACCACCAGTCGATGACCGAGCGCGTGAGCCGGTCCGATGATCGCCTGCTCCGCGATGCGCGACGCGCCGAGGACCCCGATGCGCAGAGGTGCCGTCACACCGCGGCCGTTCGGGCGGCGACGATGTCGTGGAGGTGCTGCACGCTGGCGACGACGTCCGTCACCGGGCCGCCCACCTCGCCCGGCTCCTCGGACAGGATGGTGTCCTGCTCGAGCACGAACCAGCCGGTGTATCCGGCGTCGAGGAGCGAGTCGACGACGCCGCCGATGCCCACGTCCCCGGTTCCGAGCGGCGTGTACATGCCGGCGCGGACCGCGTCGGTGTAGGTGAGCTCGCCGGCCTGGACCCGTGCTGCGAGGGCGGCGTCGACGTCCTTGAGGTGAGCGTGCGCGATGCGATCGGCCGCCGCGGTGGCCAGTTCGGCCGGATCGGTGCCGCCGATCATGAGGTGCCCGGTGTCCAGGCACAGCGGGATGGAGGAGCCGTCGAGCACGCGGTGCACCTCGTCGCGCTGCTCGATCATGGTGCCGACGTGGGGATGCACGACGGCGAGGATTCCCCGCTCGGCGGAGGCGGCGGCGAGACGATCGAGGTTGCGCAGCAACACGGTCCACTGATCGGCGGTGAGCGTCGGGCGGGCGTCGTAGCCCTCCTGGCCGGTGGACGCGGCGAGGACGATGACGTCGGCGTTCGCGGCCACGAAACCGTCGAGCAGCGAGGCGATGGTCGGCACCGGATCGTGCGACTCCTCGTGCAGCAGAACGGGAGCGAAGCCCCCGACGGAGGTGAGGTCGTGACCGGCGAGCACTGCGGCCAGGGATGCCGGATCGGCCGGGAGAAAGCCCTCGGGACCGTTCTCCGTCGCGGTGAGTCCGGCGCCGCGCATCTCTCGGAGCACGCGGTCGTTGTCCATCTGGTATCCCCAGCCGGGGACCTCGCAGACGCCCCACGAGATGGGTGCTCCGGCGATACGTACGGGTGCGGCGGTCATGAGCGGACCTCTTCCAGGGTGACGGGTGCGCCGCGGCGCAGGGATTCGGTGGCGGCCTCGGCGATCCAGGCGACCTCGAGGGCGTCCTGCGCGGTGCAGGGGGACGGGCGGGTGCCGGCGCAGACCTCCAGGAACGCGGACAGCTCGGCGCGGTAGGAGGCGGCGAACCGGTCCATGAAGAACCCGTGGGGAGTGTCCGACGGGAACAGCTCGCCGTGCGGGAAGAGCTGGGGCGCTTCCATGTTCCGGACCGGGGTGTGGGGATCCCAGCCGGCGACGACCGTGTCGTCCCGGCCGTGGACCTCGAGCCGGCAGTCGTAGCCGCGGCCGTTGTAGCGAGAGTTCGACACGACACCGACGGCGCCACCCTCGAACGTGAGGAGCACGGTGGCGGAGTCGACGTCGCCGGCGGCGGCGAACGCGGGATCGCCCTGGTTCGAGCCGGTGGCGAACACGGACACGACCTCGCGGCCGACGATCCAGCGCACGACGTCGAAGTCGTGGACGCTGCAGTCGCGGAAGATGCCGCCGGACTCCGCGATGTACGCCATCGGCGGGGGAGCGGGGTCGAGAGTGGTGGACCGCACGGTGTGCAGGAACCCGAGATCCCCACTGCGCACGGCACGTTCGGCGGCCGCGACGGCCGGATCGAACCGCCGGTTGAACCCGATCTGGACGGGCACGTCGGAGGTCGCGATGCCGTCGACCACGGCCTTGCTCTCGGTGGCGGTGAAGGCCAACGGCTTCTCGCAGAAGACGGGGATCCCGGCGTCCACCGCGGCCAGCAGCAGCGAGGCGTGCGCGGGCGTGGCCGCCGCGACGACGATGCCGTCCACGCCGGCGGTGAGCATCGCGTCGACCCCGTCGACCTTCTCCGCGCCGTACTTCGCGGCGACGGCGTCGGTGACCTCCGGCCGTCCGTCGGTGACCACGAGGCTCGAGACCCCGTCGAGTCCGGCGAGAGTCTCGGTGTGGAACGCACCGATGCGTCCCAGTCCGACGACTCCGATTCGCTGGTTCCGAACGTCGTTGCCCATCAGTCCTGCCCTCCTACTACCTGTTGATCCCATTCGATGACCGAGCCGGTGACGACGCCGCTGCGCGGCGACAGCAGGAACACCACCATGTCGGCGATCTCGTCGGGCTGTCCGAGCTTGCCCATCGGCATGCGTGCGGCCGCGTCGGCGGCCCAGTCGTCCGGCGCGTCGTGGAATGTCCTCTGCGTCACGGCTTCGCCCTCGGTCTCGGTCCAGCCGATGTCGAGTGCGTTGATGCGGATCCGGTCGAACCGGTGAGCGTGTGCCGCGTTCTTGGTCAGCCCCGACAGGCCGGCCTTCGCCGCCACGTACGGGGCGAGGTAGGACTGCCCGCCGCGGCCGCTCACGGAGCCGATGTTCACGATGGTGCCGGGAGCCGAGCGCGAGAGCATGTCTCGGACGGCGGCCTGCATGACGAAGAACGGTCCCCGCAGGTTGACGGCCATGTGCTGGTCGAACAGCTCGGGGGTGGTGTCGAGCAGTGACCCTCGGGAGGTGAGTCCGGCCGCGTTGCACACGGCATCGACGCGGCCGTAGTGCTCGACGGTGCGCTCGACGCTCGCGATCGCCTCGATGGGGTCGCCGATGTCGGCGCACACGAAGGTCGCGTCGTGGCCGTCGGCACGCAGCTCGCGTTCGAACGCGGTGCCCACCTCGTCACGTCGGCCGCTGAAGGCCACGCGTGCGCCCGCGGCGAGGCTCGCTCGCACGACGGCGGCGCCCACACCGGACGTGCCGCCGCTGACGAGAACGACGGTGTCGTCCAGAAGAGTGCCCACACCGGGAAGTCTTGCGGTCCCGGCGCCGGTGATCAACACTCTGAACGCATCAAAAACACCTCGAGAGGACACTGCTGTGGGACATCGCTACAAAGTGCGGGAGATCGCGCAGCAGTCGGGCCTGAGCGAGGCGACCGTGGACCGGGTGCTGCACGAGCGGCCCGGTGTCCGGGAGGACACCCGAGCGGAGGTGCGCCAGGCCATCGCCGACCTCGACAAGCAGCGCACCCAGTTGCGGTTGTCGGGGCGCAAGTTCTTCGTCGACGTGGTCATGCAGGCACCCGAGCGGTTCTGTTCCCAGGTGCGGTCCGCCCTCGAGGCCGAGTTGCCGATGCTGTCACCGGCCGTGGTCCGGTCGCGGTTCCACTTCCGGGAGACGGAGTCGGTGCCCGCGATGCTCGAGACGCTCGACGGCATCCGCGCGCGCGGCTCGCACGGACTGATCGTCAAGGCGCCGGACGATCCGCAGGTGTCCGACGCGCTCGACGCCGTCGTGGCAGCCGGCATCCCGGTGGTGACCTACGTCAGCGACGTGCCGTCGAGCGCGCGCACCGCGTACGTGGGCATCGACGACGGCGCCGCGGGCGCCACCGCGGCGTACCTCGTCGATCAGTGGCTGGGGGAGTCGATGTCGAGCGTGCTGGTCACATTGAGCCACGACACGTTCCGCAACGAGGGTGAACGGGAGATCGGGTTCCGTCGGGCCCTGCGCCGCACGGCGTCCGGGGTGCCGCGGGCCGTGTTCGACATCGCCCGCAGCAGCGGACTCGACGACACGGTCGAGGACCTGGTGGTCGAGGCATTGACGCAGCACCCCGACATCGAGGCGGTCTACTCCATCGGCGGCGGCAACGTCGCCACCGTGCGGGCCTTCGAGCGGGTGGGTCGTCGGTGCCGGGTGTTCATCGCCCACGACCTCGACGCGGACAACCGTCGGCTGCTGGCCGAGCGCTCCATCTCGGCTGTGCTGCACCATGATCTGCGTGCCGACGCGCGGTCGGCGTGCCGGTTGCTCATGCAGGCCGCCGGTGCCCTGGACGGTGTTCGGGACGAGCCGTCACCCGTGCACGTGGTCACTCCGCACAACACTCCCCGATGACGCGCTCCGGCCGAGGAGCCAGATGGCGAGTGCGGCGAGGGAGATCGCTGCCCCGGTGAGGCACAGCACCGCCCACCCACCGACGGAATAGCTGACGGACGCAGCGACGGAACCGAGGACGCCGCCGCCGAAGTAGCTCACCATGTACGCGGTGTTGAGACGGTTTCGCGCCGGCGGATCCAGGACGAACACGACGTTCTGATTGCTGATGTGCGCGCCCTGGGTGCCCAGGTCGAGAGCCATGATGCCGACGATCAGGACGACGACGGCCCACACGGCGGAGCTGCCCGATCCGAAGAAGAGCAGCGCCCAGCTGGCCAGCAGGATCGTCAGGCACAGCGTCGTCGCGCGCCGTCCGTGTCCCTTGTCGGTCATGCGCCCGGCGATGGGTGCCATCAACGCACCGGCGACCCCGGCGATGCCGAACAGGCCGATGACGGCGTCACCGTAGGAGAACGGCGGAGCCGCGAGCAGGAACGCGAGCCCGGTCCACAGCACCGAGAACGCGGCCATGAGGAGCGCGCCCAGAGCCATGCGCAACCGGAGCTCCCGGAGTTCGCGTACGAGCGTCAGGATGGAGCCGAGAATGCCGCGGTAGGTGTCGGTCGCCACCGGGGTCGACACCGGGACGTACTTCCGCAGCACCACCGCGAGCAGGGCGATGGCCACGGCGGCCACCCCGTAGACCAACCGCCAGCCGCCCAGTTCGGACAGGAACCCACTGACGGTGCGGGCGAGCAGGATTCCGGTGAGCAGGCCGCTCATGACGGTGCCCACGGTGCGTCCGCGATCCTCCTCCGCGGCGAGGGCCGAGGCGAGCGGGACGATCACCATGGCGGCGGACGCTCCCACCCCGGCGAGGACGAGGGCGGCGGCGAGCATCGGGAAGCCGGGGGACACCACGGCGATGCCGTCCGCGACGGCGCAGATCAGGGCGGCGGTGACGATGAGGCGCCGCCGTTCGATCAGGTCGCCGAGCGGGACGAGGAACGTCAGACCGATGGCGTAGCCGATCTGCGCGGTGGTGACGAGGATGCCCGCCGTGCCCTCCTCGATGTCGAAGGAGCGAGCGATCGTGTCGAGCAGCGGTTGCGCGTAGTACAGATTCGCGACCAGGACACCGCAGGTGACGGCCAGCAGGAGGACCAGCCCGCGGCCGATGGTGGGTTCGGTCGTCGAGCTGCCCCCGGGTTCTGTCACTGCTCAACTATGGCCCCACCTCGTCGAGACCGCACAGCGGGGACTCCGGAGACCTCGAGAACACCTCGAGATCCGTTCGACGGGTTCGACTGATCTCGGGACAGTCGGGGTATCCGTGCAGCACGGTGACAGACACAGGCGTCACCCGACCACTCGCCGGACGACCGACACAGGAGCCGCACATGAGCAAGCACGAACCGCTGGGACCTCTCTCGAAGGGGTTCCTCGCCGCGGACATGTTCGGCTACCAGGGCATTCTGACGGACGAGGAGTCGGAGACGGTCGGGGTGGTGCGTCGCTTCCTCGAGGACGAGGTCGCCCCGCGCGCGAACGAGTTCTGGGAGAAGGCGGAGTCACCGGTCCATCTGCTCCCGCGCCTGGCCGATCTCGGGATCGTCGGTCTGGAGTACGAGTTCGACGGTCGGGCGCCCGCACGCAAGGTCTTCACCGGGTGGCTGGGCATGGAGTTCTCGCGGGTCGATCCGTCCACGGGCACCATGTTCACGGTCCACAGCGGGCTCGCGATGAGCAGCATCGCCATCCTGGGCTCGGACGAGCAGAAGGAGCGGTGGCTCCCGGCCATGCGCCGCATGGAGAAGATCGGCGCCTTCGGCCTGTCCGAGCCGCACGGCGGTTCCGACGTCGCCGGCGGGTTGGAGACCACGGCGCGGCTCGACGGCGACCACTGGATCCTCAACGGCAGCAAGCGGTGGATCGGCAACGCCACCTTCGCCGACCTGATCATCGTCTACGCGAAGGACGAGGCGGACGGTGAGGTGAAGGGCTTCGTCCTCGAGAAGGGGGACGACGGCTTCCCCGAGGGGTTCCGTGCGGAGAAGATCGAGCGCAAGTACTCGCTGCGCGCGGTCGAGAACGCAGATCTGTACTTCGAGGACTGCCGGGTGCCCACCGCGAACAAACTCGAGCACGCGAACTCGTTCGCCGACACCGCCAAGGTCCTGTCCCTCACCCGCGGCGGCGTCGCGTGGGGCGCGGTCGGAGTGATGATCGGTGCCTTCGAGAAGGCGGTGGCCTACGCACAGGAGCGCGAGCAGTTCGGGGCGCCCATCGCGTCGTTCCAGTTGATCTCGGACCTGATCGCGCGCATGGCCGGCAACATCACCGCGTGCCTCGGGATGGCGCTGCGGGTGTCGCAGCTGCAGGACTCCGGGGTGCAGCACGACGAGCACGCGGCACTGTCCAAGAGCTACACCACCACGCGATTGCGTGAGGTGGTGGGCTGGGCCCGAGAGATCATGGGGGGCAACGGCATCGTGCTCGACTACGACGTGATCCGTTACTTCACCGATGCCGAGGCGCTGTACTCGTACGAGGGCACGTCGCAGATGAACAACCTCATCGTCGGCAGGGGAGTGACGGGGTACTCGGCGTTCGTCTAGTGCGGCTCCGCCGCCCGTGAGTCTTTTGCGCATCCAGGGATGCACAAAAGACTCACGGGCGCGAAGCGCACATCAGCGTGCGAAGAGCAGTGCGCGCTTGACTTCCTGGATCGCCTTCGTCACCTGGATGCCACGGGGGCACGCGTCGGTGCAGTTGAAGGTGGTGCGGCAGCGCCACACACCCTCGACGTCGTTGAGGATGTCCAGGCGCTCGGGAGCGCCCTCGTCACGGCTGTCGAAGATGAAGCGGTGTGCGTTGACGATGGCGGCGGGACCGAAGTAGCTGCCGTCGTTCCAGTACACGGGGCACGAGGTGGTGCAGCACGCGCACAGGATGCACTTGGTGGTGTCGTCAAACCGCGCGCGGTCGGCGGCCGACTGGATGCGCTCACGCGTGGGCTCGTTGCCGGACGTCATCAGGTAGGGCTTGACGGCACGGAACGCGTCGAAGAACGGCTCCATGTTCACGATGAGGTCCTTCTCCACGGGCAGACCGCGGATGGGCTCGATCGTGATGGTGAGGGACTTCGAGGAGTCCTTCGGGAGCATGTCGCGCATCAGGACCTTGCAGGCCAGACGGTTGACACCGTTGACACGGACCGCGTCGCTGCCGCACACGCCGTGCGCGCACGAGCGGCGGAACGAGAACGTGCCGTCCAGGTAGTTCTTCACGTACAGCATCAGGTTGAGAAGACGGTCGGTCGGCAGGGTGGGGACCTGGAAGCTGTCCCAGTGCGAACCCTTGTCGTCCTCCGGGTTGAAGCGAGCGATCTTCAGTGTGACCATCACTGCTTCGTCCGGAACCGCAGGCAGACCGCCCTTGTCTTCGGACTTGTCGATAGCGGGTGCGCGCATCAGTACTTACGCTCCATCGGCTCGTAGCGGGTCTGCACCACGGGCTTGTAGTCGAGGCGGATATCGGAGAGCAGACCCTCGCCCACCTTGTACGCCATGGTGTGGCGCATGAAGTTGACGTCGTCGCGCTCCGGGTAGTCCTCGCGCGCGTGTCCGCCGCGAGTCTCCTTGCGGTTGAGAGCACCGGCGACGGTGACCTCCGCCATCTCCAGCAGGAAGCCGAGCTCGACGGCCTCGAGCAGGTCGCTGTTGTAGCGCTTGCCCTTGTCCTGCACGGTGATCCGGCCGTAGCGCTCCTTCAGTCCCTGGATGTCGCTCAGGGCCTGCTTGAGGGTGTCCTCGGTACGGAAGACGGACGCGTTGTTGTCCATCGACTGCTGCAGCTCGGTGCGGATGGTCGCGACCTTCTCGTTGCCGTGATCCGAGAGGATGAGTTCGAGCCATTCCTCGACCATCTTCTGCGGAGCCTCGGGCAGCGGGGTGAAGTCAACGCTGTTGGCGTGCTCGGCGGCAGCGATGCCGGCGCGACGGCCGAACACGTTGATGTCGAGCAGCGAGTTGGTGCCGAGACGGTTGGAGCCGTGCACCGACACGCAGGCACACTCGCCGGCGGCGAAGAGGCCGGGAACGACGTCGTCGTTGTTGCGGAGCACCTCACCGCGGATCTTGGTGGGGATGCCGCCCATGACGTAGTGGCACGTCGGGTACACGGGCACCAGCTCGGTGACCGGGTCGACGCCCAGGTACGTGCGGGAGAACTCCGTGATGTCCGGGAGCTTCTCCTCGAGGACGTCGGCGCCGAGGTGGGTCACGTCGATGTAGACGTAGTCCTTGTTCGGTCCGGCACCGCGACCTTCGAGCACCTCGAGCACCATCGAGCGGGCGACGATGTCGCGCGGCGCGAGGTCCTTGATGGTGGGGGCGTAGCGCTCCATGAAGCGTTCACCGTCCGCGTTGCGGAGGATTCCGCCCTCACCGCGCACGGCCTCGGAGATGAGGATGCCGAGTCCGGCGAGGCCGGTCGGGTGGAACTGGTGGAACTCCATGTCCTCGAGCGGCAGGCCCTTGCGGAAGATGATGCTCATGCCGTCACCGGTGAGGGTGTGGGCGTTCGAGGTGGTCTTGTAGATACGACCCGAACCGCCGGTGGCGAACACGATCGACTTCGCGTGGAACACGTGCAGCTCGCCGGTGGCCAGCTCGTAGGCGATGACGCCGGTGGCCACAGGGCCCTCGTCGGTCTCCGTCAGCGCGATGTCCAGTGCGTAGAACTCGTTGAAGAACTCCACGTCGTGCTTGACGCACTGCTGGTACAGCGTCTGGAGGATCATGTGACCGGTGCGGTCGGCGGCGTAACACGCACGGCGCACGGGCGCCTTGCCGTGGTCACGGGTGTGCCCGCCGAAGCGACGCTGGTCGATCTTGCCCTCGGGCGTGCGGTTGAACGGCAGGCCCATCTTCTCGAGGTCGAGGACCGCGTCGATGGCCTCCTTCGCCATGATCTCGGCGGCGTCCTGGTCGACCAGGTAGTCGCCGCCCTTGATCGTGTCGAAGGTGTGCCACTCCCAGTTGTCCTCCTCGACGTTGGCGAGGGCAGCACACATGCCGCCCTGAGCCGCGCCGGTGTGGCTGCGAGTGGGGTAGAGCTTCGTGAGCACCGCGGTGCGGGCGCGCGGACCGGCCTCGATCGCCGCGCGCATACCTGCACCACCGGCACCGACGATCAGTACGTCGTAACGATGTTCCTGCATGTGCACTCTCCCCTAGCTGGCGGTGATGTTGGGGTCGAACGTGAAGATGACGTACGTGCCCAGACCCATGATGAGGATCATCGAGAGCACCAGAAGCGTGGTGAGCCAGAACCGCGTGGAGTCCTTGCGCGAGTAGTCGGCGATGACGGTCCGCAGACCGTTGCCGCCGTGCAGCTGCGCCAACCAGAGCATGGTCAGGTCCCACACCTGCCAGAACGGACTCGACCAGCGGCCGGCCACGAAGGCGAAGTTGATGCGGTGAACACCGTCGTCGAGCAGCAACATGATGGACATGTGCCCGAGGACGAGGACGACGAGCGCGAGTCCGGAGAAGCGCATGAACAGCCATGCGTAGAGCTCGAAGTTGCCGCGGTTCTTCCGGCGCGGTGAGCGCGGATTGTCGAGGCTGGCGGGACGGTCGTGAGACGTTCCCAGCGTGCGTGCCTGCTTGGCACCTGCGTCGGTGGTCGCCATGGCTCAGTGCCCCCCGGTGAAGGTGTTGTAGAGGATGCGTGCCGCGCCCGGGATCATGACGACGAACCAGATGCCCAGGATGACCCACAGCATGAGGCGCTGGTACTGGGTTCCCTTGGACCAGAAGTCGACGAGCATGACTCGGATGCCGTTGAGTGCGTGGTAGAGCACCGCGGCCACCAGGCCGAGCTCCATCAGGCCGACGATCGGCGTCTTGTACGTGTCGATCACGTCGTTGTACGCCTGGGGATCGACGCGGACGAGCGCCGTGTCCAGGACGTGCACGAACAGGAAGAAGAACGTGACGACACCGGTGATCCGGTGCAGAACCCAGGACCACATGCCAGGGTCTCCGCGGTACAGAGACCGCGTGCGCTCCCGCGTCGGGGCGGCTTCGGTCGTGCTAGCCATCGAGTGCAGTGCCTCCAACATCATTGATGGACGCGACGAGCGAAGACGCCCGGAGAGATACCGGAGAAATCCAGCTCGATCGTGTGTGTGAAACGACTTCTTCGAACTCTAATCCCATGCTCGGACACGCACTAATTCGCGTTGGGCCTGGCGTTTCCCTGCCGACCGGAAGTTAGGTTTGCCTGTCCAATTACCTGGTGGGTCGCTCGGAGTTGCCTGCAGTGGCAGCCTCGACGTGACAGGATCGCCCCCATGCCGGAAGTCGACTGGAAATCCTTGCGCGACAGTGCTCGTGAGGCTATGACCCACGCCTACGCGCCCTATTCGAACTACCCCGTGGGGGCCGCTGCGACAGTGGACGACGGACGCATCGTCGCCGGATGCAATGTGGAAAATGTCTCATACGGTCTCGGGCTCTGCGCCGAGTGCGGACTGGTGTCGGCGCTGAATGCGAGCGGCGGCGGACGCCTGATCGCGTTCTCGTGCTGCGACAGTCGAGGCTCGATCCTGCTGCCGTGCGGCCGTTGTCGGCAGCTTCTGTTCGAGTTCGGCGGAGGCGATCTGCTGATCGACACGGCGTCGGGTGTGCGTCCACTGAGCGACCTCCTCCCCGAGGCGTTCGGCCCCGACGATCTCGCCGCCGGGCAGGTCTCGAACACCGCCGATAAGGCGGTGACCGATGCCTGATGCCGTATCGGTGATAGCCACCAAACGCGATGGCCACACCCTTTCTTCGGACCAGATCTCGTGGATGGTCGACGCGTACACCCGTGGCGACGTGGCGGACGAGCAGATGTCGGCCCTCACGATGGCCATTCTGCTGCGCGGCATGACGCGCGTGGAGATCCGTCAGTGGACCGACGCGATGATCGCCTCGGGCAGCCGCATGGACTTCTCGTCCATCTCGCGTCCCACCGTCGACAAGCACTCCACGGGCGGTATCGGGGACAAGATCACGCTCCCGCTCGCACCCCTCGTCGCGGCGTGCGGTGCGGCGGTGCCGCAGCTGTCGGGACGCGGTCTCGGCTACACCGGCGGCACGCTGGACAAGCTGGAGTCCATTCCGGGCTGGCGGGCCGATCTCACGGCCGACGAGATGACCCGACTCCTCGACGACCCCGCTGTCGGCGCGGTGATCTGCGCTGCGGGTGCGGATCTGGCCCCGGCGGACAAGAAGCTCTACGCCCTGCGTGACGTCACCGGCACCGTCGAGTCGATCCCGATGATCGCCGCGTCGATCATGAGCAAGAAGATCGCCGAGGGGACGGGCGCACTGGTCCTGGACGTGAAGTGCGGATCGGGTGCGTTCATGAAGTCGCTGGATCAGGCGCGCGAGCTCGCCGCGACGATGGTCGAGCTCGGCACCGATTCGGGCGTCAACACGGTCGCCCTGGTCACCGACATGTCCACCCCGCTCGGCCTCACCGCCGGCAACGCTCTCGAGGTGCAGGAATCCCTCGACGTCCTGGCCGGCGGCGGCCCCGCGGACGTCGTCGAGCTGACTCTCGCGCTGGCGCGCGAGATGGTCGCGGCCGCCGGACTCGACGGTGTCGATCCGGCCGACAAACTGCGCGACGGCACGGCCATGGACCGGTGGCGGGCGATGATCGCCGGACAGGGCGGCGATCCCGATGCGCCGCTGCCCGTGGCACGACATACTCACGACGTCGTGGCCGACCGCGACGGCGTGGTCACCCGTGTGGACGCCATGGCGGTGGGTATCGCCGCCTGGCGGCTGGGTGCCGGGCGCGAGCGGCAGGGCCAGCAGGTCCAGGCAGGAGCAGGGGTGCGCATGCATGTCAGACCGGGAGAGCGGGTGTCCGCCGGGAGTTCGGTGTTCACGCTGCACACGGACACCCCGGAACGGTTCGACGGTGCGCTCGAGGCGCTGACGGACGGATGGGCCGTCGGCGACGACGCTCCTGCCGTCTCGCCGCTGATCCTGGATCGGATCGGTACGTAGCGTGACGCGCGCTCGGTGGTCCCTCGTCACGCTGGTGGGGGTGATGCTCGCGATCCTGCTGGGCGCGTGCGGGTCGTCCTCGGACGAGCCGTTGATCGACACGGTCACCGACAACGGTGTGCTCGTGGTCGGCACGGAGGGCACGTACAGCCCCTTCAGTTTCCAGGGGTCCGACGGTGACCTGACGGGGTACGACATCGACGTCGTCCGCGCGGTCGGGGAGAAACTCGGCGTACGCGTCGAGTTCGTCCAGACGCCGTTCGACTCGATCTTCGCCGGTCTCGAGTCCGGCCGGTTCGACCTCATCGCCAACCAAGTGACCGTCAACGACGAACGGCAGGCCAAGTACGACCTCTCGCGGCCGTACACCGTCTCCGAGGGCGAGATCGTCGCGCGGGCCGGGGACACGTCGATCACCTCGCTGGCGGATCTGGCCGGCCGGACCACGGCGCAGTCGTCGACGAGCAACTGGGCCGAGGTGGCCACCGACGCAGGCGCTCAGGTGCAGGCCGTCGAGGGATTCGTCCAGGCGGTGACGCTGGTCAAGGACGGCCGTGTCGACGCCACCGTCAACGACTCGCTCGCCATCGCCGAGTACTTCGCACAGACCGGGGACACGGGTGTCGCCGTCGCCGCCCAGACCGGGGACACCAGCCTGCAGGCCTTCGCCGCCCGCAAGGACAGCGGCCTGATGGAGCAGGTGAACACCGCGCTGGAGGAACTGCAGGACGACGGCACGCTGGCGGCGGCCTCGGAGCGCTACTTCGGGTCCGACGTCGCGGTGCCGGATCCGCAGACCGCCGCGGCCACCGCCCCCACCGCCGAGGCAGGGGCCACCGAGTCGACTCAGGAACTGATCACCCGCAACCTGGTGCCGATGCTGAAGGCCACCGTCACCACGACGTTGCCGCTCACCGCGATCAGCTTCGTCATCGGTCTCGCGATCGCGCTGGCCGTGGCACTGGCCCGAATCTCCTCGATCCGACCCCTGTCGCTGATCGCGCGCTTCTACGTCTCGATCGTCCGCGGCACGCCGTTGCTGCTGCAGCTGTTCATCGTGTTCTACGCGTTGCCGCAGTTCGGGGTGGTCATCTCGCCGTTCCCGGCGGCGGTGGTGGCGTTCAGCATCAACGTCGGTGGGTACGCGGCCGAGATCGTGCGGGCGGCCATTCTCGGCGTGCCCAAGGGCCAGTGGGAGGCGGCCGAGACCATCGGCATGGGGTACCGCACCACGCTGCAGCGCATCGTCCTGCCGCAGGCGCTGCGCACCGCGGTGCCGCCGTTGTCCAACACGTTGATCTCGTTGGTGAAGGACACATCACTGGCGTCCACGATCCTGGTCACCGAGCTGCTCCGCGTGGCGCAGCTCGCGGCGGCCCCCACCTTCGACTTCTTCGCGCTCTACTCGGTGGCCGCGGTGTACTACTGGATCATCTGCATCGTCCTGTCCTCCGTGCAGGGCAGACTCGAGACCCGACTGGACAGGTACGTGGCGCGATGACCGAGAAGCCCTTGATCGAGGCGACGGGACTGCGGAAGTCGTTCGGCGACAACCACGTCCTGCAGGGAGTCGACTTCACCGCCGACCGCGGCACGGTCACCGTCGTCGTGGGTCCGTCGGGCTCCGGCAAGACCACGCTGCTGCGCGGGCTCAATGCGCTCGACCCGGTGGACTCCGGCACCGTGCGCATCGGCGACGTGTCCGCAGACTTCGGTGAGCTGGCGTCGGCTCCGCGTGGCCGCGTCCGGTCGGCGACGGCAGCGCTGCGTGCACAGAGCGGCATGGTGTTCCAGAGCCACAACCTGTTCCCGCACAAGACGGTGCTGCAGAACGTCGTCGAGGGTCCCGTGATCGTGCAGAAGCACCCGCGGGCGGAGGCCGAGGCGGCGGGCAGGGAACTGCTCGCGCAGGTCGGTCTCACCGGCAAGGAGGACCAGTACCCGTTCCAGCTGTCGGGTGGGCAGCAGCAACGCGTCGGGATCGCCCGCGCACTCGCCCTGGCGCCCGAGCTCATGCTGTTCGACGAGCCCACCTCGGCGCTCGATCCCGAGCTCGTCGGCGAGGTGCTGTCGGTCATGAAGAACCTCGCGAGCGAGGGCTGGACCATGGTCGTCGTCACCCACGAGATCCGATTCGCGCAGCAGGTGGCCGACCAGGTGCTGTTCGTCGACGGGGGAGTCGTGGTCGAGCGAGGCACCCCCACCGATGTGCTGACGCACCCGGCGCAGGAGCGGACGCAACAGTTCCTCAAACGCATCCTCGACCCGCTGTAGGCAAGGGGCGCGAGGCGCGGCCGCGAACACTACAGTCGGGACATGGATGACGATCTGACGGTTGCTCCGGACAGCGCGGCACGACTGAGCGGTCCGGCACCCCTGGACATGCAGAACATCGCCCGCGCGCCGAAGGCGCTGTTGCACGACCATCTCGACGGCGGGCTCCGGCCGTCGACCGTGCTGGAACTGGCGAGCGAGTGCGGGTACGACGGGCTTCCCGCGTCGGACGCGGAGAGCCTCGGCCGGTGGTTCCGCGACGCCGCCGACAGCGGCTCCCTGGAGCTGTATCTCGAGACGTTCGCGCACACCGTCGCCGTCATGCAGACGGCCGAGGGCCTGCAGCGCGTGGCGCGCGAGTGCGCCGAGGATCTGGCCGCCGACGGTGTCGTCTACGCCGAGGTGCGCTACGCGCCCGAGCAGCACCTGGAGAAGGGGCTGACACTGGACGAGGTGGTCGAGCACACCCTGGAAGGGTTCCGCCAGGGCGAGAGCGCCGCCCGTGCGGCCGGTCGACCCATCGTCATCGGATGCCTCCTCACCGCGATGCGGCATGCCGCCCGTTCCCGCGAGATCGCCGAACTGGCGGTCCGGTACCGCGACCAGGGTGTCGCGGGCTTCGACATCGCCGGCAAGGAAGCGGGCTTCCCCCCGAGCCGGCACCTCGACGCGTTCGAGTACATGCGGGCGAACAACGCGCACTTCACCATTCACGCCGGCGAGGCGTTCGGCCTGCCTTCCATCCACGAAGCGATCGCGTTCTGTGGCACGGACCGGTTGGGCCACGGTGTGCGCATCGTCGACGACATCACCACGAACGCCGACGGCGCCCGCGAACTCGGCCAGCTGGCAAACTACGTGCGGGACAAGCGGATTCCGCTGGAACTGTGCCCCAGCTCCAACGTCCAGACGGGCGCCGTGGCCAGCATCGAGGAGCACCCCTTCGACATTCTGGCCCGCTTACGGTTCCGCGTCACCGTGAACACGGACAACCGGTTGATGAGCGACACCTCGATGAGCAAGGAGATGTACCGGCTCGCCACGGCCTTCGGCTACGGGTGGTCCGACCTCGAGCGGTTCACCATCAATGCGCTGAAGTCGTCGTTCCTGCCGTTCGATCAGAGGTTGGCGTTGATCGACGACGTCGTGAAGCCGGGATATCGGGTGTTGTTGGGGTAGCGGTCGTCCGCGTAGCGCTCCGCTGAGAGGAGCACGCGACGCTCCCCTCGAATGGCATGGTGATTGCCCTCGATCTTCGGGGCGTATCCGCATCGGCGATTGACCGTGAATGGTTTCTCATCCATCGAAGTTCTCGCACAGTGGCCCGGTGATATATCCGTCCTCGCAGCCGGTCCTGGTCTGAATGTCACCGCTGGTGGGTTCTTGTCCGCACGCGATACCGCAGCGTTCATATCCGTTGACCACGCCGTCTCCGTTGCGGTCTTCTTCTGCGATGTAGGGGAACCCGCCACCGGGATTTGGATTGATCGGCTCATCGCTGATACAAGCGGGGTCGGACGATGACGCCGTGCCGTCGGTGTATACGGCTGTCTCGGGGTAATCGCAGTACCAAAGGATCTTCTCGACGGGAGGTACATAGGTGTCGCACGTGCTTTCATAACCAGTCGTTCCATCCGAATACAGCGCGGTGCCGGATTGATACAGGCTTAGATCACCGCATTCGAAGGTGATCGGTGCCGGCGCAGGATCGGCGGGAGTCTCTGAGCTGATCGGCGCGACTGATGTCGGCGCAACTGTGGTCGACGGGACGGCGGTCGAGGTCGTGGGTGTCGTGGTGGTCGTCGTGGGTTCTTCGGAGCTGCAGGATGAGAGCCCGGCTGTGCTGAGCAGGGCGACGGCGGCGAGGGCAATAGCGAGTTTCATGGTCACTCTCGAGGTTGAGGCAATGCTGGCTGCGGTGGTTGAGCGGGAAGAAGTATTCGTCGACCTATCGCGTGGACCCTGCGGTATGTTTCATCATGCTCGGAGGGCTTTCGTCTGGACCAGCGGCGACTCGAATGGTCACCGACAGCCCATTCACGCCGAACAGAGGATAGGTCGATTTGTGAGACGCGTACTCGGTGCGATCACCGTGGCAACGATTGCCGTGGTCGTCACCTCATGTGGCAGCGGCCGGACGACCGTCCATTCGGAGATCAGTTCGACCGTGGCGACCACCGCGTTCAGTACGCCTGCACTGACGGCGCTTCCGACCACATCCGGGCCAGCTGTGCCCAGCTCTCCTCCGCCAGTGGCACTCTCGTCCGAGTCGGCCAGCATTGTGGGGTGTCAGGCCGGAGATGACCCAGTCGAGACGACATGGTCGGACGGCTCGGTCACGGGATCCAGCGAATATTGCCAGAAGGTCCGAGGCGAATTCGTGCGCGGCCAAGACGCTCCGGAGTCGGGCCCGACCGAGTTCACGTGCGAGTCCGGGTACGCGTGCGGCATCACGGAGGCAGACGGCGTCGTGTGTGACCTCTACGGATGCCGATCGACACGGACTGGCTGACCCGAGCGGAGAATGCTCATCACGAATCAACGTATAACCGACTCGACTTGTGGCAGCACCGTGGTGCCGCCCGCACCACACGTCCACCGGCTCACGCTTCGCGCGGTGCGTCGAGACCGACCTGAAGCACTATCCCGCAACGATGAGGACCTCACATGGCGAAACGACGCGGATTCTTCGCGGAGATTCAACACCAGAACCGACTTCGGGAACAGCGTGAACGGCAGCAGCAGCGCGCCACCGACCAAGCGCACGCCCGAGCGACGCGCGAAGCGGAACGTTCGAGGAAGGAGTGGGAACGCAATAGAGCAGCGGACGCCCGCCGCGCCGCCGCCCTCACTGCGGCGCAAATCAAGGAGCAGGCGCGCCTGCACGTCCAGGCGCGTCAGGCCGAGGTCGACCTGCTCAACGCCACCCTGGCGCAGCAGCTCGAGGACATCGACGCAATTCTCGCCGCCACGCTCGAGGTGGACGATTACGTGGATCTGGCCTCGCTGCGGCAGCCGGTGCAGCACCCGCCGTTCTCCCGCCCCGACCTGACCCAGCCCGCGCCGCCCCCCTTACCTCCGCCGTTGTCTCCGGAACCGGTCTACGTCGAACCCGCTGCTCCCGCGCGCATCGGGGCCGTGCTGGGTGGCAAGAAGAAGCACGCCGCTGCCATCGAAGCGGCGCAGGCGCAGTACTGGGAACACCGCCGACAGTGGGAGCAGTACGCCAGCGAGCACCACGCTGCGCACCAGCAGGCCGAGACTGCGCACCGGGAACGTGAGACGCAGCGGTTGAACGCTCTGGCCGCCGCCCAGTCACAGTACGAGGCGGAGTGCGCACAACGGCGCACCGAGATCCTGGCAGCCAACGTGCGCCTCGAGAAGCTCATGACAGGCCTGCAGGAGCGCGAGCCTGCGGCGCTGGAGGAGTACGTGTCCATCGTGCTTGCAAACTCCGCCTACCCGGAGTGCTTCGAGGTCGAACACGACTTCGCGTTCGACGGTGCGGCGGGGGAACTCACTCTCACCGTGCACGTTCCGCACCCGGACGCGCTGCCAACCGAGAAGGCCTTCAAGTACACCAAGGCGAGCGACTCGATCACCAGCACTCCTCTGCCGGTCAAGGCCCGCAAGGACCGCTACGCGACGGCGGTGTGTCAGGTCGCTCTGCGCACCGCGCATGAGATCTTCGAAGCCGACCGGGACGGCATCGTGGCGACATTGTCGATGACCGTCGGTGTGGACGCCGTCGACCCGGCAACGGGGCGGGACCACTTCGTCGAGCTGGTCCAGTTGGCCACTGACAGAGCGAGCTTCGAAGTCCTTGACCTCGGCCGGGTCGACGCGAGGGCGACGCTGGACCACCTCCGGGCTGGTGTCTCCAAGAACCCGCACGACCTGGTCCCGGTCAGCAACTCCCGAGGAGTTCGAGGATGACGAGAGCCTGTATCGACGCTCGGTCCGAGAGGTGCAGGGCATGACCGACGATGCCGGCGCAGATGTCATCCGGGCACTTCGAGGCACACTGGTGGCGAAGGAACGCGAACTGCACTCCCTGCAGGACCAACTCGCGGCGGCCACTCGCGAACGCGACGAGGCCGTGCGGACCGCGTCGACACCGCCCCCGACGCCCATGCCCGCGGCCGTGTCCACGGCATCACCGGGCGTCGTCGAGACCGACGACCGCGTCGTTCTGCAAGAAGTAGGCATCTACACCTACCAACACCCCCTGCAGAACGCCGAGCATTACCGCGAACGGCTGGCCGATGTGCGCGACCGGATCAAGCAGTCCGTGATCTCCACCGCGGCCGTCGAAGCGTCAGACATGTTCTCCTTCAACAACTCCCTCGCCAAGGGTCGCAAAATGACGGCGGATCTGTCGAAGTTGATGCTCCGCGCGTACAACGCCGAGGCGGAGAACTGCGTGCGGACCCTCAAGGCGGGCAACCTCGCCACCGCCGTCAACCGCTTGGAGAAGGCGGCCGCCACGATCGCCAAGCTCGGAGCGATGATGGAGATGCACGTCTCCGACGACTATCACCGGCTCCGGGTGACGGAACTCGAACTCACCGCGGACTATCTGATGAAGGTCCAAGAAGAGAAGCTCGCGCAACGCGAGGAGCGGGAGCGGCTACGGGAGGAACGCAAGGTCGAGCAGGAACTCGCCGCGCAACGGGAGAAGCTCGACAAGGAACGCTCGCACTATCAGAACGTGGCCGATTCAATGGTGGACCGCGACGACGACGAGGCCCGGCGTGTGCGGAAAAGACTGGCGGATCTGGAGTCGGCGATCGAGCAGAACGACTACCGCCGCGCCAACATTCGAGCCGGATACGTCTATGTGATCAGCAACCAGGGTGCATTCGGTCCGGACGTGGTGAAGATCGGCATGACCCGGAGGCTTGAACCGATGGATCGAGTCCGCGAGCTCGGCAGCGCCTCGGTGCCGTTCCCGTTCGACGTGCACGCGCTGTACTTCTCCGACGACGCCGTCGCCCTGGAAGCATCGCTGCACAATGCTTTTTCGGACCGCCGACTGAACCACGCGAATCTGCGACGGGAGTACTTTTTCGCGCGCCCGTCGGAGGTGAGGACCGTTCTCGCGCAACAGGTGGGAAACCTGATGGAGTACACCGATGAGCCGGAATCGACTCAGTATTACCAAAGCCGCGGCCGATGGCCTGCGGTTGACATTCGGTGATCAACGGCAAAATCTTCGATCGGCACAAAAGAGCGGACAGCTCGCATAACACCCATCCACGAGAGAGTCGAGATGACGGTGCGTCAACAGTAGATACGTTGTGCGCACGGTGGCTGTGGATCCGACGGAAGCAGGTAGGTGCGATGAGCGAGAAGATGCGCAGCCGGCTACTTACTTCCGTGATGTTGCTCGTTGCACTGGTCGTTGCCCTGCTCATGGCCCTGTATCCCTTTTACGGGACAGTGACCTGGTTCATCGATCCACCGCCCACGCTCTACATCGCGGGCACCGGGTACGCGTTGGTATCGTCCTCGCCAGCCACCACGAGCCTGCCGCCGACCGTGGCGTGGATCGCTGACCATCACATGTGGCCACTCTGGTACGACATCTTCACCCCACGAGACGGCGCCGGGCCATCAGTCTTTCTGCGCTGGAGGGATGGCCTGTACTACGCGTATACGACGCGGGGATGACCGCTGCGGCAACCGTCGAGACTGCCTCTGACGTGGTTGTTTTGGACTCCGCAACGAGTCGGTGTCAGTTTCCCCGCAAGCTGCTGATCCAGTGCATTCGACTCGTTGATAGATCTCGTTCACCGTCCCGCTTCTGAGGGAACAGCAGGCGCACGAGCGCGGGCACCTCGAAGTCGTGAGGCATCGGACCGGCGCCCCGCGTACGCAGAGACGTCACCGCAACACCTTGGGCTTGGGGTGAAGCTTGTGCCCGAACCCACCGGGGTATCTCGGTGCACAATCAGGGTTCGCCGGGTCCGACAATTCTCAGTCCCTCCTGTGGCACCTCGATGATCAGGAACTCGTCCTGGACATCGGTCACGATGGCTACGTAGAAGACCGGCTGACGGTCGATCTGGACGTGGCTGCCGATCTGTATACCGACTAGGCGAGGGATCCGATTCATCAGCGGCATTCCTCCGGTGATGTCGGCATCGGGGTGCAGCCGTGCAGCTTCTGCGAGGACGGCCCGTTGTACGAGATCGCGGTCGACCAGGTCGTCCTCGTCGGTGAGGATCGGTGATCTCGGCTCGGTGCACACGAACGGCACTTCGTATCTCGGGGTCTGCTGTACGCCTTCCTGCGGCGGCGGGGGAGCGTAGGGAGCGAGTGTGACGCGGTACGCGGCGATCGGGCGGTGAGAGTCGTGATGCACGAGAAATGTCCAGTGCCCGTCGTGTGTCCAGACGGACCCACGCAGAGCGGTGCCGCCTTCGGCTGTCGCGGCCACGAACTCTTCGTACCCCGAGGGTGCGCCCGGTGCCGACACCTTGCTGTCTCCGAACTGGGCGTTCACGTCGCTCAGGTCGACGTCGAACAGCTGGACGGGGTAGCGGTATTTCCACCCGGAGATCTCGGCGTGGAAGTCACGGAGTGCGTCCGTGGTGAGGTCGTCGGCGATCCACTGCGCGACGTCACGTGTGGTCACCTGTTCGACGGGCTGGGGCGGCTGGGGAAACCCGCGGAACACGCCGTCCTCGTCGACGCTGTCGGCGAAGGACTCGAAGTCCATGTTGGAGATCGACAGATTGTTCTCCACGCCCCACATCTCCGTGGGAATGACACGAAACGTTCTGCCGCGCGGGCTTTCCGGGTTGTCGGGACCGGTATGCACCGCAACGATGGGCATCTCGGGATCGTTGACGGTAACGGAGTCGGCGAGGAAGACGTAGTGGGTCGGTTCATCCCCGATGATGTCGATCAGTCCGTCGACGGTCAGGCCGTCGTACTGCCGGTTGTCGATGCACGTGAGGTACGCCGCGAACTCCCCTTCGCCGCCACTCGGTACGGGCGCCATCGCCGCTACCGCGACGTCGCGCCATCGTGCGTCGTCGGTGAAATCCGTTCGGATGAGGAGAGACTCGCCGCCGAGATGGTCGGTGATCACGCGCCCGGTCCCGAGGCTCTCGGACACCTCCGCCTCGCGTCGGTCGGACTCCTCGTCGGCGAGCTCGGCCAGGATGTCTGCTGGATCGCGATCGGGTGGAGCGACCGGAACGATGGACTCGATGATGCGAGCGCAGTCGGTTTCCGAGAAGTCGTTGTAGCTGCGGATCTCGTACGTCCAGTCGCCGATGGTCCGCCGGTAGCGTTCCGGCGTGTTCTCGTTCGGCCACGCCAGAGCCGGCTCACCGATCGATGTCACCCACCGCCGCAGCGTGAATTGGGGGGCGTGACCGGTGATGTCCAGGCTCAGCTCGCCTGTACGGGCATCGCCGGACTGTGGATGGACATTCGTCGTCAACGGAAGCCACGTCGGGACTGCCTGCGGGATCAAGGCCAGCGCACGTTGGCGTTCGTCGTATTCGCGCTGCGCCCGCGATACGGCTTCCTCGAACGGTCGTGACGGTCCGGACCACGTGAACAGCTCTCGATCAAAAGCATCGTCGAGGTGAGGGTCGGTCAGTTCCATCCACTCGTCGCCGCGCTGCCACCGAATGGCGACGCCGAGTTCCGCATCGAAGACGTACGTCACGGTCAGGTTCATCTGGCTGTCCTGACCACTCACTTCCCAACCGTCGCGGCCCCGCACTCGGGCTGCCCGCGGCGTGCTCGGCTCGCCGAACAGCTGGTCGTGATAGCCGGGCGTGGGGTTCGGAGGGAAGAGGTCGTACGCGCGAAGTAGCAGCGACGGCGAGCCGGGACCCATGACGACGTACACGGTTCCGGGGTGCTTGACGGTATGAACCATCACCGCGTCTTGATCGCGAGACCACCGATCGGTCGCATTTTCCACGTATGTGGGCTCGCCGAGTTCATTCTCGTAACGCCAGCTGGACTCAGGTGCATGGCGCACGAGTTGCGACGATCCGTCCGGTCGGTGGACGACTCCTCGAACGGACCGGCCCATCGTCCCGTAGTTGGAACCTCGCAACTGCTCCCATCTCGGCGCCATTCCTGGAACGTACCCGACGGTTCGATCGTGAATGGTGATGTGAAGCAGGTGAGTGCGCTCGGGTCGAACCGGTCAGTTGATGGGATCGCACCACGTGGCCGACGAGCCGAATACACTCCCACCCGTGCACCGCATCTTCACCACCCCCGTCTCGTCCGTGTATCCGCTGTACGTCACCAAGTTGGAGCGCAAGGGTCGGACGAAGGACGAGCTCGACGAGGTCGTCCGCTGGCTCACGGGCTTCGACGACGCCGAGTTGGCCCGTCACCTGTCGGCGGACACGACGTTCCTCGATTTCTTCGAGGCCGCGCAGCTGAATCCGAACGCGCCGCTCATCACGGGGTCGGTGTGTGGTGTGCGGGTGGAGTCGGTGGAGGATCCGCTGATGCAGAACATCCGTCGCCTCGACAAGCTCGTCGACGAGCTCGCCAAGGGGCGACCGATGGCGAAGATCCTGCGCGCCTGATCGGCGCGCCGACGGTCAGGTGGTCGGACGCAACCGGGTCTCGAACTCGCGCTCGAGGGCGCGCCACGACTCCGCCTCCGCGTCGAACGGGGCGCTCGGAGCCATGCGTCCGTCCACCGGCTCGAGGATGTAGGAGATGAGCCAGCCGAGGGGAGTGGCCGGCGCCAGTGCCTCCTCGACGGACGCGTCCTTGGCGTAGTCGGCTGCGTCGGTGAACAGTTCGACGGCGAGATCGAGCTGATCGGCGTCGACGGATTCCGGTCCGCGGGCCAGGTCGTCGGCGAGCCCGGGCAGCACGTATACGTTCTCGTCGGTCACCTGCACGTCGAGAGAACCGTCGACGGCCGCGGTGCGCACGTCGTCGTACGTGCTGACCGTCGTGAGGTCGTGGTCGTGATCGTCGGCCAGGTATCGGGCGAGCGCCCGCTCACTACCGAACACGAAGATCGCGCCCGAACGTCCCAGGAACAGCGGCTCGTCGTCGAGGTAGCAGCGCAGCGTGTAGTACGTGTCCTCGGAGGTGATGATGCGCACCGGATCGATACCCACCGAGCCCCAGAAGGTCTCGTCCTCGTCCTCGGTGTCGACAGGGACCACGACTACGTCGGAGTCGTCCGACGAGGTGTCGTCGTCCGTGTCGATGTCCTCGTCGTCCAGATCCTCTGCGTCCACGATGTTCTCGGCTGCGGCCGTGATCTCCGCATCGGCCACGGCAGTCGCCTCGGCATCGACGTCGGGAGTGGTCAAGACGGTGTCGATGGCGTCGAGGACGGCGTCCCACCCCTTCGCCACGACGGCACCGATACGGTTCCACAGCTGCGAGCCCTCACGCCCGACGAAGGCGTCGGCACCGCGGGACAGCACTCCGAGAAGCGCGTTGGCAGAGAAGAAGCGAGTGACGGCATCCAGTTCGCAGACCTCGCCGAGGGTGCGTGCCATCTCGAGGGAGCGGGCCAGCTCGATGATGGAGTCCTCGTCTGGATCCCCCGCGGCGAGCTCCGGAACGCCCACGAGGTCGTAGACGTGGTCGTCGTCCGGCTCGATGTGCGCTGCGGAGAGCGCGACGACGGTGCGCCACTGCGGATGGTCGACGAGGTCGTTGTCGGTGTCGGTGCGGATGAACGCCGCCATCTCGGCCACCGACGGGAACGCGTAGAGATCGTCCTCGCGACCGAGGAAGGCCTCCCACTCCTCGCCGTCCTCACGCCACTCGGGCGCCCACAGGGTGACGAGGTCGCCGGCAGTCACACCGAGTTCGATCGGGACGATGTCTCCAGCCATGGCCGCGAGCCTATCCCAGCCGCCGGGCGTCCTCACTGGACGCCGTGTCGAGCCCCAGACGCAGGGCGGCGTGGATGTCGGCACGCTCGAGAACGACGGCCAGAACGGCTGTGTTCACCGCGTGGACGATCGCCGCCTCGACCCGATGACAGCGCATCTCTCGGACGTCGTCCTCGACGGTGAGGCCGACCAGACGTCCGTGCGCGTCCACCTCGGCCCGGACGAGCGCGTCGTCCCTGTCGTTGCGGCCGCGCACGCGGGCCAGGTCGTCGAGAGTGCGGTGCAGCAGTGCGGACACACGTCGTGCCGAACCGGACGAGTCGGTCTCGAGGAAGTCGTCGTCGGCAGGGCCCGCCGCGGGCACCGGCGCCACCGGATGCGCGAGCCCGTGCAGCATCAGCACCGCGGCAGCCACCGCGGAACCCCCGAAGGCGAGCTCCCTACGTTCGAGCTCCAGGTCCACGATCTCGCCGGACGGCAGCACCACGATGCGTCCGGCGCGCGAGGTGGCGTGTCCGCCGGTCATGCGGTCGGCCGGTAGAAGCCGTGGAAGCTCATGCCGACGTTCGACGTCCGGACGGCACTGACGCTGACCGGGTCGCCCGCCTCCACCATCTGACCGTTCCCCACCACCATCGCGACGTGACCGTCCCACACGGCGAGGTCGCCCGGCATCAGGTCCTCGGCGCTCACCGGGCTGCCCACCGCCTGGTCGGCAGCGAGCCGCGGCAGGTCCACTCCGGCGGTGCCGTACGCGCTCTGTGTGAGTCCGCTGCAGTCCAGGCCCTGGCCGGGGGTGGTGCCACCCCATACGTACGGCGTGCCCTGCTGGGCGAGCGCGAAGCGGACGGCTCCGGCCGCGCGCTCGTTGGGCGCCATGGCGGTGCTGCCGTCGGGAAGCGTCACGAGCGTGCCGGTCCCGTCGGCGCCGGGCGACGCCGGATCGGCCGGCTGCTCCGGAGCCGTCGGCGCGAACAGCCCGCGGAGAGCCGCGTCCGGCGACGCGGGAAGAGACGGAAGCGCGGGAACCGCCGGCACGACGAGTGCGCCGACGCGGGCGGCCAGGGCATCGAGCTCTGCTCGCACCCGAGCGTGGACGGCGAGAGCATTGTCGAGGTGGTGCGTCGCGTGGGCGATGAGTGCGGTCTGTCCCGGGGGAGTGAGGGCCGCGGGCGCGAGCGCCGCTGCGCCCGTGAGGAAAGCGGCCATGATGGTCTGCAGCTCGGCGACCCCACGCGCGACGCTCGCCTGCGCCTCCGCGGCGAGTGACTGCAGCGCGCCGGCGTGCTCGATCATCGACCCGGCCGCGGCGGCGCCGCGCACGGTGAGGTCGAGAGCGGCCTCGGACGCGGGTCCGGACCACGCGTCCGAGAGAGCGGTGACTCCGTCGGTCACCTGTCGCGAGGCGTCGGACAGTGACGCGATGCCCGAGTCGAGGGAATCGGTGTCCGGGGACGGACAGCCGGTGCCGAGAGAGCGGATCAGAGTCTCGAGGGGCGCGGCCAGCAGATCGATCATCGCGGTGCACCGGTGCCGACGAGCACGTCGGACAGCGCGGTGTCGCCGTCGCCGTAGGACCGCGCTGCGGACTGCACGGACGACCCGAGGTGCTCGAACAGGTCGGACAGCGCGCCGAGGCCGTCGGCGTAGCGCGCCGCGGCACCGGCGAACGCGACTCCGAAGTCGGCTCCGACGAGGCCGAGCGTCGCCGCGGAGCCCGTTGCACCCCGTGCCACCGTGGACGCGTCCCGCACGAGGAGTGCGGCGTCGGTCAGACGGCCGGCACCGTCGTGCAGACCGTCCACTCGGACGTCGAATGTCGTACCGCTCTCGGCCACTGCAGTCCACCGTTCACTCGCGTGCTCGCACCGTCTCGAAGTCAGACGGTGCGGAGCGGCTCGCGGTTCCCCGATCACGCGGATCCGTTCGACCGGGAGTGGGCGCCGATCGCCGACTAGGGTGATCCCGGTGAACACCACGCCCGACATGGACACCCGCGTACTCGACCACCCCCTCGCGTCCGCGCTGCTGACCCAGATGCGCGACCAGTCGACGGACAACCCCGCGTTCCGATCCGCACTGCGCCAGCTGACGCAGATGCTGGTCTACGAGGCGCTGCGCGACGCGCCCGTGGTCGAGTTCGACGTCACGACGCCGGTCGCGGTGACCACCGGGACGCGACTGAAGTCGCCGCCGCTGCTGGTGCCGGTGTTGCGCGCGGGCCTGGGCATGGTGGAGAAGGCCAGCTCGCTGATCCCGCAGTCGCGGATGGGCTTCGTCGGCATCGCGCGCGACGAGAAGACACATCAGCCGGTGCCGTACATGGAATCGCTGCCCGACGACCTGGCCGGTTACCCGGTGTACGTCCTCGACCCGATGCTCGCCACGGGCGGGTCGATGGTCCACACCATCGAGCTGCTGGTGCAGCGCGGCGCGGACGACGTCACGTGCATCTGCGTCGTGGCCGCCCCCGAGGGAGTGCAGGCACTCGCGTCGTCGGGACTGCCCGTGCGCCTCGTCGCCGCGAGCATCGACGAGGGTCTGAACGAGAACGCGTACATCGTGCCGGGCCTCGGTGACGCCGGGGACCGCCAGTTCGGTCCTCGCTAGAGCGAGCGGGCGAAGTCGGCCAGGGACTCGAGCGTGTCGGCCGCGCGAGTCCTGGCCGGAGCCAGATCCTCCGCCGTCGCCACCGGCTCGACCACTTCGAGGTAGGCCTTCAGCTTCGGTTCGGTTCCCGACGGCCGAACGATGACGCGGAACCGTTCGCTGGTCAGTTCCACTGCATCGGTGCGGAGTTCGGCGTCGGGGGTGTTCAGGTCGCGTACGGTCACCGTCGCACCCGCCAACGTCGTCGGTGGGGCGGAACGCAGGCGCGTCATCATGTCGCCGATCTCCGAGAGGTCGGTGACGCGCCGCGACACCTGGGTGCCCACGCGTGCTCCGAACTCGCGGTCGAGATCGTCGAGGACGTCGAGGATCGTGCGTCCTTCCTCGGCCAGCTCGGCCGCGATGTGTGCGAGCAGCACGGCCGCCGAGACGCCGTCCTTGTCTCGCACCGCGTCCGGGTCGACGCAGTGTCCGATCGCCTCCTCGTAGGCGTACACCAGGCCGTCGCCGGCGCGCACGAGCCACTTGAAGCCGGTGAGCGTGCGCCGGTAGCGGGCACCGCGGGCCGGCGCGAGCGCCGAGAGCAGGCTCGACGACACGATGGTGCTGGCCACGAGTGATCCCGGCGGCGCCGACCGCAGGATGTGGTCTGCGATCACCGCTCCCGTCTCGTCGCCGGTGAGCATGCGGACACCGTTCGGTCCGCGCACGCCGATCGCGCACCGGTCCGCGTCCGGGTCCAGAGCGATGGCCAGTGCCGCGTCGACCTCGGCGGCGAGCGCCAGCACCTGGTCCGCCGCGCCCGGCTCCTCGGGGTTGGGAAAGGTCACGGTGGGAAAGTCCGGGTCGGCGTCGAACTGCGACGTCACGATGTGGACGTCGGTGACACCGCTGCGGCGCAACGCCTCCACGGCCACGGGCCCGCCGACCCCGTGCATCGGAGTGAGTGCCACACGGAGGGTGGAGTGCGACGGCCGCTCGGGAACGCGCTGTGCCACCCGGTCGAGGTACTGCTCGATCACGGGGTCCGCGGTGGGCGTGACGGCGGTGCGTGCGATCGAGGACGCACCCGGCGCCTGCCGGATGAACTCCTCGATCTCCCGGTCGGCGGGCGACACCAACTGGGCGCCGCCGTCGAGGTAGACCTTGTAGCCGTTGTCTGCCGCGGGATTGTGCGAAGCGGTGATCTGAATGCCGGCGACGGCGCCGCGTGACCTCGTGGCGAACGCGAGCACCGGGGTCGGCGCCGGGTTCGGGAGCAGGGTGACGCGGAAGCCCGCCGCGGCCAGGACCTCGGCCGCGGCGACGGCGAACTCCGCGGAGCCGTGCCGGGCGTCCCGGCCCACCAGCACCTCGGAGCCGGTCGCGTGATGACGCGAGAGATACTGCGCCACACCGTGTGTGGCCCTCGTGACGACGGCGACATTCATGCCACCGGGCCCGGCCTGCACGGGTCCGCGCAGACCCGCGGTGCCGAACGTGAGCGCACCGGCGAAACGCGAGGCCAGATCACTCGCGTCGAGATCGCGCAGTTCCGCCTGCGTCGCGGGGTCCGGATCGTCCTCGATCCACTGCCGGACGACGGCGTCGAGTTCTGTCACAGTTGCGGGACCAGCCGTCGCAGCAGAGTTCCCATCCGCTCGGCCGAGGCGGCGCCGGCGGCGATCACCTCGTCGCCGTCCAGGTGCTCTCCGGTCATCCCGGCCGCGAGGTTGGTCACCAGCGAGATACCGAGGACACGGGCACCCGCACCCCGAGCCGCGATGGTCTCGTGCACCGTGGACATACCGACGAGGTCGGCGCCCAGCGTGCGGAGCATGCGGATCTCGGCGGGCGTCTCGTAGTGCGGGCCGGGCAGTCCGGCATAGACGCCGTCGGTCAGGCTCGGGTCGATTCCTCGGGCCACCTCGCGCAGGTCGGCCGAGTACGCGTCGACCAGATCGACGAACTGGGCGCCGATCAGCGGTGACCGCGCCGTCAGGTTGAGGTGGTCGGAGATCAGCACGGGATCGCCGACAGCCATGCCCTCACGGATGCCGCCCGCCGCGTTGGTCAGGACGATGGTGCGAGCGCCGGCGGCGGCCGCCGTGCGGACGGGATGGACCACGCGGCCGAGATGATGTCCCTCGTACGCGTGGGTGCGCCCGAGCAGGATCAGGACCTGTGTGCCCTCGACGTCCACGGACCACATGGCGTTGGAGTGGCCCAGCGCCTTGGGTGCGGCGAAGCCGGGCAGCGAGGACATGGGAACGATGTGCTGGGGTGTGCCGAACTGCTCCGCGGCCTTCTGCCACCCGGATCCGAGGACCACTGCCACGGGATGCTCGGCGATGCCGGTGATCCGGGCCAGGGCGGCGGCGGCCGCCTCCGCGGCTCCGGTGGGATCGGTCTCGGGATCGACGAGTGCGTTCTCCGAGTCGGCCGGTACGGGGGGAGTGCTCACACGTCCGACCCTATCGCCGCGGGCGGGTGTTCGCTGCGGCAGGCGAGACGGCGGAGTGTCAGGTGTGGGCTCGGTAGAGACGCCAGAACCACACCGACGCGGCCGAGGCGATCACGGCGCCCGATCCGAACGCGCCGACGAACAACAGCATCGCGGAGAGGGCTGCGAGCAGCACGATCACACCGAGCTGGAGGATCGCCGCGAGAGCCATGACTGCACGGTCCTCCGGAAATCGTTCCCGCGCAACCGAGCGTCGCCGGCGTCGATCGGGGTCTGGTTACCGACGAGTACCATCCGTCCATGCCTTCACTCGATCGCCACGGAGACGTCTTCGTCCTCAGCCTCGCCCACGCCGACGGCGTCAACCCGGAGAACCGCTTCCATCCGGAGTGGATCGAGCAGGTGCACACGCTCCTCGACGAGGCCGAGGCGTCGGAGGGTCCGGCCGCGTTGGTGACCGTCGGCGGCGGCAAGTTCTACTCGAACGGCCTGGACACCGACTACCTGTTCAGCCACGCGGACTCCATTCCGGAGTACCTCGACCTGGTGCACACCGTCTACACCCGGCTGCTGCGCTTCCCGATGGCCACGGTCGCCGCCGTACAGGGCCATGCCTTCGGCGCCGGAGCTATGCTCGCCCTGTGCCACGACACGTCCGTCATGCGCGCGGACCGGGGCTTCTTCTGCCTTCCCGAGGTGAACCTCGGCATGCCGTTCACCGAGGGCATGTCGACGCTGCTGGCCGAGCGACTGCCGAGTCGGACGATGATCGACGCGATGACCACCGGCCGTCGCTACGGCGGCGCGGACGCCCTCGAGTTCGGCATCGTGCAGGCCGTCGCCGGCGAGGACGAGCTGCTGTCCACCGCGGTGGCGCAGGCGGCCGAACGGGTGTCCACCCGCGGCGCCAACCTCACGTCCATCAAGGACAGCATCCACGTGCGCACCCTCGCCGCGCTGTCCGTCCCCACGGCGGAGAGCACCTTCTCACTGGGGCAGTGACACACTGAGTCCCGTGTCCTCGACCCTCGATTCCGTTCTCGACGCCGCGACCGGCGATCTCGTCGCCCTGTCGCACGCCGTGCACGCGCGTCCGGAGCTGGCCTTCGAGGAGCACTTCGCGTCGGCGGCGACGGCCGATCTGCTCGCAGGTGGCGGATTCGAGGTGCGGCGGGGCGTCGCGGGCCTGCCGACGGCGTTCGACGCGACCTACGGTTCGGGCGAGCTGGTGGTCGCCGTGTGCGCCGAGTACGACGCACTGCCGGAGATCGGCCACGCCTGTGGACACAACATCATCGCGGCGTCGGCGGTCGGTGCGGGGCTGGCCCTCGCGTCGGTCGCCGACGAGCTGGGGCTGACCGTCCGGGTGCTCGGCACCCCGGCCGAGGAGTCCGGCGGCGGCAAGGTTCTCATGCTCGACGCCGGGGTGTTCGACGACGTCTCGCTGGCGATGATGGTGCATCCCGGTCCGTTCGACATCGCCGCCGCGCGCTCACTCGCGTTGTCGGACATCGCCGTTCGATACGCAGGGCGTGAAGCGCACGCCTCCGCGGCGCCCGAGTGGGGCATCAACGCGGGCGACGCCGTCACCGTCGCGCAGGTCGGTGTCGGCCTGTTGCGCCAGCATCTGCGCCCGGGTCAGCAGATCCACGGCATCGTCGGTCACGCCGGCACCGCCCCGAACATCGTCCCCGGATCGGCGGAGATGTTCTACTACCTGCGCGCGGACACTGCCGAGGCACTCGCCGATCTCGATCGCCGCGCGCGGGGATGTTTCGAGGCCGGAGCGGTGGCCACCGGGTGCACCCACGAGATCGTCACCGTGTCCCCGACCTACACCGAACTCACTCCCGATCCTTGGCTGGTGGCCGAATACCGTCGTGTCGCAAGCACTCTCGGTCGCGCACTGGTTCCCGAGGAGTTCGAGACCTCGCGCCCGTTCGGCAGCACGGACATGGGCAACGTCACCGCGCGGATCCCGGGCATCCATCCGGTGATCGGTCTCGATTCCGGCGGCGCGGTCACTCACCAGCCAGGTTTCACCACGGCGTGCATCACCGAGTCGGCCGACCGCGCCGTCGTCGACGGGGCCCGCGCCCTCGCTCGGGTGGCCGTCGCGGCGGCCACCGACCCACAACAACGCTCTCGACTCGTCGAGGGCACACACGAGAGGACGGTACGACGATGAATCCGGCCGACGCCTGGATCGCAGCACACGGGGCGGATCTCGTGACGTGGCGTCGACGGATTCACATGCACCCCGAGCTGGCCAGGCAGGAATTCGAGACGACCAAGTTCGTCGCCGAGACCCTCACCGCCGCGGGACTGTCCCCGGTGGTGCTTCCCAGTGGCAGCGGCGTCATCTGCGACATCGGCCCCGCCGGTCCGCGCGTCGCTCTCCGGGCCGACATGGACGCGCTGCCCCTGACGGAGTTCACCGGCGCCGAGTACTCGTCGACGGTCCCGGGCGTGTCCCATGCCTGCGGACACGACGCCCACACGACGGTTCTGCTGGCGACCGGTCTGGCGCTGGCCTCACTCGACTCGCTGCCGCACGGCGTCCGGCTGATCTTCCAGCCCGCCGAGGAAGTCATGCCCGGGGGCGCTCTCGACATGGTGGCCGCGGGCGCGCTGGAGAGCGTGTCGCAGATCTACGCGCTGCACTGCGATCCCCGTCTCGAGGTCGGACGCGTCGGCATCCGCGTGGGCGCGATCACCTCCGCGGCGGACACCGTGGAACTGCGGTTGGACTCGGCCGGCGGACACACCTCCCGTCCGCATCTGACGTCCGACCTGGTGTACGCGCTGGGCACGGTCATCACCGGTCTGCCGGGACTGCTGAGCCGCCGCGTCGACCCGCGTACCAGCACCGTCATGGTGTGGGGCGCCGTCGTCGCAGGTCAGGCCCCGAACGCCATCCCGCAGAAGGGGATGCTCACGGGCACGGTCCGAACGGGCGACCACGAGACGTGGGCACTGCTCGAGCCGCTGGTGCAGGAGATCGTCGCCGGCGTGCTCGCGCCCACCGGCGTGAAGTACGAGGTGCACTACCGCCGCGGCGTGCCGCCGGTGGTCAACGACGAACACGCCACCCGGCGCTTCGAGGCGGCCATCCGCTCGCTGGGCCCGGATGCCCTGGCCGACACCGCACAGTCCGGCGGCGGCGAGGACTTCTCGTGGTACCTCGAGCACGTGCCGGGCGCGATGGCGCGTCTCGGCGTGTGGTCGGGCGTCGGACCCCAGCTCGACATCCATCAGCCGACGTTCGACCTGGACGAGCGTGCGCTGGCCGTCGGTGTCCGCACGATGACGGCACTGGCGCTGGGACTGGGAGACGACCCCGTCGCCTGAGAATCAGAGCTGCCCGAGGATCAGAGCGACGAGGTCCCGGGGCCGACGTTGCGGCTGTTGCGGGTGCGCAGGTCGCGTACGTAGTCGGCCGGGGCGCCGGCGATCTCCGCAGCCTCGGCCATGACGCCGAGATAGCGCGCCGAGGGCAGCCCACCCTCGTAGGCGTCGAGCACGTAGAGCCACGCCAGGACGGGTTCGTCGTCCGTCTCGACGCGGAGGCGGATCTTGCGGTGGATGCCGAGCTCGGAACCCTCCCACCGGTCGAGGCTCTCCTCGTCCTCCGGTGAGACGTCGTAGAGCACGACGAACACCTTCGAGTCGGGGTCCTCCACGACGGTCGCGAGCGCGCCCTCCCAGCCGATGTCGCCGCCGCCGAAGGTCAGACGCCACCCCGGCAACCACCCGGTTCCGGCCGCAGGGGAGTGGGGGCACCGCTCGAGCATCTGCTCGGGGTGCATGTTGGAGCCGTAAGCGGCATAGATCGGCACGGCGGTCAGCCTAAACCGTCGTACCCGATTCGCGCGGATCGAGGTGTCCACCGATATGGGCTCGGCCTGACGTGCAGCCGCGGCACCCCGTGGAATAGGTTTGATGCTGTGAGCAACCCTCACTCGCCAGGACTCTCCCGAAAACCCGCAACGGAGGACGAATGACCCGCATCGTGATCATCGGAGGCGGACCGGCCGGATACGAGGCCGCTCTGGTCGCCTCCCAGCACGGCGGGACGGTGACGCTCATCGACTCCGACGGAGTGGGCGGCGCCTGCGTCCTCTGGGACTGTGTTCCGTCCAAGACCTTCATCGCCTCGACCGGCATCCGCACCGACATGCGTCGCGCGTCCGACCTCGGTATCGAGCTCGACCCGACCTCGGCCACCATCGACCTGCCGCAGATCCACAACCGCGTGAAATCCCTTGCGCAGGCTCAATCCTCCGATATCCGCGCCCGTCTGCAGACGGTCGGCGTGACCGTGCTGTCGGGAACGGCGAAGGTGGTGGACACGCAGCCCGGCCTGGCCGCCCACCAGGTGGAGGCCACCCTGGCGGACGGGTCGACGCAGGAGATCGACGCCGAGGTCGTGCTCATCGCGACCGGTGCGAGCCCGCGCATCCTGCCCGGCGCCGAGCCCGACGGTGAGCGCATCCTGACGTGGCGTCAGCTCTACGACCTCGACTCCCTGCCCACCCACCTCATCGTGGTCGGGTCCGGCGTGACCGGAGCCGAGTTCGTCTCCGCGTACACCGAGATGGGCGTCAAGGTCACCGTCGTGTCCAGTCGCGACCGCGTCCTTCCCGGTGAGGACGCCGACGCGGCACTCGTGCTCGAGGACGTCCTGTCCGAGCGTGGTGTCACGTTGATCAAGAACGCACGCGCGGACTCGGTGACCCGCACCGCCGACGGCATCGTCGTGACGATGTCCGACGGCAAGACCGTCGAGGGTTCGCATGCGCTGATGACGGTCGGCTCCGTCCCGAACACGCAGAACCTCGGCCTCGAGAGCGTCGGCATCGAGCTCGACCGCGGCGGTTACCTTCGCGTGGACCGGGTCTCGCGTACCCGCGTGCCCGGCATCTACGCGGCGGGCGACTGCACGGGCCTGCTGCCACTGGCCTCCGTCGCCGCCATGCAGGGCCGCATCGCGATGTACCACGCGCTGGGCGAGGGCGTCAGCCCCATCAAGCTCAAGACGGTCGCCTCCGCCGTGTTCACGCGACCCGAGATCGCCACGGTGGGTGTCGGCCAGTCCGCCATCGACAACGGGGACGTCCCCGCGCGCACGGTCATGCTGCCGCTGAACACGAACCCACGCGCCAAGATGTCCGGCCTGCGTCGCGGCTTCGTCAAGATCTTCTGCCGTCCCGCGACGGGTGTGGTCATCGGCGGAGTGGTCGTCGCTCCCACCGCGTCCGAGCTGATTCTCCCCATCGCCATCGCTGTGCAGAACAACCTGACGGTGAACGATCTCGCCGCCACCTTCTCGGTCTACCCGTCGCTCACGGGATCGATCACCGAGGCGGCGCGTCAGCTCATGCGCCACGACGATCTGGACTGACACCCTCGCTCGACTGTATCCCACACTGTGAGACAGTGGTTCCACTGTGTGAGTCACCGCGCTACGCTACGAGAACGGTGCCCCACCCGCGGCACCGTTCTCGTCACGACCGACTCCGAGCCCACCCCGGTGAGCGCGCCGCGACGCCTCGTGTCCCACGATGCTCGGAGAATCCATGTCGTCCTCTGTTCTGCCACCCCTGTCCGTCCGCGCCTCGGCGATCACCGGATCGGCGATTCGTGACCTGCTCACGCTGACCGCGCGGCCTGACATTCTGTCCCTCGCGGGCGGTCTGCCCTCGTCGGACATCATGCCGCACAGCGTCATTCGCGAGGTCACGCATCGAATACTGAGCGGCGACACCGCGGCCCTGCAGTACGCGGAGACCACGGGGGTGCGGCGGCTCCGAGACGTCATCGCGGCGCGGGAGTCGGCTCTCGTCCGGGTCGAGGTGCCGTCCACCTCGGTGGTGGTGACGCACGGCTCCCAGCAGGCGCTCAGCCTGCTCGCGTCCGTGCTGGTCGATCCCGGCGACGTGGTCGTGGTCGATCGACCGGTGTATCCCGGTGCGCTGCAAGCGTTCCAGGCCGTCGGTGCCCGTATCGAGTCGGTCCCGGTCGATGCGGACGGCACCGACACCGATGCCCTCGCGCGGCTGCTCGAGTCAGGAGTGCGCCCTCGCGCCGTGCACACCGTCAGCAACTTCCACAATCCTCGCGGGGGAGTGCTGTCGGTCGGGCGTCGCCGCGCCCTCGTCGCCCTCGCGGAACGGTACGGCTTCTGGGTCGTCGACGACGATCCCTACGGCGACGTGTGGTTCGACGCACCCCCGCCGGGCCCCATCGCGTCCGATCGGGTGATCCGTCTGGGCTCGGCGTCCAAGATCCTCGCACCGTCGTTGCGCGTCGGGTGGCTCACCGCGGCCCGACCGGTGTGCGACGCCGTGGAGCGGATCAAGCAGAGCGCCGATCTGTGCGGGTCGTCGTTGACGCAGCTGGTCGCGGAGGACCTGCTCGCGGACGAGCCGTGGCTGCGACGGCACCTGGACGACGTACGTGCGGTCTACTCGGCACGGGCGGAGGTGCTGGTCGGAGCACTGCGGAGCGAACTCGGTTCGGCGATCGAGGTCGATGCGGCCCGTGGCGGGATGTTTCTGTGGGTGCAGTTCACCGACGGCACGGACACGTCGGCGCTGCTGCCGGCAGCGCTGGACCGCGGCGTCGCGTACGTTCCCGGTCGCGCCTTCGATCCGGCCGGTGGCGACGAACTCGGTACCGCGTTGCGCGTCTGCTTCGCGACGTCGACCGACGACGAGCTGCAGGAGGCCGTGGGACGCCTGGCCGCGGCGCACGACGCGCGGTAGCCCTCTCCGGTTTTCCGACTCCCGCCGAACCTGGCATCGTGTCGGCATGCGGTCCGTCGACGGCGTCCAGCCACCTGGTGTTCGGCACGAAAGCGTTCTCGCACGCGCCGACGCCGACCTCTACCAGGTGAAGCGGAGGAGAGCCGGCGTCGACGAGCAGGCGTGAGTGGGTCAGTCCTTCGGATCGAGCGCGGAGGGCTTGTGCACCGCGTCCTTGCCGGACTTGTCACTCTCCACTCGGTACTGCGGGTCGTCCTTCGACGCCTTGACCGTGCGCCCACCGGCTTCGGTCTCGGAGGTGATCTTCTCGACCACCTCGCCTTCGGTCGTGGTGCCGTGCGTCTTCCACTCGACCTTGTCGCCCTTGCTGAACTCGTCCTTCGACATGTGTCGGTTCCTTCCGTCTGCCGATTCCTCTTGTCCGGTGTGGGGCTCATACCCGGGAAGTGCTGTCGGCACACACGACCGTCCGGTGGTCGATGGTGCAACTTGCATGGTGCAAAGTACACAGTCGGCGTAGGGTCTCGAACCGATCGGTCTCCAGCCCATGTTCGTGGGACGGGGACTCGGCACGTCGAACGGGGAAGACGAGATGGCCGCGAGAATTGCTGCGACGGTACTGACGCTGGCCTTGGTGGCAGCGGGATGCAGCTCGGAGGAGGCGTCGCCGGAGCCACTCGCGGACAGCCCGCCGGCCGTCCCTGCCGCCCAGATCGACCGCGCAGACGTCGACGCGGCCGTCGGCGATCTCGACGGGTACGTCGAGGCGATGATGGCGCGAACCGGGACGCCGGGAGTCGCGGCTGCCGTCGTGTACCAGGACGAGGTGCTGTACTCGCG
This sequence comes from Rhodococcus sp. MEB041, assembly GCF_030208955.1. Lineage (NCBI taxonomy): Bacteria > Bacillati > Actinomycetota > Actinomycetes > Mycobacteriales > Nocardiaceae > Rhodococcus > Rhodococcus sp. MEB041. Next base: position 833,690 of record NZ_JARVSZ010000005.1, read on the forward strand.
CGGATTCGGTGTCCGGAAGGTCGGTACCGACGAGCCTGTCGACACCCACACCCGGTTCCAGCTCGCGTCGGTGTCGAAGCCGGTCGCGTCCAGCGTCATCGCTGCCTCGGTCGGAGACGGAGCGGTCGACTGGACCGATCCCGTGCGGAGGTACGAGCCCGAATTCGCGGTGGCGGATCCGTATGTGAGCGAGCACGCGACGTTCGTCGATCTGCTCTCGCACCGATCGGGTCTGCCCGATCACGCCGGTGACGTGCTCGAGGACTTCGGCTACGACTACGACGACATCATGGGCCGCCTCGACCAGCTCCCGCTGGCGTCGTTCCGGGACAGCTACGCGTACACGAACTTCGGGTTCACCGCCGCCGGCAATGCCGCGGCCAAGGCGCAGGACACCGACTGGCCCGAGCTGTCTCGTCGTCGCATCTACGAGCCCCTCGGCATGGCCGACACCTCGTCGCGATTCGAGGACTGGGCGAACTCGCCCAACCATGCGGTGAACCACGTGCTCGCCGAGGGTTCGACCACCGAATGGGAAGCGAAGTACGTCCGCGAGCCCGACAACCAGTCACCTGCCGGCGGAGCGAGTTCGTCCGTCGACGACATGACGAAGTGGATCCGCATGGAACTCGGCGGGGGTGAGTTCGAGGGGCGTCGCATCGTCGACGCGGACGCACTGCAGTACACGCACACCTCGCACTCCCTGTCGGGCGCGTCCGGGACGGAGGGCGCGCGAGACTCGTTCTACGGGTTGGGATTCAACGTGGGCACGGACGACAAGGGGCGCGTCGAACTGTCGCATTCCGGAGCGTTCGCCCTCGGGGCGAGCACCACCGTGTTCATGTTGCCGAGTGAACAGCTGGGCATCGTCGTCCTGTCCAACTCGGCACCGGTCGGGGGCTCGGAAACTGTTGCCGCGCAATTCATGGACCAGGTGAGGAACGGTCGGCAGACCGTCGACTGGGCACCGTTGATCGCCGGGATCTTCGACGGGATCGCAGAGGAGGAGGCGTCGCCGATCGACTACGCGACACCGCCGGCCTCGGTGACCCCTGCTCGTCCCGCGACCGAGTACGTCGGAACGTTCGACAGCCCGTTCCACGGTCCGGCGCGGGTCTCGGAGGACGGTGATCGGCTCACGCTCACCGTCGGCAAGGACGGTCAGCTGACGTACCCACTGACCCACTACGACGGTGACACCTACTTCTTCGAGACGTCCGGCGAGAACGCGGTCGGTCCGACAGGGGTCACGTTCGAGATCGTGAACGGTGCTCCCGGCTCGTTCACGGTCGAATACCTCGACAAGCAGGGACTCGGAAGGTTCACACGCTCATGACTGTCCGCAGTGTCTCTCGTTCCGTCGGTATCGCGACGGCCTCTGCCCTGATCTTCCTCGCGGGCTGCTCGTCCGGCAGCGGCGAGACGCCGGCACCGGCCACGTCGTCAGCGACCGAATCGGCTCTCCTGCCACTGGATCCCGCGGCTCTCGACGCGATGGTCGAGGACGTCGCCGCGACGTCGCGGGAGATCGGCATGGTCGTCCTGATCACCACGCCGGACGGTGAGTACGTCAAGACCTGGGGTTCGGTAGCGGCCGATCGGTCGGAGGTCCCGACTCTCGACACGAAGGTGCGGATCGGCTCGAACACGAAGACATGGACGGGCACGGTCATCCTGCAGATGGTCCAGGAGGGGTTGCTGTCCGTCGACGATCCGGTGAGCACGTTCCGACCCGATGTGCCGAACGGCGATGCCATCACGATCGGGCAGTTGCTCGACATGCGCAGTGGGCTCTACAGCTACACCCAGACCGTGGAGCTCAACGAGGCACTCGACACCGATCCCGGCCGGGTGTGGACCGCCGAGGAGCTTGTCGCACTGGGGCTGAGCAATCCGCCGAACTTCCCACCGGGAGAGGGCTACAGCTACTCCAACACCAACACGGTGCTGCTCGGACTGATCGCCGAGAAGCTCGACGGCAAGCCCATTGCCCAGATCTTCCAGGACAGGCTCTTCGGTCCACTGGCGCTGGTGGGGACGTCGTATCCCACCACCACCGACACGAGCATCCCGGCGCCGTTCACCCGCGGGTACAGCTACAGCGGCAACGTCGAGACGCTCGGGGAGGGCAAGGAAGCGCTGTCTCCGGAGCGGATCGCTGCGATCGACGCCGGCTCGGTCCAGCCGAGGGACACCACGAACGACAACCCGTCGTGGACGAGCTCGGCCGGCCAGGGTATCTCGACGGCGAACGATCTGGCCACGTGGGTCCGGGCATTGGTCAAGGGCGACCTCCTCGACGCGGACACCCAGAAGCTGCGGATGGACAGTGTGCAGCCGACCGACCCCGACAACCCGTCCTCGGCCGGGTACGGCTACGGACTCGCGCAGATGGGCCCGATGTTCGGCCACATCGGCGAGATGCCCGGGTACAACTCCTTCATGGGGTACGACCCGGTCAACGACCTGACGATGGTGGTCTGGGCGAACATGGCGCCCGGAACGGACGGGAGTGCGCCGGCGGCGGCGCTGGCCGGGTCGCTGGCGAAAGCCCTGTACCCGCAGCAGTCCGGGCCGTCTTCCGGCCCCGAGGACACAGCCGACGACATCGACGAGGTGGCGGAGGACACCGGCAAGTAGGCTCGCTACCGGGGGAGAAATCCAGAGGTGGAACCGGTGGCTCAGGGCGACCTCACCACGACGTCCTACGTCGTGCTCGGCATGTTGGTGTCGCGGGACCTCACCGCGTACGACATCTCGGAACTGTTCAGTCGTGGTGTGGGCGAACTGTGGCCTCGGGCGGGACGGCAGCACTACAACGCTCCGAAGAAGTTGCTCGAGCGCGGGCTCGTGTCAGCGAGAGCAGATGCCGTGGGCGCTCGTCCCCGCACCGTCTACTCGATCACCGACGAGGGGCGCGCAGCCCTGACGGCATGGTTGGCGCAGAAGTCTCGCCCGTCGGCCCTCGAGTTCGAGGGCATGATGCGGGTGCTGTTCGCCGAGCAGGGTTCCATCGAGGACCTGCGCGGCAACCTGCGGACGATGCGGGAGCAGGCCGACGCCACCCGCCGACTCTTCGGGCGGCACGCCGTCACGCTGCGAGACACCACCGTCGCGACGTTTCCGGAACGTCAGCACCTGATGGCACTCGCCAATCGCTTCATGGTCGGACATTTCTCGCACATCGTCGAGTGGAGCGACTGGGCGCTGGCCGAGATCGAGGACTGGCCGGACACCACGACTCCGGCCACCTCGCACCGGGATCGGACCGAGACGATGCTCGACGCCTCGGCGCGGCTGGGTGCACCGGAGGTGTCCCACGAGCCGTGACCGGACAGTCGGTTCACGGAGCGGGTTGGCACCTCGGGCACCAGTAGATCTGCCGCTCCTCGAGCGGGTTGTCGCCGAGCAGCCCCTCGCGGATGCGCGTTCCACATCGGCGGCACGGCTTGTTCTCTCGGCCGTAGACCCAGAAGTGTCGACCCGCACGGAGATCGCCCGTGAAGGTGCGAGCATTGCGGTTCTTGTTGGCCGTGATCGTGCGGTGCGACAGATCGATCATCTTCGCCAGGTTCCCCGCCGCGGAGACCGGCGTGTGGGGATCGACGCCGCGCAGGAACAGGATCTCGTTGCGGTAGACGTTCCCGAGTCCGGCGATGACGCGCTGGTCGAGCAGAGCGAGGCCGATGGGTCGGTCGGGTTCCGCTTCCAGGTTTCCGAGAGCGACGGCCGGATCCCACAGGGGCCCCAGCAGATCCGGCCCGAGATACCCGACCGCCTCCTCGACGGTATCCAGTATCTCGACGACACCGAGTTCGAACCCGACCGCGACTCGGTCACCCGTTCCCAGCACGATGCGCGCTTGGTACGCGGGCCGTCGCCACGGTGTGTCCGGCTGGTAGACGTGCCAGGCGCCTTCCATCTTCAGGTGCGAGTGGATGACCTTGCCGCCGACCTCGATGACGAGGTGTTTTCCCGCCGAGAGAACCGATTCCACTGTCTCGCCGGTGAAGTCGACCGTGGCGTAGCGCGGCACGCGCACATCACACGTGGTGAGGACCTTGCCGTCGAGTGCGTCGCGCAGACTGTTGGCCGTGCGCCAGACGGTGTCGCCTTCGGGCATGGATCAGGCCCTGATCCGCAGGCCACGCGGCGTCGCCGAGAAGCCCGCCTCGGTGAGGATCGTCGCGAAGACGGAGCCGTGGATGTCGCTCCCGTCGGTGCGTTCGATCACCAACTTGTCCACAGAGCGGGTGGTGACCAGCGCGGCGAGCGCCGACGCCGCGGTGACAAGCACGTCGCGCTCCTCGGTGAAGGTGAGCACCGTCTTGCCGCCCCGCTCGACGTACAGCACGAGTTCGCCGTCCACCATGACGACAAGGGCACCGGCCTTGCGTCCGGGGCGGTGCCCGGATGCCGCGTCCACAGGACTCTTGGGCCAGGGCAGTGCGGCGCCGTACGGGTTGGCGGGATCGGTCGCGGCAAGTGCGACGGCTCCGACAGCACGTTCCGACTCGCTGCGCAGTCGGTCGACGACGTCCGAGGTGGAGAACTGGGCGCCGCCGAGCGAGTCGACGAAATAGCCGCGTCGCGCCCGGCCGCTGTCCTCGAAGCCGGTGAGCACCTTGTAGACACCGCCGAAGCCGCCGGGGACGCCCTCGTTCATGACGGACCCTCGGGTGACGACGCCGTAGCGCTCGAGCAGGATGTCCGAGGTTGCATGTGCCCGGATGGTGGGGTCCGACTCGGCCTCCGGAAGTAGGGCCCACCGGCCACCCGCGGAGGGTGGTCCCGTGCGCGTCGGTAATGAGGGCCGCGCGAACCGCTGGTAGGACCGCGCCCGCGGCGAGCGTCGCGCGGGGCGGTGGCTCGGCGCCGAACGGGTGGTGCCGTGCAGCAGCGCTCGCAGCGGGGCGAACGTGTCGTTGGTGAGGTGCCCGGTCCACACCAGATCCCACAGTGCCGCAACCAGAGTCGGGTCGTCGGCCGGGGCGCCGGACTCGGTCTGATGCACTTGCCCGACAGTGTCGGACAGCTGCCGGAAGAAATACGCGCCGCCGCCCGAGAGCACCTGCAGCACCGTCTGCTGCAAATCCGTCAGCTCGTCGCCCTTGGCAGGCGGCAGCGTCACCGGGGCGGCGTCGGCGGGATGGAGGCAGATCCACCCGTCCTTCGAGGAGATCGCGCCGTGGCCGGACCACACGACTTCGCCGGTGGCGGTCAGCTCGTCGAGCATCGCGGGGGAGTAGTCCCGGACACGCTGGGGCAGGATCAGCGATTCCCAGGCCGAGGCGGGCGCGGGGACGCCGGCGAGCTGGTCGATGACCGTGGCCACGCCGTCGAGTCCGCGGAGGGTGCCGCCGACGTGTTGCCAGCGCGGGAGGAAGCGGCCGAGGACGCCGGTGGACACGGGTTCGACGTCCTGGCGTGCGGCGGCGAGCGAACGCCGGCGGAGCCTGCGCAGCACCTCGGCGTCACACCACTCACTGCCGGAACCGCCGGGCCGGAATTCACCTTCCACCACCCGCTTCTGGGCGACCAGGCGCAGCAGCACGTCACGGGCCACCGCCGACCCGATGCCGAAGCGGCCGGCGACGTCCGCGACCGAGAACGGACCGTGCGTGCGTGCGTAGCGGCTGACGAGGTCCCCGAGCGGGTCCTCGACGGGCTCGATGAACGCCGCCGGGGTGCCGATAGGCAACGGGACACCCAGCGCATCACGCAGTCTGCTGGCGTCCTCGATGGCGACCCACCACTGCGACCCGGCGAACGAGACCTCGAGGGCGCGGCGCGCCGCGGTGAGCTCGCCGGCCCACTGCGCTGCGGAGCCGGGCGACTCGATGCGTGCCTCGATCTCCGCCGTCGTGAGCGGGCCGAGCAGGCGCAGCAGATCGGCCACGCCCTCCGCGTCACGTGCCTTGCGGTCGTCGACGAGGCGCTGCAGTTCGAGCTCGGTGTCGGTGACGACGTCGCCATCGAGCAGGTCGCGCAGTTCGACGCGTCCGAGCAGCTCCGCCAGCAGCGAGGCGTCGAGAGACAGTGCAGCAGCACGACGCTCGGCGAGCGGGGAATCGCCCTCGTACATGAACTGCCCGACGTAGCTGAAGAGCAACGAGGTGGCGAACGGTGACGGGGAGTCGGTCTCGACGTCGACGATGCGGATCTGGCGGCGTGCGATCCGCACACACAGGTCCTCGAGTGCGGGCAGGTCGTACACGTCCTGCAGGCACTCGCGCACCGTCTCGAGCAGGATGGGGAACGTGGGGTACTTCTTGGCCACGTCGAGAAGCTGCGCGGCGCGTTGACGCTGCTGCCAGAGCGGCGCTCGCTTGCCCGGATTGCGGCGGGGCAGAAGCAGTGCGCGCGCGGCACATTCACGGAACCGCGACGCGAACAGGGCGGAGCCACCGACCTGCTCGGTGACGATGTCGGTGATCTCGTCCTTCTCGAAGACGAACAGGTCTGGGCCCGGCGGCTCGTCGTCGGTGTCCGGGAGCCGCACGATGATGCCGTCGTCGGACGCCGTGGGCTGCGAGTCGATGCCGTACCGCTCGATGAGGCGAGCGCCGATGGCGAGGGCCCACGGCGCGTGCACCTGCTGGCCGTACGGGGAGTGCAGCACCAGACGCCAGTCGCCCAGCTCGTCGCGGAACCGCTCGACCACCAAGGTGCGATCGGTGGGCATGTGGCCCGTCGCGGTGCGCTGCTCGGTGAGCAGCGCGGACAGGTTGTTCACCGCGTTGACGTCGAGCCCGCTCTCCTGCAGCCGGCCGCGCAGCGCGTCGTCGTCCGACGACTCGCGCAGGAACGCGCCCAGTGCCTCGCCCAGTTCGGCCGGGCGACCGAGTCCGTCGCCGTGCCAGAACGGCAGTCGGCCGGGCTGCCCGTAGGCCGGGCTGACGAGAACCCGATCGTGGGTGATCTCCTCGATGCGCCAACTGGTGGCACCGAGGGCGAAGACGTCTCCGACGCGCGACTCGTAGACCATCTCCTCGTCCAGTTCGCCGACGCGGCTGGCCTTCTCGCCGACCATGAAGACGCCGAACAGTCCGCGGTCGGGGATGGCGCCGCCCGAGGTGACCGCCAGGCGCTGGGCGCCGGGGCGACCGGTGAGCGACCCGCCGTCACGGTCCCACACCAATCGTGGTCGTAGCTCGGCGAACTCGTCCGACGGGTACTTTCCCGACAGCAGGTCCAGTGTGGACTCGTAGGCGGACCGGGGCAGCGACCCGAAATTGCCGGTGTGCCTGACCATGTCGAACCACTCGTCGGCGTCGATCGGTTCGAGGGCGCACGCGGCGACCGTGTGCTGGGCGAGGATGTCCAGGGGATTGGCCGGCACCTTCAGCGCCTCGATGTGCCCGTCGGTCATCCGCTGCACGGTCACGGCGCAGTGGATCAGGTCGGTGCGGTGCTTCGGGAACAGCACGCCGCGGGAGATCTCGCCGACCTGGTGGCCGGCGCGACCGACACGCTGCAGACCGCTGGCCACGGACGGCGGCGCCTCGACCTGCACCACCAGATCGACTGCGCCCATGTCGATACCGAGTTCGAGGCTGCTGGTGGCGACGACGCACTTCAGTCGGCCGGACTTCAGGTCGTCCTCGATGAGCGCGCGCTGATCCTTGCTCACGCTGCCGTGGTGTGCGCGGGCCAGCAGCGGCTCGGCGCCGTGGACGACGTCCCCGGACGCGCCGATCTGGGACGGCGGCGCGTGATCGACGGGGGCACCGTCACCGAGGCGTTCGGCGTAGATCTCGTTGAGGCGCGCGGTGAGTCGCTCCGAGAGCCGTCGAGAATTGGCGAAGACGATGGACGACCGGTGCTCCAGGACGAGGTCGACGATCTGCGCCTCGACATGCGGCCAGATGGACCCCTGCTGCGGAGCGGCGGAGGCCGACCCCTCCTGCGGCTCGGTGGTGCCGAGTTCCGTCATGTCCTCCACCGGAACGCGCACCGAGAGGTCGAACGTCTTCGGCGACGGCGGGCACACGATGCTGATGGGTGCGGACCCGGTGAGGAAGCGTCCCACCTCCTCGTGTGGACGGACGGTGGCGGAGAGCCCGATGCGCTGAGCGGGCTTGTCCAACCTCGCGTCGAGACGCTCCAGCGACAGCGCCAGGTGCGCGCCGCGCTTGGTGCCGGCGACGGCATGCACCTCGTCGACGATGACGGTGTCGACGCGTTCGAGGGATTCGCGTGCCGCGGACGTCAGCATCAGGAACAACGACTCGGGTGTCGTGATGAGGATGTCCGGCGGCGTCTTGAGCATCAGACGACGATCGGCGGGGCTGGTGTCGCCGGAGCGCACGCCCACCGAGATCTCCGGCGGCGCGACCCCCTGCAACTTGGCCGTCTGCGTGATGCCGACCAGGGGAGCGCGCAGGTTGCGCTCGACGTCCACCGCGAGCGCCTTCAGCGGCGAGACGTACAACACGCGGGTGCCGGGTGCCGTGTCCTCGGGATCACGGCTGACCAGCTTGTCCAGCGCCCACAGGAACGCGGACAGGGTCTTGCCGGAGCCGGTGGGAGCGACGACCAAGGTGTGCGCGCCGCTGGAGATGGAGTCCCACGCGCCGAGCTGAGCGGCGGTGGGCGCGGGGAAGGCGCCGTCGAACCACGCCCGCGTCGGAGCCGTGAACCGCGCGAGCACGTCCTCGGGCGACGGAGCGGTGGGGTTCTTCACCTCTCCATAGTGCACGGACCCACCGACACGGTCGCCGGATGAGCGTCCCCACCCCGCCGCGAGTACGTCGATAATGTCAATGAGAAGGCCGGGATCACAGCACTCTGGACGTACTCGCGAGGTGTGGCGGCGCGACGATCAGTCGTGCAGGCGTTCCTCGCCGCGATTGCGGAAGAACTTGAAACCCGGGATGCCGATGACGGCCTTGCGCACGTCCTTGGTCACCTCGAGCAATTCGTGGATCTCGGGGGAGACCGTGTCGAGCGTCGCGAGGATCGGCATGATCCCCTCCATCCGCTGCACCAGCTCCGGCAGCTGGTCCACGAGCTTCACCGCCGCCTCCACCTCGGCCTCGGAGAAGTTGTCCACGAAGGTGCGGCCCAGCGGGATCGCGCGCGCGGTGATGGGTTCGAGCTCGGAGATAATCGCCAGCGCCTTGGACGAGGCGGACTCCGCTCCGACGATGACGCCCTGCGCGTCCTCGGTGGTGGCCGAGACCTTGCCGATGACCGTCTGGGCCTGGTCGGTGATGCGCTCGATCGCGGCGATGACCTCGTCGACACGAACGAACAGGTCGTCGATCCGCCGGGGCAGCTGAGCGACGAACGCGACGGTGTCGAGCGACCAGAGAACGGTCCCGCGGGCGAGTCCGAGCATGTTGCCGAGTGACGGTACGGGCAGCCGGACGGTACGCACCGACAGATCGTTGTCGGGTGCTCGGTGTCGATCCACGTCGGCCATGAGCACAGTCTGCACGGTGACGCCCCTCACGCGGCGGTATGCGAGCGCACCGCACCCGTAATGTCGAGAGCATGACTGCTTTCGTGACCGGGGCCAGCGGCTACATCGGTTCTCGCCTCGTCGACGCGCTCGTGTCGGCCGACGAGAGCGTCGTCGTGGGCTCGCGCACGCCGGAGAGGCTGACCGCCTTCGACTGGCACGACGACGTGCGGGCGGTGCGACTCGATGTGACCGACGCCGACTCGTGCGCCGAGGCGCTGTCCGCGGAGGACATCGACGTCGCGTACTACCTGGTGCACGCCATCGGGGAATCCGGCTACCGGGCCACCGACCTCGCGTCCGCCCGGCACTTCGCCGAGGCGGCACGCGCCGCGGGTGTCCGCCGCATCGTCTACCTCGGTGGCTTCGTCCCCGAGGGCGAGAAGCTGTCCGAGCACCTCGCGAGCCGCGCCGAGGTGGGCGAGGCGCTCACCATCGACGGCATCGAGGTGGTGTGGCTGCGCGCCGCCATCGTCATCGGCGCCGGATCGACGTCCTTCGAGATGATCCGGTACCTCGCGGACCGGCTGCCTGTGCTGCCGCTCCCGAGCTGGTTGAGCAAGCCGGTGCAGCCGATCGCCGTCGACGACGTCGTGCACTATCTCCTCGCGTGCGCGTCACCCGACGTGCCCGCCGACGCGTACGACATCGCGGGCCCCGAGATCCTTCCGTACAAGGACCTCGTCTTCGCCTACGTCCGCGCCGCCGAGCTGCATCGTCTGGGTGTGCCCACCCCGGGCATCCCGACCAAGCTCGCGGCTCTCGTGATCGGCCGACTGATCCCGGTTCCGGGACTGCTCGCCGACGACCTGGTGCAGTCTCTCGTGAACTCGATGACCGCCTCGGAGAACCGCATCTCGGAGTTCGTCCCCGAGCCCGAGGGCGGTCTCACCGACGTCGACGACGCCATGCGCCGAAGCCTGCTCGGCGCGAGCGCCACCCGCGGCCTGGCCACGACGCCCGACTCGCTGCGCCTGGTGTCCTCGGACGCGGAGTGGACCGGCGGCGACGTCCGCAGCATTCGCCGCCGCGGCGCCGAACTGCTGAGCGAGGACGGGTGGAAGCTCGCCGAGGCACTCGGCATCGGCGCGGTGCTCTACTCGTGGCCCGTCGCTCCGGTCGTCCGGACCAATCTGGACGTGGTTGCCGCGGTCTCGTCCCGGGTACGGTCTCTTCTGAAGTTCTAGTCGGTCTCTCGTTCACAGACCGCAAGTTCCGACACGACCGACAGGTTCGACGAGCCGGAGGAGTACTTCATGGTGTCCTGGCAGATGAGGGCCGAATCCATCGTGCGCAACGCGCTGGTGGACAAGGTCGACCGCGACCATCACGAGACCGATCGCGCCTTCCTACGGCGGCGCATCATCGTGGCGGTCGTGCTCGTCGTGGGCGCGACGCTGCTGGGAGTGTCGCTGTCGACCGAGCCCGGCGACCCCATGTTCTACACGCTGACCATCGCTCTGGCCCTGGTGTGGATCGTCGGTGGGTTCCTGTCCGGGCCACTGCACCTCGGTCGCATCAACTTCCGCGGCACCCTGCGGCGGCCGATCATCACGCCGATCGCGATCGGTCTGGCCGCGGGTGGCGTGTTCATCCTCGGCGCACTGGTCGTGCGGGAGATCCCGCCGCTGCGGGACTTCACGGCCAACGTCCTCGATCACGCCCGCGTCGGACCGCTCGCGCTCATCGTCTTCATCACGCTGTTCAACGGGGTCGCCGAGGAGATCTTCTTCCGCGGCGCTCTGTTCTCGGCCATCGGCGTGAAGCGGCCGGTCGTCATCTCGACGATCGTCTACACCATCGCCACTCTGGCCACGGGCAACCCGATGCTCGGCTTCGCCGCCATCACCCTCGGTTTCGTGCTGGGACTCGAACGCCGGGCGTCCGGCGGCATTCTCGCGCCGATCCTGACGCACGTCGCGTGGTCGACGGTCATGGTCTTCGCCATGCCACCACTGTTCGCCTGACGCTGCCCGATCGGGACGTGGCAGGGTAGCGCCCATGACCGGTGCACGAGGCAAGTCCGTCCGCTCGGACGATCTGGACGCCACCGATCGCGTGCTCGTGGAGGAACTGATCATCGACGGCCGCGCGACTCTCGCTCACCTCGCGGAGCGGGCGGGCCTCTCGGTCTCGGCCGTGCAGTCACGAGTGCGCAGGCTCGAGTCGTCCGGGGTCATCCTCGGATACACCGCGCGCGTCGATCGGGAGGCCATCGGCCAGCCACTGTCGGCGTTCGTGGCCATCACCCCCTTGGATCCGACGGCGCCCGACGACGCGCCCGCGCGTCTGCGGCCGCTGCCCGAGGTGCAGGCGTGCCATTCCGTGGCGGGGGAGGACAGCTATGTGCTGCTGGTCCGCGTGGCGTCACCGCGGGATCTCGAGCGACTCCTGCAGCAGATCCGGACCACTGCCAACGTGCAGACCCGCAGCACCATCATTCTGCAGACCTTCTACGACTCCTGATCGCGCTGCAGCATTCTCCAGACGCGGTCCGCCGACATCGGCAGTGTGTGCGGCCGTACGCCGACGGCGTCCGTGACGGCATTGGCCAACGCCGGTGCGACGGGGTTGTACGGAGACTCGCTCATCGACTTGGCACCCAGCGGCCCGAGCGCGTCATAGGTGTCCGCGAACAACACTCGGGTCGTCGGAACGTCGGCGAGTTGCGGGATGTGGTAGTTCCGTAGCGACGCTGTGGTCACGTGCCCCGTCTCGTCGAGCCTCATCTCCTCGTAGAGCGCTGCGCCCAGCGCCTGCGCCACACCACCTTCCACCTGCCCACGGCACTGCACCGGATTCATCACCGTGCCGGCGTCGACGGCCTGCACGGAGTCCAGGATCGCGACGCGGCCGCTCCCGGGGTCGACCGCGACCCGAAACCCGTGGACGTTGAACACCACCGAGCGAGGCGATCCGCCGTGGTACCCGTCCGCCGCCAACGGTCCGCCGTGGGCCGCGACGATCTCGTCGAGGGAGCACAGTGCGCCGTCCACCGTGACGCCCTCCGGACCGAGCACACCCTGCGTCGGCAGCGATCCGGTCAGGCTCGATGCGGCACCGATGATGCTCTCGCGCAACGACTCCGCGGCGAGTGCGACAGCCTTGCCGGCGACCACCGTGCCCGCCGACCCGAAGGCGCCCGTGTCGTGGGAGGTGACGTCGGTGTCCGACTGTGCGATCTCGATGCGGTCGACGGTCGTGTTCAGGATCGACGCCGCGATCTGACCGTGCACCGTCGTGGTGCCGTTACCGAACTCGGCGGTGCCGACGCGCACCAGGTAGCGCGCTCCGGGCAGAGCGGTGATCGACGCGTCGGAGACGTGGCCGCGCGGCGGCACGGTGGCATTCATGCCGATGGCCACGCCGACGCCCACCTGCCATCCGTCGGGCGCCGGCGATCCGGGCTCGGCGAGTGCCTCGTCCACGAGATCGAGGCACTGGTCGAGTCCGTAACTGCCGAACAGGAGGTCGCCGTCGAGGACGTGCGCGGCGACGAACGGATCACCCGGCACGACGACGTTGCGACGCCGGAACTCGATCGGATCGATGTGCAATCGGTGCGCCAACTCGTCGAGCGCCGACTCGACGGCGAAACCGGTCTGCCCGACGCCGTATCCGCGGAACGCGCCGGACGGAATCGTGTTCGTGTACACCGCTCTCGCCTCGACGCGCTTGGCCGCGCAGCGGTAGAGGGCGATCGAGTCGGTGGAATGGTGCAGCACACCGGGACTGTGGTTGCCGTAGGCGCCGGCATCGCTCAGCACGTCGAGGGTCAGCGCGGTGAGCGTGCCGTCGGCCGTGGCGGCTGCGGTGACCGACACCTCCATGGGATGCCGACAGGGCGCGACGGTGAACTGGTCGGCACGGGAGAACTCGAGCTGTACCGGTCGACGCACCGTCAGAGCGGCGAGCGTCACGAGATCCTCGGTGAGCATCTCCTGTTTGGCGCCGAACCCGCCACCGACCCGCGTCGTGAACACGCGCACGGTGTCGGGATCGAGGTCGAAGATGTGACACAGCTCGTCCCGTACGAGGAACGGGACCTGCGAGCTCGTGCGGACGGTCAGGCGCCCGTCCTCCGCGAACCAGGCGATCGCACCGTGCGTCTCAAGGTGAGTGTGCTGCACGCGGGCGGTGCGCCACGTTCCGGTCACCACGGCGTCCGCGGCCGCCAGGCCCGCCTCGACGTCGCCGGTCGTACCGCTCACCTCGGCCACGACGTTGCGCTCGACGTCCGCGATCCTGGCCTCGGTACCCTTGCCGGCGTGGACGATCGGGGCTCCCGGTGCGAGCGCGTCCGCTGGATGCAGCACGGCGGGCAGCACCTCGTACTCGACGACGAGGCGCCCTCTGCCCTCCTCCGCGGCGGCCACCGACTCGGCGATCACCGCCGCCACCCGCTGCCCGACGTAGCGGAGCTCGCGATCCAGAACGAGTGTGTCGTCGGGATCGTCGTCCCGTGACTCGTGGCGTGCGGTGGAGAAGGCGACGGGCGGCGCGTCCTCGTGGGTGAGCACCGCGACCACGCCCTCGACGGCCAGCGCGGCCGACGTGTCGATCGAGACGATGCGCGCACGGGCGTGGGGGCTCCCCAGCACCGACAGATGCAGTAGACCCGGCATCGCGACGTCGAGCGTGTAGGGCTCCGTTCCCGTGACGACGCGAGCGCTGGCCGGCGCGGCGACGGAGCGTCCGCACGCCGGTCCCTCGGTGGACTTCTCGATGGTGCGCACACCCGTGACCGCGTCGGTGATCGCCCGATACCCGGTGCAGCGACACAGGTTTCCCTTGAGCGAGGTGTCCAGATCCTCGGTCTGCTCGTCGGTGAGGGCGGCGGCGGTGACGATCATGCCGGCCGTGCAGAAGCCGCACTGGAATCCGGCGGCGTCGACGAATCGCTGCTGCATCGGATGCAGGTCGTCCGGCGTGCCCAGCCCGGCCACCGTGGTGACCTCCCGACCTTCGGCGCGGTAGGCCGGAACGATGCACGACTGGACGGCGGCACCGTCCAGCAGCACCGAGCACGCGCCGCAGTCGCCCGCGTCGCACCCCTTTTTCACCTCGAACCGTCCGATGTCGCGCAGGGCCGTGCGCAGGCACTGGCCCGGTCGCGGCGACATCTCCACGGTCTCCCCGTTGACTCCCACTCTCATGACAGCTCCTCGCAGATCTGCTGTGCCAGCAGGCCGCTCACGTGGCGTCGCCAGTCCGGTGCTCCGTGCACGTCGTCGTACCACTGGTCGGCGGGTATCGCGGCGTCGAGCAGCGCGGCCACGTCCTCGGCGTGCGGCACTGCCTCGAGTCGCAGCTGGTGCGGGCGGCGCGTCGACGCGGTGACGGTGAGGACGCACGATCCGTCGGCGTCCCGGCGACCGATCACGACGGCGCCGGAGCGCCCGCGAGGTGCCAAGGACATTCTGCGGCAGGCGAATCGGGAGCGCAGAACGGCGTCGTCGATCTCGATGCTGCGTATCACCTCGCCCGGTGCGAGCGACGTGCGTTGGGGTCCGGTGACCAGCGTGGCGACGGGTACGCGCCGCTCGTGACCGTCGGGGGTCCAGATCACCGCGACGCCGTCGAGCGCCGAACACAGTGAGGTCATGGATCCCGCGGGAAGTCCGAGGGCGATGTTCCCACCGACCGTGGCGAACTGCTGCACCTTGAACGACGCGAGCAACGCGTCGGAGCAGAGGGCCACCAGCGACTCGAGGTCCGGCCACCGCGGCGGCCACGACATCCGACGCAGCGTGTCCACGGTGCACGTCGCGGCGATCTCGAGCCCCTCACCGACGACGACGGGTTCCCAGCCGAGGTCCGTCAGATCGACCAGTCGGTGCACCCCCACCTGCGGTTCCGAGAAGACCCACGTCCCACCTGCCACCACGGCGGTGCCGCCGTCGATGACCGAGAGATCGCCCCGCGTACGAGCCCGGACGACCTCGCGCACGGTGTTCAGGTCCACGGAATCACCGCCCGGCCTTCGTGAGCAGCGCCGTGTGCGCCGCCGCCACGTCCCGGGCCACTGTCTCCTCGTCGACGGTCATGACCACCCCGTTCTCGACCACCACCCGCCCGTGCACGAGGAGCCGTTCGAGGGGCGGCCGGTCGCCCAGTACCAACGCGGCGACGGGATCGGTGATGCCGGCGTGGGCGGCGCCGTCGATGCGCCACAGCGCCAGATCGGCGAGCTTGCCCACCTCCAGCGAGCCGATCTCGTTCTCGCGCCCGAGGACTCGGGCACCGCCGAGTGTCGCGAGGTCGAGGCTCTCGCGCACGGTCATGGCGCGGGGTCCGCCGCGCGCCCGTGCGAACAGTGCCGCGTGGTGCGCCTCCTCGAGCATGCTGCAGGACTCGTTGCTGGCGGCACCGTCGACGCCGAGCCCCAGGGGAACCCGCGCGTCGATCAGATCGCGCGCTCGGGCGATGCCGGCGCCCAGCCGCGCGTTGGACGTGGGGCAGTGGGCCGCCCCGGTTCCGGTGGCCGCCATGGTCGCGATCGCGGCGTCGTCGAGATGCACGGCGTGCGCGTACCAGACGTCGTCGCCGACCCAGCCGACCGATTCCATGTACTGCACGGGAGTCATGCCGAAGTTGCTGCGGCAGAACTCCTCCTCGTCCAGGGTCTCGGCGAGGTGTGTGTGCAACCGGACGCCCAGCTCGCGCGCCAGCGTCGCCGATTCGCGGAGGAGGTCGCCGGTGACGGAGAACGGCGAGCACGGTGCGAGAGCGATGCGCAGCATCGATCCGAAGGACGGGTCGTGCCAGCGGTCGACCGCGGCGCTGCTCGCGGCCAGGATCGCATCGAGCGACTCCACGACGCTGTCCGGCGGCAGACCACCCTGACTGTGTCCCAGGTCCATCGATCCGCGCGTCGGGTGGAACCGCAGACCGACCGTCCTCGCGGCGTCGATCTCTGCGCCCAACACGTCGCCGCCGTCGTGGGGGAAGACGTAGAGGTGGTCGGTGGTGGTGGTGCATCCGGTCGCGGCCAACCGAGCGAGCCCACCCGTCGCTGCGACGCGGACCGAGTCGGCGTCGATGCCGGCCCACACGGGATATAGCGTCGTCAACCACTCGAAGAGCGTCGAGTCCGCAGCCAGACCGCGGGTGATCCACTGATAGAGATGGTGGTGCGTGTTCACGAGGCCGGGAGTCAGGACGCAACCGCGACCGTCGATGACGGTGTCCTCCGGACCGTCGGGACGCGGCGGCGGTGTCCCGTCGCCGAGCGCCGCGATGAGCCCGTCCTCGATCAGGACCCAGCCCGCCGCCCACTCGGAGCGGGCGGGATCCACGGTGATCACGTGGGCGCCCGTGATGAGAATGCGGTCCGGCACGTCGTACTCCTGTCCTCGCTGTGTCACCGAGTCAACACCGTGTCGGCCACCCGCGCAGGGCGCGCGCCGACGAAACGTGGCCGAAACGAGCGCCGCCTACTGTCGGATCCTCCAACGACGATGCGGGCGGGTGAACAGGTGTGCTGATCCAGGACGTGCTCGACGTACCGGAACTCGCGCTGCGGCGCCTCGTCGGCACCGACGACCAACTCGGTCGGACCGTGCGGTGGGCCTTCGCGACCGATCTGCCGGACCCGTCGCGCTACATCGTGGGCGGCGAGCTGGTCGTCACCGGCATGGTGTGGCGCCGCGCGCCGGAGGACAGCGATGCCTTCGTGGGGTCGGTCGTCGCGGCGGGCGCTGTGGCGCTCGCGGCGGGCGACGAAGTGTTCGGTTCCGTCCCCGACGACGTGGTGCGTGCGTGCGAGAAGTACTCGCTACCGCTGCTCGCGGTGCCGTCGGCGGTCGCGTTCGCGGACGTCATCGATGCCGTCACCAGCCGGGTGACCGGCGATCGGGTGGCGCGGCTCTCCGCCAGTCTGGCCCGCCAGCACCGATTGCTCACCGCGGTCACCGACGGACGCGCGCTCGCGGACCTCACGCACGAGACGGCGCGGGACACGGGCGTGACCTGCCGGATCGTCACCGCGGTGGGCCGGCCCGTGGTGTCCGCCGAGCCGTTGGCCACGGAGGTGGTGGATGCTCTCGTACGGGATGCGGCGCAGGGTGTTCCGTGCCGCGTGGTCACCGAGAACACGGTGCGGTCCGTGCTGCCCGTCGGATCGAGTTTCGGTCACCGTGCGACTGCGTGGTACCTCGTCGTGGACGGTGACCACGAGTGCATGGACGGGCAGGTTCTCGATGCGCTCGGTCAGCTGGCGAGCATCGCGGCCCTCGATCGCGTGCGCGTCGACGACGGCGCGCGGGTGCTGCGCACCATGGCCGACCGCGCGGCCGAACTCCTCGTCGACGGATCCGGAGAGCAGGCGCTGGAACGCATTCGACAGATCGGCGTCGACGTGACAGGAGACGTCGTCGCGCTGGCCGCCACCGCGGATCTGCCTGTCGAGGTCTTGGCCGCGGTGCTCACCGACGCGGCGCGGGAATCGGTCGACGGTGCGGTGAGTGTGGGAGTCACCGGCGGGGACCTCGTGATCGGCGTCGTCGGGCTACCTTCCGGTCGGACGTCCACCCGCATGGCCGCCGATCTCGCCCTTGCGCTGCGTCGACTCGAGGACACCGTGACCGGACGGATCGCCGTGGGCGTGGGTACGGCGGTGGAGGCCGCGGCCCTCGTCGGATGTGTGCGGTCGGCACAGCATGCGCGTGAGGTGGCGGCGGCATCGGCCGACCGGATCGCCGTGCGGACCAGCGCGGACACCGGGTCGGCCGCCGTCCTGCTCTCGGTGGTGCCGGACGGACTGCGCGCTGCCTATGCCCGGCGGGTGCTCGGCGCGGTACTCGACCACGACAGCCGCACCGACGCGGGACTGCTGGACACGCTGCGGGCGTACCTGCACCACGACGGTTCCTGGAGCCGCACGGCGGACGCCCTCCACGTGCACGTCAACACGGTGCGGTACCGCATCGGACGGGTGGAGGCGCTGACGGACCGAGACCTGGGGACGACGGAGGACCGCACCGACGTCTTCGTCGCGTTGGCCGTGCTCGGGCCTCAGCCGACGACGCTGTAACCCCGCCAGGCGGATCCCGCGTCGGGGGCGTCCTCGCGTTCGACGGTCGCCTGGATGAGCCCGTACGGACGGTCGTCGGCGTGGAAGACCTCGCCGTTGTTCTCGACGCCGAAACGGTCGAGGTCGTACAGGAAGTGGTGCTTGTTCGGTGCACTCATCCGGAGCTCCGCGATGAACGGGAATGCCTCCAGCGCAGCGCGTCCCATCGCGAAGAGTGTCTGCTGCAACGCGAGCGACTGGAGTGTGGCGAACTGCTCGATCATCACCGCCTTGACGCCGGCGTACACCTCGTCCCAGTCGACGTCGGTGGTGGTGTAGCGCCAGCGCGCCTCGAGTGAGGTGGCCATGACGCGATCATGAGTCGGGGCGAGCACGGTGTAGGAGTCCTCGAGGAAGCCGGCGAACTCGGACCCAGTCGACTTCAAAATGATCAGATCCTTGAAACCTGCGGTGACCCATGTCTTTTGCTCCGATCCGGTGCCGGCTACGGTGACCGAGGCGACCCGCGTCTCCTGGCCCTTGCGTACCCACGTGTGATCGTGCGGACGTCCGTCGACGGTGACGCGCTCCCACGCGTACTCCTCCAACTCGATGCGCGCTTCCGTCACCGGCTCGACGTCGTCGACGAAATGTCGTGCCAGATCGAGGCCGTACGACTCGAGATGCAGCAGGCCCTTCTCCTTCGCGTACGCGTAGGCGGTCTGCTTCTGCGTGTCCGTCGGCAGGACCGCGCCTTGGTCACCGACGAGATGGGCGGCGGAGAAGTCGCCCCGCAGTGCCGAGGACACGGAGATGTCCCGGATCTCGTGGCGGGCGGTGTCGCGGTAGATGCGCACCACTCGGTTCTCGGCCTTGCCGTACTGGTTGGCTCCCAGGACGATGTTCCCGGTCAGATCGGTCACGGGGTCAGCTTCCTCGATAGGTGGAGTACGCGAACGGGGACAGCAGAAGCGGAACATGGTGGTGCGCATCGACATCGAGGACGGTGAAGGTGATGGACACCTCGGGGTAGAAGGTCTGCGTCCCGGACTGCTCGAAGTACGCGGCGGTGTCGAACACGAGTGTGTAGACACCGGCCACCGCGTCGTCCGGGAGCAGTTCCTTGGCGCGTCCCTCCTCGTCGGTGATGCCGGTGGTGACCACGTCGCCGTGCTCGTCGACCACCGCGAGACCCACCCCCGTCGCCGGTGTCCCGTGCACCGCGTCGAGGACGTGGGTGCTGACGCTCACTGTTCGGTCCGCTCGGTCAGCATGCGGGTCAACCTGATTCGATTGATCTTCGCCAGTTCGGTTCTCATCACGCGCCTCTCCGTCTCCGGATCGTTGTCGAGCCTCTCGGTGAGGATAGCGAGAAGCTCCGTCGCAGGGCGGCCCGTCGCACACACCAGGTAGACGTGGCCGAACTTCTCCTCGTAGGTCCGATTCCCCGCCGCGAGTGCGTCCTTGACGCCCTGGTCCGCCTCGCTCACCGCGGCCTGCTCGCGCTGTGACGACGAGCCGGCGGTCACCGAGGCACCGATACGTGGATGACCGTCGAGTGCGCGGTCGATCTCCGTCTCGGACAGTTCCGCCAACTCGCTGTCGGCGCGTTCCAGGAGGGCCTCGGCGCTGTCGAAGGGGCGACCGACGGCCACCCGGCGCGCCCAGATGGACGACGAGCAGCACTCGAACAAGGCGTGCATCGCGGCGCGATCGGACAGCCGATTGAATCCGTCGAGCCCGAGTGCTTCGTGCAGGAACACGAGCGTTCCCTTCTGTGGTGGGGATCAGGACAGGTCGTTCAGTCTGCCGAAACGCGCCGCGGCGATGGGATTCGCATCGGCGACCAGGTCGTCGAACCGGTGGTTCGCGATCTTCGCGACCTCGATCATGGCGAACGACCGCTCCGCACCCGGTGAGTTCTCCATCCGCGACCACCCGTTGGCGAGCACCCGGTCGTAGCGCTCGGTCTCGGCCGCGCAGATGACGAGGGGGAAGCCGAAGTGATCCCGGTAGGCGGTGGCCAGGTCGACCACCGAGCGGTGCTCCTCGTCGCCGAGGTGCGCGAGCGAGACGTGGTCCTTGGCGAACGCGGTGCCGGCGTCGTCCTCGCTGCCCAGATCGGGGAAGGCGCTGATCAGCTCGACCTGCTCCTCCGTGGTGCCTGCGAGCAGGGAATCCTGGAACGCCTCCCGCAGTGCATGAGCATCCGCGTAGGGCCGCTGCTCGTACGCGCGACGCACCACCCAGTCCGATCCCTGCACCACGTCGCCGAACGTCGTCGAGAACTCGTCGAGGCTCATCTCGTTGACGGCGTCGAGGGTGATCGAGTCGCCGGGGGAGCCCGCCACCGTCGCCCCGCGCGAGCCACCCACGTGGAAGAACAGGATGTTGAGGACGATCGCGGTGAACGCACCCAGCACTATGCCGCTCGAGAACAGCAGCTCGAGCCAGCTCGGAACACCCTCCGAGACGGTCGGCTGGATCGTGACCAGCAGGGCCAGACCGAGACTCGTCGCGACGATGATGAGGTTGCGGTGGTCGGTGAAGTCCACCTTCGACAGGGTCTGGATGCCCACGACCGCCACGGTGGCGAAGAGCGCCAGCGCGGCGCCGCCCAGGACGGGTGACGGAATGGACGCGACCACGGCCGCCGTCTTCGGCAGCAGGCCCAGGACGATCATGATGACACCGGCGGCAGCAACCACCCACCGGCTGCGCACGCGCGTCAGGCGCACCAGGCCGACGTTCTCCGAAAAGGCCGTGTACGGGAACGAGTTGAAGGAGCCGCCGATCACCGTGGCCACGCCGTCGGCACGCAGGGTGGCGGCGATGTCGTCCTTCGTGATCCGCTTGCCGACGATCTCACCCGTCGCGAAGACGCTGCCCGTCGACTCGACCGCCGTGATCATCAGGACCACGATCATCGAGATGATGGCGATGACACTGAACTTGGGCGCGCCGAACAGGAACGGCTGCGTGAACCCTACCCACGACGCCTCGGAGACACCGTCGAACGTCATGTCGCCCAACACGTACGCGGTGGCGCTGCCGATGACGAGTCCCAGCAACACGGCGATGGTGGCGGTGAAGCCGCGGAAGAATCGCTGGATCAGCACGATGATCACCAGCGTGCCGATCGCGTAGGCCATCCAGCGACCGTTGGTCGGATCCTGTTCGTGCGTAGCAGGATTGGTGACGGCGTCGTTGACGGCCACCGGCAGCAGGGCGATACCGATGATGGCAATGACCGTTCCGGTCACCACCGGCGGGAAGAACCTCAGCAGCCTGCTGAACCAGGGGGCGATGAGAAACGTGAACAGGCCCGCCACGATCACGGCGCCGTACACGTACAGCAGGCCCTCGGTCCCGCCGCCGTTCGCCATCGCGATCGCGATGACCGGGCTGACACCGGCGAAGGTGACGCCCTGCAGGAGCGGCAGCTTCACACCGATCTTCCGGAAGCCGACCGCCTGGATGATCGAGGCGATGCCACACGTGAAGAGGTCGGCGTTGATCAGGTGGATCAACTGCTCATTGGTGAGGCCGATGGCCCCACCGATGATGATCGGGACCAGCACAGCTCCCGCGTAGAACGCGACGACGTGTTGGAACCCGTAGGCCGCCAGCTTGTGGGCGGGGAGAACCTCGTCGACGGGGTGACGCCGCGTGACGGCGGAGCGAACAGTCATGAGTGGACCTGGTTCCAGGCGAGGGCCGAAAAGGCCTGAGGCGGTGCCCTGCGACGGTGCAGGGCGGCGAGTGACCGGAGTGCGGTGCGATCAGACTCCGCCATGCGGGGCCACCCCGCCAGTCGAGACCGCACAAAGTCGGGGCACCGGTCCGCGCTGGTCGTTGGGTGATCCGCCAACAGGTGGTGAAGAGTGAGGGGCGATGAGCAACCACTATCACCACCTGGTGTTCGGACCCTCGGCGCTGGCGCGGCAGCGCGCGAAGGGCAGCTACACGGCCTACGGTGCGCAGGCGGAACGCGGCGACGACGGACCCGACGCACTCGACGGCCGCGAGAAGGTGATCATCCGCGCCGCGGACCAGTTCTACCTGTCGACAGTCACCGAGACCGGATGGCCCTACGTCCAGTACCGCAGCGGGCCGGCCGGGTTCCTGCAGGTGCTCGACGACCACACACTCGCGTTCGCCGACTTCGCCGGGAACAACCAGTACGTGACGGCCGGCAATCTCGACGCGAACGACCGCGTGGCGCTGATCGTCGTGGACTACCCGCGCCGCCAGCGCGTGAAGATCTACGGGCGCGCGACGGTGGTCGAGGGAAGTGCGGACCCGGCGTTGCTCGAGCGACTTCGGCAGGTGCCCGGCGGCACCGTCGAGTCGCGGTGCGAGCGCAGCGTCGTGATCTCCGTCGAGGCGATCGACTGGAACTGCACCCGCAGCATCATCCCGCGCTACGACCAGGACTACGTGAGCAGGATGGGTGCGCTGTACGAGCGCGACGCCGCGGCGCGGGAGAAGGTGCTGCTCGACCGCATCGCGGAGCTCGAGGCGAGGCTGGAGTAGGCGTGGCGTGGGGTGCGCGGGGTGTTCCACTCGCGGCCAGTGGGGGCGGGCTCCCGCGTGTGGGTGCGGAAAGTGGGTCGTGGCGCCCGGGAGGTGCTCGGCGCGCACTGGCGCCGGGGACGCAGCCCGTGCAGGGTGGTCGCATGACGACGGTCGGCGTGGTGCTCGCGGCGGGTGCGGGCACCCGGTACGGCGCCCCCAAGATCCTGGCGCACGACGGGCTCTGGTTGGACCTGGCGGTGCGGGCGCTGCGCGAGGGCGGGTGCGACGAGGTCCTGGTCGTCGTGGGTGCCGCGGCGCCGGAGATGCCTCCCGGCGCGCAGGCCGTGGTGAACGACGAGTGGCGCACCGGCATGGGCAGCTCGGTGCGGGTGGGCCTGAAGGCATGTGAGACGACCGACGCCGACCACGCGGTGCTGCACCTGGTGGACACCCCCGACATCGGCGCCGAGGTGGTGGGGCGGGTTCTCGACCATGCCGCGGACACTGGAATCGCGCGGGCCACCTTCGATGACACTCCCGGTCACCCCGTGGTGCTCGCGCGCCGGTGGTGGGCGGAGGTCGCGGAGGCTGCGAAGGGGGATCAGGGCGCCCGCACCTTCCTCCGCGGCAACCCCGACGTGATCACCGTCGAGTGCGGGGACCTCGCGACGGGTCGCGATCACGACCGCCCGAGCCCCTGACGATTACGCCGAGGCCCGGCTGGGCACAGGACAGTCATGCCGATGAGTTCGTCCGAAGGTAAGTCCTGGACCCGCGACCGTGTCCACGCCCTGGGGTCCGAGCGACCCGTCTCCGTGCTCGACATCGGACCGGGGGTGGGGACCTACGCGAAACTGCTTGCAGGACCGCAGCTCTCCCGCATCACCGGTGTCGAGATCTGGGAGCCGTACGTGGAGACCTACCGCCTCCACGAGTACTACGACGAGATCATCCTCGGTGACGCGCGCACGGTGGATCTGCCGACGGCGGACGTGGTGATCATCGGCGACGTGGCGGAGCACATGACCGAGGCCGACGCGGTGGCGCTGTGGGCCAAGTGCTGTGCGGTCGCGACGCGGGCGGCGTACCTGTCGATCCCGATCGTCCACTACCCGCAGCACGAGATCGAGGGCAATCCGCACGAGATCCACGTCGACGAGGACTGGAATCACGAGCGCGTGCTGTCCTCCTTCGAGGGCATCGGCGCCTGGGAACTCGGGTCCGAGGTCGGCGTCTACGAACGACTGCTCGCCTGACAGGACCGGAGAAGCCTGCCCAGTTCCTCGAGGTCGTCGACGACGAACTCCCAGTCGTCGGTGGGTTCGGACTCGGTCTGCTGCGGTCCGTGCTCGTGCGGGCGGCGCACGAAGGCGGTCTGTAGTCCGCACCCACGGGCGGCGGCGAGATCATCGTTGTGTGTCGCGACCATCAGGCACTGGCCGGGAGCGAGATCGAGCAACTCCGCCGTCCGCAGATACGACTCGGGAGTCGGCTTGTAGGCCTGCACCACCTCCGCGCCGAGGACCGCGTCCCAGGGGATGCCGGCACGCTTGGCCATGTCGAGGAGCAACGACACGTTGCCGTTGGACAGGGGTGCCACGATGACGGACTCGCGGACGGCTGCGATACCGGCGACCGAGTCCGGCCACGGCGGCAAGCGGTGCCACGCCAGAGTCAGATCGTCGACCGCCTCGGTGGGGAGCACGTACTCCGCCAGCAGTTCCACGAGACTCTCGCGGTGCAGCACGTCGAGCTTGGTGAAGGGGCGCTCACCGGTCCGGATCGGTTGCATCGAGGGCTGGTACCTCGCACGCCACAGGTCCGCGAAGTCGCCCGGATCGATGTCGTCGCGTTCGGGGGCGTACTCCTCCAGCCAGCGCCGCACCTCGTCGGCGATACCCCCGCGCCAGTCGACGACGGTGCCGAACACGTCGAAGAGAGCGGCCCGGACCTCTGTCACGACGAGTGCCCGTACGAGCCGGGAGACGGGAACGCCCGCCCTCGTCGATCGGTTCTCACGTGCGGACTGTCGTCGGCCATGAGAGGAGCGTAACCGGGGCGGGCGTCCGGCCGGCTCACTTCAGTTCTGCGAGAACAGTTCCCTGGGTGATCGCGGAGCCGGGCTCCACGGCGAGTCCGGTGACGACGCCGTCCTTGTGGGCGGTGACGGGGTTCTCCATCTTCATGGCCTCGAGGACGGCGATGAGGTCTCCGGCGACGACTTCCTGGCCCTCGGTGACGGCGACCTTGACGACGGTGCCCTGCATGGGTGCGGTGACGGCGTCACCTGACGCGGCCGCGCTGCCGGCGCCGCCGCGGGTGCGCGCCTTGGGCTTGCGACGAATGACGTTGCCACCGGCAGCAGCGTTGCCGCCGAGCGAGAACTGGCCGGGCAGGGACACCTCGACACGGCGCCCACCGACCTCGACGACGACGTTCTGTCGAGGTCCGTTCTCGTCGTCCTCGATGGGGGCGCCGGCGGTGAACGGTTCGACGGTGTTGTCCCACTCGGTCTCGATCCACCGGGTGTGAACGTCGAAGGACTGACCGTCGCCGATGAAGGCGGGGTCGGAGACGACGGCGCGGTGGAACGGGATGACGGTGGCGAGGCCCTCGACGCGGAACTCGGCGAGGGCGCGGCGGGAGCGGGCGAGGGCTTCCTCGCGGGTGGCGCCGGTGACGATGAGCTTGGCGAGCATGGAGTCGAACTGGCCGCCGATGACGGAGCCGGACTCGACACCGGAGTCGACGCGCACGCCGGGGCCCTCGGGGGCGATGAAGGTGGTGACCGGTCCGGGGGCGGGGAGGAAGCCGCGGCCGGCGTCCTCACCGTTGATGCGGAACTCGAAGGAGTGTCCGCGCGGTGCCGGGTCCTCGGTGATGGAGAGTTCGTCGCCGTTGGCGATGCGGAACTGCTGCAGCACGAGGTCGATGCCGGAGGTCTCCTCGGTGACGGGGTGTTCGACCTGCAGGCGGGTGTTGACCTCGAGGAAGGAGACGAGTCCGTCCTGGCCGACGAGGTATTCGACGGTGCCGGCGCCGTAGTAGCCGGCTTCTTTGCAGATGGCCTTGGCGGAGGCGTGGATCTCGGCGCGCTGGTCGTCGGTGAGGAACGGTGCGGGAGCTTCCTCGACGAGCTTCTGGAAGCGGCGCTGCAGGGAGCAGTCGCGGGTGCCGGCGACGACGACGTTGCCGTGCTGGTCGGCGATGACCTGCGCTTCGACGTGGCGGGGCTTGTCGAGGTAGCGCTCGACGAAGCATTCGCCGCGGCCGAAGGCGGAGACGGCTTCGCGGGTGGCGGAGTCGAAGAGCTCGGGGATCTCCTCGCGGGTGCGGGCGACCTTCATGCCGCGTCCGCCGCCGCCGAAGGCGGCCTTGATGGCGATGGGGAGGCCGTGCTCGTCGGCGAAGGCGAGGATCTCGTCGGCGTCCTTGACGGGTTCGGACGTGCCGGGCACGGAGGGGGCCTTGGCGCGGGTGGCGATGTGGCGGGCGGTGACTTTGTCGCCGAGGTCGCGGATGGACTGCGGGGACGGTCCGATCCAGATCAGGCCGGCGTCGAGGACGGCCTGGGCGAAGTCGGCGTTCTCGGAGAGGAAGCCGTAGCCGGGGTGGATGGCGTCGGCGCCGGACTTGGCGGCGGCGTCGATGATCTTGTCGATCGCGAGGTAGGACTCGGCGGAGGTCTGACCGCCGAGGGCGAAGGCTTCGTCGGCGAGGCGGACGAAGGGCGCGTCGGCGTCGGGTTCGGCGTAGACCGCGACGGAGGTGTAGCCGGCGTCGGCCGCCGCGCGGATCACGCGAACCGCTATCTCACCGCGGTTCGCGACGAGAACCTTGCTGATGCGGGCAGTGGCGTGGCTGGGCACGAAGCCTCCTGTGAGGTCGGGTGGGCCGTCGCGTGGTGTCGCTCCGGCGGACGAGCACGGGCCTTCGCCCGCGCCATCGGTTGGTCATCCTAGTTTCGGAGTGTAGGGGTGAGCTCACTCCGGGCCCGCACGAGGTGTGTCCCGGTGGTCACGACGTCGCTGAGCACGGTCCGCAGTTCTGCCACGAACCGGTGGACGGCAGCGGTGGCGACCTCGCTGCTGGGGAACCGGGCCGAGATGTTGACGCCCTGCGGAGTGCGATGCACCCACAGGTAGACGTCGTGGTCGTACTTCCTGCTCCGCAGTGCGCGCGCGTTGACGTCGGGCCACGTCCGCGCGTCGGGTGCGAAGCGCACGTCCATGAAGGAGACGACGAAACGCGGGGTGTCGTGCAGGTCGATCGCCTCGGCGACGAGATCGAGGGGGACGCGCGAGATCGGACGAGTGCGTGCGATCTCGGCTCCGGCGCGCACGACGACGTCTCCGAACGACTCGCCGTCCGCGACGTCGAAGGCGAGGGGAGCCACGCCGACGAACCAGCCGAGGGACGCGGCCCACGACGGGTCGTGACGGGTGTGCATCGGGGTGACCGTGCGGAAGCGCCCGGCACCGGACACGGCAGCCGCCGCAGCGCCCATCGAGGCCATGAGGCCGGCGGAGAAGCCCGGACCGGCGCGGCGGCACGCCACGGTGAACGCGTCCGCCTCCTCGGGCGAGAGGACCCACGCGGACAGTCCGGCCTGCGGGATCGGCACCTCCGGAACGGGTCCGATGTCGAGCGGGAAGGACGGGAATCGTCCCCCGTCCTCGGCGAGGAAGTTCGCCCACTCCACGGCGGCGTCGTGCGTCCGGTCGACCCCGCTGCAGAGGGTGCGCTCGAGTTCGCCGAAATCGAGGTAACTGCCGGTGGGGAAGAGACCTGCCGGGGCGCCGGTGGTCTCCTGCTCGTAGAGGCGGGTGAGTTCGTGCGCGATGAGCACGATGGACAGCCCGTCGATGATCGAGTGATCGGCGGCGAAGAACACGGTGAAGTGGTCCGGCGCTGCGTCGCCGCCGGAGTGTCCGGTGGGTTCGAGAGTGACGAACGCGTACGACGGCCACACCAGCGGCGACGTGTACTCGTCGAACAGGTGCTGAAGATGCTGGTACACCTCGCCGGCCTGCGTGCACGCGTCCTGCTGGATGACCCAGATGTCGGTGGCACCGACCGGGGCCGTCACGCGCGAGAGCAGGCCCGTGTCGGGGTCGACGGTGGCGTTGGACCGCATGCCCTCGTGCCGGTCGATCCACGCCAGCACCGCGCGCCGGAACGCGGCGGTGTCGAGCGGGCCCGCGATGTCGAACGCGGTGCCGAGCCACGACTCGCGACCGGCAGACGGCCTGGCCAGGGTGCGACGCAGGTGCGCCTCGTGCACGTAGGAGGTGGGCCGATCGTCGGGCAGCCACCCCGCGTCCTCCGGCGTCGATGCGTGCGGACCGACGCTCGGGATCCATTCGGTGAGGGTGCCTGCCGGAATCGGGTAGTCGACCGGTTCGGTGAACTCCACGATTCGGCTGTCCTTCCAGACCGGCGCGGCGCCCCGTCCGGACGCCGCTCTCGGTACCTCAGTCTACCGCCGAGAGCGACATTGTCCGAACAAAGCGGCGAGTCAGGACCGCAGGTGCTGTTTGACGCGGCTGAGCATCGCCGACATCCCGCGCAGCCGTAGCGGACTCACGGCCGCCGCGAGTCCCAGCTCGGTGTAGAAGTCGTCCGGGACGTCGAGGATGTCGTCGGCGGGAAGACCGTCGAGCCCCTGCGCCAGGATCGACGCGAAGCCGCGCGTGGTCGGTGCCTCCGGCGGGGCGCTGAAGTACAGGCGCACCGCAGACCGGTCGGACGAGTCCACCGACAGGAACAGCGGTGACTGGCACTCCGGGACGGGCTCCATCGCGGCCTGCTCGAGACCTGCGGGCAAGGCCGGCAGCTCCTTGCTGAACTCGAGCAGCATCGTGATCTTGTCCTGGCCCTCGACTGCCGCGAAGTCATCGACGATCTCGGCCAGCGGCGCGGGCAGTGTTCCGCTCATTGCAGGGCTCCGGGCTCCTCGCCGCGCGCGATCGGTGTGCGCACGGCGTTGCCCCACTCGGTCCAGGAACCGTCGTAGTTCCGGACGTTCTCGTAGCCGAGCAGATGCGTCAGCACGAACCACGTGTGCGACGACCGCTCGCCGATGCGGCAGTACGCGATGACGTCGGCGTCGGAGGACACGTCCCCGTAGACCTCGTCGAGCTCGGTGCGGGACTTGAACCGGCCGTCGGGTGCCGCGGCCTTCGCCCACGGGATGCTCAGCGCTGTCGGGATGTGTCCACCGCGCAGCGCGCCCTCGTCGGGGTAGTCGGGCATGTGGGTGCGCTCGCCGGTGTACTCGGCGGGGGACCGCACATCGACCAGCGGGCCGGATCCGAGGTGTGCGAGGACGTCGTCCTTGAACGCACGGATGGCTGCGTCGTCGCGCTCGACGACGGGGTAGTCCGCCCCGGAGATGTCGGGGACGTCGAGTGTGGTGTCGCGGTTCTCGGCGAGCCAGGCGTCGCGTCCACCGTCCAGCAGGCGCACGTCCTCGTGGCCGAACAGGGTGAAGACCCACAGCGCGTACGCGGCCCACCAGTTGCTCTTGTCGCCGTAGATGACGACGGTGTCGTCGCGCGAGATGCCCTTGCGGTTCATCAGGTCGGCGAACTTCTCGCCGTCGACGTAGTCGCGCGTGACGGGGTCGTTCAGGTCGAGATGCCAGTCGATCTTGACCGCGCCGGGGATGTGGCCGACGTCGTAGAGGAGCACGTCCTCGTCGGACTCGACGACCTTGAGTCCGGGTGTGCCGATGTTGGCGGAGAGCCACTGCGTCGTGACGAGTCGTTCGGGGTGCGCGAACGACGCGAAGGCGGGGTGGGGATCTGGCGCGACGGACACGTGCGTCTCCTGAGGTTGTCAGACGGGGGGTCGAACTGATTGTGCGTGACCACACGATCCTAGGGCGCGCGTCGGGACGGCGTCAGACGCTGGTGTCGTCGATCCCGTCACGATGCGCCGCGGCGCTCTCCCACAGATCGGCGATGCCGACACCCACCTCGGCGAGCAACCGGCGTACCAGCGGCAGCCCGATACCGATGACGGACGACGGGTCACCCTCGATGCCGTCGACGAACCAGCCACCGAGACCGTCGAGGGTGAACGCGCCCGCGACGGCGAGTGGCTCGCCCGAGCGAAGGTATGCCTCGAGGTCCCGCTCGGTCGGCGAGGAGAAGTGCACCGTGGTCCCGCAGTGGGCCGCGCCGCGTGCGGTCACCCGGCCGTCGTCGAGCCGTAGGACGCAGTGACCGGTGAGCAGGTCACCGCTCGCACCGGCCATCGCCGCCCAGCGTTCGCGAGCGACGGCGACGTCTCGTGGTTTGCCCACGAGGTCGCCGCCGATCGACAGCATGGAGTCGCAGCCCACGACGACGACGGTGCCGGTCGACAGCTCCGGATCGTGGGCGAGAGCCTCTGCGATCACGGCCGCCTTGGCCGCGGCCAGCTCGGTGACCACCACCTCGTGGGGGGAGTCGGAGGGCAGTGCTGCGGCGACCGCGTCCTCGTCGACGTCCGAGACCCGGACGATCGGATCCACCCCGGCTGCCCGCAACACGGACAGGCGGGCGGGCGAGCGCGACGCGAGTACGAACCGGACCGTCACCGCGGTCCGGTGACCCCGGTGGTGAACGAGTAGGGCGAGAAGGCCGTGCCCGCGCGGTGCATGGTGGACGGGCGACCCCAGTGATCGAGCACGGGGATCTCGGTCGGCCCGGCGTCGGCCGTGGCGGCGGACAGGACGGCCACGAGGGCGGCGATCTCCTCGTCGGTCGGGTTGCCCGACTCGACGCGCAGGAAGGGCGCCGAGGGAGCGGTCTCGTCCGTACCGGACTCGGTCCGGTCGTCGGCTGATGTCACGAAGCGTCTCCTCCAGGTGCAGGTGTTCCCCGAACTCTAGGGGACGGTGACCGGCGCGTCGGCCGCGGTCCGGGTGTCCACCGCGAACCGTAGGGCGGCCTCGCACGGCTGGGCGACGAGTGCGAGGTGGTCCGTGACGGCGGCCACGAAGGCCTCGATCGTGGTGCGGGCGGTCGGGTTGTCGGGGAACCGGCTCCGCAGTGCGAGACCGTCCGCGGTGCGGGAGATCCAGAACTGCGCGTCGTCGGAGACGGTGACGTTGGAGATGTGGTGGGCGTCGATGCTGCGCAGCAGGTCGTGTCCGGGGGCCGAACGGTAGTCGACGTAGGACACCATGAAGACGTCCTTGCGCGGGCGCCGGAGTCCGCCCGCGGCCTCGACCACGCGGGCGATGGGCACCTCGCCCAGCGCGACCGCGCGTCGCACCGCCGAACCGGCCGAGCGGATCGTGGCCCTCAGGTCGCTCTCGGTGACCACCTCGAGCGGCGCGTTGGTGACGAACCAGCCGACGGACGACCGCCATGCCGCGGATCGACGGGTGTGCAGCGGGAACAGCAGGGGAACCGTGGCGCCACCACCGAGGTCGCGTACCGCGTGCGCCATGGCCGCGAGCACACCGGCGTAGAGGCTGGCCCCGTCGGCCCGGCACCCGGTCTCGGCCGCGTCGGCCTCCGGTGCGGTGAGCAGGGTGTCGACGCGGACCGCACAGCGGTCCGTGCGCCCGTGCGGGACTCCGAGATCGAGAGGGAACTGCGGCGGAGCGCCGGCGCCCGCGTGCAGGAAGTCGACCCACGTGCGGAGCCGGTCGTCCTCGAGGTCGATCGGCGTGCCCGCGGACTCGGCTGCGCAGTAGTCGACGAAGTCACCCGGATCCGGCGCGGTCTCCGGCTCGCCGAGATAGCCCCGACGGACGTCGTCGATGACGACCGCCAGCGAATAGGCGTCGACGTGCGCGTGATCGAACCCGCACACCACCGTGGAGACGTCCGGACGATCGATGGCGAGGAAGGTGTAGGCCGGTGCGGAGAAGGGAGCGCACGCGGCGTCGAGCGCGCCGCGCACGACGCGGTGGGCCTCCGGGACGGAGGGGACCGCGATGTCCGGTCGTCGTCGGAGGGTGAGCGCACCCTGCGGATAATTCACGCGTGACGGACCGGAGTCGGACCGCACGAACCCGGTCCGGAGCGAACCGTGGCGTGCGACCAACCGCTCGAGAGAACGCTCCAGGGCATCGGTGTCGAGCGGCCCCGGGACGTCGAACGATGCTGCGAGCCACGTGCTGCCGTCGTCGACGTCGGCGAGGTGCGCACTCTGGTTGAACGACGGCGGGACCGTCGACGGGACGGGTTCGGCGTCGGAACGCACGAGCCACTGCAGGACGACGCCCGGGCGCGGGGCCCAGGCGTCCACTCCGATCACGTGCACGCGCCACCACCGACGACGCGGTTCCCGTCCCGCGCGACCGTCTGCAGGACCTCCCGCAGGTGCTGGTGGTATCGCGCCACCTGCCGCTGAGCCTCGGGCGTCGCGGGAGTCTGCGACCCGAGATAGAAGTGGCGATCGTCCCGGTTGAACCACATGGACGCGTTCGCGGTGCGGCCCTCGCCGGTGAACAGGATCGCGTCGTCGTCGGCCTCGGAGCCGTGGCCGGGGAACCAGCGGAAATCGATGTAGGACAACAGGTGCGGGCTCGATGCCAGTCCGGCGCCGCCGACACCGGACTCGAAGAGCAGCTGCAGCACCTTCCCGATCGGCGCTGCCGCGGTGGCCTTCGTGCGGGCGTAGGCCTCGCTCGCCCGACCGACGAGGGTGCGGAAGTCGCCGGCGCCCGCCACGGGGAACGTCACGGGCGCGAAGTTGCAGAACCAGCCCTGGGACAGGGCGAAGTCCCCGAGGTGGCGGGTACCGAGCACGGTGATGCCGGCGTAGTCGTCGCGGCCCGCGAGCTCGTGATCGGTGATCGCGACCGCGGCGAACAGGCCCGTGACGAACTTCCCACCCGCCTCCCGGCACGCGGCGTCGAAGGCCGCGGTGTCGTCCGCGCCCAGCAGGTCCATCTCGATCGGTTCGACGGGAGCGGTCTCACCCGGTGCGAGTCCGAGGTCGAGCGGGAAGGACGGCATCGCGCCGCCGTGGGCTCGCACGACGTCGATCCACTCGGCCAGCTCGGGGGAGTCGGCGTCGACGGCCTCGGCCCTCTCGTTCTCGATCGCGACGTGCTCGAGGAAGCTTCCGGTCCACGCCGAGATGTCGGTGGGTGCACGGTTCGACTGCGCCGCGCGATAGAGATCGATCAGCTCCGCCAGGACCAGGACCTGAGAGGCGCCGTCGGAGAACGCGTGGTCCGCACCGTAATAGAGCGTGAATCCCCCCGGTCGCGCCACCGCCCCGAACGCCACGGCGGGCCAACTCAGGGGTGTGGCGTCCCGCGAGAGCCGATCGCGCACGTAGTCGAGGAACTGGTCGGGCGCCGAGCACTCGCCCGCGGAGACGGCCCGCAGGCGCGCGGCCGCCGGGGGAACGCGGCGCCGCACGACCGCGCCGCCGTCCGTCTCGAACCACGTCTGCAGTCCCTCGTGGCGCAGGAGGAACTGCTCGAAGGCGAGGGTCAACGCGGCGACGTCGAGATTCCCGGCGACCTCGGTCGCGGAGCCGAGGTACGCGGTGTGCGTGCCTCCCCGGTCCGCCACCGCGCGCACACCGCGAACATGGTTCTCCTGCAGGAACGACGGCGGGGTGGGATCGACCGGTGCGGACTCGACGAGCGGCCGTGCGTCGTCGACCGGATGCCACTCGAGCAGTTCGCCGGGTGCGGGTTTCCAGTTGCGCATCGCCGTGATGATCATGCGTGCACCGTCCTGTCCGCCCCGCTCTCGACGACGGCGCCGGCGGACTCGCGCAACACCTCCTGGAATCGGGCGAGGTAGGCGTGCACGTTGCGGACCGCCTCCTCGTGGCCGGGGAACCGGGCCGCGATGCTGAGGCCGAGCGGCGTGCGGAGGATCCAGAAGTAGACCTCGTCGCGGGAGGCGGTGGCACTGCGGAGTGTGCGCGTGTTCCACAGCGGCCACGACTCGGCATCGGGGGTGTGGCGCAGATCGAGGTAGGACACCACGAACTGCGGCACCGAGTCCACGTTCAGCAGCCGCGCGACACGGGAGTACGGCTGGCGCGCATAGCCCTTGACGGCGTCCAGGCCGGCGGCAGCGCGGCGCACGGCGTCGTCCACGTCCGAGGCGGGGTCGACGTGGACGTCGACCGGCACCACTCCCACGTACCAGCCGACCGATTCGGCGTACTGGGGCTCGAAGCGCGTGTGCATGGGCATGGTCACACGCAGTCGGCGTTCACCCGCGAGGTCGCGGGAGGTCAGTGCCAGCGCACCGACCACGGCCGCGGTCATGGACGCACCCCGCGCGCGGGTGTGTGCGGCGAGCGCGTCGGTGTCCGCCGCACTCAACAGGTACCGGGAGAGACTGCTCTGCCGCTCGGGACCGTGCTCGTCGTCGGCGCCGACCGGGAGGGGGAACGGGGGGAAGCTGCCGTCGGAGAGGAAGGACGACCAGGTGCGGACCACCTCGTGGTCAGGGGTCAGGCAGTCACCGGTCTCCCGGTCGACGACGCTGAAGTCGAGATGACTGCCGATCGCCGCCAGCCGTGGATCGCGCGCGTGGATCTCGAACTCGTACAGCCGGCGGAGTTCGCTGACGGCCAACAGCATCGAGTACGCGTCCATGACGGAGTGGTCGGCTCCGAAGACGAGCAGGAACCGGTCAGTCTCGTCGTCCTCCTCGGTCGACGAACTCGGGGCGATGTCCTCGACCGTGGCGACCACGCAGTGCGGCCACCGGAACGGCGACAGGGTGCGGGCGAAGAAGTCCGAGACGTCGGCGTGCACGTCGGATCCCGTGCGCCGACGCCCGA
Source organism: Rhodococcus sp. MEB041 (assembly GCF_030208955.1). Classification (NCBI taxonomy): domain Bacteria; kingdom Bacillati; phylum Actinomycetota; class Actinomycetes; order Mycobacteriales; family Nocardiaceae; genus Rhodococcus; species Rhodococcus sp. MEB041. Next base: position 868,450 of record NZ_JARVSZ010000005.1, read on the forward strand.
GTACACGCGGAACCACGTCCACCGCATCCTCCGGGACGGTGGAGCGGGCGAGACGGGCGCCGCCGTCGGCGTCGACGCCGTCCGTCGTGACCGTCGAGCGGAAGGTCTCGTGGCGAGAGGTCCACGCGCGCAGAGCACGACGCAGCGCCTCGGCGTCGTACCGGTCGTGGATCTCGAACACCGCCCCGATCCAGGCGGCGCCGATCTCGTCCGAGGATCCCGTGGCAGCCTTGGCGAGGCTGTGACGGCAATGTTCCTCGTGCGTGTAGGCCAGTGGTCGGTCGTCCCGATACCAGCGGTCGGTCGCGGTGACGGTGGGGATCCACTCGGTCACCACGCCCCGGGGGAGCGGGTGATCGGCGAGCTCGGTGAATTCCATCTTCGGTCTCACGTCCGTTCGGGTCGAGATCGCAGGGTCGGGAAGTGGAGCGGTGCGCTCAGGGCATTCCGCGATCGGTGCGGGGGCGCAGGAGATGTCGCGCGGAGAAGGATCCGCTGTCGCTGTCGTAGGCGCGGATCATCACGAGTCGGCAGGCGTGGAGCGCGGACACCCCCGGCACGTACAGCACGAGCGCTGCCGCCGCGAGCGCGTGGCGTCCATGCAGTCGCAGGGTTCGGGGGAGGCACGCCATGTAGCGGACGAAGGACCGCATTCCCGATTCCATTCGGCGCGGCGACACTCCCACGGTGAGGGATGGCAGAAAGGCGTTCCGCCCGCCCGACTCCTGGACGCAGAGCCCCATGTCGACGTCCTCGAAGACGTCGCGGCGCAGCGAGACGTCCTCGCGGATCAGCTTCCACGTCTCGCGGCGCAGGATCATGTTGGAGCCGTACAGGACCGGAACGTCGCGGACCTCCGGCGTGGACGGCGACCGCCGGGCGAGCGGGGACCACCGCGCCTTGATGCGGGCGGCCGCGTCGCCGTAGGGCAGCTCGTACGCCTCACCGCGTCCGCACGCGGCGGCCCAGTGCTGATCGACGTCGGCGGCGAAGAAGTCGAGAATCGTTGCCGCCCAGTCATCGGGCACGCGGGTGTCGGCATCGATCCGGGCGACGAGATCCCCGGACGCCGCATCCATACCGGCGTTCCGGGCGAAGACGAGACCCTGCTGTTTCTCGGTCACCACGCGGATCTCGGGGTGGTCCGTGGCATGTCGTCGCACGATGTCACGGGTGCCGTCCGCGGAGTTGTTGTCCACGACGATGATCTCGGTGATGCAGTCGAGCTGGGTGCACAGCAGGTCCAGGCACGCGCCGATACACTCCTCCTCGTCGAATGCCGGGACGACGACGGACAGGGACAGTCGGTTCATCGGGAGGTCTCCGTTCGCGAGGCGGTCGGGTGCAGCGGGGCCGTGCGGCGCTGCGCTGCCGCCTCGACGAGGTCGGCGCACCGCCGGACCGCATCGGTGGGCGAGACGAGGGAATCCGCGAGACACTCTGCAGCAGAACGTGTCCGTGGGTGGAGCACCCGGGCCAGAGCGGCATCGAGCGAGGCGGAGGACGCCGATCGTGCGGCGACGCTCGCGCCGACTCGCGAGGCGACGACGCGTCGTCCCCACAGGGGTTGATCGGCACCGACATGACACACGAGAGTGGGTCGACCGGCGCGCAGACCGGCGGCGGTGGACCCGGCGCCGCCGTGGTGGACGACGGCCTCGCACTGCGGGAGCACCGCGGTGTGGTCGACGGCCGATACCGAGAGGACATCGTGCCCGAACTCGCCGGAACCGGGGGCGTTCTCGCGCAGCAGCCGGTCGTCCCAGCCGCCGACGAGCAGAACGCGTCTCCCGGCACGCCGAACGGCAGCGACGAGTTCGTCGAGAAGAGCCGCGCCGCCGGGGACCGTCATGCTGCCGAACCCGATGTACACCGGTGGTGTGCCCGCGCGGAGCCAGGAATCGAGACCGTCGGTGACCGGGGCAGCTCGCTGCACCGCGGCGCGAGTGCGGGCGTCGGGATGCAGGAAACCGGTGAGAGGTCGCGCCGGGCCCCATTCCTCCGTGAGCCCGCGGAACAGCGCCGCGTCGTACGCCTGGATCTCGGTGACGCCGGAACGCGCCAGCGCCCCAGCGACACTGGATGTCATGGGCGGAAGTCCGAGTTCTGCTCGGAGGGTGGTGTGCGCACCACGGGAGGCGCGCCACAGTGTGGTGTCGAGCGCCCACCACGCCGCGCGGTGCACGAACCCCGGGAGGGCCGACGGTACCGGGACGACGGAGGCGACGCCGTTGCTGCGAACCGGGCAGAAGTGCAGGGGTGCGTAGGGGATCGAGTGCACATCGGCCACGTCGTACGCGCTTTCCTGACCGACGGACGACCCCACGAGGACATCGCTGCCGGCGGCCAGGTCGGTCAGTGCGGCTCGCGCGGCGCGACCTCCCGCGACGGTGATGGCCGTGACGGCTGCCAACCGGCGGCGCGGGTTGCGCGAGGCCATGTCTCGGGTCACGAGGGGCGAGGTGAGCAGCTCCGCGGTGTCCACACCGCACGGGCGAGCATCGAGGCCGGCGGACGCGGCGAAGGCGACGAGGTTCGGCGGAACGGCGAGCACCACCCGGTGTCCACGTCGTTCCAGCTCGGTGGCCAGGACGACGCCGGGCTGCACGTCGCCTCTACTTCCCTGAAATGCCAACGTGACCTGCATGTCTCACCCCCTCGAGCGTTGCTCCGCGACCCCCGCGCGCCGAGCGTCCGCAACTGATGACCTCCGCGAACTGTTCGTGGAACGACCATTGCAGACATGGTGGGACTCCGCCAATCGTGACGTCCTACGCCACACCGACACGCCAGGGTGACGAGTGTCTCGCTGTCCGAGTTGCGATCGGGCCCGTCGTGACATCCCACGCCGCTGCGCCGACCCGACCTCCTTGTTCGGCGTATTCGGCTGTCAGCCTTGACAAGTCGACTGCGGCGCTGCTTGTGACCAGCGTGCGTTCCCGACCTCGAGGTCTGTCCGTGGTCCAGTTCTCGGATCGGCACCACGACATGCCGTCCCGTGCGTCGAATGGTACGAACAAGTGACACAAGCGGACGAGACGCCATTTCCGGCGCACTCCACATCAGGTAAGTCCGAGGGGGAATCGAGTCGTGCGCATCGTCATGGCCGTCAGCGGAACGCGAGGCGACGTACAACCTGCCGTCGTCCTGGGTTCGGATCTGGCGGGCCGGGGCCACCACGTTGTCATGGCAGTTCCGCCCAACCTCGTGCACCTGGCCCGCGGGGTCGGACTCGAGACGGTGCCGTTCGGGTACGACACCCGCGAGCACATGAACTCGGACCTGGTCCGTCACGGCCTGTCCCGCGGGTCGGTCGCCGACCGTGCGCGGGCGCTCGCCGCACTGTGGAACTTCGGGTGGGACCAGATGGTGACGGAACTGCGCGACGTCGTCGACACCACGGCGCCGGACGTGCTGCTCACGGGCATCACCACCGAACAGATCGCGCTGCCCCTCGCCGAGGCGCGCGGGATCGGTCTCGTCGCGCTGCATCACGCGCCGGTGCGCTCCAACCCGCGGTACTCACCGGTGCCCGGCATCGACGGTGCGCCGGCTGCGGTCGTCGGACTTGCCTGGACCGTGCTGGACCATGTCCTGTGGACGGCGACCCGGCGGCGCGAGAACACGCTGCGCCGCTCCCTGGGCATCCCCACGGTGTCGTCACCGCTTCCCGGTCGCATGGCCCGTCGCCGGACCGTCGAGATCCAGGCCTACGACCGGGTGTTCTGCCCCGAACTCGCCGTCGACTGGGACGGCACGCGTCCCCTCACAGGTTTCCTCGAGGTGTCCCCGGAGCTGCGGGCACGGATGGATCCGCAGCCGTCCGACCCGTCCCTGGACGAGTGGATCGACGACGGCCCCCCGCCCGTCTACGTCGGCTTCGGATCCATGCCGGTGACGAACCCGGCGGCCGTCCTGGCCGCCGTCGCGGATGCCGCGGCGCGCGTGGGCGAACGGGTTCTGCTGTGCGCCGGCTGGAACGACGTCGACTCCGCAGACGCGCTCGGTGATCACGTCCGTGTGACCGGCGCCGTCGACCACGCCGCGGTCTTCCCCCGGTGCCGCGCCGTCGTGCACCACGGCGGCGCGGGGACCACCGCGGCGGGACTGCGGGCCGGACGGCCGACGGTGGTGTGCTCGGTGTCGTCCGATCAGCCCTTCTGGGGTCGGCGGGTCGTCGCCCTGTCGTGCGGCGCCGCGATGTCCGCCTCCGACATCACGGCGCAGTCGTTGGAGAAGGCGTTGCGCCTCGCTCTGACGCCCGAGGCGGCCGCGGGCGCAGCCGCCGTGGCCGCCGCCATGACGAGTCCCGCGGAGGCGGTCCGCCGCGCGTCCGACCTCGTGGAGTCGGCCCGCCCCGCACCGACGGACGCGGTGGTCGCATGACGGCGCGGCTTCAGGATCAGGACTTCACCTACTGGTTCCTCTCCGAGGCGTTCGGGTGGGACGTGGTCCTGCAACTCGTGTGGCGCTTCGACGACGCGGTGCCGGACGCCGACGTGACGGCGATGGCGGTGGGACTCGCGCGCGGAGCACTGCATCGACGCATCGTGCGACCGTCGATTCCCGTCGCCCGCCCGGGCTGGGTCCGGTCCGACCGGGATCCCGCCGTTCGGCTCGACGACGAGTCTGTGACACCGGACGAGGTCCTCGACTGGGCGACGCGCGATCTCGAGACCGTCGACCTCGACGCCGAGGCGGGGCGCTGCTGGGCGCTGCGGTCCACCCGGACGACCACCGGTGGATCGGCGCTGTCTCTCACCTGCCTGCACCTCGTCGCGGACGGCCGAGCGATGACGGCGGCCGCTGTGGCCGCCGTCGCCGACACGGCCGGGGTGCGCGACGACATCGGCGCCGCGCCGACCGGGCCGTCCGCACTCGTCGGGGACGTCGGCGACGCAGCACGTCAGGTGGTCGGAGCCGTGGCCGGCGTGGCACGGACCGCCGTCGCGGTGGTGTCCGATCTCCGCTCGACCGACTCCGGCGTCGCACGTCCGGCCTCCGTCACCCCGCGCACTCCCGCACACACCCGTGCGCCGCTGGCTCGTCCGTCCTGGGCGACGGTCACGGTGCCGGTGGCGGAGTGGGACGCCGTCGCGCAGCGTCACGGCGGGACACGGAACTCGTTGTTCGTCGCGGTACTCGCCGGTGCGCTCGTCGCCACCGGCTACGCAGACGACGGGCTGCCCGTGAAGGTCGGCATCCCGATGAGTCTGCGCCGGGGTGACGACGATCAGCGCAGCAACGCCACCGGGGGCGTGTCGATCTCACTCGCCGAGCGCGTGGTTCCGGGCTCCGATCTGGGCGGTGTCCGCGCGCTGTGCCGGGACGCGTTCGCGGCGCTGTCCGCCGGACGCCGGCCGGCGATGATTCATCTGCAGCCACTGCTCCAGGTACTCCCGCTGTCCGTCGTGTCGTCCGTGGTGACGGGCGGCGGGTCCGGTATGCCCGACGTGGTCGCGTCGAATCTCGGGTCCTTCGACGGTCTCCGCCGGGTCGGCGGCCGTACCGCCACGGACGTCGCCTTCCGGGGAACAGCGCACCACGTCGACCCCGCCGGCACGCAACGCTTCGGCGAGGGCGTGCAGTCCTGGTACCTGGAGACGGACGGTGCGGCGACCTTCGCCGTGGCCGGGTTCGACGAGACACGCGTGGGTTCCGCGCAGGCGCTGACGGCAGCCCTGTCCGCGGAGCTCACCGGATGGGATGTGCCGCATGAGTTCTGGTGACGTGACCACTGCTCAGGTCCGCCCGGCAGACCGCGTGGCGGGTGCCGACGAGTCGTACGCGTTGGCGGAGCGACTCTTCGGATGGACGGCGCCGATCCAGTACCTGTGGATCTTCCCGGCCGACCCGGGTGCGGACGCCGTCGCGACGCTCGCCGACCGGCTCGCGTCGGGATCGTTCGACCGCCGGGTGGTCCCCACCTCCGTGCCGTTCGGCCACGACCGATGGGTGCGGGCCGAGCGCCCCGCCACGGTGTACACCGAACCGGGCACCATCGCGGATGACGCGGTGGGGGACTGGGTCGATGCGCGGCTCCGTGCGGCCGATCTCGACCCGTCTGCCGGACGCGGTTTCACGCTCGAGTGCGCGCACACCGATACCGGGAGAACCGTTCTGGCACTGCTGGTCTCGCACATGATCGCCGATGGCCAGGCCGTGTACGCGGCGCTCGACGCGGCTCGCCGGGGGCCGACGCGCTCGGCACTGCCCACCGGGCGTGACGTCGCCGGGTGGGCCGGCGTGCGGGGCGATCTCCGTGACGCGGGGGCGCAGATTCCGGCGGTGGCGCGGGCTCTCGCGGTGATCGGGAAGGCGGCGGCGACGGCCGGCGCGACGGCGCTGCGGACGGCGATCACGCGATCCGACGAGACTGCCCCGACTGCCGCGCCGGTCGCGGCTCGCGCGGACGAACCCACTCCGACCGAGTCCGACACCACCCTCGCCGTGGTGGATCTCGATCGCCGCGAGTGGGTCGACCGCGCGGCCGAGCACGGTGGTACGCCGAACAGCCTCTTCACGGCCGTCATGGGCGGGGTTCTGCGTGCGTCCGGCCATCCGACGGGTCCCGAGGGCACGCGCATCTGCATCGCGGTGAGCAACCGCGCCGACGGCGACGACAGAGCGAATGCGTCCGGGGGCGTGTGGATCCGGGTGCCCGGGCCGATCGGACCCGAGGTGGGGCTCGGCGAGATCCGCGCGCTGAGCAAGGCGGCGTTCGCGAAGTACGCGGCCACGGACGACGCGGTCACCGACCACCTGCAGGCGGTGGCCAGGTTGCTTCCGGACCGGGTGCTCGGGCGGATGATGACGTCCATCGCCGGGCCGGACACCACGGTGTCGAACCTGGGCGCCGCGCCGCAGAGCGCCCTCGAACTCGGTGATCAGGTCGCGGAGTCGTTCGGGATCCGCGCGATCATGCAGGGCCGCGACGCGGCCGCCCGGCGTCGACAGGGACCGGCGATCGCCGCGTGGGCGGTGGAGTACGGCGACAAGGTGACGGTCACCGTGTTCGGCATCCACCCCGAGTACGCGGGAGACACCGGCCGGCTCCGCGAGACGGTGTCCGCGGAGCTCGACCGGTGGTCACTCGAGCACTCGTTCTGGTGAGGTCTAGAGCGGGATGTTGCCGTGCTTCTTCGGAGGCAGGGTGACCATCTTGCGTTCGAGCAGGCGCAGTGCGGTGACGATCTGTCCGCGGGTGTGGCTCGGGGGGATCACCGCGTCGACGTAGCCGCGTTCGGCGGCGACGTACGGGTTGACGAGGGTGTCCTCGTACTCGTTCTGCAGCTCGAGGCGCAGTGCGTCGACGTCGTCACCGTTCTTGGCGGCCTCGAGGAGGCGCTTGCGGTAGACGAAGCCGACGGCGCCGGAGGCGCCCATGACGGCGATCTGCGCGGTGGGCCACGCGAGGTTGAGATCGGCGCCCATGTGCTTGGACCCCATCACGTCGTACGCGCCGCCGTACGCCTTGCGGGTGATGACGGTGATCTTGCCGACGGTGGCCTCGCCGTAGGCGTAGAGCAGTTTCGCGCCGCGGCGGATGATGCCGTTGAACTCCTGATCGGTGCCGGGCAGGAAGCCCGGGACGTCGACGAGGGTGATGATCGGGATGTTGAAGCAGTCGCAGGTGCGTACGAACCGGGCGGCCTTCTCGGAGGCGTCGATGTCGAGGGTGCCGGCGAACGCGGTGGGCTGGTTGGCGACGATGCCGACGCTGCGCCCGTCGACGCGGCCGAACCCGACGATGATGTTGCGGGCCCGCCCTTCCTGCACCTCGAGGAACTCGTCGTCGTCGAGGATGCGGCGAATGACCTCGTGCATGTCGTACGGGGTGTTCGGCGAGTCCGGGATCAGGGTGTCGAGTTCCAGATCCTCGGCGGTGAGGGAGTCGGCGATGGCCCCGTCGATGGGGTCCGAGGGGGCAAGGCGGGGCGCGGTGGCCTGGTTGTTCGAGGGGAGGTAGCCCAGGAGTTCGCGGACGTAGTCGAGGGCGTCCTGCTCGCCGGAGGCGACGTAGTGGGCGACGCCGGACTTCTCCATGTGGGTGTGGGCGCCGCCGAGGTCCTCCATGGTGACGTTCTCGCCGGTGACGGTCTTGATGACGTCGGGTCCGGTGACGAACATCTGGGAGGTCTTGTCGACCATGACGACGAAGTCGGTGAGGGCGGGGGAGTAGACGTGCCCGCCCGCGGCCGGTCCCATGATCAGCGAGATCTGGGGGACGACGCCGGACATGCGGACGTTGCGGTGGAAGATCTCGCCGTAGAGGCCGAGGGAGACGACGCCTTCCTGGATACGGGCGCCGGCGCCCTCGTTGATGCCGACGAGGGGGCGTCCGGTCTTGAGGGCGAGGTCCATGACCTTGACGATCTTCTCGCCGTAGATCTCGCCGAGGCTGCCGCCGAAGACGGTGGCGTCCTGGGAGAACACGCACACGTCGCGGCCGTCGACGGTGCCGTAGCCGGTGACGACGCCGTCGCCGAAGGGGCGGTTGTCGGCGAGGCCGAAGTTGACGGAGCGGTGGCGGGCGAGGGCGTCGAGTTCGACGAACGAGCCCTCGTCGAGGAGCGCGGTGATGCGTTCGCGGGCGGTGAGCTTGCCCTTGGCGTGCACCTTCTCCACAGCCGCCTCGCCCATGGGCTTCTCGGCCTGGGCCTGGCGGGCGGCGAGCTCGGCCAGCTTTCCGGCAGTGGTGTGGATGTCGGGTGCGGCAGCCCCCGTCTCTTCTCGAGCCACTGATTCCTGCGCGGACGCATCCTGAACACTCGTCATAGACCAGCACTGTATCGACGCGGCGCCGCCGGACGTGGCAGGGGTGGTGCGTCGGCCGCGTCTCTATGCTCGGCCCCATGTGGGAGAACCTGGACAGACCGCCGCTCGACGGGCGTGCGCTCACCCGCGCACTCGTCGACGGACCCCGCGGATCGTGGTCGCGTGTCGACGTCGTGGCGCGGACCGGATCGACCAACGCGGACCTGTTGGCCGTCGCCGACACCGCCGGTGACCGCACCGCGCTGATCGCCGACGTCCAGGACGCGGGCCGCGGACGGCACTCGCGGTCGTTCACCGCTCCCGCGCGGTCGCAGGTCATCGTGTCGGCGCTGGTCAAGCTGCCCGGCGTGCCGCCCGGATCGGTGGGGTGGCTCCCGCTGCTCACCGGTGTCGCGGTGGTCGACGTGCTGCGCACCGTCACCGAGGTCGACGCGGTGCTCAAGTGGCCCAACGACGTCCTCATCCGCGGCGACGAGTCGTCCGGCTACGCCGGAGGCAAGGTGGCGGGCATCCTGGTGGAGGTGGCCTCGACCCATCCCGTCGTGACGGCGGTGTCCGGAGTCGGCATCAACGTCAGCCTCACCGAGGCGGAGCTGCCCGTCCCGACGGCGACGTCCCTGCAACTCGCCGGCGCGGCGGTGATCGATCGCGGCACCGTGGTGCGCGCCTTCCTGCGGGCCATGGGTTCGGCACTGGACGAGTGGCGGGAGTCGGGGTGGGACACCGCGCCGATCGCGGAGCTGTACCGCTCCCGGTGCGATACTCTCGGCCGCCGCGTGCGGGTCACGATGCCGGGCGACACCGAGCTGGTGGGCGTCGCGACCGACATCGACGAGCACGGTCGGGTGGTGATCGTGCCCGAGTCGGGGGACACCACGCCGGTCGCCGTCTCGGCGGGCGACGTCACTCACCTCCGCGCGCTCGACGCCTGACCGCCCCTTCCCCTCAGGAGAATCGCATGTCGTTTCCGCAGGACGCACTGGGGCACGAGGAGGACCTGATCCTGCATCGGCACCCGCACTGGAAGATGCTCGTGCTGCCGGTGCTGACGTTCCTCGTCGCGACACTTCTCGCGGGCTTCCTCGTGGGTCTGATCGGACGGTCGCTGGAGTCCACGGCGCGGTCCGCCGCGCTGATCGCCGTCGCGGTGGTGTGGCTCGGGCTGATCGCCTGGCGCACCGCTGTCCCCGTACTGCGGTGGCGGTCCACACATTTCGTCGTGACCGACCGACGCGTCCTCGTCCGCCAGGGTGTGCTGTCGCACTCGGGCATCGACATCCCGGTACGCCGGGTGTCCAACGTGCAGTTCCGTCACGGTCTTCTCGACCGGCTCCTGAAGACCGGCACCCTGGTGATCGTGGCGAGCTCCGACGACCCCCTCGAGTTCGACGACATCCCCGACGTCGAGCGGGTCCACTCCCTGCTGTACCACCAGGTCTTCGACTCCCAGAATCACGGCTGGGACGACGGAGACGATCTCGGTCCGGCGCGCACTACGTAGGGTGGTCCGGTGACCGAAGTCCTGCTCGCCGAAGACGATGAAGCCATCGCGACCCCGCTGTCCCGCGCACTCGGACGAGAGGGGTACACGGTGACGGTCGAGCAGACCGGCCCGGCAGCGCTCTCGCGCGCCCTGGAAGGCTCGTTCGATCTCCTGATCCTCGATCTCGGGCTCCCCGGGATGGACGGCCTCGAGGTGTGCCGGCAGATCCGCGCCACCAGGTCCGACCTCGCCGTCCTGATGCTCACCGCACGCACCGACGAGGTCGACTTCGTCGTCGGTCTCGACGCGGGAGCCGACGACTACGTGAGCAAGCCCTTCCGTGTCGCCGAGCTCATGGCGCGGGTCCGGGCCCTGCTCCGGCGCCGCGGCGCGGCCTCCGAGGACGGCACCATCGAGGTGGGCGGCCTGCGCCTCGAACCCGCCGCACGGCGCGTCCTGCTCGACGGCCACGAGATCCCCCTGGCCAACAAGGAGTACGAACTTCTCAAGATCCTGCTCGACCATGCCGGTCAGGTGGTCTCGCGCGAGACCATTCTGCGCGAGGTGTGGGGCGACGCCGAGCTGCGCGGCTCGAAGACGCTGGACATGCACATGTCCTGGCTGCGCCGCAAGATCGGCGACGAGGGCTCGGTGGCCGAACGACGCATCGCGACCGTGCGCGGCGTCGGCTTCCGGATCAACACGGACTGACCGGGCCACCGCATGAGGCGTCGGATCCTGCAGTCGATCCTTGCGGTCGTCATCCTCACCGGCATGCTGCTCGGCATCCCGTTGACCTACACCGCCTGGCTGTGGGTCGAGGACTTCACTCGCGGCGACCTGCGCACCCGGCTCGAGCGCATGGCGTCCGAGATCATCGATCAGGAGGGCGGGGACGGCCGCGTGGACGGCGGCCTCGATACCGCCTCGCTGCGTCTCGTCGTGCCCATGGGCGGGCGCCTCGTCGTCGTCTACCCCACCCCCGAGAACCCGGCGTCCCGGATGGACATCGGCGCACCGTCCGTCGAGGATCCGATCGAGGAGTCCCTCTCGATGGGCACCTCCGGGTCGCTGCTCCTCGAAGTGCCGTCCGACGAGATGCGCACCGCCCAGAAGCAGGCCGTCGGCGCGGTGGCGCTCGTCGTCCTGGCCTCGATCGCGGCCGGCACCGTCGTGGCCGTCCTCACGTCCCGTCGACTCTCCACGCCCCTGCAGCACGTCGCGGGGCGGGCCGCCCGGCTGGCCGAGGGCGATTTCCGCAAGGACCCCACCCGCCACGGCATTCCCGAACTCGACCGGGTGTCCGACGTGCTGGACTCCGCATCGGTGGAGATCGTGGGGCGCCTGCAACGCGAACACTCCCTCGTCGCGGACGTCTCCCACCAGTTGCGCAGCCGTCTCACCGCGGTGCGCCTGCGTCTCGACGAGCTGTCCGGACACCCCGATCCCGAGGTGGTCACCGAGGCCAACGAGGCGATGGCCCAGGTGGACCGGCTCACCACCGCGATCGACGATCTCGTGCGGTCGTCCCGCAGTGACGGCGCGGCCGACGCCTCGACCGTGCGCGTGCGCGGCGAACTCGAACCCGTCATCGACGACTGGCGCGGGCCGTTCGCCGATGCCGGGCGCGACCTCGAGCTGCGCGGCGACTCGTCGGTCACCGCCCTGGTCACGGGTTCCCGGCTCCGCGAGGCGGTGTCGGTGCTGCTGCACAACGCGCTGGACCACGGCGGCGGGCGCTGCGTCGTCACGGTGCGCCTCGTGGGGGAGTCGCGTGCACCCGCGCAGGACGGACCACGGCCGCCCGTGGTCGTGGAGGTCTCCGACGAGGGAACCGGCGTCAGCGACGAACTCGCGCCGCACATCTTCGACCGCGGTTTCTCCGGCGCCGGATCCACCGGGGTGGGCCTCGCCCTCGCCCGCGCGCTGGTCGAGGCGGACGGGGGACGACTCGAACTGCAGCGCCGACGTCCCGCGCTCTTCGCGGTGTTCCTGCCCGCGGCACGCGTGGACCAGGTGATCCCGGCCGGGATGTCCGAACCGCGCTGACCGGCTCGGCTCACCTAGGCTCGCGACGTGACTGCGCCCGACTTCTATTCCGAACTGCGGACTCTGCGACTCGAGCGGGTGCTCGACGCCGGGGTGGAGATCATCGCCGACCGCGGGTGGGACGGCCTGAGCATGACCGAGGTCGCGAAGCGTTCCGGGGTGCCCCGGCAGAGCCTCTACAAGGAGGTGGGCACCAAGGACGACCTCGGTCGCGCCGTCGTGGACCGCGAGGTCGAGCGATTCCTGGAGCAGGTGCGCACCGGGCTGGCAGCACATCCCGACAGCTTCGAGGACGGCATCTCCGCTGCCGTTCGGGGCGTGCTCGAACACGGTCGGGCCAATGTCGCTCTCGCAGCCGTTCTGCGGCCGGGGCACGATTCGGGTCTGCTCGCCCTGGTCACGGTCCACCCCGACGCCGTGTTGGGCCACGCGAACGGTGCCGTCGGTGCGTTGGTGGGCGAGAGAGCGCCGGACGCGTTGGTGGACTGCGTGGTTCGACTGACGCTGAGCCATCTGGTGCAACCGTCCGTGGACGTGGACGAGGCGGTGGATCGCATCGACCGGGTGGTCCGCGGGTTCGCCTGAGCGGACTCGGCTCGGTCCCACCGGCCCGGCGCACTACAGGTCGAGCACCAGCTTCGACGACAGCGATCGCGAGACACACATCATGACCGTGTCCCCGCGTTCGCGTTCGCGACGCGACAGCACGGAGTCGCGGTGGTCGGGAGTGCCGCTCAGGACGTCGGCCTCGCACGTCCCGCAGATGCCTTCCATGCACGACCCGATGACGTCGGCGCCGGCCTTCTCGACGGCGTCGAAGATCGACGTGCCGTCGGGGACGGTGACGGTCACCCCCGAGCGCGCGCACTCGACCTCGAACGAGTCGAGCGCGTCGTCCGGTGCCTCGACGGTCTCGGCCGCGAAACGCTCCAGGTGCAGGCTCCCGTCCGGCCACGCCGCGCACGCGTTCTCCACGGCATCGAGGAGCGGGCCGGGCCCGCAGCAATAGATCAGGGTCTCGGGCCGGGGCTCACCCAGCACGGTGTCGAGATCGACACGCTCGCCGCGTTCGTCCTTGGCCCAGACCGTCACGCGGTCGTCGCCGTCGAACTCGTCGAGGAACGCCATGGACGAACGAGATCGACCGGTGTACACCAGGTTCCACTCGGCGCCGTCGGCTCGGGCAGCGGCGATCATGGCGCGGATCGGTGTGATGCCGATGCCGCCGGCGATGAAGAGGTAGCTCGGTGCGGGATCGAGTGCGAAGTGGTTGAGCGGCCCTCGTGCTCGCAGAGTGGCTCCCTCCGGCAGGTGGTCGTGCACGTGCGCCGAGCCGCCGCGGCCGTCCGGCTCGCGCAGGACAGCGATCGTCCACGAGGACTCGTCGGCGGTATCTCCACAGAGTGAGTAGTGCCTGACCAGGTCGGGGCGCAGCATCAGTTCGACGTGCGCGCCGGGCGTCCAGGACGGCAGCGATCCGCCGGCGGCATCGGTGAGGACGAGTTCGACGACGCCCTCCGCCGCGGTACGCCGGTGCGCGACCCGCACATCGAGCTGCGTCCGCTCTGCTCCGTCGCCGTCGCGGCGCTGCCGAGGGGTCGTGACGGTGGACGTGTCCACCACGGGAGCGGCGCCGGCGGCCTTCCTGTCGGTGCGGTAGGTGCCGTGCCGTCGACGCTCCCCGCCCTTCGGTGTCGTCGTCACCATCATGGAGCTGTAGCCACGAACGAAGTTGGACTGCACGCGCGTCGGCTCCGCGAGGACCTCGATGTCGTCGAAGCGCGTCAGCAGCTCCTCCCAGAGGATCCGCAGCTGCATCTCCGCGAGCCGACTTCCCATGCAGCGGTGGGTGCCGATGCCGAACGCGAGGTGATGCCGTGCGTTGCGCCGGTCGATCACGAAGCTGTCCGGGTCGTCGAACGTGCGCTCGTCGCGGTTGGCCGAGGCGTACCACATGACGACCTTGTCGCCCTCGCGGACGAACTGACCGTTCAGGACGGTGTCTCGAGTCGCGATGCGGCGCATGTAGGCGAGGGGCGTCTGCCACCGCAGGATCTCGTGGACCATCTTCGGTACCAGGCCCGGATCGGCGCGCAGGCGATCGAACTGCTCCGGGAACTGGTTCAGGGCCAGCAGTCCGCCCGTCATCGAATTGCGGGTGGTGTCGTTGCCGCCGACGACGAGCAGGACGATGTTGCCCAGGAACTCCATCGGGCGGTCGATCAGGTCCTTCGTGTCCTCGGAGAGCTGCATGAGGGTGATGAGGTCGTACCCGGGCTTCTCGCCGGCTGCGAGGCGCGCCGCCTTGTCGTGCCACAGCGCACTGAAACTGCGCGCTGCTTCCGCCGCGGCCCGATACGCCGCGTCCGTGTCGGTGGACCCGCCGGTGGCCGACGCGCTCGCGGCCACCAGATCGGTCCACTCGACCAACTTCCGTCGTTCCTCGTACGGGAAGTCGAGCAGCGTCGCGAGCATCCGCGAGGTCAACTCGATGCTGACCCGGTCGACCCAGTCGAAGGGCTCGCCCACCGGGAGCTCGTCGAGGACCTCCGCGACCCGCGAGCGGATGAGACCCTCCATCTCCTCCAGATTCCGAGGTGCGACGACGCCTTGCACCGCGGCGCGCTGCTGATCGTGGCGCGGCGGGTCCATCGCGATGAACATCTCGATGTCGAGGCCCTCCGGCGGTGTGCCCAGGATGATCTGCGGTTCCGCCGAGAACGTCTCGAACTCCCGGTCGACTGCGACGATGTCGTCGTAGCGCGTGACGGACCAGAACGGCCCGAACGCGCTGTCGGCCCGGAAGTGCACGGGCGACTCGTCTCGCAGTCTCCGGAAATAGGCCTCCCACGATCCCTGCCGCCACAGGAACGGGTTGCTGACATCGATCTCGGTCAGATCCAGCTCCGCCACGTCGGGGATCGCGGACTCACGGAAGTGCGGCTGCCCGTCGCTCACCACGAGCCTCTTCGCGCGCTGCCACAGATGCAGTCCCTGGATCTGACGCTCCATCGGGACCAGTGCCTGTGTTCTCGTGATGATCGTGTCGCGAACGCTCATGACGACTACCGCCTCGGTGCTGGGATGGTTCTGACGAGTGGGATGACAGAACTAAACCATGTGTATCCGGATATGACAATAGTCGACTTATTGTCGCCGCTGAGCGGCAGAGCACCAGCGGGCCCGTCGCCGGGTGGGTGAGGAGAGGTGGCCTGACGCGTCGCGTCAGCTGTGACCCATGAACTGCGTCTGCTCGTCGTCCGGGTCGACGTCGGGATCGAGATCGGGGTCCGGCTCGTCCTCGATCAGCGGATTCGCGATGATTCCGCGGCCGTTCTCGTCCGGGAACGCGAAGCGACGCAGTGCCCAGAATCGGAAGACCATCTGCAGCAGATTGCCGATGACGTAGTTGAGGACGAAGTCGATGATGATCAACGCGGTGAGGGTGGTCTGTCCCTCGCGGATGTCGAAGACGTTGTTCGCGATCCAGAGCGGAGCGGCGGCGAGGATGACGCCGATGCCACTGATGGTGAAGAACAACAGCGCCTCGTGATGACGCTCGCGGCCACCACGGTTCTTGAACGACCACTCGCGGTTGAGGATGTAGCTGAGAATCGTCGCCATCACGCCGGAGAAGATCTTGGCGACGACGGGCTTCGACTCGAGCACGGTGAGGCTCAGTGAGTAGAAGATCGCGAGGTCGAACACCATCGTGGTCGCGCCGACGATCGCGAACTTGATCAGTTCGGAGTGGCGGAGGGCGATGCTTCGGAACGGCTGCGGGATACCGGCAACCACACGGTCGATCAGAGGCACGGTGACCCACTTTACGAAGAGCAGTGACCAAACACTAATCGGACTCGTGACACGATGAGCGGCGTGACAGCAGGAGACACCGTGAATTCGGACATCCCCCAGCAGACCCCGCGCACCGACCCGCCGCGGCAGCGCACCTCGTCCCTGCCCGTCGTCGCGATGGTCGGCGGAGGACAGCTCGCACGGATGACCCACCAGGCCGCGATCGAGCTGGGTCAGACCCTGCGCGTGCTCGCGGCCGGGGAGAACGATCCGGCGGCTCGGGTGAGCGCCGACGTGGTGCTCGGCGAGCACACCGATCTCGCGGCACTGCGTGCGGTCGCCGCCGGTGCCGACGCACTGACGTTCGATCACGAACACGTCCCCACCGAGCATCTCGACGTCCTCGTCGCCGAGGGCGTCAACGTCCAGCCGCCTCCCGAGGCGCTGATCTTCGCGCAGGACAAGCTGCGGATGCGCGTTCGCCTGCGGGAACTGGGACTACCGGTACCGGATTTCACGGAGGTGGCGTCCGTCGAGGACGTCGTCGCCTTCGGTGACGCCCACGACTGGCGCATCGTGATCAAGGCCGTGCGCGGCGGCTACGACGGTCGCGGCGTCTGGATGCCCGACGACGCCGACGAGGCGCGCACCGTGGTGTCCGACCAGCTCGCCGCCGGAGTGCCGCTGATGGCGGAACAGCGTGTCGACATGGCGCGCGAACTCTCGGCGATGGTCGCGCGGTCCCCGTTCGGGCAGGGAGCGACCTGGCCCGTCGTCGAGACCGTGCAGCGGTCCGGACAGTGCGCCGTCGTCATCGCACCCGCCCCCTGCCTGTCCGAGGACCTGGCTGCGGACGCCGAGCACATCGCGCTCCGCATCGCGTCCGAGCTGGGTGTGGTGGGAGTCATGGCCGTGGAGCTGTTCGAGAAGGTCGACGGCACCCTGTCGATCAACGAACTCGCAATGCGCCCGCACAACTCGGGCCACTGGACGCAGGACGGTGCCCGGACCTCGCAGTTCGAGCAGCACCTGCGCGCGGTGCTCGACTATCCCCTCGGTGACTGCGCGCCTCTCGCGCCGGTGTCCGTCATGGCCAACGTCCTCGGCGCCGAGGAGCAGCCGTCCTCGACCATGGACGAGCGGGTGCATCACCTGTTCGCGCGGATGCCCGACGCCAAGGTGCACCTCTACGACAAGGGTGAGCGCAAGGACCGCAAGATCGGCCACGTCAACATCGTGGGCCCGCGGAACGGCTCCGCGTCTGATGCCGAGCACGTCGCCGAGGTCCGGGAGCGTGCCGAGCGTGCCGCGCACTGGCTCTCGCACGGCGTCTGGACCGACGGATGGGATCCGCATCATGGATGAGAACAGCAACAGCACGGCCGTCCGGGTCGGCATCATCATGGGCAGCGACTCGGACTGGCCGGTGATGGAGGCCGCCGCCCTGGCGGTCGCCGAGTTCGGCGTCCGCTTCGAGGTGGGCGTGGTCTCCGCGCACCGGACGCCGCAGCGCATGCTCGACTACGCGCGGGACGCGGCGGACCGCGGAATCGAGGTGATCATCGCCGGCGCCGGCGGTGCCGCTCACCTGCCGGGCATGGTGGCCTCCGCGACGCCGCTCCCCGTCATCGGTGTCCCGGTTCCCCTCAAGTACCTCGACGGGATGGACTCGCTCCTGTCGATCGTCCAGATGCCGGCGGGGGTTCCCGTCGCGACGGTCTCCATCGGCGGCGCACGCAACGCCGGTCTGCTCGCCGTGCGCATTCTCGGTGCCGCCGATCCGCAGCTGCGTGGACGGATGGCCGAGTTCCAGCGCGGACTCGAGCAGATGGTGCTGGACAAGGACGAGGCGCTGCGTCGCAGTCTGCTGGAATGACCGCGTCCGCGGACTCGGTCCGTCCTCTGCACCGCACGCCCGCTGCCCTGGCCGCGGTCGTCGTCGGCGGTGCCGCGGGGACGGGTGCCCGCTACGCAGGGGAGTCCTGGGTGCCGCACTCCGGAACGGGATGGCCGTGGGCCACGTTCCTGATCAACCTGAGCGGTGCGTTCGTCCTCGGTCTGCTGCTGGAAGCGTTGGCGCGCTCGGGACCGGACGTCGGGCGGCGTCGGTGGGTGCGCCTGGTGGCGGGCACCGGCTTCTGTGGCGCGTTCACGACCTACAGCACGTTCGCCCTCGAGACGGTCGAGCTCGTCCGGGACGGCGCACCGACGACTGCACTGACCTACGCCGCCGTCGGAGTCGTGGCGGGACTGATCTGTGCCTGGGCGGGCATCGTGACCGGTGGCACCCTCCATCGGAGGCCACGCACATGACGGTCGCCGCGGTGCTGCTCGCGGGTGCGCTCGGGGCGGTGGTCCGCTTCGTCGTCGACGGCGAGGTGACGGCTCGTTTCGGTCGGCCGTTCCCCCTGGGGACTCTGATCGTCAACGTCAGTGGGTCGTTCCTTCTCGGCATCCTGGCCGGGCTCGTGCTGTTCGCCGGCCGGCCCGCCGAGTGGCAGGCCGTCGCCGGCACCGGGTTCTGCGGCGGGTACACCACGTTCAGCACCGCGAGCGTGCAGACGGTCCGACTCGTGCAGGAGGGTCGGCACCGGGCGGCCGCGGCGAACGCGGGGACCACCGTGATCGCCTCCGTCCTGGCCTGCGCCGGTGGACTGGCTCTCGTGTGGGCGGCGTCGGGTGGGAGCTCGGTGTGACGTCCTCCGGTCCGCGGGGGTCGAGCCCGCTGCGACGGGTGTCGCGCGGCAGCATCCAGTCGCTCGTCGTCACGGCCACGGCGCTCACCTGGGCTCGTCTGTGGCGCTCGCGGATCTCGTACGACGCGTCGTCGAACCTGATCGTGTGCGAGGCGATGCGAGGCGGATACGCCCGCGGCGGGACGTGTTTCGGCGGAGCGTTCCTCACCGGACACGCGCTCGTCGATCCCCGTCGACGGCGGGCGATGCTGCGCCACGAGTCCGTGCACGCCGACCAGTGGGCCCGCCACGGGTTCTCGTTCGCGATCCGGTACCTGGTGGAGGAGATGCGCCGGCCGGGCGCCGCCAACCGCTTCGAGGTGGAGGCCGGACTCGGCGACGGGGGCTATCTCACTCGAGGACCGTCGTGACCTTCTCCGTGGCGACGCGGCGATCGAGTGCCGCCGGGTCCAGCGCGGTCACCTGAACCAGTGACGCGCCGGCCGCGAGCACCGCGACGAGACCGTCGAGCAGTCCGTCGGCGTCGTCCCACGACCCGGTCGCGAGAACCCGGTCCGTCGCCGACAGTCCGCGCGCTGTTGCGCGGCCCTGTGCATCGGTCAGGACGTCCTGGACGGAGCGACCCTCCAGGGCCGGACCGGCGCCGACGGGAACGAACTGATCGCCGTGCACGCGAACCGACGTCGCGTAGTCGGTGACTCCGAGGGGGAGGTCGTCGACGGGCCGACCGAACGGGTCGAGCGACAGCGCGGCCACCTCACCGGCGTCGGCGGTCTCCACACCCGCGGCGGTCACCAGTGCGACCGCCGCGTCCGGATCGGGCCGGAGAGTCACCTCGGCGCCGACCCACCACGCGCCGAGCAGCACCGAGGCGGTCTGCCAGTGCGCGGGAAGCACGACGCTGACGACGTCGCCGGGCGACACACCGAGCTCGTCGCGGAGGAAGTTGGCCGTCTTCGCGGCCCAGTTGGCCAGAGTCAGCGCGGACAACTCGATGCGCTCACCGGTCGAGTCGTCGTAGTAGGTGATGCGCGGTCCCGCCGCGTCCGCCGCGAGGATGGGTCCGAGAAGCGCGTCCGTGAGCGTCGTGCCACCTGAGGTCATCGACGACATTCTTCCGAACGGGCCCGATCAGTTGACGCACTGGGGGCCCGTGGACCCGGCGTCGATCGGGTCGGCCGCCGCGGGAGCCGGGGTGGCGGTGTCGCCTGCGGGCGAGACACCGGCCGGAAGTGAGCCCGCCGCCGCGGGAGCGGAGTAGTCGGAGGCCAGCACGACGCGCACGGTCCCGGACGGCAGCGAGTCGTCGGTCTCGGTCCGGTCGGTGCCCACCCGCGCGGCGACGGCCGCCGCGGCGTCACCGTCCGACGACGCGGCGTACACGGTGGTCCGGTCGACGCTCGCACCCTCGTTGTTGCCGACCTCGCCCGGAACGAAGCCCTCGCCCGACAGAGTGTCGGAGACCGAGGACGCCAGACCGTCGACGCCGCTGTCGTTCGCGACGTCCACGGTGACACTCGAGGCGTCGATGTCGGGAACGGTGGGCGTCGGCGTCACGCTCTCGGACGGCGCCGCGTCGCCGATCAGGCCTCGCACCCACGTCTGGACCTCGACGGGGTCGACCGCGACGATCGACTCGCCGTAGTCGGTGACGCCGTTGATGTCCGCGACGGGAATGGTGTCGAAGGTGACCGCGCCGCCGGCGACGTCCTGCAACTTCGTGGCGAAGTCGAGGACGTCCCAGTCGTCGTCGATGGTGACGGAGCGCTGCACGGCCGACCCGAGCTGCCCCAACGTGCCGGGGTTGCTGAGCGTGCGGGCGCTGAGCACCTTGCGGACCAGCGACGCCATGAACACCTGCTGACGGACGATGCGGTCGAGATCGCCACGGGGGAGATCGTGGCGCTGGCGCACGAAGCTGAGTGCGTCGGCACCCGAGAGCGTCTGCTGCCCGGCCGCGAAGCGCGCGCCCGAGAGGGGCTCGTCGACCGGCGCGTTCAGACACACGTCGACGCCGCCGACGGCATCGGTGAGCAGGACGAATCCGAGCAGCCCGACCTCGGCGTAGTGATCGACCGTCACGCCGGTGAGGCCCGCGACGGAGTCGATGAGCGCCTTGCGGCCCGCGAGCGTCGACTCGCTGTCGGCCTCGGCGTCGGGCACCCCGCTCTCGACGAGTTCGAGGCGCTTCTCCTCCTTGGTGGCTCCGTACGCGGCATTGATCTTGCTGTCGCCGATGCCGGGCACGTTCACGTAGGCGTCGCGCGGGATGGAGATCGCCGACGCGGACGATCCGTCGTTGGGAACGCGGATCAGAATGATGGTGTCGGTGTTGTTGGCCACCTCGTCGCCGGCGCGGAGCGAGTCGAGCTCGTTCTGCGAGAGCGCGTTGCCGTGCGCGTCGGTCCTGCTGTCGGTGCCCACGAGCAGGATGTCGACCGCACCGTCGGCCCCGTCGCCGAGATCGAGGTTCGACACCGTCGCGAGGTTGCTGCGCAGCGAGTCGATGCTCTGCCATGCCACACCCGTCACCAGCAACGCGCCGGCGGAGAACAGTGCGACGGCTATCCGGCCGGCGTTGGAGTGCCCCGGCGTCCGCGAGGGGCGGTGGCTGGTCGGAGGTCGACGCCCCCGGTCGGAGCGGGTGGAGGAGCGCCGCGCACCCGGTTCCGACTCGCGAGAATCGGGTCGCCGCTGCGCACCGCGCTGTGTCCGAGGTCTGTACGGATCGCGCGGTGTCCCGGGGCCCGTCACAGAATCCGTCACGATCCCCAGGCTAACGGCAGGGTCGCCGTGCTCCGCGCAACCCGCCACGGCGTGCCACACTCTGTCGCTGTGACCACCGACGCAGAGCAGAGTTCGGACAGGACGATCGTGGTGACCGGAGCCGGAGGTCAGCTCGGTCGCCGACTCGTCGACCGCGCGCGGGACGGGTACCGCGGGGCCCGCGTGCTCGGCTTCGGATCAGCCGACCTCGACATCACGGATCCTGAGTCGATCGCCGCCGCCGTCGTGCCGGGCACCGTGGTGATCAACTGCGCAGCGCACACGGCGGTCGACGCGGCGGAGACCGAGGAGGACCGCGCCGCACTGCTGAACGAGGTGGGACCGCGCCTGCTCGCCGAGCGGTGCGCCGAGGTCGGTGCAGGTCTCGTGCACGTCTCGACCGACTACGTGTTCGCCGGAGACGCGCGGACCCCGTACGAACCCGACGATCCCACCGCGCCGGCGACGGCCTACGGGCGCACCAAGCTGGCAGGGGAACGGGCGGTCCTGGAGGCGTTGCCGTCCGCGACGATCGTGCGGACCGCGTGGGTCTACACCGGCACCGGCTCCGACTTCGTCGCCACGATGCTCCGGCTCGAGGCCGAGCGGGAGACCCTCGACGTCGTGAACGACCAGGTGGGTTCGCCGACGTACTCGGGTGATCTCGCGGACGCGCTCCTCGAGGCGGCGACGTCGCCGCGAGCGCTGCCGCAAATTCTGCACGCCACCAACGCCGGCACGGCGTCCTGGTTCGATCTCGCTCGGGCGACCTTCGAGACCGTGGGCGCCGATCCCGACCGTGTTCACCCGTGCGGCAGTGATCGCTACGTGCGGCCGGCGCCGCGTCCCGCCTACTCGGTGCTCTCGCCCGCGGCCTGGAAGGGTGCCGGGCTGACCCCGCTGCGGCCCTGGCGCGACGCCCTGACGGCCGCGCTGGCGGCTCGGGCGGTCGCGGACCCGCCCGGAGCCGCCCAGTAGGGTGACCGGCGTGAGTGCCCCCCTGGCCGTCGTGACGGTGACCTATTCGCCCGGCGAGCACCTCGACGCATTCCTCGAGTCCCTGCGGGATGCGACGACGCGGCCGGTGTCGGTGATTCTCGCGGACAACGGGTCCACCGACGGCGCGCCCGAGGCGGCCGAGGCCGCATACGACCACGTCCGACTGCTGCGCACCGGAGCGAACATAGGCTACGGCGGCGCCGCCAATCGCGCTGTCGCCGAGGTGGATCCGGCCACCGAGTTCGTCATGGTCGTCAATCCCGACGTCCAGTTCGGCCCCGGGTCGATCGACGAGCTGCTGGCGGCCGCCGAACGGCATCCGCGGGCCGGGTCGCTCGGGCCCCTCATCCTCGAGCCGGACGGTTCGCGCTACCCGTCAGCCCGCCGCGTTCCCGATCTCACGTCCGGGTCGCTGCACGCACTGCTCGGTTCGGTGTGGCCGTCGAATCCGTGGACGCAGCGCTACCGGCAGGACAACGACGAGGTCAGCGAGCGGTCGGTCGGGTGGCTGTCCGGCTCGTGTCTGTTGCTGCGCCGTGCCGCGTTCGACTCGGTGGACGGGTTCGATTCCCGGTATTTCATGTACATGGAGGACGTCGATCTCGGAGATCGCCTCGGACGAGCGGGCTGGACCAACATCTACGTGCCCACGGCCGTCGTGACGCACGCCAAAGGTCATGCCGCGGGGCGTCATCCGGAGTCGATGTTGCCGGCGCACCACCGCAGCGCCTATCGCTTCCAAGCTGATAGACACCCGCGGAGATGGCAAGCTCCTCTCCGGTGGACGTTGCGCGCCGGACTGGCGTTGCGGTCCAGGGTGGTCGTGACTGCCGCACTGCGGCAACGCGACGACACGGTGGGGTCAGGTTCGAGCACGTGAGAAGTTTCTGAGAAAGGCGATACGCGATGACTGCTCCGGCGACCGATGCCGTAGTTCTGGTCGGAGGAAAGGGCACGCGACTGCGTCCGCTCACGCTCTCCGCCCCCAAGCCGATGCTGCCCACGGCAGGTCTGCCGTTCCTCACCCATCTCCTGGCGCGCATCAAGGACGCCGGGATCGACCACGTCGTACTCGGCACGTCCTTCAAGTCGGAGGTGTTCGAGCAGCACTTCGGTGACGGCAGCGCACTCGGCCTCGAGCTCGAGTACGTGTTCGAGGAGGAGCCGATGGGCACCGGCGGCGGTATCCGCAACGTCCTGCCCCGGCTCCGCGCCGACAACGTCATGGTCTTCAACGGTGACGTGCTGGGCGGTACCGATCTGCGCGGCGTGCTCGACACCCACCGCACCACCGAGGCGGACGTCACCCTGCACCTCGTCCGCGTCGGTGACCCGCGTGCGTTCGGCTGCGTGCCCACCGACGAGTCCGGCCGCGTCACCGCGTTTCTCGAGAAGACCCAGGATCCGCCGACGGACCAGATCAACGCCGGCTGCTACGTGTTCAAGCGGGAGATCATCGAGAAGATCCCGTCCGATCGTCCGGTGTCCGTCGAGCGTGAGGTGTTCCCCGCACTGCTGGCCGAGGACAAGCGAGTCTTCGGACACGTCGACGCCGCCTACTGGCGCGACATGGGTACGCCGGAGGACTTCGTGAAGGGCTCCGCCGACCTCGTGCGCGGAATCGCACCGTCGCCTGCGCTGACGGGGACGCGGGGCGAGTCGCTGGTCCATCCCGGCGCGGGCGTCGCGCCCGGCGCGCTGCTGATCGGCGGCACGGTCGTCGGACGCGGCGCCGAGGTGGGAGCGGGCGCCCGTCTCGACGGTGCCGTCCTCTTCGACGGTGCCGTGGTCGAGGCCGGCGCGGTGGTCGAACGATCGATCCTCGGATTCGGTGCGCGCATCGGACCGCGGGCACTCGTGCGCGACGCCGTCATCGGCGACGGAGCCAACATCGGCGCGCGGTGCGAGCTGCTCCGCGGCGCCCGGGTGTGGCCCGGAGTGACGCTGCCCGACGGTGGAGTGCGCTTCTCGACCGACGTCTGAGGATCCAGGGCGTCCGAGAATCCAGGGCGTCCGAGAATCCAGGGCGCCCGAGGCTCAGCGAGCCGCCGCGCGGGAGATCATGTCCTGCAACGCGTCTCGTTCGGCGCCCGCCTCCCCGTCGGGGAGGTCGTCGACGGGCCACCACCGCAGGTCGTTCGACTCCGCGCTGCGGACGATGTGTGCACCGTCCGCAGCGCGTACGACGAAGCGCAGGTCGAGATGGCGCGTCGGCTCGCCGAGCGAACACGTGATCGGGTGTGTGTGAACGGAGAGCAGCTCCGGCTCGAGAACCAGGTCGTCGATGCCGCTCTCCTCACGCGCCTCGCGGAGAGCCGCGTCCCGGACGGTCTCGTCGTCGACCTCGCAGTGTCCGCCCAGTTGGAGCCATCGTCCGACCCGCGGGTGCAGCGTCAGGAGCACGTGGCACCCACTCCGATCCAGCACCAGCGCCGACGCGGTGACGTGACCGGCCACGTTCTCGCGGAGACAGCCACGCGGCGCACTGTCGAGGAACGCCAGCATCGTGTGGCGCATCGAGTCGTCGTGCGGCTCGATGGTCGACCAGGAACGGAGCAGTTCTCTCGCGGACTCGTGGAGGCTCTCGGCGCTCACGGACGGTTCCTCACAGTTCTCGGAACGCGGAGCCGGGCGGCGTCGGCGCGCGGGGCGACGGGGGAGTGAGCGGGTGCCCGACGGCGACGGCCCCGACGGGATGCCAGTCGGCGGGCAGATCGAGCGTCTCGCGCACGGTGTCGGCGGCGAAGATGGTCGACCCGACCCAGCAACTGCCGAGGCCGCGCGCCGCGAGGGACACCAGGAACGCCTGCACCGACGCGCCGGCCGCCACCGTGAACATGACGGTCTCCGCGGACTGCCGTTCCGCGTCCGGATAGTCGTGCGCGTCGTCGAGCACCGCGAACGCCAGAATCAGTTCCGGCGCGGTGCGCAGCAGATCACCGCGTGCCAGACGGGCCTCGATCGAGTCCGCGGTCCGTCCGTCTCCCTCGAGATCGGCGCGCCACCGCGTTGCCATCGCATCGAGCAGTGCGGTGCGCACCGTCGGTGTCCGGACGGCGACGTAGCGCATCGGGTGAGAGTGATGGGGAGCCGGCGCGGTGACGGCGTCCGCCACGGCGGCCTCGACGACAGCGGGATCGACCGGGGCCGAGTCGAACTCGCGTACCGAGCGACGGGCGGGTACCGCGCCGAGTGCACCTCGTCGCAGCGCCTCCTGCGTTCCCAACCAGAAGAGGTCGTCCTCGCCCGGACGCACCAGATCGCGGGCGGAGGAGCCGTCGTCGGCGTAGTGCAGACCCCGGACCACGGCGACGGGAACCGAGCCGAGCTTGCCCTTCACCAGATCCCCAGCGGACGCCAGCTCGTCCGCGAGCGCGACCTCGGTGACCATCAGCTCGTTGCCCTGCGCGTCGCGACCACCGGCGTACGCGTGCAGGACGGGCAACCCGGCCGATCCGATCGCGTTGTCCGTCTGGCCGTTCCGCCACGCGCGGCCCATCGTGTCGGTGACGACGACGGCGACGGCCACGCCCAGCGAACGGCGTACACCGTCGCGCAGTGCCCGGGCGGACGCGTCGGGATCCTCGGGGAGCAGGGCCAACTCGTCCGTCGACACGTTGGATCCGTCGATGCCGGACGCGGCCTGCACGATGCCGAGGCGGTTCTCGGTGATGAGCGTGCGACCGCGCTGGGCGAGGACGCGCACGGCCTCCTGCTCGACGAGGATGCGGCGCAGTGCGTCCCGCGCCTCCGGGTCGGTCGGCGCGGTCACCAGGCGTCCCTCGACCTTGGAGACGATCTTGCTCGTGACCACCAGGACATCGCCGTCGGCGAGCCACGGTGCTGCCGTGGCGACTGCTGCCACCAGGTCGTCGCCCGGCCGGAACTCGGGGAGTCCCGCGACGGGAATCACCTCGATCGAACCGCCCGGTGCATGATCGCCGGGACCGTCGGATCGGGTCACAGGACGCCCGCTGCCTCGAGCGCGGCGCGCGCCATCCGTGCGGTCACCGCGGGCTCGGTCATGAGCAGAGGTACCGCGCGCACGTCCACGCCGGGAACGTCGGCGGTGTCGGTCTCGTGAATCAGCCAGGCGTCGAGGATGCCCGCCGCCGAGCGGGCGCCGTAGTGGCGGCCGATGGCCTCGGCCGTCGTCTCCACACCGATGACGGACAGGCACTCGTCGGCCATGCCGCGCAACGGCTTGCCGTCGATGACGGGGGAGAGCCCGACGACCTTCGCGGGTGTGGTGCGCAGTGCGGAGCGGATGCCGGGCACCGCCAGGACGGCGCCGATGCTGACCACCGGGTTGGACGGTGCGAGCAGTACCGCGTCCGCGGTCTCGATCGCCTCGACGACGCCGTCCGCCGGGGTCGCCTTGTCCGCTCCGACGTACGCGAAACTGTGAGTCGTCACAGCAGCGCGGTAGCGCACCCACCACTCCTGGAAATGAACGGCCTTGTCGGTGCCGTCGTCGGGATCGGTGATCACCACGTGGGTCTCGCTGCGGTCGTCCGTGACGGGCAGCAGGCGGACACCCGGAGACCACCTGTCGCACAGGGCCTCCACGACTGCGGACAGCGGGTACCCGGTGCGGAGCATGCGCGTCCGGATCAGATGCGTCGCGATGTCGCGGTCCCCGAGCCCGAACCAGTCCGGGTGGGCCCCGTACGCCGCGAGTTCCTCCTTGACGCTCCACGTCTCGTCGCGTCGACCCCAGCCGCGCTCGGTGTCGATGCCGTCGCCGAGCGTGTACATGCAGGTGTCGAGGTCGGGTGTGATGCGCAGGCCGTGCATCCAGACGTCGTCGCCGACGTTCACCACGGCCGTGACGTCGCCGTCCGGCCCCAGCAGTTCTCGAACCCCCTGGAGGAACCGCGCGCCACCGACGCCGCCCACCACCACAGTCACCTTCATGACCCTCGACCCTAGGCGGTCGCCGTCGGCGCGATCGGGCCGGTGGGCGCGAATCACGGCGTGTCCGACGCGAAACACCGGGGAAGTCTCGCCTTCCGGGAAAACCGGAGATCGGATGGTATTGCAAATCGAGCGGTCCGCTTGACCGCGACACACCGCGGCGTGTCTAATCACAGTCATGTCATTAACGGTTCGAACAGCGGAATCGCTTGTAGCGAACCACCGTTCGAACACGTGTTCCCATGAGTCGACACGAGTTCGCGCGCTGCGTTCCGCAGCGTCACGTCCCATGGTGACACGAGGCTTCGCTCTTCGATCCGGCTTCGCGGTCGATCATCGACACAAGTGACCGACAACAACTGCGCTCGAACAGGTGAGGAGGCGGACGTGATGCCGGAACAACACCACGACCTCGGTCGACAGGAGTCCCCCGTCGGGGAACTCGACGACGTACTGCACGTGGATGCCGTGACGGAGGACGCCCCGGCGGACCCCGTGGACGGGATCGACCCGGAGGACGTTTCGGTCGACGACGTCGACCCGCCGCTCACGAGCCTCGGAATGCCTGCGCCCGCACTGCATCTGAGTCTGGTGCCGGGCGACATGGATCCGCTCGAGGATCAGTGGCAGGAGCGCGCTCTGTGCGCTCAGACCGATCCCGAGGCGTTCTTCCCGGAGAAGGGCGGCTCGACGCGCGAGGCCAAGCGCATCTGCCTCGGGTGCGAGGTGAAGGACGACTGCCTCGAGTACGCCTTGGCGCACGACGAGCGGTTCGGCATCTGGGGTGGGCTGTCCGAGCGCGAACGTCGCCGCCTCAAGCGCGGCATCATCTGACGCGTCGCGTCACCGCAGCCGCCGAACGACGCGCTGCAGGCGCCGGGGTGTCAGTCGTCCTCGGTGTCGGGGTCGACCACCTCGGGCGTGACCCCCAGGTAGGTCGCCACCTGCTCCACCAACACGTCGTGCACCAGGTCCGTCAGCTCCAGCGAGTCGTGTGCTCTCCGCTCGAGGGGCCGACGGAACAGCACGATCCGAGCCCGCGTCGTCGCTCCGCGCGTGTCCACTCCCGCCGGAACGAGTCTCGACAACGGCACCGGGCCCTCGGCCACGACCTCGGGTGGCCAGTTCACCGATTCCGGGTCCACCGCACGGATCTTCGGCACGTCGTCGACGGCGATGTCCAGTTTCGTCAGCCGGTCGTGCCACTTGCGGTCGATCTCGGCGAACGCGTCCAGCACCGCCGCATCGAACTTCTCGGCGCGAGACCTGCGTGCGGGCACCGTGTCGGGGAACAGGGTGCCGCGCATTCCGCGACCCCGCCGCGCCGCGGACCGCGAGCTGGACGCCCGATGTTCCCGTCCGGGACGGCCGCCGGCGCGGCCGCGGGGTTGAGAGGATCCGGTGAACGACACGCGCCCATGCTACGACCGTGTCCTGCGAGGCACGCCGGAGGACACGCGCTAGGGTTCGACCTGTGAGAGCTGTGCGGGGATGCTGCCGACCGGGATGCAAGAGACCGGCCGTCGCGACGTTGACGTACGTGTACTCCGACTCGACCGCCGTCGTCGGACCTCTCGCCACCGTGGACGAGCCCCATTCCTGGGATCTGTGCGAGGTGCACGGTTCGTCGATCACCGCCCCCAAGGGGTGGGAGATGGTGCGCTACGAGGGTGGGTTCTCCACGTCCAGCCCCGACGACGACGATCTGACCGCACTCGCCGAGGCCGTCCGCGAGGCCGGTGCGCGTGAGCGTCCCGCTCCGTCCCTCGGTCGACGTGGTTCGTCGTTCGACACGCGCACCTCCGCCGACGTACCGGCCGCCGCGCCGACACGCACGGGTCGACGCGGACATCTGCGCGTTCTTCCCGACCCCACCAGCTGAACGACTGTTCCTGCGCGCGGCGTCGGGCTGCAGGACTGCTCGCGCGTCGCCCCCGGGCACTAGGCTCCCAGCATGGTCTCGCCGACTCGTCGTCGTGCGTGATCCGTCCGGTTCGTCCCAGATGCAGGAGTGTGCAGTGGCCCGACCAGCTGACCTGGTTCACAGCGTCATCAAGGCGTACGACGTGCGCGGTGTCGTCGGAGAGCAGATCGACGAGGACTTCGTCGCCGACGTGGGGGCCGCCTTCGCGAGACTCGTACGCGGCGAGGGCGTCTCGCAGCGCGTCGTGGTCGGGCACGACATGCGCGACTCGTCTCCCGCACTGTCGGCCGCCTTCGCGCGAGGGGTGACCTCACAGGGTCTCGACGTCGTTCTCATCGGCCTCGCGTCGACCGACCAGCTCTACTTCGCCTCCGGTCGGCTCGACTGCCCCGGTGCGATGTTCACCGCCAGCCACAACCCGGCGAAGTACAACGGGATCAAGCTGTGCCGGGCCGGCGCGAAGCCCGTCGGCCAGGACTCGGGACTCGCCACCATCTCTGCCGAGATCATCGACGGCGTCCCGACGTTCGACGGTGCGCCGGGCACGATCAGCGAGCAGGACGTGCTCGCGGACTACGCCACGTTCGTGCGCGACCTCGTGGACATCAGCGACATCCGTCCGCTGTCGGTCGCGGTGGACGCCGGCAACGGCATGGGCGGGCACACGGTGCCCGCGGTCCTGGACCCGACGTCGGTGACCGTGCACCCCCTGTACTTCGAACTCGACGGCACGTTCCCCAACCACGAGGCGAACCCGCTGGAGCCGGCGAACCTCGTCGATCTGCAGAAGTTCGTCACCGAGACGGGCGCGGACATCGGCCTCGCGTTCGACGGCGACGCGGACCGCTGCTTCGTGGTGGACGAGCGCGGCGAGCCCGTCTCACCGTCCGCGATCACCGCGCTGGTGGCCGAGCGGGAGCTGGGCAAGCACCCCTCATCGACCATCATCCACAACCTCATCACCTCACGGTCGGTGCCCGAGTTGGTGGAGCTGCTCGGCGGTACCGCCGTGCGCACCCGGGTCGGCCACTCGTTCATCAAGGCACTGATGGCCGAGACCGGCGCGGTGTTCGGCGGCGAGCACTCGGCGCACTACTACTTCCGCGACTTCTGGGGCGCCGATTCGGGCATGCTCGCAGCGCTGCACGTGCTCGCCGCGCTCGGGACACAGGACGAGCCGTTGTCCGCCCTGATGCGCAAGTACGAGGTGTACGCGGCATCGGGCGAGATCAACTCGACGGTGGCCGACGCTCGTGAGCGCACCGCCGCGGTGGTCGCGGCGTTTGCCGATCGCACCGTCTCCACCGACGAACTGGACGGTGTGACGGTCGATCTCGGTGACAGCGCGTGGTTCAACCTCCGCGCCTCCAACACCGAGCCCCTGCTCCGACTCAATGTCGAGGCACGCACCCCCGAGGACGTGGACCGCCTGACGACGGAGATCCTGAGCATCGTCCGCGCGTGACGGTTGCGGACTGACATAGTGGGGGATACGGAACGAGAGAGGCGGGTGAGGTGCCCATGACTGCTCCTTCGGCGTACGTCGATCTCGACGACGCGAGCGCGATACTGGCTGCGGACTCGTTGGGCGCACTGCACTCCGCCGCGCTGGCCGGCGCACAGATCCGCGCCACCGCGTCCGCCGTCCGCGAGGGCCTGCTGGCGCCGCTGGACGGTCTGCGTCCCCGCAGTGTCGTGCTCGTCGCCGCGTCCGGTCCCGCCCGGAGGGCGTCGGCGCTGGTCGCCGCGGTCCTCGCTCCGACCGCCGGCGTGCCGGTCGTCTCGCTCGCCGCGACCCCGCCGTGGGTCGGACCCCTGGACGTCGTGGTCGTGGCCGGCGACGACGCCGGCGATCCGGCCATCGCGGAGTCCGTCGCCGCCGGGGTACGTCGGCGCGCCGAGGTCGTGGTGGCCGTACCGGACGAGGGTCCTGTCGCGGACGCCGGTGCCGGCCGGGTGGTGTCCTTCCCGCCGCGAGTCCGTGTCCTCGATCGCAACTCCTACGCCCGGCACGTCGCGGTGATGGCCGCGGTACTCGCTGCGGTGGACCCGGCGTCGTCGGTCGGTGACCTCGACGCGGTGGCCGACGCGGTGGACGCGGAGGCCATGCGGCACCACGCGTCCGTCGAGGTGTTCCAGAATCCCGCGAAAGGTCTGGCGTCCCGGATGGCGGGTCGTCGGGTCCTCATGACCGGTGACGGCGTGGTGGCGACCGAGGTGGCCCGGCACGGAGCCGCGTCCCTGCTGCGGGCCGCGGGCGTCGTGGCGGCGGCCACCGAACTCTCCGATGCCGTCGGTGTGATCCACGACCTCGGCGCGATCGGTGGGGACTCCGCCGAGAGCGGCAGTGTCGACTACGACCCGCTGTTCCACGACGACCAACTCGACGGTCCGCCCCCGGCCGATCCCGTTCGGGTGTTCACCGTGTCGACCGACCCCGACGACAGTCTGGTCCGCCGGCGGGTGGCCGTCCTGGGTGAGGTCGACGTGGTGCGCGCCGACGACGACGGTGGTCCCCGCACGGATCTGGAGGCGCCCGCGCCCGCCGCGGTGCCCGGTCCCACGACGCCGGTCGGGGCGTCGCTGCGCAGGGCGCTCGTCCTGGCGGTGCGGATCGAGGCCGCGGCGGCCTATCTCCAACTCTCGAATTCTCAGGCCTCGGGAGGCAGGGAGTGACCCCAGCCGTGTCCGGGTTCGCAGCGATGACGACGGCAGGTGGTGGTCGGTGAATCTCCTCGACGGAACAGCACGGTCCTACGCGTGGGGTTCGCGCACGGCTCTCGCCGAACTGCGCGGCGTGCCCGCACCCACCCGGCATCCCGAGGCGGAGTTGTGGTTCGGTGCTCATCCGGGCGACCCGGCGCATCTCGTCACGCCGCGCGGTCGGGTCTCGCTTCTCGAGGCCATCGACTCCGATCCGACCGGACTGCTCGGAACCGGTGTGGTGGAGCGGCACGGTCCGCGCCTGCCGTTCCTCGTGAAGTTCCTGGCGGCCGAGGAGCCGCTGTCGCTGCAGGCTCACCCCTCCTCGGACCAGGCGCGCGAGGGTTTCCGACGGGAGAACGCCGCGGGCGTGCCCCTCGACGCCTCCGTCCGGAACTACAAGGACGCCAGCCACAAGCCCGAGCTCGTGGTCGCCCTGACGGAGTTCGACGCGCTCGCCGGGTTCCGCAGTCCCGCCGAGACGGTGGAGCTGTTCGGTCGGCTCGATGCGGACGAGCTGCGTCCCTACACCGAGATGCTTGCCGCGCAACCGGATTCGAGCGGCCTGCGCACCCTCTTCACCTCATGGATCACTCTGCCGCAGCGGGCGTTGGACTCCGTGCTGCCGGCCGTTCTGGACGCGTGCGTCCGCGCTCTCGAACGTGCCGAGAAGACCGGGGACCGCACCTTCGTGCCGGAACTGCGCACCGCACTGGAATTGGGGGAGTACTACCCCGGCGATGCGGGCGTGCTCGCGGCGTTGCTGCTCAACCGGGTCACGCTGCAGCCGGGCGAAGCTCTGTACCTGGACGCCGGAAACCTCCACGCGTACCTGCGCGGAACCGCGGTGGAGATCATGGCCAACTCGGACAACGTGTTGCGTGGGGGACTCACGCCCAAGCACGTCGACGTCCCGGAACTGTTGCGGGTGCTCGACTTCGAGCCGCTCGACTCACCGGTCCTCGTCGCCGACACCAGCCGTCCGCACGTGGTGCGCTATCCCACGCCGGCACCGGAGTTCGCACTCGTCGGTGTCGAATTGTCCGCGGCGTCCGGCGACGGTGAGCCGTGGACGCTCGCGCACGACGGTGACGCCGCGCCGCGCATCGTCCTGTGTGTCGACGGTCGGGTACAGGTCTCCTCGGGTGAGTCCACCCTGGTCGTGGAGCGGGGAAGTGCCGTCTGGATCGCCGCGTCCGATCCGGACCCGCAGCTGTGTGCTCTCACCGACTCGGCTCGCGTGTTCGTGGCGGGCGTCGGCGGGATCTGACGGCCCCGACACGCTGGCGGATACGTCCCGCCTAGTTCAGTGTTCGTGTGACGATGACCTCGGGCGGTCGACGGCCGCCCGGAGGACGTGAGGAGTTTCGACGGTGACCATCGACGGCAAGGACGCACCCGGTTCGCGCAACACCGGTCTGCGCAGAACGAAGTCCATCGAGCAGTCGATGCGCGACACGGACGAGCCGGACACGAAACTTCGCAAGAGCCTGTCATCGTGGGATCTCACCGTCTTCGGTGTCGCGGTCGCCGTGGGTGCGGGCATCTTCACCCTGACGGCGCGCACCGCCGGGAACGTCGCGGGCCCGTCCGTCTCGCTCGCTTTCGTGTTCGCCGCGATCGCGTGCGGACTCGCCGCGCTCTGCTACGCCGAGTTCGCCTCGACGGTGCCGGTCGCGGGCAGCGCGTACACGTTCTCGTACGCCACTTTCGGAGAGTTCGTCGCGTGGATCATCGGCTGGGACCTGATCCTGGAGTTCGCCCTCGCGTCGGCCGTCGTGGCGAAGGGCTGGTCCCTGTACCTCGGTGAGGTACTCGGGACGTCGTCGCCCGTGGTGTCCATCGGCGGACTCGACGTCGACTGGGGTGCCCTGGTCATCGTCGCGGTGCTCACCGTCCTGCTCGCGACGGGTGTGAAGATCTCCTCGCGCGTCTCCCTCGTCATCACCGCGATCAAGGTGGGCGTCGTGCTGCTCATCGTCGTGGTCGGAGCGTTCTACATCAAAGCGGCGAACTACTCGCCCTACATCCCGCCCGCCGTCCCCGCCGAGAAGGAGTCGGGCCTCACCCAGTCGCTGTTCTCCTTCGTCACCGGCGCCGAGGGCAGCAACTTCGGCTGGTACGGACTCCTGGCCGCCGCGAGTCTCGTGTTCTTCGCGTTCATCGGCTTCGACGTGGTGGCCACCACGGCCGAGGAGGCGTCCGATCCGCAGAAGGCCCTGCCGCGCGGAATCCTGGGCTCGCTCCTGATCGTCACGATCCTGTACGTCGCGGTCACCCTGGTGCTGACCGGAATGGTGAAGTACACCGAACTCGGTGGCGAGGGCGCGACCCTGGCCACGGCGTTCGAACTTAACGGCATCACCTGGGCGTCGAAGGTGATCTCCTTCGGTGCGCTGGCCGGACTCACGACCGTGGTCATGGTGCTCATGCTGGGACAGTCGCGCGTGCTCTTCGCGATGTCGCGCGACGGTCTGATGCCGCGTCGTCTCGCGAAGACGGGGAGCCGTGGCACCCCGGTGCGCATCACCGTGCTCGTCGGCATCGTGGTCGGCCTTCTCGCGGCGTTCTTCCCCATCGGGACGCTCGAGGAGATGGTCAACATCGGCACCCTGTTCGCCTTCGTCCTGGTCTCCATCGGTGTCGTCGTCCTGCGTCGAACCCGTCCCGACCTGAAGCGCGGCTTCCGCGTCCCCCTGGTTCCGCTGGTGCCGATCCTCGCCGTGCTGGCCTGCGTGTGGCTGATGCTGAACCTGTCGGTGGAGACGTGGCTGCGGTTCGTCGTCTGGATGGCGCTCGGAGTCGTGGTGTACTTCGGCTACAGCCGCCGCCACTCGGTGCTCGGAGCCCGGCAGCATGCGGATGACACCCACTAGTCACCATATTTCGCGCCGATAACGGACCGATCTCACCATTCGGATCGTCGGACCGTCGCGCTACTTGCTCTACACTCGGATTCGAGACCGAAAGTTTGTTTCTGCGGTGGGCACGAGTCCGCCACGGAGTCCACTCGATGTCGAGGAGTTGACGTATGGCGCGGCGGTGGCACGACCCGAAGAAGCTGCTCTGGCTGCTGGGGATCTTGGCGCCCGCCTCGGCACTGCTGCCGTCCCAACTGGTTCTGCACACGGGGGTGTCGGCCTTCTGGTGGAGCGGCGCGATGCTGTTCTTCCTGGTCATCCCCGTGGTCGACGCGCTGGCGGGGGAGGACGGCAACAATCCGTCCGACGCGCAGGTGCAGGACCTGCAGCACGACCGTTTCTACCGGTGGTGCACGTTCCTGTTCCTTCCGGTGCAGTACGCGGGGCTCGGTGTCGCGTGCTACCTCGTCACCTTCGGCACCCTGTCCGCCGTCGACAAGATCGGGTACGCGGTCAGTGTCGGTCTCGTCGCCGGCATCGGGATCAACGCGGCGCACGAGCTCGGTCATCGGGTGGAGAGCACCGAGCGCTGGCTGGCCAAGATCGCTCTGGCGCAGAGCCTGTACGGCCATTTTCACGTCGAACACAACCGCGGACACCATGCGCGTGTCGCGACGCCCGCCGACCCGGCCAGCGCGCGCATGGGCGAGTCCCTCTACCGGTTCCTGTCCCGCAGTGTCAGCGGCGGCCTCGTGTCCTCCTGGGAGCTGGAGAAGCAGCGTCTCGAGCGCAAGGGCAGCGGCGTGTGGACGATCCGCAACAACGTGCTCAACGCGTGGGCGATGTCCGCTGCACTCTTCGGTGTCCTGGTCGCCGTCTTCGGCGTCGGCATCCTGCCGTTCCTCGTGCTCCAGGCGGTGGTCGGCGTGATGACCCTCGAGTCCGTCAACTACATCGAGCACTACGGGCTGCTCCGGGGACGGACACCCACGGGCCGGTACGAGCGGTGCGCGCCGCGGCACAGCTGGAACAGCGATCGGATCGTCACCAACATCTTCCTGTACCACCTGCAGCGGCACAGCGACCATCATGCGAACCCGGGCCGCCGGTTCCAGACGTTGCGCACCTTCGACGAGGCGCCGCAACTGCCGGCCGGCTACGCGACGATGGTCGTCCTCGCGGCCGTCCCGCCCCTGTGGCGTCGCGTGATGGACCCCAGGGTCGTCGCGCACTACGACGGCGACGTCACCCGCGCGAACCTGCAGCCGAGCGCCCGCGCTCGACTGGAACGGCGCTGGGCGACCGTTCCCGAACGCGCCGCCGCCGCCTGACCCGTCGGCGCGAGACGACGGAACCGGACACGTCGTGGCCCCGACCCACCCGCGGGCAGCCGTGAGCCGATAGCCTGGAAGCCGATCATCAGCCGACAGGAGTGGCATCACACAATGACGACATCGACATCCCCCGACATTTCGAGCACCGAGGCGCTGCAGGCGGACATCCGCGGTGGCATCGAGTTCAAGGTCGCGGATCTCTCGCTGGCTGAGTACGGCCGCAAGGAGATCGGCCTCGCGGAGCACGAGATGCCCGGCCTCATGTCCCTGCGTCGCGAGTACGCCGACGTGCAGCCGCTGAAGGGTGCACGGATCTCCGGGTCGCTGCACATGACGGTCCAGACCGCCGTCCTGATCGAGACGCTGGTCTCGCTCGGAGCCGAGGTGCGGTGGGCATCGTGCAACATCTTCTCCACCCAGGATCACGCCGCCGCCGCGATCGTCGTCGGACCCCACGGCACGCCCGAGGATCCGCAGGGAATCCCGGTGTTCGCCTGGAAGGGCGAATCGCTGGCCGAGTACTGGTGGGCCGCCGAGAAGATGCTGACCTGGCCGGTCGCCGAGGACGGCACTCCCCGCCACGCCAACATGATCCTCGACGACGGCGGAGACGCCACGATGCTGGTTCTGCGCGGTGCGCAGTTCGAGAAGGCCGGCGTCGTGCCGCCCGTCGACGAGGACCGCGACTCCGACGAGTACAAGGTCTTCCTCGGACTGCTCCGCGAGTCGCTCGCGCAGGACGCCACCAAGTGGACGAGCATCGCCGAGTCGGTCAAGGGTGTCACCGAGGAGACCACCACCGGCGTGCTGCGCCTGTACCAGTTCGCCGCGGCCGGCGAGCTGACCTTCCCGGCGATCAACGTCAACGACTCGGTCACCAAGAGCAAGTTCGACAACACCTACGGCACCCGCCACTCGCTGATCGACGGCATCAACCGCGGCACCGACGTGCTGATCGGTGGCAAGAAGGTCCTGATCTGCGGCTACGGCGACGTGGGCAAGGGCAGCGCCGAGTCGCTGGCCGGTCAGGGCGCGCGCGTCCAGGTCACCGAGGTCGACCCGATCAACGCGCTCCAGGCGCTCATGGACGGGTTCGACGTCGTCACGGTGGACGAGGCGATCGGCAAGGCCGACATCGTCATCACCGCGACGGGCAACAAGGACATCATCACGCTCGACCACATGCGGTCGATGAAGGACAAGGCCATCCTCGGCAACATCGGCCACTTCGACAACGAGATCGACATGGCCGGTCTCGAGCGGTCCGGTTCGACACGCATCAACATCAAGCCGCAGGTCGATCAGTGGATCTTCTCCAGCGGCAAGTCGATCGTCGTCCTCTCGGAGGGTCGTCTGCTGAACCTCGGCAACGCCACCGGTCACCCGTCGTTCGTCATGAGCAACAGCTTCTCCAACCAAGTCATCGCGCAGATCGAGCTGTGGACCAAGCCGGACGAGTACGACAACGAGGTCTACCGCCTGCCGAAGCACCTCGACGAGAAGGTCGCCAAGATCCACGTCGAGGCTCTCGGTGGCACGCTGACCAAGCTCAGCAAGGAGCAGGCCGAGTACATCGGTGTCGACGTCGAGGGCCCGTACAAGCCCGAGCACTACCGGTACTGACACTCGGTCCCGTAGGACTCGACAGGCAGGAGTGGAGTCGATGGGCACTCTCATCGCGATCGAGGGCGTCGACGGAGCAGGCAAGTTCACGCTCTCGTCCCGCCTCACGCACGCGTGGGAGGCCGCCGGCGTGGACGCCGTCCGCGTCGGTTTCCCCCGCTACGGGGAGTCGATCCACGCCGACCTGGCCGCCGAGGCGCTGGCCGGTGAGCACGGCGATCTCGCCGCCGGGGTGAACTCGATGGCAGTGCTGTTCGCCCTCGATCGTGCCGGTGCGGTGTCCGACCTCCGTCGGATGCTGCACCGGCACGACGTGGTTCTGCTCGATCGCTACGTCGCGTCCAACGCGGCGTACTCTGCCGCGCGGGTCCACCAGGACGCGGACGGTGCGATGGTCGAGTGGGTGCGCGCGCTCGAGTTCGATCGCCTCGTCCTGCCGCGTCCCTCCGCCCAGATTCTCCTCGACGTTCCGGTCGAGGTCGCGGAGCATCGCGCGCGTGGTCGGGAGCAGGAGGATCCGTCGCGGGCCCGCGACGCGTACGAGCGCGACGGTGGTCTCCAGGCCCGTACCGCGGCGGTCTACGCGGGACTCGCGGCCTCGTCGTGGATGTCGCCGTGGTTCGTCGTGAACGGCGCGCAGGCGGACGGTGAGCAGGTCGACGTGACGAGACTCGCCGCCGAACTTCTCAATCAGACTGCGGAGTACGACGGGATGACACGATAGTCGTCATGAAGCCACGAATTCTGGTCGTCGACGACGATACGGCTCTTGCCGAGATGCTCACCATCGTGTTGCGCGGTGAGGGATTCGAGCCGTTCGTGGTGGGAGACGGCACCCAGGCGCTGTCCGCCGTCCGGGAGAACCGACCGGATCTGGTGCTGCTCGACCTGATGCTCCCCGGTATGAACGGCATCGACGTCTGCCGCGTGCTGCGGGCGGACTCCGGTGTGCCGATCGTGATGCTCACCGCCAAGACCGACACGGTCGACGTCGTGCTGGGACTCGAGTCCGGCGCCGACGACTACATCATGAAACCCTTCAAGCCGAAGGAGCTCGTGGCGCGCGTCCGTGCGCGCTTGCGACGCACCGAGGAGGAGCCGGCCGAGCTCCTGTCGATCGGCGACGTCGTCATCGACGTTCCGGCGCACAAGGTCACCCGCGACGGCTCGCTCATCTCGCTGACGCCGCTCGAGTTCGACCTGTTGGTGGCGCTGGCCCGCAAGCCTCGACAGGTCTTCACCCGCGAGGTGCTGCTCGAACAGGTGTGGGGATACCGGCACGCCGCCGACACCCGCCTCGTGAACGTGCACGTCCAGCGACTGCGCGCCAAGGTGGAGACGGATCCGGAGAACCCCGAGGTGGTTCTCACCGTGCGCGGTGTCGGGTACAAGGCCGGCCCGCCGTGATCGGAGCCGATCGACTGCGGGACGGTCGGTGATCTTCACGTCCCGCTCCCGTCGACGCATCAACGGAACCTTCTCGCCTCTGGTGCGATGGTCCCGGTCCATGTGGGCTGCCGCCGGTCACGCGTGGCGTCGGTCGCTGCAGTTGCGCGTCGTCGTGTCGACGCTGACGCTCTCCCTCATCGTGATCACGATCCTCGGCGTCGTGCTCACGAGTCAGATCACGGATCGACTTCTCGACACCAAGATCGACGCCGCCACGAAGGAGCTCGATCGCGCGCGTGCGTCCGTCGAGAGCCAGTTGGCGGGCGACGACTCGACGTCGATCTCGAACCGTCTGGAGCTCGCTCGGTCCGGTCTGACGAGCCGGGACACCGAGAGCGGCGCGGACAGCACGTCCGCCGGCACGTTCGACCCCGTGCTCATCGTCCCCGGCGACGGAGCCCGCGACGAGCTGTTCACCGGTCCCGCCGACCAGATCCCGCAGACGTTGCGCTCGTTCGTCCAGGCCGGCCAGGTGAGCTACCAGTACGCGACCGTGTCGGAACCGGACGGCTACTCGGGTCCGGCCCTCATCGTCGGCAGTCCCACCGCGTCGGACCTCTCCACCCTCGAGCTGTACCTGGTGTTCCCCCTCGCGGGAGAGGATCGCAGCCTCGCCCTCGTGCGCGGAACCCTGCTCATCGGCGGTGCGGTCCTGCTGGTGCTGCTCGCGGCCATCTCGATGCTGGTCGCCCGGCAGGTGGTGGTCCCCATCAGATCGGCGTCGCGCATCGCGGTGCGCTTCGCGGACGGCCGGCTCAAGGAACGGATGCCGGTGCGCGGCGAGGACGACATCGCCCGGCTCGCCATGTCGTTCAACGAGATGGCCGAGAGCCTGTCGAAGCAGATCACCCAGCTCGAGGAGTTCGGAAACCTGCAGCGCCAGTTCACGTCCGACGTCTCGCACGAGCTGCGAACGCCGCTCACCACCGTCCGCATGGCCGCCGAGCTCATCCACGACGCCAGTGAGAGTCTCGATCCGCTGCTCAAGCGCTCGTCCGAGTTGCTGGTCGCCGAGCTGGACCGTTTCGAGACACTGCTCAACGATCTGCTCGAGATCTCCCGCC
The DNA here is from genome assembly GCF_030208955.1 of Rhodococcus sp. MEB041. Classification (NCBI taxonomy): domain Bacteria; kingdom Bacillati; phylum Actinomycetota; class Actinomycetes; order Mycobacteriales; family Nocardiaceae; genus Rhodococcus; species Rhodococcus sp. MEB041. The sequence goes on from NZ_JARVSZ010000005.1 coordinate 908,894, forward strand.
ACGACGCGGGCGTCGCCGAACTGGCGTCGGAGCAACTCGATCTCCGTATGTGCGCCCGCGCCGCGGTGTCCACCGTGCGGCACCTCGCCCGCGAGACGGGCACCGAGCTGATCGTCGACATGCCCGACGAGCCGGTCAACGCCGAGGTGGACCCGCGCCGTGTCGAACGCGTGCTGCGCAACCTGTTGGCGAACGCTCTCGACCACGGGGAGGGCAAGCCCGTCCTGCTGCGCCTGCGCGCGGACGACGACGCCGCCGCCTTCGTCGTGCGGGACCAGGGTGTGGGACTGCGCCCCGGTGAGGAGAAGCTCGTGTTCAACCGCTTCTGGCGGTCGGATCCGTCCCGCGTGCGACGTTCGGGCGGTACAGGCCTGGGGCTCGCCATCAGTCTCGAGGACGCCCGCCTGCACGACGGCAAGCTCGAGGCCTGGGGCGAACCGGGCCAGGGCGCCTGGTTCCGCTTCACGCTGCCGCGCGTGCGTGGTCGCAAGGTCGTGTCCAGCCCACTGCCGCTGCGACCCGCGGGCCGCAGGTACGCACAGGGACAGCCGCTTCCGGCGGCGCGCCCGACGAGTGTCGGCGCCACGGCGGGGGAGCAGCGACCGTGAGAGACCGCACCGTGCCGCGGCGACGAGCCGCCCTCGTGGCGTGCGTGGCCGCGCTCGCGCTCGTCGCGTCCGGATGCGCGTCGTTGCCCGCGTCGTCTGCGCCGCAGGCCATCGGCACCGTCGCGCGGGGGCCCGTCGAGCAGGAACTCCCCGTTCCCGCCGCGGGTCGTGAACCCAATCTTCTGGTCCGCGATTTCGTGAAGGCCAGCACCGATCCGGCGGACGACCACGCGGGTGCACGTCAGTTCCTGACGGCGAACGCCGCCTCGGAGTGGAACGACGGCGCCAGCGCGATCGTCGTGGACAAGGTGGACGTCCTCGAGGACTCTCGGTCGAGTGACGCCGCGCAGTACACGATCCGAGCCAACCGGGTGGGGCAGCTCGATCAGGGTGGGCAGTACCGCGCCGAGCAGGGATCGTTCGAGACCCAGGTGACGCTGGCCCGCGAGGACGGCGAGTGGCGGATCGACGAGCTGCCGTCCGGAGTCGTCATGGACCGCACCCAGTTCCTCACCTCCTACCAGCGCAAGTCGCTGTACTTCGTCGATCCCACCGGCACCGAACTGGTGCCCGATCAGCGTTGGGTGAACACCACGCAGGACCGGATGACAGAGACCCTGACGGCACTGCTGCAGGCGGGTCCGCGACTGTCGCTGGAGCCGGCGGTGCGCAACGTGTTCAACGGTGTCACCACAGCCGGTCCCATCACGAAAGCCGACGGGCGTACCTCGGCCGTCGGCATCGGTCTCGGCGGTGTCCGCATCGACTTCCGGGGCGCCGGTGCGCTGGACCGCGCGACCCGCGAACTACTTGCCGCGCAGATCATCTGGACACTGGCCGAGGCCGAGGTGTCGGGTCCCTACGTCCTGCTCTCGGACGGCGCGCCGTTGGACCCGAACTATCCGGACGGCTGGACCACCGCCGAGGTCGCAGAATTCGATCCGTTGGCGGTGACGGGTGCCGACGTGGGCCTGCACGCACTGCGCAACGGCGGGCTCGTCCGCATCGGAACCGACGGCGTGACACCGGTTCCCGGCTACTTCGGCACCGTCAACAACATGCGGTCCATCTCGTTGTCCAGCGACGGAACGCTCGTGGCGGCCGTGTCGGACACCGGTCGTGCGGCGCCGCAGCCGCCCGACGCGCTGCTCATCGGCTCCTACGGCGGCAACGCCTTCCCGGTCGCGGAGGGTGGCTCGATCACCCGGCCCACCTGGGGTCCCGACCGAGACGCCGTGTGGGCCGTCGTGGACGGCACCGTGGTCAAGCGCGCCGTCCGCGACCCGGCCACCGGACAGGTGTCGGTGGTGGACGTCGATTCCGCCGACATCGCCGAGCTCGGCGGCCAGATCACCGAACTTCGGCTCTCCCGCGACGGGGTGCGAGCGGCTCTCATCGTGGACGGCGCCGTCTACGTGGCGGTGGTGGTGCGGCGCGCCGACGGCACCTACGCACTCCGCGAGCCCGAGGCGGTGGCCAACGGTCTGGCGAGCGCGGCGCTGTCCCTGGACTGGAGCACCGGTGACACGGTGGTCGTGGCCCGAGCGGCGACCGACATCCCGATCGTGCAGGTGGCCGTCGACGGCTCACGTCTCGACGGGCTGCCCAGCCGCAACCTCACCGCTCCCGTCGTGTCCGTCGACGCCTCCGCGTCGAGCACCTACGTGGCCGATTCGCGCGCCGTGTTCCAGATCGACGACAGCGACCCGGCGAGTGACCGCTACTGGCGCGAGGTGCCCGGCCTGACCGGCACGAAGTCCGTGCCTGTCCTGCCGGGCTGACGAGCGGCGAACTCTGTCGGAGCCCCGCGACACAGTGTGCCGGTGCCGATGACCCTGCTGGACCTCATCCTGCCCCGCGAGTGCGGCGGCTGCGCCCGTGTCGACGCCTCGTGGTGCCCCGCCTGCGCCTGCGCGCTCGACGCGGCGCCGGGGTCGGTGCGGCCGCGTGTCGATCCCGGGGTGCCGTGCTGGGCGCTCGGCCCGTACGCCGGCCCGCACCGTGCGTCGATCCTGGCGATGAAGGAACGCGGTCGGCGGGATCTCGCGGCACCGCTCGGGGTCGCCCTCGCCGCCGCCGTGACGCGCCTGCGCGACGCCGGGGAGATCGATCCACCCGAGCTGTCGCCCCTCGTGCTGGTCCCGGCCCCGTCCCGACGCCGCGCGGCACGGGCGCGCGGTGGTGATCCGATCCTGCGTACCTGCCGCCGTGTCGCGCGGGTGCTCGCACCGGAGGACGTGCGCGTCGTGTCGGTGCTGCGGGTGGACGCGCGGGTGCGTGACTCCGTCGGTCTCACCGCCGACGAGCGTGCGGACAACCTGCGGGGGCGGGTCCGTGTCCGGAGCGGGGGCATCGCCGCGATCGGTCGCGGACCGGTGCTGCTCGTCGACGACGTGGTGACCACCGGAACCACCACCGCGGAGTCGGTGGCGGCACTGCGACGGTCCGGTGTCGGTGTCGACGCGGTGCTCGTTCTCGCCGCCGTGCGCTGACGTCGCAGTGCCTGTCCCGGTGCCGGAAAGGGAGCCTGAAAAGGTCCCGTGAATATCCCGTGAACAGTGGCAGACCACCCGGGGAGCGACTACGGTCAGGGCCACGATCGATCCTCGCTACCGGGTCTGGAGGTGATGCCTCACCACCGAAGGCGCCGGGCGGTCCGCGCTCCGGTGTCACCGTTCTTCCGCTGCGCCAGAAGCGATCTCGGCGCGGCCTCTATCGGGAGGTACGTATGACGACAACGTCACCAGTGACGACTGCACACACGAGCACCCACCGGGTGCACGCGCATCCCCGCGAAGCTCACGCCCATGGTCCGGAGCAGAACGACTCCACCGCCCTCGACTCGACCGACACCACTGCGGATTCCGTCTACTTCGACGATGCACCCAGTGCCGTCCCGGCCGACGACAGCTCGAGCGCCGAACCCGCCGCCGAGGTCGTGGTCAAGGGTCGCAACGTCGAGATACCCGACCACTTCCGCCTGTACGTCTCCGAGAAGCTCGCTCGCCTCGAGCGCTTCGATCCCACCATCCATCTGTTCGACGTCGAGCTGTTCCACGAACGCAACCGTCGTCAGTCCAAGAGTTGCCAGCGAGTCGAGATCACCGTGCGGGGCAAGGGGCCCGTCGCGCGTGCCGAGGCCTGCGCGGACAGTTTCTACGCCGCCCTCGAGTCGGCGACCACCAAGCTCGAGAGTCGACTCCGACGGACGAAGGACCGCCGCAAGGTCCACTACGGGGAGAAGCGGCCCGTGTCGGTGGCCGAGGCGACCGCCGCGCTCGTCGAGGAGGCCGTCACTGCCCCCGTCGAGGAGGCGCCCGCCGTCGACGACCACGCCACCGAGGGCCCGGGCACCGTGGTGCGCGTCAAGGAACACCCGGCCGTGCCGATGACCGTCGACGACGCCCTGTACGAGATGGAGCTCGTGGGCCACGACTTCTTCCTGTTCCACGACAAGGAGTCCGACCGGCCGTCGGTCGTCTATCGCCGCCACGCGTTCGACTACGGACTGCTGCGTCTGTCCTGACGCTCGCACCGCCGCGCCGACCACATCGGGCGTCCGCTCCGGCGGGCGCCCGGTGTCGTGCGCGGAACATCCGGTGTGCCTCACAGCGCGCTGTCAGGCTCGACGCCTACGATGGTTCCGCCGGGAGACCGACGAGGTCTCTTCGCATCGAACTGCGCCCCCCGTGTGGACGGGCTCGGTTCACGCCCCACGTACCCGATATTGAGGACGAATAGCCCGTGCCGACGTTGTCGTTGTCCAAGTTGCTCCGTGTCGGTGAAGGTCGCATGGTCAAGCGGCTGAAGCACATCGCCGACCACGTGTCGTCCCTGTCGCCGGACGTCGAGTCCCTGTCGGACGCCGAACTGCGTGCGAAGACCGACGAGTTCACGAAGCGGCACCAGGACGGCGAGAGCCTCGACGAACTGCTGCCCGAGGCGTTCGCGGTCGCCCGCGAGGCGTCCAAGCGGGTGCTGTCCCAGCGCCACTTCGACGTCCAGGTCATGGGCGGTGCCGCGCTGCACTTCGGCAACGTCGCCGAGATGAAGACCGGTGAGGGTAAGACCCTCACCTGCGTCCTCCCGGCGTACCTGAACGCGCTGTCCGGTGACGGCGTCCACGTCGTCACGGTCAACGACTACCTGGCCAAGCGTGACTCGGAGTGGATGGGCCGCGTTCACCGCTTCCTCGGACTGAGCGTGGACGTGATCCTCTCGGGCATGACGCCCGCCGAGCGGCGTGCCGCCTACGCGGCCGACATCACGTACGGCACCAACAACGAGTTCGGTTTCGACTACCTCCGCGACAACATGACGCACTCGCTGGACGACCTGGTCCAGCGCGGACACAACTTCGCCGTGGTGGACGAGGTGGACTCGATCCTCATCGACGAGGCCCGTACCCCGCTGATCATCTCGGGCCCCGCGGACGCGTCGTCGAAGTGGTACCCAGAGTTCGCCCGCATCGCCCCCATGATGAAGAAGGACGTCCACTACGAGGTGGACATCAAGAAGCGCACGGTGGGTGTGCACGAGGCGGGCGTCGAGTTCGTCGAGGACCAGCTGGGCATCGACAACCTGTACGAGGCCGCCAACTCGCCGCTGGTGAGCTACCTGAACAACGCCATCAAGGCGAAGGAGCTCTACCAGCGCGACAAGGACTACATCGTCCGAGACGGCGACGTCATCATCGTCGACGAGTTCACCGGCCGCATCCTGGTGGGGCGCCGCTACAACGAAGGCATGCACCAGGCCATCGAGGCCAAGGAGAAGGTGGAGATCAAGGCCGAGAACCAGACCCTCGCCACGATCACGCTGCAGAACTACTTCCGTCTGTACGACAAGCTCTCCGGCATGACCGGTACCGCCGAGACCGAGGCGGCCGAGCTGCACCAGACGTACTCGCTCGGTGTCATCCCCATTCCCACCAACCGCCCGATGGTGCGTGTGGACAACGGCGACCTCATCTACAAGAGCGAGGAAGCCAAGTTCAGTGCCGTCGTCGACGACGTCGTCGAGCGGCACGAGAAGGGTCAGCCGGTTCTGATCGGTACCACCAGTGTCGAGCGCTCGGAGTACCTGTCCAAGCAGTTCACCAAGCGCGGTGTCGCGCACAACGTGCTCAACGCCAAGTTCCACGAGCAGGAGGCGACCATCATCGCCGAGGCCGGCCGGTCCGGCGCGGTGACGGTGGCCACCAACATGGCGGGTCGAGGAACCGACGTGGTGCTCGGCGGCAACCCGGACATCATCGCGGACCTCGCGCTGCGCGGGCAGGGGCTCGATCCCGTCGAGTCGCCGGAGGAGTACGAGGCGGCGTGGGAGCCCACGCTGGAGAAGGTCAAGGACCAGGTCCGCGAGGATGCGGACAAGGTCCGCGACGCGGGCGGTCTCTACGTCCTCGGTACCGAGCGGCACGACTCGCGCCGTATCGACAACCAGTTGCGCGGACGCTCGGGTCGTCAGGGCGACCCGGGGGAGAGCCGGTTCTACCTGTCGCTCGGCGACGAGCTGATGCGCCGATTCAACGGTGCCGCTCTCGAGTCGATCATGACGCGACTCAACCTCCCGGACGACGTCCCGATCGAGGCCAAGATGGTCTCCAAGGCCATCAAGAGCGCGCAGACGCAGGTCGAGCAGCAGAACTTCGAGATCCGCAAGAACGTCCTCAAGTACGACGAGGTGATGAACCAGCAGCGCACCGTCATCTACGAGGAGCGTCGCCGCATCCTCCGCGGAGAGGACATGGAGGGCCAGGTCGAGCAGATGATCACCGACGTGGTCACCGCGTACGTCGACGGCGCCACCTCGGAGGGCTACGTCGAGGACTGGGACCTCGAACAGCTGTGGACCGCGCTGAAGACGCTCTACCCGGTGGGCGTGCAGCACACCGACCTCGCAGCGGAGAACGAGTTCGGCGAGAAGGGCGACCTGTCGCGGGACGACCTGCGCGAGGCGCTGCTCGAGGACGCCCGCGCGGCCTACGCCACGCGTGAGGCGGAGATCAACGAGATCGCGGGCGAGGGCGGTATGCGCGAGCTCGAACGACGGGTGCTGCTGTCCGTGCTCGACCGCAAGTGGCGTGAGCACCTCTACGAGATGGACTACCTCAAGGAGGGCATCGGTCTGCGCGCGATGGCGCAGCGCGATCCCCTCGTCGAGTACCAGCGCGAGGGCTACGACATGTTCACCGGCATGCTCGACGGGTTGAAGGAGGAGTCCGTCGGGTTCCTCTTCAACCTGCAGGTCGAGGCGGCGGCGCCGAGCCCCGCGGCCTCCGCGGGCCTGCAGGTGGGCGCGGGACTGCAGTCGCCCGTCGCAGCCCGACCGGCGCCGGCAGCGCAGGCCGCCCCTGCAGCGCAGGCCGCCCCCGCGGCGCCGGCGCAGCGTCGACCCGAACCCACGCCGGAATCGGCGCCCGAACCGCGGCCCGCCGCACCTGCCGCGCTGCGCGCCAAGGGGTTGGACGACGAGTCGACCGGTCGCCTGACGTATTCCGGTCCCGACGAGACGGGCGGCACCTCGGTCCGCCGCGCCGGGTCGGGGTCGCCGACGGGCGAGTCGAGCTCCGGCACCCGACGCGAGCGCCGCGAGGCGGCTCGGGCCGGGGTCAAGCCGGTCAAGCGCGCACCGAAGGCCAAGCGGCGCAAGTGATCTGCTCGTCCGGGGGCGGCGACCGCCGCCTCAGGACAGGCGCAGGCTCGTGAGCACCCAGGCCGGACCGGTGGTGTTGCGCCGTGCCGTCAGTCGTGCCGCGACGGCGAACACGCGGTCACCACGCGAGTAGGTGCCGAAGACCTCGACGTCGCCGTGCCCGGCGCCGTCGGGCACCGGACCGGCGGCGCGCACGTGCATGGTCCGGACGACGGCGACACCGAGTGTTCGGCCCGGCACGGCCGCCGTCGACAGGGCTGTCGCCATTCCGACCATGGCCGGTGACAGCACCGCGCGCAGGGACGCCGCGGGTCGGCGGCGGTCCACCACCTCGAGTGTCAGACGCAGGACGCGATCGGCGACGTGCCGCGCCGCGGCGGCGGTGCGCGCGTCGGCCTCCGACGGTCCGACGACGGGCCGGGTCGGTCGCGAGGTCGATCGTCCCGAGTGCGGGCCGGGGCGCGGCGACGAGAGCGCTCGGCCCGCGGACCGGGTCGTCGGGCGTGCACGCGTGGGAGTCGCGCCGACCTCGGGTGGCTCGGATCTCGGCAACCGCGCCACGTGAACGACCTCCGATGTCATGCGTTCCCCTCCATGCTCGTACCTGTGCGGCCACGGCCGGTGTGCGGCGAGTGTCGCACGCACGGACGCGGTTCCGGCCCGTCGAGGCAGACGCGGGGCGTCGTCACACCGCAGCCCGTCAGGGTCGGTGAATTCCGACGAGGACGACGGGGAACCGACACGGCGCGGACCACGAGGACGATCGTGAGCGTGGTCGGTCTCATCTGTCGTGCGAGACTGGGACCCGTCACACTCGACCGAGGGGATTCGCGCGTTGGCCACCAGACTCACCACTCAGGACGCGTCCTTCTACTTCCTGGAGGCCAGTACGACTCCCATGCACGTGGGGTCGCTCGCCATCTTCCGGCTCCCGCGCGGGGGTTTCAGTTACGACGAACTGCTCACCCTCGTCGAGAGCCGGCTCGCTCTCGTTCCGCGCTATCGCCAGAAGGTGCGCGAGGTGGCCTTCGGCCTGGCTCGCCCCGTGTGGGTCGACGACCGCGACTTCGACATCACGTACCACATCCGGCGTTCCGCGCTGCCCAAGCCGGGATCCACCGAACAGCTGCACGACCTGGTCGCGCGACTCACCTCACGCCCTCTCGATCGCACGCGTCCGCTGTGGGAGATGTACCTGGTCGAGGGTCTGGCACGGAACCGGTTCGCGATCTTCACCAAGTCGCACTCGTCGATCGTGGACGGCGACAAAGCGCTCGAGATCAGTCAGGTCATCCTGGACGCCACCAAGGCTCCGACTCCGATGGCCGAGGAGCTGTGGATGCCCGCGCGGGAACCGTCGGAGAAGGCGCTCGTCGCCGGGGCGCTCGCCGAGATGGTGTCGCGGCCGGGCGAGGGCGTGGAGGCGGTGCGCGGAGCCGTCGGTGACGTCACCCGCGCCGCCGGCGAGGCGGTACGCGCCGTGGGCAAGTTCGCGGCGGTGGTCCGCACCGCGGCGCAGACGGCACCGACGAGTCCACTGAACACGACCATCTCCCGCAACCGCCGGTACTCGGTGGCCAAGACCGATCTCGACGACTACCGGATGGTGCGGTCGAAGTTCGGGGGGACGGTGAACGACGTCGTGCTCACGGTCGTGTCCGGTGCTCTGCGGAACTGGTTGCTCTCGCGCGGTGAGCCCATCGGCCCGTACACGACGGTGCGCGCGATGGTGCCCCTGTCGGTGCACGCGGCCGCCACGGGGACGGGCGACGAGGGCGACGTGCCGCCCAACGAGGTCGAGTCCTTCCTCATCGATCTGCCCGTGGGCGAACCGAACGCCGTGGTGCGGTTGTCCCACGTGTCGCACGCGACGGAGGCTCACCTGGGACAGAGTCGCGGTGTGACGGCGTCGACCCTCATCACGCTGTCCGGGTTCGCGCCGGCCACGCTGCACGCGATGGGTGCGCGCGTCGGGTCGAGCCTGTCGCAGCGCATGTTCAACATCATCGTCACCAACGCCCCCGGCCCCCAGTTCCCGCTCTACGCGGGCGGTGCACGCATGCTCGAGATGTATCCGGTGCCGCCGCTCGTGCGCAATCAGGCGCTCAGCATCGGCCTGACGTCGTACGACGGCAACGTCTACTACGGTGTGAACGCGGACCGGGCAGCGATGCCGGACATCGACGTGATCACCACGTTGCTGCACGAGGCACTCGAGGAACTGGTCGACGCGGCGCGCGACGACAAGAACGTCCGCTGACGACGGTGAGGGAATGAGGCGCAGGTGAGGGTGTTCGTTCCGGCGACCATGCGGATGTTGCAGACACTGGTGGACGAGGGTGAGTTCTCGCCGATCAGTCGGACGGCCTTCGCCGTGACGCCGACGTTGCGGGAGGCGTACGTCTCCGGTGACGACGACGAGTTGGCCGACGTCGCGCTGCGGGAGGCCGCGCGGGCGTCGCTGCGCCTGATCGGCGGTGAGCCGGAACTCGACTCAGACGATGACGGGGACGCCGACGAGGTCGCCGACGCCACTCCGAGCTTCCGCCGCGTCGTCATCGCCGCCGACGTCGATCCGGTGACCCTGCGTCCCGATCTCGACGACGCCGTGGTCCGCCTGCCGGCGCCGCTCTCCCTGACGGAGGTGGCGGCGGTCCACGTCGATCTCGCGGCGGCCGAGTCCGCCGTGAGCGCCGCTGTCGCCGCGGTGGACGCGGCCGACCTGGGGGATCCCGACGCCGAGTTCGTGCTGGGCGACGTCGAGGATCATGAACTCGCCTGGTACGCACCGCAGGAGATACCGTTTCTCCTGGAACTGCTCTGACACCGGAACTGCTCTGACACCGGAACCGCTCCGACACCGCCCTGTTTCGTCGCAGTCGTCGACTGCGTCCGTGGTGGCCGCTCGACCGAGGAGATGTGACATGGGAATCAAGGACTGGCTCGAAGCCCCGGCCGCGAGTGTGTCGTCCCCGCGGCGGCCGTCGCTGAACGTGGTGCGCGGTGCGTTCGCGCGCATCACCACGCCGTTGATTCCCGACGACTACCTGCACCTGGCCAATCCGCTGTGGTCCGCGCGCGAATTGCGCGGCCGCATCGTGCGGATCGAGAAGGTGACCGGCGACGCCGCGACCATCGTCATCAAGCCCGGATGGGGCTTCGACTTCGACTACCGGCCGGGGCAGTACATCGGCATCGGCCTCCACGTCGACGGTCGGTGGCACTGGCGGTCGTACTCCCTGACGTCGCCGCCCGACTGGAAGGACAAGCAGATCTCCATCGCCGTCAAGGCGATGCCGGAAGGTTTCCTGTCCTCGCATCTCGTCGGCGGTGTGCCGTCGGGCACGATCGTGCGGCTCGCCGCGCCGAAGGGGAACTTCGCCCTTCCGGAGCCGCCACCGGCCAAGATCCTGTTCGTCACGGCCGGCAGCGGCATCACACCGGTGATCGGCATGCTGCGCAGTCTCGACTCGCGCGGCCACATGCCCGACGTGGTGCACGTGCACTCGGCTCCCACGGCGGACGACGTGATGTTCGCCTCGGAGTTGGCGGCGCTCGACGCGAAGTACGACTCGGTCGTGTCCCACGTGCAGCACACCCGCTCGGACGGCAAGTTCGATCTGGGCTCGCTCGACGAGCACTACCCGGACTGGCGCGAGCGGCAGACGTGGGCGTGCGGTCCGGCGGCGATGCTCGACGACATCGAGAGGGTGTGGCGGGAGGCAGGCATCTCGGAGAACCTGCACACCGAGCGTTTCGAGATCGTGCGCACCGGCGCGCCGAGCGACGGCGGCACGGTCACGTTCTCCGTCTCCGACCGCACGGTGGCGGTGGACGGCGCCACCACGTTGTTGGAGGCCGGTGAGAAGGCAGGTGTGCGAATGCCTTTCGGCTGCCGCATGGGTATCTGCCAGACGTGCGTGGTGCCGCTGACCGACGGTCACGTCCGAGATCTGCGCTCGGGCAAGGAGCATGCGCACGGCGAGCGGATCCAGACGTGCATCTCCGCGGCTGCCGGGGACTGCACGCTCGAACTCTGACTTCGTCGGCCCCGGGTCGCGCCGCAGGGGTGATCGCACACACACCCTGCGCACAGGCTCGTCCGCTATTCTCGGAAAGGCCTGCCCGCCGATACCGAATCGGTGCGAGGAACGGCATACCGCGATCCGGGGAGTAGACCAGCATGGCCATCACGGACATCTTGGAGTTCGCACATCTGACCGACGAGGACATCGAGTCCCTCGGTCGTGAACTCGATGCCATCCGTCGGGACGTCGAGGACACCCGAGGACGCAAGGACGCGGAGTACATCCGCCGCACCATCGCGCTGCAGCGCGCGCTCGAGGTCGGCGGACGGCTCGCGATCATGGGTTCCCGCTGGCGCTCGGCCGCGCTGGTGGGCGCAGGTCTGCTGGCGGCCAGCAAGATCATCGAGAACATGGAGTTGGGCCACAACGTCTCTCACGGTCAGTGGGACTGGATGAACGATCCGGAGATCCACTCCACCTCGTGGGAGTGGGACCAGACCGGTCCGTCCGCGCACTGGAAGCGTGCGCACAACTACTCGCATCACACGTACACCAACATCGTCGGCATGGACCACGACGTGGGCTTCGGGATCCTCCGGATGACCCGCGACGAGAAGTGGCGGCCACGCAACCTGGTGCAGCCCCTGGGCAACCTGGTGCTGGCACTGACGTTCGAGTGGGGCATCGCTCTGCACGACCTGGACGCGGCGAAGCTCGAGGCCGGTGTTCCCGCGACGCAGCTGCTCTCGGAGCCGAACAAGGAGTTCGCTCGGAAGGTCGCGTCGCAGGTCGGCAAGGATTTCGTGCTCTTCCCGCTGCTCGCGGGTCCGGCGTGGCGTCGTGCACTCGGGGCGAACCTCACCGCCAACGTGGTGCGGAACCTGTGGGCGTACGCCGTGATCTTCTGCGGTCACTTCCCGGACGGCGCCGAGAAGTTCACGATGGGCCAGTTCGAGACGGAGACCCACGAGGAGTGGTACCTCCGGCAGATGCTCGGCAGCGCCAACTTCACGGCCGGCCCCACGATGGCGTTCATGAGCGGCAACCTCTGCTACCAGATCGAGCATCACCTGTTCCCGGACCTGCCGAGCAACCGGTACGCCGAGGTGGCCGTCCGGGTGCGCGCCCTGTGCGACAAGTACGACCTGCCGTACACCACCGGCAACCTGGCGACCCAGTACTGGAAGGCGCTGCGCACCATCTTCAAACTGTCGCTGCCCGACCAGCTGCTTCGTCGCACGTCGGACGATGCGCCGGAGACCAGTTCGGAGCGCCGTTTCCAGAGCTCCGGCTCCTCCGTCGTGGACCGGGTGCGGTTCGATCCGGTCACCGGTCGCAAGCGCGGACTGCGGTCTGCCCTGCACGAGGCGCGGCTCGAGGCGCGTCAGGCAGTGAAGCGGGTCACAGATACGACGGCGTAACCTACGGGTGCGTAACTTCCGGTAGAGTAACCACGGTCAGGCCCACACGGGCATCGACCACCTGCCGAGGAGTGACCACATGGCGATTTCCGACGTCAAGGAATATGCCCACCTCACCGAGGCCGACGTCGAGGCGCTGGGCCATGAACTCGACGCGTTGCGTCGGGAGATCGAGGAGTCGCGCGGCGAGAAGGATGCGCGGTACATCCGCAACACCATCCGTTTTCAGCGCTCCCTCGAGGCCCTCGGCCGCACCACGATGCTCGCCAGCAACCACCGCGCCGCATGGTGGGCCGGTAGCGCGATGCTCGGTGTCTCGAAGATCGTCGAGAACATGGAGCTCGGCCACAACGTCATGCACGGCCAGTGGGACTGGATGAACGACCCGGAGATCCATTCCACCTCGTGGGAATGGGACAACACCGGTCCGTCCGAGCACTGGAAGCAGACCCACAACTACATCCATCACAAGTACACCAACGTGCTGGGCATGGACGACGACGTGGGCTACGGCCTCATCCGCGTCACGCGTGACCGCAAGTGGGTCCCGTTCAACGCCGGCAACCTCGTCTACAACACGCTGCTGATGCTCCTGTTCGAGTACGGCGTGGCGGTACAGCATCTCGAGCTGGGCAAGGCCGTGAAAGGCCGTGTGCCCAAGGAGGAGACGCGACGCAAGCTGAAGGAGGTCGGCGACAAGGTCGGCCGCCAGATGCTGAAGGACTACGCGATCACGCCGGCCATCACGTCGCTGTCGCCCGCCGCGTCCTACCGGAAGACGTTGACCGCCAACATCATGGCGAACGTCATTCGTAACATCTGGACGAACGCCGTCATCTTCTGCGGTCACTTCCCGGACGGTGCGGAGAAGTTCACGCGCCACGACCTCCAGGACGAGACGCAGGGGCAGTGGTACCTCCGACAGATGTTGGGCAGCGCCAACTTCCACGCCGGACCGACCCTCGCCTTCATGTCGGGCAACCTCTGCTACCAGATCGAGCACCACGTGTTCCCCGATCTGCCGAGCAACCGGCTCGCCGCGATCAGTGTGCGGGTCCGCGAACTGTGCGAGAAGTACGACCTGCCGTACACCACAGGGCCTTTCCTCGCCCAGTACGGCAAGTCCTGGCGCACCATCGCGAAGCTGTCGCTCCCCGACAAGTACCTCAAGGCCACGGCGGACGACGCACCGGAGACGGCATCCGAGCGCAAGTTCGGCGGCCAGGTCACGTCCACCGTCGATCCGGTCACCGGTCGCCGTGCCGGTCTGCTGACCGCGATCAAGGAATCCAAGCGCGGCACGGGACTGCGAAAGCTGCTCTCGCGCTGATCGATCGGTCGGAGCTCCGTCAGTAGGAGTCGTTCGACATCACGGCCACCAACAGCAGGCGAACCGCGGCGACGCGGTTCGCTTGCTGTCCTGTCAGGGTGTCCAGAGCGCACTCCGGGTCGGCCGGCGGCCCGAGGTGTGTGCAGCCGCGCGGGCAGTCCTCGATGGTGACGGCGAGGTCCGAGAACGCCGCGACGACATCCTCCGGCGAGATGTGGGCCAGCCCGAAGGACCGGATACCGGGAGTGTCGATGACCCAGCCTCCACCCGGAAGATGCAGCGACACCGACTGAGTCGACGTGTGCCGTCCCTTGCCGACGCCGGAGACGATGCCGACGGCGCGATGTGCCTCCGGCACCAGCCGGTTCACCAAGGTCGACTTGCCCACCCCCGAGTGGCCGATCAGCGCGGACGACTTCCCGGTGATCATCGCCAGGAGCTCGTCCAGCGGACGGTCCCGGCCCACCAGCACCACCGGCACGTCGAGGTCGGCGAAGACGGCGGCGAACTCGTCGGACGACGCCAAGTCGTCCTTCGTCAGACACAGCACGGGTCGGAGACCACCCACGAACGCTGCCACCATCGCGCGCTCGACGAAGCCCGAGCGGGGTGGCGGGTCGGCCAACGCCACCACGATCAGCAGCTGGTCCGCGTTGGCCACCACGACACGCTCGTACGGATCCGTGTCGTCGGCGGTGCGCCGCAGCACCGTTCGTCGTTCGTCCACGCGGACGATGCGGGCCAGGGCGTCGACGCGTCCCGAGACGTCGCCGACGATGCCCACCGCGTCACCGACGACGATCGGGGTCCGGCCCAGCTCGCGCGCTCGCATGGCGACCACGAGGCGCTCTGGATCATTGTCGATCACGCAGCCCCACCGGCCGCGATCCACCGACACCACCATCGCGTCCGAGGCGTCGGCGTGGGTGGGCCGGGTCTTCGTTCGTGGGCGCGTGCCCTTGCCCGGCCGGACGCGGACGTCCGACTCGTCGTACACCCGCCGGATCAGCGTGCACCACCTCCGGCCAGCATGGCGCTCCAGAGGGTCGCGAACCCCGGCAGCGTCTTGGCGGTGGAGTCGATGTCGTCGACCTCGACGCTCGGGACGACCAGACCGATCACGGCGCCCGCCGTGGCCATGCGATGGTCGGCGTACGCCCGCCAGGGTCCGCCGTGCAGCGGCGCCGGCTCGATGACCAGGCCGTCCTCGGTCTCCTCGACACCGCAGCCCAGAGCACCGAGTTCCGCCGTGAGTGCGGCGAGCCGATCCGTCTCGTGCCCGCGCAGATGGGCGATCCCGCGCAGGCGCGAGGGGGACCCGGCCAGGGCCGCCATCGCCGCGACCGTGGGGGTCAGCTCGCCGATGTCGTGCAGGTCCACGTCGACGCCCTCGAGCTTCTCGGGCCCCCGCGCCGTGAGCGACTCGGCAGTGAGCAACACCTCGGCCCCCATCGACGTGAGGATGTCGCGGAACGCGTCACCGGGCTGCGTCGTCCGGGCAGGCCACCGGGGCACGGTCACCTCACCGCCCGTGACGGCCGCCGCGGCGAGGAACGGGGTCGCGTTGGACAGGTCCGGTTCCACGACACGGTCGACCGGAGCCACAGCGCCGGGATGCACGCGCCACCGGTTCGGAACGCCCGAGTCCTCGGGAGTCTCCACCTCGATCCCGCTCTCGCGCAGCATCTCCACCGTCATGTCGATGTGAGGCATCGACGGCACCGGGGGACCGACGTGCTCGACGACGAGGCCCTCGTCGAACCGCGCCGCCGAGAGCAGGAGCCCCGACACGAACTGGGACGACCCGGACGCGTCCAGTCGGACCGTGCCCCCGCGGACCCGGCCCGTGCCGTCGACGACGAACGGCAACCGGTCCCCGCTCACGGGAACACCGAGGGCGCGGAGCGCGTCGAGAATGGTCTGCTGCGGGCGCGAGCGGGCGTGCTCGTCGCCGTCGAAGCGCGAGCGACCGGTGGCCAGCGCGGCCACGGGGGGAACGAAGCGCATGACGGTGCCGGCCAGCCCGCAGTCCACGTCGCCGCCGCGGCCGGGTCCGGGGGTGACCCGCACCGTCGTCCCGTCGTCGTCGGGGGACTCCACGACGGCACCCAGGGTGCGCAGCGCATCGATCATCAGATCGGTGTCACGGCTGCGCAGAGCGCCGGTCACCGTCGACGGTCCGTCCGCGAGCGCCGCGAGGATCAGGGCGCGATTGGTGATCGACTTCGACCCCGGGAGGTCGACGGTCGCACGGACGGGCTGCGGGGCGAGGGGCGCGATCCAGGACGTCACGGTCACAGTCTCTCACTGGCGGACGCGCGTCGGATGTCCGCGACGGTCGCGGCGGTGGCCCGGACGAGATCCTGTGCGGAGAGTTCGATCTCCAGACCGCGCCGACCGCCGCTGCAGAAGAGGGTCGAGTGCCCGAGTGCCGACGTGTCGACGACCGTGGGCAGGGGCGTGCGCTGACCGAGCGGGGAGACGCCCCCCAGGACGTAGCCCGTCGACCGGCGCACGGCTGCGGGATCGGCCATCGACACCTTGCTCGCCCCGAGGGCGGCGGCGACGGACTTCAGGGCGAGCATGTCCGGCACGGGAAGAACCGCGACCGCCAACGAGGAGCCCGTCGACACGACCAGGGTCTTGAACACCCGATCCGCCGACACACCGAGGCCGGCGGACAGTGCGTCGACCGCCTCGTCGCCGTACTGCTCGGTGCCGCGGTCGTGCTCGTAGGTGTGGACGGTGAACTCGATTCCGAGCCGCGTCAGCATCGTCGTCGCGGGAGTAGCCGATCCGGCCATGGCGTCGTGGTCCCTTCCCACCGTGATCACCCGCCCCGCGAGTACGTCGAGAACGTCGTGATCGGCTGCTGGTACACGACATTCTGGCCGTACTCGCGGAGACGGTCCGGCAGCGGGGGGAACACGACGGCGGCCACGGCTGTTACACGCAGCATCAGGACGGCGCGCACTGTGCGCCGCCGCTCGACGGAGGAGGGCGTGTGAACGTCGTTGCACCGGAGCGCTCCGGAGCCGAGGGGCTCTCGGCGACGCTGACGAATGTGGTGGTGATCCCATCGGTAAAGTGGAGTCCGGACGACCACGGTGAGCTCACCGGTTCCCGGACGTCCGAGGTCGACACCTCGGAGGACGGGGCGGTCGCCGCGGGGCACACGAGAGGGGCCAGCGTGACGGATCAGCCACAGACCGAGACCGGCACCACGACGGGCGCCGTCGATCCTGCGATCCTCGAGACAGAGGACGGCATCCGCTCGCGGGAGAACGCTGCGGATCTGACGGCGCGGTTCGAGCGTGACGCGCTCCCGCTGCTCGACCAGCTGTACGGCGCGGCCCTGCGGATGACGCGGAACCCGTCCGATGCCGAGGACCTGGTCCAGGAGACGTACGTCAAGGCGTACACGGCGTTCAAGAGCTTCCGCGAGGGCACGAACCTCAAGGCGTGGCTCTACCGGATCCTGACCAACACCTACATCAACTCGTACCGGAAGAAGCAGCGTCAGCCGGCGCAGTACCCGACGGACGAGATAACCGACTGGCAGCTCGCGGCCACCGCTGAGCACTCGTCCACCGGTCTACGGTCGGCCGAGGTCGAGGCGCTGGACGCCCTGCCCGACGACGACATCAAGGCGGCGCTGCAGGCGTTGCCCGAGGAGTTCCGCATGGCGGTGTACTACGCCGACGTCGAGGGCTTCCCGTACAAGGAGATCGCCGAGATCATGGGCACGCCCATCGGCACCGTGATGTCGCGGTTGCACCGCGGCCGCAAGCAACTGCGCAACGAACTGGCGGAGGTCGCTCGCGACCGTGGATTCAACCGGTCCGCCGCGGCGACCGAGGAGGTAGCACGATGAGCGGCAACGAGTTCGAGGACCTGGACTGCTCGGCCGTCATCGCCGACGTGTGGACGTTGCTCGACAACGAGTGCGACGAGGCCAGCAGGCAGCGCGTGCAGCGTCACCTCGACAGTTGTGGTTCGTGCCTCGCGCAGTACGGCATCGAGGAGAAGATCAAGTCTCTCGTCGGCCGCAAGTGCGGCGGCGAGCGGGCTCCGGAAGGCCTGCGGGAGCGCCTGACGCTGGAGATCCGGCGGTCGGTGACCATCACCGCCACCGAGGACTGACCGCCTACACGACGAAGGGCCGGGACGCTGTGCGTCCCGGCCCTTCGTCGTGTGGTGCTCGTGATCAGCTGTTGGGGCGCTTGCCGTGGTTGGCTGCATTTCCCTTACGGCTGCGCTTCTTGCGTCCTCGCTTGCCCATGGTGGATCTCCTTCCTGTTCCACCCAGTTTCTCACGTGTGGTTGGCTGTACGACGAGCGGCCGTGCCTCCGGCGTGGTCCGTTCACCGAACGAGTCGACACGCGCGTGCAGACGAGCGGAACGGAACAGGGGGACCGTGATGGCCGAGGACGTCCGAGCCGAGATGGTGTCGACGGTGTTCCAGATCGTCGTCGCCGAGGGTGATCACGTGAACGAGGGCGACGCCGTGGTGGTGCTCGAGTCGATGAAGATGGAGATTCCCGTGCTCGCCGAGTCCGCGGGCACCGTGACGTCCATCGGAGTCGCCGTGGGCGACGTCATCCAGCAGGGCGACCTGATCGCCGTCATCTCCTGATCCGGTCACCACTCTGATCAGCCGACGCCGTACCGGGACAGGGTGATTCGTCGTGTCCACGCTGTCCGAGATGCTCGCCGAGCACACCGACCTGCCGGGTACGGCGGTCGATCATCTGCAACGCGTCGTGGGGGAGTGGCAGATCCTCGCGGACATCTCCTTCGCGGACCTGCTGCTCTGGGTGCCCGTCGACCATCCCGGATCGCGTGCGGTGACGTCGTCGGACACGGCGACGGTGGTGTGCGTCGCGCAGTGTCGTCCGACGACGGCCCCCACGGTGATCCCGTCGGACACGGTCGGTGCGGTGGTCGGGGAGACCGAACATCCCCAGGTCGCGGAGTGCCTGCGCACGGCGTCGATCGTGCGCGGCGGTGGTCGCCTCCCCGACGATCAGGGTCCGCCCCACGACGCCGTTCCCGTGCGCGTCGACGGCCGCGTGGTCGCCGTGCTGACGCGTGACTCCGCGCCGGTCTCCGGCCGACCGCCGAGCTTGCTGGAGGCCGCGTACCGCGACTGCGCCCACCACCTCTCCGACATGATCGCGGAGGGGTCGTTCCCCTCGCCGTCCGAGAAGACGGACGTCAACTCGAGCCCACGCGTCGGCGACGGGTTCATCCGCCTCGACACCGCCGGCATGGTCACCTACGCGAGTCCCAACGCGGTGTCCGCCTACCACCGGATGGGGTTGACGGCAGATCTCCCCGGCCACGACCTCGCTGCGTCGACCCGGTCGCTCGTCACCGATCCCTTCGACGCGGAGGAGATCGCCGCCACCATCGGAGCGGCCGTCACGTCCGCCGGGGGACGACGGATGGAGGTGGACGCTCGCGGTGCCACCGTGCTGCTGCGCACGGTTCCGCTGAGCCCGGCCGGCACGTCCGTGGGCGCTCTGGTACTGGTCCGGGACGTCACCGAGGTGAAGCGTCGCGATCGCGCGCTGCTGAGCAAGGACGCGACCATCCGCGAGATCCATCACCGGGTCAAGAACAACCTGCAGACCGTCGCTGCTCTCCTGCGTCTGCAAGCTCGCCGGACCGACAACGACGAGGCCAAGGTCGCGCTGAGCGAATCGGTCCGCCGGGTCACCTCCATCGCCCTCGTCCACGACGTGCTGTCGACGTCGGTGGACGAGGTCGTCGACCTGGACGAGGTGGTCGACCGCCTGGTCCCCGTCATGGTCGACATCGGCTCGCTGTCCGCGGACGTCACCGTCGGTCGCGAGGGCAGCCTGGGCGTGTTCCCGGCCGAACGGGCCACTCCGCTGATCATGGTGCTCACCGAGCTGGTCCAGAACTCGCTCGAGCACGGGTTCGATCCGGGTGCGCGAGGCCGTGTGACCATCGAGTCCCGACGGTCCTCCCGCATGCTGGAGGTCACCGTGCGCGACGACGGCCGTGGAGTCTCCGACGACTTCGACGCGTCGGCGTCCGACCGGCTGGGACTGCAGATCGTCTCGACACTCGTCACGGTGGAGTTGGGCGGCACCATCAGCGTCGCGGCCGGGCGGGACGGGGGCACCGCCGCCGAGCTCCGCGTCCCGCTCGGACGCCGGGAGCCACGCGGCTGACCCGGGTTGCGAACTCCCGTCGGACACACAAAAGGCCCGGCACCATGCGGTGCCGGGCCTGCGTGCGTCTTGCGAGCTGTGTCAGACCGCCGAGCGTGCGCGGGTACGCGCGTTACGACGCTTCAGCGCGCGACGCTCGTCCTCGCTCATGCCGCCCCAGACGCCCGCGTCCTGACCGGACTCGAGAGCCCAGGACAGGCAGTCCGCGGTGACGGGACACCGGTTGCACACGACCTTGGCATCAGCGATCTGTGCGAGTGCCGGGCCGCTGTTTCCCACCGGGAAGAACAGTTCCGGGTCCTCGTCGCGACAGATAGCCTTGTGGCGCCAATCCATCCTCTTACTCCTCACTGAGCGCACGACGGCGCTGTCGAATAACTGATCCTGGACTCTCGTCCGGATCGTGGGCTTGTTGTCCTGCAGTTCGCGAGCGCGGCAACCAATGTTTCCGCACTGTTACTTGTGAATGCTTTCACGAACCAAGCAGAAGTCAAGAGATGACGCGGTGCGGGTGGCCAAGCTCACTGGACCCGATTTGGTTTCACACCCGACGTCTGGTACCCGGATCGGGAGATGTGAAACACAGTAGCTTGGCCTACGGGGTATCGCCAGGTAAAGGCGCCACGACGGCGAGGGCGTCCGGTGCGGACGCGAATTCGACCTCGGTGCGTTCTCCCAGGTAGTCGCCGTCGACCTGCAAGCCGGTCGGTTCCACCGAACGCACGCGAATCCATTTCACGTCGTCCTCTCGGAGAAGCGCCCGAGAATGCGGACCGGACGTTCCGGACAGCATTTGCACGACCACTCGCAACGTCGTGAACACCTTCGTGGATCGCATTGCGAATATGCCGAGTCCGCTGTCGAACGAGGTGCCGGGGTTCGTCCGGACCGGGCGTGCGTCGAGGAACGTCCACGGATCGGAGTTGGTCACGAACGCGAAGTG
This sequence comes from Rhodococcus sp. MEB041, assembly GCF_030208955.1. NCBI lineage: Bacteria > Bacillati > Actinomycetota > Actinomycetes > Mycobacteriales > Nocardiaceae > Rhodococcus > Rhodococcus sp. MEB041. The sequence continues at coordinate 930,085 of NZ_JARVSZ010000005.1, forward strand.
AACGCCCGTCACGGCCTCGCCGGTGTCGGTCTCCACGGTGAGGTGCGGGTCGCGGCGCTTGCGGCGGAAGAACGTGGTGACCGCGGTCCGGACGTAGCGCGAGGGCGTGACCGCCTCGCCGCCCTTGCGGCCTCGATCGATCGCGTCGCACACGTCCGCGTCCCATCCGAGGCCGGCGTTGAACAGGAACCATGTCTTGTCGCAGTGCCCCAGGCCGATACGCCTGCTCGTTCCCGACTCCAGCAGATCGATGAGCTGGTTGGTGGCCTCGACCGGATCCCTCGCGATGCCCAGCGAGCGAGCGAACACGTTGGCGGATCCGCCCGGGACGACCGCCAGCAGCGGCACGGGTCCCACGGTGACCGACTGCATGGAGGTCGGGGCAGGAACACCGAGAAGTCCGTTCACCACCTCGTTCACCGTTCCGTCGCCGCCGTGCACGATCACCAGATCGATACCGGCCCGGCGGGCCTCGGTCGCGAGTTCGCTCGCGTGTCCACGGTGCGTGGTGTGGAGCACTCTGAGCGACACCCTGCTCGCGAGCGCATGCGCCACCAGGTCTCGGCCGGCAGCCGTGGTGGACGTGGCGTTCGGGTTGACGATGAGGATGGCTCGCACGATCACTCAGGGTAGACGCGAGCGGCGGCGGCTCACGACCACCGGCGCGTGACCGTCGGCCACCTCGCGCGTGTGCTCTAGGGTGGCCTGGTGCGTCCGAAGCTGCCCGATTCCGGTGTTCCGACACCGGTGCGCGCCGCGGGCCTGTTGGTGTCCGTGCAGGGCGCCACGGCGGTCGTGGTGGCACTCGTCCTGGTGATCCGCGGCGCCGCCGGCGCCGACGAGAGCGTCATCAACGGTTTCGGCACCGCGATCTGGTTCGCCGCACTCGGGGGCGCCGTGCTCACCGGTGGTATCGCCCTGATCCTCGGGCACCGCTGGGGCCGCGCCATCGCGATCGTCGCGCAGCTGTTGTTGCTCCCGGTGGTCTGGTCGCTCCTCACCGATTCCGGGCGGCCCGTGCTGGGCTCGTTGCTCGGCATCGTCGTCATCGGCGTCCTGGTCTGTCTGTTCAGTGGCCCCGCAACGCGGTGGCTCGCCGACGACTACGTCGAGACCGACGACGCCTGAGCGGCTCTCCGACCGACGCCGGGCACCTCAGGAACCGAGGCGAGGATCCACGTTGTGGGTGTGGATCTGGCGGTACTCGTGCTCGTACCCCAGCACGGTGAAGCCGGCGGGCGCCAGCGCGAAGCGCTTTCCCTCGGTCACCGGTTGCTCGACCCACCGCGCGATGACCGACCTGGAGAAGTGGCCGTGTCCGACGAGCACGACGTCGCGCTCGGCGAGGGTGGGAACGACGACGGACAGGACGAGATCGGCCCGTGCGGACACGGCGTCGATGGTCTCGCCGGACGGTGACGGATGCGTCCAGACGGTCCAGTGCGGCGCGGTCTCCCGGATCTGCGGAGTGGTCAGGCCCTCGTAGTCGCCGTAGTCCCACTCGACCAGCGCGTCCCACACCCGATCGACGGTCAGTCCGGCCAGCTCCGCCGTCCGCAGCGCCCGCGATCGGGGGCTGCTGACCACCAGGGGACGTTCGAGCCCGAGCGCCGCGATGCGGTCCCCGGCGGCGCGGGCCTGGTCCTCCCCGTCGGCGGTGAGAGCGATGTCCGTCCGTCCGGTGTGTCGACCGCTCGCCGCCCACTCCGTCTGACCGTGACGGATCAACACCAGTCTGGCGTCGGAGCGCCGCGGCGACGTCCCGGACCCTCCGGACGATGCGGGTGCCGGGTCACGGGGGTCGGGGTCTGCCATGGCTCGATCATGCTCCCGGGTCGCGTCGCGTCGATGACGGAGGTCGTCCCGGTGACGGAGGTCTCGTGAAATCCGCTGGTGATCGCCGCCGGTTGGGGTGTTTACTTCCTTGGTCCGATCACGCGCCACCCGGTCTCGATGCCGGCGGATACAGATCAGCCAGGAGACTCCGCATGACCGATCAGAGCACCGAGCAGGGCGCGCAGGGGTGCCCGAACACCCCCGGGCAGGGTGGTGTCGACACCGGTCAGGGGCTGGACGCGGCCGTCCTCAAGATCGCGGCCGTCATCGTCATCGGCGCCATCATGTCGATCCTCGACGTGACCGTCGTGAGCGTGGCGCTGCCGACCTTCGCCTTCGAGTTCCAGACGTCCTACGCCAACGTCGCCTGGACCATGACCGGCTACACCCTCGCTCTCGCGACCGTCATCCCGCTGACCGGCTGGGCCGCGGACCGGTTCGGTACCAAACGCCTCTACATCCTGGCGCTGATCCTGTTCGTCGCCGGATCCATGCTGTGCAGCGTCGCGTGGGACATCACGTCGCTGATCGTGTTCCGCGTCCTGCAGGGCTTCGGCGGCGGCATGCTCATGCCGCTCGGCATGACGATCCTGACCCGCGCCGCCGGTCCCGAGCGCATCGGTCGTGTCATGGCCGTCCTGGGCGTACCGATGCTGCTCGGTCCGATCGCGGGCCCGATCCTCGGCGGGTGGCTCATCGACGCGGCGAGCTGGCACTGGATCTTCCTGATCAACGTGCCCATCGGCGCCGTGGCGCTGGTGGCCGCGTGGGTCATCCTCCCGAAGGACGCACCCGAGCCCTCGCAGTCCTTCGACTTCGTCGGCATGCTGCTGCTGTCGCCGGGCCTCGCGCTCTTCCTGTTCGGCGTCTCCTCGATCCCCGAGACCGGAACGGTGATGTCGGCTCGCGTACTGGTCTCCGCCGTCGTCGGGCTCGTCCTGGTCGCGGCGTTCGTGCGCCACGCCCTGCGGACCGAGCACCCGCTGATCGACCTCCGGCTGTTCGCCAACCGTCACCTGTCCGTCGCGGTGATCGCGATGAGCCTGTTCGCCATCGCGTTCTTCGGCGCGGGCCTGATCTTCCCGAGCTACTTCCTGCAGGTCCGCGGGGAGACCACGCTCATGGCCGGCCTGCTGCTCGCCCCGCAGGGACTCGGGGCGATGGTGTCGATGCCCATCGCCGGACAGCTCGCCGACAAGATCGGGCCGGGCAAGATCGTGATCACCGGCATGGTGTTCGTGACGCTGGGCATGGCCGTCTTCACGCAGGTGGGATCCTCGACCTCGTACGTCGTCCTGCTCGGCGCCCTGTTCGTCATGGGGTTGGGACTCGGCGCGACGATGATGCCGATCATGACCGCCGCGCTCCAGACGTTGGACGACGCGTCCGTCGCCCGCGGTTCGTCGCTGATGAACATCATCCAGCAGTCGGCCGGGTCGATCGGTACGGCCGTGATCTCGGTGGTGCTCACCAACCAGTTGCTCGACCGGGCGGCTGCGGGACCCGCCATCGCGGCACAGCGTGACCCGGCGATCGCCGAGCAGATCGGGCCGAATGCCGTGCAGGCCGGACTGGCGCAGGCAGCCGACGCGTTCGGCGGCACCTTCCTGGTGGCCACGATCATCGTCGCGTTCACCTTTGTGCCCGCACTCCTGTTGCCGCGCAAGAAGTTCCAGCGTGCAGACCAGGGTGACGCCGTCGCGCGCGGTGCGATGCTGCACTGAGCTCGGCCTCCGTTCCACCCCGTTCGGCCCGGTGCGGCATCACGCCACGCCGGGCCGAACGTCGCTCGACACACCGAGTGATGCCAAGATCGTGCTGTGACGACGATCCTGGCAGTGGCCAACCAGAAGGGTGGCGTCGCCAAGACGACCACCGTGGCATCGCTGGGAGCGGCGCTCGTCGCTCTGGGCCGACGAGTACTCGTGGTGGACCTCGACCCGCAGGGAAGTCTGACCTTCTCGCTGGGGCACAACCCCGACAAGCTGGAGACCTCGATCCACGAGGTCCTCACCGCCGGGGTTCCCGTGGGCGACGCCGTGCTCGGCACGGACGAGGGTGTGGACCTGCTCCCGGCGACCATCGACCTGGCCGGCGCCGAGGCGCTGTTGCTCATGCGTCCGGGCCGCGAGTACACCCTCAAACGCGCCCTCGCGCCCCTCCTCGAGAACTACGACGTCATCGTGCTGGACTGCCCGCCCTCACTGGGCGTGCTCACCCTGAACGGGCTGACGGCCGCGACGAGCGTGCTGATCCCGCTGCAGTGCGAGACGCTCGCTCACCGCGGTGTGGGTCAGCTGCTGCGCACCGTCAGTGAGGTCCAGCAGATCACCAACCCCGATCTGACACTCCTGGGCGCCCTCGCGACCCTGTACGACGCCCGCACCACGCACAGCCGTGACGTCCTCGCGGACGTGTCCGGTCGGTACGACATCCCGGTGCTCGCGCCGCCGATCCCGCGCACCGTGCGGTTCGCGGAAGCGTCGGCGTCCGGCACCTCGGTGATCGCGGGACGTAAGAACAAGGGCGCTCAGGCGTACCGCGACCTTGCCGACAACCTGGCCGCGCATTGGACCGACGGCGCACCCCTGGCCACGTACGACGCCGACGCCTGAGGCTCAGCCCAGGGCGACGGTCTCGGCACCGCGGCGTTCGAACACGCTGGTGCCGAGGACGGACAGGGCGACCGGCCCGGTGTACTCGCCGCGGTCCACCGCGATCGTGCGCGAGGCGACGCCGTTCTCGGGGTCCACCACCGCGATTCCGCCGGGAACCGGGACGAGGAGCTGCCCGGCCATCACGGCGCCCGCGCCGAGGGTTCCGGCGAGAGCCCAGCGCTGGGACAGATCGGACTGCGTGAAGCCGACGGTGTCGGCACCCGTCCACCAGGAGACGACGGAGCCGGTCCTGACGATGTCGGATGCGAGGGCGTCGGCGGACGGTGTGGTGACGTCGGCGGTCACGGCCTGCGCGGAGACGAAGTTGGCGGACCCGTCGAAGAGTGCCACCCGTGCGACCTCGCTCCCGGCCGGGGGGAGGTAGACCGCGAGGCGATCCCCGACCACCGCGAGGACGCGTGCTGCCGCTGCGTCCGCGGGGACGTCGGCCAGGATGGTCGAGCCGTACACGTCGGGCACCGTGTTGTCCTTCGGTGCGGGGTTCATCGACGTCAGGCGCAGGCCTTCCTCACCGGGACACCGTTCCAGCACGGCGAGGCGGGTGCTCGCGGACGCGCTCGACACGAGGTCGCATCCGGTGCGGGGTTGGCTGCGCGGGTTGACCGGGGCGTCGACACGCCCGTACTCGAGTGTGCGCACGAGGTCGGAGCGCCAGAGTTCGAGGCGCGTGGCGCCGAGTTCGGTCACGTACGTGCCGTCGAACGACAACCGGACCGGGTCGTCGGCGTCGTTGGTGCGCTGGTCCTCGCGCGCTCCGGTGGACCCGTCGAGCTCGGTGACCTGGCCGCATCCCCGGCCGTCCCGGAACACCGCCACCGCCGCGTCCCACGCCCCCACGACCGAGCAGAGGGCCCGGTCACGCGTGTAGGACCAGGACGGCGAGCCGGTGGCGGGATCGAGTCCGGTCACCGCGTCGCCGGTGGAGACGACGACGGCTCCGCCGACGGTGGTCGGTGCCCCGGTTCCGGTGTCGTCGGCGCGCCAGATCTCCGAGAACGACTCGGGCACCGACAATGCCGACGCCGGGGCGGTGAGAGGCACGTCGGCGACCACGGACGTGGTGCCGCGAGCGTCGCTGCGGAACCAGATCACCGAGGCGCCCACCAGGACGACCACGACGATCACCACAGCGGCGATCACGTCGACGCGGGTGCGCCGTTCGGGAGCGAGCACGTCAGGTACGTGACGGTCAGTCGGACGTACCGGCGGACGACGAGGCCTCCGCCGACGCGCCGTTCTCACCGGCGTGCGCCGCGGACCCGGCGGACGACCGGCGTCGACGGCGACGACGGGGCTTGTCCGACGTGGATCCGTCACCGGACGCCTCGGCGGGACCTGTCGTGGCCGAACTGTCCGCGGTGGCGGCAGCGTCGGCGTGGCCCCCGCCGCGGGTGCGGCGACGTGACCGGCTCCGGCGCGACGTGGTGGTGGCCTCGCCGTCCGACGCCTGGTCGGAGTTCTCGCTCTTGCTCGAGCGGGTGTCCGTCTTCTCGGCGGCGGGAGTCTCGGCGCGCCGCTTCGCGATGCTGCCCGTGGTGCCGTGCGGGATGTTCAGTTCCGCGTACAGGTGCTCGGAGCTGGAGTACGTCTCCACCGGGTCGGGGATGTCGAGGCCCAGGGCCTTGTCGATCAGCTGCCAGCGGGGGATGTCGTCCCAGTCGACCAGCGTGACGGCGATACCGGTGCGGCCCGCACGACCCGTACGTCCGATGCGGTGGACGTACGTCTTCTCGTCCTCGGGGCACTGGTAGTTGATGACGTGGGTGACGTCGTCGATGTCGATACCGCGCGCCGCGACGTCGGTGGCGACGAGCACGTCGATCTTGCCGGAGCGGAACGCCGCGAGCGACTTCTCGCGGGCGACCTGCCCGAGATCACCGTGGACGGCGCCGACGGAGAATCCGCGCTCGGCGAGATCGTCGGCGACCTTCTGGGCAGTGCGCTTGGTGCGCGTGAAGATCATCGTGGCGCCGCGGCCCTCGGCCTGCAGCACCCGCGCGACCATCTCCGCCTTGTCCAGTGCGTGTGCCCGGTAGACGTGCTGGGCGGTGCGCTCGTGGATCGCGGAGGACTCGGCCTCCTCGGCGCGGATGTGCGTAGGCCGAGTGAGGAACGTGCGGGCGAGCGTGATGATCGGCCCGGGCATGGTCGCCGAGAACAGCATGGTCTGACGCTTCTCCGGCACCATGCTCATGAGGCGCTCGATGTCGGGGAGGAAGCCCAGGTCCAGCATCTCGTCGGCCTCGTCGAGCACCAGGACGCCGACCTTGCCCAGGACGAGGTGGCCCTGTTTGGCCAGGTCGAGAAGTCGTCCGGGGGTGCCGACGACGACGTCGACGCCGGTCCGCAGGGTCTCGATCTGGGCCTCGTAGGGCCGTCCGCCGTAGATCGACATGACCTTCACGCGACCGTTGGCCGAGTGCAGGTGCTTCGACGCGTTCTCCAGGTCGGAGGTGACCTGGACGCACAGCTCGCGCGTGGGAACGATGATCAGCGCACGCGGGGTGCCGTCCAGGACCGTGGTGCCCGAGCCGTCGGCCGGACCGGTGGCGAGACGGTGCAGCAGCGGGACGCCGAAGCCGAACGTCTTGCCCATGCCGGTGCGGGCCTGGCCGATGAGGTCGTCGCCCGCGAGTGCCAGGGGAAGCGTGAGTTCCTGGATCGCGAACGTGCGCTCGATGCCGATGTCGGTCAACCCACGGACGATCTCGGGGTGAACGCCCAGCTCGGCGAAGGTCGGGGGAGTGTGGGTGGTGTCCAGGGTGGCCGAGACGGTGGTCTCCGCCACGTCGTCGGTCTCGTGGTCCACAGTGATCTTGCTCAGTGTTTCGGCCTTTCTCGTCTCTCGCCTCGCACGCACGACGAGGGCCAGGCCGCTCCGCGGCCGGTGTCGAAACCCTCGATTCGTCGACAGGCGCGATCGGGGTCGGCCGCAGATGCGGCGACACGATCGGCGGCAGACACGAATCAGGTGCGCGCACAATGTCGTGAGCACGGCTCCCGGTGCTCGCCGCGATCGCCTCCGACGGAGGTGACCACGGTGCGTCGGGCCGGCGTGCGGACTGTCTCGGTCCCTGCTGCCGGCACCGGTGGAGCGTGCTCGCGACCTATTCTACCTGGTCGGCACCCGACGCCGCGGTTCCGCTCGCGCGAGCCGTGTCGACGGTAGTCTCGGCAGCCATGCGAACAGATTCGGATCCACAGCACGGCGGGTCCACTCCGAACGTCCCGTCCGGGTCCGACGAGGGCCTTGCGACCGGGGGAACCGTGCCGGGTGATCACCCCGGAATCATCAGTCTCCTGGGCGTTCTCGCGTACGGCGAGATCTCGGCGTTCTACCGGTTGGTCGACGACGCTCGGATGGCCCCGACGCTCGGCGACCGCATCGCCATGGCGAGCATGGCGGCCGCCGAGATGAACCACTTCGAGGTGCTCGAGGCGGCCCTCGCGGAGCGCGGGCGCGACGTCCTGTCGGTCACCGAGCCTTTCGCCGCCGCTCTCGACGCTTACCATGCCTCGACGCTGCCCTCGACGTGGATGGAGGTGCTCGTCAAGACCTACGTCGCCGACGGCCTCGCCGCCGATTTCTACCGCGAGATCGCGCACAGCCTCCCGGACGACATCGCCGCCACCGTGCGCGAGGTGCTCGCCGAGACGGGCCACTCGGAGTTCGTCGTCACCGAGGTGGTGGCGCGTGTCGCGGCGAGTGCCGCGGACAAGGACCGGTTGATGCTCTGGGGACGCCGCCTGCTCGGGGAGGCCATCACCCAGGCGCAGTTCGTCCTGGCGCAGCGCGAGGAGCTGACCGAACTGGTCATGACGGCGTCGGGCGATTTCAACGGCATCGTGGCGCTGTTCGACCGCATGCAGGTCCGGCATTCCGAGCGCATGGCGATTCTCGGCCTCGTCTGACTCGTGTCGGTGTTCGCTGTGGGCGTGTGCGTCACGCACTCACCGGCGGCCGGTGCTGCTCTAACCTGAAGTGGACAGCAGGTTCGCGACAACGTTTCGGAGGTCGGCCGTGGAGGTCAAGATCGGAATTTCGGACAGCCCACGGGAATTGGTCATCAACAGCGCGCAGACGCCCGACGAGGTGGAGACCCTGGTCTCGAAGGCCTTCGGCGGCGAGGGTGTGCTGTCGTTGGTGGACGAGAAGGGCCGCAAGTTCCTGGTGCCCGCGGGCAAGCTCGCGTACGTGGAGATCGGTCCGTCCGACAGTCGTCGGGTCGGTTTCGCGTCGTCCGGCACCGCCTGACCGACGCGCCCACCGCGCACGAGGAACGGCCCCGCACCTGCTGGTGCGGGGCCGTCGTGGTTCGTGAGACCGGGGTGCGTCGCCTACTGGGACTGCAGGGGGACGTGCGAGAGTCCACCCCAGGCGAGGGTGACGGTGGTGTCCACCGCTTCCTCCTTGGTGATGGGGCGATCCGCCTCGAGCCAGTAGCGGGCGGTGAACTGGCTCGCGCCCACGAGGCCGACGGCGAGGATGCGGGCGCGGTGCGGGTCGAGCCCGGAGTCGTGGCTGACGAGGTCGAACACGGCGTCGACGCAGGCCTCGGTGGCCTGATCGACGCGGCTCTGGACCTGAGGGTCGCCCATGAGGTCCGACTCGAACACCAGGCGGAATCCCTGGCTGTCGTTGTCGACGAAATCGTAGAACGCGAGCACGGCGGCCCGGACGCGCTTGTGGTTGTCCGTCGTCGACCGCAGCGCCTGGCGCAGACCCGAGATGAGGCTGTCGACGTAGTTCTGCAGCACCGCGACGTAGAGGTCGAGCTTGCCGGGGAAGTGCTGGTACAGAACAGGTTTGCTGACGCCCGCGCATTCCGCGATCTCGTCCATCCCCGCGGCGTGGTACCCGCGGGCGACGAAGATCTCCCCGGCAGCGGCGAGGAGTTGGGCGCGGCGTGCATCACGGGGCAGTCGAGCACTGCGCCGGCCACTCCCGGTCCCGCCCACGGAGGAGCTTCGGTCGGCGACGTCTGTCATGTGTTTCGTGTGTCCCATCCGCCGCGACACCGGTGGACGAGGATCACTCAGACATCGGAACTACGCGGCATGAAAGTTCTTCCGGATCGTGACGACGATACCCCGGCGCGCCGACCGAAGGCCGCAGACGCGTGTGAGAACCTGGATCGGTGAGTGACCGACGGCAACCGCAGAGAGAGCCTGCGACGCGTGACGACCGTGCGCGACGCTCGCATCAGCCTCTGCGCGCCCAGTGGGATCCCACCGCGGTCGATCCCGGACGCACACGCGCCGCACGGCCGGAGCGCAGCGCCCGGAAGCAGAGCCGGCTGGGGCGGTTCACGTCGACCTACGGTTGGCGCGCCTACGCGATCCCGATCCTCGCGGTCGTGACGGTACTCGTGGTCGTCGACGCGATACGCGATCCCGGAACCGCGTCCACGACGGACTCGGCACCCGGATTCCCCGCGCTGAGCAACACGACCGACGACACCGGCATCATCGGTGTCCCGCCGCAGGCCGACGGGAATTTCGCCGAGACGGTGTCCAGCGGTCAGCTGCCCGACGGCGGTCAGTTCGCGGTGCAGGGCGCAGGCACGTGGCGCGTGGTGCCGGGAGTCACCGACCAGGTGGGCCAGGGCACCGAACGCACGTTCACCTACACCGTCGAGATCGAGGACGGCGTGGACACGACGGGCTTCGGAGGCGACGAGTCGTTCGGTCGCCTCGTCGACCAGACTCTCGCCAATCCCAAGAGCTGGACGAACGATCAGCGTTTCGCCTTCCGCCGCGTCGACACCGGTGATCCGGACTTCCGGGTCTCGCTGACGTCGCAGATGACCATCCGCGACGCGTGTGGGTACGACATCCAGCTCGAGGTGTCCTGCTACAACCCCGGTATCGGCAGGGTGGTGCTCAACGAGCCGCGCTGGGTGCGCGGCGCCGTGGCGTTCCAGGGCGACATCGGGTCGTATCGGCAGTACCAGATCAACCACGAGGTAGGCCACGCGATCGGGTACCAGGCGCACCAGCCCTGCGAGACCGACGGTGGCCTGGCCCCGATCATGATGCAGCAGACCTTCGGCACGGCGAACGACGACATCGCTGTACTCGATCCTGCGGGCGTGGTGCCGATGGACGGCAAGACCTGTCGCTTCAACCCCTGGCCGTACCCCAGGGCCTGACCGGGGAGGTACGAGGAGCATGACGATCGTCGACCCGGTGGTGGAACCGGGCCCGGAGCTGAGCCGCGAGCAGGTCGCTCGGTACAGCAGACACCTGCTGCTACCCGACGTCGGAGTGCTGGGCCAGCGGCGTCTACGCAACGCGAGAATCCTGGTGATCGGTGCCGGTGGCTTGGGTTCGCCCGTGCTGCTGTATCTCGCCTCGGCGGGCGTGGGCACCCTCGGCATCGTCGAGTTCGACGACGTGGACGCCTCCAACCTGCAGCGACAGATCATCCACGGCGAGGCCGACATCGGTCGGCCGAAGTCGGTCAGCGCCCGCGAGTCGATCCGGGCTGTGGACTCCACCATCGAGGTCCGGCTGCACCAGGTCCGGCTCGAGCCCCGCAACGCGGTGAACCTCTTCCGCCAGTACGACCTGGTGGTGGACGGCACCGACAACTTCGCGACGCGGTACCTCGTCAACGACGCGGCCGCCGTCGCCGGCATCCCGTACGTGTGGGGATCCATCTATCGCTTCGACGGGCAGGTGTCCGTGTTCTGGGATGCCGCACCCGGCGGTCTCGGCGTCGACTACCGGGACCTCTACCCGGATCCGCCCGCGCCGGGCACTGTGCCGTCGTGTTCGGAGGCCGGCGTGCTGGGCGTGCTCTGCGGGGTCGTGGGCTCGATCATGGCGACCGAGGCCGTCAAGCTGGTGACGGGCATGGGCGACACGCTGCTCGGGCGTCTGCTGGTCTACGACGCGCGCACCATGACCTTCCGCACGGTCACCCTGCGCCGGGACCCCGGTCGCGTGCGGGTGTCCGAGGTGGAGGAGGACTACGAGGTGTCCTGCGGTGTGGCCTCGCCCCTGCCGTCGGTGGACTCGGTGGACGGCGACCTCGATCCGGCGGCCGTGCGCGCGCTGCTGGACGGCGGTGCCCCGGTGGCACTGATCGACGTGCGGGATCCGGTCGAGTGGGACATCGTGCACCTCGACGGCGCAACGCTGATGCCTCTGCCGACGGTGGTGGCCGGTGACGCGGTCGCGTCGCTGCCGACGGACCGGCCGGTGGTGCTCTACTGCAAGACGGGTGTCCGCTCGGCCGAGGCACTCGCGGTCCTGCGGTCCGCCGGCATGGCCGACGTCCACCACCTGCGCGGCGGACTCGAGGCGTGGGCGCGCGACGTCGACCCCACCGTCCCGACGTACTGACACCGGGTTCGGTCACGCGTGCCGGGACACGCGCTCACCGGGGTCTGCGGACTCGCACCGTGGCGGCGGTACGGTGGCCGTCATGACATCGGCGGAACCTCCCCAGCACGTCATCGGCACGTTCGGGCTCCGAGACGTCGCGCCGGTGGCTCTGGGAGCGGACTGGGACGGCGGTTGGCGTCTCGGTGACGTCGTCCTGTCCCCGGTGGCCGATCACGCCCGCGGCGCCTGGTCGGCGAAGGTGCGCGAAACCCTTGCGGTGGAGGGGGTTCGGCTCGCACGGCCGGTGCGGTCGACCGACGGCCGCTACGTCGTGTCCGGATGGCGCGCGGACACGTACATCGAGGGGGTTCCCGAACCCCGCCACGACGAGGTCGTCTCGCTGGCGACCCGGCTGCACGTCGCGACGTCGCAGCTCGAGAAACCGCGGTTCCTGACGCAGACGCCGGTCGCGCCGTGGAGTGACGTGGACGTGTTCGTCGCCGCTGATCGTGCTGCGTGGGAACAGGTTCCGTTCCGCTCCGCCCGTGCCGGGGGAGCGGTGGAGCCGACGTCGCCGGACGGTGTGCGCAGTGTCGAGGTGATCGGTCAGCTGGCCACCCTGCGTCGGCCGGTGCGCGAGCCCGACCAGTTGGTGCACGGAGATCTGTTCGGCACGGTGCTGTTCGACGGCGTGCAGGCTCCCGGTATCACCGACATCACCCCGTACTGGCGCCCCGCGTCGTGGGCCGCGGCGGTGGTGGTCGTCGACGCGCTCTCCTGGGGCGGCGCGGACGACGGGCTCATCGGCCGCTGGGAGGATCTCCCCGAGTGGCCGCAGATGTTGTTGCGGGCGGTGATGTTCCGCCTCGCGGTGCACGCTCTGCATCCGCGCTCGACCGCCGAGGCGTTTCCCGGTCTGGCCCGTACCGCCGATCTGGTGCGCCTGATCCTCTAGTCGGTCGGCAGTGCGCCGGTGTCCCGATCATCGGCACCGTCCGCGGCGAGCTCGGTGAAGAAGCAGCGTGCGGCGGCGGCCGCCGCGTCGGCGTCCCCGGACACGACCGCTCGGACCAGGGCCGCGTGCTCCTCGTGGAACGCACGGTCGGAATCGGCGTCGTGGTCGAGGATGGTCTCCTCGATACTGGGGAGCAGGAAGTCGTAGACCTCCAGGTAGATGCTGTTGTGGCTGGCCGCGACGATGGCACGGTGCAGGGACACGTCGAGATGCAGGGCCCGGGTGCGGTCGACGTCCCACAGTGCGGTCCGATGCGCCAGGGTGTCCTCGAGCATCCGGACGTCCTCGTCGGTCCGCCGCTCGGCGGCCAGTGTGGCCGCGGTGATGTCGAGCGCCCGCCGCAGCTCCAGGACGTCGCGTCGCCGCGCGGACGAGAAGTACTTGCCGAGGGCCGACGGCATCTCCGACGACGCGAGCACGTAGGTGCCCGATCCCTGGCGCCGCTCGAGCATGCCCGCGTGCACCAGCGCCTGGACGGCCTCGCGAACGGTGTTGCGTCCCGTGCCGGTCAGCTCGGTCAACTCCGGTTCTGTGGGTATCCGCGTACCGACGGCCCACGTCCCGGACTCGATCTCGCCTCGTAACTGGTCGGTGACCTGCCCGATGAGGCTCTGTCGGCGTACGGGTTGCACGTCAGTGTCTTTCTCTCGTGTGGTGTCGGTCTCGGCCAGTCTAGTGGTCCTTTGCCAGACAGGTCGGATCATCCTATGATTCGTCCCATGACTGCGACCGCCACCACTGCCGAGCCCGGGTCACGCTCGACACTGCAGGGACGGCTGTTGGTGTTCGCGGCACTGATCCTGTCCGCGTTCACACTTCGGGCAGCGGTCACCTCGGTGTCGCCGCTGTTCCCCCGGATCGGCGACGACCTCGGGTTCGGCGCCGGCGCCATCGGGCTCCTCGGGATGCTCCCGACCGCGATGTTCGCGCTGTTCGGCGTGCTCACCCCGGTCATCGCGACTCGTCTCGGACTCGAACGGACGGCACTCGCCGCGGCGGCTCTGACCGGTGTCGGCATCTTCGCGCGGGCGTTCGCCCCCGGGCTCGGGTCGCTGGCGCTGCTCTCGGCGGTCGCCCTGGCCGGTATGGGCATCGGCAACGTGGTCATCCCGCCGCTGGTCAAGCGCTACTTCTCCGACCGGATCGCCATGATGAGCACCGTCTACATCTGCCTCCTGCAGCTGGGCACCATCGTCCCGTCGCTCACGGCGGTCCCCGTCGCCGACGCGGTCGGGTGGCGCTGGTCGCTCGCGATGTGGGGTGTGGCCGCCGTCGCCGCCGTGGTGCCGTGGACGGCCATCGTGCTGACGCGACGCACTCGCCCCGCCGCCCCCGCGGTGCGCGGTACGGAGTCTCCGGCGCAGGACGCCGCCGTGGAGGCCGAGCTCGACGGGCCGCTCACCGAGCCGTCGGCCAAGCCGGTGGCGCCGCCCGTCCCGGTCTGGCGCACCTCGCTCGGCTGGGGGATGGCCGGCATGTTCGCGATGACGTCCATGGTCACGTACTCGATGCTGACGTGGCTGCCCTCCCTCCTGGTCGAGGCCGGCATCAGCGAGGGTGCCGCCGGTGCCTCGCTCGGGGTGTTCGCCGCGGTCGGTCTCGCAGGTTCCCTGCTCGCGCCGTCCATCACCAGTCGGATGGTCGACCCCTATCCCATCGTCATCGGCTGCGCGGTCTGCTATCTCGCAGGCTTCGCGGGCCTGCTGTGGGCGCCCGCGACGGGCACGGTGCTGTGGCTGGTGTTGGTCGGTGCAGGTCCGACGACGTTCCCGATGTCGCTCACGCTCATCAATCTGCGCACGCGCACGGCCGTCGGCTCGGCATCCCTGTCCGGCTTCACGCAGGGAGTCGGGTACACGATCGCCTGCGCCGGCCCCATTCTCTTCGGTGTGCTGCACGAGAACACCGGGGGCTGGGAGTGGTCGTTCGCGTTCCTCACGTGCGGCATCGCCGTGCTGCTGGTCGCCGCCAAGGCCGCCTGCCGTCCGCGCGTCCTCGAGGACGGGCCCGTCCGCCAGGCTCAGTCGCGACCCTGACCCTCACGAAGCAGACCCTCACCTACCCGGAAACACGGACGTGAGGTCAAGTTCACGCACGGGTCACAGCGTGCAGCGCCCCCGCAACATGGTTTTCCTATCTTTGGGCTTCCCCAGAGATCAGGAGGCCACTCGTGACCAGCTTGTCGGATACCGGCGCTGCCACGGCGCCCACCGGTGCCCCCGGTGCAGTCGCTCGTAAGCACCACATCACGAACTGGGACGCGGAGGACGTCGAGGCCTGGGAGGCCGGCGGCAAGCACATCGCCCGCCGCAACCTGATCTGGTCCGTCGTCGCGGAGCACGTCGGCTTCTCCATCTGGTCCATCTGGTCCGTGATGGTGCTCTTCATGCCGATGGCGCAGTACGGCATCGACCCGGCCGGGAAGTTCTTCCTGGTGGCCGTGCCGACATTGGTCGGCGCCATCCTGCGAATCCCGTACACGTTCGCCACCGCGAAGTTCGGCGGCCGCAACTGGACGATCTTCAGCGCCCTCGTGCTGCTGATCCCGACCGTGCTGACGTTGTACTTCATGATGAATCCCGCCTCGTACACGACGTATCTCGTCGTGGCCGCGTTCGCGGGACTGGGCGGCGGCAACTTCGCCTCCTCGATGACCAACATCAACGCCTTCTATCCCCAGCGTGAGAAGGGGTGGGCTCTCGGACTGAACGCAGGCGGCGGCAACATCGGTGTTCCCGTCATCCAACTCATCGGGCTCCTCGTCATCGCGACGGTGGGCAACACCGCACCCGAGATCGTGTGCGCCGTCTACCTCGTCCTGATCGCGGTCGCCGCCGTGGGCGCGGCCCTGTACATGGACAACCTGGACAACCAGAAGACCAACGGCCGCTCCATGATCGACGTGCTGCGTTTCTCCGACTCGTGGTGGATCGCGTTCCTCTACATCGGTACGTTCGGGTCGTTCATCGGTTACAGCTTCGCGTTCGGGCAGATCTTGCAGATCAACTTCCTCGCCGGTCTGGCCGACGGGGGTGCGGTCACCCCGGCCATGCAGGCACAGGCCTCCCTGCACGCCGCTCAGATCGCGTTCATCGGCCCGCTCCTCGGTTCCCTGTCCCGACCGATCGGCGGCAAGTTCGCCGACCGCGTCGGCGGCGGCCGCATCACGATGTACACCTTCGTCGCGATGATCTTCTCCGCCGGCATCCTCGTCGCGACGTCGATGACGGACGACGCCACGGCCGGAGCGGCGACCGGATCGATGATGGTGTTCTACGTCGTCGGCTTCATCCTGCTGTTCGTGCTCTCGGGGCTCGGTAACGGCTCCGTCTACAAGATGATCCCGGCGATCTTCGCGTCGAAGTCGACGTTGCTGGTGGGGATGTCGGCCACCGAGCAGGCCGCGTGGTCCCGCCGGATGTCCGGTGCGCTCATCGGTATCGCCGGTGCGATCGGCGCGCTCGGTGGAGTGGGCATCAACCTGGTCCTGCGCGCGTCGTACTCGGGCGCGGAGAAGTCGGCCACGTCCGCCTTCTGGGTCTTCCTCGTCTTCTACGTCCTCTGCGCCGCGGCCACGTGGGCCGTGTACCTCCGCCGATCCGGCGCGCGTACCGCGAACGAGCAGGACGTGGTCACCGTATGACCGTCGCTGCATCCGTGCCGGAGACCCTTCGGCCACCGGCCACCCGAGCAGGTACGGCGACGCACTGCCCGTACTGCGGGCTGCAGTGCGCGATGACCGTCACCGGCACGGATGCAGCGAGCGCCGGGATCGAGGCCCGCCAGTTCCCGACCAACAAGGGTGGTCTCTGCCAGAAGGGGTGGACCGCCGCCGAGGTGCTGCGAGTGCCCGGCAGGCTCACCACACCACTGGTGCGTGTCGACGGGGAACTCGTCCCGACGACCTGGGACGCCGCACTCGACGCGGTGGCCACGACGCTTCGACGCGTCCGGGCCGAGCACGGCGCCGACGCGGTCGGGATCTTCGGGGCGGGCGGGCTGACCAACGAGAAGTCCTACATGCTCGGCAAGTTCGCCCGTGTCGCGCTGGGCACGTCGAACATCGACTACAACGGGCGGTTCTGCATGTCGTCGGCCGCGGCCGCCGGCAACAAGTCGTTCGGAATCGACCGAGGACTGCCGTTCCCGTTGGCGGACATCGGTTCCGCGCGGGCCGTGCTGGTGCTGGGCGGCAACGTCGCGGAGACGATGCCCCCCTTCGTGCAGCATCTCCGGACCGCCGCCGACGCGGGCGGGCTCATCGTCGCCGACCCACGGCGCACCGCGACGGTGGACCGGGCGGTGTCCGCCGGCGGAGTGCACCTGCAACTGTCGCCGGGCACCGACCTGGCCCTCGCACTGGGCCTGGTGCACCTGGCAGTGGTCGAGGGGTACGCCGATCGCGACTACATCGACTCACGCACCGAGGGTTTCGACGAGTTCTGGACGGCGGCGGCGCAGTGGTGGCCGGAGCGGACCGAGCGCGTCACCGGCGTTCCCGTCGCTCGCCTGCGGGAGACGGTGCGGTTGCTGGCGCAGTCACGGGACGCGGGTACGGGCGCCTACGTGCTCACCGCCCGTGGAGCCGAACAGCACGCGTCCGGAACCGACACGGTCTCGGCCGTCATCGGACTCTCTCTCGTGCTGGGGCTGTGCGGACGACACGGAACCGGATACGGCTGCATCACCGGCCAGGGCAACGGACAGGGCGGACGCGAGCACGGGCAGAAGGCGGACCAGCTTCCCGGATACCGCAAGATCACCGATCCCGCAGCGCGTGAACACATCTCCGCCCTCTGGGGTATCGAGGAGTCCGCACTCCCGGGTGCGGGACTGAGCGCCTATGAACTGCTCGACGCCCTCGGCACCCCCGGTGGTCCCCGCGCGCTCATGGTGCACGGCTCGAACATCGCCGTCTCGGCCCCGCGGGCCGGTCACGTCGTCGATCGGCTCGCCTCACTCGAGATGCTCGTCGTCACCGATTTCGTGCTCTCCGAGACTGCCGCGATGGCCGACGTGGTGCTGCCGACGCTGCAGTGGGCCGAGGAGGAGGGCACCATGACCTCTCTCGAGGGCCGCATCCTGCGCCGGCGCAGGGCCGTGGACGCTCCCGAGGGCGCGCGCGGGGAGCTCGACATCCTCGCCGATCTCGCCGTTCGCCTGGGCCAGCCCGCCGACCGCTTCCCCCGCGACGCACGGACGGTGTTCGAGGAGTTGCGCCGAGCGTCCCGCGGTGGCATCGCCGACTACTCGGGCGTGACCTACGAGCGTCTCGACGCCGGGGAGGCGCTGCACTGGCCGGTACCGTCGGAGACGCACGGCGGCACACCGAGACTGTTCCTGGATCGTTTCGAGACACCCACCGGGCGAGCGCGTTTCGTCACGGTCGACCAGGTCGGGCCCGCAGAACCCACCGACGCCGACTTTCCTCTCCTCGCGACGACGGGGCGGGTGCTCACGCACTACCAGTCCGGTGCGCAGACCCGGCGCGTGCCGTCCCTGTCGGAGGCGGCAGGCCCGATGTTCGTCCAGCTCCACCCGGACACCGCCGGTCGCGCGGGGCTCGAGGACGGCGACGACGCGGACGTCGTCTCGCGCCGCGGAACGGTCGTCGCCCGCGTGCGGTGCGACGCGTCGATGCGGCTCGACACGGTGTTCCTGCCGTTCCACTTCGCCGACGCGGCGCGCGCCAACCTCGTGACCAACCCGGCACTCGATCCCACCAGCCGGATGCCCGAGTTCAAGGTCTGCGCGGTGCGCATCGCCGCGCACCTGCTCGGCGCGACGGACGGGGAGACGGCATGAGTGCACCTCATCGCGTCGTCGTGGTCGGGAACGGCCTCGCCGGTGCCCGGTTGCAGGAGGAGATCCACCGACGCGACGCGGATGCGGCCCGCGTCCAGGTGGTCGTCTACGGCGACGAGAATCACGCCGCGTACAACCGCATCCTGCTCTCCAACGTGGTCGCCGGGCACCTGACCCCGAGGGACACTCGGATCAAGCCCGAGAACTGGTGCGAGCGCAACGGTCTGGAGACGCACATCGGGGTCGCGGTCACGTCGATCGATCGCGAGCGCCGCACGATCACGCGCTCGGACGGGTCCACGGACACCTACGACACGCTCGTCCTCGCCACCGGCTCGCGTTCCTTCCTGCCGCCTGCACCCGGCATGACCGACGCGGACGGTCACCCCGCGGACGGCGTGGTGGCGTTCCGCACTCTCGCCGACTGCGACGCCATCACCGCAGCAACGGGACCCGGTTCCCGCGTCGTCGTGATCGGCGCCGGGCTTCTCGGCATCGAAGCCGCACGCGGCGCCCTCATGCGCGGATCGGACGTCACCATCGTCCACCCCCGCGCGTATCCGATGGAGAAGCAGATGGACGCCGGTGGCGGCGCCGTACTGACCCGAGTGTTGCGAGAGCTGGGGATGGACGTGGCGCTGGGCGCTCGGGCCGAGGCTCTGCGTACCGCGCCCGACGGCGCGCGCGAACTCGTGTTGTCCGACGGCAGCGCGTTGCCCGCCGACCTGGTCGTCGTCGCGGCCGGGATCCGTCCGAACATCGACCTCGCCGTCGCGGCCGGGCTCGACGTCGACCGCGCTGTCGTCGTCGACGACGACCTGCGCACCTCCGACCCGCACATCCGCGCGATCGGCGAGTGCGCCCAGCACCGCGGTGAGGTCTACGGCCTGGTCCAGCCCGCCTGGGAGATGGCCGGGGTGGTCGCGGACCAGCTGTGCGGCAGCGCGTCCCGCGCCGAGTACCACGGCACCGCGCAGATCACCCGCCTCAAGGCGCACGACGTCGACCTCGCCTCGATGGGCGAGATCGACGTCGACCCGAACGACACCGAGTCCGAGGTCCTCGTCATGAGCGACCCCACCCGCGGCCGGTACGCGAAGGTCGTCGTCCGCAAGGACCGCCTGGTCGGCGCGGTGATGCTCGGCAACCCGGAAGTCGTCGGAACGCTCAGCCAGTACTTCGACGGCGGATCGCTCGTCCCCGTCGACCGTATGACCCTGCTGCTCGGGCACCTCGTCGGTGGACCCACCGAGAGCGCCAACCCGTCGACCATGCCCGACGCAGCCGTGATCTGCCGCTGCAACACCGTCACCAAGAAGCACTTGGTCAGCGCGTGGCGCGGCGGTGCCCACACCCCCGAGGCCATGGCCGAGAGGACCCGCGCCACCACCGGTTGCGGTAGCTGCGTGGGCGTCGTCGACGGCCTCTGCGACTGGCTGCACCGAGCGGATCCCGTCCCCGACAACGACCGGCCTCCGGCCTTCCCGGTCACAGACGACCGGCCTCCGGCCTTCCCGGTCACGGACGGCCGGCCTCCGGCCTTCCCGGTCACCGCATGACCGACCCGAGTCACACCACCCGTTCACCGTTTCCCGAGGAGATTGTCATGACCGACCAGACCGCTCACCGCACAGCTGTGGTGGTGGGACACGGAATGGTGGGCCACCGGTTCGTCGAGGCGCTGCGCGCACGCGACACGGCCGGCGAGTGGTCCGTCACCGTCCTGTGCGAGGAGGCCCTCCCCGCCTACGACCGCGTCGGGCTCTCGTCCTACGTCGGCGCCTGGGACCACAAGGAACTCGCGTTGGCGGGCAACGACTATGTCGGGGACGCCGCGGTGACCCTCCGTACCGGCGTGCGGGCCGAGTCGATCGACCGCGACGCTCGGGTGGTCACCACCTCGGACGGTGCGGCGGTGCCGTACGACGCTCTGGTCATGGCCACGGGGTCCTACCCGTTCGTCCCGCCCATCGCGGGGCACGACCTCGATCGCTGCTTCGTCTATCGCACGATCGACGACCTTGATCGCATACGCACCTGCGCCGACGCGGCCGGCCCCGGCGCGGTGGGAGTGGTCGTCGGCGGCGGCCTGCTCGGTCTCGAGGCCGCGAACGCCCTGAAGCAGATGGGCATGACGCCGCACGTGGTGGAATTCGCGCCGCGACTGATGCCGCTGCAGGTCGACGAGGGCGGCGGTGCGGTCCTGGCGAAGCTCGTCACCGAGCTCGGTGTCACCGTCCACGCCGGTGTCGGCACCTCGGCCATCGCCGAGAACGATCACGGCATCGACGTCACTCTGGCGGACGGTAGCGTCATCGACGCCGCCCTGCTGGTGTTCTCGGCGGGTGTCCGCCCGCAGGACGCTCTCGCCCGCACCAGCGGCCTCCCGGTCGGCCAGCGTGGTGGCATACTCACCGACATCGGTTGCCGTACCGAGGATCCCGCGATCTACGCCATCGGCGAGTGTGCGGCCATCGAGGGCCGGTGCTACGGTCTCGTCGCTCCGGGGTACTCCAGCGCGGAGGTCGTCGCCGATCGGCTCGTCGGCGGTACCGCCGAGTTCCCGGGCGCGGACCTCTCGACCAAGCTCAAACTGCTCGGTGTCGACGTCGCCAGTTTCGGAGACGCGATGGGCGCCACCGAGGGCGCACTCGAGGTGGTGCTCAACGATGCCGCGAAGGGCACCTACGCCAAGCTCGTGCTGTCGGACGACGCGAGGACTCTGCTCGGCGGCATCCTGGTGGGGGACGCGTCGGCGTACGCGACGCTGCGCCCGCTCGTCGGCCGCGAACTCCCGGGCGATCCGGCTGCACTGATCTCGCCGAGCGGCGAGAAGCTCGGCGCCGGAGCGCTTCCCGACGATGCCGAGGTGTGCTCGTGCAACGGTGTGGACAAGGGGACCATCTGCTCGGCCATCGCTGCGGGCGCCTGCGACATCGCCTCGGTCAAGTCCTGCACCGACGCCGGCACCACATGCGGTGGCTGTCTTCCCACGATCAAGCAGTTGCTCGCCGCGTCGGGCGTGGTCATGTCGAAGGCCCTGTGCGAGCACTTCTCCCAGTCGAGGCGCGAGTTGTTCGAGATCGTCGCCGGCGCGGGCATCCGCACGTTCTCCGGTCTCGTCGCCGCTCACGGCCGCGGCGCCGGCTGCGACATCTGCAAGCCGGTCGTGGCCTCGATCCTGGCGTCCACGTCCTCGGAGCACATCCTCGACGGTGAGCAGGCTGCACTGCAGGACACCAACGATCACTTCCTCGCCAACATCCAGAAGAACGGCACCTACTCCGTCGTGCCGCGGATGCCGGGTGGGGAGTGCACTCCCGAACAATTGATCGTCATCGGTGAGGTGGCACGCGACTTCGGTCTGTACACCAAGGTGACGGGTGGTCAGCGCATCGACATGTTCGGCGCGCGCGTGGAGCAGCTCCCCGCCATCTGGAAGCGACTGGTCGACGCCGGCATGGAGTCGGGTCAGGCCTACGGGAAGTCGTTGCGCACCGTGAAGAGTTGCGTCGGGTCCACGTGGTGCCGCTACGGCGTGCAGGACTCCGTGGGCATGGCCGTCGACCTCGAGAAGCGCTACCGGGGTCTGCGGTCCCCGCACAAGATCAAGTTCGGTGTGTCCGGCTGCGCCCGCGAATGCGCCGAGGCGCGCGGCAAGGACGTCGGCATCATCGCCACCGAGAGTGGCTGGAACCTGTACGTCGGCGGCAACGGTGGGCAGTCGCCCAAGCACGCGCAACTCCTCGCGTCGGGGCTGGACGACACCACCCTCGTCCGGTACATCGACCGGTACCTCATGTTCTACGTGCGCACGGCGGACCGCCTGCAGCGCACGGCGCCGTGGGTCGAGAGTCTCGAGGGCGGACTCGACCACCTGCGCGCCGTCGTGTGCGAGGACAGCCTGGGTATCGCCGCGGACCTCGAGGCAGCGATGGCGTCGCACGTCGAGGGCTACAGGGACGAGTGGCGGGGTGTGTTGGAGGACGAGACCAAGCTCGCGCGCTTCGTCTCGTTCGTCAACGCCCCGGAGGAGCCCGACCCCACCGTCTCGTTCGACGAGTCCGGTGGCCGCAAGGTTCCGGTCCTGATGGGGATGCCGTCCGTTCCGGTCGGGTGAGTGGTCGGGAAGGCCGGAGGCCGGCCGAGATGTGGCCCGTCATGTCGCCGTAACGGCCGAGTAACACCAGCCCCGTAGAACTGTCCCCAGGGAGGACCACCATGACTGTCATCGACTCAGCACCTCGCCATTCCACGACCGTGACCAGCGGCGACACCGACGAGTGGATCACCGCGCTCGCACTCTCGGAACTCACTCCGGGTCGGGGAGTCGCCGTGTTGCTGCCCTCCGGGGCGCAGGTGGCGTTGTTCCGCACCGGCGACGAGGAGCTGTTCGCCGTGAGCAACATCGACCCCTTCGGACGGGCCGCCGTGATGTCGCGCGGACTGGTCGGGGACCGCGGCGGCGAGCCGACCGTCGCGTCGCCGTTGCTCAAGCAGGTATTCTCGCTGGTGGACGGCCGTTGCCTCGACGACCCGGACACGACCTTGGCGGTACACGAGGTCACCGTGATCGACGGCGTCGTCGCAGTGTCCGCCCAGCCCTCGGGCGCATCGACCCAGACCTCGGGCACATCCGTCCGGCCGAGAAGTGGAACGGAGACGACATCCCCGTGATCGATCAGCCGACCTCGTCCGACGCTCCCCTCGCGGGGTTCACCGTGGGCGTCACCGCGGCTCGACGCGCCGACGAACTGGCCTCGCTGCTGGTACGGCGCGGAGCGAACGTGGTGCACGCCCCGGCGATCAGGATCATTCCGCTGTCGGACGATGCGGAGCTCGGTCGTCGTACCCGCGAGATCATCGAGTTTCCGCCGGCTGTCACCGTGGCCACCACGGGCATCGGTTTCCGTGGCTGGATGGAGGCCGCCGACGGGTGGGGCGACGCCGAGGAGCTCACTCGGGCCCTCGAGGGCACCCGCATCCTCGCCCGTGGGCCTAAGGCCAAGGGAGCCATCCGTGCAGCAGGTCTGCGCGAGGAATGGTCACCGGAGTCCGAGTCGTCCGCGGAGGTGCTGGAACATCTGTTGGCGGAGGGCGTGGACGGCGTCCGCGTCGCGGTGCAACTGCACGGCGCCACCACCGAGTGGGAGCCCGTTCCGGACTTCTGCGAGGTGCTGCGGCAGGCCGGCGCGACGGTCATCCCGGTTCCGGTCTACCGCTGGGTGCAACCCGACGACTCGGCACCGATGGACCGCATGATCGAAGCCGTACTGTGTGGTGACCTCGATGCGGTGACCTTCACCAGTGCCCCCGCCGTGGCCTCGATGTTGATGCGCGCCAAGGAGAACGGTGTGCTGGAACCGATGCTGCAGTCGTTCCGCGATCGGGTGCTCGCCGTGTGCGTCGGGCCCGTGACCTCCGCTCCGCTCGACGTACTGGGTGTTCCCACGACGGCGCCCGCGCGGGCGCGTGTCGGAGCTCTCGTGCGCCACGTCGCCGACGAACTTCCGCGTCGAGCGGGCATCGTCCGGGCCGGCGGTCACGAGTTGCGCGTTCTCGGCGCGTGCGTCGTCGTCGACGGCACACCCAAGGCTCTGTCACCCGCGGGCATGGCCGTGCTGAAGACTCTCGCTCGCCGTCCCGGACAGGTGATCTCCCGCGAGGACCTGCTCGCCGCTCTGCCGGGTGGGGGCGGCGACACCCATGCCGTCGAGACGGCCATGGCGCGAGTGCGGTCCGCGCTCGGCGCACCCAGAGCGATCCAGACCGTCGTCAAGCGGGGATACCGCCTCGCCGTCGACGACAGCGCGGACGACCTGATCGACGCCGTGTCGAGTGCTCCGGGCGGCGGCCTCGGCCGGACGGGGGAGGCGTCGTGAGCGATCCTCGACTCGTCCTCGTCGCGCACGGCACGCGCAACCCCGCCGGCGTCGAGGTGATCGCCGCGCTGGCCGACGCCGTGGCTCCGCACGTGGGCTCGGTGCGGGTCGCCTTCGTCGACGTGCTGGGACCCACTCCGTCGGAGGTCCTGCGCGATGTCGACGGTCCCGTCGTGGTCGTGCCCGCCTTCCTGGCCTCGGGCTATCACGTGCACGCGGACGTGCCCCGCGAGATCGCCGAGAGCGGTCACGACGACGTCCACGTCACCCGCGCACTGGGCCCGGATCTCGACCTCGCGCGGGTACTGCGTGACAGGCTCGAGCAGATCGGATGGACGACCGGCGATCGCATCGTCCTCGCCGCGGCGGGCTCCTCCGACGTGCGGGCCCTCGACGACGTGCACACCGCGGCGGATCAGCTCGCCGCCGTCACCGGATCGGCGGTCACCGTCGCCTACGTCGCCACGGGCGAGCCGCGCGCGGCGGACCTGGTCCCCACTCTGAAGGCCACCGGGGAGAAGGTCTTCGTCGCCTCGTACCTGTTGGCGCCCGGCCTCTTTCACACGAGGTTGCAGTCCGCCGGAGCGGACGGTGTCACCGAACCGCTGGGGCTGCACGGGGGAGTGGTGCAGCTGCTCGTCGATCGCTACCGCGAGGGTGCCGACGTCATCTCTGCGGCAGCGGCACGATTTCGACGGGAGCGCCCGGACTCCGGCCCGCAGTGACGACGGCGATGCCGTCACGGCCCACCAGCGCCGCGAGATGTGCTGTACGCACAGAGCTCTCGCACCGCCAGGTACCCGCACCGAGGTAGGACGCGGGCAGGGCTCGAGTGACGTCACCGGCATCGACCTCGGTGGCCAGTGTTCCGGTCAGCGGTATCGGGACGGACCGTCCGGTCAAGGCCGCGGCGATGGCGGGGCCGAGCAGCATCACCGTGGTGACGGCGGCATACGGATTGCCGGGAACACCCAGGACCACGCGATGATCGGGCAGCTCCGAGACGGAGGCGGAACCGCCGGGGCGACAGGCGAGTCCGTCGACGACACGGTGTGCTCCGGCACGTCGAAGTGCGTCGTCCAGTCGATCCGCGGCGCCGCCGCCGGTCGCGCCGATGATGACGACGACGTCCGGCGGTGCGGAGTCCGCACCGCCGTGGATCGCCGCGTCGAAGGCATCGTCGGTGTCGGCGCAGTGCGCGACGTCGGCGAGTGCGAACCCGCACGACCGTAGGTACGTCGGCATGACCGGCCCGATGGTGTCGCGGATGCGCCCGGCCACCGGCGCGGTGTCGTCGCCGATCTCGTCGCCCGTGAGAACGAGTCGGACGGTCGGGGCGGGGCGCGTCGACGCCCGGATCACGCCGGCAGAGAGCGCGGCCGACACGACGGCGGGGGAGATGACGGTGCCCGCCGGCGCGAGTTCGCTTCCGCCGTCCCAGTCCTCGGCGACACTGCGGGCGTCGTCGCGCACGGGTGCGCCGTCCGACCGGTGGAGCAGACCGTCGTCGTCGAGAACGACGAACTCGTCGCGTACCACGCCCGCCTCCGCCGGAACCGCTGCGCCGGTGGCGATGCGCACCGCGTGGCCGGTGTCGAGGACGACGTCGTCGGTGGCGCCGGCGACCACCACGGCGTCGTCGACGTGCCAGGGTCCGTCGCCGCGCACGGCGTAGCCGTCCATCGCGGACGTGACGAAGCTCGGAAACGGGCGTGCGGCGATCAGCGGCTCCGCGAGCGTGCCGCCGAGGCTGTCGGCCAGGGACGCGGTACGAGGTGTGATCGCGGTGAGTCTGCTCCCCACGAGGACGCGCGCCACCTCGACGGAGGGGCGTCTCGACGCGGTGCGGACGGCCGCGAGTTCGGTGGGCGTGTCCACGTCGTCGATGCCGGTGAGCGCCACGGTGCCCACGACGTCCGGCAGGGCGTCGCGGATGGACGGGCCGCGCTCGGCGTCCGCCGGACAGCGTGCGAGCGCGGCGGTGACGCCTCGAACGAGGGCGTCGCGACGCCAGGCGCCCACGAGGTACTGGGTGCGACCGGTCGAGTCGGTTCCGAACACTGCTTCGACTGTCGTGTCTCGCAGCAGTTCTCGCACGAGCAGTCGGAGTGCAGGCTCGGTGATGTACGGCAGGTCGGCGGACAGGGTCAACACGACGTCGTTCTCCCGCGGACCGTCACCGTCGTCGACGGTGACGGCCAGCCCGGCCGCCAACGCACGTACCGGGCCTCCGAACGGCGGGTCCTCGCGGGTGCGGCGGACACGCCTCGGTCCCGGCGGGTCGGCAGTCACGTCGTCCGGTCCGACGAGGACGGTGACGGTGCAGAACGACGTCGCTCCCAGCACCCGATCGACGAGGGTGACTCCGTCCACGAGCGCGGCAGGCTTGGTGGTTCCCTGCATCCGTGAGCTGCGTCCGCCGGCGAGTATCAGCGCGTCCGTGCGCGCTGTGCGTCCCGACATGTGATCCACAGTAGTGGAGGCGACGCGGCAGCCTCATCGACCGGTGGTGGACACGGGCCGACTGCGCGGTGGGCCCTCGAGAGAGTGGCGACCGCCGCCCGCGACGGCGACGGCGCCGAACCCGATGCTGAGAGTGGACAGGGCCAGAAGTGTTCCGATGACGATCATGGACAGAGTCTCGACCGCCGAGAGGCCTGGTGGAGCAGTCCACTGGACTCGAGTGGACTGTGGCATAGTGGCGGCATGGCATCCACTCCCGCACGGCTGCGCGACGGGTTGTCGGCGCGCGCACTCGCCGCCGCGATCGACATGACCGCCGTCGCGCGGGACAGTCGGTCCCTGTACCTCGGACTCGCGCAGGAACTGCACCGTCTCGTCGAGGAAGGCGCGGTGGCCGCCGATGCCCGCCTGCCCGCGGAGCGCGTCCTCGCGTCGGTGCTGGGGGTCAGCCGTGTGACGGTCGCGTCGGCCTATCGCGAACTCCGTGAGCACGGCATCGCGGTGTCGGTGCACGGGGCGGGCACCTTCGTCGTTCCGCGCGGGGACAGTCAGCCGTGGGGCGGCATCCTGCGCGGCACCCAACCGGGCGTGCTCGAGTTCGTCAACGCCGCGCCGCCGGCCTCGGCCCTGCTGGGACCCGCTTACGACGCTGCTGCCCGCGCGCTGAGCACGACGGGCCTGCACGTCGGCTACGTGCCCACCGGTGTGGGCCGACTGCGCGAGGCGATCGCCCGGTACTACTCCGCTCGCGGGCTCCCCACCAGCGCCGACCAGATTCTCGTGACCGCTGGCGCCAGCGATGCGTTGCACGCCGTGATCGACACCTTCGTCGAACAGGGCAATCGTGTGCTGACCGAGCACCCGACCTACCCGGGTGCCATCGACATGGTGCGAGCCGTGGGTGGCAAGTGTGTTCCGGTGGCCATCGATCCGGATGATCCCGACACGTTCGTGGAGAACATGGACAGGGCTGCGCGGCAACATGATCCGGTACTGGCCTACCTGATGCCCGACCACTCCAACCCGTCCGGGGCGGTGTTGCCCGAGACGTCCCGGCGTCGGCTCGCGGCCACGCTGCATCGGCACGCCGTGGTGACCGTGGTGGACGAGGCGTCGGCCGACCTCCGTCTCGACGGCGACGCCGACGTCGAGCCGTTCGGCGCACCGGTCCCGGACCGCGCCTGCATCACCGTCGGATCGTTGAGCAAGACCGTGTGGGGCGGGCTGCGGGTGGGGTGGGTGCGCGCGGACCCGGTGCACCTGGCGCGCGTGGCCACGACCTACGCGAGGCGGCAGCTCTCGGTGTCGATGATGGATCAGTACACGGCCGTGGAACTGTTCGGCGAGTACGACGCGGTGGTGGCGCACCGCGCCGATCAGCTGCGGGCGGGTCGCGACACGGCGATGGCGGCCGTGACGCGGTCGCTGCCGGGCTGGACGTTCCACCGGCCGCGCGGCGGACTGTCGCTGTGGTGCATGCTGCCATCGGGCGTCCGGTCCACGGACCTGGTGGAATCGGCCCGCGGTCGCGGACTGCTGCTCGCCCCCGGATCACGCTTCGGGACGGGATACGCCTTCGACGAGTGCCAACGCATCCCGTTCTCCCGCAGCCCCGAGGAGATCGAGGACGCGGTCGCCGTCCTGGCGGAACTGGTGGGAGCGGGAGTCGATGCCGGGCCCCGCGAGAGCGTTCCGTCGCACGCCGTCCCCGAAGCGATGGTCTGACACTCGATCAGGGCTCGTGGCGGTACCGGACCGAGGCCAGAGCGATGCGGCCGTCGACGGACGACACCCCCTCCTCGGCCAGCGCCGCGAGCTGACGTGTCACGAGGTGGGGAGCCGGGCGGCCGTCGGCACGGATGACCCGGTGCCACGGCAGATCGGAGGAGTCCGTCCGCATGATCCACGCGACGATGCGTGGGCTGGGCAGTCCGACGACCCGGGCGATGTCGCCGTACGTGGTGACACTGCCCGGGGGGACTGCGGCCACGACGGCGCGCACGGCCTCGACCTGTTCGTCGGTGATGCGGCTCACGACGTCGTCACGCGTCGGATCATCTCGTCGACCAGAGCGGCCGATTCGGGACCCTTCGCCTGCGGCACCATGTGGTCGCAGTCCAGGTCGACGATCCGCACGTCCGGCGACGAGCGGACGAGTGCGTCCCGGAACTCCGGTGTGAGGTACGGCGGGTCCACCCGCGCGGCGCGCACGACGGTGACCGGAATGTCACTGGGCGGCAGCACGAACGGGCGCGCGAGCTCGCCCCACGACGCGACGACGGCGGCCGTCGACGTCCGCCATCGCACTCGCCCGTCGTCGGTGTCCACCAGGTGTTCGGCGATCTCCTCGTCGACGAGAGCCGGGTGGACGTCGGACCACGCGCCGTGGAGCTTCTCCGAGCGTGCCTCCGCGGCATCGGTGTAGTCGTCGTACAGCACCGTCGACTGCGCCGTCTCCAGCATCGAGTCCGGCGACAGGCCGATGGCGGGATCGAGCAGCACCAGTCCCGCGACGAGCGACGGGAACGACCTCGCGAGATGGATCGCGAGCGCGCCCCCGTAGGAGTGGCCGACCACGACGACGGGCCCGGCCGAGTGGGCCCGTAGGACGGCGGCCAGCCGATCGACCTGGCGCTCGATCGACCACGGCGGAGTCCACGGTGCCCTGCCGTGACCCACCAGGTCCGGAGCGACGACGCGGGCCTCGGGCAGGTGCTCGCTCCACCGTTGCCAGCGCCTGCCGTGGCCGGTCATGCCGTGGATCGCCAGGACCACCGGTCCGGACGCCGGGCCGTACACGGCGACGTCGTCGGCATCCGTCGTGGGGGCGGGGGATTCGGAGGTCGTCGGCATGGGGTCTCCTGAGCGGTCGAGTGTCGACGCGGTGGCGGAACCGAGTCGGTCTCGGAGAGGGGGCTGTGTGGGAACTGGGGGTGTGTCGGACTCCCATGATGCAATGCGCCTCATGAACGACGACGGCGCGGGCACCACCGGAGACGCGGCTGTCACCCGTGGCGGTATCCGGCTGGTGCGCCGGACGCACCGTGTCGCGCAGGTGCGCACGTGGCCGCAGGAGTGTGCGCCGCTGGTCGCGCCGAGTGAGCCCGGCGACTCCCGGCCGTGGCAGGTTCTGGGCGGTCCGGGCACCGGGAAGACCGCGCTCGTGGCCGATGTGGCGGTGGCGCGGATGACGGCGCCGGGAAGCGATCCGGAGTCGGTCCTGGTGCTCACGCACTCGCGTCAGGCGGCCGTCGACATGCGCGAGCAGATCACCGCCGGGCTGTTGGGCGTGTCCTCCGAGCCCCGCGCGACACGCGAGCCACTCGTACGCACGGTGCACTCGTACGCCTTCGCCGTGCTGCGGTTGCAGGCGTCCGCCTACGGCAATCCGCCGCCGCGTCTCCTCACCAACGCGGAGCAGGACTCCGTGATCCGCGAGATGCTCCGCGGTGAGATCGCGGACGGCGCCGCCCGGTGGCCGGAGCGCGTGCGCCCGGCGCTCGGACTGGTGGGCTTCGCGTCCGAGCTCCGTGATCTCGTCCTGCGCGCCGCGGAACGCGGGCTCGGTCCGGAGGACCTGATCGCGTGGGGGCGGAAGCACTCTCGGCCCGAGTGGGTAGCTGCGGGCAAGTTCGCCGCACAGTACGAACAGGCGATGTTGCTTCGAGGATCGGTCGGCGTCGAGACTCCGGAGGCCACGTCGCCCGGACTGGACGCGGCCGAGCTCGTGGGTGCAGCGCTCACGGCGTTCGCGACGGATCCGGACCTGCTCGTCTCCGAACGTCGGCGCATCCGCCACGTGCTGGTGGACGATGCCCAGCACCTCGATCCGCAGGCGGCCCAGCTGGTGCGGCTGCTCTCCGCCGGTGCGTCGTCCACCGTCGTCGCCGGCGATCCCGATCAGGCGGTCTTCTCCTTCCGCGGCGCGGACGCGCACTTCCTCACCGATCTGGACGACGGGCACAGTGGTCGTCGCGTCGTGTTGTCCCGCAATCACCGTTCGGACTCCGGTGTCGGCTCGGTGCAGCGGGCGATCACCGCGCACCTGTCCGGTCGGGTCGCACACCGTGTCGGCACGCAGTTCCGCGACGACAGGGCGGAGGACGAACACCCGTCGGCCGAGGAGGAGACCCGCGCGGTTCCGCCGGTGCGGGTGGTCGTCGCGTCCTCGACGGCGAAGGAGGCCACCGCCATTGCCGACACGTTCCGCCGCGCGCATCTCGCCGACGGCGTGCCCTGGTCGGAGATGGCCGTCGTCGTCCGCTCCGTTCCGCGGTCGCTGCCGTCCCTGCGTCGCGCGCTGCACGCCGCGGGGGTGCCGGTGGTGTCGTCCGCCACGGCCGTGCCCCTGCATCGGCACCGTGGTGCGGCTGCCCTGCTGCTCGCGATGCGTGCGGTCGCCGCTGCCCGGTGCGCACCCGAGCGGTCGGCGGCGGTGTTCTCCGACGACGCTGCGTTGGCACTGCTCGAAGGTCCCATCGGAGGGGCGGATCCGCTCGCCGTCCGCAGACTGCGTCGCGGGCTACGGCGGGGCGACGTGGCCGAGGGCGGCGAGCGGGACTCGTCCGTGCTGCTGCGCGCCGCGATGATCGGCTCCTCGGTCGACCCGCTCGTCGCACGTCTGTCCGACGTCGAGAAGGCACCGCTCACCCGCGTCCGTGCCGTGGTCACGGCCATCGCGAAGGCAGTGGGCCCGGCCGGTCGTCGCGTCGAGGACGCACTCTGGGCCGGGTGGCGTGCCACCAGGCTCGAACGCCGGTGGGTGGCGTCGTCCGCCCGGGGTGGGCCTCTCGGCGTGCAGGCAGATCGGGATCTGGACAGCGTCGTCGCGTTGTTCGACGCCGCGGCCGCGTACGTCGACGCACTCCCGCGCGGCACCCTGGAGGGGTTCGTCGAGTACGTCACCGACCAGGAGGTTCCCGTGGGCGACGGGCGGCGTCCCGCGATCGTTCCCGACGCGGTGCGGATTCTGAGTGCCCATGCCGCGGTCGGGCGCGAGTGGGACGTCGTCGCGGTGGCGGGCGTACAGGAGGGACTGTGGCCCGCGCTGCGCCCGCGCGGATCGCTGCTCGGGGTCGAGGCCCTGGTGGATCTCGCCGCGGGTGTCTCCGACGGCGATCGCGAGTTGGACGATCGGGTCTCGCGGACCGCACCGTTGCTCGCGGAGGAACGTCGCCTGTTCCTGGTGGCGTGCAGCCGCGCACGGTCGAGCCTGCTCGTCACCGCCGTCGACTCGGTGACCGGTGGCGCGGACACCGTGCGGTCGAGGTTCGTGGACGACCTGCTCGCGTCCGATGCCGTGCGGTACTCGGACGTCGACGAGAGCGACTCCGGTGCCGGCCCCACCGCGCCTCTCGGCCGGGTGCTCGCGTTGCCCGCTCTGGTCGCCGAGCTGCGTGCGGTCGTGTGCGACCGTCGTGTCGCGGAGAACGACCCCGACCGCCATGCGCGCGCCGCACGGCACCTGGCGCGACTGGCGAGGGAAGGGGTGCGCGGCGCCCACCCGGACGAGTGGTACGGGCTGTCCGGAACCAGTACCGAGTTGCCGCTGTGGGATCCGGCGGACGGGCCGGTGTCGTTGTCGCCGTCCACGGTGGAGGTGCTCACCGCGTGCCCGCTGCGGTGGGCGCTCGAACGCAACGGGGGCACCGACGGCGACACCGTGCACGCGGTCACCGGAACGCTGGTGCACACGCTGGTGCAGGCAGTGGCCGGTCGGGTGCCGCCGGACGAGGTGCGCAGAGAGCTGGAGAAAGCCTGGGTGGCAGTCGATCTCGGATCTGCGTGGTTCTCGCGCAAGGAGCTCGCACGTACCGCCACCATGATCGAGACGTTTCAGGAGTGGATGTCACGCTCACGCGGCGAGCTGACGGAGGCCGGTGTCGAGGTGCCGGTGGACGGGGTGTTGGAACCGCGCACGCCGGACGAGCCCGCCGTCGCGCTGCGCGGACGGATCGATCGGCTCGAACGTGACCCCGACGGACGACCCGTGGTCGTCGACGTCAAGACCGGTAAGAACGCGGCGACGGCCGCGGCGACGGCCGAGCACGCGCAGCTCGCGACGTATCAGGTGGCACTCGCCGCCGGTGCGGTCGAGGGCGAACCGGCCGGCAGTCCCGGCGGCGGGCGGTTGGTCTACGTCGCCAAGCCGCACACCAGGACCGGTGCCACCGAACGAGCGCAGGCAGCACTCACGGGGGAGACCCTCGAGCAGTGGCGCACCGTCGTCGTCGACGCGGCGCGTGCCACGCGGGGCCCGGTGTTCGAGGCTCGCGTCAACGACGGCTGTCGGCACTGCCCGATAGCGTCGTCCTGCCCGGCACAGGACAGAGGCAGGCAGGTGACCGAAGGATGAGAGACGTGGCCCGAGTGAGCCCCGCCGAGGTCGCCGTCGCTCTCGGCCAGTTCCCGCCCACCGACGAGCAGTCGGAGATCATCGCGGCTCCGCGCGGTCCGTTGCTGGTCGTCGCCGGCGCCGG
The DNA here is from genome assembly GCF_030208955.1 of Rhodococcus sp. MEB041. Taxonomy (NCBI): domain Bacteria; kingdom Bacillati; phylum Actinomycetota; class Actinomycetes; order Mycobacteriales; family Nocardiaceae; genus Rhodococcus; species Rhodococcus sp. MEB041. The sequence continues at coordinate 963,575 of NZ_JARVSZ010000005.1, forward strand.
TGCCGGCAAGACGGAGACCATGGCGGCGAGAGTGGTCTGGATGGTGGCCAACGGTCTGGTCCGGCCGGAGGAGGTGCTGGGCCTGACCTTCACGCGCAAGGCCGCCCAGCAGCTCACCACGCGCATTCGCCAACGGCTGGCCCGATTGGCCGGGTCCGACCTGCTGCGGCGTCTCGATCCGTCCGGTGAGCTGCGGCGCACCGTCCTGTCGGGCGAGCCCGAGGTGAGCACGTACCACTCGTACGCGGGCCGACTGCTCCAACGCCACGGCATGGTGCTGCCGCTCGAACCGTCCACGACCCTCGTGTCGGAGACCGAGCTGTGGCAGCTGGCCCACCGCGTGGTGGCCGCATGGGACGGCGACGTCCCACTGGACCGGGCACCGGCGTCGATCACGGAATCCGTGCTCGCCCTGTCCGGTCAGCTCGCCGAGCACCTGGTCGAACCGGGCGACCTGGGAGAGGCCCACACCGAGCTCGAGAAGCTGATCCACCATCTGCCACCGGGCCCGAAGCAGAAGAGCGGCGGTCCCACCAAGGACCTGCTGGGCATACTGCAGGTGCAGGAACACCGGCTCGATCTGCTGCCCCTGGTGGCGCGGCTCCACGAGGTCATGACCCGTGACGGACTGCTCGACTTCGGGCGGCAGATGTCCCTGGCCGCGCGTGTCGCGGCGGACCACCCGAACGTGGGCCGCGACGAGCGCACGCGGTGCCGGCTGGTGCTGCTCGACGAGTACCAGGACACCGGTCACGCGCAGCGCGTCCTGCTGTCCTCGCTGTTCGGGGGTGGCCGTGACTCCACTCTGACGGTGACGGCCGTCGGCGACCCGATGCAGTCGATCTACGGCTGGCGCGGTGCGTCCGCGGCGAACCTGCCCCGGTTCGGTACCGACTTCCCACGCTCGGCGCGCTGTGCGGCCCCGGTGCGTCAGTTGTCGACCAGCTGGCGCAACCCGCCCGAGGCGCTCGCGCTGGCCAATGCGGTGGCTGCCCCGTTGCGCATGCGCGGTGTCGCGGTGGACGAGTTGCGCGCGCGTCCCGGTGCGGTGCCCGGCGATGTCCGGCTCGCGCTGACCACCACGGTGGACGACGAGCGCCGGTGGATCGCCGAGGCGATCGCGGGGGAGTACCGCACGGCGCGGGAGGACGGGCGCACTCCGCCCACCGCGGCGGTCCTGGTGCGGCGCAACGCCGATGCGGGGCCGGTGGCCGAGGTTCTGCGCGGCGCAGGCCTGCCGGTCGAGGTCGTCGGACTCGGTGGGCTGCTCCGGACGCCCGAGGTCGCCGACCTCGTGGCGATGCTGCGGCTGGTGAGCGACCCGCTGGCCGGCAGCGCCGCCATGCGCGTTCTCACCGGCTCGCGCTGGCAACTGGGTGCCGCCGATCTGCGTGCCCTGTGGAGTCGAGCGCGGGAGATCGCGGCGCACACCGGCCGCGGGCGGACGGGCACGGTCACCGACGCCGAGGAGTTGGGGCGCGCGCTCGAGGACGGCATGCCCGGGGAGCGATCGGAACAGTCCGGGCTGGTGGACGCCCTGGCGGATCCGGGCGACCCGTCGCGCTACTCCGAGGCGGGACATCGGCGCATCCTCGCCCTCGGCGGGGAACTGCAGTCACTGCGCCACCGGCTCGGTCAGCCACTTCCCGATCTGGTCGCCGACGTCGAGCGAGTGCTCGGGATCGACGTGGAGGCGGGGGCACGTCGTCCGTCGGGGGACGCGGGCGGGCGCGAGCATCTCGACGCCTTCGCCGAGGTGGTCGCGGAGTACGGCGATCAGCAGACGGCGACTCTCACCGGACTGCTGTCCTTCCTGTCCGCCGCCGAGTCCGTGGAGGACGGCCTCGCGCCCGGCGAGGTCGACGTCGACCCGCACCGGGTGCAGGTGCTCACCGTGCACTCCGCCAAGGGTCTGGAGTGGGAGGTCGTGGCGGTACCGCACGTCTGCGAGAGCGTGTTCCCGTCCACCAGGTCGTCCGCGTCCTGGTTGGGCTCGGTGGCCGAGCTACCGCCGTCCCTGCGCGGTGACAGGGCGATTCCGGGTGACGACGCCGGGGGCGTCCCCGTTCTCGATCTCGAGGGCGCGACGCACCGCGGCGACATCGCCGACGCCGTCACCGAACACAAGGCTGCGCTCGCACGTCGCCGACTCGACGAGGACCGACGGTTGTTCTACGTCGCCCTCACGCGCACCGAGCGGGTGTTGCTGGTCTCGGCGCACCACTGGGCTCCCGGCGCCTCGTCGCCGAAGGGTCCCTCGTCGTTCCTCGCCGAACTGCACGGCCTCGTCGAGACCACCTCGGCGATCGGCGGCGCGGAGATCGGGACCGTGCAGCACTGGGAACCCACTCCGCCGGACGGAGCCGACAACCCCTACGCGACAGTCGAACTGACGGCACTCTGGCCGGCCGATCCGCTGGGTGCCCGCCGTGAGGACGTGATCATGGGGTCTGCAGCCGTGCGCGCCGCACTCGTCGAGTCGGCATCGGTCGAGGAATCGTCGTCCGAGAATCCGGACGACGACGATCCCGACGGGTGGGCGCGTGACGTCGAACTGCTTCTCGCCGAACGTGATGCGGTGTCGCGGCCGGAAACCGACGTCGTCGTGCCCGACACCATGTCGGTGAGCCAGGTGGTCCACCTGGTCGCGGATCCGGACGCCCTGGCATCGACGCTGCGGCGACCGGTCCCGTTCGCGCCCAACCCCTTGGCGCGTCGCGGCACCGCGTTCCACGCCTGGGTCGAACGACGCTTCGGGGCGACCCGCCTGCTCGACCTGGACGAGCTGCCCGGCGCGGCGGACGGCGCCTCGGCCGCCGACACGGACCTCGAGGAGCTGCAGCGTGCGTTCGACGCGTCACCGTGGGCGTTGCGCAGTCCCGTCGAGGTGGAGGTCCCGTTCGAGACGTCGGTCGGTGGAGTCGTGTTGCGGGGACGGATGGACGCCGTGTTCGCGGACTCCGACGGTGGCTGGACGGTGGTGGACTGGAAGACCGGCGCGCAGCCGACACCGGCCGAGGAACGTGCGGTGGCGATCCAGCTCGCCGCCTACCGACTCGCCTGGGCGGAGCTGATGTCGGCGACCCGCTCCGAGCCGGTGCCCCTCACCACGGTGCGGGCGGCCTTCCACTACGTGCGATCGGGAGTCACCGTGTCTCCGACGGATCTCCCGGACGCGGAACGGTTGGCGGAGATCATCTCCACGGCGGGCGCGGACCCGGCGACGTGATCAGCGCGCGTCGCGGTACACCTTCCAGGACTGCGTGATCAGCGGGATCTGCAGCGGCAGTCGAGCCACGACCCCCACCTTCATCGCGGTCGAGGTCTTCTCGCTCTGCAACCACGACGCGGCCATCTGCAGGTTGGCCGGGAACACGGCCACGAAGAAGGCGGCGGCCGCGGCGCCGGCCAGGCGACGAGTGCGGGGAACGATCAGTCCGGCCGCCAGTCCGAGCTCCGCCACTCCCGACACGTACGTGTACGTCCGCGGTGATCCGGGGAGCACGTGCGGCACCTGGGAATCGAACGGCGCCGGTGTGACGAAGTGCAGGACACCGGCTCCGCCGAGGAGGACCGCGAGTCGCTGCGCCGCCCTGTCCGCCGCCCGTCGGCGCGACGGGAGTCGAACGGAATCGAGCAGCGGCAAGGTACGGAGCGTCATGGTCGCAGCCTGCACCATCGTCTGCTCGTTGCCAACAGGACGGTGGAGCACCGGAGTTCTGCAGCGACTGATGGCGGTCGGCGGCTCGATGCTCCGATACAGTCACGGCAGCCGACGAGGCGGATCGACGACCACGAGCGACGAACGAGGACCACATTCATGGCAGGACGGTTGCGGAATCGGCTGCTGAACACCGACACCGGACTCACGGATCGCCCCGACTTCGCACTGGTGGGTGTCCTGCGGATCCCGGAGTTCGAGCAGAGCCCCTGGCGAGCGATCTACCAGCGCATCATCATCGCGCTCGCCACGCTCTTCGTGGCCGCCATGGTCGTCTACGTGGACCGGGACGGGTACGCCGACAACCAGGACAATCAGCTGTCCTTCCTCGACGCTTTCTATTACACGACCGTGTCGCTGTCGACCACCGGCTACGGCGACATCGCGCCCATCACCCCGTCCGCGCGCCTGGTGAACATCCTGGTCATCACGCCGCTGCGCGTCTTCTTCCTGATCCTGCTCGTCGGCACCACCCTGTCAGTGCTCACCGAACGTTCGCGCCAGGCGTTCAAGATTCAGCGATGGAGGCGCAACGTGCGCAATCACACCGTGGTCGTCGGGTACGGCACGAAGGGTCGCACCGCGATCGCCGCGATGCTCGGAGACGGGGTGTCGGCCTCGGACATCGTGGTCGTCGACACCGATCAGTCGTCCCTGGACGCGGCGAGCAACCTGGGCCTGGTGACCGTGCAGGGCTCGGCCACCCGGTCGGATGTCCTGCGCCTGACCGGTGCTCAGTACGCCGCGTCGATCATCGTCGCGACCAACCGGGACGACACCGCCGTGCTGGTGACGCTCACGGCGCGGGAGATCGCGCCCAAGGCGAAGATCGTTGCCGCGGTGCGCGAGGCGGAGAACGTGCATCTCCTGCGCCAGTCGGGCGCCGATTCCGTGGTGGTCTCCTCGGAGACCGCCGGGCGACTGCTGGGTATCGCGACGACCACGCCGAGCGTCGTGGAGATGATGGAGGACCTGCTGACCCCCGAGGCGGGCTTCGCGATCGCCGAGCGCGAGGTCGAACGCGACGAGGTCGGCGGATCGCCCCGCCACCTGTCGGACATCGTGCTCGGTGTGGTCCGTGACGGTCGTCTGGTGCGGGTCGGTTCGCCCGAGGTCGATGCGATCGAGGCGGACGACAGACTGCTTTACATCCGACGCGTCTCCAACTGACCAGCCGCACTGCGGTGCACCGGATCTGCCGCCGTCGGACCCGGTCAGTAGGGTCGTGACGTGTCCTTCCGACTTCTGTCCGAGCCCATGCTCTCGCGTTCCCCGATCGACCGCGCCGAGGAATTGCGTCGCGACGACGCGGCACTCGCCGCAGGGTGGCCCACCGCACGGCTGTTGCGCGTGGACAGTCAGGGTCGCGTGCCGGTCGAGGACGGTCGAGTGGCGCTCGTACCGGCCGTCGACACGGCGGACTCGCCGCCGGAGGACGCAGTGTTCCTGGGAGTCGTCGACGACCACCACGTCTGGGCGGTCTCCGTCTCCGCACTCACCGGCGAGGTGACGGATCTGCGGTCGTTCGGCGACGTCCTCACGGAGTCGTCGGCGGGGCTGGTCGTGACGGCGGTGGCGTTGTTGAACTGGCACCGGTCAGCGGCGTTCAGTGCGCGCGACGGATCACCGACCGTGCTCTCGTCGGCGGGGTGGTCCCGCACCAGCACCCTCACGGGCCACGAGGAGTGGCCTCGGTCCGACCCGGCGATCATCGTCCTCGTGCACGACGGGGCGGACCGCGTCCTCCTCGCACGCCAGCCGATGTGGCCGGAGCGTCGGATGTCGGTGCTCGCCGGTTTCGTGGAGGCGGGGGAGTCGCTCGAGACGTGCGTGAGCCGCGAGGTGGGCGAGGAGGTCGGTCTCGACGTGTCCGACATCACCTATCTCGGCAGTCAACCCTGGCCGTTCCCGCGCTCGGTGATGATCGGGTTCGCGGCGCGCGCGAACGCCTCACAACCGCTGTCGTTCAACGACGGTGAGATCGCGGAGGCGCGATGGTTCACCCGTGACGAGGTACGCACCGCCCTCGCCGCCGGGGACTGGAGCGCCTCGGAGGACGCTCCGCTCCTGCTTCCGGGAAGCATCTCCATCGCCCGCGCGATGGTGGAGTCGTGGGCGGCGCTCGAGTCCTGACGAACGCGAGCGCCCACGCCTCAGTTCAGGCCGATGGCCTTCTTGACCTGCGCGAGGCTGGGGTTGGTCGCAGTGGAACCGTCGGCGTACTTCAGAGTCGGCACGACGTGGTTTCCGTTGTTGACGCTCCCGACGAACTCGGCGGACGCGGGATCCTTCTCGATGTCGATCTCCGTGTAGGCAATGCCGTTCTCGTCGAGCTGCGTCTTGAGACGTCGGCAGTAGCCGCACCAGGTCGTCGAGTACATCGTCACTGCGGGCACGTGGGCTGTGTCTTTCTGCTGTGCTGTGGTCACGCAACTCTCAACGCGGAGTCATCGACGGTTGTTCCGATCGGGCGGTGGGCGCGCCGGCGGTGTCGGTGCGGGCTGACATGATGGCCACGTGAACGACAGGGATGCGGTGGAGGGTCTCGACCCCGAACAGTCGGCCGCCGTGCTCGCTCCGCGAGGCCCCGTGTGTGTGCTCGCGGGTGCAGGAACCGGCAAGACCAGGACGATCACCCGTCGCATCGCCCACCTCGTCGCGGACGGGCACGTCAAGCCGAGTCAGGTCCTCGCCGTCACGTTCACCGCGCGGGCTGCGGGGGAGATGCGCGAACGGCTCCGCGTCCTCGGTATCCGGGGGCAGTCGTCCGACGGGCAGGTGCAGGCGCGCACGTTCCATGCCGCCGCGATGCGGCAGCTCAAGTACTTCTGGCCGCAGGTCGTGGGAAACACGGACTGGCGTCTGCTGGATCGCAAGTTCGGCGTCGTCGGGCAGGCCGCCTCCGCTGCCGGCGTCTCGACGTCCACCGACAGTGTCCGCGACCTGGCGGGTGAGATCGAGTGGGCCAAGGCCTCGCTGATCGCGCCCGAGGACTATCCGGCCGCCGCCGCACGACTGCACCGCGACACGCCGACCGACGCGGATCGTGTCGCCGCGGTCTACGAGGGTTACGAGGAACTCAAGAACCGCGATCCCGATGCTGTGCTCCTCGACTTCGACGATCTGCTGCTGCACACGGCGGCGGCGCTCGAGAACAGCCCGTCCGTCGCACAGGAGTTCCGCGAGCGGTACCGGTGCTTCGTCGTGGACGAGTACCAGGACGTCACTCCACTGCAGCAGCGTGTGTTGGACGCCTGGCTGGGCGATCGGGACGACCTGACGGTGGTCGGCGACGCCAACCAGACCATCTACTCCTTCACCGGGGCCACACCGCGGTTCCTGCTCGACTTCTCGCGGCGGTTCCCGGAGGCGACGGTGGTGCGCCTCGAGCGCGACTACCGGTCCACGCCGGAGGTCGTCGGGCTCGCCAACAAGGTCATCGGCGCGGCGAAGGGGCGCATCGCGGGGACACGGCTCCAGCTCATCGGACAGCGCGCGGCGGGACCGGACCCCACCTTCGTGGAGTACGACGACGAGGTGTCCGAGGCAGCGGGAGTCGCGCGCACCATTCAACGGTTGATCCGTACCGGCACGGCGGCGTCCGAGATCGCTGTGCTCTATCGCATCAACGCTCATTCCGAGGCGCACGAGAAGGCGCTGACGGATCTGGCAATTCCGTATCAGATCCGCGGCGGCGAGAGCTTCTTCCAGCGGCAGGACGTCCGGTCGGCCGTCGCCGCCGTTCGGTCGAGCGCCGCCCGGGACGACCTGCCGTCCGACGCACGCAGCGGGGCCGGCCTGCCGCGGCTCGTGGAGGCGGTGCTGGCTCCCCTGGGACTGTCGGCGACGGAACCCAACGGTGCTCAGGCGCGGGAGAAGTGGGCTGCGTTGCGGGCTCTCGTCGCGCTGACCGAGGATCTCGTCGTCCAGGTACCCGATCTCGATCTCGAGGGACTGGTGCGTGAGTTCGCGATGCGCGCGGAGGCTCGGCACCCTCCGGTGGTGGAGGGGGTGACGCTGGCGTCGCTGCACGCCGCCAAGGGACTCGAATGGGACGCGGTCTTCCTCGTCGGTCTCACCGACGGCACGCTGCCCATCAGTCACGCTCTGGGAGACAACAACTCGTCGCCCGACGAGGCCGCGGTGGAGGAGGAGCGTCGCCTGTTGTACGTGGGTGTGACGCGCGCCAGGGAGCACCTCGAACTGTCCTGGGCGCTGGCCCGTAACGAGGGCGGTCGCAAGTCGCGTCGGCGTTCGCGGTTCCTGGTCGACCTGGTTCCCGAGTCGTCGCCCGCATCGCGCATCGCCGCACCCACCGTCCACAAGAAGCGGCCGGTCTGCCGTGTGTGCGGCAAGCCCGTCATCGGCACGGTGGCCACCATGCTCGGCCGGTGTGAGAACTGCCCGTCCGACGTCGACATCGCTCTGCTCGAATCCCTGCGGACCTGGCGGTCGGAGACGTCGAAGGCGCTCAAGGTTCCTGCCTACGTGGTCTTCAGCGACAACACGCTGACCGCCATCGCGGAGCAACGGCCACGCGACGATCGCGGGCTCGTCGCGATCCCGGGTATCGGGGCGAAGAAGCTCGAGCGGTTCGGAGCCGACGTCTTGGCGCTCGTCGACGCCCGTCTCTCCGCCACCGAGTGAGCGCATCTCCGCAGGTCGAAAAAGGGTTGTGCGGTCTGAGGCAGCCGTTTACTGTGTATTTCGTACCGCGCGCCCCGTGAGGGTTTCCGGTGCGTGACCTGCTCGATTCCGACTCGCCGCCGAAGGAGGTGTCACCCGTGGAGATCTACACCACCGCAGCGCTTCTGCAGCAGAAGTCTGCCGTCTGCAGCACCGGCATGAACAAAGCCGGCGCAGGCGCAGTCGCCGAAGCAATCGCACTGAGCACGACCGGTTTCGGAGTGGCACCCTTGCCGCGCCGTCACCGCGAGCGCTGGGCGCATCGCGCATCCGTGGGCACCGGAGTCGATCGGGACATCACTCGATAGGCACCGCACAGCATTCCTTCGTCGAAGGCCACGGATTCGCACCTGCGAACCGTGGCCTTCGTCGTGGGACACCCCTCGACGCCGTTCACGGATCTCGCCAGATCTGTCGAGTTCGACACCACCGTGAATCGCAGCAGAAGAGGAGAACGACGTGTCACCCGCCACCACCCGGACGACATGCCGCACCGACGACACCACGACCGACCGGTCCGTGGCCGCCATCGACGACTTCGTCGCAGATCAGTTGCCGTGCCGCCGAGCCGATCCGGATCTCTGGTTCGCCGAGTCGCCCGACCGTCTCGAACGCGCCAAGCAGCTGTGCGCACACTGCCCCATCAGGTCGGGGTGCCTCGACGCGGCGCTCGACCGTGCCGAGCCGTGGGGAGTGTGGGGCGGCGAGATCTTCGATCAGGGAGTCGTCATCGCGCGCAAGCGGTCTCGCGGCCGTCCCCGCAAGAACCCGGTTGCACCCGCACCGTCCGTCGTCTGTGCTTGACGGTCGGTGCGGGTGTCGCCCGGCTACTCGGCGAACCCGGGCATCCACTCGGTGAGAATCGCCATGTACGGAGCATTCGCGTCGAGCTGGGCGCAGATGCCCACCGATCCCAGGAGAACGCGGAAGATCACCGCGTACCGCGGCGGCAGATTGAGGGACCGGGCCGTACGGAACTGCGGACCGTTGAAGTCCGCGGCCTTGCCTGCCGTGCCCTGCAGCCACTTTCGAGTGAAGTGGAACGACTCGGTCTTGATCGGATCGGTGAAGGGGCGGAGATAGTCGGCGATCTCCTGCTCGGTGACCTCGCGGCCGGGAATCACGAATCCCGTCTCGCGCAGCAGTTCCGTCAGCTCGTCGAACTCCTCGTCGCGCGAGAGTCGCACCATCCGACCGAGTTCCGGGGGCAGACCGTCGGGGAGAGTGAGGCACGCACCGAAGTCGATGACGCCGAGCCTGCCGTCGGCGAGCAACTTGAAGTTGCCGGGGTGCGGATCGCCGTGGATGCGGCGGACGCGCTCCGCCGATTCGAAGTGGAAGCGGGCCAGGTTCTCGCCGGCGGTGTTGCGCTGCTCCGCGGTTCCGGTGGCGATGACGGAGGAGAGGGACGTTCCTTCCATCCACTCCGTGATGACCACCTTGGGAGCACTCGCCACGACACGAGGCACGGCGAATCTTTCGTCCCCGTCGTAGACCGCGGCGAACGCACGCTGGTTCTCGCCTTCGATCCGGTAGTCGAGTTCCTCCTCCGTGCGCGCCGACATCTCGTCGAGGACGGCCTTCACGTCGGTTCCCGGCACGATGGTGCCGAGGATGCCGACGAAACGCGACAGCGTCTTGAGGTCGGCCTTCAGCGCCTCGTCCGCACCCGGGTACTGGATCTTGACCGCCACGTCGCGACCGTCGGACCAGGTCGCTCGGTGCACCTGACCGATGGAGGCCGACGCGGTGGCCGTGTCGTCGAAGTCGGAGATGCGCGAGCGCCACCCGGTGCCGAGCTGTTGATCCATCACCCGATGGACCGTCGCGATCGGCATCGGGGGCGCCTCGGCCTGCAGCTTGGTCAGCGCCTCGCGGTAGGGCTCTGCCATCTCCTCGGGTACGGCCGCCTCCATGACGCTGAGAGCCTGACCCAACTTCATCGCTCCGCCCTTGAGTTCGCCGAGGACGGCAAACATCTGCTGGGCGGCCTTGGCGCTGAGTTCGGCGTCGATCTCCGCACGATTTCCGCCCGCGAGTTTGCGTCCGAAGCCCATCGCTGCGCGGCCTGCCATCCCGAGGGGGATGCTGGCCAGCTTGGCTGTCCGGGCGGAACTGCTGCGGGGGATGTCGGGCATGACTCCATCATGTCTGACGATCGGCCGACGCGCCGCGACGGCCGAGACCCGGCCGCGCATCCGTGACACGTCACACCGTCCGTCACCGACGAGCGCAGGTGCACAACAGGTGACGCGGCCATCGTCGACGGCGGGTGGCCGCGGCGACGAGGTCCACCTCCAGGCTGTGCCCGACGGTCATCGGTGCGGGCGAGTCCGCGTGTGCGTCGAGGAACTCGGTGACCTGCGCGACCGCGAACGCCGCGGTGGCGGCGATGGTGGCGCCGCTCGCGGACCCGACGGTGCCGAGTAGCTGCGCGGCGAGGTGCGGCCATTCCCGGTCGTAGTCGCACCGCGTCAGCTCGACGCACTCGAGGCAGGGCGTGTGTCCGGGCAGGACGAGCGGACCCACCACGCCGACGCCGTCGCGCAGCCGCACGGGAAGGTGCGGGATGCCGTCGTCCATGAGCACCCGGGAGACCTCGGGAGCACAGAGCACGGTGTCCGCCACGACCACGCAGTCGACGTCCGCGTGTCTGTGGGGGAGCGACACGTGCCGGCGCTGGACGCGGCCCGTCGGGGACAACCCGATGGACACCGCATCCGACAGGGGACCGCGTCCCAGAACGAGGACCGTGCGGACGGCGGACGACCGCGGACGACGACGTCCGAGCACGCCCAGTCGTTCGAGTTCGGCCTGCACCGCGGTGAGCGCTGCCGCGTCCACGCCGAGTTCGGCTGCACGCCAGTAGACGTCGGGTATCGACCGTCGTCCGTCCAGGAGACGCAGCACCGAGGCCATGACGGCCGGTGTCACGCCGTCCGGCGGGGTGAGGACCACCCGGCGCTCGGGATGCCAGCCGACCTGCAGCCGACCGTCTCGGCGCACGAGGAGCGTGACCGACTCGGCCAGGTGCGGGAGGCCGTCCCGGTCGGCGCGCGTGCGGGCGATCTCGGGCGAGCTCGCGTGGCGTGTCTCCGTCATGCGCAGACGATGGCACGCCCCACACTGCGGACGGGGGTGTCCCGCGCCGCTTGTCCACAGGCTTACGGCGCTCCGACCTGCGACGCAGTCACGCGGGCGTCGGGAAGTCCCAGGTCGGCGGAATCAGACGGGGGCGGGGCCCTCGTCGTCTCCCTCGGCCTTCTTCTCGGCCGCGCGCTTGCGCTCGAACTCCTCGAGCTGAGCGATGGGGTCGTCGAAGGACCCGGTGTCCCCGCCCACGATGCGATCGATGAAGGACGACGAGTCGTCGAGGTCCGCGGTGTCGGGCAGCAGATCGGGGTGGGCCCACACACCGTCGCGGCCGTCGATACCCGCAGCGTCGGTCAGTCGACGCCACAGATCGGCTGCTTCACGCACCTTGCGCGGCCGCAATTCGAGGCCGATGAGCGTCGCGAAGGTCTGCTCGGCCGGGCCGCCGGACGCGCGACGGCGCCGCATCGTCTCCGACAGCGCGGACGCTCCCGGCAGCCGCTCGCCCAGAGCGGTGGTCACCACCGTGTCCACCCACCCCTCGACGAGGGCCAGCAGTGTCTCGAGGCGCTCCAGGGCCGCCTTCTGCTCCGGGGTCGTCTGCGGCTCGAACGCACCCTGCTGCAGGATCTTCTCCAGCTGGCTCGGGTCGGTGAGCGCGGACGGATCGATACCGCGGGCCGCCTCCTCGATGGCACCGAAGTCCATCCGGATGCCGCGCGCGTACTCCTCGACGGTGGCCAGAACGCGCTGACGCAGCCACGGCACGTGCGAGTAGAGACGGTGGTGGGCGACCTCGCGCGCGGCGAGGAACACGAGGACCTCGCGCTCGGGCAGCTCGGTGCCCTCGCTGAACACCGCGACGGCGTCGGGAAGCAGCGCCGCAGTGTCCGAGGGGCCGAGCGGCAGGCCGATGTCGGTCGAGGTGAGGACCTCCTTGGCCAGCTGGCCCAGCGCCTGGCCCAGCTGTGAGCCGAACGCCATACCGCCCATCTGACCGAGCATGCCGATCATCGGACCGACCATCTGTTGCGCCTCCGGCGGCAACGCGGAGGTCCACATGCCGGAGATCTGCTCGGCGACGGGATCGCACAACCGCTTCCACGTGTCGAGCGTGTTGTCCAACCATTCCTGCGGAGTCCACGCCTCGGTGCGCACCGCGCCGGCCGGGAGGATGGTGGCCTCGTTCAGCCACTGCTCCGCCAGGTGCGCCGCGTCGACGACGGCGGACTTCGATCCCTCCCGCACGGGGGTGGTGGACCCGATCTGCTGGAGGGCCAGCTTCTTCGCCAGGTCGTAGTTCACCGGTCCCGACGTGGCACCGGATCCCATCCCGCTGAACATCTGACCCATCTGCGTGAACATCTGGCCGAGCGCCGCCGGATCGAAACCCTCGGCGCCGAAACCGAATCCGCCGGCACCACCTCCGGGCGTGCCGGAGCCGCCGCTCGACCCCTCGTTCTTGTCCGGGTCGTCGTCGGAATTGGAGAATCCGAAAGGCGTGTTGGTCATGGTTCAACGGTACAAGCCGAACACGGGTTCGGCGGCGATGCCGAGTGCGCCGAGCGCGAACACAGCGACGCCGCGGGCGACGTCGACGCGTCTCCCCGACAGCGTTGACGGTGTCGTTCTCTACTGTGGTGACGTGAATCGAAGGATCGCGACGCTCCTGGTCGCTCTGTTGCCGGTGGTCGTCCTCGGAGTTCTGGGATCTGCGGTCACCGTTCCGTTCGCGGCCCTCGGGCCCGGACCGACGTTCGACACACTCGGTGAGGTGGACGGCAAGCCCGTCGTGGACGTCCAGGGCACCGACGTCGATCGGCCGTCCGGCCACCTGAACATGACGACCGTGGCGGTGCGGGACGAGTTGACGGTGTTCGACGCCCTCGGCCTCTGGCTCAGCGGCAGGCAGGGGCTGGTCCCGCGCGACGAGATCTACCCGCCCGATCGCAGCCGAGAAGAGGTCGAGAACGCCAACCAGGCCGACTTCGCGGAATCCGAGGACAGTGCGGAACTCGCCGCCTTGGATCACCTCGGACTGCCCACGGTGCTCACGGTCGCGCAGATCGGCGACGACAGCCCCGCGGCGGGCGTCCTCGAGGAGGGTGACCGAGTGACCGCGATCGACGGCGCGCCCGTGTCCACTGTGGCCGACGTCCAGAAGGCTGTCGGTGCCGTGAATCCCGGCACGACCATCTCGGTGGACGTCACGCGGGACGGCGCGACGACGACGGAGAACGTCACCGTCGCCGCCCGTCCGGACGACGCCGAGCGCGGCTATCTCGGCATCACCCCGGAGGAGACACCGGACGTGCCGTTCACCGTGGAGTTCAATCTCGCCGACGTCGGCGGCCCGTCCGCCGGACTGATGTTCTCGCTGGCGGTGGTGGACAAGCTCAGTCCCGGCGACCTCAGCGGCGGTGCCTTCGTCGCCGGCACAGGAACGATCGACGCCGACGGCGTGGTGGGTCCCATCGGCGGGATCCCGTACAAGTTGGTCGCCGCACGCGAGGCCGGCGCGACGATCTTCCTCGTTCCCGCGGACAACTGCGCCGAGGCGGCGCCGCGGACGCCGGAGGGGCTACGCCTGGTGAAGGTCACGAGCCTGGACGATGCGATCGGGTCGCTCGACGCTCTGGCCGGTGGGGGAGACGCCCCGTCCTGCTCGTGACGATCCGGGTGCGAACGCTAGTAGTCCTCGTCCTCGGGATCCGCGTCGAGCGTGGCGTGCAGCGCCGCGACGACGTTCGGCGCCAGGTTCTCGTAGGTCAGTAGCTCCGGCGCCTCGTCGAAACTGCTGTCGTCCTCGTTCTCGGGACGCAGCTGCAGCAGGGCGATGGACGGACCGTCCCGAAGTACGGCGACGATGAGCCGCCCGTCGCGCCGGTCGGGGTGCTCCTCGGCCGTGAGGCGCGCGGCCTGGTCCGCCGCGTCGCGATCCGCCAGGAGCGGAGCGAGGGCGCTGTCGAGATCCGATTCGGCCTCGGGCGGCAGAACGACGATCTCCTCGACCAGTGCGCACCCGGCGACCGAGGCCGGCCAGGTGGTCGTGCCGAGGAACTCGTCGAGCGCGTGCGATCCGCCCGCGACGTCGGCGGGCAGCCGCTCCTGGGCGACAGGGGTCAGGTCGGCGCCGTCCTCGAGCTGGTCGAGCAGGCTGGGCTCCGCGGCCGCCAGATCCTCGGTCGGGACCAACGCGAACAACTGAGGCCCCTGGTCCCACCCGCCGGCGTCCACGTAGTCGACGACCTCGCGCACACAGCGGGCGAGGGCGCGTTCGGCGCGGGCGTCCCCGGATTCGGGATCGAACCACTCGCTCCCGGTCACGATGCATCCTCGTTGTCACTCACCGCTCCATCCTCGCATCGAGGGCTAGAGTCGTGGACGTCGCCACGGCGGGACACTTCGCGTTCGAGGGTGTCCGTACAGTGGTCGAAAACGGACATGTGGTGTCGTCACGGTGGTGTCACGAGGCGACGGCGCGCGAGATCTTGGAGTGTGGCACGTGGGCATGAGGCCCCCAACCGGTTTACCGTCGTTGTCGAGACGGAGCCGTACGTTACTGGTCCTGGCGTTGGTTCTGGCCGCGCTGTTGCTCATCGGTCCCCGGTTGGTGGACACGTACACGGACTGGTTGTGGTTCGGGGAGGTCGGCTTCCGCAACGTCTTCACGACGGTGCTCCTCACTCGCGTGATCACGTTCCTCGTCGTCGCTCTGCTGGTGGGCGGCACGGTGTTCGGTGCTCTCACCGTCGCCTACCGGTCGCGTCCGGTCTTCGTACCCACGGCCGGACCGAACGATCCCATCGCTCGCTACCGCACCACCGTCATGTCGCGTCTGCGCGTGTTCGGTATCGGCATCCCGGTCGTCATCGGCCTGCTCTCCGGCCTTGTCGCACAGGGCAACTGGGTCACGGTGCAGATGTTCCTGCACGGTGGATCCTTCGGCGTGCAGGATCCGCAGTTCAACCTGGACGTCGGCTTCTACGCCTTCGATCTGCCGTTCTACCGGTCGATCCTCAACTGGCTCTTCGTCGCCGTCGTCATCGCCTTCTTCGCGGCACTGGTCACGCACTACATCTTCGGCGGCCTGCGCCTCAGCGGCCGCGAGGGTGCGCTGACCAAGTCGGCGCGCATCCAGTTGGCCGTGCTCGCCGGCACCTTCGTCGTCCTCAAGGCGGTGGCGTACTGGTTCGATCGTTACGCACTCTTGTCGAGCAGCCGTAAGGAGCCCACGTTCACGGGCCCCGGCTTCACCGACATCAACGCCGTCCTGCCCGCGAAGCTCATCCTGCTGGCCATCGCCGTCATCTGTGCGGGTGCCTTCTTCGCGGCGATCTTCCTGCGCGATCTGCGGATCCCGGCACTCGCCACCGCGCTTCTCGTCCTGTCGTCGATTCTCGTCGGCGCCGTCTGGCCGTTGGTCGTCGAGCAGTTCTCGGTGCGCCCCAACGCTGCCGACAAGGAGCGGGCGTACATCGAACGGAACATCGAGGCCACCCGAGCCGCCTACGGCATCACGGACGACACCGTGACCTACGAGGACTACACGGGCGTCGGTTCCGCGTCGCCTCGGGACGTCCCCGCGGACCAGACCACCATCGCCAACACCCGTCTGCTCGATCCGAACGTGCTCTCGCGCACCTTCACCCAGCAGCAGCAGCTCAAGAACTTCTACGGGTTCCCGTCCACGTTGGACGTCGACCGCTACGAGATCGACGGGCAGCTCCAGGACTACATCGTCGCGGCGCGTGAGCTGTCTCCCAACAGCCTCACCGGCAACCAGACCGACTGGATCAACCGCCACACGGTGTACACGCACGGCAACGGTTTCGTGGCGGCCCCGGCCAACCGCGTGAACGCCGCCGTGCAGGACGCGACGAGCACCGAGTCGAACAGCAACTCCGGGTACCCGATCTACACCGTCAGCGACCTCGCGTCGCAGGCCGCGGACGACCAGGTCATCCCGGTGGAGCAGCCCCGCATCTACTACGGCGAGGTCATCGCGTCGTCCAACCCCGACTACGCCATCGTCGGTGGCAGCGAAGGCTCGGACGGCCGCGAGTACGACACCGACACCTCGCGCTACACCTACACCGGTTCGGGTGGCGTGAGCATCGGCAACTGGTTCAACCGGTTGGCGTTCGCGGCGAAGTACACCGAACGCAACATCCTCTTCTCGGGCGCCATCGGCGACGACTCGAAGATCATCTTCAACCGCGATCCTCGTGAGCGCGTGCAGAAGGTCGCACCGTGGCTGACCGCGGACGGCAACTCCTACCCGGCCGTGGTCGGTGGAAAGATCGTCTGGATCGTCGACGCGTACACCACGCTGGACCAGTACCCCTACGCGCAGCGCAGTTCGCTCGAGGGACTGGTGCAGGACAGCATCGACGCCAACACGGGTCGACTGCTTCCGCGTGACGAGGTGTCCTACATCCGCAACTCGGTCAAGGCCACCGTCGACGCCTACGACGGGTCCGTGAACCTGTACCAGGTGGACGACAACGATCCCGTCCTCGCCGCGTGGATGGGCGCGTTCCCGGGTGCGGTCCAGCCCGAGTCGGCGATCTCCGACGAACTGCGTCAGCACTTCCGCTACCCCGAGGATCTGTTCAAGGTCCAGCGCGAGATGCTCGCCAAGTACCACGTCAACGATCCCGGCGAGTTTTTCACCAACAATGCGTTCTGGTCGGTTCCCAGTGACCCGACCGTCGAGGGTGGCACCAACCTCAACCAGCCGCCGTACTACGTCCTGATCGGTGATCCGGACACGGGCCAGCCGTCGTTCAGGTTGACCAGTGCGATGGTGGGCTTCAACCGAGAGCTGTTGTCCGCGTACATCTCCGTGCGCTCCGATCCGGAGGGTTACGGCGAGTTCACGGTGCTGCAGTTGCCCACCGACACGCAGACTCAGGGTCCGCAGCAGGCGCAGAACTCGATGACGTCGGACACCCGTGTGGCGTCGGACCGAACGCTGCTGCAGCAGTCCAACAGGATCCAGTACGGCAACCTGCTGACACTGCCCATCGCCAACGGCGGAATCCTCTACGTCGAGCCGCTGTACACCGAGCGCAACACGACGAACACCTCCACGTTCCCGCAGTTGTCCCGCGTACTCGTGAGCTATCGCGAGCCGGGTGCGGGCGGCGGAGTCCGCGTCGGGTACGCGGCGACGCTGGCCGAGGCACTGGACCAGGTGTTCGGCTCCGGTACGGGCAGCGTGGCGACCGCGCCGGGCGGTGAGGCGACAGAGCCCCAGCCGGACAACGGCTCGTCGACCGGCACCACCCCGGCACCCACCGAGGGGTCTGCCACCACGCCTCCGTCCACGTCGGCCGCACCCGCTGCGCCCGTCGACCGGACGGCCGCGGTGAACAACCTCAACAGTGCGCTGGCAGCAGTGCGGACCGCGCAGCAGTCGGGTGACTTCGCCCAGCTCGGTACCGCGTTCGACAACCTGCAGCGCGCGATCGACCAGTACAACAGCACCGGGGGATAGTCGGCCCGGTAGTCACGACCGAAGCCCCGTCACTCGTCACGAGTGGCGGGGCTTCGTCGTGAGCGCGGGTCGTTGTGTTCGGGTCGTTGGGCGCGGGTTCCAGCGCCCCGCACGCGTTGCCGCCGGCGGGTGGGGGTGTGCGGCTTGTGCGACGTGTGCGGATGGCAGTGGTGGTATCGGGGAGCCGGGTTGCGGGGGAGCCGCTGCGTCGACCCGCACGGGTTCCAGCGCCCCGCACGCGTTGTCGCCGGCGGGTGGGGGTGCGCGGCTAAGGAAACGTGTGCGGATCGCCTGCGCCGACGACGGGGCCGGGGCGTGGCCGGGTGTGGGGGAGCCGCCGCGTCGACCCGCACGGATTCCAGCACCCCGCACCCCTTCCCGCCTGCTGGAGGGGGTGTGAGCCCCGAGCGCAGGGTGCAGATCGCGTCGCGGGGCCGGTGCGGCGACACCAGGGCACCAGCAGACGCCCCGCACACGACGAAGCGGGCGCACCCGATGATCGGGTGCGCCCGCTTCGGACGTTCGAGAGGATGCTCTAGCGAGCGAGGCCCGCGAGGACGCCGGAGTTGGCGGCCACGAAGTCCTGGTACTGCTGGCCGACGCCGTACTGCTGGGCCAGTGCTGCGCCCTGCTCGACGGCGGACTGCACGGGTGCCGGTGCGGCGGGTGCAGCAGGCGCGGGAGCGGGTGCCGGTGCGGGCGCCTCGGCGACCGACGTGGTGCCCGACGAGAGGTACTGGCCGCAGGTGGGCCATGCGCCGACGCCCTGGGTCGCGAGAACGTTCTCGGCGACGCGGATCTGCTCGGCCTTGGAGGCGCTGGACGCGGTGCCGGAGCCGCCGTTGGCCGCCCAGGTGCTCTGCGAGAACTGCAGGCCACCGTAGTAGCCGTTGCCGGTGTTGATGCCCCAGTTGCCGCCGCTCTCGCACTGTGCGACGCCGTCCCAGTTGTGGGCGGGTGCTGCGGAGGCGGTTCCGGTGCTCAGGACGAGCGGTGCGGCGACGACGGCGCCGGTGACGGCGGCCCATCCGAGCGCTCGGGTGGTGAAGTTACGTGCAGTGGTCATGCGGGGTAGATCCTCTCAGCGCTGGTCGACGTGAGCGCGCAGGCGAGTGACGCCTGCATTCGCTCGAATCCCTGCCCCCATCGAGTCGGGTCTCCGATCCCGCGGGGCAGAAGAATCCAGCGGCGGGTCGGCCTGGCCCTTGTTTCGGGCCGAGCGCGACGGTAACGAAACAATCACGAGCCGTCACCCGGCCCTCTGGCGAGGTCGGAAACGGGCGAGATGATGGGTTCGTGACATCTCTGCAGGTCATGACGGATGACAACCGTCTCGTGTCCTCTTCGTGACCCCATCGTTATGTGAGGGGGAACACGGGTGAAAAGAGACCGCGGTCACCCTCCGAGGCTCGATCTCGTTGCTCATCAGGCGATTTGCAATTCACCGACGCCGTCCGGTAACTTCTTGTTCAGCAAGAACGCAGTACAGCTTGCACCGCAGACGGAGCCGAAAGGTTCTCGACGCTGACGCGGGGTGGAGCAGCTCGGTAGCTCGCTGGGCTCATAACCCAGAGGTCGCAGGTTCAAATCCTGTCCCCGCTACCACCACGAAAGGCCCGACAGTCTCAGACTGTCGGGCCTTTCGCGTTGCCGCAGGCACCGGCGTCGACTCGATCGGATCAGAGCGACGTCGGTGCCTGGTGCTCAGTGAGAGATGTCTGGATCCGCCGACGTCATGCCCGTGCTGGGCGCGTCGTTCTCGTCGACGTCCCCGCCGGCGTCCGTACGGTCCCCCGAGTCGTCCGTCTCGTCCAGATCGACGGCGTCCGCACCCTCGAGGTGGGTGAGGCCCACCTCGGCCTCCGCGACGAGGCCCTTGGCTTTGTCCTCGATCTTCTTCGCCCAGTCCGACATGGCAGTCTCCCTCGTGTTCGCCGTGCTTCGTCCGTTCCAGCTTGCCAGAACAGCAGAAAGGCCCGGCACACGTGCCGGGCCTTTCTCAGGGTCGCGTGACCGTCACTTCAGCTCGGCGGACGTCTTCCCGAGCACGCGGCGAGCCACGATCAGCTGCTGGATCTGCTGGGTGCCCTCGAAGATGTCGAGGATCTTCGAGTCGCGTGACCACTTCTCGAGCAGCAGGTGCTCGGAGAAGCCGAGCGTGCCGGCCAGTTCCACCGCCTTGAGTGTGATGTCGGTGGCGCTACGGCCTGCCTTCGCCTTGGACATCGACGCCTGCAGCGAGTTGGGCTCCTTGTTGTCCGCCATCCACGCAGCGCGGAGAGCGAGCAGGTAAGCAGCCTCCCAGTCGGCCTCGAGCCGGATGTACTCCGCAGCAGCGGCCGACTGGCTGTAGGTGGCAGCGTCGTAGTCGATGACCACTCCGGCGTCGGTCAGGATCGACCGGAGCTCCTCGAGCGCTGCACGGGCGACTCCGATGGCCATGCCGGCGACCAGAGGACGGGTGTTGTCGAACGTCTGCATGACGCCGGCGAAGCCCTTGTCCGTGTCGACGTCCGGGGAACCCAGGAGGTTGTCCTTCGGAATGCGGCAGTTGTCGAGGAGCAGGGCTGCGGTGTCGGACGCCTTGATGCCCAGCTTGTGCTCGAGGCGTGCGACGGACAGGCCCGGTGCGTCCCGCGGGACGACGAAGGACTTGATCGCGGCGCGGCCCTTGGTCTTGTCCACGGTGGCCCACACGACGATGTGCGTGGAGCGCTCGCCGGCCGTGACGTAGATCTTCTCGCCGTTGAGGACCCACTCGTCACCGTCGAGTACCGCGGTGGTGCTCACGGCGGCCGAGTCGGAACCGAACGAGGGCTCGGTGATGGCCATCGAGGCCCACACCTTGCCGAAGCGCTCGAGCTGCTCGTCGGTGGCGACGGCGGCGATGGCGGAGTTGCCGAGGCCCTGGTAGGGGATGGACAGGGTCAGACCCACGTCGCCCCAGCAGGTCTCGATGACGTTGACCAGAGCGGACATGTTGCCGCCGTTGGCATTTGCGGTCTTGCTCGGCTTCGGAGCGTCGCCCTTGGCCTCACGGCCGCCCTTGGCGCCGCCGATCTCACCGCCGGCGTCGCTCATGCCCTCGATCATGGCGGCCATGGTGTCGAGCTCGACCGGGTAGGCGTGCTCCGCCAGGTCGTACTTGCGCGACACGGGGCGCATGATCTCGGCCGCGACCTGGTGAGCCTGGTTGGCCGACGCCCTGAGCTTGCGAGGAAGTTCGAGATTGATCATGAGAGTTCCAATCGAAAGGTGGGGTGTCGGATCAGATCAGGACGATGCCCTCGGCAACGCCGACGGCGCGGAGATCGCGGTACCAGCGCTCGACCGGGTGCTCCTTGGTGAAACCGTGTCCGCCGAGAAGCTGGACACCGTCGAGGCCGATCTGCATGCCCTTGTCCGTCGCGAGTCGTCGGGCGAGCGAGGCCTCGCGTGCGAAGGACAGTCCCTGCTCCGCACGGGACGCACCACGCTGAATGACCAGGCGCAGACCGTCGAGCTCGATCGCGATGTTGGCCACCATGAAGGCGACGGCCTGACGGTTGCTGATCGGCTCGCCGAACGCGGTGCGGTCGTTGACGTAGGGGACCACGTAGTCCAGGACGGCCTTCGATGTGCCGGCGGCCATGGACGCCCAGCCGAGACGCGCGAGCCGGATGGCGTCGGTGTAGTCGGACACGTGGGCGTCCGCGTCGCCGTCGCCCAGCAGGTTGGCCTCGGGTACGGCGACGCCGTCGAGATGCAGTCGGCCGATGCCCGCTGCACGCAGACCCATGCTGGGGTCCGCCTCGACACTCAACCCGGCGCTGTCCGACTCGACGATGAAGAGAGCGGGACGGCCGTCGAGTTCGGCGGCGACGATGAACAGCTCGCAGGCGGCGGCCGACGGTACGAGGCTCTTGACGCCCGTGAGCTTGTAGCCGCTGGGGGAGCGGACCGCCTTGGTCTGCAGCGCGAACGGGTCGAAGAGCGCGCGCGGCTCGTTCACGACGAGAGCCGCACTGGGTACCTTCTCACCCGTGAAGGACGGCAGGTACGTCTTCTGCTGAGTCTCGGTGCCCCACTGCGTGAGCGCCACCGCCACGCCGCTGGGGGCGAGGATCGGCAGGGCCAGGCCCATGTCCCCGTACGCGAGCGCCTCGGCGACGAGGGCGTTGGTGACGGCGCCGCGCTCACTGGCCGCGCCCTCGAGGTTCTCGGGGACGTTGATGAGGGTGATGCCCAGTTCGGCGGCGCGAGCGACGAGGTCGTCCGGCGATGCCGCGGCCTCGTCGGCGTCGTGCGCTGCCGGGCGCATGATCTCCTCGGCGAACTCGAGCACCGTCTCGACGATCATCTTCTGCTCGTCGTCGGGAGTCAGGTCGAAGTAGTCGAGTCCCTTGGTGGAGGACTCGGGCAGACGCTCGGGCTTGCCTCCGCCGGACACCTTGGAAAAGGTCCGGGTGGCGGCACCGAGCGTCTTGAAGCCGGTCTTCGTGCTCTCGTACGTGACACGGTCGATCGTCTGGCGCAGGTTGTACTTCTCGGCCAGGTCGGAGCCGGAGAGCTTGGTGAGCACGCGCATCGCGGTTCCGATGGCGTCGCGTCGGATCGGGTTGAGCCCGACCGCTGACGTGTCGCGCACCGGGCGCCGAGACGCATCGGTCTTGGTCGTGGGGGCGCTGTCGTTCTTCGTCATGATCACCCAGCTGTTCTCGGTGTTCGGTCGTGGACGGGACCTATCTTACTCGTCGGTAAGTTCGGTGTCTACCGTCGAGTAAGGTCGGCGCGTCAGGCGCCCGAGGACGGCGTCGTGCAGAAGCGCGTTCGACGCCACCGCGCTGCCCCCGTGCGGCCCCGCCGCACCGTCGAGAGCGGTGAAACGGCCGCCCGCCTCCCGTACCAGCACGTCGAGCGGAGCCAGGTCCCACAGTGATACTTCGGGCTCGGCGGCCACATCGATCGATCCCTCGGCGACCAGGCAGTACGAGAGGAAGTCGCCGTAGCCGCGGACGCGCCACACCTCGTCGGTCAGATCCAGGAAGTTCTCTCGCAGACCGGCGTCCCTCCACCCGCTGAGGCTGGAGAATCCCAGGCTCGCCGAGGACGGAGACGCCACCGACGACACCGACAACCGTCGCGGCTCGTCGGCACCGAAGCGTGCGAACGCTCCCAGCCCGTCGGCCGCCCACCATCGCCGCGCGAGAGCGGGAGCGCTGACCACTCCCACGACCGGCACGCCGTCGGAGAGCAGCGCGACCAGCGTCGCCCAGATCGGCACACCGCGGACGAAGCTCTTGGTGCCGTCGATGGGATCGAGCACCCACTGACGCCCGGAGAGGACGGCGTCGCCGCCGAACTCCTCGCCCAACACCGCATCGCCCGGTCGGACCTCGCCGAGCAGCCGCCGGATCTCGGTCTCGACGGCCAGATCCGCGTCCGAGACGGGGGTGAGATCCGGCTTGTCCTCGATGCGCAGGTCCACGGCCAGGAATCGCGCCGTGGTGATGGCGTCGGCCGCGTCCGCGAGACGGAGGGCGAGGGTGAGATCGTCGGCGAGGTCGGTCACGGCACAGGACGTTACTGCGGTGCGGGCCCGTCGGTCGTTGCCGGTAACCTCGGGCGCGTGCATCCTGACGTATCCGCTGACATCGCCGAACTCGACACCACCCTCAAGACCGTGGAGTCGGTGCTCGACATCGAGGAACTCCGTCGCCGGATCGACGAGCTCGAACACCAGGCTGCCGACCCCGAGCTGTGGAACGACCAGGACCACGCCCAGCAGGTGACCAGCGCGTTGTCGCACGCGCAGACCGAGTTGCGGCGGGTCGAGGCGCTGCGCCAGCGGCTCGACGATCTTCCGGTGCTGTACGAGCTCGCCGAGGCGGAAGAGGGCGAGGCCGCCGCCGAGGCGCTCGCGGAGGCGGACGCCGAGCGCGTCTCCCTGCACACCGACGTCGAGCTGCTCGAGGTGCGGACCCTGCTGTCGGGTGAGTACGACAAGCGTGACGCGCTGGTCAACATCCGGTCCGGCGCCGGCGGGATCGACGCCGCGGACTGGGCCGAGATGCTGATGCGCATGTACATCCGCTGGGCCGAGAAGCACGGATACGGCGTGGAGGTCTACGACACCTCGTACGCCGAGGAGGCCGGCATCAAGAGCGCCACCTTCGCGGTGAAGGCGCCCTACAGTTACGGAACTCTGTCGATCGAGCAGGGCACGCATCGTCTCGTGCGCATCAGCCCCTTCGACAACCAGGGTCGCCGCCAGACGTCCTTCGCCGAGGTCGAGGTGCTGCCGGTCGTCGAGACCACCGATCACATCGAGATCCCCGAGAACGACATCCGTGTCGACGTGTACCGCTCGTCGGGACCGGGTGGTCAGTCCGTCAACACCACCGACTCCGCCGTGCGGCTCACCCACATTCCGACCGGCATCGTCGTCACCTGCCAGAACGAGAAGTCGCAGCTGCAGAACAAGGTGTCCGCCATGCGCGTGCTGCAGGCCAAGCTGCTCGAGGTCAAGCGCAAGGAGGAGCGCGCCGAGATGGACGCCCTCAAGGGCGACGGCGGCAGCTCCTGGGGTAACCAGATGCGCTCGTACGTCCTGCACCCGTACCAGATGGTGAAGGATCTGCGGACCGAGTACGAGGTCAACAACCCGTCCTCGGTGCTCGACGGTGACATCGACGGCTTCATCGAGTCGGGCATCCGCTGGCGTATGCGTGCAGAGCAGGAGTAACAGGTGAGCGCCTTCTGGCCACTGCCTCCCGATTTCGTCTTCTGGCTCCAGAACAACTTCCTCGAGATGATCCTGTGGATACTCGGCGGCATGCTCGCGGCGCGGGCGGTGGGGTGGGCCGGCGGCAAGATCACCGGCCGCATCGACCGGACCTACCAGCAGACCGACGCGCTCGTGCGCACCGAGGCGGCGAAACACCGCCACTCGGTGGCGCAGGTCGTCACCTGGGTGGTCGTGGCACTCATCTACGTGCTGGTCGCCATCCGGGTCCTGCAGCGCCTCGGCTTCCCGATCACCAGCCTCGTGGCTCCGGCGACCGTGCTCGGTGCCGCGCTCGGTTTCGGTGCCCAGCGCATCGTCCAGGACATCCTGTCCGGGTTCTTCATCATCACCGAGCGTCAGTACGGGTACGGCGACGTGGTCCAGCTCGCGATCACCGGCACCGCGGGCGACGCGATCGGCACCGTCGAGGACGTGACGCTGCGCGTCACGCGGGTGCGGTCGGCCGAGGGCGAGGTGATCACCGTGCCCAACGGGCAGATCGTCAAGGCGGTCAACCTGTCGAAGGACTGGGCGCGCGCGGTCATCGACGTGCCGGTGCCGCCGTCCGCGGATCTCTCGCGCGTCACCGAGCTGCTGAAGTCGGTGGGCGAGGAGGCCTACCGCGACGGTCGGCTCACCGAGTTGCTGCTCGACGAGCCCACCGTCATGGGTGTCGAGAGCATCGAGGTGGACCAGGTCAACCTGCGCCTCGTCGCCCGCACCCTGCCGGGAAAGCAGTTCGAGGTGGGACGCGAGCTCCGCGCGCGCATCGCTCTGACACTGCGTAACGACGGCATCACCGTCTCGCCCGAACTCTCCGCCGACCGTCCCGTGGGAGGCGAACAGTGACCTCGAACGAACCCGAGAGCCCGGCGACCGAGCACCCGGACGCTCCGCGATCGACGTTCCGCCCCGGGTGGATGTCGCGCATACCGGCGCGCATCCTCGGCCGTTTCCGCACGACCACCGTGGTGATGGTGCTCGCCTTCCTGGCAGTACTGGTGCTGTGGAACAACGTGCGCTTCGACCCGACCCTCAACGAGAACTCGCCGGTGTACGTCCCGCCCGCGCCGTCGTCGTCCGAGGCGCCGCCCCCGGCGGAGACCTACGCCCCGACGACCACCACGTTCCGGTCGACCACGACGCCCGTGCCGACCACGACTGATCCGGCCTCGCCGCAGGACGGTGTCACGACGACCGCGCCGGCGCCCACGACCACCACCGGCACGACGACGCGAGCGCCCGGGTTCCAGCTGCCGACCATCCCCGGTCTGCCGTTGCCGAGCGGAACGAACTGACCCGCGCGTCGCTGTAGCGGCACCGTCGGGACGCGCGGCTACACTGGCGACCCGTGATCAGCGTGGAGAACGTCTCGAAGTCCTACAAGTCCTCGACTCGACCCGCGCTGGACAAGGTGTCGGTGAAGGTGGAGAAGGGCGAGTTCGTCTTCCTCATCGGGCCGTCGGGCTCGGGCAAGTCGACCTTCATGCGCCTGCTCCTGCGCGAGGAGATGCCGACCTCGGGCGACATCACGGTGGCGGACTTCCACGTGAACAAGCTCGCCGGGCGGCGCGTGCCGAAGCTGCGGCAGAGCATGGGATGCGTCTTCCAGGACTTCCGCCTGCTGCAGAACAAGTCGGTGTCGGAGAACGTCGCGTTCGCCCTCGAGGTGATCGGCAAGCCGCGCGGGGTGATCGAGCGGACGGTGCCGGAGGTGCTCGAGCTGGTCGGCCTGTCCGGCAAGGCGGATCGTCTCCCGTCCGAGCTGTCCGGCGGTGAGCAGCAGCGAGTCGCCGTGGCCCGCGCCTTCGTGAACCGGCCGCTCGTGCTGCTCGCGGACGAGCCCACCGGCAACCTGGACCCCGACACCAGCCAGGACATCATGTTGCTGCTCGAGCGCATCAACCGCACGGGCACGACCATCCTCATGGCAACTCACGACAACCACATCGTCGACTCGATGCGTCGCCGCGTCGTCGAGCTCGACAACGGCCGGGTGGTCCGCGACGAGGCACGAGGGGTGTACGGCGTGGGTCGTTAGATCCCGCTCTCGGCTCCGTCCCCTCCTCGCGCCTCGGCGCAACGACCTCTCGAAGAAAGTGTGTGAACCGTGCGCGCTAGTTTCCTTCTCGGCGAAGTTCTCACCGGACTGCGCCGCAACATCACGATGACCATCGCGATGGTGCTGACCACCGCCATCTCCCTCGGTCTGTTCGGTGGTGGCCTGCTGGTCGTGCAGATGGCGGGGAAGACGCAGCAGATCTTCCTGGATCGCGTCGAGGTCCAGATCTTCCTGACCGACGACATCTCGACCACCGACCCGGACTGCACCTCGGGCATCTGCGCCGGCCTCCGCACGGACCTCGAATCGACGCCGTCCGTGGTGTCGGTGCAGTACCTCAACCGGGAGGACGCCGTCGCCGACGCCACCGATCGCGTCTTCAAGGATCAGCCGGAGCTGGCGTCCCTGGTGTCACCCGAGAGCTTCCCCGCGTCGTTCAAGGTGAAGCTCAGCGATCCCGAGCGGTTCGGCGTGATCAACGACGAGTTCGGGGCGCGGCCGGGTGTGCAGAGCGTGCTCAACCAACGCGAACTGGTCGACCGGCTGTTCAGCGTCCTCGCGGGCGTCCGCAACGCCGCGTTCGCGGTGGCTGTGGTCCAGGCCGTCGCGGCGGTACTGCTGATCGCCAACATGGTGCAGATCGCCGCGTTCACCCGTCGGACCGAGGTGGGCATCATGCGCCTGGTCGGCGCCACGCGGTGGTATACGCAGCTGCCCTTCCTGCTCGAGGCCATCGCGGCATCGCTGGTGGGTGCGGTGCTCGCCATCGCCGGACTGTTCACCGCCAAGGCGGCGTTCATCGACTCGGTGCTGGACGACCTGTACCAGGCCAACATCCTGGCTCGGGTGACGACGAGCGACGTCCTGTTGGTCTCGCCGATCCTGCTTCTGGTCGGCGTCGGCATGGCCACGATCACCTCCTACATCACCCTGCGCCTGTACGTCCGGCAGTAGCGCACCCGGCACCCGGAACAAACGGGTGGACGGAGTCCTTATGGTTGTCAGAAGTCACGTCCACCCGCGCCCGAAGGAGTTCCAGCTGTGAAGGAGAAAGGTCGCAAGGCGATTGCGACCAATCGCAAAGCGCGACACAACTACACGATCCTCGACGTCTACGAGGCCGGAGTCGCCCTCGTCGGCACCGAGGTCAAGAGCCTGCGTGACGGGAAGGCGTCGCTGGCCGATGCCTTCGCCACCGTCGACGACGGCGAGGTGTGGCTGCGCGGCCTGCACATTCCCGAGTACATGGCGGGAAGCTGGACCAACCACGCGCCGCGGCGCAACCGCAAGCTTCTGCTGCACAAGCGGGAGATCGAGGTCCTCATCAGCAAGACGCGTGAGGGCAACATGACGCTGGTACCGCTCTCCATGTACTTCAACGAGGGCAAGGTGAAGGTCGAGCTGGCCCTGGCGAAGGGCAAGCAGGACTACGACAAGCGTCAGGACCTGGCTCGCCGAACGGCGGAACGCGAGGTCACCCGTGAGCTCGGTCGTCGCATAAAGGGAATGCGCTGACCGCGATCGTCCTCGCGCTGATCGCGGCGCTCGGGTACGGCGTCAGCGACTTCGTCGGAGGAGTCGCGTCCCGACGCGTCGCCGCGCTGCGCGTGGTGATCGTCTCGTACCCGGTCTCGGTACTCGTCGTGGCGGCGGTGATGCCGTTCGTCGGAGGCACTCTCACCGCGTCGTCCGTGGTGTGGGGTGCGTTGTCCGGACTGGCCGGCGGTGTCGCCGTGTGGTGGTTCTACCTGGCACTCGCCGCCGGGCCGATGGCCGTCGTGTCGCCGATCACGGCCGTTCTGGTGGCCGGTGTACCGGTCGGCGTCGGGCTCGTCCTGGGCGAGCGACCCGGCGTCCTGGCATACATCGGCATCGCGCTGGCGCTGGTGGCTGTGCTCATGGTCAGCAAGGAATCACCCGACGACGCCGCAGGTGACGTGGCCGGCGGACGGACTCTGCGATTCACGCCCCGGGTGGCATGGCTGACCGTCGGTTCCGGTCTGGCATTCGCGTTGACGTTCATCTTTCTCGACCGGGCCGGGGAGGACGACGCGGGTCTGTGGCCGTTGCTGGCAAACCGGGTCACCGCCACCGCCCTCGTGTGGGCGGTCGCCCTCGGCACCGGCATGTTCTCGTTCCCCCGTGGCGGCGTTCTGAAGCTGGCCGCCTGGATCGCTCTTCTGGACGTCGCCGCCAACGCCGCGTTGCTCTATGCCTTCCAGGGTGGGCTGCTGTCCCTCGTCAGCGTGATCGCCTCGCTGTATCCCGCCGCGACCGTGCTGCTGGCCATGGTGATGCTGGGGGAGCGGGTGGCCAAGGTTCAGATCGTCGGCATGGTCATCGCCCTGGGCGCGGTCGGGCTGATCACCGCGGGTGCCTGACCACCTGGCGGTAGCTTCGCTCCGGGTGGGCGCCACACTCGAGGTGCTCCTCTGCTACGAATGGAGTGCATGAACACCGAAGCAGGCGCCCGTGTCGTGGTCACCGGAGCGACGGGCTACATCGGCGGTCGACTCGCCCCGCGACTGACGGAGGCCGGCTACCGGGTTCGCGTCCTCGCCCGGTCGCCTCAGAAGCTTCGCGACGTGCCGTGGGCTGCGGACGTCGAGGTGGTGCAGGGCGATCTGAGTGATCGCGAGTCGCTGGACGACGCGTTCCGGGACGTCGACGTCGTCTACTACCTCGTCCACTCCATGGGGGGATCCGACCACTTCGCCGAGGCGGAGCGTCGGAGTGCGGAGAACGTGGCCGAAGCGGCGAAGGCCGCCGGGGTGCAGCGCATCGTGTATCTCGGCGGCCTCCACCCGGTGACCGGCGCGTTGTCCCCGCACCTCGAATCGCGTGCCGAGGTGGGCCGGATCCTCATCGAGTCCGGCGTCTTCACCGTGGTGCTGCAGGCGGGTGTCGTCATCGGCTCCGGATCCGCGTCGTTCGAGATGATCCGGCACCTCACCAATCGACTGCCCGTCATGACGACCCCCAAGTGGGTGCACAACCAGATCCAGCCGATCGCCGTCCGCGACGTGCTGCACTACCTGATCGAGTCGGCGACCGCTCCGTTCGAGACTTCCCGTACCTGGGACATCGGTGGGCCGGACGTCCTGCAGTACGGCGAGATGATGAACGAGTACGCGAGTGTGGCGGGTCTGCGCAAGCGTCGCATGCTGGTGTTGCCGGTGCTGACTCCCCGACTCGCCGGTCACTGGATCGGGTTGGTCACGCCGATCCCACGCGGACTGGCCATGCCCCTCATCGAGTCACTGCAGTACGACGCCATCGCCCACGAACAGGACATCGACACGGTCGTCCCTCCGCCGGAGGGTGGATTGACCACCTTCGCTGATTCCGTGCACCTCGCGCTGCGGCGCATCGAGGACGGGGAGGTGGAGACCACGTGGTCCAACGCGACCGATGCCGGCGCCCCCTCCGATCCGCTGCCGTCGGACCCCGACTGGGCCGGTGAGGTGGTGTACGTCGACGAACGCGCACAGGACTGCAACGCACCACCGGAACTGCTCTGGGACGTCGTCGAGGGCATCGGTGGTGAGAACGGGTGGTACTCGTTCCCCGCTGCCTGGGTCATCCGCGGCTGGATGGACAAGATCGTCGGGGGCGTGGGACTCAAGCGCGGCCGTCGGGATCCACGTCGGTTGGTCAACGGCGAGGCGCTCGACTGGTGGCGCGTCGAGGAGATCGAGCGCGGGTCGCTGCTGCGTCTGCGCGCCGAGATGAAGGCGCCGGGCGGTGCCTGGCTGGAACTGCGCGTCCTTCCGCGCGACGGCGGGACCCGCTCCCGCTACGAGCAGCGCGCGATCTTCTTCCCGCGGGGGCTGGGCGGACGGCTGTACTGGTTCGCCATCATGCCGTTCCACGGTGTGATCTTCCGCGGAATGCTCGAGAACATCACGGGCAAGGCCGAACGCGCGGCCGACACCGGTGACAAACGGGATGAAACCCGCGTCGGATGACGTTAGACTGACGTGTCCACCGGGAAGACCGGTGGAACGAGACTTCGCCACAGCGGAGGAAAGGGGCTGAACGGTTTCGACTGTGTGCGTCTAGTCAGGGGAAGCGTGCCGGTGCAGGCGAGAGACCACCGCAAGCGTCATCGCAAAAATATAAGCGCCGATTCCAATCAGCGCGACTACGCACTCGCTGCCTAAGTAGCGACTGCGTGTCTGTCAGTCCGATCTTGCCCTCGGGTCGGGTACTGGCATCAGCTAGAGGGCTCACCTGGTCACTCGGTCACGGAGTGATGTGGGACATCAAACAGTGGCTGGGATCGTCATCCAGGCTTGTCTGCGAGATCTGGAGATCCGAGTAGAGGCTTAGCAGACTGCGCACGGAGAAGCCCTGGCAAACCGACACAGGACCCGGGTTCGATTCCCGGCAGCTCCACCGAACGGCCGGACACCATCAGGTGTCCGGCCGTCGTCGTGTCACCCCCCCTGACGTCCGGCAGTGAGGGCGCGACGTTCGCCACTGCCAGGCATCCAGCGGCCGGAGCGCCCCGAATCAAGAACCATGAGTGTTGACGACGTCGCGGCCCCGACTCTGCACGGGCTCCGGTCCGGGCCCGCCGACTCCGCGGTGCTGGTTCTGCACGGCGGCAAGGTGACCAGTCACGACCGTGCCCGTCCGTGGCAGCTGTCGGCCCTGCGCATGGTCCCCTTCACGCGCATGCTCCGGCGCGCGACGGGGCCATCGGTCGCGGTGACCCAGTTGCAGTACCGGTACCGCGGCTGGAACGGCGCCGACCGCAGTCCCGTCGCGGACGCGTGGTGGGCGTGCGAGCAGATCCGCGACACGTACGGACCGGGGACTCCCATCACCGTGCTCGGTCACTCCATGGGCGGTCGCACGGCAGCAGCGATCGCGGGGCACCCCGACGTCGTGGCTCTCGTCGCCCTGGCGCCGTGGTGGCCCGATGGCAGGGAGACCGACACCCTGCGCGCCGATCAGCGCCTGTTGGTCCTGCACGGCACCGTCGACCGGTGGACCGACCCCGTCGCGTCCCGCGCCGCGACCGAACGCGCCGCCGCGCGCGGTGTCGACGCCTCGTTCGTTCCGATGGCGGGAGCGGGTCACTTCATGCTTCGATCACCGCGGACATGGTCGCGGCGGGTACGGGAGTTCGTCGTCGACCAATCGCGCGAGGTGTCGTCTACGAAACCCGAGTGACACTGCGAGCGGTCCGACGCACAGCGGCCGGCCGATCGCATCACGTAGGGAGAAGACACATGGCTCACGATGCTCACACCGACCGGCGCATCGCCGTGGTCGGCGCCGGCGTCGCCGGCCTCACGGCAGCGTACGTGCTGTCGAAGACTGCTCGCGTCACGCTGTACGAGGCCGACGGCCGTCTCGGCGGTCACGCGGACACCCACGTCGTGTCCACCCCGCAGGGTGATCTGCCCGTGGACACGGGCTTCATCGTCCACAACGACCGGACATACCCGACACTGCAGCGACTGTTTCGCGAATTGGACATTCCGACACAGGAATCGGACATGAGCATGTCGATCCGCTGCGACGGATGCGGGCTCGAGTACTCGGGTGGGCAGGGCCTCTCCGGGCTGATCCCCGGCCCCGGCAGCGTGGTCCGCGGTCGCTACCTGCGGATGCTGCTCGAGGTCACCCGCTTCCACCGTGTCGCCCGTGCGCTGCTCGCGTCCGGCGACGACGATGCGACGGTCGCCGATGTGCTTGCCCGGCACGAGTTCTCGCAGTACTTCGAATCGCACTTCATGACGCCCCTCGTGTCCGCCGTGTGGTCGTGCGAGCCGTCACGGGCCCTGGACTACCCGGCCCGGTACCTCTTCTCGTTTCTCGAGCATCACGGGATGCTCGGCGTCGGCGGTTCGCCGACCTGGCGCACCGTGACCGGTGGATCCGCCCGCTACGTCGAGCGTGTCGCCGAGACGATCGCCGAGATCCGTTCGGGTACACCGGTGGCCGCCATCCGTCGGGGCGACCGGTCGGTCGAGATCGAGGACGCCTCCGGGCACACGGAGACGGTCGATGCCGTCGTCGTCGCGACGCATCCCCAGCAGGCGCTGAAGATGCTCGCTGAGCCCACCTCGACGGAGCACCTCGTTCTCGGTGCCATGCCGTACTCGCCCAACGTTGCTCGGCTCCACACCGACGAGAGCGTGCTCCCGCGTCTGCGGCGTGCCCGCGCCTCGTGGAACTACCGCATGCCGGCGTGCGATGCGGCGCCGGGCGGAGTGGTGGTCACCTATGACATGTCACGGCTGCAGCGGCTGCCCGACACCGGCTCCCGGTACCTCGTGACGTTGGGCGACGAGGACGATCCCACGGCCGAGGGTGCCGCACTCGACCCGTCCGCCGTGCTCGAGACGATGCGGTACGAGCATCCCCTCTACACGTCCGAGTCGGTCGCCGCGCAGGCGCGACTCGGCGAGCTCGACACCGACCTGGTCGCTTTCGCGGGCGCCTACCACGGGTGGGGCTTCCACGAGGACGGTGCGGCCTCGGGCCTGCGCGCGGCGGAACGTCTGGGCGGGGTCTGGGCATGACCGCCGTCGACACCCGCGCCGCTGCCGGTACTCGCACCGCCATGATCTACGAGACCTCCATCAGGCACGTGCGGCGCGAGCCGATCGAGAACGAGTTCACGTATCGCAGCTACTCGTGGTTCGTCGACATCGACGCACTCCCGTCGCTGCCCGGCCCGCTCGCGCCGTTCGCGAAGATCGACGCCGCCGACCACGTGGGCGATCCGTCGGCGACGCTGCGGGCCAACCTCGACGACTTCCTCCGGGCACACGGCCGGGTACCCGTCGCGGGGCGGATCACGATGCTGACCAACGCTCGTGTTCTCGGGTACGTCTTCAACCCCCTGACGGTCTACTGGCTGCACGATGTCGCCGGCCGCGTCGAGCACGTGGTCGCCGAGGTGCACAACACCTACGGCGAACGTCACCGCTACCTGCTGGACACGGACGCGCGCGGGGCGGCGCGCACGCCCAAGGAGTTCTACGTCTCGCCGTTCAACGACGTCAGCGGGGAGTACGCGATGCGCCTCCCGGAGCCCGACGGCTCCCTCGCCCTGTCGATCACGCTGCTCCGGGACGGGCACCCCCCGTTCGTCGCGGTCATGTCCGGCACCGGACGCCCCGCGACGACGGGCCGCGTCCTGGGCGTTCTCGCACGAGCCCCCCTCGCCCCGCACGTGGTCACCGCGCGCATCCGGCGTCAGGGGATCGGGTTGTGGGCGCGTGGACTCCGCACGGTTCCGCGTCCGCCGGTGCGCGGCGACGTACCCGCCGTGGTGGACCGGCACGGTCCGCTCTCCACTCCGCTCGGCCCGGCAGTACCCCCTCGATCAGAAGGCACCAGGATGACTCAGTACGCCGTGGCATCGACCGTCGACGCCGAACGTTGGCCCTCCATCGCGACGGCGCCGGTCACCGTCAAGGCGCGCCTCGCCGCGCCCGTCGCCGACGCTCTCTTCCGCAGGGCGGCAGAACATCTCGCGATCCGGGTCGAGATGCCGAACGGCGTCGTCATCGGAGGTGGCGCGAACGATCCCACCGCCCCGGTGATGACGATCCACCGCCCACGCGACTTCGCGGCGCGCGTGGGGGAGAGTGGGCTCATCGGATTCGGTGAGGCCTACATGGCCGGCGACTGGGACGCGCCCGATCTCACGGCGGCACTCGGTGTCTTCGCCGAACGCATGGCGACCCTCATCCCGAAGTGGTTGCAACGCCTGCGCGGCCTGTACATCCCCAAGCAGCCGGTCTCCGAGACCAACACCACGAGCAACACGCGCTCGAACATCTCGCGCCATTACGACCTGTCGAACGAGATGTTCGAACTGTTCCTGGACGAGACCATGACCTACTCGAGTGCGCTGTTCCCGTCGCTGATCCCGCAGCCCGGATGGGACGACATCGCCGCCGCGCAGCGGTCCAAGATCGATCGACTGCTCGATCGCGCGGGGGTGACCGCGGGAACACGCGTTCTGGAGATCGGCACGGGCTGGGGCGAACTCGCCATCCGCGCCGCCGAACGCGGTGCCACGGTGCGGTCGGTGACCCTGTCCACCGAGCAACTGGAACTCGCGTGCAAGCGCATCGACGCCGCCGGCCACGCCGACCGGGTCCAGGTCGATCTCCTCGACTACCGGCTGGTCGACGGCGAGTACGACGCGATCGTGTCCGTCGAGATGATCGAGGCCGTGGGACACCAGTACTGGGGCGAGTACTTCCGCACCATCGACTCGTTGCTCGCCCCCGGAGGCAAGGTGGCGATCCAGGCCATCACCATGCCGCACGAGCGCATGCTGGCCACGCGCAACACGTACACGTGGGTACACAAGTACATCTTCCCCGGCGGGTTCCTCCCGTCGATCCGCGCGATCGAGAGCATCACCGAGAAGGAGACGACGCTGCGCGTGCGAGAGCGTCTGTCCATCGGCGACCACTACGCCCGCACCCTGCGCCTGTGGGACGAGCGCTTCCACGCGCACGCCGAGGAGGCCCGGATGCTGGGCTTCGACGACGTGTTCGCCCGCATGTGGCACTTCTACCTCTGCTATTCCGAGGCCGGTTTCGGCTCCGGCTACATCGATGTCCAGCAGATCCTGCTCGAACGAAGGAGCGACCGATGACCGGCACCCCCACCGTGGCCGCACGGCTCGAAGACCTGATCGCCCCCTTCGTCGGCGGCGCGCTGCCGGTGCACCTGACTGCGTGGGACGGCTCGACCGCCGGCCCCACCGACGCGCCGAAGGTGACGCTGTACAGCCCGAACGTCCTGCGACGGTTGCTGTGGAGCCCGGGGGAACTGGGTGCTGCTCAGGCGTACGTCACCGGTGAACTCGACGTGGAAGGTGACCTCGACGAGGCGCTGACGCACGTGTGGGACGTGGTGCGCACCCGTCGGCTGACGGCCGTGCGGCCCAGCCCGAAGGCGATCGTCGAGCTCGTCCGCACCGCGGCGTCGCTCGGTGTCGTCGGGGTGAAGCAGGCCCGTCCTCTTCCCGCCCCCGCCTCCCAGGCGGTCATCAAGGGTCGACTGCACTCGCTGGTGCGCGATCGCGCGGCGATCAGCCACCACTACGACCTCTCGAACGAGTTCTACGAGATGGTGCTCGACCCGCAGATGGCGTACTCCAGCGGCTACTGGACGTCGGACTCGCCCGACTACGGCCTCGAGGACGCGCAGCGCGACAAGCTCGACCTCGTGTGCCGCAAGATCGGCCTCGGCCGCCCCGGAATGCGGTTCCTCGACGTCGGGTGCGGATGGGGGTCGCTGAGCCTGCACGCGGCGGAACACTTCGACGCGCATGTCGTCGGCGTCACCATCTCCCGCGAGCAGAAGGCCTTCATCGACAAGCGCATCGCGGACCGCGGCCTGCAGGACCGGGTGGAGATTCGCATCCAGGACTACCGCGAGGTGCCCGACGGCCCCTTCGACGCCGTCGCGTCCATCGAGATGGGCGAGCACGTCGGCGAGAAGAACTATCCGATCTACGCGAAGGCGCTGCACGACAACGTGGTGCCCGGCGGCCGGGTGCTGGTGCAGCAGATGTCGCGCAAGGCGGGGGACAACCCGGGCGGCGGTGCCTTCATCGAGTCGTTCATCGCCCCCGACATGTACATGCGGCCCGTGGGTGCGACGGTCGCCATGATCGAGGAGTCGGGTCTCGAGGTCCGCGACGTGCACGCCCTGCGCGAGCATTACGTCCGCACCGTCGACGCGTGGTACGCGACCTTCGAGAGCCGCTGGGACGATCTGGTCGCACTCGTCGGAGACGAGGTGGCGCGGGTGTGGCGCCTGTACCTCGTGGGCGGCGGAATGGCGTTCCGCGACGGCCGGATGGGTGTCGACCAGATCCTGTCCGTCCGCCCGGACGACCGCGGCGTGTCCTCGATGCCGCTGGTCCGGACACACGGATGACGGACTTCTCCTGGTCCGATCTGGCTGTCGTGTCGGCGGTCTCCCTGCTGGCGGTGGTCGTTGTCCTCACCGTCACCGCGGTCGTCGGCTTCCGCATCGGGCGGCACAACGTGGTCGACGTGAGCTGGGGAGCAGGCTTCGTCGCGGTGGCGATCGCCGCAGCACTGGCCGGGTCCGGCGACGGGTGGCGGCGAGTGCTGATGCTGGTGCTCGTCGGAGCCTGGGGCACCCGTCTCGCGGTCTCGATGTTCCGCCGCTCGCGGGGCAAGGGCGAGGACCCGCGGTACGAGAAGATGCTGTCGAACGCGTCGGGCAGCCCCGCTGTGTACGCGATCCGCAAGATCTATCTCACGCAGGGTGTCGCGCTGTGGTTCGTGTCGCTGCCGGTGCAGGTCGCCGCCGTGTCCGACGGATCGTTCGGCGTCGTCACTGCGGTGGGCGTCGCTCTGTGGGTCCTGGGCATCGTCTTCGAGACGGTGGGGGATCGTCAGATGGACGCCTTCAAGGCGGACGCGTCCCGCAAGGGCACCATCATGGACCGGGGCTTGTGGCGGTACACGCGCCACCCCAACTACTTCGGTGACGCCTGTGTCTGGTGGGGCATATTCCTGGTCTCCGCGGCGCACTGGCCCGGTGTACTGACCGTGCTCTCGCCGGTCGCCATGACGTACTTCCTCGTGTTCGCTACGGGTGCGCGGCTGCTCGAGCAGCACATGGCGGAGCGGCCCGGATATCGCGAGTACCAGCAGCGCACCAGCTACTTCGTTCCGCTCCCGCCCCGCAAGGCCTGAGCGGGCCCGACTTCCGGTCACGCACGCAGCCCCGAGGAGGGGTGGTCTGCGCGCGTGACCGGTTCACCTCGAGCTCAGGTCACCGTCGGACGAGGAGCGCGACCGGGAG
Organism: Rhodococcus sp. MEB041; assembly: GCF_030208955.1. NCBI lineage: Bacteria > Bacillati > Actinomycetota > Actinomycetes > Mycobacteriales > Nocardiaceae > Rhodococcus > Rhodococcus sp. MEB041. Next base: position 1,001,235 of record NZ_JARVSZ010000005.1, read on the forward strand.
CGCGGAGAGCAGTGAGGACACGGTGACCGTTCCGCTGAACGACCCACCATTCACGAGGTCGGTCCACTCACCGTCCGGCAACGCCAGCGAGGTGTCACCCCATCCTGCCTCGCCGAGGCGCATCGACCACCGCGTGGCGACGGCGACGACGTCGGCATCACCGTCGGCAGGTCCACGACCGAACGCCACGACGTGGTCGGCGGCGGCGCCGGTCGCGAACACCGGAACGTAGGACCCGCCCACGAAGCTGTCCGGACGGTCGCGACGCAGCCGTGCGGCACACCGGGTCACGTGGAACTTGGCGGCGCCGCTCGCGTCGAGCGCCGGCGTCCCGTCGATGTCCAGCAGAGCCTTGCGGGCGTCGTAGTCCACGTCCCGGCGGTTGTCGGGGTCGACGAGAGAGTCCTCCCACAGCTCCGTGCCCTGGTAGATGTCCGGGATGCCGGGACCCGCCAGGTGGAGGAGCTTCTGTCCGAGCGAATCGCTCCACGCGTGCGGAGCGATCTGCTGGACGAACGTCGTGAGCGAGGGACCCACCGCTCCGTCGACGATGCCGTCGATCCACGTGTGGACGGCAGACTCGAAGTCCTCGTCCACGTCGTTCCAGCCGGTGTACGAGCCCGCCTCGCGGATGGCCTTCTCGGCGTAGGCGTGCAGTCGCTCGCGGTACTCGTCCATGACCAGGCCGTCGGTCGGCCAGGTGCCGACGATGTTCTGCCACAAGAAGAGTCCGGTGGACCCGTTGGGCGACGGAGCCTGCTCCTCCCAGTCGCTCAGGCACGCGCGCCACAGGTCGGGCACCTGGGACAGCACGCCGATGCGCGCCCGGACGTCCTCGCCGCGCTTGGTGTCGTGTGTCGAGAGGGTCGTCATCGCGGCAGGCCACAGCCGGGCCCGCTCGGACAGGCGGAGGTGGAACTCCGGCACCGACCGACCGAAGCGGGACGGGTCACCGCCGACCTCCTGGAGCGAGACCAGCCGCGACGTGCGGTAGAACATGCAGTCCTCGACGCTCTTCGCCATCACGGCGCCCGCGACCTGCTGCAGACGTCCCGACGCCTCGCCGCGTGCGGCCACGGCGGCCGCGACGACATCGAGGGCGGGAACCAGTTCGGGGCGATCCGCGGCGACGTCGCCGAGCAGGCGGGGCAGCATGCCGGCCAGCGGCGCGTAGTCGGAGCGGTACACCGGCATGCGGGCGACGATCTCGGTCACGGCCTGGCGGGCGAGGTCGGCGTCGAACGACGTTCCGGTGTCGCGGGCGATCGCCGCTACCAGGCGCCGCACCTCGGGAGCGAGCTGTGTGCTCGCCGTGTCGGCCTTGATGGTCCGCTCGGCCTCGTGCACCCAGTGTGCGTCCCCCGCGTGGCCGGTGACGTCCGACGACAGTCGCGTCAGCGGCTCCTCGCCCGACGGGTCGAGGAACACCCCACCGAGATCGGCGAGAGCGTCGTACCCGGTGGTTCCGTCGACGGGAAGGGTGACGTCGAGCGGCTCCTCGGCGGTGAGGATCTTCTCGACGACGAGCCACGAGTCGGGTCCGACGACGCCCCGCAAGCGAGCGAGATACTCGGCCGGTGCGGTGAGCCCGTCCGGATGGTCGACGCGCACACCGTCGACGAGACCGTCGCGGAACCAGCTGCCGACCTCGGCGTGCGTCGCGTCGAAGACCGCGGGGTCCTCCTGACGGAGACCGGCCAGGTCGCTGACGGAGAAGAACCGGCGGTACCCGATGCGCCCGGAGCGCCATCCGACCAGTTCGTAGGACTGCTTGTCGTGCAGTGCTTTCGCGTCGTCCCCGCCGTCGTCGGTCGCAGGGTCCACCGGGAAGCGGTTCTCGTAGTAGGCCAGCGTGGCCTCGTCTCCCGACCGGTCGACCGAGAGTTCGTTCACGTCGGCATCGTCGCCCAGCACGGGGAGCGCGATGCGCTCCGCACCGGCCCAGTCGATGTCGAACCACGAGGCGTACTGCGATGCGCGTCCGTGTCTCAGCACGTCCCACCAGAACGGGTTCTCCCGCGCCGTGGCCACACCGAGGTGGTTGGGCACGATGTCGACCACGACGCCCAGGCCGTGGGACCGGCACTCGGCGACGAGGTCCTCGAGAGCGGCTCGACCACCGAGTGCCTCGGAGACGGTGCGCGGATCGGTGACGTCGTACCCGTGGGTGGAGCCCTCGGCCGCCGTCAGGATCGGCGACAGATAGACGTGGGAGACACCGAGTTCGGCGAGATAGGGAACCAGCGACGCGGCATCGCGGAGAGTGAAGCGATCACCCCGTAGCTGGAATCGATAGGTCGAGGTGATCGCGTGGCTCATGTCGCTTCCTTACCCCGTTTTCCGTAGCACCAACAGTGACCGTGCTTGCACCTCGACAGCGGTGCCGGCGACGATGACTCGATCGTCGGCTCCGGTGGCCGAGGCGGTGTCGAGCGCGACGGTCCACTCGTCGGCGTACTTGCCGTCCAGTGTGGTGAAGTCGATCGGCTCGTGATGGGCGTTGAAGCACAGGTAGAACGTGTCGTCGACGACCCGGTTGCCCCGGTTGTCGGGCTCGGGGATGTTCTCGCCGTTGAGGAACACCGCCAGCGACTTGCCGAAGCCGCTGTCCCAGTCCTCCTCGGTCATCTCCTCGCCGGTCGGGGTGAGCCACGCGATGTCGCGCGTCTGCTCCGCCTTGCGGATCGGCCGGCCCTCGAAGAAGCGTCGTCGACGGAACACCGGGTGGTCGTTGCGGAGTGCGATCACGCGGGACGTGAACTCGACCAGATCGGCGTTCGTCTCCGCCAGCGACCAGTCCATCCAGGCCAGTTCGGAGTCCTGGCAGTAGACGTTGTTGTTGCCCTGCTGGGTCCTGCCCATCTCGTCGCCGTGCGCGAGCATCGGCGTGCCCTGGCTCAGCATGAGCGTCGCCAGCATGTTGCGGATCTGACGGGCGCGCAGCGACAGCACCTCGGGGTCGTCCGTCGGCCCCTCGACACCGCAGTTCCAGGACCGGTTGTGGCTCTCGCCGTCGTTGTTGTCCTCGCCGTTGGCCTCGTTGTGCTTGTCGTTGTAGGACACCAGATCGTGCATCGTGAAGCCGTCGTGCGCGATGACGAAGTTGATGCTCGCACCGGGGCGGCGACCCGTCGCCTCGTAGAGGTCGGAGGATCCGGTGAGCCGCGACGCGAACTCGCCGAGTGTCGCCGGCTCACCGCGCCAGTAGTCGCGGACGGTGTCGCGGTACATGCCGTTCCACTCGGTCCAGAGACCGGGGAAGTTGCCGACCTGGTAGCCGCCCTCACCGACGTCCCACGGCTCGGCGATCAGCTTGACCTGGCTCACCACCGGGTCCTGCTGGACCAGGTCGAAGAACGCGCTCAGCTTGTCCACGTCGTGCAGTTCGCGGGCCAGGGTCGATGCGAGGTCGAAGCGGAAGCCGTCGACGTGCATCTCGGTGACCCAGTAGCGCAAGGAGTCCATGATCAGCTGCAGGGTGTGCGGGTGACGGACGTTCAGGCTGTTACCCGTGCCCGTGTAGTCCATGTAGAAATACGGGTCGTCGTCGACCAACCGGTAGTACGCGGCGTTGTCGATGCCGCGGAACGCGATGGTCGGACCCATGTGGTTGCCCTCGGCGGTGTGGTTGTAGACCACGTCGAGGATCACCTCGATGCCGGCTTCGTGGAACGAGCGCACCATCGTCTTGAACTCCGACACGGCCGAACCGGCCATGGGGGAGGACGCGTACTCGTTGTGCGGGGCCATGAAACCGAACGAGTTGTAGCCCCAGTAGTTGCGAAGTCCCCTGTCCACCAGTGTCTGATCCTGCATGAACTGATGCACCGGCATCAGTTCGATGGCGGTGACGCCGAGCTTCTCCAGGTGGCTGATCACGGCCGGATGGCCGAGACCGGCGTACGTACCGCGCAGATCCTCCGGGATGTCCGGGTGGGTCATCGTCATGCCCTTGACGTGGGCCTCGTAGATGACGGTCTCGTTGTAGGGGCGACGCGGCGAGCGGTCGTTCTGCCAGTCGAAGAACGGGTTGACGACGACCGTCGTCATCGTGTGCCCCAGCGAGTCGTGCTGGGGGAAGTGGTTCTCGGACTCGGGCTCGGGCTCTGGATCAGGCTCGGGTGCAACGGTTCTGGCAGTCGCGACGTTGGCGCGGGTCGCGTCGACGGTGCGCGATGCGGTGGCCGATCCCGCGGGGCCGGCGACGTGCGCCTCGCCGGGATGCACGGCGTCGTCGTTCTCCTGCGCTGCGGGCACGGGACGTTCGGGGATGTCGATGTCGTAACTGAAGAGCGAGCGGTCACCGTCGAACGATCCGACGAACGCCTTGCCGTAGGGGTCGAGCAGCAGCTTGCTCGCGTCGCACCGCTGTCCCGCTCCGGGATTCCACGGGCCGTGCACGCGGTAGCCGTACCGCTGGCCGGGCTGGACCTGGGGGATGTAGGCGTGCCAGACGTACCCGTCGACCTCTTCGAGGCGGACGCGGGTCTCGTGACCGTCGGCGTCGATGAGGCAGAGATCGACGGCCTCGGCGACCTCGGAGAAGAGCGCGAAATTGGTTCCGGCGCCGTCGTAGGTGGCGCCCAGGGGATACGCGCTGCCGGGCCATACCTGGATCGATGGTTCGTGTGCATGGTCGACGGACATGCTCGGAACCCTATCCCGGCAGCGGCGAAGGACACCTGTCGGCGAGGTCCGTCGCAGGCCGGAGCGTCGGCCGCCCGGGCTCAGCCCAGTCGTGCGATCAGCGCGTGCCCGAGGTCGGTGCCCGATCGCCAGGCGCTCTCGACGCGGGGCGAGCCCTCCGGGCACCACTGATCCCCGGCGAAGCCGACCAGACGGTCTCCGTGCGAGACGATGTCGTGGCTTGCGTCGTGCTGGGAGGCGGGCTTGGCGAAGGTCCAGCGGTGGGCGTGCGTCCAGATCGGAGTGCCGATGCCCGTGAGCGCGGCGACGGCGTCGACGACGGCGGGGATCGCACCGGCGGGATCGTCGAGGTGTCGCCGGGCGCGCTGCGCGGACGTGTGGGCGACCAGGACCGCGGCTCCGTCGCCCCGGCGTGCGCCGTCGCGCGCGAGGAACTCGACGTCCGCGTCGTCGGACACGAAGGCGGCGTCGGGGAAGGGGAGTCCGGCGGCGTCGTCGTCGGTGAGCCCGAGGACCACCGCGACGACGGGGTCGTAGTCGACGGCGTCGGGCACGGTCACCAGGCGGGAGGCCTGCGGGTCGGGCATGGCCAGGACCACGTGTCCGTCGGGCAACGCCCGAGCCTCGGTGGCGTCGACAGGGATGCCGGACAGCAGGTCCTTGACCAGAGATCGCAGGCCCGCCGGCGTTCCCCACCGCGTGGATCCCGATTTCTGTTCCGGCTCCGCCCCGGCCCGCACCACCGTGAAGGTGTCTGTCCACTCGTGCACGAGACCGCGAGAGGCCCAGTCGGACACGACGTCCCGGAACCCGTCGTCGCGGACGGTGAAGTAGCCGGCGCCCACATCGACTCGGCGTCCGTGCAACTCGGGGGACGACATCCGACCGCCGACGGCGCGGCCCCGGTCACGCAGCACGAACGGGACACCGGCGTCGCGGAGCACGCGAACGCACGCGGCACCGGCGATACCGGCTCCGAGGACGGTGACGGGAGAGGTCGAGGAGGTCACTCGTTCAGCGTACGGACGCGGCTCCGAACGCCGTCGACGAAGAGTTCGAGGCCGAAATCGAACCGAGCGGTGGCATCTCGATCGAGGTCACCGTCGTCGAGGTGTCGATCCGCGGCCAGCGCACCCGCGGACTCCATCTGCAGCCGGGACTGTTCGTCGCTCGTCGCACCCAGCACGTAGTAGAGCAGGGCGTCCGCGGCGTGTCCGGCGTCCTCCGGGGTCAGCCCGGTGGCGCGGAGATCGTCGACGACCGTGGTCCGCACGGGGTGCGTCACCGTGCGGGCGGCCAGGCTGGAGGCGACCACCTCGGCGCCGTCCCGGTGAGCCAGGAGAGCGTCTCGAAGTCCGTGAGCGCGGCCGCGCACGGCGTCCAGCACATCGGAGGTGACGGCAGCGGGTACGGCGTCGAGGCGGCTCAGGATGCGATCGGACACCGCGCCGAGCAGCGCCTGCTTGTTCGCGACGTGCCAGTACAGCGCGCCGGGCGCCACACCGAGCGAGCCTGCCAGTCGGCGCATCGTGAGGTCGGCGAGACCGTAGTCGTCGAGAATGGTCAGTGCGCCGTCGACGACGTCGTCTCTGCGCAACTGCATTCCGCACCTCTCCCGACTCGTGTCGCGGGCCCGTCGGCCACGCAGCGACAGCCTAGGCTGGCCGACGTGAGTGATGTCGACACGACGGGGTTCGCCTCGACCGCACCCGGGATCGGCGATGCGGGTCGGCCGTCGCGCGGCGCGTTCACCCGGCGTTCGATCCGGATCGTGCTCGCGACCGCGGTGGTCGGTGCCGTCCTCGGGATCCTGTGGGCTCTGCTCGCGCCCGTGGAGCACGTCGCCGCCGTCGGTGACGGCCGCGCGATCGTGTTGACCGGCGAGAGCGATCATCGCTTCGACGCACTGGCTCTGTTCCTCTGCGTGACCGCCGCGGCCGGGGTGCTGACCACGGTCGCCGTCTGGGCTCGCGTGGCCGAGCGAGGACCGCGTCTGGTCCTCGACATCGTGGTGGCGTCGGCGCTGGCGTCGGCCGCGGCGATCGGTGCCGGCCTCGCCGTGGGCGCGGTGCGGTATCCGAGTGCCGACGGCGCCCTTCGCGGCGATGTCGTCGCACTCGCCCCCGGTGTCTCGACGTGGCTGGCTCTGCTCGCGCAACCTCTGGCTGCGGCGGTCACGCTCGTTCTCGTCACGGCGCTGTCGCCGTCGGACGATCTGGGTCGGGACGAGTCCCCTGAGGAGTGATCCGTTCGGGTCTCGGACGCCGGGTTCGTCTGCTTGAATGAGCGCTCTCAGGGCGGCCCACGACGGGCCGCGGGCGGGGGCCGACCTCTTCGAACGGCGAGGGTCTCCAGGACGTGGCGAACACCATTCGGCGGTGGTTGACCAGACCCGTCGATTACGCGTGGACCGTCCACTACTTCGAGACGAACACCGCGCTCGGCTCGACCCGCGTCCTCATCGGTCTGTCCTGCCTCCTGTTCTCCGTCCTGTACGTCGTCGCCGGACTCGCCCCGCCGACCGCGCCGACGGGAGCAGCACTGACGATCGTGCTCGTGAACGCGGTGGGGACCGCCGGCGTCGGGCTCGCCTGGATCCGCGGACCGTGGCCCTCACGGAGGATGTCGACGGCCTTCGTCGTGTACGCGGACGTCGGACTCTCCGTGGTGCTCCTCTCGCTGTCCGACCCGCTCGCCGTGCTGCCCTGCACGATCCTGTTCGGCGTCGCGAGCAGTTACGTGGCGACGTTCCACACGCCGCGGGTGTTCGCCGTCCACCATTCCCTCACCGTGGTGGTGTGCGTCGGGTTGTTCGTCCGAGCGATCTGCTCGGAGTCCGTGCTCGGAGCGGCGCGCACCTCGCTCGCCGTCACCTACGGATTGCTCATCGTGATGGTTCTCTTCCTCGCACCGATCTCCATCTACCGCCTGCAGTTCCTGCAACGCGGCGACGTCACCGCCGCGTACGTGGATCCGCTGACCGGCCTGCGCAACCGGCGGGGACTCACCGTCGCGGCGGGCGAACTGCTCGGCACCCGGAACGGTCTCGTCGCGGTGGTCATCGACATCGACCGCTTCAAGTCGATCAACGACCGCTTCGGACACCACCACGGCGACCTCGTCATCCGTCGGACCGCGGACACCATCGACGAGATGTTCCCGTCTCCGTCGATCACGGCCCGCACCGGCGGGGAGGAGTTCGCCGTCGTGACCGCGCTGCCGATGGACGAGGTGCTCGACCGGGCGCGGCGGCTGCGCAGCGCCTACACGGCGCGGTCGGACCACGAGTCGAGTCTGAGCATCGGGGTCGCTCGCGAGGAGCGGGTCGTCACCTCGCACGGCGTGGAGGTGCTGCTCATCTGTGCCGATCGAGCGATGTATTCCGCCAAGGCGGACGGCGGCGATGCCGTCGTCGGCTACGGCACTCTCACGTAGGTGGTCGGAGCGCGGCGAACTCGTCGGTCACACGTAGTGCGCTGTCCCGGAAGCAGTACAGCGCGGCGGGACGTCCTCCGGACGGGCCCGGGGGAGCGGTGTGGCCGGTGGACTCGATGACGCCCCGCCGGGTGAGCACCCGTTGGAGATTGGTGGTGTCGACTTGGTAACCCAGTGCGGCGCAGTAGATGTCGCGCAAGGTCGACAGGCTGAACTCGACGGGCGCGAGCGCGAAGGCGATGTTGGTGTACGACAGTTTGGCCGCCAGTCTCGCGCGGGCGTGCGCCACCATCGTGCCGTGATCGAACGCGGTCTCGGGGAGCGTCGCGACCGGGTGCCACGCAGTGTCGACGGGAAGTCGCGGGTCCCCGACGATGGGGACCAGACCGAGGAACGTCGAGGCGATGCGGCGATCGCCGGGGACCCGCCCGGGATCTGAGAAGACGGACAGCTGCTCGAGGTGGCGTACCTCGCGCACGTCGACCTTCTCCGCCAGCTGACGTCGCGCGGAGTCGGTCAGGTTCTCGTCGTCCCGGAGGAGCCCGCCGGGGAGTGACCAGGTTCCGCGTGCCGGGGCGAGTGCGCGCTGCCACAGCAGCACGCACAGTTCGGCAGGCTCGCGGGGCTGCAGCTCGCGCACCTGGAAGACGACGGACAGCACTTCGTGCACCGGTCGGGTGGCCGGATCGGGGGCACTTCCGGTCGGTCCGTCGGCGGCGGTGCTACGATGAATCACGTTTTCGATCATAAGTCGAAAACCCCGTCGGGTCCATTCCGGCGGATCGGCACCGGCGCACGCAAGCGCTGGACGCACGCGAGGAGCACGACATGGCGATCACCACCACGCGATTCGGCGGGAACTCCGCGGTCGTCGACGGACCGACGGGCTACGCCGGCGTCGATGCCGTCCCGGAGTGGGCCGAGGAGATCCTGCGCCTGGCAGAGGCGAAGAACGCGACGATCCTGGCGCACAACTATCAGCTGCCCGCCATCCAGGACATCGCCCACCACGTCGGCGACTCGCTCGCGCTCTCGCGCATCGCCGCCGAGGCGCAGGAGGAGACCATCGTCTTCTGCGGCGTGCACTTCATGGCCGAGACGGCCAAGATCCTCGCGCCGTCCAAGACGGTCCTCATTCCCGACGAGCGGGCGGGCTGCTCTCTCGCCGACTCCATCGACGCGGCCCAGCTGCGCGAGTGGAAGGCCGAGCACCCGGACGCCGTCGTCGTGTCGTACGTGAACACCACCGCCGAGGTGAAGGGACTGACGGACATCTGCTGCACCTCGTCCAACGCGGTCGAGGTCGTGCAGTCCATCGACCCGGACCGCGAGGTGCTCTTCCTGCCGGACCAGTTCCTCGGGGCCCACGTCCGTCGACAGACCGGTCGCACCAACATGCACATCTGGGCCGGTGAGTGCCACGTCCACGCCGGAATCAACGGCGACGAGCTCACCGCACGGTCGCAGGCGTACCCCGAGGCCGAGCTCTACGTCCACCCCGAGTGCGGCTGCGCGACGTCCGCGCTCTACCTCGCCGGCGAGGGATTCGTGCCCGAGGACCGCGTCAAGATCCTCTCGACCGGCGGCATGCTCGACGCGGCGCGCACCACGGGTGCGAAGCAGGTTCTCGTCGCCACCGAGATCGGCATGCTGCACCAGCTGCGCAAGGCGGCGCCCGGTGTCGACTTCCAGGCCGTGAACGACCGCGCGTCCTGCCCGTACATGAAGATGATCACCCCCGCGGCGCTGCTCCGGTGCCTCACGGAGGGCAAGGACGAGGTGCACGTCGACGTCGCGACGGCCGAACGCGCACGCGCGTCCGTCGAGCGGATGATCGCCATCGGCTCGCCCGGCGGCGGCGAGTGACCACTGCGGCCACTCCGGGCGCACGTGTCGCTGCCGCTCCGGGCGGGAGTGTCGCTCCGGGCTGGGAGGCCGCGGCCGATCTCGTCGTGGTCGGCGGGGGAGTCGCCGGTCTCGCCGCGGCGATCGAGGCGACCCGGTCCGGGCTGAGCGTGCTGGTGCTGAGCAAGGACGCGGCGGGTACGGCGACGCAGTACGCCCAGGGCGGCATGGCCGTCGCGATCGGCGAGGACGTCGAGGCTCACGTGCGCGACACGATCGTCGCGGGCGCCGGTCTGTGCGACGAGGCCGCGGTGCGCTCGATCGTCGGGGCCGGCGCCGACGCGCTGAGTGTGCTCACCGGCATCGGTGCTCGGTTCGACAGCGGCGCGGACGGCTCCATGGCCCGCACTCGTGAGGGCGGCCACTCGGTCGGCCGCATCGTGCACGCGGGCGGCGACGCCACGGGGCGCGAGATCCAGCGCGCTCTGTCGTCCGCGGCGCCCGCGACGGTGAACGGCGCGACCGTGCTCGACGTCCTGGTCGGCGACCGCGGTGTGGCGGGCGTGCTCGTCTCGCTCTCGCCGGACGATCTCCACGCGAACCTCGGCGTGGTGCACGCACCCGCCGTGCTGATCGCCACCGGTGGCACCGGAATGCTGTACTCGGCCAGCACGAACCCGTCCGGCGCCACGGCCGACGGCCTCGCTCTCGCACTGCGGGCGGGCGCGGACGTGGCGGACGTCGAGTTCGTGCAGTTCCACCCGACCGTGCTGTTCCGCCCCGGCGGCCGCGGGCGGCTCCCGTTGGTCAGCGAGGCGGTCCGCGGTGAGGGCGCGCGTCTCGTCGACGCCGACGGCCGCTCGATCATGGCGGGCGTGCACCCGCTGGGTGATCTCGCTCCCCGCGACGTCGTGTCCCGGGCGATCGCCGCTCGGCTGGCCGAGAGCGGCGCTGATCACGTCTTTCTCGACGCGCGGTCCGTGCCCGACATGGCCCTGCGTTTTCCCACCGTCACCGAGGCCTGCCTCGCTCAGGACGTGGACCCGACGGAGCAGCCGATCCCGGTGGCCCCTGCAGCGCACTATGCATGCGGCGGTGTCGTCACAGACGAGTACGGCCGCACCTGCGTCGCCGGGCTCCACGCCGCGGGCGAGGTGGCCCGCACAGGACTGCACGGAGCGAACCGTCTCGCGTCGAACTCGCTGCTCGAGGGCGTGGTGCTGGGGACCCGAGTGGCTCGCAGCGCCCGAGACCGGGTGTCCGTCCGCTCCCTGACGTCCGGCGATCCGTCTGCGCGACACCGGGCGCCCCGGCTCGACAGGGACGTCCTCCAGTCCGCGATGACCCGTCACGTCGGCGTCGTCCGCGACGACACAGGTCTGCGCGAGGCAGCGGCGATCGTGGGAGCCGCTGTCCCGCGCGAGCTCACGTCGACCCACGACGTCGAGGACGCCGCACTGACACTGCTGGCGTCCGCGACCGCCTCGGCAGCTCTCGCCCGCACCGAGACGCGGGGTGCGCACACCCGCGCCGATCACCCCCGGTCCGACGACGCACAGCGCCGCAGCACCGTCTTCCGGCTGGCCGACGACGGCAGCCTCGCGATCGTGCGGAATGCCCGCAGCGCCGACCAGGTCGGCCCGATAGGAGTCTCATGACCACACCCGCCGCTGCTCTCGACCCCGTCGATCGGGACGAGATCCTCCTCGTCGTGCGCCGCGCGCTGGAGGAGGACCTCCGATACGGGCCCGATGTGACGAGCCTCGCCACGGTGCCCGAGGGCGCGCGCACCCGCGCCGCGGTCGTCTCGCGGGCACACGGCGTCGTGGCGGGCCTCGACGCCGCGCTGGCGGTGCTCGACGAGGTGATCGGCGACCACGTCGTGCTCTCCCGGATCGCCGACGGCACCCGGGTCGAGCCGGGTGACGTGGTGCTGTCGGTGGAGGCACCGACCAGGGCCCTGCTCACCGCGGAGCGGACGATGCTCAACATTCTCTGCCACCTGTCCGGCATCGCGACCGCGACCGCGGCGTGGGTCGACGCGGTGTCCGGCACGGGATGCGTCGTACGGGACAGTCGCAAGACCTTGCCCGGGCTGCGTGCGCTGCAGAAGTACGCCGTGCGTGCCGGCGGCGGGCAGAACCACCGCATGGGCCTCGGCGACGCGGCACTGATCAAGGACAACCACGTGGTCGCCGCGGGCTCGGTGGTGGCGGCTCTGCGCGCCGTCCGAGCCGCGGCGCCGGACATCGCCTGCGAGGTCGAGGTGGACACTCTCGAGCAGCTCGACGACGTGCTGGCCGAGGGCGTCGACCTGGTGCTGCTCGACAACTTCCCGCTGTGGCAGACGCAGATGGCGGTGCAACGTAGGGATCGAGCAGCTCCCGCGACGAAGCTCGAATCGTCCGGCGGGCTGTCCCTGGACTCGGCCGCCGAGTACGCGGGCACCGGTGTGGACTTCCTCGCGGTCGGCGCGCTCACCCACTCCGTGACGGTGCTCGACCTGGGGCTCGACTTCGAGTGACGTTTCGCGTGAGCGGGATCCGGGCACAGGACCGCACATGACATCTGTGAGCACTGTGGACCGCGGCGATCGCGTCATCGCCCGCCGCGTGACCGTGAACGCCCCTGCCGACGACCTCTTCGCTCAGGTGGCGGATCCGCACCGGCACGGCGAGCTGGACGGCTCCGGAACGGTGAAGGACACGGTGAAGGGTCCGACGACGCTCTCGCGCGGAGCGAAGTTCTCCGTGGGCATGAAGCAGTTCGGCGTGCCCTACCGCATCACCAGCACCGTCACGGAGTTCACCGACACCGGGGACACCAAGGTGATCGAGTGGCAGCACCCGCTGGGCCACAAGTGGCGCTGGGAGTTCGTCGCGGTGGGCCCCTCGTCCACCGAGGTGACGGAATCGTTCGTCTACGGAACGGCGAAGATCCCGAAGATGCTCGAGGTGACCAAGCAGACGGCACAGAACGCGAACGGCATCACGAAGACGCTGGAGAAGCTGGCAGCCCGCTACTCCTGAGACCATGGTGCGGGCAGGCCGGAGGCCGGTCGGTGGGACCAGGTGGATCGTCCCCCTCGGGGCGCCGGTCGGGGCTCGAGCGATAATCGACGTGCGCCGACCGGCGCGCCCTTGCTCGACCCGAGAGGATCACCCATGACTGCCCGCACCGAGTTGCGACGCGTGGATCTACGCGGCAGCTCTCCGTCCACCGCCGAGCTGCGCGCGGTTCTCCCACGGGGTGGAGTGGACGTGAACTCGGTGCTGCATCTGGTCACCCCGGTGGTCGAGGCGGTGCGTGAGCGCGGCGCCGACGCGGCGCTCGAGTACAGCGAGACGTTCGACCGCGTGCGTCCCGACTCCGTGCGAGTCCCGGCCGCCGAGCTTGAGAAGGCTCTGGACCAGCTCGATCCCGACGTGCGGGCGGCACTCGAGGTGTCCATCGAGCGTTCGCGCATCGTGCACGAGGATCAGCGTCGGTCGGAGACCGTGACCACCGTCGTCCCCGGTGGAACCGTCACCGAGAAGTGGGTCCCGGTCGAGCGAGTCGGACTGTACGTACCGGGCGGCAACGCCGTGTACCCGTCGTCCGTCGTCATGAACGTCGTCCCCGCGCAGGTCGCCGGCGTCGGCAGCCTCGTCGTCGCCTCGCCGCCGCAGGCGGATTTCGGCGGCCTCCCGCACCCCACCATCTTGGCAGCGGCAGCGTTGCTCGGCGTGGACGAGGTCTGGGCGGTCGGCGGTGCCCAGGGCGTCGCACTGCTCACCTACGGCGGCGTGGACACCGACGGTGCGCCGCTCGAGCCCGTGGACATGATCACCGGCCCGGGCAACATCTACGTCACCGCGGCGAAGCGGCTGTGCCGTGGAGCGGTGGGCATCGACTCCGAGGCCGGGCCCACCGAGATCGCCATCCTGGCCGACGACACCGCCGACCCGGTGCACGTCGCCGCCGATCTGATCTCGCAGGCCGAACACGACGTGCTGGCGGCGAGCGTGCTCGTCACCACCTCGGTCGCCCTGGCGGACGCCGTCACGCGCGAGGTCGCCGAGCGCACGCTCACCACCAAGCACTCCGAACGCGTCGCGACGGCGCTGTCCGGTGAGCAGTCGGGCATCGTGCTGGTGGACACGGTGGCCGACGGCATCCGCACGGTCGACGCCTACGCCGCGGAACACCTCGAGATTCAGACCGAGAACGCCTCCGAGGTGGCGGGCCGCATCCGCAGCGCCGGAGCGGTGTTCGTCGGACCGTGGTCGCCGGTGAGCCTCGGCGACTACTGCGCCGGGTCGAACCACGTCCTGCCGACGGCCGGATGCGCCCGTCACTCGTCCGGGTTGTCGGTGCAGACCTTCCTGCGCGGCATCCACATCGTCGACTACTCGCGCGACGCTCTCGACGGCGTCGCGAAGCACGTCGTCGCCCTCGCGAACGCGGAGGATCTGCCGGCGCACGGTGATGCCGTCCGCGTGCGGTTCGAGAGCCGATCGTGACGGCCGCGCCCGGCGCCGGGACCGCACTGTCGGACCTGCCGCTGCGCGACTCGCTCGTCGGGAAGTCTCCGTACGGTGCGCCGCAGCTCGAGGTGCCGGTGCAGCTCAACACCAACGAGAACCCGCACCCACCGTCGGCAGCGCTCGTGGAGGACGTCGCCCGCTCCGTGCGGGAGGCGGCAGCGTCGCTGCACCGCTATCCCGATCGGGACGCCGTCTCACTGCGCACGGATCTCGCCGCGTACGTGGCGGCCCGTACGGGGGTGCCCGTCACCGTCGACAATCTGTGGGCCGCGAACGGATCGAACGAGATCCTGCAGCAACTGCTGCAGGCATTCGGGGGGCCGGGACGCACGGCGCTGGGATTCGTGCCGTCGTACTCGATGCACCCCATCATCTCGGCGGGCACCCAGACCGAGTTCCTCGATCTGCATCGGCGTGACGACTTCTCGCTGGACGTCGACGCGGCCGTGGCCGCGATCGAGTCGATGACGCCGGACGTCGTGTTCGTCACCAGCCCCAACAACCCGACGGGACACAGTCTCTCGCTCGACGACCTCCGGCGTCTCGCCTCCGCGACCACCGGGATCCTCGTCGTCGACGAGGCGTACGGCGAGTTCTCGGCGGCGCCCAGCGCGGTCGACCTCATCGACGAGTTCCCCAGCCGAGTCGTCGTCAGCCGGACCATGAGCAAGGCCTTCGCGTTCGCGGGTGGGCGACTCGGGTACCTGGTGGCCGCTCCGGCCGTCGTGGACGCACTGCTCCTGGTGCGGCTGCCGTACCACCTGTCGGTGCTCACGCAGGCTGCTGCGCGCGCCGCACTGCGCCATGCCGACGACACGCTGGCCTCGGTGGCCGAGCTGGCGGCCGAGCGTGATCGCGTCGTCGCCCGACTCGCCGTCCTGGGCTACCGAGTGGTGCCCAGCAGCGCCAACTTCGTGCTGTTCGGCCTGTTCGACGATGCGCCCGCGGTGTGGTCTCGGTACCTCGATCAGGGTGTACTCATCCGCGACGTCGGCATCGCGGGGCATCTCCGCGTCACCATCGGCACCGAGGCCGAGAACGATCGGTTCCTCGAGGTCAGCGCCGACCTGTCCGAGGACGTCGTCCACTCGTCCGCCCCCGCCACCTGAACCCCAACAGAGGATCCGACCAGTGAGCAGCATCATGACCCCGAACCGCATCGCGCGCATCGAGCGGACCACCAAGGAGTCGTCCATCACGGTGGAGCTGAATCTCGACGGCACCGGCATCGTCGACGTGTCCACCGGTGTGCCGTTCTTCGACCACATGCTCACCGCGCTCGGGACGCACGCGAGTTTCGACCTCACGGTGCACGCGAAGGGCGACATCGAGATCGAGGCGCATCACACGGTCGAGGACACCGCTATCGTCCTCGGACAGGCGCTGGGCCAGGCACTCGGCGACAAGAAGGGAATTCGCCGTTTCGGTGACGCGTTCATTCCGATGGACGAGACGCTGGCACACGCCTCGGTCGACGTGTCCGGTCGGCCGTACTGCGTGCACACCGGGGAACCGGAGCACATGCTGCACGCGATCATCGGCGGCTACCCGGGAACCCCGTACGCCACGGTGATCAACCGCCACGTCTTCGAATCCATCGCGTCCAACGCGCGTATCGCCCTGCACGTCCGGGTGCTGTACGGACGCGACCAGCACCACGTCACCGAGGCCGAGTTCAAGGCCGTCGCTCGCGCCCTCCGCGCGGCCGTCGAGCCCGATCCGCGGGTCTCGGGAGTGCCGTCGACGAAGGGAAGCTTGTGACCAGCAAGTCTGTCGCGTTGCTGGATTACGGTTCGGGGAATCTGCACTCGGCGCAGCGCGCACTCGAACGTGTGGGCGCCGACGTCACGGTGACGTCCGACCACCGCGTCGCGCTGCAGGCCGACGGACTGGTCGTGCCCGGTGTCGGCGCGTTCGGCGCATGCATGGACGGTCTGCTGTCGGTGCGCGGCGACGAGCTCGTCGACAAGCGGCTCGCCGGGGGCCGCCCCGTGCTCGGCATCTGCGTCGGCATGCAGATCATGTTCGACCGCGGCGTCGAGTTCGACGTGCCCGCCACCGGCTGCGGCCAGTGGCCCGGCACCGTGGAGAAGCTGCAGGCCGAGGTGCTCCCGCACATGGGCTGGAACACGGTGCGCCCGGGCGAGGACTCGGTGCTGTTCGCGGGCATGGACCCCGACACGCGCTTCTACTTCGTGCACTCGTACGGCGTGCAGGACTGGGAGATGGCACCGAGCGAGTCGCTTGCCGCTCCGGTTCTCACGTGGGCCGATCACGGCGGCGAGTTCCTCGCGGCGGTGGAGAACGGCCCTCTGTCCGCGACACAGTTCCACCCGGAGAAGTCCGGCGACGCCGGCGCCACGCTGCTCGAGAACTGGCTCCGCACCCTCGGATGAGCGAGCCCCGCGAGTTCTCACTGGGTCGCCACACCGGGCTCGTCCTCGGTGCGGCGACCCTGATGTTCGCCGCGACCACGCTCGTCCTCTGGCTGCTGCAGCCGAGTGGTCCGGTGGGGCTGCTGGTGGTGGCCGTCGGACTCGTCGCCACAGGCGTCTGCGCGTCGCTGGTGGCGAAGGCGTCCGTTCGCCGATCCTTCGGCGAGGAGCCCGACGGGTCCGAGCCGTCCGACTGACGCGCCGCCCTGCCCGGTGTCGCCGCGGATCGTGCCGGTAACCTCGTCGAACGTGAGCCTGGTACTTCTCCCCGCAGTCGATGTCGCCGATGGTCAAGCTGTTCGTCTCGTGCAGGGAGAGGCAGGCAGCGAGACCGCCTACGGCTCTCCGCGCGACGCAGCGCTGGCCTGGCAGAACGACGGCGCCGAGTGGGTGCATCTGGTAGATCTGGACGCCGCCTTCGGCCGCGGTTCGAACCGCGACCTCCTCGCGAGCGTGGTGGGGGAACTCGACGTGAAGGTCGAGCTGTCCGGTGGCATCCGCGACGACGAGAGCCTGCGGGCAGCGCTCGCGACGGGCTGCGCGCGCGTCAACCTCGGCACCGCCGCACTCGAGGATCCGGAGTGGTGCCGCCGCGCCATCGGTGAGTACGGCGATCGTGTCGCCGTGGGACTGGACGTGCGCATCGTCGACGGTCAGCACCGCCTGCGCGGTCGCGGCTGGGTGAGTGACGGCGGCGATCTGTGGGAGGTGCTGGAGCGGCTCGACCGCGACGGGTGCTCGCGGTACGTGGTCACCGACGTCACGCGGGACGGCACTCTGACCGGCCCCAATCTCGAACTGCTCGAACAGGTCTGCGCTGTCACCGACGCGCCGGTCATCGCGTCCGGCGGAGTGTCCACCGTCGCGGATCTGGTCGCCATCGCCACGCTGACCGACAAGGGCGTCGAGGGTTCCATCGTCGGCAAGGCCCTCTACGCCGGCCGCTTCACGCTGCCGGAGGCCCTCGCCGCCGTCGCGGACAGCGCATCGTCGGCGACGTGACCGCCGTGGACCTGGACGCTCTCGCGGCCACCGCGCGCACCCTGCTCGACGGCACCCACGAGCGGTTCGTCGCGGGCGCCGGCGCGCCCAGCGCCGTGGCAAAGGGGCCGGACGACTTCGCCACCGCGGTCGACCTCGAGCTCGAACGTCGGCTGGTCGAGGAACTGCAGGAGCAGACCCAGATCCCCGTGCACGGCGAGGAGTTCGGCGGGCCACCCGTCGAGTCCGACACCGTGTGGGTACTCGATCCGATCGACGGGACCTTCAACTACTCGTTCGGGCTGCCCACGGCGGGCACACTGCTGTCGCTGCTCGTCGACGGGCGCCCGGTCATCGGCCTGACGTGGCTTCCCCTGATCGGCCAACGCTTCTGGGCGGTGGAGGGTGGACCCGTGCATCGTGACGGGGAGGCGCTCCCCGCGCTGCCCACCTCCGCACTCGCCTCCTCCATCGTCGGATTCGGTGCGTTCAACATCGACAGCCGCGGCCGGTTGCCCGGCGCCTACCGGGTGCAGGTGCTCTCGGACATCAGCCGCGTCTCCTCACGGATCCGCATGCACGGGTCGACCGGGCTGGACCTCGCGTACACCGCGGCGGGAACACTCGGTGCGTCGATCGTGTTCGGTCACCATGCGTGGGACAACGCCGCGGGAGCGATGCTGGTCCGCGCCGGCGGCGGGATCGTCACCGATCTGGCGGGCGAGCCGTGGACGGTGACCTCGACGTCGGTGCTCGCCGCAGCCCCCGGCGTGCACGAGGAACTGCTGCAGGTGCTCGCCGGAGTCGGCGAGCCGTCCTCGTACACACCGACATCGCGCGCACGGGAAGGAGTCCGGAGATGAGTGTCGCAGTACGCGTCATCCCGTGCCTGGACGTCGACGCGGGCCGCGTCGTCAAGGGCGTCAACTTCGCCGATCTGCGCGACGCCGGTGATCCCGTCGAGCTCGCCGCGAAGTACGACGCCGAGGGTGCCGACGAGTTGACCTTCCTCGACGTCACCGCGTCGTCCGGTGGTCGCGCCACGATGCTCGACGTGGTGACCCGCACCGCGGAGCAGGTGTTCATTCCGCTCACCGTGGGCGGCGGTGTCCGCACCGTGCAGGACGTGGACACGCTCCTGCGAGCGGGCGCCGACAAGGTGTCCGTCAACACAGCAGCGCTCGCGCGACCGGAGTTGTTGCGCGAGTTGAGCTCTCGATTCGGATCGCAGTGCATCGTGCTGTCGGTCGACGCCCGGACGGTGCCCGAGGGCGAGGCGCCGACGGCGTCCGGTTGGGAGGTGACCACGCACGGCGGCCGCCGCGGTACCGGCGTCGACGCCGTGGAGTGGGCACACCGCGGGGCCGATCTCGGGGTGGGCGAGATCCTGCTCAACTCGATGGACGCGGACGGCACGAAGGCCGGCTTCGACATCGCCATGATCACCGCTGTCCGCGCGGCCGTCCGGGTCCCGGTCATCGCCAGTGGCGGCGCCGGCGCCGTCGAGCACTTCGCGCCTGCCGTGGCCGCGGGTGCCGATGCCGTTCTCGCGGCCAGCGTCTTCCACTTCGGCGAGATGACCATCGGCGACGTCAAGGGCGCTCTGCGCGCGGACGGTGTGGAGGTTCGATGAGCGCCCCCGTTCTCGATCCGGCGATCGCCGACCGTCTCAAGCGCACCGACGACGGACTGGTGTGCGCCGTCGCGCAGGAACGCGGCACCGGTGACGTGCTCATGGTCGCGTGGATGGACGACACGGCCCTGGCCATGACGCTCGCGACGCGCAAGGGCACGTACTGGTCGCGGTCACGGCAGGAGTACTGGGTCAAGGGCGAGTCGTCCGGACACGCACAGTACGTCCACGAGGTCCGCCTCGACTGCGACGGTGACACGATCCTGCTGACGGTCGATCAGACCGGCGGCGCGTGCCACACCGGTGATCACTCGTGCTTCGACGCCGACGTGTTGCTGAGCGAGCCCCCGACCGCGTGAGTACCGGCGGTCAGCCACCGCCGTCGCGGGCGATGCCGGCGTCGAGGTTGGTGAC
Source organism: Rhodococcus sp. MEB041 (assembly GCF_030208955.1). Classification (NCBI taxonomy): domain Bacteria; kingdom Bacillati; phylum Actinomycetota; class Actinomycetes; order Mycobacteriales; family Nocardiaceae; genus Rhodococcus; species Rhodococcus sp. MEB041. Next base: position 1,021,151 of record NZ_JARVSZ010000005.1, read on the forward strand.
CATGACCTCGGCGAGCGCTCGCATCGTCTCGACCTGCTCGTCGTCCAGCCCGTCGAACACGAGTGACCGCACGGTGGAGACGTGGCCGGGAGCCGTGGCGACCACCTTCGCGTACCCCTCGTCCGTGAGAACGGCGTGGGAGCCGCGGCCGCCGCTGATGCTCTCCCGCCGGGCCCATCCGGCGCGCTCGAGCTTGGTCATCACGTGCGACAGCCGGGACAGCGACGCGTTGGCGAAGTCCGCGAGCTCGCGTAGGCGCAGCCGACGATCCGGAGCCTCGGACAGCGTCGCCAGCACGAAGTAGTCGAAGTGCGTCAGTCCGGAGTCACGCTGCAACTGAGTGTCCAGTGCGGCGGGCAACCGGGTCACGAAGGCGACCAGCACGCGCCAGGCGTCCTGCTGTGCCGGTGTGAGCCAGCGCATCTCGTCCGGCAGTGTCTCGGACGGCGGTGTCGCGGTCATCGGGTGCGCGTTCCTCTCCTCGTGCCGGATCACGACCGACCAGTTCGGTTTCCGACTCGTCGAGTGTCCCACCGCCCGTGCGACCCCCGCGTTCGGCACCTCCCGAACCCGGCGGGACGGCACCCGGGAAGATGACCCCCATGGATTCGCAGAAGGACCCGGCACCCGGAACCACCACCCGGGAGCAGTTCCGCCAACTGGCCGCCGTCCATCGCGTGGTCCCCGTCGTCCGCAAGGTCCTCGCGGACTCCGAGACTCCGCTGTCGGCGTACCGCAAGCTCGCCGGGGACCGGCCCGGCACGTTCCTGCTCGAATCCGCCGAGAACGGGCGGTCGTGGTCCCGGTGGTCGTTCATCGGTGCGGGCAGCCCTAGTGCGCTCACGGTCGTGGACGGCGAGGCCGCGTGGATGGGGGAGACGCCGGCGGGTGCCCCGTCGGGTGGCCATCCGCTGGACGCACTCGGAGCCACCATCGAGCTGCTCCGCTCCGAACGGTTGCCGGACCTGCCCCCGCTCACCGGCGGGATGGTGGGGTATCTCGGCTACGACGCGGTGCGCCACATCGAGCGACTGCCCGAACTCACCGAGGACGATCTGAAGATCCCCGAGATGGTGATGCTCCTCGCGACCGATCTGGCCGCGGTGGACCACCACGAGGGTGCGATCACCCTCATCGCCAACGCGGTGAACTGGAACGGCACCGACGAGCGGGTCGACGAGGCGTACGACGACGCGGTGGCACGGCTCGACCGCATGACCCTCGCACTGTCGTCCGCCGCGGAGTCCACGGTGGCGTCGTTCTCGCGACCCGAGCCGCAGTTCCGGCGCCAGCGGACCTCCGAGGGGTTCGGCGCCGACGTGCACCGCCTGGTCGAGGAGATCGAGGCGGGCGAGGCGTTCCAGGTGGTGCTGTCCCAGCGTTTCGAGATGGAGACCACCGCGACGCCGCTCGACGTCTATCGCATGCTCCGACGCTCCAATCCCAGCCCGTACATGTACCTGATGCACGTCCCCGGCGCGGACGGCGAGACCGCGTTCTCGATCGTCGGGTCGAGCCCCGAGTCCCTCGTGACGGTCGCCGACGGTGTCGCGACGACGCACCCGATCGCCGGGACCCGGTGGCGCGGCGCCACAGAGGAGGACGACCTCTTGCTCGAGAAGGACCTCCTCGTGGACGAGAAGGAGAACTCCGAGCACCTCATGCTGGTGGACCTCGGACGCAACGATCTCGGGCGGGTCTGCGAGCCGGGCACGGTCAAGGTCACCGAGTACCGCCACGTCGAGCGCTACAGCCACGTCATGCACCTGGTGTCGACGGTGACGGGTCGGCTCGACGAGGGCAGGCACGCACTCGACGCCGTCCGCGCCTGCTTCCCGGCGGGCACGCTGTCGGGCGCTCCCAAGGTGCGGGCGATGGAGCTCATCGAGGAACTCGAACCGACCCGCCGCGGCGTCTACGGCGGCATCGTCGGATACCTCGACTTCGACGGGGACGCCGACACGGCGATCTGCATCCGCTCCGCCCTCATCAAGAACGGCACCGCGTACGTCCAGGCGGGTGCCGGCGTGGTGGCCGACTCGGTCGCCGAGTACGAGGACACCGAGGCGCGCAACAAGGCGATGGCGGTGCTCAGCGCGGTGGCCGCAGCGGAGACGGTGACCACCGTCGGAGGCGCCGAGTGAAACGCGGGGGCGTCGGTCTCGCCGCGCTGCTCCTGGCTCTCGCGGCGCTGGCGCTGTGGGCGTCGTCGCGCATGACCTGGGTCCGGGTCGTCAGCTCGGACGGGCTGGGGGAGCAGCAGACGTCCTCGCTCGTCGGGGGTACGTGGGCCGCGGCGACCACGCCGTTGGCCATCGCGGCCATCGCTGCGGTGGCGGCTCTGTTCGCGATCCGCGGACGGTGGACGGTGCTGCTCGCGGTGCTCGTCGCGCTCGTCGGTGTCGGAGCCGCCGTTCCCGCGGTGCAGTTGATCGTCTCGGGCGTGGATCCGGAGCGCGCCGGCGCGCTGGCGGAACTCCCCGGTCGTGCCGAGGTCCTCTCCGCGGAGGCGAGCCGCGCGCCCGCCGCACTCGCGCTCCTGGGCGGTCTGCTCGCGCTGGCCGCCGCCGTCGTGGTCGCGCGCACGTCCCGCTCCAAGGCCGGCCTGTCGGCTCGGTACGACAGTCCCGCGGTGCGCCGTGAGCGCGCCGAACAGGACGTTCGGTCTGCCGCCGTAGACGCCGACGAGGAACCGAGCGAGCGGGCCATCTGGGACGCGCTGGACTCCGGCGCCGACCCGACCGTGACCGACGACGCCACCGGTGTCGACGACCGACCCGGCGGCGGTGAGACCCGCTAGTCGGTGGTGTTACTCCGGCCTCTACTCTGAGCGCACCGGATGAGCAGCGCCACACATCCACTGCGATGTCGAGCAGACATTCACCACTCTGGCGGAAGGACGCGGGGGACACCGATGACCGTTCTCGATTCGATCCTCGACGGTGTACGGGCCGACACGCAGGCCCGTGAATCCGTGGTGGACTTCGCCTCCGTCAAGAAGGCCGCCGCCGCCGCGCGGCCGGCCCTCGACGCCGCCGCCGCGCTCATCGAGCCGGGCATCGCCGTCATCGCAGAGGTCAAGCGCGCCAGCCCTTCCAAGGGTGCGCTGGCCGACATTCCGGACCCCGCCGTGCTCGCGGGTGCCTACGAGTCGGGCGGAGCGCGCGTCATCAGCGTGCTCACCGAGGAGCGCCGCTTCCGCGGATCGCTGGACGATCTCGACGCCGTGCGTCGCGCCGTCGAGATCCCCGTGCTGCGCAAGGACTTCATCGTCGGGCCGTACCAGATCCACGAGGCTCGCGCCCACGGCGCCGACATGATCCTGCTGATCGTCGCGGCTCTGGAGCAGGACGCCCTCGCGTCCCTGCTCGACCGCACCGAGTCGCTCGGCATGACCCCGCTGGTCGAGGTGCACACCGAGGAGGAAGCGGACCGCGCGCTCGAGGCCGGCGCCAAGGTCATCGGCGTCAACGCCCGCAACCTCAAGACACTCGACGTCGACCCGGACACCTTCTCCCGCATCGCGCCCGGCCTGCCGTCGGACATCATCCGGGTCGCCGAGTCCGGCGTCCGCGGCACCGCCGATCTTCTGGCCTACGCCGGAGCGGGTGCCGACGCGGTTCTCGTCGGTGAGGGACTGGTCACCAGCGGCGACCCGCGGTCCGCGGTGCGTGACCTGGTCGCGGCCGGAACGCACCCCTCCTGCCCGAAGCCTGCGCGCTGATTTCAGGCTCCACCCGGCTCGTCGTCCCGGTGTGTCATCGGGCAGACTCGACACCGTGACTACCAGCTATCTTCCGAACTCGAGCGACGGCATCACCGATCGCACCGATCACGACCCCGACCTCGGCGGACACTTCGGTAAGTACGGCGGCCGCTACGTGCCCGAGGCGCTCATGGGCGTCATCGAGGAAGTCACCACCGAGTACGCCAAGGCGCGCGGAGATCGAGACTTCCTCGACGAGCTCGATCGTCTGCAGCGCGACTACACCGGTCGCCCGTCGCCGATCTTCGAGGCGGCGAATCTGTCGAAGCAGGCCGGTGGGGCCCGCATCTTCCTCAAGCGCGAGGACCTCAACCACACCGGTTCGCACAAGATCAACAACGTGCTGGGCCAGGTGCTGCTCGCCAAGCGGATGGGCAAGACCCGCGTCATCGCCGAGACGGGCGCGGGCCAGCACGGCGTCGCCACGGCCACGGCCTGTGCGCTGCTCGGCCTCGAGTGCCTCGTCTACATGGGCGAGGTGGACACCGAGCGTCAGGCCCTCAACGTCGCCCGGATGAAGCTCCTCGGTTCCGACGTCGTCGCGGTGACGTCCGGCTCGCGCACACTCAAGGACGCCATCAACGAGGCGCTGCGCGACTGGGTGACCAACGCGGACGAGACCTACTACTGCTTCGGCACCGTCGCCGGACCGCACCCGTTCCCCATGATGGTCCGCGATTTCCAGCGCATCATCGGCATGGAGGCACGCGCGCAGATGCTGCACGATCACGGCCGGCTTCCCGACGCCATCGCCGCGTGCGTCGGCGGCGGGTCGAACGCCATCGGCATCTTCCACGCCTTCATCGACGACGCGGACGTCCGGCTGATCGGGTACGAGGCAGCCGGCGACGGCATCGAGACGGGTCGCCACGCCGCGACCATCGGTGCGGGCTCGCCCGGCGCCCTCCACGGCGCCTTCTCGTACCTTCTGCAGGACGAGGACGGTCAGACCATCGACTCGCACTCCATCTCCGCCGGGCTCGACTACCCGGGCGTCGGACCGGAGCACTCGTACCTCAACGACATCGGGCGAGCCGAGTACCGACCCATCACCGACACGGAGGCCATGGAGGCCTTCACTCTGCTGTGCAAGACCGAGGGCATCATCCCGGCGATCGAGTCCGCGCACGCCATCGCGGGTGCCGTGAAGCTCGGCCGTGAACTCGGTGACGGCGCCATGATCCTGGTCAACCTCTCCGGTCGCGGAGACAAGGACGTCGACACCGCCGCGAAGTGGTTCGGCATCCTGGACGAGAAGGGCAACGTGACGTGAGCACCCCCACCCCCATCCCGGTGCACTCCGGTCCGTCGCGGTTGGGCCCGGTCTTCGACCACACCCGCGGTGAGCACCGCGCCGCCCTCGTCGGCTACCTGCCCGCCGGGTTCCCGACGGTGCCCGAGTCGATCGACGCCGTGCGCGCGCTCGTCGACAGCGGCTGCGACATCATCGAGGTCGGCGTCCCGTACTCCGATCCCGTCATGGACGGCCCCACCATCGCGGCCGCCGCAGGGCGCGCCCTGGCCAACGGCGCCCGCGTCCGCGACGTCTTCACCGTGGTCGAGGCCATCGCCGACGCCGGTGGCAAGGCCGTCGTCATGACGTACTGGAACCCGGTCATGAAGTACGGCGTGACCGAGTTCGCCGCGAATCTCGCGTCGGCGGGCGGCCTCGGCATGATCACGCCGGACCTGATCCCCGACGAGGCCGGCGACTGGCTCGGCGCCTCCGTGGAGCACGGGCTCGATCGCATCTTCCTCGTCGCACCGTCGTCGACGGAGGAGCGTCTCTCGCGCACCGTGCAGTCGAGCAGCGGTTTCGTCTACGCGGCGTCGACCATGGGCGTGACGGGTGCCCGCGATGCGGTGTCCTCGGCCGCGCCCGCACTGGTGTCCCGCATCCGCGTGCACTCCGACATCCCCATCGGCATCGGCCTCGGGGTGCGTTCCGGTGCCCAGGCCGCGGAGATCGCCGCGTACGCCGACGCCGTCATCGTCGGATCCGCGCTCGTCTCCGCCGTCGACCAGGGTGTCGGCGCCGTCTCCGCGCTCACCGCAGAACTCGCCGAGGGCGTGCGGTCGGCGAAGGCCGCGTCGTGATGCTCGCGGCGAACACCGCCGTGCTCGCCTACATCCCCAGTCCGCCGCAGGGCGTCTGGTACGTCGGGCCGCTCGCACTGCGGGCGTACGCCTTCTTCATCATCGTCGGCATCGTCGTCGCGATCGTGTGGGGTGACCGCCGCTGGGTCGCCCGCGGCGGCGACAAGGGGACCGTCCTCGACGTCGCCGTGTGGGCCGTGCCGTTCGGTCTCATCGGCGGTCGGCTCTACCACGTCATCACCGACGCGCCGACGTACTTCGGCGAGGGTGGCAATCCGATCGACGCCCTCAAGATCTGGCAGGGCGGTCTCGGCATCTGGGGCGCCGTCTTCCTGGGTGGTGTCGGCGCGTGGATCGCCTGCAGGCGACGCGGGATACCGCTCCCGGCCTTCGGCGACGCCGTCGCGCCGGGCATCCTCCTCGCGCAGGCCATCGGCCGCATCGGCAACTACTTCAACCAGGAGCTCTACGGACGCGACACCACCCTGCCGTGGGGCCTCGAGGTCTACGAACGCGTCGACGCCAACGGTCGGGTCGACTCCCTCGCCGGCGTCTCCACCGGAATCGTCGAGCGGGTCGTGCATCCGACGTTCCTGTACGAACTGTTGTGGAACGTCGTCGTCGTCGTGCTCCTGGTGCTGGTCGACCGTCGCTTCCGCCTCGGACACGGCCGCATCTTCGCCCTGTACGTCGCGGGCTACTGCGCCGGACGCTTCGTCATCGAGCTGATGCGCAGCGACTTCGCGACGCTGATCGGCGGCATCCGCGTCAACTCGTTCACCTCCGGCATCGTCTTCCTGCTCGCGCTGGCGTACGTCGTCCTCGCGCCCAAGGGTCGTGAGGAACCGGCCACGCTGCGCACCCGGACCGACGAGGTCGAGCCTGACGGCGAGGTGACGGACGAGGCGGACGCCGATGCTCCGGCGAAGGACGAGGACCGATCCACCGACGAGGTGACCACCCCGACGACGAGTGAGGACGAGGGACGTGACCGATCCGGACAAGCCTGACCTGACGAAGAAGTCGACCGGCTCGGACCCCGTGGGGTCCGACGACGTCACCGGGAGCACTCCCGGTCCGGGGTGGAACACCAACGCCAGTTTCGGCGAGGGTCCGGGTTCCGGCGCCTACCCGTCCTACCCGTCGCCCGGGACGTACCCCGAACCGTCGGCCGGTGACACGGCTGCCTTCGGCTACCCGGTCGGCGAGTACGGCTCCTGGAATCGTGAGCCCGAGTCGACGGACTGGTCCGCACGGCCGGCCGCGGACACCCCGTACGCCCAGCCCCAGTACGGTCAGCCCCAGTACGCCCAGCCGCAGTACGGGCAGCCCCAGTACGGTCAGCAGCCGCAGTACGGGCAGCCACCGTTCGCGGGCGGCCACGGCGTCGATCCGATGGCGCCGTTCGGTCGAGACATGGGGACGGGTGAACCGTTCGGCGACAAGTCGAAGGTGACGGCAGGTGTTCTCCAGTTGGCCCCGCTGCTCTTCGGTCTGCCGCTCGGCATCGGCCGGTTCTACATCGGCTCGACGGTGCTCGGCGTCGCGCAGCTCGTGTCGTTCATCGTGAGCGTCCTGCTGACCGTGACGATCATCGGCGCGTTGATCGGTATCCCGCTCTACGCGGCCGTCTGGCTGTGGTGCCTCGTCGACGGCATCGTGATGCTCGTGAGCAAGGTCCGCGACGGGAACGGCCGACTTCTCAAACCCTGAACGACCTCCCGGTTAACTACTGGCCAGTAGCCCAATTGTCAGGACATAGAGCGGCGTCGTCGATAGGAATCGGGTCCGGCGGGGACTAGGCTTGCGCCCGTGACCCGACGGACGAAGATCGTATGCACCCTGGGACCGGCGACTGCCACCGACGAGAGAATCAAGGAACTCGTCGAGAGCGGAATGGATGTGGCTCGGCTGAATTTCAGCCACGGCGACTACCCCGACCACGAGGCGAACTACAAGCGGGTGCGTGCGGCGTCGAACGCCACCGGGAAGGCCGTGGGCATCCTCGCCGACCTGCAGGGTCCGAAGATCCGGCTCGGCCGGTTCAAGGAGGGCAAGACCACCTGGGCCAACGGTGAGCTGATCCGCATCACGGTCGAGGAGTGCGAGGGCACCCACGATCGGGTCTCCACCACCTACAAGGAACTCGCGCAGGACGCCAAGGAAGGCGATCGCCTCCTCGTCGACGACGGCAAGGTCGGTCTGGTCGTCACCGGTGTCGAGGGCAACGACGTCCTCTGCCGCGTGACCGAGGGCGGCCCCGTCAGCAACAACAAGGGCGTGTCCCTCCCCGGCATGGACGTGTCGGTTCCCGCCATGTCGGACAAGGACACCGAGGATCTCGAGTTCGCTCTGGCCCTGGGAGTCGACTTCATCGCACTGTCGTTCGTGCGGTCGCCGGCCGACGTCGAGCTGGTGCACGCGATCATGGACCGGGTGGGCCGCCGGGTCCCCGTCATCGCCAAGATCGAGAAGCCGGAAGCGGTCGACAACCTCGAGGCCATCGTCCTCGCGTTCGACGCGGTGATGGTCGCGCGTGGTGACCTCGGTGTCGAGCTCCCGCTCGAGCAGGTGCCGCTGGTGCAGAAGCGCGCCATCCAGATCGCGCGCGCCAACGCCAAGCCTGTCATCGTCGCCACGCAGATGCTCGAGTCGATGATCGAGAACTCGCGTCCCACCCGCGCGGAGGCGTCCGACGTCGCGAACGCGGTGCTCGACGGCACCGACGCCGTCATGCTGTCCGGCGAGACCTCCGTCGGCAAGTTCGTCATGGAGACGGTGCGCACGATGGCACGCATCGTGGAGACCGTCGAGATGGAGGGCGACGCGGTTCCGGCGCTCACCCACACTCCGCGCACCAAGCGCGGCGTCATCTCCTACGCGGCTCGCGACATCGGAGAGCGGCTCGACGCACGCGCTCTCGTCGCCTTCACGCAGTCCGGTGACACCGTGCGGCGCATGGCGCGTCTGCATTCGCGGCTGCCGCTGCTGGCCTTCACGTCCATCCCCGAGGTGCGCAGTCAGCTCGCTCTGACCTGGGGCACCGAGACGTTCCTGGTGCCGTTCGTCGACACCACCGACGGCATGGTGCGTGAGGTCGACAAGTCGTTGCTCGAGCTCGACCGTTATCACCGCGGCGACCAGGTCGTGATCGTCGCCGGTGCGCCTCCCGGCACTGTAGGCTCCACCAACTTGATCCACGTGCACCGAATCGGAGAAGAGGACCGGTAAGTGACCGAACTGGGGGGAACGGTCGACAGACCGGAATCGGCGCGTCGGGGGGACGCGCCGATCGCCACGGCGGGGCGCTCACGCGACCTCGACGTGTTGCTGGACATCCTCGACCTCACGGAGGTCGACGAGAACACCTACGTCGGCCGTCACCCGGCAGAGGTCGGGAGCAGAACGTTCGGCGGACAGCTGGTCGCCCAGGCGCTGGTCGCGGCCGGCCGCACCGTCAGCGGGGCGAGGCCGATCCACGCCATCAACGCACACTTCATTCGCGGCGGAGATGTCAAGCGAGACATCACTTTCCGCGTGGAACGTCATCGTGACGGCCGCGCCTTCGCCAACCGTCAGGTGACGGCCTACCAGGGTGACGAGGAGCTGTTCGTCATGCTCGCCGCCTACCAGGACTCGCGCGGCGGCCTCGAGCACAGCGTCGAGTGGCCCGAGGTGGAGTACCCGGAATCGCTGCCGCCGCTGGGCAACCACTTCGACGGGTACGAGGACCGTCTGAAGATGTTCGTGGACGCGCTGAAGCCGATCGACATGCGGTACGCCAATGATCCGGCCTGGATCATGAAGGGCACCGGAGAACGGTCGAACCACAACAGGGTATGGATGAAGTCCGACGGACCGTTGCCCGACGATCCCGCTCTGCACGTCGCCACGATGGGATACGCGTCGGACACGACGGTGCTCGACTCGATCATCACCACACACGGTCTGTCCTGGGGTTTCGACCGCATCGTGGCCGCGACGGTGAACCATTCCATCTGGTTCCATCGTCCGTTCCGCTTCGACGAGTGGATGCTCTACGCCACCGAGTCGCCGGTCGCCGCGGGGTCCCGCGGACTGGCCACCGGCCGATTCTTCTCGCGCGGAGGAGAATTGGTGGCGACCGTGGTGCAGGAAGGGCTCATCCGCCATTTCCCGGCACGATGACGCGGTCGTCGGTCACCACGAAGACGTCGTCGAAGCGGTCGGTCCCGAACTCCGAGAGCAGGCCGGCGATGAATTTCGTTCCGGGCGCGCACTTCCCGCTGAGAATGCGGGAGACCGTGGCCGGGTCGACCCCGATGCGTTCGGCCAGTTGCCCGTCGGTCGTGATGTGAGCGAAGCGCCGTAGTCGTTCCAGCCCGTCGCGGTCCAGCTCGAGATTCGCCATCGATTCCCCCCGGTGATCGATCGTGTCGCGCTCGTTGCGCGCACGAGACGAAAGGTACACATGCACTGGCGGGCGGGCAATCGACACACTGTGCGTGAACTTGCGTCCGTGTCAGTAGTGTTCGCGCCATGGATCAGACGTCCGGGGTGGGGGAGACGTGGTGGGAGTATCTGAACCGCGTCACAGACAGAGCATCACAAGTGGAGATCGCGCGGGCTGCAGGGGTGGACCCCGCGTCGGTCTCGAGATGGAAACTGGGGAAGAACACGCCGAGTGCGGATCGCGTGATCGCGGTCGCACGGCACTTCGGTCGGAATCCGGTGGAGGCGCTCGTCGTCGCGCGCTACCTCGAGCCTCGAGAAGTCGACGCGTCGATCGAGTTGGCCGCCAGCGCCGCCGCGCTGACGGACGACGAGTTGATCACGGCCGTCCGACGTCGACTCGAGCTGGCGCGGGGCATGGTCGCATCGGGGTCACCGGTGAGCCACGACTGACCGGGGTGTTCAGGGCGTGCGCTCGTCGATGACGAAGATCGCGAGCGTCGCCGCCAACACCGCGGCCGGTATCCACGCGGCGCGGACGCCGACGGACCCGGTCGCGGCGGCGCCGGCCAGTGCGCCGAGGACGAACACGGCGATCACGGCGCTGTAGACACCGAACGCCCGTCGGCCGGCGGAGTCGCGGTCGACGATCGCAGCGAAGCCGGCCTCGGTCACGCGCATCAGATTTCCGGTCATCGCGATCGCGATGTAGTTGAGATCGCCGATGTTCCGGAACAGGGCGATCTGCAGCGCGGCGATGAACGAGATCGGCACGGTGACCAGCGCATTCGGCACCGTGGCGGGTACGAAGCCCACCACGGCGAGGATGGCTGCCTGCGCCGCGATGGACCACCGGATCGGCCGGTGCACTCGGCGTTCGGCGCGTCCCGTCTTGATGACGTTGGCGATCGAGACACCGACCACGAACGCGAGGATCGGCCAGAGGTGTTGGGCCGCGTCCCGCCAGTGCGTCCGCGACACCTCGATCGCCAGGAAGATGACGTTGCCCGTCTGCGCGTTGGCGAAGACGCCGCCTCGGCTGACGTAGGTGTAGGCATCGAGGAACCCGCTCGCAGCGGTGACGAGGAGCGCGAAGCGCAGACTCGAGGCCGTCGCGGTCACCGGTCTTCCCTCGCGACGATGCGCCAGGCGTCGACCTTCGCCGCCGTGCTCAGGGCGGCATGGGCAGGGCTGGTGGACGGCAGACGGAACGTCTCGACGGGCCGGGACAGCGCCACGTGGCGAGCGAACAGCCGCGCCGCCGCGGCGCCGTTGAACACAATGCGGTCCAGGGTGGGGTGGGCCGTGAGCAGCGCGTCGATGTCGTTCGGCACCACCGTGTCGCTCTCGATGGCCGAGTCGAGACTGCCCTCGCGAGTGCACAGTTCGAGAACGTCCCACACCGCGACGCCCGCGGCCGTGAGTGCGCGCACGCGCTCCGCGTAACCGGCATCCCCGGGTAGGTGGAGGATGTGAGTCATGATGGGCCAGAACGCATTCCGCGGATGGGCGTAGTACTGCTCGGCCGTCAGCGACGCGACCCCCGGCATGGAACCGAGCACCAGCGTGTGCGGCGAGTCGCCGACGAGCGGGGCGAAGCCGTGCACCACCGTCATGCTGCGACACCGGCGACGACGAACAGCACCGACGCACCCAGTCCTGCGACCACGCGGACGTGGTTCCACCGGGTCCACCGAGTGAGGTATTCGGGCCACACGTCCTCCGCGGCAGCGAGCCGATCGTTGAGCGGCACGTTGACGGCGACGGTCACGCCGAGGCAGCCCGCGACGTAGAGCGCCGCCGCCGCTGCGACGAGAACGGCGGGTGTGCCAGGCTCGAGGAACGCGGTGACGGCGGCGAGGACCGATGCCGCCGCGGTACCGAACAGCAGGACCATGAAGACGGGAGCGACGATGACCACGTTCACGCGCGTCATCACCGCCGTGGCGGCGGACGCGGGCTGTACGCCCAGCGCCGGCATCACGGCGATGGAGAAGGCCAGCAGGACGCCGGCCACCGCAGCGGAACCGACACCCGCCGCGACGACGGCGGCGGAGAGCAGAACGGACACGACGGAGCCTTTCGATGATGCGGCGGTTCTGTCGTCCCATCAGATCACGGTGCCCACCGCCGGGGTCGTCCGATGATCGTCACGAGTGCCTTCTTCGCCGACTACGCGCGCCAGTCGGACCAGAAGCTCGACGTGCTCGGCGGCATCTGGGACTGGTGTGTGGTCCCGTCCCTCGCGCAGCCCGTCGAGGCCTACCTGGTGGTCCTGCTGCAGCGTGGCCCCGACGACGTGTCGGGTGAGCGGGTACGGGTGGAGATCACGGACGGCGAGGACGAGCCTCTGCACGTGTTCGAACTGCCCGTCGCCGGTCACCTCGAGGGGGAGCAGCAGGCTGTGGCGTTCCCGATCTCCTTCGCATGCAGACGGGTGGGGCGCCACGTGCTGCGCCTGACGACGGGGGCGGCCGATCCGGGATTCGCGCTCTCGCTGGACGTTCGATCGATGGCCTGAGCGGCTGCGGGGGAGATGTACTGGTGCCCTCGGTGAGACTCGAACTCACACTGCACGGGTTTTGAATCCGTTTCCTCTGCCAATTGGGATACGAGGGCGAACCGCTCGCGGGGCGAGCTGGTGCGGTCACCGAGTGTAGAAGATCGGTGCCGGATGCGGTGCACCGGTACCCTGACGACGGCCCGGGCGCAGCGTCGAGAACGGCGCCGCCGCGGGGGGAGAAGTGCATCGAGGGAGGGCGAGTCAGCGTGAACACACCGGCACCGTCGCAGCCACGTCGTGTGGTGGTCGCGGAGGACGAGTCACTCATTCGGCTGGACCTCGTGGAGATGTTGCGCGAGGAGGGGTACGACGTCGTCGGCGAGGCCGCGGACGGTCAGGAAGCGGTGGACCTCGTCCGCGCCCTGGTTCCGGATCTGGTGATCATGGACGTGAAGATGCCGCGTCGAGACGGTATCGACGCGGCCTCCGAGATCGCCGCGGCTCGGTTGGCTCCGGTCGTGATCCTGACGGCCTTCAGCCAGCGCGAGCTCGTCGAGAGGGCCCGCGACGCCGGCGCCATGGCGTATCTGGTGAAGCCCTTCACGAAGGCGGACCTCGTGCCCGCCGTGGAACTGGCCGCCAGCCGGTTCACCGAGATCTCCGCGCTGGAGACCGAGATCGCGGATCTCCACGACCGCCTCGACACGCGCAAACTCATCGAGCGCGCCAAGGGTCTGCTGATGACGTCCCAGTCGCTCTCCGAGCCGGAGGCCTTCACGTGGATTCAGCGGGCCGCGATGGACCGCCGCACCACCATGAAGGCGGTCGCCTCCGTCGTCATCGAGACGCTCGGAGACGCCCCCGTCGCGTGACACCGAGTGCCGTGATCCGGCCTCGAAGACTGTGCCAGGCTACGGCTGCGTTAAAACTGGCTGCGTAGACGTCACAGTAAGGTCACAGGGCTTGTTCCACGGGTCGCGAACCGTCGGGGAGCGATAGGTTCTCCTTCACGAGCGTCACGGTATCGGGTGCGTGACGCACATATTTCTAGGAGACGACAGATGGCAAGACGAACCATCGTTCGGACGGCTGCGGTGGTGAGCGTCGCTTCGCTCGCCCTGTTCGGCTGTTCCTCGAGCGACGATTCGAGTTCCGGCAGCGAAACCAGCGCTGCCGGCGGCTCTTCCGCAGCTGCGGAGGCCACCGTGGACACCGACTGCACACCCGAGCAGGCAACTGCCGGCGCGACGCCGGTGACCACTCCGCTCAAGCTCGGCACACTGCTTCCCGAGACCGGTAGCCTCGCCTTCCTCGGCCCGCCCGAGGTCGCCGGCGTGCAGCTCGCCGTCAACGACGTCAACGGCGCCGGTGGCGTTCTCGACCAGCCGATGGAGCTCATCCCCGGCGACTCGGGCGACACCACCACGGACACCGCGAACAGCACCGTCGACCGCGAGCTCGCGGCCGGCGTCAGTGTCATCCTGGGTGCAGCGTCGTCCTCGGTGTCCCTCAAGGTCATCGACAAGATCGCCAGCGCCGGCGTCGTGCAGATCTCGCCGGCCAACACCTCCGACCAGTTCGTCTGCTACGCGGACAAGGGCCAGTACTTCCGCACGGCACCGACCGATGTGCTTCAGGCACAGGCGCTCTCGCAGCTCATCGCCGAGGACGGCGGCCAGCGCGTCTCCATCCTCGCGCTCAACGACCCGTACGGTACGGGCCTGGCGAGCAACACTGTCACCAACCTCGAGGACGCCGGCATCGCGTCCGACCAGATCCAGAAGATCATCTACGACCCCAACGCGCAGTCGTTCAACGCCGAGGTGGACCAGGTGAAGAACTTCAACCCGGACGCCGTCGCCATCATCGGCTTCGAGGAGTCGGCGAAGATCATCACCCGTATGCACGAGATCGGCATCGGACCGTCGGACGGCACCGCCGTCTACGGCGTCGACGGCAACATGGGCAACGCCCTCGGCGAGTCGGTCGGACCCGGCCTGCTCGACACCATGCGTGGCACCACGCCGCTCACCGACGTGGGCGCCGGTTTCCAGGACCGTCTCAAGGCCGTCAACCCGGCTCTGGTCGACTTCAACTACGCCGGTGAGTCCTACGACGCCGTCGTGATCTCCGCCCTGGCCGCGGAGCAGGCGAAGTCCACCGCGGGTGTCGACATCGCGGCGAACATCAACTCCGTCACCAAGGACGGAACGAAGTGCACCACGTTCCAGGAGTGCCTGCCGCTGGTGAAGGCCGGAACCGACATCGACTACGACGGTGTCACCGGTGAGCTCGCGTTCACCGACGGCGGTGAGCCGTCCGTCGGCTCGTACGGCAAGCTGGTCTTCGGACCGGACAACAAGCTCACCACCGAGGACTACATCGTCGTCGGCGGCTGATCTGCAGTAGCCCGGAACGGGCCCGACTCCACTGGAGTCGGGCCCGTTCTGCTGTCGTGAGGCTCGGCTGCTCCTCCCGCGAGTACGTCGACAGTGTTGTGAATACGGCTCGTTGCACGGCACTTCGGACGTACTCGCCGAGGGTGAGGGGCCGCAGACAGCGAGAAGGGCGCCCCGAGCAAGCTCGGAGCGCCCCTGTCGGTGTGCGCGGGTACTACTTCTTCTCTTTGCTCCCCGCCAACGTGCCGAGGTACAGCTCGATGACCTTGGGGTCGTTCATCAGGTTCGTGCCCGTGTCGGTGTACGCATTCTTGCCCTGATCCAGCACGTAGCCGCGGTCACAGATCTGGAGGCACCGGCGAGCATTCTGCTCCACCATGATGATGGAGACGCCTGCCGCGTTGATCTTCTTGCAGCGGATGAAGACCTCGTCCTGGAACATCGGAGACAGTCCGGCCGACGGCTCGTCGAGCAGCAGCACGGACGGTTCCATCATCAGCGCGCGGCCCATGGCGACCATCTGCCGCTCGCCACCGGACAGTGCGCCCGCCTTGATCTTGCGACGCTCCGACAGCAGCGGGAAAAGCTCGCTCACGAAGTCGAACCGTTCCTGGAACTTCTTCGGCCGCAGGTAGATCCCCATCTCGAGGTTCTCCTCGATGGTGAGCGAGGGAAACACGTTCTGGGTCTGCGGAACGTAACCGACGCCCTTCGTCACGAGCACGTGTGCCTCGGCGGAGGTGATGGTGTCGCCGCGCAGCGTGACGGATCCGCTGCGGATCGGGATGAGACCGAAGAGTGCCTTGAGCAACGTCGACTTGCCGGCACCGTTGGGGCCGATGATGCCGACGATCTCGCCGTCGTTCAGATAGAAGTTGCAGTCCTTCAGGATGTTCACGCCGGGGATGTATCCGGCCACCAGGTCGTCGGCACGCACGAGCGCGTCGGTGGCCAGGCGGCGGTGTTCGTCCGCTGTCGCCGCGAATTCTGCTGCGGTGAGCCCGGTTCCCCCGGATGTGGTCGCTCCGGATTCGGTCATGTCGTGGTCCTCTTGTCCGTCCCGATCTCGGGTTCGGCCGCGGAGAGATCTCCGCCCGACTCGAGTGTCTCGACCTCGGCCTGCTCGAGCGCCTCGGCCAGTTCTGCCGTGGCGCCCACAGGATTTCCGTCGGCGTCGAACTCGAGCGCCTGATCGTGGTGGCTTCCCAGGTACGCGTCGACGACGGCCTCGTTGTCCGCCAACTGCGCGGGCGCGGACTCGGCGATGACGCTGCCCTGAGCCATGACCACGACCCAGTCACTGATGTCGCGGATCACGTCCATGTCGTGCTCGACGAAGACGACGGTCATGCCGTCGTCGCGCAGCGACTTGATGTGGCCCAGAAGGCTCTGCGTCAGTGCGGGATTCACGCCGGCCATGGGCTCGTCGAGCATGACGACGGCGGGATCGGTCATGAGCGCTCGCGCCATCTCGAGCAGCTTGCGCTGTCCGCCGGAGAGGGATCCCGCGAGGTCCTCGGACTTCGCGTCGAGTTTGAATCGCGCGAGCAGTTCCCGCGCACGCTCGGTCACCTCCCGCTCCTGCGCCTTCCACGTCCACGGCATGAGCGTGTTGAAGATCCGCTCACCCTTCTGTCCCGTGGCACCGAGCCGGACGTTGTCCAGCACGGTCAGCTTCGACAGTGCCTTCGTCAGCTGGAACGTGCGCACCACACCGTGGCGCGCCACCTGGTGCGGCGTCATCCTGCCCAGCGACTTGCCGTCCATCGACCAGGACCCGGTGTCCGGCTGGTCGAACCCGGTGAGCAGGTTGAACAAGGTCGTCTTGCCGGCGCCGTTCGGGCCGATCAGGCCGGTGATGCAGCCACGCTGGATCTCGAGGTGTGCCACGTCGACGGCCTTGAGGCCACCGAAGGTCCGGGACACGCCGTCGACCACCATGGTCGGGTCGGGCTTGGCGACGCCGGGGGTGTTCGCGACGTCGGCGAACAACGCCGCGCGCACCTCGGCGCTGAGCGGCTTGCGTGCCGCGATGGTGTTACTTGGCATCGAGCTGTACCTCCCGCTTGTTGCCCAGCAGTCCCTGCGGGCGGAAGATCATCAGCACCGCGATGAGGATGCCGAGGAGGACGAATCGTGTGGCGCCGACCTGCTGTTCGGTCATCGGAATGAGCGGGTCGTCGCCGGCGGCGGCCTGACGCAGCAGCACGTCGGGGATCGACAGGAAGAACCAGAAGAGCATGGCTCCGACGACCGGACCGAAGACCGTGGCCGCACCGCCGAGGATCAGTGCGCCGAAGGCGAAGAAGGTCTGCGCCGTCGAGTAGAAGTCGGGGTTGATCGACTTGGTCTGCAGAGCGTTGAACACGCCGCCCATACCGCCGATGACGCCACCGAGGACGAGGGCCTGCATCTTGTAGACGAAGACGTTCTTGCCCAGCGAGCGGGCGGCGTCCTCGTCCTCGCGCACCGCCTTGAGGACGCGTCCCCAGGGGCTGTGCGTGAGCAGGTACACGAGTCCGCACAGGATCAGCACCAGTGACCATCCGACCACCATGGCCCACAGGTCGTCGCCGTAGAACTTCACGCCGACGAACGAGTACTGCTTGCCCGAGTCGAACGGGCTGAGGTTGGTGAACGGATCGGCGAAACCGAAGAGGCCGTTGGTCGATCCGGTGACACCGTTCGACGCGGTGGACCGGAAGACCAGTCGCAGGATCTCCGACGCCGCGATGGTGACGATGGCGAGATAGTCCGCCCGCAGTCGCAGGGTGGGGATACCGAGCACGAGCGCGAGGAGACCGGCTGCCGCGAGTCCGACGAGGATGCCGAGCCACAGCGGCTGTTCGTACGTGATGGTCATGATGCCGACGCCGTATCCGCCCAGCAGGGCGAAGCCGATCTGACCGAAGTTGAGCAGTCCTGCGTAGCCGAAGTGCAGGTTCAGTCCGATGGCGAGAAGTGCGTAAAAGATCGCGGAGGGCCCGACGAGCTGGGCCAGCGATACCTGGATTGCTCCGATGATGTCCATGGTCAGCCGATCCTTTGCCGCGAGCCCAGGATGCCTTGCGGCCGGACGATGAGGATGACGATCAAGACGAGCAATCCTCCGATGTATTTGAGGTCGGGGTTGATCACGAGCGTCGACCACTGCACCAGCAGACCGACGATGACACAGCCGAGCAGGGCGCCGTACGCCGTACCGAGGCCACCGAGGGTGATGCCGGCGAACATGAGCAGGAGGAGCTTGAAGCCCATCTCCCACTGGACGCGTCCGCCGAGCTCGGAGAGCCCGAACAGCACGCCGCCCAGAGCGGCGAGACCGCCGCCCATGCACCAGACGAAGGTCACGACGCGCTCGACGTTGATGCCGGACGACGCGGCGAGATCGCGGTTGTCGGCGACGGCGCGCATGGCCTTGCCGATACGGGTCTTCTGCAGCATGAGCGCGACGAGCACGAGCACCACGACGCTGATGACGATGCAGGCGAGGTTGACGTCGGTGATGGCGAACGGCCCCCACTCACGCTGCACCTGCGCCTGATAGTCCTTGTAGGGCTCGGCGCGGTCGGAGAAGAAGATGAGGATCAGGTACCGCAGGGCGATCGCGAGACCGATCGAGACGACGAGTTGGCCGATGAGGCCGGTCTTGCGTCTGCGCAGCGGTCTCCAGAGTCCGGCGTTGTTCGCCCAGCCGACCGCCACACCGACGATCACCGCCAGGACGGTCGCCGGGATCAGCTGGATCCCGAGCTTCTGGTTGAAGACCCATGCCG
This sequence comes from Rhodococcus sp. MEB041, assembly GCF_030208955.1. Classification (NCBI taxonomy): domain Bacteria; kingdom Bacillati; phylum Actinomycetota; class Actinomycetes; order Mycobacteriales; family Nocardiaceae; genus Rhodococcus; species Rhodococcus sp. MEB041. The sequence goes on from NZ_JARVSZ010000005.1 coordinate 1,040,123, forward strand.
CGACGGCACCGAGCGTGACCAACTCGCCGTGGGCGAAGTTGGTGAGCCCGGTGGTGCCGAAGATGAGGCTCAGACCGATCGCGGCGAGCGCGATGACCAGTCCGAAGCGCAGCCCGTCGATGGTGGTGCGCAGGAACTTCTCGTAGAACGGGACGACCGTGGCGCTGCGTTCCTCACCGAAACTGAAGATGACGGTGTTGGCGCGACCTGCCTCCACGGTGCGTTCGACGTCGCCCTGCACGGAGACACCGTCGGGCAGGGTCTCGGGGTCGACGCGGAACGTGTAACTGCCGGGTGAGACCGGAAGTGTCCATCGCCCACCGGTTTCCGACGTGGTGCGAGCCACCTCGGACTCTCCGGAGTCGAGGGCCACGACGTCGACGCCGACGAGGCGTTCACCGGCGTTGTTCAGGCTGCCGCTGACGTTCACCGCGTCGGCGGGTGGAGCGGAGTCGGACTCGGAGCCGCTCGCGGGTGGGGAGCTCGAGCTCGGAGTGGGGGACGGAGTGGGTTCCTGGGCCAGGGCCGTTCCACCGAAGGTGGCTGCGGCGATGAGGCCGAGGAGTACGACGACGAGCGCGCGGACGAGGGCGGCGGTGGCCGTCGTTCGTCCGGGCCGTCGAGGACTCGAGGGGGGCACGGGGGTCCTCTCGGACGGTCGACTAACGCCGAGGAATCTCGGCTCTGCTTGCAATTGTCGGACTCTATCGGGCTCCGGGTATCGAGAACGGCCGCTTCGATTTCTTCGATGTTTCAGTCTTGTTTCGAAGCGGTCGACCGCCGACCACGCCCGTGTCGGTACGCCTCCCTAGACTGACCTGCGTGAGTCCAGTAACCGAGTCCTCGCCCCTCCTGATGCTGATCGACGGTCACTCGGTGGCGTACCGCGCCTTCTACGCCCTGCCCGCCGAGAACTTCAAGACCACCAGCGGGCAGACCACCAACGCGGTGTACGGGTTCACCTCCATGCTCATCAATCTGCTGCGGGACGAGTCGCCCACGCACGTCGGCGCGGCCTTCGACGTCTCTCGCCAGACCTTCCGGGCGGACAAGTTCCCGGAGTACAAGGCCAATCGCATCAAGACCCCCGACGAGTTCGCGGGCCAGATCGACATCACCAAGGACGTCCTCGGAGCACTGGGCATCCCAGTGATGGCGGAGCCGGGCTTCGAGGCGGACGACATCATCGCCACCCTCACCACGCAGGCGGTCGCGGCGGGGTACCGGGTGCTGGTGGTCACCGGCGACCGGGACTCGCTGCAGTTGGTCAACGACCAGGTGACCGTCCTCTACCCGCGCAAGGGCGTCTCCGACCTGACGCGGTTCACGCCGGCGGAGGTCGAGAGCAAGTACGGACTCACCCCGGCCCAGTATCCGGACTTCGCGGCGCTGCGCGGAGACCCCAGCGACAATCTTCCCGGCATCCCGGGGGTGGGGGAGAAGACCGCCACCAAGTGGATCCGGGAGTACGGCAGCCTCGAGGACCTGGTCGACAAGGTCGACACCGTGCGCGGCAAGGTCGGCGACGCGCTGCGCGCCAATCTCTCCAGCGTCGTCCTCAATCGCCAGCTCACCGAGATGGTGCGCGACGTCCCTCTGCCGTACACACCGGATCAACTGCAGCTGGCGCCGTGGGACCGCGAGCGGGTGCACGCGCTGTTCGACGATCTCGAGTTCCGTGTGTTGCGCGATCGGCTTTTCGCCACCCTCTCGTCGACCGAGCCGGAGGCGGAGGAGGGCTTCGAGGTGCGGGGCCGCGCGCTCGAACCGGGCGAGCTCGCCGAGTGGCTCGAGGCGCACACGCAGGACGGTGTCCGCACCGGGCTCTCCGTCGTGGGGACGCGGTCCCCGTTCGACGGTGACGCGTCGGCCGTCGCGTTCGCGTCGGCGGACGGGGAGGGCGCCTACGTCGAGACCATCGGGCTCACCGCCGAGGACGAGCAGGCGCTCGCGGCCTGGTTCGCGGACGAGTCGCGGCCCAAGGCTCTCCACGAGGCCAAGTGGGCGTTGCATGCGCTGCGCGGTCGCGGATGGCCCGTCGCGGGGCTGACCAGCGACACCGCACTCGCGGCCTACCTGGTCCGCCCGGGGCAGCGGAGCTTCGCGCTCGACGACCTGTCGCTGCGGTACCTCAAGCGCGAGTTGCGCATCGAGGACGCCGGCGACGCCCAGCTGTCCCTGCTCGACAGCGAGGACGAGACGCAGGCAGCGGTGGCCGAGGGGGAGATCCTGCGAGCGCAGGCGGTGCTGGATCTCGCGGACGCGCTGGACCGTGAGCTCGACGAGATCGAGTCCGCGCCGCTGCTCTCGGACATGGAGCTGCCGCTGCTCGGCGTGCTCGCCACCGTCGAGAACACCGGTATCGCGATCGATCTCGATCATCTGCACGACCTGCAGAGCCAGTTCGCCGGGGAGGTGAGCGTCGCCGCCGAGGCGGCCTACGCGGTGATCGGCAAGCAGATCAACCTCGGGTCACCCAAGCAGTTGCAGGTGGTCCTGTTCGACGAGCTCGACATGCCCAAGACCAAGCGCACCAAGACCGGCTACACCACCGATGCCGAAGCGCTGCAGTCGATGTTCGAGAAGACCGAGCATCCCTTCCTTCGGCACCTACTCGATCACCGGGACGCCACGCGGCTCAAGGTGACGGTCGACGGTCTGCTCAAGTCGGTCAGCGACGACGGGCGCATCCACACCACGTTCAACCAGACCATCGCCGCGACGGGTCGGCTGTCCTCCACCGAGCCCAACCTGCAGAACATTCCGGTCAAGACGTCCGCGGGCCGTCGCATCAGGGAGGGCTTCGTCGTCGGCGAGGGTTACGACTCGCTGATGACGGCGGACTACAGCCAGATCGAGATGCGGATCATGGCGCACGTCTCCAAGGACGAGGGGCTCATCGAGGCATTCAACACCGGCGAGGATCTGCACAGCTTCGTCGGGTCGCGCGCTTTCGGGGTGCCCATCGACGAGGTGACGCCGGAGTTGCGCCGCCGGGTCAAGGCGATGTCGTACGGACTGGCGTACGGGCTCAGTGCCTACGGCCTCTCCCAGCAGCTCAAGATCTCCACCGAGGAGGCCAAGGAGCAGATGGAGGCGTACTTCTCCCGGTTCGGTGGGGTGCGCGACTATCTGCACGAGGTCGTGGAGGCAGCGCGCAAGGTCGGCTACACCTCGACTCTCTACGGACGTCGCCGCTACCTGCCGGATCTGACGAGCGACAATCGTCAGCGCCGCGAGGTCGCCGAGCGCGCGGCCCTCAACGCCCCCATCCAGGGCACCGCGGCCGACATCATCAAGGTCGCGATGATCGACGTCCAGCTCGGACTGGTCGAAACCGGGCTCACCTCGCGGATGCTCCTTCAGGTGCACGACGAACTGGTGCTCGAGGTCGTCGAGTCCGAACGCGCCGAGGTCGAGGCGTTGGTCCGAGACAAGATGGCGCACGCCATCGAGCTGTCGGTGCCGCTCGACGTCTCCGTGGGAACGGGTCGCACCTGGGACGACGCCGCACACTGAGGCGACCACACGACGACGACGGCGGGCGACGGAATCTCTTCCGTCGCCCGCCGTCGTGGTGCGGGTGTCAGCCCGCGGTGGTCACTCGGCCGCGGCCTGCTGCTCCGCGATCTGCTTGCGGACGTCGTCCATGTCCAGGCCCTTGATCTGGCCGACCAGGTCCTCGAGCGCCGCCTGCGGAAGTGCGCCGGGCTGCGCGAAGACGAGGACGCCCTCGCGGAACGCCATGAGCGTGGGAATCGAGCGGATGTTCGCGGCGGCGGCGAGTCCCTGCTCCGCCTCGGTGTCGACCTTGCCGAACACGACGTCGGGGTGCTGCTCCGAGGACTTCTCGAACGTCGGGGCGAACTGCTTGCACGGTCCGCACCAGTCGGCCCAGAAGTCGACCAGAACGACGTCGTTACCGGTGACGGTCTCGTCGAAGTTCTGCTGGGTGAGGGTCTGCGTTGCCACGAGGATCCTTTCGTCGTGAGTGCCGACCCACCTCGTGTGGGCTCCGGCATGGTGTTCTGTCCACCGTCAACAGGCGGACCCGCGCCGTCATTCCCGAGATCGATCAGACCGAGACGGGCGCCGCCCGGAAGGTGCGCCGGTAGGACTGCGGTGTGGTGCGGCGTAGCCGCAGGAAGTGCTGGCGCAACACCGCCGCGGAACCGAATCCCACGGTGTCCGCGACGGCGTCCACCGACAGGTCACTGGACTCGAGGAGTCGCTGCGCCTCGAGAACACGCTGATCGCTGATCCAGCGTGCCGGGGTCGTGCCCGTCTCCGCCTGGAATCGGCGAGCGAAGGTGCGGGGCGACATCGAGACGCGTGCTGCCAGGACGTCCACGGTGAGGTCCTCGCGCAGGTTCTCGGCGATCCAGTCGATGAGCGGGGCGAGGGTGTCCGAGTCGCAGGTGGGGACGGGCACCGCGACGTACTGGGCCTGGCCGCCGTCACGGTGCGGGGGCACCACCATGCGTCGTGCGATGCCGTTGGCCACCGCGGCGCCCTGTGTGGACCGCACGATGTGCAGGCACAGGTCGATCCCGGCAGCGGTTCCCGCGCTGGTGTAGACGTTGCCGTCCTGGACGTAGAGCACGTTCGAGTCGACCGTGGCGCCGGGAAAGCGCTCGGCCAGGCGCGCCGCATGGCGCCAGTGGGTCGTGCACCGACGTCCGTCCAGCAGTCCCGCCTCGCCGAGAACGAAGGCGCCGGTGCACAGGCTCGCGACGCGCGCGCCTCTTGCCACGGCAGCGCGCAACTTCTCGGCCAGCGGTTCGAGGTCGTGGCCGTCACCGGTGCCGCAGGCGAACGTGCCGTCCGGCGCCGTCGCGGTACCACCCGCGGACATGATGATCAGATCCGCGTCGTCGAGTCGATCGAGGTCGTACGGGACGTCGATGGAGTAGCCGAACCGAGTGCGGATCGGGTCGGGGACGGCCGCGATCAGCGAGAAGTCGTAGACCGGCAGTCCGTCGTCCGACCGGTCGAATCCGAAGACCTCGCACGCGACACCCAGTTCGAACGCCTCGGTCAACGGCAGGAGCGGGACGACCACCTTCGTCAGCATGTCGCCCAGTATGGCAGGAAAACGACGAAACATGTCATTACTGCCACTGTTGGTGAAAACTGCTGCGGCGGAGTATTTCTCGCATGACCTTCTTCCTCGTTCTCGCGACAGTCCTGCTCCTCCTCACTGTCCTCGCCGCCCTCGCACTCGCGGATCGGACACCCGACACCCATGCCGAGGTGACCCGCCACGGCGACTACCGTTTCTGATCGTGCTCGTACTGCAGTTCCTGGCCACCGCAACGGTGTGGGGCGCGAGCTTCTTGTTCATGAAGGTGGGTCTCGAGGGGCTGAGCTTCGTCCAGGTGGTGCTGGCGCGACTCGTCCTCGGTGCGGCCACACTGCTGATCCTGTTGCGTCCCATGCATGTTCGACTCCCGCGGCGAGGAGTCGTGTGGCTCCACTCGACGTTCCTCGCGGTGGTGCAGTGCATCCTCCCGTGGCTGCTGTTCGCGTGGGCGGAGCAGGAGATCGACTCGGCCACGGCATCCATCGTCAACGCGACGACGCCGCTCATGACGACGGTGCTGGCCTTCGCCGTTCTTCCCGCCGAACGGCCGACTCTGCTGCGCGCCGCGGGCCTCCTGATCGGCTTCGCCGGCATCGTCGTGGTGTTCGCGCCGTGGGAGAGCGGTCTGAGTGGCAGCCCGCGTGCGCAGCTGGCGTGCCTCGGCGCCACCGCGTCCTACGGTGTCGCGCTGGTGTACCTGCGTCGGTTCGTCATCCCGCTGGGTGTGCCGTCGTTGGCGGTGGCGACGATGCAGATCGGTCTCGCCGCGATGATGATGCTGGTCGCGGCACCCGTGGTGGCGAGCGACGCGGTGCGTCTCGACGTGCCCGTCGTCGCGTCGATGCTCGCGCTCGGCTGTGCCGGCACCGGGCTGGCCTTCCTGTGGAACACCAACGTCGTGACGGGATGGGGACCGTCCGCCGCGTCGACCGTGACGTACCTCAGTCCCGTCGTCGGCATCGCGCTCGGCGCCCTCGTGCTCGACGAGTCGGTCACCGCGAACGCGGTGCTCGGTACCGCGCTCATCATCGTCGGGGTGGTGGTCACGACAAGGCGCCGAGCCGCCTCGGTGGCCGCGCCGCCTGTCACCCGATGAGCCAGTCGGCTCTCGCGTCGCCGTCCCAGCGACGGACGGCCGACACCTCGGCGTCGACGTCCTGAAGATCGGTCACGAGATGCGATGCCGCGGAACCGATGTCCTCGGGACGCGCGCGCATCGCCAGGGTCACGTGCGGAGTCCAGTGCCCGGGTTCGAGATGCGGGGGAATGCCGGGCGAGTCGGCGAGCGCCTCGTACACCCGCGCGTGCAGATCCAGGAGAGCCGCGGTCGGCACGACGGAGCGGGCCAGGACCGCCCGCGATCCGCCGAAGACCACCAACCCGCCGAGGCGTACCGACTCGGGGAACCGCCACGACCCGGCGTCTCGTCCGTCGGCGATCAGAGCGGCGAGCCGGCGCTCGGCGACGTCGTCGATCCTCGACGCGACCGCGATGGTGACGTGCGGACGGTTGGACGCCCCCGCGTGCCGAGCCTGACTCGGCAGGCCCAGCTCGGCGAGGTAGTTCCACTCGCGCCGGATCGCATCGTCGCTGCGCTCGTCCAGGAGGAGTTCCACCGACTGCACCATGATGGGTAATGATGGCGGCCATGACGAGTGCAGCGCATCCCGGGGCCTCACGGTCCGACGACTCCGGTGCCGGTTCGCGCCGCGCACCGCACCGCATCGGTGTCCTGCACGGCGACGGCATCGGCACCGAGATCGTGCCCGGGACCGTACAGATAGTCGATGCGGCCGTGCAGGCCCTGGGTGCCACGCCCGTCGAGTGGGTGGAGCTGCCCTTCGGTCGTGCGGCACTCGACGAGTTCGGCGACGCGGTACCGCCGCGCACCCTGAGCGCGTTGGCAGAGTTGGACGCCTGGATCCTCGGACCGCACGACAGCGCGTCCTACCCCGAGGAGACGCGGGGGCAGCTGACGCCGGGTGGTCGCATCCGCAAGGAGTTCGATCTGTACGCGAACATCCGGCCGGCACGCGCGTTGCCGGGCGTGCGGGCGACGAGTCCGGACATGGACCTGGTCGTCGTCCGGGAGAACACCGAGGGCTTCTACGCCGACCGCAACATGGCCGTCGGATCCGGGGAGTTCATGCCCACTCCCGACGTCGCCCTGGCCGTGGCGGTGTTCACCCGTCGAGCGTGCGAACGCATCGCCGAGCAGGCGTTCGCCCTCGCGGAGACTCGTCGGCGTCACGTGACCGTGGTGCACAAGACGAACGTGTTGCGATTGACGACGGGGCTGTTCAAGGACGTGTGCATGGAGGTGGCCGAGCGGCACCCGGACGTCGAGGTGGACCACGAGCACATCGACGCCCTCACGGCGAAGCTCGTGCGGTCGGGGGAGACCTTCGACGTCCTGGTGGCCGAGAACATGTTCGGAGACATTTTGTCCGACCTCACCGGCGAGTTGGCGGGGTCGCTCGGGACGGCACCGTCGATCAATGCCTCGGACACCAAGGTGATGGCTCAGGCCGCCCACGGCGCGGCCCCCGACATCGCGGGCCGCAACCGCGCCAACCCGACGGCGCTGCTGCTGTCGGTGGCCGCGATGCTCGAGCACCTCGCGGCGGGACCCGGGCCCGCCGATCACGCACAGGTGGGTGAGCGGATCCGCGCGGCGGTCGAGGCGACGATCGCCTCGGGAGTCGGTACCGCGGACATCGGGGGACTCGCGTCCACGAGCGAGTTCCTCGAGACGGTCGACGCCCACGTGGTGCGTGGTCTCTGACAGGTCAGGCGGTGCAGCAGAAGATCGCGGTGCCGGGGAAGAGCACTCCACGCAACGGCGACCACTGACCCCACTCGCGATCGAGCCACTCCGGCCAGTCGGGTTCGACGATGTCGACCAGAGTCAGCCCGGCGGCGACGATCTCGCGAACGCGGTCGCCCACCGTGCGATGGTGTTCGACGTAGGTGGCGGTGCCGTCAGGATCGAACTCGGCGTACGGCGTGCGGTCGAAGTAGGGGATGGTGGCGGTCAGCCCGGCCGGGCCCGGATCGTCCGGGAAGATCCACCGCATCGGGTGGTTGACCGAGAACACCCACCGTCCGCCGGGGCGCAACACGCGCCGGACCTCACGCATGACTCCGGCGGAGTCGGCGACGAACGGGATCGCGCCGAAGGCCGAGCACACCACGTCGAAGGACGCGTCGGCGAACGGCAGGTTCTCCGCGGAGGCCTGGATCAGTGCGGGTGACGCACTGCCGGGGGACGATGCCTCGCGGGCCGCGATCGCCGCAGCGCCGTGCGCCAGCATTCCGGCCGAGATGTCGAGGCCCGTCGCGCAGGCACCGTGACTGGCCAACCAGCGCGAGCAGGGTGCGGATCCGCATCCGATCTCGAGCACGTCGCGCCCCTCGACGTCACCGAGCAGGTGCACGTCACCCTCGTGCAGACCCTCGGGGCACCACACGAACTCGCCGGCCTCGCTCGTCACGCCGAGGAAGTCGCCGTGGGTGCGGTGGTACTCGTCGGAATCCTGGTCCCACCAGGACCGGGACGCCCGCTCGGAGGATCGGGAGTCGACGCGGCGGCGACCGGGCAGCGGCTCCGCGGGGGCCGCGTCGGCAGCGGGAGCGTGGCCGGGCGTGGACCCGGTCGGACGTGCCGGAACACCGAGATCGCCGGGGGTTTCTGTGGACACGCGCAACACGGTAACCGGGTTTGCTCGGTGCGCGGGGCACCGAGTAGTCTTCGATACGCGAATGTCTGTCTTCGCGTGCACGTGGTCGGACTCCCGCTCGTCGGCGAGGGTCCGTGGCGTGTCCGGGGGGACTGCGTCGTGTCTCGTCTCCCAGCGCTCAAGATACGGCAGCACGCGTGTCCTGTCCGCAGGAAGAACGAGTCTGTCCGACCGAACATCCATCCACCGACCCCAACCCGTCCGGAGCAACTCACCACATGGCCTCATCCACCGTCACCTCGCCGCAGGTAGCCGTCAACGACATCGGCTCCGCCGAGGATTTTCTCGCCGCGATCGACGCGACGATCAAGTACTTCAACGATGGCGACATCGTCGAGGGCACGATCGTCAAGGTCGACCGTGACGAGGTCCTGCTCGACATCGGTTACAAGACCGAAGGCGTCATCCCCTCTCGCGAGCTCTCCATCAAGCACGACGTCGACCCCAACGAGGTCGTCTCCGTGGGCGATGAGGTCGAAGCTCTCGTCCTCACCAAGGAGGACAAAGAGGGTCGTCTGATCCTGTCGAAGAAGCGCGCACAGTACGAGCGCGCCTGGGGCACCATCGAGGAGCTCAAGGAGAAGGACGAGGCCGTCAAGGGCACCGTCATCGAGGTCGTCAAGGGTGGACTCATCCTCGACATCGGTCTCCGTGGCTTCCTTCCCGCGTCGCTCGTCGAGATGCGTCGTGTCCGCGATCTCCAGCCGTACGTCGGCAAGGAGATCGAGGCCAAGATCATCGAGCTCGACAAGAACCGCAACAACGTCGTCCTCTCGCGCCGTGCATGGCTCGAGCAGACGCAGTCCGAGGTGCGCAGCGAGTTCCTGCACCAGCTCCAGAAGGGCCAGGTCCGCAAGGGCGTCGTGTCCTCCATCGTCAACTTCGGCGCGTTCGTCGATCTCGGCGGAGTCGACGGCCTGGTCCACGTGTCCGAGCTGTCCTGGAAGCACATCGACCACCCGTCCGAGGTCGTCGAGGTCGGCACCGAGGTCACGGTCGAGGTTCTCGACGTCGACCTGGACCGCGAACGTGTCTCCCTGTCGCTCAAGGCGACGCAGGAAGACCCGTGGCGTCAGTTCGCCCGTACCCACGCGATCGGTCAGATCGTCCCGGGCAAGGTCACCAAGCTGGTTCCCTTCGGTGCGTTCGTGCGCGTCGAAGAGGGCATCGAGGGCCTGGTCCACATCTCCGAGCTGGCCGAGCGCCACGTGGAGGTCCCGGACCAGGTCGTCACCGTGGGCGACGACGCGCTCGTCAAGGTCATCGACATCGACCTCGAGCGTCGCCGCATCTCGCTGTCGCTGAAGCAGGCCAACGAGGACTACAGCGCCGAGTTCGATCCGTCCAAGTACGGCATGGCCGACTCGTACGACGAGCAGGGCAACTACGTCTTCCCCGAGGGCTTCGATCCCGAGACCAACGAATGGCTCGAGGGCTTCGACAAGCAGCGCGAGGAGTGGGAAGGCCGCTACGCCGAGGCGGAGCGTCGCCACAAGATGCACACCGCGCAGATGGAGAAGACCGCAGCCGACGAGGCGCAGGAAGCTGCGAACGCAGCGGCCGGCTACTCCTCGGAGACCGGTACCCCGTCCGCACAGGGTGCACCGGCGGCAGCAGCTCCCGAGTCCACCGGCGGATCGCTCGCCAGTGACGCTCAGCTCGCCGCTCTGCGCGAGAAGCTGTCCGGCGGAGCCTGATTCGCCGACCCGGCGGAGCATGATCCGCTGATCGACCGCTGAACGAGAGAAGCCCCGAACCGCACAGGTTCGGGGCTTCTCCCGTTCGTGGCACCGGCACCCGACCGGCTCCACACACGAGAGAAGGCCCGATCCGCGCAGGATCGGGCCTTCTCTCGTGTGGTCGGTGGTGCGGTGGGTCAGCTCGCTGCGGCTGCACTCCAGCCGGTGCCCATCTGCACGCCGCGCTTGCGCATGGACGCGAAGCTGTGGCGGGCAGGGCTGATGAGCGAGGTGAACCAGTTGCGGCGATGTTCCGCCAGCGCATCGGCGACCTGAGGGATCAGGATGCAGTGGACGCCGTCGGACATGCCCAGGCGGTGCCGTCCGGACTGCATCCGACCGACTCCCTCTCCCGCAATGGTGTTCATGCCCGTCCTTTACCTGTCGAGTACCGTCTCGCGGAGCCTTCCGGAGAAAATACGAAAGCCTGTTGTGCGCCTCGAAGATAACCGACAGGTTGGGAAACATGGTGCATTTGAGACTGGTGATTCGCGGCGTGTTGATGCGCTGCGCGCCGGACTCGGCCACACTGGGTGCGTGTTGAGAATCGGATTGACCGGTGGAATGGGCGCGGGGAAGTCGACGGTGTCACGCACCCTCGCCGACCTCGGCGCCGTGGTGGTGGACGCCGACAAGATCGCGCGCGAGGTCGTGGAGCCGGGCACGCCCGGACTGGCCGCTCTCGTCGAGCGCTTCGGCGGGGACATCCTGGCAGACGACGGCAGCCTGAATCGACCGGCGTTGGCAGCCAAGGCCTTCGGGGACGAGGAATCCCGCCTCGCTCTGAACGGCATCCTGCACCCCTTGATCGGGCAGCGCACGACCGAACTCGTGAACAGCGCTCCGCCGGACTGCGTCCTGGTGCACGACATCCCGTTGCTCGTCGAATCTCGCACCGCCGCAGCCTTTCACCTCGTCGTGGTCGTCCACGTCGAGGCGGAGGAGAGGGTGCGACGGCTGGTGGCCTCGCGTGGACTGAACGAGGACGACGCCCGCGCCCGCATCGCAGCCCAGGCGACGGACGAGCAGCGCCGCGCCGCCGCCGACGTGTGGCTCGACAATTCCGGGACACCGGAGGCGTTGGAGGCCACCGTCCGTGAACTCTGGGCCGATCGTCTCGAGCTCTTCGCGGCCAACCTCCGCTCGGAGACCGTGGCCCGGACCGCCCCCCGCGTAGTGCCGGCCGACCCGATGTGGCCGGCCGAGGCACAGCGCGTGATCGATCGTGTGCGCCTCGCCTGCGGCGACCGAGCGCTACGGATCGACCACATCGGATCCACCGCGGTTCCCGACTTCCCGGCGAAAGACGTCCTCGACATCCAGGTGACGGTGGCGGATCTCGCCACCGCGGACGCACTGCGCGATCCGTTGACGGCGGCCACCTTTCCGCGCATCGAACACATCACGGCCGACGACCCGAAGCCGTCGGCGGTGCCGGGGGAAGCCGATCCTGCACTGTGGGAGAAGCGTCTGCACGGCGCAGCCGACCCGGGCAGACCGGTGAACATCCACCTCCGGGTCGACGGGTACCCCGGACAGGTCTTCGCGCTCATGTTCCGAGACCGGCTTCGCGCCGACCCCGCCGCTCGGGAGGCGTACCTCGACGTGAAGACCCGTGCTGCCTCGCGAGCCGCGGAACACAGCGAGTACGTGGACGCCATCGAGGCGTTCGTGGGGGAGAAGGCACCGTACTTCGACACTGTGTATCCCGAGGTCGTGGAGTGGGCGGCTCGGACGGGGTGGAAAGCCGACTGATCGCTCCTCAGCGATCCGCCCAGTGGGTCGTCATGCCGAGAGCGGCGAGCCATCCGTCGACGTCGTGGTTCGCCGCCGCGATTCCGTCCACGGCGTCGGACGCCCGACGGATGGCGGCCTCCGTCGTCCGCGCGTCGAGCAACCCGGTGCTGTGCGCGACGAGCAACTCGTCGACGTCCAGGAGCTCGGCGTCGCGGCCGGTACGTACGACGATGTCGAGGTAGTGGTCGACCGAGTGCCACACGTCCCCGTCGCGGACGAACTCGCCGATGTCGACGTAGTGATTCTGGTCGCGGACATGCGTGGGCAGGTAGTGGAAGATCGACGCGCGGATACCCAGGCTGGGGACGATCCACGACTCCAGGTAGTCGAAGGACGGATGGTCCGACGGACGGGCCATGTAGAGCCCCCAGTCGGTCGTCTCGTACACGTCGACCGGGCGGACGACACCTTTCGGATCGGTGTTGGTGCGTCCCGCGACGTCGAACACCTCGACCTTCGGTGGGTGCACGTGTGCCAGACCCGTCATGGTCCGCACCGTACCGCGCACCGTCACGGAGCGGGCGGCGCGAACATGCTGCGCACGCCGTCGAGCGTGTCGGCGTCCGCAGCCACCTTGTCGTCGCGGTAGCGGACCACGCGCGCGAATCGGAGTGCGATGCCGCCCGGATAGCGCGAGGAACGCTGCAGTCCGTCGACCGCGATCTCGACGACCTGCTCGGGCCGCACGTGCACCACGTGCGAGGTCCGTCCCGTCTCGAGAGCCAGGAACCGCTCCGTCTGCCAGGCGAGCATCTCGTCGGTCATGCCCTTGAAGGTCTTGCCCAGCATCACGAACCCGCCGGCAGGATCCACTGCGCCCAGGTGGATGTTGGACAGCAGACCGGACCGGCGACCGGATCCCCACTCGACTGCGAGCACCACCAGGTCGAGCGTGTGCACCGGCTTCACCTTGACCCAGGCGGCGCCGCGCCGTCCCGCGTCGTACGGCGCATCGAGGTTCTTGACGACCACACCCTCGTGACCGGACGCGACCGCCGACGCCGCGAACGAGTCCGCGGCCTCGAGGTCGGCCGTCACCAGCCGCGGCACACGGTTGCCCTCCGGGATCAGAGCGTCGAGAACGGCCAGCCGCTCGTGCAGCGCACGGTCCAGCAGGTCCTCACCGTCCAGGTGCAGGATGTCGAAGAAGAAGGGCGTCACGGCCACACCGGTCGACTGCGCTGTGCGTGACGCCGTCTCCTGGAAGGCCCGCGGACGTCCCTGTTCGTCCAGGGCCAGTGCCTCGCCGTCGAGCACCACGGAGGTGAGCGGCAGGGCGCGCACGTACTCGACGACCTCGGGCAGGCGTGCGGTGATGTCGTCGAGACTGCGGGTGCTGATCGAGACGTCCTCACCGCGACGGTGGACCTGCACACGGATGCCGTCCAGCTTGGTGTCGAGCGCCACGGCGCCGGCGGCGCCACCGGCCGCCTTCGCCACGCCCTCGGCCACGGTGGGGGCGCTGGAGGCCAACATGGGGAGCACCGCTCGGCCCACGGTCAGTCCCAGCTCCGCGAGTGCCGCAGACCCGCCGGTGAACGCGGCCGTCGCGGCCGTCACCGTGGATCCCGACAGCATCGCGGCCCGGCGCACCTCGGGGAGCGGGACGTCGGCCGCGGCCGCCACGGCTTCCTGGACCAGCGCGTCGAGCGCACCCTGGCGGACCTCACCGGTGACCACGCCGCGCAGCCAGGTCTGTTCCGTGTCGGTGGCGCTGCCGAACAGAGCGGACACCGCCGCCGCGCGTGCTGCCTGCGATCCCGGACCCGCCATCGTCGAGACGGCGTCGAACGCCGCGTCGACGGCGGCGACCGTCAGCGTCGGTGCGTCGGCGGCCGGGGGGAGAGTGGCGACGCTGCGCCACCCCAGGCCGGTACGGCGTTGACGCAGAGTGCCGGACGCGTAGAGCGTCACCAGGGCGACCTCCTCGGGAGCGCACTCGGACAGCAGCGCGGCGAGCGCCAGGACCTTGGCCTTGCGGGACCGGGTGGCGGCCACCGTGGCCGAGGTCGCGACGACGCGTGCGAGCAGCATGGGCTCATTGTGACGCGCAGGTCCGACAGCGACGGTCGGTGTACCCGCTGCCGGGTCGTGTGACCCGCCGAACGGCGACTGTGTCGGTGGTCGGGCCTACTCTGGTGGTATGGCTTTTGCAGCTGAACAACCCGTCCTGGCGCACTCCGAGTTCCGTCCCGTGGGCGACATCGAGCGCAGCGATCGTCCCTTCGAGGTGGTCAGCGAGTACAGCCCTGCGGGCGATCAGCCGACGGCCATCGCGGAGCTGACCAAGCGGGTCCAGGCGGGCGAGAAGGACATCGTGCTCCTGGGCGCCACCGGCACCGGAAAGTCGGCCACCACCGCGTGGTTGATCGAGCAGGTGCAACGGCCCACGTTGCTCATGGCGCCCAACAAGACGTTGGCTGCGCAGTTGGCCAACGAACTGCGAGAGATGTTGCCCAACAACTCCGTCGAGTACTTCGTCTCGTACTACGACTACTACCAGCCCGAGGCGTACATCGCGCAGACCGACACCTACATCGAGAAGGACTCGTCGGTCAACGACGACGTCGAGCGGCTCCGTCACTCGGCGACGGCGAATCTGCTGTCCCGTCGCGACGTCGTGGTGGTCGCCTCGGTGTCGTGCATCTACGGTCTCGGCACACCGCAGTCCTACGTGGACCGGTCGGTGCATCTCGAGGTGGGGCAGGAGGTCCCGCGCGACAAGTTCCTCCGGCTGCTCGTCGACGTGCAGTACACCCGCAACGACATGGCGTTCACCCGCGGATCGTTCCGTGTGCGCGGCGACACCGTCGAGATCATCCCGTCCTACGAGGAACTCGCCGTCCGGATCGAGTTCTTCGGCGACGAGATCGAGGCGCTGTACTTCCTCCATCCGCTCACCGGCGACGTGGTGCGCCAGGTCGACAGCGTGCGCATTTTCCCGGCGACCCACTACGTCGCCGGGCCCGAGCGCATGGAGCGTGCGGTGCGGGACATCGAGGCCGAGCTCGAGGAGCGGCTCGCCGATCTGGAGGGCAAGGGCAAGCTGCTCGAGGCCCAGCGGTTGCGCATGCGTACGCAGTACGACCTCGAGATGATCAAGCAGGTCGGCTTCTGCTCCGGCATCGAGAACTACTCGCGCCACATCGACGGGCGACCTGCCGGGACTGCGCCGGCCACACTCATCGACTACTTCCCGGACGACTTCCTGCTCGTCATCGACGAGTCCCACGTGACGGTGCCCCAGATCGGTGCCATGTACGAGGGGGACATGTCGCGCAAGCGCAACCTCGTGGAGTTCGGCTTCCGGCTGCCGTCGGCCACCGACAATCGCCCCCTGACGTGGGAGGAGTTCACGCAGCGCATCGGGCAGACGGTGTACCTGTCGGCCACCCCCGGCAAGTACGAGCTGGGACAGAGCGGCGGTGAGGTCGTCGAGCAGGTCATTCGCCCGACCGGCCTGGTCGACCCCGAGATCGTCGTCAAGCCCACCAAGGGCCAGATCGACGACCTCGTGCACGAGATCCGCCAGCGCACCGAGAAGGACGAGCGCATCCTGGTCACCACGCTGACCAAGAAGATGGCGGAGGATCTCACCGACTACCTCCTCGAGCTCGGTATCCGGGTGCGCTACCTGCACTCCGACATCGACACTCTCCGACGCGTCGAGCTGCTGCGTCAGCTCCGGCTCGGCGAGTACGACGTGCTCATCGGCATCAACCTGCTCCGTGAGGGTCTGGACCTCCCGGAGGTCTCCCTCGTCGCGATCCTGGACGCCGACAAGGAGGGCTTCCTGCGCAGCGGGACCAGCCTGGTGCAGACCATCGGCCGTGCGGCCCGAAACGTGTCCGGCCAGGTGCACATGTACGCCGACAAGATCACCGACTCGATGCAGTACGCCATGGAGGAGACCGAGCGTCGCCGCGCCAAGCAGATCGCCTACAACGAGAAGATGGGTGTGGATCCGCAGCCGCTGCGCAAGAAGATCGCCGACATCCTCGACCAGGTGTACGAGGAGGCGGAGGACACCGAGGCCACCGTGGACATCGGTGGATCGGGCCGCAACGCGAGCCGTGGCCGGCGGGCGCCCGGCGAGGCGGGACGAGCCGGCAGCAGCGGTGTCGTGGAGGGGCGCGACGTCTCGACCATGCCGCGCGCCGAGCTGGCAGACCTGGTCAAGCAGCTCACCGATCAGATGATGAACGCGGCGCGCGAACTTCAGTTCGAGCTGGCAGGCCGTCTGCGCGACGAGATCCAGGACCTCAAGAAGGAGCTGCGCGGGATGGACGCCGCGGGCCTGTCCTGACCCGTCCTCGCACACGAGAAGGCCCGGCACCGACGGACACGGTGCCGGGCCTCGTCGTCAGCTTGTGATGTCCTTCGTCGCGAATCGTCGCCACGCGATGATGCCGAAGATCGTGGCGTACGCGAGCGAGGAGAAGGCGCCGTCGAGCAGGTCGTTCCACGACAGCGTCGGTGACAGCACGCCCGTCCACGACGTCGAGTAGTGGCCGGGCAACAGGTTGCGCAGTGATCCCAGTGCCGTGATCTGATCGAGGATCTGGGCCACGATCGACACCATCACCGTGCCGCCGACCGCGCCCAGGGGCGCGTCGGTGGACACCGACAGGGCGAGTGCCAGCCCGGCCACCCACGTCAGATTGATCGCGATGAAGACGACGCCGATCGCGAGCCTCCCGATCGACAGCCCGAACGACAGGGCATCGCCGAAGGGTGACACCAGCGACCCCAGGCCGTACAGCACGCTGCCCAGGATGAGCGACACCCCCACGAGCGTGAGCAGCGCGGCCAGCGACAGGATCGCCGACACCAGGGCCTTCTGTCGCAGCAGCCGACCTCGCGGAACAGGAACCGCGAGCAGGTAGCGCAGACTCGACCACGATGCCTCGCTGGCGATCGCGTCGCCGAAGAACAGCGCCACCACCACGATCAGCAGGAATCCCACCGACACGAACAGGGCGAAGACGAGAAAGTTCACCCCGCTCTGCGTGCCCAGGTCGATGAGGCTCCCGCTGGCGGTGTCGGAGTCCGACCCGCCCACCGTGAACGCGATGGCCATGATGACGGGCAGCAACGCGAGGAAGCCCAGGGACAACTGGGTTCTCCGCCGCGTGAACTGCCGCGTCAGCTCGGTCCGTAGCGACAGCGTGCCCGCGGGGGTGTACCCCGCGACCCGGCCGTCCGGATGCGCCGCGGCGGTGGTCGTCGGTCGACTGTCGGCGCTCATGTGGTCGTTCCGTTCCCCGAGGATGCTTCCGCCGCATGACGGAGTCGGTCGGTGTCGTCGTGCACGAGGTCGAGGAAGACGTCCTCGAGTCGTGTCGATCGCGACGCGGAGGAGACGCCGATACCGGCGCCCACCAACGTCCGCACCACCATCGCGGGATCGAGCACTCCGAGCTGCGCCTTGATCGCGCCCTCCGGTTCCGCCTCGACGACCTCGCCCATGCCGTCGATGCCTCGCAGCACCGAGACGGCATCGGCGGGCCGATCGACACGGAACTCCAGCGGACCGCTCGCGCCGATCAGATCGTCGACCGTCCCGGAGCTGATGACGACGCCCTTGTTCATGACGACGACGTGCGTGCAGGTCTGCTCGACCTCCGCCAGCAGGTGGCTGCTGACCAGGACCGTGCGTCCCGTCTGCGCGTAGCGGATGAGGACGTCGCGCATGGTGCGGATCTGGGGCGGGTCGAGCCCGTTGGTGGGTTCGTCCAGGACCATGAGGTCCGGGAGTCCGAGCATCGCCTGCGCGATGGCGAGCCGTTGCCGCATGCCCTGGCTGTACGACCGGACCTTGCGGTGGATCGCCGTGCCGAGGTCGGCGATCTCGAGTGCCTCCTCGAGATGGGCGTCCTCCGCCGGTCGGCCGGTCGCCTTCCAGTACAGGTCCAGGTTCTCCATCCCCGAGAGATGGGGAAGGAATCCGGACCCCTCGACGAAGGAACCGAGTCGGGACAGGACCGGCGCCCCCGGAGAGACCAGGTGCCCGAAGACCCGGATCTCGCCGCTGGAGGGCGTGATGAGGCCCATCAGCATGCGCAGCGTGGTGGTCTTGCCGGCGCCGTTGGGGCCGAGGAGCCCGAGCACCTGCCCCGCGCCGACGCGGAACGACACGCCGTCCACCGCGCGGAAGCCGTTGGAGTAGCTCTTCGCGAGATCGGTGATCACCAGCGGGACGTCCACCAGCGACTCGTCCACCTCGGCGACGGTGCGACGCCGGGAGATGAACGATGCGAGAGCGACGAGGGCGGCGACCAGCACGGCGAGCCCCGCGATGCCCACGACGGGGACCCACGGGAACGTCGACTCCGCGTTCTCGGCGGGTACCTCGGGCAGCGCGAGCGTGGCGTCGGAGAGTGTGACCGACACCGCCGCGGGCTCGAGCGGGACGGCGTAGGCCTGGTCGGTGGTGGAGAACGCCACCTCGACGCGATTCCCGGCGGCGACCTGGTATGCCATGCCCGGCAACGTGACGCTCACCGTGGAGGGCTGGTCGGACGGGGGGACCCGCACCGCGGACACCAGGCCGTTGGGCAGAGTGCGTCGACCGTCGTCAGACACGTCGTACAGCTTGGCGAAGAGCACGGTGCCGCTCGGCGAGGTGGTCGGACCGACGGTGACGGACACCGACGACGTACCGACGATCGTGTACGACGAGTCGAGCGGCTCCGTGACGAACGACGCGGTCTGTCCCGGGATGTCGCCCGTCAGGAGTGCGCTCGCGGCCCCGCCGAGCCCGGCCGCGGCGCCGCCGAGGACCGAGGCGGAGCCGACCCCGGGCAGAGACGTGAGAGCAGCCGGGGACCCACCGGGCGGCCGGACGACGGTCTGAGTGTCGTTGCCGGTGGCCGAGGTGAGCGGGAAGTCCTGGCGTTCGGTCGGAGTGGCGTCCGAGAGCCCCGGATACGCGGCGGCGGTGAGCTCGCGAGCCCGATCGCCCTGGTCGGTCGGATCGCCCGCCAACGCGTACGTGAACGCCGAATCGGCGCGCGGGGAGTCGGTCCCGTCCCCGATCAGATGCTGCACCAGGAAGTCGGCGACCGCACCGTCCGCGGTGGCGTCGGTCCCGCCGGCATCGTGGCCGCCGTCGAACCACCGCACCTGGACCGAGCCACCGGCCGCCGCGATCTGCCGCGCGGTGGCGTCGGCCTGGTCGAGTCCGAAGAGGGTGTCGCGCTGGCCCTGCACGAGCAGGGTGGGTGCGGTGATCGAGGAGGCGAACGACCGGGGCGAGCGCGCACGCAGCAGTTCGCTGGTGGCCTCGGACGGTTGTCCGCTCACCGCGGACTCCGCGTACGCGAGACACACCTGGAGGGCGAACCGGCCGCATGCTCCAGCGGGGGCGGTCGATGTCGGAGCGTCGCCGGCTCCACCGGGAGCGGGGGCCGCACCGGCGCCGAAGAAGATGCCGGCCCAGCCGCGCTTCAGGACGCCGGCGTCGCTGCCCTCGGACACGGCGGGTGTCGGTGCCTGCGACGACGGCTCGGCCACCGAGTAGTTGGGAAAGAGGGACTGGTTCAGGTCGTTCCACGTGATCGAGGCGGCGTCCGCGTCGATGCGAGGATCGGTTCCGGCCGCCATGAGCGCGAGCGCGCCGCCGTAGGAACCACCGGCGACGCCGACCCGAGGGTCACCCGGGGAATCGAGTTGCACCTCGGGGCGAGTGGCCAGGTAGTCGATCAGCCCGCGAGCGTCGGCCACCTCACGATCGGGATCGTTGAGGCCGATGCTGCCGGTGCTGAGGCCGAAGCCGCGCGCGCTGTACGCGAGGACGACGAGCCCTCGCGACGCGAGATCCCGTGCCTGGGCGGCCACCGAGTTCTTGTCGCCGCCGAAGCCGTGGGCCAACAACACCGCCGGTACGGGCCCGTCCGTGTCCGGCAGGTACAGCGTCGTGTCGATGTCGACGGTGGCACTGCTGCCCGGACTCTCCGGCAGTGTGCGGACGGCGTCCTCGGTCCGCACCGACGACGCGGAACCGTTCGAGTCGCGCAGAAGTGCGAAAGACGCCACGGCGAGGGCGAGGACGACGAGCACCGCGACGACGACGATCACCGGTCGTCCGAGCGTCGAGGCGCGTCCGGGCAACCGGAATCGGGGTCGTGGCATTACTTCAATGTATGCGAGGGGAGAGACACGTGCTTTCGACCGGAAGCCGCGTCGGGCGGTCGCCGCTGCGACTAATGTCTCGAATCGACACTCGATGATCGTCGGGACATGACCACTGGAGGAATGTATGAGCGCTTACCGCAACGTCGTCGTCGGAACCGATGGCTCCGATTCGTCACTGCGGGCCGTGGAGAAGGCGGCAGCGCTGTCGGGCGATTCCGCCGCGACGCTCTACATCGCGTGTGCGTACTACCCGGCGGACTCGAAGGCGTCCTCGCAGGACGCGGACGCACTGAAGGACGACGCGTACCAGATCACGGGATCCGCTCCGACACAGGAGATTCTGCGTGTCGCGCGGGAGCGTGCGGTGGCGGCCGGCGCCTCGTCGATCGAGGAGCGTCCCGTGGTGGGCAACCCCGTCGACTCGCTGCTCGAGCTCGTCGGCGAGGTGAAGGCGGATCTGCTCGTGGTGGGAAACCGTGGACTGAACTCGCTCACCGGCCGCCTGCTCGGCTCGGTTCCGTCCGATGCGGCTCGCAAGGCGCGCTGCGACGTGTTGATCGTGCACACCACGCACTGACTCTCGAACCACCGCTGGATGCCGTCACGGCACGATCCGTTCGTGCCGTGACGGCATCACTGCGTCACGGGGGCGATGGGTCCCATCACGTCCGGTAGCGGCGATGTGTGGACGATTCCCAGCCGCTGTGTCGCGCGCGTGAGCGCGACGTACAGATCGTTCAGGCCGCGGGCCGAGTCGTCCACGATCCGTGCGGGTTCCACGATGAGCACCGAGTCGAACTCGAGTCCCTTCGCGTCGCGCACCGTGCACACCCGGACGTCGTCGGCCCCCAGGTGTGCGAGCCGCGCGGCGATGTCCGCGGGTGCCAGCACCGCCGACATCCCCGGGCGCGGATGCGCGGCGACGTGGCGTTCGACCGCCGACACCAGATCGTCCTCCGTGACTCGATGCGCCCACGGCGTCTCACCGTTGTCCCGCACCGACCGCGGGATCGATGCGGCCGGGTCGAGCGTCGAGAGAACTCGCCGGGCGATCTCCATGATCGCCGCGGGGGTGCGGTAGTTCACGGTGAGTTCGGTCAGCTTCCACCGTTGCGCCACATAGGGGCCCAGGACGTCCTGCCAGGACGAGGCACCCGCCGTGTCGCCCGTCTGGGCCACGTCGCCCACGAGGGTCATCCATCGATTGGGTATGCGGCGCATGACCATCCGCCACGCCATCTGCGAGAGTTCCTGCGCCTCGTCGACGATGACGTGGCCGTAGGTCCACGTGCGGTCGCCGGCCGCGCGTTCGGCCGCCGTCAACCGGCGTCCGTGCCCCTGACGCTGGGCGAGTCTGTCGGCGTCGATGAGGTCGTACGCCATGAGGATCTCCGGATCGAGTTCGTCCTCGAGATCCTGCGGTGCCGATCCGGTCAGGATGTCGAGAGCGCCCTGGGCGTCCTCGATCTGGGCGCGCCAGCGACGCTGTTCCCGTTCGCGTTCCGCGGCGTCGTCGATACCCAGGAGCTCGGCGAGCTCGTCGAGCAGGGGAGCGTCGGCACCGCTGAAGCGTCCGTCGTCCGACCGTTCGAGGGCGGCACGGTCCTCGGGGTCCCACCCCGGTGCGGCCGTCCGCAGCCGTTCGGCCGAGGCCAGCAGCCCGGCGAGAACGTCCTGGGCGGACAGCTCCGGCCACAGTGCGCCGATCGCACCCATCAGTTCGGGGCTCTCCCGCATCTCGTCGCGGATGTCGGCTATGTCGTCACGGCTCAGCAGATTCGACCCGTCGAGCACGTCACCGCCCACGATGGCGGCGAACTGGTCGGCGAGCAGATCGATCATGGTGGACACGAAGATCGGTCGAGCGAGGTTGTGGGGTCGACGCGAGGACCGCGCTCGTCCCCGTGCGCGCGTGACCATCTTGCGGTCGATCCGCAATGTGTAGGTGTCGAAGTCGACCGACACCGGCTCCGACGGAACTTCCTGACGGTCGCGCACGGCGGCGATCAGGACGTCGACGATGTCGAGGGAGCCCTTGAGTTCCGCCGCGCGCGCGGAGTCCTCGCGGCTCGCGTCGACACCCGGGTACAGATCCCCGATGGTCGACAGCAGCACCCCCGTCTCGCCCAGGGAGGGCAGCACCTGGCCGATGTAGTCGAGGAAGGTGCTGTTCGGTCCGATGATCAGCACGCCGCTCTTGTCCAGCTGCTTGCGGTACGTGTACAGCAGGTAGGCGGCGCGATGCAGGGCCACCGCCGTCTTGCCGGTGCCGGGACCACCCTGCACCACCAGGACGCTGCGATGCGTGGACCGAATGATGTCGTCCTGCTCGCGCTGGATGGTCTCGACGATGTCGTTCATCTGTCCCGTGCGTGCGGCGTTGAGCGCGGACAGCAGAGCACTCTCACCGGCGACACCGTCCGATCCGGTGGCGACGCCGGCGTCCTGCGCCGTCCGGAGGTCCAGGTACTCGTCCGCCACCCCGGTGACGCGACGACTGCGCGTCCGGATGTGGCGACGGCGTACGACGCCCTCGGGGGCGGCGGGCGTGGCGAGATAGAACGGGCGGGCCAGCGGGGCGCGCCAGTCGTAGAGCAACGACTGGTAGTCGTCGTCCTCGTCGAGGATGCCGACACGGCCGATGTAGCGCGGCGCGTCGTCCTCGACGTCGATCCGGCCGAAGCACAGACCGTTCTCGGACGCGTCGTACTTCGCGATGTCGTCGTTGTAGAGAGCCGAGTAGGACTCGCGTTCGCTGCGCGCCTGCGGTGTCCCGCCCGTCTGGAGCAGGACGGCGCTCAGCCGGGACCGTGCATAGGTCCGCAGAGCGTCGAGGCGGTCGTAGAGCAGGGTGACGCGCTGTTGTTCCTGATCGAGGTCGGCGTCGTGCAGATCTGTCGGGGTGCCCTGATCCGGCACATGGTCTCCTGTACGCGAGTAGGGCGGGGTGACGAGGGCGGTCGTGCACCTCTCGGCGGCGCACGGAAGCGCCAGAAAAGTCTACGGGCTCCCGACGGCAACGGCCGGTGCCCCCGATCTCTCGGGAACACCGGCCGTGTGCTGCGGGGAAAAGATCAGAGGTACTGGTGCACCGTGCCCTCGGCGCGGGCCCGTGCCTCCTTGGCGCGCTTCTCGGCTTCCTTAAGCGAGGCCTGCAGCTGCTTCTGCGCGTCCTTGCTGGTGGACTTGTACTGCTTCTTGTACTCCTTGCGCGCTGCGTCGAACTGCTTGCGCGCGTCCTTGCCGGACTTCTTGGCCTGCTTGCGGGCCTTCTTGCCGTACTTCTCCGCCAGATCGCTGCCGTCGGCCTTGGCCTTCTCGGCCAGCTCGGCACCGCGGGACGCGGCGATCTCGGCGTACTTGCTGCCGCGATCCTGGGCGACGTCGGCGAACTCGGATGCGCGTGCCGCGGCCAGATCGGCCCACTTGGCACTGCGCTCCTTCGCCAGCTCGGCGAGCTTGCCGCCGCGATCCTGGGCGACGTCCGCCAGCTCGGCGCCACGCTGCGAGGCGATCTCGACGAGCGGCTGTGCGCGCTCGGCGGCGACGCCCGCGAGCTCCTTGGCGCGCTCGCCGGCGTGGGCGAGCGTCTCGGAGCTGTCCGAGGAGGACACCAGCGGGAGGGCGCCGGCGACGGCGACCTTGGCCGACTTGGCCGCCTTGCGACCGCGCCAGGCGACGGACGGCTTGCCCTCGGTGTCGACGGCGGCGATGAGCAGGCCGCCGAGGAGGCTGACGTTCTTGATGAACTGGGTGCGCTGCAGCGCCTTCGCCTGCGGGTCCGTCTCGTTCCAGAAGGAGTGACCCGCGAGGGTCGTCGGGACGAGGCTGCCCGCGAGCACGGTGGACGCGAGGCGCGGCGCCCGACCGGTCGCGAGAAGGAATCCGCCGCCGATCTGCACCGCGGCGTTGATCTTGACCAGCGTCTCGGGGTCGGAAGGAACGTTCTGCGTCACCTCGTCGGGAAGGGCGTCCTGGCTCTTCTCGATCAGAGGCTTCGCGGCCTGAGCCCTTCCGGCGGGGTTGCGCAGCGCATCCACGCCTCCTGCGATGAAGATGGATGCGAGCATCGGTCGGGCGATCCGGCGGACAATCACTGAGCCTCCTGCGTTGCGGCTGTGGTGTGGGGGACTGCTCTGGCTGCACGAGTGCGGTTGTTCACGCCCATGACATGCATGTGACGCTCTCGAACTGTATCCATACCCCCCGCCCCGGCGATTGAATCGCGGGGCGGGCGGGGGACCGGATCGTGGTGACGGATCACCAGCCGCGGGTCCGCCATTCGTGAAGGTGAGGACGTTCCGAGCCCAGCGTCGTGTCCTTGCCGTGGCCCGGGTAGACGACCGTTCGATCGTCGTAGCGACCGAAGATCCGCGATTCCACGTCGTCCAGCAGCGACACGAAGTTCGCCTCTCCGTCGGTCTTGCCGACGCCGCCGGGGAAGAGCGAGTCGCCGGTGAACAGGTGCACGACGCCGCTCTCGGGGTCCGTGAGCGCGAGCGCGATCGACCCGGGAGTGTGGCCGCGGAGGTGGATCACGTCGAGGGTGACGTCGCCGACCTGCACGGAGTCGCCGTCGTCGAGCAGGCGGGTGGGGGCGACGGGGAGCGGTTCCGCATCGAGCGGATGTGCCGCCGACGGGGCGCCCGTCGCCGATGCGACGTCCTCGAGTGCCTGCCAGTGGTCGAAGTGCTGGTGCGTCGTGACGATCAGCGAGACCTCGGGTGCCACGTGGTCGACGACGGCGCGCAGCGTCGGAGCGTCGTTCGCGGCGTCGACGAGCAGCGATCGGCCCGTCCGGGAACAGACGACGAGGTAGGCGTTGTTGTCCATCGGGCCCACCGAGGTCTTCACGATCGTGGCGTGCGACAGGGTCCGGCGCTGCGAGGCCGTCCCCACGGACACCTCGCCGGTGTAGTCGTCGGAGATCGTCGGTGCATTCTCGGTCATGAGCGTGAGATTACCCACGATGACCGGTCGTGAGCCGGGCGCGGAGCCCGTCGGCCGGTCGAGTCTGTCGGACCTCGGGCATATGGTCGTCGAAGCCTGTCGTGTCCGAACACGACATGTCCGACGAAGAGTGGGCAGTTCACGCGGTCGACGAGAGAGTCGACGCAGCACGTTGCACGGCCGTGGGCCGTGACGAAGGAGAGGACAACCGTGGCGGATCGCCTGGTAGTGCAGGGCGCACGCGAACACAATCTCAAGGGCGTCGACATCGATCTGCCCCGGGACAGTCTCATCGTGTTCACCGGTCTGTCCGGGTCGGGCAAGTCGAGCCTGGCGTTCGACACCATCTTCGCCGAGGGTCAGCGCCGCTACGTCGAGTCGCTCTCGGCCTACGCGCGCCAGTTCCTGGGCCAGATGGACAAGCCGGACGTCGACTTTATCGAGGGCCTCTCGCCCGCGGTCTCGATCGATCAGAAGTCGACCAACCGCAACCCGCGGTCCACGGTCGGCACCATCACCGAGGTCTACGACTACCTGCGCCTGCTCTACGCACGCGCCGGCACGGCGCACTGCCCGCAGTGCGGTGAGCGCATCGCCAAGCAGTCGCCCCAGCAGATCGTCGACCAGGTGCTCGCGATGGAGGAGGGCCTGCGTTTCCAGGTGCTCGCTCCTGTCGTGCGCACCCGCAAGGGCGAGTTCGTCGATCTCTTCGAGCAGCTCAACACGCAGGGTTACTCGCGTATCCGCGTCGACGGCACCGTGCACCAGCTCACCGATCCGCCCAAGCTGAAGAAGCAGGACAAGCACGACATCGAGGTGGTGGTCGACCGCCTGACCGTCAAGGCGTCGTCCAAGCAGCGGCTCACCGACTCGGTGGAGACCGCGCTGCGCCTCGCCGACGGCATCCTGGTGCTCGACTTCGTCGACCGCGAGGAGAACGCCGCCGACCGTGAGCGCCGGTTCTCCGAGCGTCTGGCGTGCCCCAACGGGCACCCGCTGTCCGTCGACGAACTCGAACCCCGCGCGTTCTCGTTCAACTCGCCCTACGGCGCGTGCCCCGAGTGTGCGGGACTCGGCATCCGCAAGGAGGTCGACCCCGAACTGGTGGTTCCGGACCCCGATCTGAGCCTGGCGGACGGCGCCATCGCGCCGTGGTCCATGGGCCAGACGTCCGAGTACTTCGGCCGGCTGCTGTCCGGGCTCGCCGACGCCATGGGCTTCGACATCGACACACCG
Organism: Rhodococcus sp. MEB041; assembly: GCF_030208955.1. Lineage (NCBI taxonomy): Bacteria > Bacillati > Actinomycetota > Actinomycetes > Mycobacteriales > Nocardiaceae > Rhodococcus > Rhodococcus sp. MEB041. The sequence goes on from NZ_JARVSZ010000005.1 coordinate 1,066,804, forward strand.
TGGCGGAAGCTGCCGGCCAAGGTGAAGCGTGCCGTCCTCGAGGGCAGCGAGCATCAGGTGCACGTCCGCTACAAGAACCGGTACGGACGCACCCGGTCCTACTACGCCGAGTTCGAGGGCGTCATGCCCTTCCTGCACCGTCGGATGGATCAGACCGAGTCGGAGCAGATGAAGGAGCGCTACGACGGCTACATGCGGGAGGTCGACTGCCCGGTGTGCGAGGGTGCCCGCCTGCGCCCCGAGATCCTGTCCGTGACCATCGCCGCGGGCGATTTCGGGGACAAGTCCATCGCCGACGTGTGTGCACTGTCCATCTCGGAGTGCTCGAACTTCCTCAACACGCTGACGCTCGGTCCGCGTGAGGAGGCCATCGCCGGCCAGGTGCTCAAGGAGATCCAGGCCCGCCTCGGCTTCCTGCTGGACGTGGGACTCGAGTACCTCACGCTGTCGCGCGCGGCAGGAACGCTGTCGGGCGGCGAGGCGCAGCGCATCCGCCTGGCGACGCAGATCGGCAGTGGTCTCGTCGGAGTCCTGTACGTGCTGGACGAGCCGTCCATCGGCCTGCACCAGCGGGACAACCGCCGGCTCATCGACACGCTCACGCGGCTGCGCAACCTCGGCAACACGCTCATCGTCGTCGAGCACGACGAGGACACCATTCGCACGTCCGACTGGGTCGTCGACATCGGCCCGCTCGCCGGTGAGCGCGGCGGACGTGTCGTGCACAGCGGAACCTACGAGACGCTTCTCACCAACGCGGAGAGCCTCACCGGGGCGTACCTCTCGGGTCGCTCGGCCATCGATGTCCCGGCGGTACGTCGCCCGATCGATCCCAAGCGCAAGATCTCCGTGATCGGTGCCCGGGAGCACAACCTGCAGGACATCGACGTCAGCTTCCCGCTGGGAGTGCTCACCTCCGTGACGGGCGTGTCGGGATCGGGCAAGTCCACGCTGGTCAACGACATCCTGGCGACGGTGATGGCGAACAAGCTCAACGGCGCTCGTCAGGTACCCGGTCGGCACACCCGCGTCAACGGCCTCGACCAGCTGGACAAGCTGGTCCGGGTCGACCAGTCACCCATCGGCCGTACGCCGCGGTCCAACGCGGCCACCTACACCGGGGTGTTCGACAAGATCAGGACACTGTTCGCCGCGACGACCGAGGCCAAGATCCGTGGCTACCAGCCGGGTCGGTTCTCCTTCAACGTGAAGGGCGGCCGGTGCGAGGCGTGCTCGGGTGACGGCACCCTGAAGATCGAGATGAACTTCCTGCCGGACGTCTACGTGCCGTGCGAGGTATGCCACGGTGCCCGGTACAACCGGGAGACGCTCGAGGTCCACTACAAGGGCAAGACCATCGCCGAGGTGCTGAACATGCCCATCGAGGAGGCGGCCGACTTCTTCGAACCGATCACCTCGATCCACCGGTACCTCAAGACGCTGAACGAGGTGGGCCTGGGCTATGTCCGTCTGGGGCAGCCGGCCACCACGCTGTCCGGCGGCGAGGCGCAGCGTGTGAAGCTGGCCGCAGAGCTGCAGAAGCGCTCCATGGGACGCACGGTGTACATCCTCGACGAGCCGACCACGGGTCTGCACTTCGAGGACATCCGCAAGCTGTTGCTGGTGATCAACGGTCTGGTGGACAAGGGCAACACCGTCATCGTCATCGAGCACAACCTGGACGTCATCAAGACGTCCGACTGGGTCATCGACATGGGACCCGAGGGCGGATCCGGCGGCGGAACGATGGTGGCCGAGGGCACTCCCGAGCAGATCGCCGCCGTGCCCGAGAGCTACACCGGCAAGTTCCTGCAGGAGTCTCTCGACGCCGCCTCGACCCCACCGGTCCCGGTCAAGCGGACCCGCAAGCGCAAGCCTGTCGCGGTCTCCTGACCGGGCCGTCGCGTGACGGTCAGTGGACGGGCCCGGTGTACTTCTCGCCGGGCCCGGCGCCGGGCGCGTCCGGGTGCGCCGACTGCTCGCGGAACGCCTTCTGCAGTGCCTGCAGCCCTTCGCGGATGGGGCCGGCGTGCGGCCCCAGGTACTCCACGGAGGCCGTGACCAGTCCGGCGAGTGCGGTGATCACGCGTCTCGCCTCGTCGAGGTCGAGGTGGGGGCTGTCGGACGGATCCGCGTCGGAGAGTCCCAGCTTCTCGGCGGCGGAGCTCATGAGCATCACCGCGGCGCGGCTGATGACCTCGATCGCAGGGACGTCGGCCAGTTCACGCACGTCCGGCTCGAGCTGCGGCGCATTGCCCTCCACCTGGGGAGCACCGGCCTGAACGGCATCATCGGGAGTCGTCATGACATCAGACGATGCCACGATGCGCCGACACCGACGTCCCCGCCCGGTGCGTGACCGGACGGATTCGGTCCGCGAGGGCACCTGGTGTTATTCTTCTTTCCACGACCGCCTTCAGGTGTGTCCGTGTCGGCGCGTGAGTGCCGGGCACGGATGCGGAACCCGGAGGCAGCAAGTGGAGTCCGACTCCCACCACCGCACGGTTCGCCGGGCAGTGGTTCCGGTCCTTCCCAGCCACATCGGGAAGTGGTGCGCTTCGTCGACGAGACGAGGTGGCCCGCGGATGGTGACATCCGTCGACCGGTCGGTACCGGACCCCGCTGCTCGCGATCTCGATCGTGAGCGACGGGGTTTTCGTCGTTCGGAAGGTTCCCGCGGGAACAAATCGGGTGGCCACGGTGTCGAGGTAGACGGAGAGCACGAGCGCCGGTGTGGAGCGCGTAGGACGGCGCACCGCATCGGGTCGAGCACCACCATCCGTCACCGCACTACCGAGGAGGCCCCATCAGCACTGAGACCCGCATCAACGATCGCATCCGAGTTCCCGAAGTCCGACTCGTCGGACCTGGCGGTGAACAGGTGGGGATCGTGCGTGTTGAAGATGCACTCCGCCTGGCTGTCGAAGCCGATCTCGACCTCGTCGAGGTCGCACCCGACGCCCGTCCGCCGGTCTGCAAGATCATGGACTACGGCAAGTTCAAGTACGAAGCCGCGCAGAAGGCTCGTGAGTCGCGCAAGAACCAGACGCTCACGGTCATCAAGGAGCAGAAGCTTCGTCCCAAGATCGACGACCACGACTACGAGACGAAGAAGGGCCATGTCGTCCGCTTCCTCGAGGCCGGGTCCAAGGTCAAGGTGACCATCATGTTCCGTGGACGCGAGCAGTCGCGGCCCGAACTCGGTTACCGCCTCCTGCAGCGCCTGGGCGCCGACGTCGCCGAGCACGGCTTCGTCGAGACCTCGGCCAAGCAGGACGGCCGCAACATGACGATGGTCCTGGCTCCGCACAAGGGCGCCAAGACCAGGGCGAAGGCAGCGGAGGCGTCCAACGCACCGCGCGCCACCGTGCCGCCGCCGGCCTCCGCGCCGACTGCTGCACCCGCCGCCGAGGCGACACCGCCGGCATTCGCTGCTCCGCAGACGCCGGCGACGCCGCAGGCACCAGCCACACCGAGCGCCTGAGCGTTCGGATCCACCAGCACCACCGACCGAAGTAACAGAACTGAGGACTCATGCCCAAGTCGAAGACTCACAGCGGCACCGCGAAGCGATTCAAGGTGTCCGGTAGCGGAAAGATCCTGCGCCAGAAGGCCGGCCGCCGCCACCTGCTCGAGCACAAGTCCTCGCGCGTGACGCGTCGCCTCGACGGCAAGGCCGTCGTCAGCCCCAACGACGTTCCCCGCGTCAAGCGGCTTCTCGGTCTCTGATCTCTTTCCCACCCGGGCCCTAGGCCCCACTACGACAGGATTCACCAGTGGCACGCGTGAAAAGGGCGGTCAACGCCCAGAAGAAGCGTCGTTCGATTCTCGAGGCGTCCAGCGGATACCGCGGGCAGCGTTCGCGTCTCTACACCAAGGCGAAGGAGCAGCAGCTCCACTCGCTCACCTACGCGTACCGCGATCGCCGCGCTCGCAAGGGTGACTTCCGCAAGCTGTGGATCACGCGTATCAACGCGGCAGCTCGGGCGAACGACATCACGTACAACCGTTTCGTGCAGGGTCTGAAGATCGCCGAGGTCGAGGTCGACCGCAAGATCCTCGCCGAGCTCGCGGTCTCCGACGCTGCGGCGTTCACCGCACTCGTCGAGATCGCCAAGGCGGCACTGCCTGCCGACATCAACGCACCGGCCGGAGAAGCAGCCTGATCAGGCGCTTCGACGACACTCCGTCACGACCCGCGGCGCCGCTCACCGAGCGGACTCCGCGGGTCGTTTCGGCTGTCAAGCTGCAGCGCGGCGTCGAACGTCGGCGAACCGGCCTCTTCCTCGCGGAGGGCGAGAACGCGGTGACCGAGGCGGTCGCCGCCGGTGTCGTGCGCGAGGTGTTCGCCACCGAGCGCTGGTTCGACGAGCACCGCGGACTGATCGAGGCGTCGGCCGCGGCCGGTGCGCAGCCGCAGCTGATGACCGAGCGCGCGGCGAAATCGCTGTCGGACACCGTGACGCCGCCGGGAATCGTGGCCGTGTGCACGTCCGTCGTCGTCTCCCTGGCCGAGGCGTTGGCCGCGAACCCGTCACTCGTGACGGTCGTCGTCGACATCTCCGAGCCGGGCAACGCGGGCACCATCCTGCGCGTCTCGGACGCCGCCGGCGCCGGCGCGGTGATCTTCGCCGGGGACAGTGTCGATCCGCTGAACGGCAAGAGCGTCCGCGCGTCCGCCGGAAGTCTCTTCCATCTCCCCGTCGCACGGGAGCGTTCGGTGACGGCGGTACTCGACGCGGTCCGTGCGACCGGCGCCAGTCTGCTGGCGACGACCGTCGACGGTGAACTGGACCTCGACGACGCCGACGACGCGCTGGCCGGGCCCACCGCCTGGGTGTTCGGCAACGAGGCGCACGGGCTGTCCCGCGAGGTCGCGGCTGCTGCGGATCACCGGGTGCGCATTCCCATCCACGGCCGCGCCGAGAGTCTCAACCTCGCCACCGCGGCCGCCGTGTGTCTGTACGCCGGTGCGCGGGTGCAGCGCCGCGGGGGCACCGCCTAGGCTTTCCCCGCCGGGTTCTGCCCGGCGACCGTGAGGAGCACCGCGACAGAGGTGCTCGCCGATCGAGACGATGGAGTGTGTGGACGTGGAGCGCAACGAGGGTGAAGCGCAGGCCGATCAGGCCGTTGCCGACGCGGAGGCGCTGACCGACGCGGCGCTGGACGCAGCCGTCACCGAGGCCGAGTCCGCCTTCGCCGCCGCGTCCGACATCGACGCTCTGTCCGAGGCCAAGATCCACCACATCGGGAACAAGGCGCCCCTCGCGCTCGCACAGCGCGCGTTGGGCTCGCTGCCGAAGACCGAGCGGGCTGACGCCGGCAAGCGGGTCAAGGTGGCGCGTGACCGCGTGCGGATCGCGTTCGACGATCGTCGTGAGGTGCTGCTCGCCGAACGTGACGCGGCCGTGCTCGTCGCCGAGGCGATCGACGTGACCCTGCCGTCCGTCCGCCGCCCGGTGGGTGCCCGCCATCCCATCACCGTCATCGCCGATCAGGTCGCCGACGTCTTCGTGGCGATGGGGTGGGAGGTGGCCGAGGGCCCGGAGGTGGAGACCGAGCACTTCAACTTCGACGCGCTCAACTTCCTGCCCGACCATCCCGCGCGGACGATGCAGGACACGTTCCACGTCGCGCCCGAGGGGTCTCGTCAGGTGCTGCGCACGCACACCTCGCCGGTGCAGGTGCGGTCGATGCTCGAGCGCGACCTGCCGATCTACGTGGTGTGCCCCGGGCGCACGTTCCGTACGGACGAACTCGACGCGACGCACACGCCCGTCTTCCATCAGGTCGAGGGACTCGCCGTGGACAAGGGGCTCACGCTCGCCAATCTCCGCGGCACGCTCGACGCGTTCGCGCGTGCGTTGTTCGGCCCGGAGACGCGGACCCGGATGCGCCCCAACTACTTCCCGTTCACCGAGCCGTCCGCGGAGGTGGACGTGTGGTTCCCCCGCAAGAAGGGTGGAGCGGGCTGGGTCGAATGGGGTGGCTGCGGCATGGTGAATCCGAACGTGCTGCGCGCCTGTGGCGTCGACCCGGAGATCTACAGCGGGTTCGCCTTCGGTATGGGCCTCGAGCGAACGCTGCAGTTCCGCAACGACATTCCCGACATGCGCGACATCGTCGAGGGCGACGTGCGGTTCAGCCTGCCCTTCGGCGTGGCCGGCTGACGCTCGGCCCCTGCAGACAAGCATTCAGACAGAGAGAGTGGAGAAGTCGTGCGAGTGCCCCAGTCCTGGTTGACCGAGGTCGTCCGGAAGGCCGCTCCCGAGTGGAGCGTCACTGCTGACGAGCTCGACGCGGGGTTCGTGTCCGTCGGCTTCGAGATCGAGGACGTCATCCCCCTTCCGGAGATCACGGGCCCGTTGGTCGTCGGCCGTGTGCAGTCCATCGAGGAGTTGACCGAGTTCAAGAAGCCGATCCGCTTCTGCCTGGTCGAGGTGGGCGAGGCGGAGCCCCGCGGAATCGTGTGCGGTGCACGGAACTTCGCGGAGGGCGACCTCATCGTGGCCGCACTTCCCGGCAGTGTTCTGCCCGGCGGGTTCGCCATCGCCGCGCGGTCCACGTACGGGCGCACGTCCGACGGCATGATCTGCTCGGTGTCCGAGCTCGGTATCGGTTCGGATCACTCCGGCATTCTCGTGCTGCCTGCCGGCACGGCCGTGCCCGGCGACGACGCACTCGCCGTTCTGGGCATGGACGACACCGTGTTCGACGTCAACGTGACGCCCGATCGCGGATACGCCCTGAGCGTGCGCGGTCTCGGCCGCGAACTGGCGTGCGGTTTCGACCTGGACTTCGTCGATCCCGCCGACGCCCCGCAGCCCGTCGTGTCCGCGGCCGCCTCCGAGGGCGAGGCGTGGCCCGTCGACGTCCGTTCCGAGTCGGGTGCCACCCGTTTCGCCGCGCGCCGCGTCGTGGGCATCGATCCGGCCGCGGTGACCCCCTGGACGATCCAGCGGCGGCTGCTGCTGTCCGGGGTGCGACCCATCTCGCCCGCGGTCGACGTCACCAACTACGTCATGCTCGAACTGGGCCAACCGCTCCACGCGTTCGACGCCTCCGCGCTGTCGGGCGGGTTGGTGGTCCGCCGGGCCGAGGCGGGGGAGACGCTCCGCACCCTCGACGACACCGTGCGCACCCTCGACCCGGAGGACGTCGTCATCGCGGACGGGTCCGGCGTGGTGTCGTTGGCCGGTGTCATGGGTGGCGCGTCCACCGAGGTGGGCGACGAGACCACCGACATCCTGCTCGAGGCGGCCATCTGGAGCCCGCTCGCCGTGTTCCGCACCGCGCGCCGTCACCGGCTGCCCAGTGAGGCGAGCCGTCGCTACGAACGAGTGGTGGACTCTGCTCTCCCGGTGCGCGCGCTCGACCGTGCCGCCGCACTGCTGGCCTCGATCGCGGGCGGCCGGGTGGAGCCCCTGCTCACCGACATCGATGCACCGACGGTGTCCGACACCGTGACCATGGATCTCGACCTGCCGGACCGGGTCGCGGGTGTGACCTATCCGAGCGGAACCGCGGTGCGCCGCCTCACCCAGGTCGGGTGCGAGGTCGTCGTGGACGTGTCCGAGGCCGGGCGCGGGGTGGCCGTCGTGACGCCGCCGACGTGGCGTCCCGACCTCCGTCAGGCCGCCGACCTGGTCGAGGAGGTGCTGCGACTCGAAGGACTGGAGTCCATTCCGTCCGTCCTGCCGCACGCTCCCGCGGGCCGCGGACTCACCGCCGCCCAGCGTCGTCGCCGGGCGGTGGGTCGGGCACTGGCCTACACGGGGCACGTCGAGGTCCTCGCGCCCGTGTTCCTGCCGGCCGGGGTCTTCGACGTCTGGGGACTCGACGCGGACGATCCGCGCCGGGTGACCACGCGGGTGCTCAATCCGTTGGAGGCGGACCGACCCGAACTGGCGACCACTCTCGTCCCCGGTCTCCTGGAGATCGCCCAGCGCAACGTCTCGCGCGGACAGCGGGATCTGGCGCTGTTCGCCGTCGCGCAGGTCGTCGAACCGGGCGAGGGCACGCGCCCGATCGATGCGCTCGCCGTCGACCGTCGTCCCACCGAGGACGAGATCGACGCTCTGAAGCAGTCGTTGCCGGTGCAGCCGCTGCACGCCGCCGTCGTCCTGACCGGTGCGGTGACGGCACCCGGGCCGTGGGGCGCCGGCCGTCCTGCCGACGCCACCGATGCCTTCAGCGCAGCGAGGACGATCGCGAGCGCGTCCGGTGTCGAGGTGGAACTCCGGTCCGCCCAGTACCTTCCGTGGCATCCGGGCAGGTGTGCCGAAGTCGTTGTCGACGGTGTCGTGGTCGGGCACGCGGGTGAGCTGCATCCCGGTGTCCTCGAGCGCGCCGGTCTGCCGCCGCGGACCTGCGCGGTGGAGATCGACCTCGATCTCGTTCCCACCCGCGAGCCGCTGCCGTCGCCGTCCATCTCGCCGTTCCCCGCCGTGCTGCAGGACGTCGCGGTCGTCGTCGACGAGTCCGTCCCGGCCGCCGCCGTGCAGTCGGCTCTGATGTCGGGGGCGGGCCCACTCCTCGAGGACATTCGTGTCTTCGACGTGTTCTCCGGCGATCAGGTCGGTGCCGGCCGGAAGTCGCTGGCTTTCGCCCTGCGGTTCCGAGCGGCCGACCGTACGTTGACCGAGGACGAGGCGAGTGCCGCTCGCGATGCCGCCGTCGCGGCAGCGGCGACGGCGGTGGGAGCCGAACTCCGACACTGACGGTGCGCCGCTTTTGAATGAGCTTGCACCGTCATGCATAATCATCGTATGGACAGTGCATCGACATCGACGGGCACCCGGGTGGCCGTCGCGGGCGCCAGTGGCTACGCGGGTGGCGAGATCCTGCGTCTGCTGCTCGGACACCCGGCAGTGCTCGACGGCCGGATGACCATCGGCGCCCTGACGGCCGGTGGAAACGCCGGAACCACGCTGGGGCAACACCATCCGCATCTCGTTCCGCTCGCGGACCGCGTGCTGGTGGACACGGACGCCGCGGCCCTGGAGGGGCACGACGTCGTATTCCTCGGGCTCCCGCACGGGAAGTCAGCCGCCCTCGCCGAACAGCTGTCGGACTCCACGCTGATCATCGACTGCGGTGCCGACTTCCGGTTGACCGACGCCGCCGCCTGGGATCGCTGGTACGGCGGGGAACACGCCGGACACTGGCCGTACGGCATGCCCGAGTTGCCCGGTGGTCGGGACGCCCTGGTCGGAGCGACGCGCATCGCGGTCCCGGGGTGCTATCCCACGGCCTCGTCGCTGGCTCTGGCGCCCGCGTTTGCTGCCGGCATGGTCGAGCCCCGCGTAACCGTGGTGGCCGTGAGCGGCACCTCCGGCGCCGGTCGCGCGGCGAAGCCGGACCTGTTGGGTTCCGAGGTCATGGGGTCGGTCCGTGCCTACGGCATCGCCGGCGCGCATCGCCACACGCCGGAGATCACGCAGAACTTGTCCGCCATCGCCGGCACCGAGGTGATCGTGTCGTTCACTCCCGTGCTGGCTCCGATGCCGCGCGGCATCCTGGCGACGTGCACCGCTCCGACGACAGTGTCAGCTTCCGAGGCGCGTGCGGCCTACGAGAAGTACTGCGCCGACGAACCTTTCCTCCACCTTCTCCCGGAGGGGCAGCTGCCGCAGACGGGTTCGGTGGTCGGGTCCAACGCGGTCCACCTGCAGGTGGCGGTCGACGAGGACGCGGGACTGCTCGTGGTCCTCGCCGCCATCGACAATCTGACGAAGGGCACCGCCGGTGCCGCGGTGCAGTCGATGAACATCGCTCTCGGACTCCCCGAGAGCGCCGGACTCTCCACGGTGGGAACAGCACCATGACCGACCACAGCCAGTCCTCTCCCGGCGCCCCCACGCGCGCTCCCGGGGTTCTCGTCCGCACACAGGGTGTGACGTCGGCAGCGGGATTCCGGGCCGCCGGGGTCGAGGCCGGTCTCCGGGCCAAGGGGGGCCTCGACGTCGCCCTCGTGGTCAACGAGGGCCCCGATCTGGCAGCGGCCGGTGTCTTCACCCTGAACAAGATCAAGGCTGCGCCCGTCCTGTGGTCGCAGCAGGTGCTGACCTCCGGTCGGCTCCGCGCCGTCGTCCTGAACTCGGGCGGCGCCAACGCCTGCACCGGTGCGCCCGGATTCCAGGACACGCACCGTACCGCCGAGCACCTCGCATCGACCCTCAGCGACTGGGGAACCGAGACGGGCGCCGGCGAGATCGCCGTGTGTTCGACCGGACTGATCGGCGACCGGTTGCCCATGGACAAGGTGCTCGGCGGTGTCACCGAGGTGGTGCACGAGCTCGCCGGAGGCATCTCGGGCGGCACCGATGCGGCCTACGCGATCATGACGACCGACACCCGGCCGAAGCAGGCCGCGATCCACCACGAGAACGGCTGGAACGTGGGCGGCATGGCCAAGGGCGCCGGCATGCTGGCGCCCTCGCTGGCGACGATGCTGTGTGTCGTCACCACGGACGCGGTGGCGAGCGCCGATCAGCTCGATCGCGCCCTCCGGCACGCGACGGCACAGTCCTTCGACCGACTCGACGTGGACGGCGCGACATCCACGAACGACACGGTGCTGCTCCTCGCGTCCGGTGCCAGCGGCATCGAGGCGACACAGGAGGAACTCGACGCCGCTGTCCTCGCGGTGTGCGACGACCTCGCGGATCAGCTGATGGCCGATGCGGAGGGCGTGACCAAGCGGATCATCGTCAGGGTCGGTGGTGCCGAGTCCGAACAGGACGCACTCGTGGCGGCGCGAACCATCGCACGCGATTCCCTCGTCAAGACGGCGCTGTTCGGCTCCGATCCCAACTGGGGCCGCGTTCTCGCCGCTGTGGGCATCGCGCCGGTCGCGCTCGATCCCGATCGCATCGTCGTGTCCTTCAACGGCAATCCCGTGTGCGTCGACAGCATGGGTGTGCCCGGCGCTCGTGAGGTCGATCTCTCGGCCGTCGACATCACGGTCGAGGTGGACCTCGGTGTCGGCTCCGCGTCGGCGTCGATCAGGACCACGGATCTGTCGCACGCCTACGTCGAAGAGAACTCGGCGTACTCGTCATGACGTCGTCCGAGCCCGTGTCTGCACACGACACCGCACGCATCCTCGCCGGCGCCCTCCCGTGGCTCCAGCAGTGGACGGGCAAGGTCGTCGTGGTCAAGTACGGCGGCAATGCCATGATCGACGATCGACTCAAGGCAGCGTTCGCGGCCGACATGGCGTTCCTGCGCACCGTCGGTATCCACCCGGTGGTCGTGCACGGCGGCGGTCCCCAGATCACCGCCATGCTCACTCGACTCGGACTGGTGGGGGAGTTCCGCGGCGGCTTCCGCGTGACGACGCCCGAGGTGATGGACGTCGTGCGCATGGTCCTGTTCGGGCAGGTAGGTCGCGAGCTGGTCGGACTGATCAACGCGCACGGCCCCTACGCTGTCGGCATCTCCGGCGAGGACGCGCACCTGTTCACGGCGACTCGACGGACCGTGACCGTCGACGGTGTCGCCACCGACATCGGTCTGGTGGGCGACGTGACGACGGTGAATCCCGCTGCCGTGCACGACCTCATCGAGGCCGGGCGCATCCCGGTCGTCTCGACCATCGCTCCCGACGCGGACGGCGTCGTGCACAACATCAACGCGGACACCGCGGCCGCGGCCCTCGCGGAGGCGCTCGGCGCGCAGAAGCTCGTCGTCCTCACCGACGTCGAGGGGCTCTACACGAGCTGGCCGGACCGCGGGTCGCTCGTCTCGGAGATCGAGGCGGACGTCCTCGCCGAACTGCTGCCCGGCCTGGACGCCGGCATGGTCCCCAAGATGGAGGCATGTCTGCGCGCGGTGCGCGGGGGAGTTCCCAGCGCCCATGTCATCGACGGTCGACTCGAGCACTCCGTGCTCCTGGAACTGTTCACCGGCGAGGGCATCGGCACGATGGTGCACGACGGCAGTACGAGAGGACGGGCATGACCAGCACGGAGCAACTGCAGCAACGCTTCTCGAATGCGCTGATGAACAACTACGGCGTGCCGCGCGTGGCGCTGGTCGGCGGTTCGGGAGCCGTGGTGACGGACGCCGACGGCAAGGAGTACCTCGATCTCCTCGCCGGGATCGCGGTCAACATCCTCGGCCACGGACATCCTGCCGTCGTCGAGGCGGTCTCCGCCCAGCTGACGACGCTGGGCCACACGTCCAACCTCTACGCGGCGCCGCCGTCGATCGAACTGGCGGAGCACCTCCTCGAGCACCTCGGTCACGCTGCCGGCGGCGATGCTCGGGTGTTCCTCTGCAACTCCGGCACCGAGGCCAACGAGGCCGCCTTCAAGATCGCGCGTCTCACGGGTCGACCGAACATCATCGCGGCGGAGAACGCGTTCCACGGTCGGACCATGGGAGCCCTCGCGCTCACGGGGCAGGCGGACAAGCGGGCTCCGTTCGAGCCCATGCCCGCCGGTGTGTCGCACGTTCCCTACGGCGACATCGCCGCGCTCGAGGCGGCGGTCGACGAGAACACGGCCGCCGTCTTCCTCGAACCGATCATGGGTGAGGGCGGAGTCGTCGTCCCGCCGGAGGGCTATCTGCCCGCAGCGCGCGAGATCACCGCGCGCCACGGCGCCCTGCTGATCCTCGACGAGGTCCAGACGGGCATCGGTCGTACGGGGTGGTTCTACGCCCATCAGCGGTTCGGCATCGTCCCGGACGTCATCACCCTCGCGAAGGGGCTGGGCGGGGGACTGCCCATCGGCGCCTGCATCGGCATCGGCCCGGCAGCCGCCATGCTCACCCCGGGCAAGCACGGGACCACATTCGGTGGCAACCCGGTGTGTTCGGCGGCGGCCCTGGCCGTGCTGCGCACTCTCGCGTCCGAGGATCTGCTCTCGCACGCCGACCGGCTGGGCAAGATCCTGCGACACGGCATCGAGGCGCTCGGACATCCCCTCGTCGATCACGTACGGGGTGCGGGCCTTCTGCTGGGCATCGTCCTCACCGAGCCGGTGGCGGCCGATGTCGAGACCGCGGCCCGCCACGCAGGCTTCCTGGTGAACGCGGCGCAGGCGAACGTCCTGCGTCTGGCGCCGCCCCTGATCATCACGGACGAGCAGGCAGCATCGTTCGTCCGTGCACTTCCCGCGGTCCTCGACGAGGCGCGGCCGACAGCAGAGGCGACCTCGTGACACTGCGGCACTTCCTTCGAGACGACGATCTCTCCCCCGAGGAGCAGGCCGAGATCCTCGCTCTCGCAGCCGAACTCAAGAAGGCGCCGTTCTCGCGGCGCCCGTTGGAGGGTCCGCGCGGCGTCGGCGTCATCTTCGAGAAGAACTCGACGCGCACCCGCTTCTCGTTCGAGATGGGCATCGCGCAGCTCGGCGGCCACGCAGTGGTCGTCGACGGCCGCAGCACGCAGCTCGGACGCGAGGAGACGCTGCAGGACACCGGGCGCGTGCTGTCCCGCTACGTCGACGCCGTCGTGTGGCGCACGTTCGGGCAGAAGCGCCTCGAGCAGATGGCGACGGGGGCGAGCGTGCCCATCGTCAACGCCCTGTCCGACGATTTCCACCCCTGCCAGGTGCTGGCCGATCTCCAGACGCTCGCCGAGCGCAAGGGATCGTTGAGAGGTCTGCGTCTCTCGTACTTCGGCGACGGTGCCAACAACATGGCGCACTCCCTCATGCTCGGCGCCGTCACCGCCGGCGTCGACGTCACGATCGCCGCCCCGGAGGGCTTCGTGCCGGACCCGTCGGTGCTGGCGGCCACGCAGGAGCGCGGTGAGCGGACGGGAGCGAGCGTGAGCGTCACGAACGATCCGATCGCCGCCGCGACCGGAGCCGACGTGCTGGTCACCGACACGTGGACATCGATGGGACAGGAGAACGACGGCCTGGACCGCGTCGGACCCCTCCGCCCGTTCCAGATCAACGAGTCGCTGCTCGACCGTGCCGACTCGGAGGCACTCGTCCTGCACTGCCTCCCGGCCCACCGCGGCGAGGAGATCAGCGACACGGTGCTCGACGGCCCTCGCAGCGTCGTGTGGGACGAAGCCGAGAACCGGTTGCACGCACAGAAGGCCGTCCTGGTGTGGCTGCTCGAGCAGGCGGCATCGGGACGACGGACGCCGTGACCGCCGAGTCGCAGGGCCCGGTGACGTCGTCGACGCGCGCCGGGCGCCAGGCGCGCGTCGTGGCCCTGCTCTCCACCCACCAGGTCCGATCGCAGCAGGAACTCCAGTCGCTGCTCGCGGCGGAGGGGATCGAGGCCACCCAGGCCACTCTCTCCCGCGATCTCGACGAGTTGGGCGCCGTCAAACTTCGCGCCGCCGACGGCGGTGCGGGCGTCTACGTCGTTCCCGAGGACGGCAGCCCGGTCCGAGGGGTCGCGGGCGGCACCGATCGGCTCTCCCGGCTGCTCGGCGAGTTGCTCGTCTCCACCGACGCCAGCTCCACGATGGCTGTTCTCCGCACGCCGCCCGGAGCTGCGCACTATCTCGCCAGTGCACTGGACCGCGCGGCACTGCCCGAGATTGTGGGAACGGTCGCGGGGGATGACACCATCTTCGTGATCGCCCGCGATCCGCTGTCCGGACGCGAGCTCGCCGACCGCATCGAGAATCTCGCGCGCTGAACCACCAGTCCGAATCCCAGAACGTCCGAATCACACGAAGGAGCACACACCCCATGGCCGAACGCGTCATCCTCGCCTACTCCGGCGGTCTCGACACCTCTGTCGCCATCAGCTGGATCGGCCGCGAGACCGGCAAGGAGGTGGTCGCCGTGGCGATCGACCTCGGCCAGGGTGGCGAGGACATGGAGGTCATCCGGCAGCGCGCACTCGACTGCGGCGCCGTCGAAGCCGTCGTCGTCGACGCTCGGGACGAGTTCGCGGACGAGTACTGCCTGCCGACCATCCAGTCGAACGCCCTCTACATGGACCGCTACCCGCTGGTGTCGGCCATCAGCCGTCCCCTCATCGTCAAGCACCTCGTCGAGAACGCGCGCTCGCACGGCGGCACCGTCGTCGCTCACGGCTGCACCGGCAAGGGCAACGACCAGGTGCGCTTCGAGGTCGGTTTCAACACGCTCGCGCCCGAGCTCGAGGTGCTGGCCCCCGTGCGCGACTACGCCTGGACCCGCGAGAAGGCCATCGCCTTCGCCGAGGAGAACAGCATCCCCATCAACGTCACCAAGAAGTCGCCGTTCTCGATCGACCAGAACGTGTGGGGTCGCGCCGTGGAGACCGGGTTCCTCGAGGATCTGTGGAACGCCCCGACCAAGGACGTCTACGACTACACCGAGGATCCGACGGCCAACTTCAACGCGCCGGACGAGCTGGTCATCACGTTCGACAAGGGACGCCCGATCGCCATCGACGGCCGCCCGGTGTCGGTGCTGCAGGCGATCCAGGAACTGAACACCCGTGCGGGCAAGCAGGGTGTCGGCCGCCTCGACGTGGTCGAGGACCGGCTCGTCGGCATCAAGAGCCGCGAGGTCTACGAGGCTCCCGGCGCCATGGTCCTGATCCGTGCCCACGAGGAGCTCGAGCACGTCACCCTCGAACGCGAGCTCGGCCGCTACAAGCGGCACACGGACCAGAAGTGGGCCGAGCAGGTCTACGACGGCCTGTGGTTCTCGCCGCTCAAGGGTGCACTCGACACCTTCGTCCAGCACACCCAGGAGCACGTGTCCGGCGAGATCCGCCTGGTGCTGCACGCCGGCACCGTCGTCGTGAACGGTCGTCGCAGCGGGGAGTCGCTGTACGACTTCAACCTCGCGACCTACGACGCGGGCGACACCTTCGATCAGTCGTCGGCCAAGGGCTTCGTGCAGCTGCACGGCCTGTCGTCCAAGATCGCCGCCAGCCGTGACCGTGGCGCGGTGGCGGCGCAGGGACAGTCGGACCTGTGACGTCACCCGCTCACGGCACCAACGCGGGCGCTCTGTGGGGTGGGCGCTTCGCGTCGGGTCCCGCGGAAGCCATGGCGGCGCTGAGCAAGTCGACCCACTTCGACTGGGTGCTCGCCCCGTACGACGTCCGTGCCTCCAAGGCTCACGCACGTGTGCTCAACTCGGCCGGCCTGCTGACGGCGGGCGATCTCGAGGCGATGCTCACCGGCCTCGATCAGCTCGCCGCCGACGTCGACTCGGGTGCGTTCGGTCCCGCAGAGTCCGACGAGGACGTGCACGGCGCACTCGAGCGCGGGCTGATCGACCGGGTCGGTCCCGAGCTCGGCGGCAGGTTGCGTGCCGGCAGGTCGCGCAACGACCAGGTCGCGACCCTGTTCCGGATGTGGCTGCGGGACGCGGTGCGGCGGGTGTCGGCGGGCGTGCTGGACGTGGTCGAGGCCCTCACCGGGCAGGCGCAGGCACATCCCGACGCGGCGATGCCGGGCAAGACGCACTCGCAGGCCGCGCAGCCGGTCCTGCTCGCGCATCATCTGCTCGCACACACCCATCCGCTGCTGCGGGACGTGCAGCGCTTCCGGGACTTCGACGGCCGCGCCGCGGTGTCGCCCTACGGTTCGGGCGCCCTGGCGGGCTCGTCGCTCGGACTCGACCCGGAGAAGATCGCCGCGGAGCTCGGGTTCGACGGTTCCGCGGAGAACTCGATCGACGCGACGAGTTCGCGCGACTTCGCCGCCGAGGCGGCGTTCGTCCTGGCCATGACTGCCGTGGACCTGTCGCGTCTCGCCGAGGAGATCGTGTCGTGGAGCACCCCGGAGTACGGCTACGTGACACTCGCCGACGCATGGTCGACGGGCAGTTCGATCATGCCGCAGAAGAAGAACCCGGACGTCGCGGAGCTCACGCGCGGCAAGACCGGGCGACTGATCGGCAATCTCACCGGTCTGCTCGCGACGCTCAAGGCTCAGCCCCTCGCGTACAACCGTGATCTGCAGGAGGACAAGGAGCCCGTCTTCGACTCGGTGCTCCAACTCGAGATGCTTCTGCCCGCCCTGACCGGGTTGGTGTCCACCCTCACCTTCCACACCGACCGGCTGCGCGAGCTGGCGCCGGCGGGATTCACGCTGGCGACGGACATCGCCGAGTGGCTCGTCCGCAACGGTGTGCCGTTCCGGCACGCCCACGAGGTGGCAGGCGACTGCGTGCGACGTGCGGAGTCGCGCGGTGTGGGTCTGGACGAACTGACCGACGAGGAGTTCGCGACGATCGACCCGGCGCTCACGCCGGAGGTCCGCTCGGTGCTCACCGTCGACGGATCCATCGGCTCGCGGGACAGCCGCGGCGGTACCGCGCCCGCGCGGGTGGCGGAGCAGATCATCGTGGTCCAGCGCACCGCGGGCGAGCTCAGGACGTGGATCACGGCCTGACGGGACGACCCGATCCGAGCGGTCGGAGTGGTGTGAGACGCTGTGTCCTCATCGGTCGACGAGTCGTGGACCACACCGACCGAATCGATGCCGCCTTCGAGGAGTGCAGTTGCTGGGAATCGACACCGGGTCGGTCGCGACGTCGTTGCGGCGTGTGGTCGCCACGGCGCAGAACGGGCTCGAGGTCATCCGTCTCGGGGGACTCGAGACGGATGCCGTTCCGTCTCCCTTCTCGGTGGTCGCGCGTGATCGTATGTACCGGCTGCGTCGGTACTTCCCGGAGTCCGAGCAGACGGGTCCGCCCGTCGTGCTCGTACCGCCGATGATGATGTCGGCCGACGTCTACGACGTCACCCGCGACCAGGGCGGCGTCGGCATCCTGCACGAGGCGGGGATGGACCCCTGGGTGGTCGACTTCGGTTCGCCGGCCACCGAGGAGGGCGGGTGGAACCGGACGCTGGCGGACCACATCGTCGCGATCAGCGAGATCATCGACATCGTCGCCGAGCGGACGGGTCGCGAGGTCCACCTCGGTGGGTACTCGCAGGGCGGCATGTTCTGTTACCAGGCCGCCGCGTACCGCTCGAGTCGCGACATCGCCAGCATCATCACGTTCGGCAGTCCGGTGGACACCCTCGCGGCGCTCCCTCTCGGGATCCCGGCGAACGTGGCCACCAAGGGTGCCGAGTTCCTCGCCGAGCACGTGTTCACGCGTCTCGCGGTGACCGACTGGATGGCCCGCACCGGGTTCCAGTTGCTCGACCCGGCCAAGACCGTCAAGTCGCGCATCGACTTCCTGCTCCAGCTCCACGACCGGGACGCGCTCCTGCCCCGCGAGTCCCAGCGCCGGTTCCTCGCGATGGACGGGTGGGTCGCCTGGTCGGGCCCGGCGGTCGCGGAACTGTTGACGCAGTTCGTCGTGCACAACCGCATGATGACGGGTGGGTTCTCCATCCGCGGCAAGGTCGTCTCGCTCGCGGAACTGACCATGCCGATCCTCGCGTTCGTGGGGGAGGTCGACGACATCGGCCAACCGCTCGCGGTGCGCGGCATCCGCAAGGCGGCTCCGCGGGCCAAGGTGTACGAAGCAGGGCTCCGCGCCGGGCACTTCGGACTGGTGGTGGGGAGCACCGCGGCCACGCAGACGTGGCCGAGCACGGCGGGGTGGATCCGGTGGCGCGAGGGCCTGGGGCCGCGGCCGGTCGAGGTGCACGCCATGGGGTACGACGAGCACCCGGCCTCGGAGAGCGGCGTGTCGGTGGGAAATCGTCTCGTCCACACCGCGGCCACCATCGCCGAGGTCGGCCTGGGTCTCGGTCGCGGCATCGCCTCGGCGGCGGCCGGGGCCGTGAAGGGGTCTCGTGAGATCTCGTCCGAGGCCGCTCGCACACTGCCCCGTCTCGCCAGACTCGGCCAGCTGCAACCTCATTCGCAGGTCTCCCTCGGTCGTCTGCTCGGTGAGCAGGCTCGGCGCGCGAGTGCCGGTGAGTGCTTCGTGTTCGACGACCGTGTGTACTCCTACGCCGCCGTGGACCAGCGCATCGACAACGTGGTGCGCGGCCTGATCGTCAACGGTGTACGCCCCGCGATGCACGTCGGAGTGCTGATGGAGACACGTCCGAGCGCACTCGCCGCCGTCGCCGCACTGTCCCGCATCGGTGCGGTGGCCGTCATGCTGCAGCCCACCAGCGATCTCTCGGCGTCGCTGCGACTCGGGCGCGTCGAACTGCTGATCGTCGACCCCGACAATCTGGCCGGATCCGTCGACCACGGACTGGACGTGCTGGTCCTGGGCGGCGGCGAGTCCCGCTCGCTCGACATCGAGGACTCCGACCTGGTCGTGGATCTCGAGCAGGTCGACCCGTCGACGGTGGAGTTGCCGGGGTGGTACGTCCCCAACCCCGGGCGCGCACGGGAACTCGCCTTCGTGCTGTTCAGCGGGAACGACGACACCCTGGATGCCAAGTTCATCACCAACTACCGCTGGGCTCTGTCGGCCTTCGGTACGGCCAGCTCCGCAGGTCTGTCCCGCGGCGACACCGTGTACTGCCTGGCGCCGCTGCACCATTCGGCCGGACTGCTCGTGGCGGTGGGCGGCGCGTTGGCGGGCGGGTCCCGCATCGCGCTGTCGCGCGGTGTCGAGCCCGAGCGCTTCGCGGACGAGGTGCAGCGCTACGGCGTCACGGTCGTGTCCTACACGTGGACCATGATGCGGGACATCCTGACGTCGGAGTCCCTTCCGCACCGAGGACAGCACGCCGTACGGCTCCTCATCGGATCGGGCATGCCCACCAACCTGTGGCGGCACACGCTCGAACGACTGGCACCTGCGCGGGTACTCGAGTTCTACGCGTCCACCGAGGGCGACGTCGTCCTCGCGAACGTGGCGGGAACGAAGATCGGGGCAAAGGGTCGCCCGCTGCCGGGCAGTGCACGGGTGGAACTCGCGGCATACGACGCCGTCTCGGGTCGGTACCTCGTGGACGAGCAGGGATTCGTCCGACACTGCGAGACCGGCGAACCCGGCCTGTTGCTCGGCCGCCCCGGACTGGACGACTCCAGCGGCGCGTTCATGCGTGGTGTCTTCAGTGCCGGCGACGTGTGGACTCCGACCAACCTGCTGTTCCGCCGGGACGAGGGCGGTGACTACTGGTTGCTCGGGCACAAGCGCTCGGTGATCACCACCGCACGCGGACCCGTCTACCCGCAGCCGATAGCCGACGCGATCGGCGAGGCGGAGCCGGTGGACCTGGCCGTGGCGTACGGCATCGGGGAGCACGGTGACCAGTGGTCGGTGTGCGCGGTGACCGTGCGGGCGGGTCAGAACCTCACGGCGTCGATGGTGTCGGACGCGCTTTTGGTGTTGGATCCGGCCGAGCGACCCGACGTCGTGCACGTGGTCGCAGACATCCCGCTGAGCCGCGCGTTCCGACCACTCGACGACACGCTTCGCGCTGCCGGACTGCCCGGTCCGGGGGTCAAGACCTGGTATCTGGCGTCGACGTCCGGCGAGTACAAGCGCATGACGAAGGCAGTGGCGGCGGAGCGCTTCACCGCGCATCAGTAGGGTGAGATCGCGTCGGAAGACCGACGCGACGACGGAACGAGGAGTCCTCTTGAGCGTCGATGCTCGCTTGCACAGCATTCTCGCCTGCCCGCAGGACAAGGGTCCGCTTCTACTGATCCAGGACGAGCTGCTCTACAACCCCCGGCTGCGCCGTGTCTACCCCATCGAGAACGGCATTCCGGTGCTGCTCATCGACGATGCGCGTGACGCCACCGACGCCGAGCACGAGGACATTCTGGCTCGGGCGACCGCGCCCGCTCCGATCGCGGAGTGACGGGAGCGACCGCGACTCGTCGATCGCCGACATGACCGGCCCCGTACTGCCGTCCGAACGACTTCTCGGGTCCACGACTCCCGTCGACGCGGCGACGCGTCTGCTCGGCGCCAGTCTGACCTGCGCCGGCGTCACGCTGCGCATCGTCGAGGTGGAGGCGTACGGCGGAGATCCCGGCGGACCCTGGCCCGACCCCGCGGCGCACTCGTTCCGAGGCCCCACACCGCGCAACTCGGTCATGTTCGGGCCGCCCGGTCGCCTGTACGTCTATCTCAGCTACGGGATGCATCTGTGCGCGAACATCGTCTGTGGTCCTGACGGAACGGCCGGCGCCGTCCTGATCCGCGCGGGTGAGGTCGTCGACGGTCTCGCGGTCGCCAGGACGCGGAGGCCCCGCGCACCGAAGTTCGGCATGGCGCGCGGACCTGGCAACGTCGGGAGTGTTCTCGCACTGTCGTTGGCCCACAACGGTGTTCGTGTCTTCGCCGAGAGCGCGGAGGTGTCGGTGACGCTGTCGGACGAGACGGCGTCACCGGTACAGTCAGGTCCTCGTGTCGGCGTGTCCACCGCTCCCGACCGTCCGTGGCGTTTCTGGATTCCCTCGGTGGCCGTGTCTGCCTATCGACGGAGCCCGCGAGCTCCGACAGACCCCGCCGGGGAGCCCGGTACTCAGGCCTGAGGGCGCCGTCGGGTGACGTGCGTGCATGCGAAAGAATCAGCGGTGTGAGCATCATCGAGGACCTGACCTGGCGTGGACTGATAGCCCAGTCGACAGACATCGAGGCACTGACAGCGGCGACCACCGCGGACGGCCCGATCACCCTCTACGCGGGATTCGATCCGACGGGACCGAGCTTGCACGCAGGGCACCTCGTTCCGCTGCTGGTCCTGTCACGTTTCCAGCGTGCGGGTCATCGTCCGATCGTGCTGGCCGGCGGAGCCACCGGACTCATCGGTGATCCGCGTGACGTCGGCGAACGCGTCATGAACTCGAGCGACAAGGTGGCCGAGTGGGCCGATCGCATCAAGGGTCAGCTCTCTCGCTTCGTCGACTTCGAGGGTGCCGGCGCTGCGGTCATCGCGAACAACCTCGACTGGACCGCGTCGCTGTCGGCCATCGACTTCCTCCGCGACATCGGCAAGCACTTCTCCGTCAACGTGATGTTGGCGCGGGACACGGTGAAGAAGCGCCTCGAATCGGACGGGATGTCCTACACCGAGTTCAGCTACATGTTGTTGCAAGCGCAGGACTACCTACACCTGCATCGGCAGCACGGATGCACCTTGCAGGTCGGCGGATCGGATCAGTGGGGCAACATCGTCGCGGGCATCGATCTCACCCGACGTATGGACGGCGACGCCGTGCACGGGCTGACCGTTCCTCTGGTCACTGCGGCGGACGGCACGAAGTTCGGTAAGTCCACCGGTGGCGGAAGCCTGTGGCTCGACCCCGAGATGACGTCGCCGTACGCCTGGTACCAGTACTTCGTGAACACGGCCGACGCCGACGTCGTGAAGTACCTGCGCTGGTTCACGTTCCTCGATCGTGACGAGCTGGCGGAACTCGAGGCGGCGACGGCAGAACGACCCCAGGCCCGCGCGGCGCAGAAGCGACTGGCTGCGGAGATGACGACGCTGGTGCACGGCGCGGACAACACCGCGGCCGTCGAACTTGCCAGCTCCGCCCTGTTCGGCCGGGGAGAGCTTCGCGACCTGGACGCGGGGACACTGTCGGCCGCGCTGTCGGAGACCGACGTCGCCGAGCTGCCGGCAGGGGAGGAGCGCACGATCGTCGACCTTCTTGTCGACACGTCGCTGTGCGAGTCGAAGGGCGCCGCCCGTCGTGTGGTGAAGGAGGGGGGAGTGTCGGTCAACAACCAGAAGATCGCTGCCGAGGACTGGACTCCCTCCGCGGACGACTTCCTGCACGGTGAGTGGCTGGTGCTGCGTCGGGGTAAGAAGAACATGGCCGGCGTACGGCGCTCGGTGTGAGCCACGCGTGCGCGGGGTCACAGTCGGGGTTCGAGCACTCGAAGGCCCGCGAGGCGCCGGAGCGGCGCGCTGACCTGCATGGTCGCGAGCCCGTCGTGTGGCCGACCTGCGGATTTGACGCACTGTTATCCGTCGCGTAACTTTTGTCGAGTCAGAGCGACACGGACACGGACCGAGACCGCAAGGCCTCGATCACCGGCTCCGTAGATCATCTGACATCCTGGTCACCGAAGAGTTCGAGTCTTGACTCGGCTCCGTGCGGCTGGCTAGGCTGGAACGGTTGCCCCAGATCCTCCTGCTTCGTGTGGGTGGTGGTGGTGTGTGCGTGTTCTTTGAGAACTCAACAGTGTGT